>NZ_JH976207.1:1191645-1222577 GCF_000306035.1 Acidocella sp. MX-AZ02
CCCTGAAAAAAAGCGGCATCAAAAAACTTTTACGTTTTTACAGGGGGTTTTTACTTCCCCGTCCAGCTCGGCTTGCGCTTCTCGATGAAGGCGGCCATGCCTTCCTGCTTGTCCTGGCTCGCCGCCAGGCCGAAGAACATCCGCCGCTCGAAGCGCACCCCTTCCGACAGGCTGGTCTCGAACGCGGCATTGACCAGCTCCTTGTTCGCTTTCACCGCCAGCGGGCCGAGCCCGGCGATGGTCGTTGCCTGGGCCAGCGCGGTTTCGATCAGCTTCGCCGCCGGGACGATCTCGGCCACCAGCCCCGCGCGCTCGGCTTCCTCGGCCCCCATCATCCGGCCTGTAAGGCACATCTGCATCGCCTTCGCCTTGCCGACGGCGCGGGTGAGGCGCTGCGAACCGCCCATGCCCGGCGCGGTGCCGAGCGTGATCTCCGGCTGGCCGAATTTCGCGGTATCGGCGGCCAGGATGTAATCCGCCATCATCGCCAGCTCGCAGCCCCCGCCGAGCGCGTAACCCGAGACGGCGGCGATCCAGGGCTTGGAGGTGGCGCGCAGCATGCGGTCATAGCCGGCGAATTTGTCCGGCCCGTACATGTCGGCGAAGCCCTGGGTCTGCATCTCCTTGATGTCCGCCCCGGCGGCAAAGGCCTTCTCCGAGCCGGTGAGCACCAGGCAGCCTTGCCCCGCATCCGCCTCGAACGCGGCGAAGGCGGCTTCGAGATCCGCCAGAACCTGGGCGTTGAGCGCGTTCAGCGCTTTCGGCCGGTTCAGGGTGACCAGCGTCACCGCGCCATGCTGTTCGACGATCAGCGTCTCATAAGCCATGATTTTGGCATCCTTCCTTGTGGTGCGGCCAGATTAGCATGGTTACGAAAAATCCGGCGCACGCTTGGCCAGAAAGGCCGCAATGCCCTCCTGCCCTTCCGCGCCGCGCAGGGCGGTGGCAATGGCGCGGGCTTCCCATTCCATCTGCTCCTCCAGCCCGGTGGAAAGGCTGCGCGCCAGCAGCGCCCTGGTGCCGGCCAGCGCCGCGCCCGGCCCCTGGGCCAGCGTCCGCGCCACCGTCAGCGCCTCGGCCTGCGGGTCATCGGCGACGCGGGTGATCAGCCCGATGGCGGCGGCTTCCTGGGCGCCCACGCGGCGATTGGTGAGCGCCAGCTCCTGGGCCCGGCGCAGCCCGACCAGACGTGGCAGCAACCAGCTCGCCCCCAGATCCGGCGTCAGCCCGATGGCGGTATAGGCGACTGTGAAATGCGCGGCGGGCGCGGCGATGACGATATCCCCCAGCATGGCGAGCGACAGCCCCGCCCCTGCCGCCGGACCATTCACCGCCACGACCAGCGGCTTGCCCATGCGCGCCAGGCGGGAGACGGCGCCATGCAGGATGGTGGTCATTTCCTTGGCCAGATGCGAGACCCGCGCCCCCGCCGCGGCGAAGCCGTGAATATCGCCGCCGCCGCAAAACAACGGACCATTGCCGGTGAGCAGCACGGCGCGGATGGAGGCATCCTCATCGCACTCGATGGCGGCGTCGAACAGAGCGCGGGACATCTCCGGGTTCAGCGTATTGGCCGCGTCTGGGCGGTTGAGGGTGATGCGGGCAAGCCCGCTTTCGCGGGTGAAAAGCAACGGCGGCGGCGGGTTCATGAACAAACCTCTTGGTACATTATTTACTAACGCGTAGGTTCCATGCTTCATTGCCCCCGTCAAGATGAAGCCTGGATGTGATGGATAAGAGCGCGCCCGCGATCCCCCCTTTCCGCAATGCGCGCGAGCGTGAGCAGGAGCGTGCGGCCAAGCGCGATGCTGTGCTGCGGGCGGCGGTGCGGATGTTCAATGAGCGCGGCTACCACACCACCTCGCTCGACGATGTCGCCGCCAGCCTCGGCATCTCCAAGCCGCTGATCTATCATTATCTGGGGGCGAAGGAGCAGGTGCTGTTCGAGTGTCTGCGGCTTGGAATCAGCCGGCTGCGCGAGGCGGTGCGGCAGGCCGAGGCGCTGCAAGGCAATGGGCTTGAGCGGCTGAAGCTTTTCCTGTGCATCTATGCGCAGGTGATCATGGATGATTTCGGGCGCTGCGTGATCCGCACCGGGGACGAGGTGCTGGCGCCGGAGAGCCGGGCGCAGTTCCGCGCGCTGAAACGCGAGATCGACGAGGCGCTGCGGCGGTTTCTGCAAGCGGCGTCCGATGATGGCTCGGCGCGGATCAGCGATGTGAAGCTGACCGCCTTTGGCCTGGCCGGCGCGCTGAACTGGACGGCGCGCTGGCAGGAGGCCGAAGGCGATCTGCCGCCGGAGCCGCTCGCCGCGAAGCTGGTGGATATCCTGCTTCGCGGGATTGAGCCGAGAGGATAGTTACTCCTTGATGCCGTAGGCGGCGTCGTAGATTTTATGCGTGTAGGCACCTTCCGGCAGTTTGGTGATCACCGGATCGGTCTTGTCCGCCATCAGCACGCTCACCGTACGCTGGTAGGCGGCTGGGTCGAGATAGCCGTCCTTGTCCTTGCCGTCGGTGAGCAGCGTGGCGACGGAGCCCATCATCCTGGTCTGATGCGCCGCATCCAGCACCCCGGCGGTGTCGTTATCCATCACGATTTTTACCGCTTCGGCCTGGTGGGCGGCGGCATAATCCCAACCCTGCATCGTGGCTTTTACGAATTTGGCCAGGTCGGCCGCCTTCTGCGGGTTAGCCAGCTCGGCATCGGTGGTGTAGAGCCCGTCTTCGAGCATCGCCACGCCTTCATTCTGATACTTGAAGACGACGAGCTGGTCCGGCTTCATCCCGGCTTCGATCAGCTGCCAATATTCATTATAATTCATCGTCGAAATGCAGGCGGCCTGCTTCTGCAGCAGCGGCTGCACGTTGAAGCCTTGTTTGAGAACCTTGACATCCGGGTTGGCGCCGGAGGTGGTGTAGCCGAGCTTGCCCATCCAGGCGAGGAAGGGATATTGGTTGCCGGCAAACCAGACACCCAAAATTTTGCCTTTGAAATCCTTCGGTGAGGTGACGCCGCTATCCTTGCGGCAGGTGAGTTCGAGGCCGGATTTCTGAAAAACCTGGGCGATGTTGACGAGCGGCACGCCCTTCTCACGCGCGGCCAGTGCGTCCGGCATCCAGTCCACGATCACATCGGCACCGCCGGCGGCGATGACCTGGGAGGGGTTGATGTCCGGTCCGCCGGGCTTGATGGTCACGTCCAGCCCGGCATCCTTGTAAAACCCCTTGGCCTGGGCGACGTAATAGCCGGCGAACTGGGCCTGCGTGACCCATTTCAGCTGCAATGTCAGATGATCCGCGGCCGAGGCGGCGGATGCGAAACCAAGCGACGGGGCCAGCGCCAACATCCAGGCCAGGGTCTTCTTCATGATCTTCAGCCTCTCCTATAGGGTTTTTCAGTTCGGGTTGCGGTAGGATGGATGCCAGAAGGTCACCGCCCGCTCCAGCAGCGCCAGGGCGGCGAAAGAGAGCGAGCCGGTGAGCGCGACGATGAGGATGGCGGCCCAGACGATGTCCAGATTGAGGCTGGCGGCTTCTGTCGAAATGCGAAAGCCAAGGCCAAGGATCGGCGAGCCGAAAAACTCCGCGACCACCGCGCCGATGAGCGCCAGAGTGGAGTTCAGCTTCAGCGCTGCGAAAATATGCGGCAGGGCAGCGGGCAGGCGCAGCTTGAGTAGCGTGACCGGGTAGGAGGCGGCGTAGCTCAGCAGCAGTTCCCGCTCCAGCACGCCGGCTTCACCCAGCCCAGCCGTGGTGTTGACCAGCATGGGAAAGATCGTCATCGCCGCGACCACCGCCGCCTTGGATTGCCAGCCAAAGCCGAACCACATCACCGCGATCGGCGCGATGCCGATGATCGGCATGGCGGAGACGAGGTTTCCCAACGGCATCAGGCCGCGCTTGAGGAAATCCGAACGGTCGATGGCCAGGGCCAGCAGGAATCCGCCTACGCAGCCGATAATGTAGCCGGGCAGCACGGAGCGCAGCACGGTTTGCACGAAATCCGCCGCCAGCATGCCGGCATTGGCGCTAAGGGCGGTGAAGATGGCGCTGGGGGCGGGGAGCAAAATCGCCGGAACGGCAAAGCCCTTCACCAGCGCCTGCCAGAGCCAGAGCAGCCAAAGGCCGAAGATGGCAGGGGTGGCGAGGCGCGCGGCGAGGCTCTCCCGGCGCACGCTGGCGGCCATGGCGAGGAGCGCGACGATGCTGAAGATGATGGAAAGCAGGAGATATTTCACAACCTGCCCCCGCGCTGCCAACGCAAACCGGCCTCCAGCAGCGAGATCGCGCCCAGGATGAGGGCGGAAAGCAAGGAAGCCGCCAGCAGCGCGGACCAGACCATCAGCGTCTGGCCGTAATAACTGCCGGCGAGCAGGCGCGAGCCAAGCCCGGCCTGCGCGCCGGTCGGCAATTCCGCGACGATGGCCCCCATCACCGCCAGCGCCGCGGAGACGCGCAGAGAGGGAAACAGGAAGGCGACGGAGGCTGGCAGGCGCAGCTTGGAGAAGATCTCGGACTCGCGCGCCGAGTAGGTTTGCAGCAACTCGAACTGGATTGTCTCCGGCGCGCGCATGCCTTTCACCAGCCCGACGACGATGGGAAAGAATGCCAGGTAGGCGGCGATGGCAACTTTCGGGACCAGGCCAGAGAGGCCGAGATTGCCGAGCACCACCACCACCATCGGCGCGATGGCGAGCACCGGCACAGTCTGGCTGGCGATGACCCAGGGCATCAAGGAGCGGTCCAGCGCTTTCACATGCACGATCAGCGTGGCGATGACGCCGCCGATCACGAGCGCCACGGCGAGGCCCAGCAGCGCCTCCTCCGCCGTAACCCCGGCATGGTAGAGCAGGTTACGCGGCGAGGAAAGCGGCCAGCCAAAGATGCTGTCACCAAGCGCGCCGATCACCTGGTCCGGACGCGGCAGGAGATTTGTGCCAACCAAGGCCGAGGCCGCGTACCAAAGGATGATGGCGGCGAGCGCAACAGTGGCGACCGGCAGCACGGATCTAGTCATAGGAATGCCCCGCCCGCAGCGCTGCACGCACGCGGTGCGCGACATCGGCGAAGACCGCACTATCGCGCAAGGCAAGATCACGGGTGCGTGGGAGATCGCTCTCAATGATTTCAACGATCCGGCCCGGGCGCGGCGACATGACGACGATGCGGGTGGAGAGAAACACCGCCTCATCGATGGAATGGGTGACAAAGCCGCAGGTGAGGCCTGTCGTGCGCCAGAGGTCCTGGAGATGCAGGTTGAGGCCATCGCGGGTGATCTCGTCGAGCGCGCCGAAGGGCTCGTCCATCAGCAACAAGGAGGGCTCAAAGGAGAGTGCTCTGGCGATGGAAGCGCGTTGCTGCATGCCGCCGGAGAGTTGCCAGGGAAATTTTTTCGCAAAGCCTGTCAGCCCGACCAGATCAAGATAGCGCGCGGCGCGTTCCTGCCTCTCGCGCTTTGGTAGCCCCATGATTTCCAGAGGCAGCATCACATTGCGTTCGATATTACGCCAGGCATAGAGAGCCGGCGCCTGGAATACATAGCCGTAGGCGCGCGCGCGCCTGGCCTCGGCGGCGCTGACGCCATTCACCTTCAATTCGCCACTGGTCGGCTGCACGAGATCAGCGATGGCGCGCAGCAGCGTGGTCTTGCCGCAGCCGGAAGGGCCGATGAAGGAGACGAAATCACCTGGCGCGATGTCCAGGCTGATCCTCTCAAGTGCGACCGTGCCTTTGAACTCAACGCGCAGATCACGCGCCGAAACAGCCGGGAGCTTCATCGAGCCCTCTTGGTTCATGCCGGGTGTTTCTGCGCCAGGCGCGCATCTGTCGCCAGTACGGCCTGCAGCAGCACATCCGCGCCGGCGGCGACATGCGCGGGCTCTGCGCTCTCCGCCTCGTTATGGCTGATGCCTTTCTCACAAGGCACGAAAATCATCGTCGTCGGCGCGATTTTGGCGATGTAGGCGGAATCATGTCCGGCACCGGAGACGATGCGGCGCGCGGAAAGGCCGAGATCAGTGGTGGCGCGCTCGACGGCGGCGATGCAGTCAGAATCGAAATGCACAGCAGGGGAATCCCATATACATTCGAAGGTGAAGCTGATGCCGGTGCCGAGAAGGATTTTCTCGAATGCGTCCTTCACCTCTTTTTCCATTTTCGCCACAACCTCATCGTTGGGGTGGCGAAAATCAATGCTGAAGAAAACTTCACCTGGAATGACGTTGCGGGAATTCGGCCGCGCCTCGATGAGGCCGACGGTGGAGACCGCGTCCGGCCCGTGCGCCAGGGCGATGGCCTGAACCACCTGGATCATCTTGGAGGCAGCGACCAGCGCATCCTGGCGCATGCGCATGGGCGTGGTGCCGGCATGGCAATCCATGCCCGTTACCGTCACGCCGTACCAGCGCATCCCCTGCACGCCGGTGACGATGCCGATGGATTTACCTTCATCTTCCAGGATCGGCCCCTGTTCGATATGCAGCTCGAAATGCGCGGCGAGCTTGTGGGCGCCGCAGGCTTCCGCGCCGACGAAGCCGATACGCTTGAGCTCATCGCCGAAGCGTAGGCCCTCACAATCCTCGCGCTCGTAGGCGTAGTCCTTCGAGAATACGCCGGCGAAGACGCCGGAGGAGAGCATGGCCGGGGCAAAGCGCGCGCCTTCCTCGTTGGTCCAGTCAATCAGCTCGATCGGGGCGTTGGTCTCGATGCCCGCATCGTTGAGGCTACGCAGCACTTCCAGCCCGGCGAGCACGCCAATGATGCCGTCAAACTTGCCGCCGGTCGGCTGGGTGTCGAGATGGCTGCCGATGGCGATCGGCGGCAGGCTGTTATCCTTACCCGGCCGGCGGGCGAAGATGTTGCCCATATCGTCATAGGAAACGTCGCAGCCCGCGGCGGTGCATTTATCGATCAGCCAGTGGCGGACCTGGGCGTCGAGGTCCGTCAGCGTCAGGCGTTTGACGCCGCCTTTTTCCGTGCCGCCGATTTTCGCGGTCTCGATGATGGTCTCCCAGAGACGGGCGGCATCCACGCGTAGGTTGGTGTTCATTGGGCTGGCTCCGCCACGCGCATCGGGTTATTCGGATGCTGCTTCCAGGTGAGATGCGTTGCCGTCGCCTGCGGGACCATGGTGATGCAGCCGCTCACCGGGCACACATGCGAACAAAGATTGCAGCCGACACATTCATCATCGATCACCTCGTAAATCCTCTTCTCGCCGGTCTCTTGCAGCTTGATTGCCTGATGAGCCGTATCCTCGCAAGCGATATGGCACAGCCCGCAGCCGATGCAGGCGGTGGGGTCGATGCTGGCGATGGTTTTCCAGGCCAGGTTCAGGTCGTTCCAATGCACGAAATTCTTCACCGCGCGGCCGGTGACATCTTCGATGCACGCATAGCCTTTCTCATCCATCCAGTTGGAGAGACCGCTGATCATGTCTTCGACGATACGAAACCCGTAATGCATGGCGGCGGTGCAAACCTGCACACTGCCCGCCCCCAGAGCCAGGAACTCCGCCGCGTCGCGCCAGCTTGAGATGCCGCCAATGCCGGAGATAGGCAGGCCCTTGAGGGAGCGAGCAATTTCACCGACCATGCGCAGCGCGATGGGCTTCACCGCCGGGCCGCAATAGCCGCCATGGGTGCCGAGGCCATCAACGGCGGGTTCCGGCACCATATTGTCGAGATCCACCCCGGTGATGGAAGTGATGGTGTTGATGAGGCTGACAGCATCCGCACCGCCACGCCGGGCGGCTTCGGCGGGTTTGAGAATATCCGTGATGTTGGGCGTGAGTTTCACGATCACCGGCATCCGGCTATATTGTTTGCACCAGCGCGTGACCATCTCGACATAATCCGGCACCTGGCCGACGGCAGCGCCCATGCCGCGCTCGCTCATGCCGTGCGGACAGCCAAAATTCAGTTCGATGCCGTCAGCGCCCGTGGCTTCCACCAGCGGCAGGATGCGCTTCCAACTCTCCTCCTCACACGGCACCATCAGGCTGACCACGACGGCGCGGTCCGGCCAGTTGCGTTTCACCGTGCGGATTTCGTCGAGATTGAGGTGCAGAGGACGATCCGTAATCAACTCGATATTATTCATGCCCATCAGACGCTGGCCGTTATAGCCAATGGCGCCATAGCGGGAACTGACATTCACCACCGGCGGATCCTCGCCCAGCGTTTTCCACACCACCCCGCCCCAGCCGGCCTTGAAGGCGCGCTCGACATTATAGGCTTTGTCGGTGGGTGGGGCGGAGGCGAGCCAGAACGGATTGGGTGCCTTGATGCCGGCGAAATCGATGTGCAGATCAGCCATTGAGTTCGCCTTTCATGTAGGCGTTGATGCTTTGCGCGGCGCGCTTGCCATCGGCCACGGCCTGGACGGTGAGATCCTGGCCGGGGATGCAGTCCCCGCCTGCGAAAACCCCGGGCAGCGAGGTTTGCAGATCTTCATTCACCACGATGCGGCCGGCGCGGATTGCGGGCAAGGCTTCGTCTTCCGAAATCTCCAGGCTCTGGCCGACGGCTTTCAGAACCATGTCGGCGCGTAAGATATAGCCATCCTCGCCCAGGACCAACCTGCCATCGTCCAGCTTGGTGCGGGCAAAGCGGATGCGTTGCACCGCCCCCTGCCCTTCCAGCGCCACGGGCGCCGCCCAATGGCGGAAATCCACCCCGTTCACCAGGGCCCAATCCTGCTCCACGGCGGTGGCCGGCATATCCTCGCGGCCACGGCGATAGACCAGACTCACCTGCTCCGCGCCGAGCCTCTTGGCTTGCACGGCAGCGTCGATAGCGGTATTGCCACCGCCGATCACCACCACATGGCGGCCGACCGGCACGTCCGATTTGTCGCTGGATTGGCGAAGATTTTCGATGAAACGCACGGCATCCATCACGCCTTGCAGTTCCTCGCCGGGAATGGCGAGCGCCTTCACGCCGGACTGGCCGATGGCGAGACACACCGCATCATAATCCCGGCGCAGCGTGCCGAGATCGAGTTCCCGCCCCAGCGCCTGGTTGGGAATGATCTCGATACCGCCGATGGAGATGATGAACGCGACTTCGCGGGCGGCGAAGTCGTCCGCCATCTTGTAGGCAGCGATGCCGTATTCATTGAGCCCGCCGGGCTTGGGCTTGGCATCAAAAATGGCGACAGCATGGCCTTGTTTGGCCAGCTCATGCGCGCAGGCGAGGCCGGCCGGGCCAGCGCCGAGGATGGCGACGCGTTTGCCCGTGGACGGCGCGCGGGTGAAAGGATGCTGACCGCTCGCCGCCGCGCGGGCCATGGCGGCATCTGTGGCGACGCGTTGCAGCGCGCCGATCTCCACCGGCTTATGCTGCTGGGCGGTGCGCACGCAGGCGCCCTCGCAAAGAATTTCCGTCGGGCAGACCCGCGCGCAGGCGCCGCCGAGAATGTTCGCTTCTAGAATTTTGCGTCCAGCGCCTGCGAGATTGTCGGTGGCGATGGCGCGGATGAAGCCGGGAATGTCGATGCTGGTCGGGCATGCGGCGATGCAGGGCGCGTCGTAGCAGAAATAACAGCGCGCGGCTTCGATAGCGGCTTCGTCGCGGCTCAGCAGCGGGTGCGCATCGGCGAAACATTCCGCCAGGCGCGCTACAGGCACGCGCGACGCGGCAATATCGCCACCGCCCAAATTATAAACAGAGTCTCCGGTGGCGCTCATGAAAGCTCCCGATTGGATCGCAAATCCAGCTTGACCAAAGCTGATTAAACAGTCAAGTTGTTTATCAAGATAGCGAAACAGAAATATATCCGCGAAAATCAGGATAAATTTTATGCAGTTGACGCATAAACCCGCAAAACCGCGCCAGGCCCGCAGCGAACAGGCGGAGCAGCGTATTCTCGCCGCCGCCGAGCAGGTTTTTGCAACGGCCGGGTTTGGCGGCGCCACCATGTCCGCGCTGGCGGCGGCGGCGGGGCTGCCTTCGGCCAACCTGCATTATCATTTCGGCACCAAGGAAGGGCTTTATAAGGCGGTGCTGCAGAATATCATGCGGCTCTGGCTGGAGGCGGCAGAGGGCATCACCGCCTCCGCCGCCCCCGCCCAGGCCTTGAGCGCCTACATCAAAGCGAAACTCGCCTACTCGCGCACGCGCCCCTACGCCTCGAAAGTGTTCGCCAATGAGGTGCTGCATGGGGCGGTGCATCTGCAGTCCTATCTGGGCGAGGAGCTGCGGCTGGTGGTGGCGCGGAAAACCCAGGTGCTGCAAGGCTGGATGGAAAAAGGCCAGATGGAGCCCGTTGATGCGCGGCACCTGTTTTTCCTGCTCTGGGCGATGACCCAGACCTACGCCGATTTCGACACTCAAATCCGCACCGTGCTCGGGCGTGAGGCGCTGCTGGAGGAGGATTTCGCGATTGCCGAAGACCTGATCCTGCGCCTCACCTTACGCGGCTGCGGGCTGGAGTTTCCCCTCAAGGAGCACAGAGCATGAGCCTACTCATTCGCGGCGGCACGGTTCTCACCGCCGAGCATCAGCACCGGGCCGACGTGCTGTGCGCGGACGGCAAGATCATCGCCATCGGCGAAAGGCTGGACGCCCCCGTAGGCACGGAGATTGTCGAGGCCGGGGAAGCCTACGTGATTCCGGGCGGGATCGACCCGCACACCCATATGGAGCTGCCCTTCATGGGCACCACCGCCTCTGATGATTTTTACACCGGCACCGCGGCGGGGCTGGCGGGCGGGACGACGATGATTATCGATTTCGCCATTCCCGGCCCCAACGATTCACCGCTGGAGATTTTCAAGACCTCGCGGCGCTGGGCGGAGAAATCCTGTTCGGATTACGGCTTTCACGTCGCCATCACCTCATGGTCCGCGCGCGTGGCCGAGGAGATGGGCATTCTGGCGCGCGAGCATGGGGTAAACAGCTTCAAGCATTTCATGGCCTATAAGGGCGCCATCATGGCGGATGACCATGTGCTGCTGAACAGCTTCGCCCGGGCGCTGGAGCTGGGCGCGATTCCGACCGTGCATGCCGAGAATGGCGAGGCGGTGTATCATCTGCAGCGGGCTTTGCTGGCGCAGGGGATTACCGGGCCGGAGGGGCATCCGCTCTCGCGCCCGCCGGCGGTGGAGGGCGAAGCGGCGGAGCGGGCGATTGCGATTGCGAATGTGCTCGGCGTGCCGGTTTATATCGTGCATGTCTCGACGGCGGAGGCGACGAATGCCATCGCCCGGGCGCGGGCGGCGGGGCAGCGTGTCTATGGTGAGGTGCTCGCACAGCATCTGGTGGTGGATGAGAGTGTCTACCAAAACCCGGATTGGGATTTTGCCGCCGCGCATGTGATGAGCCCGCCCTTCCGGCCCAAGCATCATCAAAAAGCGTTGTGGGCGGGGCTGGCGTCCGGGCAGTTGCAGACCACGGCGACGGATCATTGCTGTTTCCGCGCCGCGCAGAAGGCGGCGGGGCGGGAGAACTTCACCGCCATTCCCAACGGCACTGGCGGCATCGAGGACCGGATGAGCGTGCTCTGGCACCACGGTGTCGGCAGCGGGCGGATTACGCCCCAGGAATTCGTGCGCATCACCTCCACCAACACGGCGCAGATTTTCAACATCTATCCGCGCAAGGGCGCGGTTGCGGTGGGGGCGGATGCGGATCTGGTGGTGTGGGATCCGAAGGCGCGCCGGGTGATCTCGGCGAGGACCCAGCATCAACAGGTGGATGTGAATATGTATGAGGGGATGGAGGTGACCGGGCTGGCGCGCCACACCATCGCGGCGGGGAAGCTTGTGTATAGCGAGGGGGATTTGCGGGCTGAGCGCGGGGCCGGGCGCTATATCGAACGGCCTTGCTATACGCCGGTGCTGCGGGCGCAGGAGATCCGCAACCGGCTTGCCGCGCCGCAGGCCGTTCTGCGGGAGCCGGCGGTGGCGGTGACGCCTTAAAGCGAAAGACGTGGGGCGTTTTTGAAAAAGCTCCCCACATCGCCAAAAAACTTTTGCTCGCTTTTAGCCGATGCCTTTCATCAGCACCGCCTGGCGCAGCTTCCAGGTCAGTGTCAGCGCGCCCAGCACAATCAGCAACCCGAGCAGGAACACCGTCGGATAGCCCAGTTGCGCCGCCACCAGCCCGGCCAGTGGGCCGGTGAGGCCCATCGCGATATCCATGAACACGGTATAGATGCCAATCGCCGCCCCGCGGCTGCCGGCGGCGACCGGGTGCAGCGCCTCCACCGCCAAGGCTGGAAACACCAGCGAGAACCCGAACCCGGCCAACGATGCGCCAAGCAGCGCGATCAGCGGCGCCGGGGCCAGCCAGATCAGCGCCAGCCCCGCCGCCTCCACCATGAATGAGACCAGAGCCGCGCGAAACCCACCGAACCGGCCGATCGCCCCGGCCAGGACAATGCGCACCAGCACGAAGCTGACCCCGAAGGCGGTGAGCGCCAACGACGCCCCCTCCCAGCCATGGGCGACATAATAGAGCGCCATGAACGCGACGATGATGCCAAAACCAAAAGAGCCGCCGGCCAGCGCCAGCCCGTAAGGGGTCATCTGCCGGACCACGCGCCAGGCGCTCATCCGCACCGCGCCCACCAGCGGTGGCACAGCCGGGATCCTGCCGGTGAAATAGAGGCCGACCAGAGGCAGCACCACCGCCACCGCGCCGAGCAGATGCAGCCCGCCCCAGCCCGCCAGCAGCACGCCCAGAGGCGCGCCCGCCGCGATGCCGCCATAGGAGGAGACGCCGTTCCAGGAGATCACCTCGGCGGTGGCGGCGCTGCCGACCCGGCCGATATTCCAGGTGACGCAGCCCGTGCCGGTGCCGCTCTCGGCAATGCCCAGCAGCAGCCGGCTTGCCCCCAGCCAGAGCAGAATCACCAGCGGCGTGTGGCAGAAGCTGGCGATGAGGATGCAAAGCCCGTTCAGCGCGCCAAAGACCAGACCAAAGATGACGATGGTTTTTGCGCCACGCGTGTCCGAAATCCGCCCGGCCAATGAGCGGCTGACCAGTGTGGCGGCATATTGCAGGCTGATGATGGCCCCGGCCAGGGCGGCGCTATAGCCCAATTTGAAATGCACCAGGCTCGGAAACACCGCCAGCGGCAGGCCGATCAGCAGATAATTGATGCCGTTGAGCAGGGCGACGGGCAGAATGCGCAGGGTGCGCTGGCCTTTGGTCAGGCTATCCGGGTGCGGCTTGGGGGCGGTCATGGCGCGGCTTTATTAGGCGGTTTGGACCAACCCGTACATTCCGCCGGCCATGCGGCGGGCACAACCTCACCCCGCGAATTGCGCCTCCAGAGCCGCCCAATCCAAGGCCCAGCTGGGGGCGGGCGGCCCGTACGCCGCCGCGTCAGGGCGCAGCCCGGCCAGCACCGGGCCCGGCGGCACCAGCTTGCCGGCTTTCACGAAGCCGGCGCGCATCGCCGCCTTGCAGGCGATGCCCTCCGGCCCGATGAAAACCTGCTCCACATACATCCAGCGCTCATCCCAGCCGAGCAGACGCGTCTCCAGCGTGAAGCGCGCGAAAGGGGCGAGCGGGCGGCGAAAGCGCAAGGCGGAGCCCCCCAGCACCACCCCCAGGCGCTGCGCGCGCATCGCCCGCCACACGCCTGAGCGCAGGATCAGATCCGTGCGGCCGAGATCCATCAGCGCCAGATAGCGGGAATTGGTGAGATGCAGGTTGAGATCGAGATCCAGCGGCCAGACCCGGAAGCACACCCGCGAGACCTCCTCCAGCCCCAGCGCCTTGCCGCGCCAGGCGCCAAGGATGACGCATAGCAGCCGGAAGATCAGATTCATGACGCGGCCTTGGCCTGTGCCACAGCGGCCTGCTCCTCCGCCACCAGATCCTTGCGCGAGAGCTTGCCGACCACGGTTTTCGGCAGGCTGGCACGGAATTCGATGCGCTTGGGCCGTTCCACCGGGGAGAGATGATCCTCGAGGAAGGACTGCAGCTCTGCCTCGGTGAGGCTGGCCCCTTCATGCAGCGTCACATAGGCTTTCGGCACCTGGCCGCGCCTGGCGTCCGGAATGCCGATCACCACCGCCTCATGCACAGCCGGATGCCGGTAGAGCGCCTCCTCCACCATCCGCGGATAGACGTTATAGCCGCCGGAGATGATCAGATCCTTGATCCTATCGACCAGGAAGATATAGCCATCCGCGTCGATATAGCCTACATCGCCGGTGCGCAGCGCGCCCTCCACCATCACCTTCGCGGTCTCGTCCGGGCGGTTCCAATAGCCCAGCATCACTTGTGGGCCGCGCACGCAAACCTCCCCCAGCTCACCAGGCGGCAGCACGCGGGAGGGATCGTCCAGCCCACGGATTTCGACAATGGTTCCCTCCACCGGCAGGCCGATGGAGCCATCGCGCACCGCGCCGAAGATATTGCAGGCGACCACCGGCGAGGCCTCGGAAAGCCCGTAGCCCTCGACCAGCTGACAGCCGGTCAGCGCCTCGAACTGGGTGCGGATTTCCGCCGGCAGCGGCGCCGCGCCGGAGACGCAGAAGCGGATGGAGGCCAGCTCCCATTTCTCCTTCGCCGCCGCCTCGTTGATATTGGCATAGATGGTCGGCACGCCGGGGAAGAAGAGCGGGCGGGTGCGTGCCAGCGTCTTGCGCAGCAAGGCTTTGTCATAGCGCGGCAACAGGATCATGGTGAGGCCGAGCAGCACCGAAAGATTCATCGCCACCGTCATCGCCAGCACATGGAAAAGCGGCACCAGCGTGAGCATGCCAGCACCGGCCTCGATCTCGGGCAGGCGGCGATCCACCTGGGCGCAATTGGCGGAGAGATTGGCGTGGCTCAGCATCGCCGCTTTCGGGATGCCGGTGGTGCCGCCGGTATATTGCAGCACCGCGATGTCGGTCTGGGGATCGCACGGCACCGGGCGCGGCGCCCCCGCGCCCGCCCCAAGTTCTGCAAACCGCACCACCCGCGCATCCGCCGGCAGCCGTGCCAGGCTCTTGCGCCGCGTCAGCCAGAAGCCGCAGCGTTTGACGACATCCAGGCTCTCCAGCATCGAGCCGACGATGAGATGGTCCAGCCCGCCATCGGCGACGATGGGGGCGAATTTGTTATACAGCTCCGCGACATCGAGCGTCACGGCGATCCGCGCGCCGCTATCTTTCAGAAAATGCCGCAGCTCGCGCTCGACATAAAGCGGGCTGAGATTCACCACGATGCCGCCCGCCTGCAGGATGGCGAAATAGCAGATGACATAATAAGGCGTGTTCGGCAGGCAGAGCGCCACGCGCGTGCCCTTCTCCACCCCCAGCCGCTGAAACCCGGCGGCGGCGCGCGCCACCAGCCGGCCAAGCTCGGCATAGCTCGTGCGCTTGCCCAGGAAATCCAAAGCGGTGATCTGCGGCCATTGCGCCACGGCGCGCTCCAGCAGCGCGTGCACCGGCACCGCCGGGATGCTGCCGTGACGGCTATCGAATTGCAGCATGCTCAGCCTCCCGCGCAGGGGGTGGGCGGAGCCGGCAGACGGGTCCAGGTTTCGGAGCGGCCGAGCAGCGGGATGCCGACATAGCCGCGCACATGCAGCGTGCCGTCGGCGGCCAGATGCATCACCGATTTATAGGTTTTGCCGTTTTCGGGATCGTAGATCCAGCCGCCTTTCCAACTGCCCGGCCCATCCGGGGTGAAGCGGCCGAGAATCGGCAGGCCGCAGAGCGGGCGGTTTTGCAGCGCCGCATTGCTGTTGTGAATATCGGTCTTGGGCTTGCCCTGCGCATCCAGCGGCGCGCGCAGCCATTCGATTTTGCCACAGAGATCAGCACCGCACGGCGCGATCTCGATTCCGGCCTTGCCGGTCTGGTCCAGCCACCAGCCTTGCGGCGAGGGCTGCGCGCTGGCCGGGGCGCCCAACAGCGCCCCGGCGGCGAGCGCCGGAAGAAAAATCGCCAGGCGGCGGAAAGTGAATGCTTGCATTTCCATCCCTTTTTGGTATTTAACATACACAATACGTCAGGTAACGACTCTATTCAACAATAAAGACGCGGCGTGACGGCAAAGACGCACACGGGACCTGGCCCTAGAAAGAAAGCTGAGGAGGAAAGCGGTATCATGAAAAAAACAACAGCGATCAGGCCTTATCTTCTGGCGGCGAGCGCCTTGTGCGCCCTCGCCGCGGCGCCCACGGCGCGGGCCTCCGGCTTTGGCCTGCGTGAGGGCTCCGCCGACTGGCTGGGCAACGCCTTTGTCGGCGGCGAGGCGAAAGCCTATGACGCCTCCACCGCCTGGACCAACCCGGCCGGCATGGCGCTGCTGAACCAGGACGAGATTGACGGCAATGTCAGCTATATCGGCCCGTCCGCCAGCTTCAGCGGCTATAACACCGACCCGTTGACCGGCGGCACGGTGCGCGGCGTGCAGGGCGGCAATGCCGTCACCCCGGCGGCCTCGGGCGCGATGTTCGGCGTGCTGGTGCTGGGGCCGGATTGGCGGGTGGGCTTCTCCGTCACCAACCCGTATGGCGAGCGCACCTCCTACCCCACCAATTTCGTCGGCCGCTATCAGAGTCTGGTCTCCAGCATCACCGGCATCGATTTCAGCCCGTCGATTTCCTATAAGGTGAACAACCATTTCTCCATCGGCGGCGGGCCGGTGTTCGAATATTTCCATGCCCGCCTCACCCAGGCGCTGAACGTGCCGGTGCTGAGTGCCGCCACCGGGCAGGATCCCTTCGCCGATGTGCATGGCAGCGATCTCGGCGTCGGCTATAATATCGGTATGATGTATCAGCTCGATGACGCGACGCGCATCGGCGTGGATTACCATTCGCGCATCCGCCACAACATCACCGGCACCCAGAGCATCTCCACCCCGCCGATCTATTCCGCGCTGAGCCCGGCGACGGTGGCGCTGCTGGGGGCGGAAAACAGCCGTGCCACCACCTCCATCACCCTGCCGGATTCGATCGGGGTTGGCATCTATCACCAGGTGAATGACCGGCTGGCGCTGATGGGCAGCCTGCAATGGACGCATTGGGCGCTGTTCAACAGCCTCCATGTCACCCCCACCAACGGCGCGCCGGGCACGGTGATCAACGAGAACTGGCATAATACCTGGTTCGCCGGCATCGGCGCGAATTATCAGCTCAGCGAACGGCTGATGCTGCAGGCGGGCTTTGCCTTCGACCAGTCGCCGGTGACGGACAGCAACCGCACCTCGCGCGTGCCCGATGCCAACCATTACGATATCGGCGTCGGCGCGCAATATAAGCTGACCCCGGCGACGACCTTCCAGCTCGCTTATGGCCATGTCTTCACCCCGGGCGGCAGCGTCAACACCACCGCGTCAAGCTCGCTGCCCACCCCCAGCGGCACGCTGGTCGGCAATTACAGCGCCTCGGATAATTCCGTGACCGCTGGCGTGACGATGAAGTTCTGAGTTTCACCGGGCGGCAAAACGCCGCCCGGGCGCAACCGAGACAAAATGACGACCGGCCCTTCCAGGTGTCCGGCGTGATGGAGGCCCCATGTCGCACCAGGATCCGCTCTATACCGTCACGCAACTCGGCGCCGAGCTTGGGATCACCGTGCGCACGCTGCATTTCTACGAGGCGCAGGGGCTGCTCACGCCGCGGCGCATCGGCAATAACCGCGTCTATTCCCAGCGCGACCGGGCCCGCATGATCCTGATCCTGCGCGGCAAGCGGCTGGGTTTCTCGATCAAGGAGATCAAGGAATATATCGAGCTTTACGATGTCGATCCGACCCAGGGCCAGCAAACCAAGCAGCTGCTGAAGGCCGTGCATCATCGCATCCAGAAGCTTGAGGATCAGCGCGTGGCGCTGGAACAGACATTGAATGAGCTGCGCGGCATCGAGCTGCAATGCCAGACGGTGCTGGAGAGGCTGGGGACGATCCAGGCCCCGCCGCCGGCGCCGAAAACCGAACCCAAATCAGGCGTGGCCAGGAAACCGGCCCGCGCCGCCAAAACGATCGGGAGATCAAATTGACCCAAGCCGTCATCGCGGGCTACGCCCGCTCGCCCTTTACCCTGGCTGCCAAAGGCGCGCTGGCGCGCGTGCGGCCGGACGATCTCGCCGCCGAGACCATTGCCGGTCTGGTGGCACGGCTCTCGCTGAATACGGCGGATCTGGAAGCCGTGATTCTCGGCTGCGCCTTCCCGGAAGGCGAGCAGGGGCTGAACCTGGCGCGGCTGGTGGGTTTGAATGCCGGCCTGCCGCAATCGGTCGGCGGCTATACGGTCAATCATTTCTGCGGCTCCTCGATGCAGGCGATCCATATCGCCGCCGGGCATATCGCTGCCGGGGCGGGCGAGGCCTTCATCGCCGCCGGGGTGGAGAGCATGAGCCGGGTGCCGATGGGCGGCTATAACCCGCTGCCCAACCCTGGCCTCTATGCCAAGCTGCCCGCCGCCTATATGGGCATGGGCGAGACCGCCGAGAATGTCGCGGCGAAATGGAATATTTCGCGGGCTGAGCAGGAAGCCTTCGCGGTGGAGAGCCAGAAGCGCGCCGCCGCCGCCATCGCCGAAGGGCGGTTGCGCGAGGAGATCGTGCCGATCACCTCCAAGGCCGGCATGGTGGAGCGGGATGGCTGCCCGCGGCCGGAGACCAGCGCCGAGACCCTGGCCGGGCTCAAACCAGCCTTCAGCACCGAGGGCAGTGTCACCGCCGGCACCTCCTCGCCGCTGACCGATGGCGCCTCCGCCGTGCTGGTGTGCAGCGCGGATTACGCCGCCAAGCATGGGCTGAAGCCGCTGGCGCGCATTCTCGCCAGCGCCACCGCTGGCTGCGCGCCGGAGATCATGGGCATCGGCCCTGTCGCGGCCTCGAAAAAAGCGCTGGCGCGGGCGGGGATTTCCGTGAGCGATCTCGATGTGGTGGAGCTGAATGAGGCCTTCGCCTCGCAGTCTCTGGCCTGTATCCGGGATCTCGGGCTGGATGCGGCGAAAGTGAATATCGATGGCGGCGCCATCGCCCTTGGCCATCCGCTGGGCGCCACCGGGGCGCGCATCACCGGCAAGGCGGCATCATTGCTCGTGCGCACTGGCGGGCGTTATGCGCTGGCGACGCAATGCATCGGCGGCGGCCAGGGCATCGCCACCGTGCTGGAGCGCGTGTGATGGAGAGCATCCGCAAGGCCGCAATCATCGGCGCCGGAACCATGGGGGCGGCGATTGCCGCGCAATTCGCCAATGCCGGCGTGCCGGTATTGCTGTTGGATATCGTGAAAGAGGGCACACCCAACCGCAACGCGCTGGCCGAAGGCGCCATTGCGAAAATGTTGAAGACGGATCCGGCGCCGTTCATGTCCAGCCGCGCCGCGAAGCTGGTGACGCCGGGCAATCTGGAGGATGATCTGGCGCAGCTTGCGAGCTGCGACTGGATCGTCGAGGCGATCATCGAGCGGCTGGATCTGAAGCAGGCGCTCTATAAGAAAATCGACGCGGTGCGCAAACCGGGAAGTGCTGTCTCCTCCAACACCTCCACCATTCCGCTGGCCAAACTCACCGAGGGGATGCCAGAGAGTTTCAAGCGCGACTTCCTGATCACGCATTTCTTCAACCCGCCGCGCTATATGCGGTTGCTGGAGCTGGTGAGCGGGCCTGAGACGGATGCGAAGCTGGCGCAGGCCGTGGCGCGTTTTGCCGATCTGATGCTGGGCAAGAGCGTGGTGAGCGCGAAAGATTCACCGGGCTTCATCGCCAACCGGCTCGGCGTGTTCTGGCTGCAGACCGGCGTGGTCGAGGCGATGGAGCTGGGGCTGACCGTGGAGGAGGCCGACGCGATCATGAGCCGGCCCTTCGGGATTCCGAAGACCGGTGTGTTCGGCTTGATCGATCTGGTCGGGCTGGATCTGATGCCGCATATCAATGCCAGCCTCGCCGGCAGCCTGCCAAAGAGCGACGCCTTTCACGCCACCAACAAGGATATTCCGCTGATCAAGACGATGATCGCGGAGGGCAATATCGGCCGCAAGGGCAAAGGCGGGTTCTACCGCAAAGGCGCGAAGGGGCGCGAGGCGATCGACCTCGCCAGCGGCGCCTACCGGCCGGTGCGCAAGGCGGCGACGCCGGACGGGCGGGATCTGCGCAAGCTGCTGGAAAATTCGGCCTATGCCTGGCGGGTGATGGGGCCGACGCTCGCCTACGCGGCGTCGCTGCTGCCGGAGGCGGCCGATGATGTGCACGCCATCGATGAGGCGATGCGGCTGGGCTATAACTGGAAGCTGGGGCCGTTCGAGCTGATCGACAAGATCGGCGCGGATTGGCTGGCGGAGAAGCTGGCCAAGGATGGCATGAAGCTGCCGGCTTTGCTGGATGCCGCGCGCGGCCAGAGCTTTTACAAGCTGGATGGCGCCAAACGGCTGTATCTCGGGCTGGATGATGCCTACCATGAGCTGCACCGCCCCGAAGGCGTGCTGATGCTCGAAGACATCAAGCGCGCGACGAAGCCGCTGCTGAAGAACGCCTCGGCCAGCCTGTGGGATATTGGCAATGGCGTGCTATGCTTCGAGCTGACCTCGAAGAGCAATAGCTGGGATGCGCAGAATCTCGAACTGCTCGGCAAGGCGATCGAGCTGGTGCCGCAGAACCACAAGGCGCTGGTGATCTATAATGAAGGCGCGCATTTCTCTGTCGGCGCCAATCTGGGGCTGGCGTTGTTTGCCGCCAACATCGCCGCCTGGGGCGAGATTGAGAAACTCGTGGCCAGTGGCCAAAAGACTTTCAAGGCGCTGAAATACGCCCCCTTCCCCAGCGTGGCCGCACCGTTCGGCATGGCGCTGGGGGGCGGCTGCGAGATCGTGCTGCATGCCTCGGCGGTGCAGGCGCATGCGGAGACCTATATAGGACTGGTGGAATGCGGCGTCGGGCTGGTGCCGGCCTGGGGCGGCTGCACGGAAATGCTGGCGCGCTATCAGGGCGCCAAGACCATGCCGAAAGGCCCGATGCCGGCGGCGGCCAAGGTGTTCGAGATGGTCTCCACCGCCACGGTCAGCAAATCCGCTGCCAATGCCAAGGAGCTTCTGTTCCTACGCGAGGGCGACGGCATCACCATGAACCGCTACCGGCTGCTGGCCGATGCCAAGGCCAAGGCGTTGACACTGGTGGAAGCCTACGCCGCGCCGGAGCCGCCAACCTACCAGCTCCCCGGCGAGGATGGGCGTGTCGGCTTTGGCATGGCGGTGAAGGAATTCCGCAAGAAGGGCCTGGCCACACCGTATGACGAGGTGGTGGCGGGCGAGCTTGCCACCGTGCTCAGCGGCGGCGAGGCGGACATCATCGACCGGCCGAGCGAGGCCGATATTCTGGCGCTGGAACGCGGCGCCTTCACCCGGTTGATCCGCAAGGACGGCACGCTGGCGCGCATCGAAACGATGCTCACCACCGGCAAGCCGCTGCGCAACTAAGGAGACGAGCCATGCAAACTTACACCGCCCCGCTGCGGGACATGCGCTTTGTGCTGCACGAGCTGCACCCCGCCCCTGCCCTGCCCGGCCATGAGGAATTCACGCCCGAGCTGCTGGACACCGTGCTGGAGGAAGCCGGAAAATTCTGTTCCGAAGTGCTGCTGCCGCTCAACGCCTCCGGCGATGAGGAAGGCTGCCATTATGAAAACGGCGTGGTGCGCACGCCGAAGGGGTTCAAGGAAGCCTACGCCGCCTTCAACGAGGCCGGCTGGGGCGCGCTGAACGCCGACCCGGCCTATGGCGGCCAGGGCCTGCCGGAGACGGTGGCGAAGCTGGTGGAGGAGATGATCTGCGCCTGCAATATCTCCTTCGGCCTCTATCCCGGCCTCACCCATGGCGCCTATCTGGCGATGAAGAGCCATGCCTCGGATGAGCTGAAGGATTTCTACCTGCCGAAGATGGTTTCGGGCGAATGGGCGGGCACGATGTGCCTGACCGAGCCGCATTGCGGCACCGATCTCGGGCTGCTGCGCACGAAAGCCATCCCGCAGGAGGATGGCAGCTACAGCCTGACGGGATCGAAAATCTTCATCTCCGCCGGCGAGCATGATATGGCGGAGAACATCATCCATCTGGTGCTGGCCAGGCTGCCGGATGCGCCTTCCGGGGTGAAGGGCATCTCGCTGTTTCTGGTGCCGAAATTCCTGCCGGATGAAAACGGCAAGCCGGGGGCGCGCAACGGCGTCTCCTGCGCCGCCATCGAGCATAAGATGGGCATCAAGGCCTCCGCCACCTGCCAGATGAATTTCGACGATGCCAAAGGCTGGCTCGTCGGCGCCCCACATAAGGGCATGCAGGCGATGTTCGTGATGATGAATTCCGAACGTCTCTCGGTCGGCACGCAAGGTCTGGGGATTGGCGAGGCCGCCTACCAGGGCGCGGTCGCCTACGCGAAGGACAGGTTGCAGGGCCGCTCCCTCGCAGGGGCGAAATATCCCGAGAAGGCGGCCGACCCGATCATCGTGCATCCGGACATCCGCCGCAATCTGATGACCATGCGCGCCTATAATGAAGGCTGCCGGGCGCTGGGCGTCTGGGTGGCCGGGGTCATGGATATCGCCGAGCGTTCGGGCGATGAAAAAGCCAAGGCGGAGGCTGAGGAATTCATCGCGGTCATGACGCCGATCGTGAAGGCGCTGTTTACCGATCTCGGCTTCGAAAGCGCCAATCTGGCAGTGCAGACCTATGGCGGCCATGGCTATATCCGCGACCATGGCATGGAGCAGCTGGTGCGGGATTCGCGTATCGCGATGATCTATGAAGGCACCAACGGCATCCAGGCGCTGGATCTGGTGGGGCGCAAGATGCCGGCGAATATGGGCCGCGGCCTGCGCCGCTTCTTCCATCCGGTGCAGGAATTCATTGATGAAAACCAGAATGATCCGGGCATTGGCAAGCTGGTGCAGGGCTTTGCCCGCGGCTTCGGGGCGTTGCAGCTCGCCACCTCCTTCATCGCCGAAAAGGCGCTGAAGGATCCTGAGGAAGCCGGGGCGGCGGCCACCGAATATCTGCGCCTGTTCGGGCTGGTGGCGTTGGGCTTCATGTGGCTGCGCAGCGCCAAGATCGCCACCGGCAAGCTGGCCGATGCCGGGGCGGATGCCGGTTTCTACAAGACCAAGCTGGTGACGGCGCGGTTTTTCATCGAGCGCATCCTGCCGCAAGTTGGCGCCCTGCTGGCCTCCATCAAATCCGGTAAGGCCGCGATGATGGCGCTGGAGGATGAAGCCTTCTAAAGCACGCACAAAATTTCTGGCTAAACCATAAATAGAGCGAGCGGGTGCAGGCCCGTCTCGCTCTATTTCGTCTCGTCTGACTGGCGGGCGACCACCGCGTTGGCTTCGCGGATCGCCCGTCCTTCATCGCCTGTGCGCTCCAATGTCTCATTCGCGATCTTTACCCAGAGGGCGCGCAGCGTTTCGCTATTGGCCTTATGGGTATGGCGTTCGGCGTCTTTCGCGGTCCAGGGCATCTGCTCCTCCTGACATTTCGCTTGCCCCTACAGGTAGGCGTGCGGCCGGCTCATGCAAGCGAAGGCGGCAAAATCGCTCTCCCGCGCCCCTGCGCGCATGAAAAAACCCCGGCGGGCCTTCGCCCGCCGGGGTTTGATCGACCGGAAATGTCCGGGGTTACTGCAGCAGCGTCGGCTGGGTGGCGGCGGCCGCGCTGTTGGGCATCACCATGGTGCGCTGATCCAGAGACTGGAACATCCACACGGTCAGGCCAACGGTGATGATGAACAGCGGCACGGTGAGGATCAGCGAGACGCTCTTCCAGATCTGCGCCCGGGAAATATCCAGCCCGTAGAACAGCACCGCCTGGGAGAGCAGCGCCAGCGCCGCCAGACCGCCGACGACCTCGACATAGGTTTCATAGCCCATGTCGTGACGCAGCGTGACGATGAGGGCCGCCCCCATCAGCGCCACTGTGCTGATGAAGCCGGCGATATAGCGCATCGCACCGCCCATGCGGACTTCCGGATGCGCCAGCGGATCGGAATGAGAACCAGCCATCTGATCAGGCTCCAATCATATAGACATAGATGTAAACGCAAACCCAGACGGTGGCCTGGAACTGCCAGAACATGCGCAGGTTCAAAAGCCGCGCCACCACCATCTCATTGAAGCCGTCGCGCGGGATCTGCACCAGCATTACCAGCATCCAGAGCAGCCCGAACAGCATGTGGATGGCATGGGTCAGGATCAGCACGAAATAGGCCGAGAGATAGCCCGAGCGGTCCATGCCGTTGCCCTGGGCGGTCAGCGTCGCCAGATCGTTGAAGCCAAAACCCAGGAACACCACCGCCAGCACCATCGCGGCGACGATGCCGAGCATGACACCGGCGCGGTTGCCGGTTTTCAGCGCCACGGTGGCAAGGCTGTAGGCGGTGACGGAGCCGAGGATGGCGATGGTCTGCCAGAAGCCCTCGACCGGGTTGACGATCTGGGTGGCGATCGGCCCGCCGGCGGCGTTCATCGGGGTGTCGAGCACCGCATAGGCGGCGAACAACGCCGTGAACAGCAGCGCGTCGCTGAGCATATAGAGCCAGAAGCCCAGCGTACGGGCGGAAATCTGGCTATGCCCCGCAAAGCCGGGCGCGAAGAGGCGCGTATTCGCGTCAGGTGCCGCTTGGTGGGCCATTAATGCGCCTCCACGTGAGAATAATGGTGGTGGGAACGGTCCGGCTGTTCGGAGACAACCGAGCCCAGAGCGAGGTCACGCTCCATCGCCGCGATCTCTTCCGGCTGCAGATGATAGCCCTCATTCTTGTAGAAGGAGCGGATGATCACGCAGACGATCAGCGCCGTCAGCGAAATCGCCGCCAGCCACCAGATGCGCCAGATCATCGCGAAGCCCCAGACCGCGGCCAGCATGCCGATGACGAACGGCATCCCGGTATTGCTCGGCATATGGATGGCCTCGAAATGTTCGGGCTGCGCCTTGTCCAGCCCGTGCTTGCGGCGCCAGGCCAGCTCGTCGCGGGTGTTCACCTGCGGCGTCACCGCGAAATTATAGAACGGCACCGGCGAGGGGGTGAGCCATTCCAGCGTGCGCGAGGTGCCCCAGGCATCCGCGCCGGCCGCGTTCTTCTTGCGGTTGACGATGGAGAAGACCAGCATCAGCGCGAAGCAGGCCAGCGAGATCACATACAGGATCATGCCGATTTCCTCGACCACCAGCATCGGCTTCCAGGCCGTGTTGAAGGTCCAGTCCAGACGGCGGGTTTCGCCCTCGAAGCCCAGCGCGAACATCGCGGTGAAGACGATGAGCGTGGCGATGGAGAAGGTCCAGAAGAAGGCCTTGCCCCAGCTCTCATCGAGCCTGAAACCGAACACTTTCGGGAACCAGTAGGAGACGCCAGCGAAGGCGGCGGCGACGACCAGCAGCACCATGCAGTGGAAATGCGCGATGACGAACACCGAGTCATGCACCGTATAGTTCACCGCCGGGATCGCCAGCATCATGCCGGTGAGGCCGCCGGCCAGCAGCAGGAACAGCCCGAACATCGCCCACAGCATCGGCACCGTATAGGTGATGCGGGCGCGATACATGGTGAAGGCCCAGTTGAACACCTTCACGCCGGTGGGGATGCCGACCAGCATGGTGGCGACGGAGAAGAAGCCGTTAATGTCCGGCCCCGCCCCCATGGTGAAGAAGTGATGCAGCCACACCACCCAGGATACGCCGGCGATGGCGAAGGAGGCCGCGACCATGGTGACATAGCCAAAGAGCGGCTTCTCGCAGAAGGTCGGCACGACCTCGGAGAGGATGCCGAACACCGGCAGAATCAGGAAGTACACCTCCGGATGGCCCCAGAGCCAGAACAGGTTGGTATACAGCATCAGGTTGCCGCCCATGCCGGCGGTGAAGAAATGCGTGCCCAGATAACGGTCCGCACCCAGCAGCGCCAACGCAACACCCAACACCGGGAAGGCGGTGAGGCCGATGATGTTGGTGGAGAGCGTCGTCCAGCTGAAAATCGGCATGCGGAACCAGGTCATCCCCGGGGCGCGCATTTCCACGATGGTGACGATCATATTGATCGCGTTCAGCGTGGTGCCGACAGAGGAGATCTGAATCGCCCACATCCAGTAATCGACACCGGTGGAGGGGGAATAGGGCAGCTCGGTCAGCGGGATCAGACCGACCCAGCCGGCGGCCGAGAAGTCACCCACGAACAGCGAGAGCATGACCAGCCCGGCGGCCCCGGCGGTGAGCCAGAGCGACAGCGCGTTCATGTAAGGGAAGGCCATGTCGCGCGCGCCCAGCTGCAACGGCACCACGATATTCTGGAAGCCGGTGAGGATGGGGGTGGCGGCGAACAGGATCATGATGGTCCCGTGCGCGGAATAGACCTGGTCGAAATGGAAGGGCGGCAGGAAGCCGTGCTGTGCGCCCATATAGCCAGGGGCATTCGGGCCGTTGGCCAGCACCTGCTGGGTGCGGATCAGCAAACCGTCGGCGAAGCCGCGGAAGAGCATGACCAGGCCGATGACGATATACATCACGCCGATCTTCTTATGATCGACCGTGGTCAGCCATTCGCGCCAGAAATACCCGACTTTCTTGAAGTAGAGCACCGCGCCGATGACCACGATGGCGGCCAGCATGGCGCCCGCGAAGGTATATTGCAGGATGGGGATATTATACGGGATCTGATCCAGCGTGAGGCGGCCGAAGAGCGGCGACCAAGGACCGGGAACGTGTACTTGCATGATCTAACCTTCCTTCGCGCTACTTCTCGGTCTCGTTGGAGGCGATGCTCTTGGTGAGAGCGGCCGAGACGGGATAGACCACGCCGGCCTGCGCCGCGGCCACGACCTTGTCGAAGAGTTGCGGATCGGGGTTGGAGAAATAGGAGATCTTGGCGCCGATATTGGCGTGCGGCTGGGCCAGTTTCTGGAAAGTGGCATAGCTCAGCTGATCCGGGCTGGCGGCCGCTTTCTGCACCCAGGCGGTGAAATCAGCCGGGGAGACGATCTTGGTGTCGAACTGCATCCAGGAGAAGCCGGCACCGGAGAAATCGGCGGCGAAGCCGGTCCATTGGCCGAGCTTGGGCGCGTCGAACGTGTCCTTGGTGCGCATGCCCGGCATCACCGCGATCATCGGCAGCAGCTGCGGCACATAGATGTCGTTTGAGACGGAGGCGGAGGTCAGGTTGAACTTCACCACGGCACCCTGCGGGACGACCAGCTGGTCGATGGTGGCGATCTTCTGCTGCGGATAGACGAAAATCCACTGCCAGTCGGTGGCGATGACATCGACATGCAGGACATTCTGCGGGTCCGCGGCGATCTGCTTCTGCAGCAACCCGGGGTTGTACGGCTCGATCGCGTACAAGGTTTTCACCGTGTACCAGCCAAGCCCGCCGACGATGAGCAGCGGCACGCCCCACACCAGCAATTCCAGCGCCGTGTTGTGCGACCAATCCGGGTCGTGCTTGGCGTTGGCGCCGGCGCGATAGCGCCAGCCGAACCAGACAATCACCAGCAGCACCGGCAGAATGACCAGCATCATCACGACCGTATCGACGATCGTGGCGTGCCATTCCTGGGTGGCGATCAGATTCTCCGGGTGGAACAGCAGGTAGTCTCCGCTCGAGGCGCAGGCGGCCAGCGCCAGCATGGGGAGCAGAGCGAGATAGGGTTTCAGTCTCAAGGCTGCCTCGCGTCTAAGATTTCCACCTCCCGCACCAGCGCAAACCGGCCCGGACGGCACTTCACGTTCAACCGCGCGGCATATTCACGCCGCGCGGTTGAACATAGACAGCCTTTATATTGATTGGTCGCAAACGGAAAGCCATTGTCACATTTTGACATGACATATCAGAAATCTGACATGACAGGCTTCAACACCTATTCGCGACGCCTTATATGCCGGAAGCGTGCCTTTTGCGCCTCAACCGTTGCGAATCATCCGCCGATAGAGATGCCAGGCGCTATGTCCGAGGATGGGAATCGTCACCGCTAGGCCGATCAGCCCAGGAATCGCCCCGATCAGCAGCAAACCGGCAATAAGAAGCCCCCAAATCAGCGTTACCGCGGGATTGGCAAGAGCCGCCCTCACCGAGACTGACACTGCCTCGGCAACCCCAATTTCATGGTCAAGCGCCAGCTGAAAGGAAACCAGCGCCGTGGCCAGTGCCACCACCCCGAACACCGCGCCGACCAACACCCCGATCAGAATCATCTCATGGCCGGGGGCGGTAGCGAAAGTCCCGTGCAGGAAGCTCCCGGTTCCGGGAGCGCTACCCAGCGTTGTGTGGTAAATCACACCGGCAACCGCGATCCAGACCGCGAACAGCCCGATCAACAGCAAGGCCAGGCGCTTGATGACGCTCCCACGCGGCGACTCGAAGATCGCCCCGGCGGCATCCACGGTCGCGACTCCGTCGCGCTCACGCTGCCGGCTCAGCGCGCCGAACCAGATCGTCGCCACCGGACCAACCAGCGCCATGCCGCTCGCGACAGGGAAGAGCAGCGGCAAAAAATGCCGGTCGATCAAGGCAATGGCGATAAACAACGCCGCCAGCGGATAGATGACGACCATCACCAGCACATCGGTCCGGCAGGCCAGCCAGTCCTGCACACCCTCGCGCAAGGCGGCACGCAGATCGCCAAAGCCGATCTTCTGCACCGTTACCGGGCTGGTATCGGCTTCCGGATGGGTCGTCGTGGGGTAAGGCTGTCCACCGGGATAGTCTGTATCATGCACGGCCTTAATCAGCGTAGCAGCCATCGGTCTTCTCCCAATTTTTGCCCATTTCGGGTCTTGCCCCTTTTGGGCGGGCAAATTTTCTTCTTCTTTTGATTTAAGACCGTTTTGGCGTTTTCAACCAGAAAAATCGTAACCGCGTCTCCAGAATTCCGAAGCTTCTATCCGGCCCGCGCATGGGCGGTGGCGGCGGCGAACAGTTCGGCATCCGGATGCTGGCCGGTATAGAGGACGAATTGCTCCAGCGCCTGCAGCGCCACGATCTGAGCGCCGGTGACCACGGATTTGCCCAGTTGCCGAGCGGCATGGACCAAGGGCGTCTCGGCCGGCACCGCCACCACATCCATCACCGCCAAGGCGCGCTCGATCATCGGCTCCGGGAAGGCGTAATGCCCCTCCTCCGGCCCGCCCGCCATGCCGATGGGGGTGGCGTTGAGCAGATAATCCGCCTCCACCCCGTCCGTGCTGGCCGCCCATTCATAGGAGCAACCTTGCGCCAGCGCCCTGCCCTGCGCCTCATTGCGGGCGATGATGATGCCGTTTTCATAGCCTGAGAGCTTCAGCGCATAGGCGACCGCCTTGGCCATGCCGCCACTGCCGCGCAGCGCCACCCGCGCGCTGGGGGGCAGACCGGCCTGGCGCAACAGATCCCGCACCGCGATGAAATCCGTGTTATAAGCCACCAGCCTTCCATGCTCATTGACGATGGTGTTGACCGACTGGATCGCCGCCGCCGAGGGGGTGAGCTCATCCAGCAGCGGGATGCAGGCTTCCTTATACGGCATGGAGACGCCGCAGCCGCGGATTTTCAGGGCGCGCAGGCCACGAATGGCGCCTTCCAGATCCTCCGTGGTGCAGGCTTTGTAAATATAATTCAGCCCCAAATTCTGGTAGAGATAATTATGGAAGCGTGTGCCGAAATTGCTGGGCCGCGCCGCGAGCGAAATGCAGATAATGGTATCCTTGTCTATGCTCATCGGCCTGCCCTCCTGGTTGGCGCAGAGTAGCATAAAAGTCAGGCATCAAAACCATGCCTGGACGCGATGGGGTGCCAGAGCGCAGTTTGCCGTTCCGCAGAAGCGTTGAAGGAGCTTGTGATGCGTCGCCTCTCTCTCGTCCCGGTCTTTCTCGGCCTCGCCGGCGCTGCGCAGGCCGCCCTGCCCGCCCCCGCCTACAACCCGCCCGATACCGCCAGCAGCGAAACCGCCATTCTCTCCGGCGGCTGCTTCTGGGGGGTGCAGGGCGTGTTCGAGCATGTGAAGGGTGTCAGCCAGGCGCTGTCGGGCTATACCGGCGGGCAGAAAGCCACGGCGGATTACGAGACGGTGAGCACTGGCAGCACCGGCCACGCGGAATCGGTGAAGATCACCTTCAACCCGCGGGTGATTTCCTATGGCCAGATCCTGCAGATCTATTTCGCCGTCACCACCGACCCGACCGAGCTGAACTACCAGGGCCCGGACCATGGCACCCAATATCGCGGGGAGATCTGGACGACCTCGCCGCAGCAGAAGGAGATCGCCACACGCTATATCGCGCAGCTTGGCGCGGATCATGCCTTCCCGGCGCCGATCGTCACCCGCGTGGATGCGGCGATGCCGTTCTATCCGGCCGAGGGCTATCATCAGGATTTCCTGATCCGCCATCCGGATAATCCCTATATCGTCTTCAACGACATCCCGAAGGTGGAAGCGCTGAAGGCGCAATTCCCGGCTTTGTATGAAACCGATCCGGTGACGGTTCTGAAAGGCAACACATGATCCGCCGTATGTTCCTGCTGGCCGGCGCCAGCGCCCTGGCGCTGGGCGCGAAGGCCCGCGCCGCCTACCGGGTGACGCACACGGACGCCGAATGGCGCCGGCTGCTCACCCCGGCGCAATATGAGATTTTGCGCCAGCAAGGCACCGAGCCGCCCTTTAGCTCGGCGCTGCTGAACGAGCATCGCAAAGGCATTTTCCATTGCGCCGGCTGCGCGCTGCCGCTGTTCTCCTCCGCCACCAAATATGACAGCGGCACCGGCTGGCCCAGCTTTTACGCGCCGCTGCCGCATGCGGTGGATGAGCAGAACGATACCAGCTTCGGCATGGACCGCACCGAGGTGCATTGCAGCCAATGCGGCGGGCATCTGGGGCATGTGTTCCCGGATGGGCCGCGCCCGACCGGGTTGCGCTACTGCATGAACGGGCTGGCGTTGGGGTTTACGCCGGCGTGAGGGCGTCGTGGGGGCTTTTTGAAAAAAGCCCACACACCCCCAAAACTTTTGCGACTTATGCTTTGAGTTTCGC
>NZ_JH976207.1:1222677-1234159 GCF_000306035.1 Acidocella sp. MX-AZ02
AATAAATCTGCGGATCATGACGCAAGGCGGCGCGGATGGGCATCTCCTCATCCGGCCCGCCGGCCAAGGCCTGTTCCAGAACCTCGCGCTTGCGCGCGCCTTCAATATGTAGGGCCAGCAGATCCGCCTGGGCCAGAACCGGTAGCGTCAAGGTAACACGCGGCTCGCCGGCGCCCGGCGCCTGCATCGTCTCCACCTTCTGCCCGTTGGAAGGGGCCAGGGCGGCGGCCAGATTGTCGCCGCCGGGGAAGAAGGAGGCCGTATGCCCATCCTCTCCCATACCTAAGATCGCCGCCGCCAGGGACAAGGGCAAGGCAGCCAGCTCCGCCTCCAGCGCCTTCAGCCCGGCCGCCGGCGTCGGCGCACCGTTATAAAGCGGCAGGAACCGGGCCTGGGCGGCGCGGTTCTGCAGCAGCGCCCGGCGCACCATGGCGGCGTTGGAGCGGGGGCTGTCCTCGGGCACCCAGCGCTCATCCACCAAAGTGACCACCACCCGCGACCAATCCAGCTCCACCTGGCTCAGCGCCGCGAAAAAGGCGCCGGGCGTGCTGCCGCCGGAGACGGCCAGCACCGCTTCCACCTGCAATTGCAAGCGGTTGCGCAAAGCCTGCGCGGTATCCTCAGCCAGCTTTTCCGCCAAAGCATCGCGGGTGGAGAAAATCAGCATCAGGGCGCACCATCCGCCCAGTGCGCCGTCACGGCGCACCATCCGCCCAGGTACGCCCATCGCGCTCGATCAGCGCGATCGCCGCGCTCGGCCCCCAGGTCCCGGCGGTGTAGGGCTTCGGCGCATCCGGGGCGATGCTCCAGGCCTCCAGGATCGGGTCGACCCAGGCCCAGGCGGCCTCCACCTCGTCGCGGCGCATGAACAAGGTCTGGTTGCCACGCACCACATCCAGCACCAGCCGCTCATAGGCATCCGGATTGCGGACATTGAACGTCGAAGCAAAACTCATATCCAGCGAGACCGGGCGCAGACGCATTCCCCCCGGGCCGGGATCCTTGATCATCAGCCAGAGCTTCACGCCCTCATCCGGCTGCAGCCGGATGACCAGCCGATTCGCCATCACCGGCCCCGCCGCCTTGCCGAACACTGAATGCGGCACCGGGCGGAAGGTGATGACGATTTCCGAAACACGCTCCGCCAGCCGCTTGCCGGTGCGCAGATAAAACGGCACCCCCGCCCAGCGCCAATTCTCGATCTCGGCTTTCAGCGCCACGAAGGTCTCGGTCTGGCTGGAAGGCTGGCCCAGCTCCTCCAGATAGCCGGGCACCGGCCCACCGGCGGAGGCGCCAGCGCGATACTGGCCGCGCACCCAATCCTGCGACTCCATCGGCTTGAGCGCCCGCAGCACTTTCAGCTTCTCGTCGCGCACTGCATCGGCGGCGAGATGGGCGGGCGGCTCCATCGCCACCAGGCAGAGCAGCTGCAGAATATGGTTCTGCACCATGTCGCGCAGCGCCCCGGCGGTGTCGTAATAGCCGGCCCGGCCCTCAACGCCGAGCGACTCCGCCACGGTGATCTGCACATGGTCGATATGGGCGGCATTCCACAGCGGCTCGAACAGCCCGTTGGCGAAACGCAGCGCCATCAGGTTCTGCACCGTCTCCTTGCCGAGATAATGATCGATACGATAGACGCGGTCTTCCGGGAACACCTGGGCAATCGCCTGGTTCACCGCATGCGCGCTCTCGCCATCCTTGCCCACCGGCTTTTCCACCACCACCCGGGCATTCTCACCGGCCAGGTTGAAGCGCCCCAGCCGCTCGCAGATCGGCCCGAACAAAGCCGGACCGGTGGCGAGGTAGAACACGATCACCCGGTCCTGATAAGGCTTCAGCGCGGTGGCGAGCTCCGCCCAGCCTTCATCGCCGGTGGCATCCGCCGCGATGTAATGAATGCGCTTCAAGAACCGCTCGACAATCTCCGCCGGGCGCTCGCTGGCGGGCACATGCTCCTCCACCGCCGCCTTCGCCTGGGCGACGAATTCGTCATCGCTGAGCTGCCCGCGCGAGACGCCGAAAATCTCCGCCGCATCCGGCAGCTGGCCATCCGCATCGCGCTGGAACATGGCGGGGATCAATTTGCGGCGGGAGAGATCACCCGTGGCGCCAAACACGACGAGAACAAACGGCTCAACTGGGATCACACGGCTGGTCATACTCTCTCCTTCCGAAGATGCGCCCGGCATCTTCCCCTAGTTTGTCTTAAATGGCGGCCGCGACAAGGGGCCACGCGGCGCGTCATGCCTGACTGCCCGGGCGCAGCATGGCAACGTGCGGCTCTTCCAGAAAATGTTGCAACGCGATCGCAATGCCGCCCATCGGCACCGCGAATTCGCCGAGCGTGGAGACGCTGATCGCGATCTCGCCACCGATTTCGCGCAGCGCATTCGCCTCGAACACCGGTTGCGCGGCGGGCAGCAGATACTCCGCCAGCACCGCCATCGCCCCACCCAGCACGATGCGTCCAGGCGCGAAAATATTGGCGAGATTGGCCAGCCCCAGCCCGAGATGCTGGCCACATTCAGCCAGCACCGCGCGCACCCCGGCCTCGCCGCGCAAGGCGGCCTCGCGCACCGCGGCGATGTCCGGGAAGTTCAATTTGGCATCGCGCAAGCGCTCGAAAATCGCGCGCTCAGATATATAGGCCTCAAAGCAACCGAAACCGCCGCAGGCGCAAGGGCGGCCATTGGGCACCAGCTTCATATGCCCGACCTCACCCGCCATGCCGCGCGGACCACGATAGATCGCCCCACCCAGATACAACCCGCCACCCACGCCGGAGCGGCCGGAGAGATAGATGAAATCCGCATCCGGCGCGCCTTGCCCGAACAGATGCTCCGCCGCGGCGGCCGCCTTGATGTCGTTCTCCAACTGCACCGGCACCGCGAGAGATGCGGCCAGCGCCGCGCCGAAATCGACATCATGCCAATCCAGATTCGGCGCCAGCGCCAATTTGCCATCCAGCCCGACCAGGCCTGGCACACCCACCCCGACCCCGGCCAGCGCCTTGCGCGGGTAGCCCGTTTGTTTCAGCAGCGTGGCGATACCGGATTTGATCGAACCGATAACCATTTCCTGATCCTTACTGCCAGGAACATGCAGATTGGCCAGAATGGTGCCGGCGAAACTGCACAGCACCAGCTCGCTTTCATCAACATCCACCGCGACTCCCGCCAACACGCCGGTTTTCTCATTGATGCTGAGCTGGCTGTTGGGCCGCCCGGAGCGCCCGGTGCGTTCGCCCTGGGTGCGCTCGACCAGCCCGTCCTGTTCCAGAGAGGCCAGGATGATGGAGATGGTGGCAAGGTCAATGCCTGTGTCTTTTGACAGACCTTGCGGTGAAATAGAGGGGTTTTTGCGAATCCCGTGAAACACGCGCGCCGCGTTGATCTTGCGGATGATGTTGGAATTGATCCGACGTGTGTTCATGGCGCCACAGCCTTAGCGTAACCGCAACGGCCCGGCAATTTTTATTTGACAGCGCCCCGGAGCCTTCATATTCCTATTTTATTCGGGGCTAAAATAATTCTCCCGAAAACAAAGCAGAACGCCTGTGGGAAGAGGAACGACATAGATCAAAAAACAGACTTCTTGAACATGCGTGTTCAGGCTACAACACACGCGCATCTCGTTGCGGCGCCATGTTGCGGTGCAGCCTGAACGCAGAAGAGCCGAAAATCATCAGAACAACAGGAGGAGGACGGAATGTCCAAACTGATCAAGAGCCTCGCAGGCATGAAAAATTCCTGCAGCAAAGCCGCGTTTTTCGCCGCCGGCATGCTGCCACTGGCCGGGCTGGCGATGCCGGCGCACGCGCAGAGCCTGCAGGATGCGCTGCGGCAGACCACGATTTCCGGCATGGCCGGCGTGTATGACTTCACCTACGCTAACAAGGGGGAAGTCGGGAAGAACACACAGAACGCCTTCGCCGTCGGCGGCAATCTCAATCTGCACACCGGCGCCTTCGAGGGCTTCAGCGTCGGGCTGGGCGGCTATACCGGCCAGTCTCTCGGTCTCTATTCGCGCAACCCGAATCATGATGACAGCTCCGAGCTGACCAGCCATACCCATAGCGAACAATCGCTGCGCGAGGCCTTCCTGCAGTACGAGAATCGCTATCTGGAAGTGCGCGGCGGCCGGCAATTCATCAACACCCCGTTCGCCAATCAGGATCTCTACACCTTCAACCCGCGCGCCTTCATGGGCTTCGCCGGTGTCGCCAACGTGATTGGCGGCAATAACGGCGCCGCCGATGCCGGACCGCTGAGCCTGAACACCGACACCGCGACCCTGTCGGTCATGGCGACGCGCATGTTCAACTATAATTCGCGTTATAGCAGCGACTTTGTCAGCGGTGACCGCTATCTCACCCACACCAACGGCTTCATCGCCTTCGGTGCGAAGTTCCAGAACCGTTACGACAATGTCGATTACACGGCGCAGGGCTGGTACTATAATTTCTACGGCCAGGCGCAGATGTTCTACGGCCAGGCGGATTTCGTGACGCCGATGAACGCGAATTCCAACCTGTTCGGCTCCGCGCAGATGGTCAGCGAAGGCAATTCCGGCTCCGGCTTCAACCCGGCCGGCGTGACCTATAATGTCGACGCGCATGTCTATGGCGGCAAGCTCGGCATGACCTTCGGTGACGACAAGATCGCGGTGATCGGCGATTACAGCCCGTCCTCCTACGGCTCCTTCCACCATGGCGGAATGGTCCATCCTTACAACGATCTGTCCGGCACGATCTTCACCGATACGATGCAGAACGGTATCGAGGATATGGGGCCGGGTTATGCCTACGGTATCACCGGCACGATCAAGGCGATGGGCGGCAAGCTCGAAATCGACCCGACCTATGTCGAGTATAACGCCGATTACGGCTTCGGCGGCAGCACCTACAGCTATGGCGGTGCCTATGGCTTCCCGGCGGGCGTCGCGCCGATCCACAATGAAGCGATCCATGTCATCGATGCCGGCTTCAGCTACAATCTTTCGGATGTGCTGAAGGGTCTCTCGGTGGCGTGGGATACGGATGCGGCCTTCGCGCAGAACGATAGCTCGCAGACCAACGCGCATTACGACAATCCGTATTTCAGCAGCCGCTTTTATCTGAAATACGCCTTCTGATCGCGATGCCGCTCCACGCCACCGGCGCTGGGGCGGCATTGTTCGGCAGGCTGCGGAGAGGTCCCGGCCCGTCCGGACCGATTGGAAACACCACAGAGGCCATGCCCGGTTTTGCCCAGGCTGGCCTCTTTTTATTTGGGGAATGACATGACGGCAGACATACATCCCGAGCGAATCCTGGCTCTGGATATTGGCGGTACCGGGCTGAAGGCAGCGTTGTTGAACCATGCCGGAGAGATGCTGGCACCAGCCGCGCGCTGCCCGACACCGCCCGGCGCCAGCCCCACGCAATTGCTGGAAACCGTGGCGACGCTGATCGCGCCGCTTGGCGAATTCGATTTTATTTCCATCGGTTTTCCGGGCGCCATCAAGCACAATATCGTTCTCACGGCGCCTAATCTCGGCACCAAAAACTGGCATGGCACGGATCTCGCCGCCCTCGCCACCGCACGCTTCAACCGCCCGGCAAGGCTGGCGAATGACGCGACGATGCATGGGCTGGGCATCATCGCCGGTGAGGGAATTGAGGTGGTGCTGACTTTGGGCACCGGCATGGGCTTTGCCTTGTTCCGCGATTTCGTGCCGGCACCGCAGATCGAGCTGGGCCGGCATGTTGCTGGTGAGGAGCCGAGCTATGACGATTTCGTCGGCGATGCGGCGCTGAAGCGTGTCGGCGAGATGCGCTGGAAAGCGCGCGTGCAGGAAACGATCGGGCGGATCCATAGCCTGGTGAATTTTGATGTGCTCTATCTCGGCGGCGGCAATGCCAGGCTGTTCAGCCTGCAGGAACTGCCCGAAGGCGTCATCCTCGCGCGCAACGAGGCAGGGCTGACCGGCGGAGCGAAGCTCTGGAATGCGGAAGTCGGGCGGGCGTTGCAGTGACGCCAAGAAACAGCCTGACAGATGCATGATTTTTTAGAGCATCAAGCTTTCAGCTTGATGCTCTTTTTTTATCGCACGCTTTGATCTGCACATCCTGACGCTGGCGCGTCAGCGTACATTCATATGGCTCTTGTGCCGCTCAAGGGGCTGCGCCTCTAAAAGCTCTCACCCATGCCACGGTGAATTACACCCAGGCCGTCGCCAAAAAATCTCCATGAAAAAAGGGGCCGCAAGGCCCCTTTCTTTTGGTCGGGAATGTCGCGCTCAGGCGCGGCCGGAGCGCATCCGGCGCTGGCGCAGGATCGTATCGATGGTGATGGCGGCGAGAAGAATCACACCCTCCACCCCGAAGCGCACGGAAGAGGGCGCGCCGATCAGATCCATGCCGTTGGTGACGGAGGCGATCACCAGCGCGCCGAAGAAGGCGCCATAGACCGAGCCACGCCCGCCAAACAGGCTGGTGCCGCCGATCACCGCCGCGGCAACGGCGTTCAGCATGATGTCGGAATCACCCACCGTGGCGGAGGCCACGCCAAGCCGCGCCGCATCCAGCAAGCCGCCCAGCCCGACCAGCGCGCCGGCCAAGGTGAAGGCCGCGAGCTGCACGAAGCGAACATTGATGCCAGAACGCCGCGCCGCCTCAACATTGCCGCCCACCGCGTAAAGATGCCGGCCGAAGCGCATGGATTTGGTGAGGAAGGCGCAGGCGAACAGAGCCGCGAGGAAGATCACCAGCAGCACCGGCACACCCTGATAGGCGCAGAGCAACCCGATGCCGATGACCAGCACCACCAGCATGAAGGCCAGCTTGGCGAAGAACAGGCTATGCGCCTCCCCTGCCCCACGCCGGCGCCGGTCCGTATGGCGGCGCAGCGAGACAATGGCAAACAGCGCAAACAAGGCCAGCGAAATAATCCAGCTCCACAGCGCGGGCACATCCAGCGTGCCGACAGCGGTGGAGAGATCATCAGAAAGCGGCACGGAACCGCCATGCTGGGTCAGCATCGCCAGCACCAAGCCTTCTGCGATCATCGCCCCGCCGAGCGAGACCACGAAGCTCGGCACGCCGACGCGCGAAACCAGAATGCCCTGCAAGAAGCCGATCACCACCGAAGCGCCGATGGCGAGAAACACGCAGGGCCAGACCGGAAGGTTGAAGAACACCGTGCCGACGGAGAAGACCGAGGCGGCGACCACGCTGCTCCAGCCGATCGAAAGATCGATCATCCCGAGCAGGATCACCAGCGTTTCCGCCAGCGCCAACGTGCCCGTCACCACAATCTGCGCCGAGAGATTGCTGAGATTGCGGGGGGTGAGGAAATGCGGGTTGAGAATTTCGAAGACGATCCAGATCGCGATCAGCGCCGCGATCACCGGCATCATGCCAAGATCGGTGGAGCTTACGAGTCTCTGCGTCCAGCCGGGTGCCTTGGTGTTGTTCTGTGCTGTTGTCATTTGGTTCACCGCGCTCATGTTCAGGCCATGCCCCCGATGGTGGTGCGCGAGCCGGTAATGCAGCCCACCACTTCCTCCGGAGTCAGGTCGGATTTGCGTTCTTCCATCACGGTCTGGCCCAGGCGCAGCACCACCACGCTATCGGCCACTTCGAAGACGTTTTGCATATTATGCGTGATCAGGATCACGCCGAAGCCTTGCTCGGCCAGGTCGCGCACCAGGCGGAGAACTTCCGCCGTCTGCGCCACGCCAAGGGCAGCCGTCGGCTCGTCCATGATGACGATTTTCTTGCCCCAGAGCACGGCGCGCGCAATGGCGACCGCCTGGCGCTGGCCGCCGGAGAGTGCTGCCACCGGCGTATCCAAAGCCGGCAGATTGACCCGCAAGGTTTTCAGAACCTTCCTGGCCTCTTCTTCCATGTCCACATCGCGCAGCATGCCGAACGGCCCGCTCACCCGCTCACGGCCCAGGAACAAATTGGCGCAGATGCCGAGATTATCGCACAGCGCCAGATCCTGATACACGGTCTGGATGCCAAGCCCGGTCGCATCGGCGGGGCGGCGGATCTGCACCTCCTGGCCTTCGAGCATGATGCTGCCACTATCGGCCGGCGCCACGCCGGCGATCGCCTTGATGGTGGTGGATTTGCCCGCGCCGTTATCGCCCAGCAACGCAGTAACCTCGCCGCGCCGCACGGTGAAACTCACATCGCGCAACGCCGTGACGGCCCCGTATTTCTTGTGCAGGCCTTTCACGCTCAACAAATCATGCGAGCTGGCTGAATTCATGGAAGTCTCCGAAAAAATATGGAGATGAAACGCAACGCGTTTCATCTCCTTGAGTTATAGTCTGGTTATTTCTGGCAGAGTGGCGCCTTGGCGGCGTCGCCGACGCAGATCGAAGGCAGCGTCGCGTAGCCGGACTTGATCACCGTGTCCTTCATATTGTCGGCGGTGACGACGAGCGGGGTGAGCAGAACCGACGGCACGTTGATCTTGCCGTTATTGACCTTCCCGTTCACCAGCCCAGCCGGCGCCTTGCCATCGGCGGCGATGCCAACCGCGAACTGCGCCGCGGCCGCGGCTTCCTGCGGCACATATTTGAACACGGTCATCGACTGCAGACCTTCAAGGATGTAGGTCAGGCCGCCATTCGTCGCATCCTGACCGGTCACCGGAATCTTGCCGGCGAGGCCCACCGCCTGCAGCGCGCGGATGGCGCCCGAAGCCGTGCCGTCATTCGCGGCAAGCACGCCATCGACGTTGTTGCCAAGCCGGGTCAGCGCCTGCTGGGTCTCCTGGAAGGCATTCTCCGGGCTCCAGCTCGGCGTCATCACCGAGTAGGCGATCTTCAACTTGCCAGCCTTAACCAGCGGGTTCAGAACATTCAGCGCACCGCGCTTGAATTCCAGACCGTTCGAATCGGTCGGCGCGCCGTTGATCATGATGATCGAGCCGCCCGGCTTCACATGGTCGGCGATATACTGGCCCTGCAGCTCGCCAACCCGCAGATTGTCGAACGAGACATAGCCGGCCGGCTTGGAATCCTGGATCAGACGATCATAGGAGATCACCGGCACATGGTTGCGCGCCGCGTAGGCCACGATGGCCGCACCCGCCTTGCCGTCCACCGGGTCCACCACCAGCACGTTGGCGCCGTTGGTGATCGCGGACTGCGCCTGGTTGAGCTGCGAATCCGGGTTGGAGTTGGCGTTGGTGACGATCAGCGTGGTGTTGGGGTCAGCCTGCTTCACCAGCTTGGTGAATTCCGGGCGATCCATCTGCTCATAACGCGGCGAGGAATTTTCCGGCAGCAGGAAGCCGATGGTGATTTTCTTGGTGCTCATCTGGCTCACCTGCGGCGGCGTAATGGTCTGCGCCATGGCCGGCAGCGCGCCGGCGAGCATCATGGTCAGCGCCGTGGCACCGTAAAGCTTGGTGGATTTCATTCGATTTTCTCCCTTTGTGAACTGTTTCTCGATTTCGGCTGGAGCGTATGGCATCCTTGCGCGGCCACATCGACATTCCACCCGAATTATTTTTACCCTCGTATAAACATACGTAAAGACGCCCTTTGCCCCTGTCAAGCTGAATGATCGCAGCGTGCGCGCGCAATTTTCCGCAGCGCAGCATCTGTCGGAACAGCACCGTCCCCTTGACCCGCCTGCACCGCGTTTTTATCAAATCCACATGAAAGAAGCGGATGTTTACGCGCCCCGCGGCGCCGCGCACAGCGCATGAGGCTGCTCAACGTCGCTGATGCGCGGGCCGAGGCGCAGCGCCGCCTGCCGAAAATCTTCTTCGATTATATCGATGGCGGCGCGGCATCCGAGGCGACGATGCGCGCCAACGAGGCGGATTTCGCCCGCTATGAGCTGGAGCAGCGCGCCCTGAGCGGCATCACCGCGCCCAGGCTGGGCACGACATTCCTCGGCCAGAAGCAGGCTTTGCCCTTCATGCTTGGGCCGGTCGGGTTCCTCGGGCTCTATGCACGCGATGGCGAGATCCAGGCTGCCCGCGCCGCCGCCAAGGCGGGAATCGGCTTTTGCCTGTCCAGCTTCTCCCTCGCCTCCATCACCCGGCTGGCCAGGCAGGTGCAGGCGCAGCCGATGTTCCAGCTCTATATGCTGAAGGACCGCAGCCTGGCGCTGGACATGATGGGGGCGGCGCGGGGAGCGGGGGTGGAGACTTTGTTCTCACCGTGGATTGCGCCATCACCGGCATCCGCGAGCGCGATGCCCGCAACGGCTTCCGCGCCCTCACCCGCCTCACCCCATCCTTGGCGCTGAAACTGCTGGAGCGGCCGGGCTGGTGCTGGGACATGCTGCGCCAGGGCCGCCCGCAAGTGGAGGCGCTGGCCGGGCGCAAGGCGTTCGGACGCAACGTGCTGGCCCAGGCCGCCGCCCTCTCCGCGCGGATCGACCCGACTTTGTCCTGGAAGGATCTGGACTGGGTGCGCACCCAATGGCCGGGGCGGATCGTGCTGAAGGGCATCATGCACCCCGAGGACGCGCATTGGGCCCGCGAGACCGGGATGGACGGCATCACTGTCTCCAACCATGGCGGCCGGCAGCTCGATGGCGCCAGTTCCACCATCTCCCGCCTGGCCGAGATCGTCGCCGCCGCCGGCGGGATCGAGGTGACAATCGATGGTGGCTTCCGGCGCGGCGCGGATATTTTGAAGGCGATCGCGCAGGGGGCCTCCGGGGTGATGCTGGGCCGCGCTACCGCCTTCGCGCTGGCCGCCGATGGCGAGCGCGGGGTTTCCACCATCATCGCCGCACTGGCGCGCGAGATCGAGGTGGCGATGGCGCTGATGGGCTGCCCGGATATCGACACGCTGCGCGCCGAGGGACCGCGCTTCCTGAAGGTGAAATAATGCAGCTTTTCCCCGCGACACAACGCATGGCCACGCAATGGAAGAATGGCGGCGGCATCACCTGGCCGGTGGCCGAGGCGCCGGGCAAGGACAGGGAGTTTGGCTGGCGCCTCAGCCTCGCCGATGTCGCGCAGGCAGGGCCGTTCTCGGTGTTTCCCGGCATCTCCCGGCTGATGGGGATATTGGAAGGGCGGCTCCTGCTGGAGGTGCAGGGCTATCCCGTGGCCCTACTGCGCCCGGATGGCCCGGCCCACGCCTTTCCTGGCGAAGTGCCGGCCTTCGGCACGCCGCAAGGCAAGATGGTACGGGATGTGAACCTGATGTTCGACCCGGACTGCTTCACCGCGACCTTGGCGTTTCAGCCTACCCCCCTCACCCTGCCCGCATCCCCCGCCCTGCATCTGGTTCTGGCCCTGGCCCCGCTGAGGCTGAACGGCACCAGCCTGGCGCCGCTGGACGCCGCCCTGCTGCCCCCGGGCGCTACGCTCGCGGCCGAGGGCGGCGCGTTTTGGCTGGCAAGGCTGATAAAACACGGCTGAGCCGTGCGGATCGAGGGCCGGCCCAACGCGCCGCAGGCCGCTCAGCGGCCAGAAACAGCCGCACCCCAGAGCAGCAAGCCAAAGCCGGCGAC
>NZ_JH976207.1:1234259-1246429 GCF_000306035.1 Acidocella sp. MX-AZ02
ATATGCGGGGGCTTATAATAGAAACGGATGACGTGCTGCCCAGCCGCCAGCCCCACCGTCTGGAAGACAGCCAATTGCCCGATTGCGGCGGGCTTGCCATCGACAAGCACATGCCAGCCGCTTGCATACATTTCCCGCCTGATCAGCGTGTCCGGCCGCGCGCAATCGGCGCGCATGGCCCTCCTGGTCTCGATTTCGATCTTGCATTGCCCAGCCAGTGTTCCGGCATATCGCGCGGGCGCGGCGAATTCCAGAACATCCGCGGTTATTCCCTGATAGGCCAGCCCCTTGAGGGGCGGCTGCCAGGGCGCGGCGAGGCGGAGGGCGGGCACATCCTGTCCGCCTCGTCGCCCCGTCCATACCACAAACGCGTTGTCACCGGCGCGGCGCAGAATATCATAGGTCAGCGCCCGGCCATGCGTGATAAGCGGCGGGTCAAACACGAATAATGTCGGCGTATTATCCTTGGCATTGGCGAGCGACACGTCGCTTTGCCGGCAATTGTCAGCCCCGGCGCAAATCCGCAGCGTCAGCACGCCGCGCGCCGTATCGCTGTAGGTTCCCAACTTCAACGAGGCTTCGCCAATCTCCCCAAAGCCCAGATCGTCATCAATCTCGCCACTCATGTCCTGGCCTTGGCGCAAGGGGTTGGCCGTCGTCGCCGCTGCCTCCGGCACCATCGCGAAGCTATGGGGCGCGAACGCCAGCGCATCGCCGACGACGAGATATTTCACGCCAAGGGACGGGAAAGCCGCCAGATGCGGCAGAATATCACGCGGCGGGCCGGACATGTCGAAACTGTTCAGGTCCGCCCGCGGGTCGAGAACCTCATGCGCGAAAGACGTCCAAAGCGCCGGGGCGGGCAAGGCGTTGTAATTGACGCTGGCGATGCCATAGCGGTCTGGAAAATTCAGCCCGAACGGCCCCGTGCTGGCCATTCTCTGCAGACCGGTAGTCTGCTTCAGGAAGCCGATCAGCCCCGTATCCAGATGGCCTTTGCTCAGCCCTGAGAGCTGCGGCAGGACAAAATTGCAAACCGGCAGACAGAGCGCGCCGGCGATGATGGCCGAGCGCCGCGCCGGCCGGTTCAGCCCGGCCAGAACCGCAAGCGTGAGAATGACAGCCAAAAGGAAAAACCCCAGCGCTTGCACAGCCGCCGCGGGGCGGGCGTGATACCAATGCGTAAGCAACGGCAAACCGGGCAGAATGGCGCCGGCACAAAGCAGCCCCACCACCACCCCGACCAGCCCCAGGCGCCAGCGGGAAAGACGCTTCTGGCGCAGCGTATCATCCAGGGCAAAAGCGGCCAGCAGGATCAGCGCGAGATCGACGGCAGGGCCGCTATAACGTGTGGCATCCATGACCGAAACGCCGGGTACATGGTTGAACAGCCAGCGCACCGGGAGGACACCGAGATACCGGGCCTCCCACACCACCACCCATCCCGCGAGGATCAGCCGAAACCCATAGAACCTTGCCGCACGGCCGCGAACCAGCCCGGCCAGCGCCAACGCCAGAACCGGCAGCGTCACCCATTCCGGCAGACGCGTCAGGTTATATGAGCCCAGTTGCGACGGCGTCAGCGCCGTGGGCACCGGAACCCCCATAAACCCGAGCGCCTGCGGAAAGAGCTGCAACGGCAACATCTGCAACGGCATATGCACCAGCGCGAACACGCCGTCATGCAGCCCGACATAGGCCTTCGCCGTGTACATCGCGGCGGGGATCAGCAACGGCGCGCTCAGGCAAATCGCGACGAGAAGCCCGGCACAGAGCTTGAGCGTGAAGCGCAGCCGCTGCGGCCAGGCCAAGCCGAACCAGCGCCAGATGGCCCAGAGCCCGGCGAGCATGCCATCAAAATAGGCGACCTCAGGATTGCCAGCATAAAATGAATAGGCACAGGCGATGACGATCAGCGACCACCCGCCCCGCCGCTCGCCGGCACTCGCCACCGCCGCCCGCTCGATTCCCAGCAGCAGCAGCGGGAGGAAGGGCAGCGGCGCGATTGGCGCGCTGGGGCAGAGAAAAAACTCCGGCGTAAATTCAAACAGAGCCGCGCCCAGAAACGCCGCCCGTCGCGCCAGCCCAATCTCGGCCAGAAACCCGTACAGAAACACGCCACACATGGCTTGCAAAACGATACGCAGCCACAACCATCCGGCCTTGAAATGCAGCAGGAAAACAAAGGGCAGGAAAAAGGCTTCGGTTTGCATTTCCGCCGCGAGCGGCATGCCGACACCAGCATAAGGATTCCACCAGGGAATGATGCCGTGCAGCCAGTCCGATGCCGCGAGAAACCCAAGCGGCTGGGTGATATAAGCCGCGGACGGGTCGATCCACCCGGGCGGCCCAGCATACACACCGCCCCGCAACCCCACGCCGATCAACGATAATTGCAATGTGGGATCGGCGTTGAACCATATCGACGCCGCATTGCCGAACAAGGGCAACAGAACCAGCAGCAGAATCAGGGTGCGGTGGCGAAAGGCTTGCGTCGGCAGCGTCTTCATCCCAGCGTAATTATGGCATATCTCCATACCAAAAACCCGCCCGGAATCAAAAAAGCCCCTTCGGCGAAGGGGCTTTTTTCGTCAGGTCAGCTCTCAGAACGCCAGATTGGTCGCCTGCATCACCAGCGGCAGCGCACGCACCGCCTGCAGCACCGCTTCCGGCGTCTCGCCATCGGTGGAGACCAGGCAGATCGCGTCCTCGCCCTCGGCCGCGCGGCCGAGATGGAAGGTGGCGATGTTCACCCCCGCCTCCGCCAGCGTGGTGCCGAAGCGGCCGATGAAGCCCGGCTTGTCCTTGTTGGTCACATACAGCATGTGCGGGGCGAAATCCGCCTCCACCTTGATGCCCTTGATCTCGACCAAACGCGGCTTGCCATTGCCGATCAGCGTGCCGGCGACCGAGCGCGTGCCCTTCTCGGTGGTCACGGTGATGCGCAGCAGCGTCTGGTAATCGCCGGTGCGGTCATGCGAGGCCTCGGAAACCTCGATGCCATGATCGCGCGCCAGCACCGGGGCATTGACCATGTTCACCCCGTCCATCACCGGCGTCAGCAGCCCGGCCAGGGCCGTGGCGTTCAGCGGGCGGTGGTTGAGCAGCGAAGCCGCGCCCTCATACTCGATCAGGATGCGCTGGATGGTGCCGTCCTGCGCCTGCGTCATCTGCCCGGCAAAGCCGCCCAGCAGGCGGGCCAGCTCCATATAGGGGCGCAGCCGCGGCGCCTCCTCGGCGGTGACACTCGGCATGTTCAGCGCGTTGGTGACGGAGCCGGTCAGCAGGAAGTCCGAGATCTGCTCGGCCACCTGCAGCGCCACATTCTCCTGCGCCTCGGAGGTGGAGGCGCCCAGATGCGGGGTGCACACCACGTTCTCCAGCTCGAAGAGCGGGTTTTCCTTGGCCGGCTCAATTTCGAACACATCCAGCCCGGCGGCGGCGACATGGCCGGATTTCAGCGCCTCATACAGCGCCTTCTCATCCACCAGGCCCCCACGCGCGCAATTGATGATGCGCACGCCCTTCTTCATCTTCGCGATCGCCTCGGCGGAGATCAGATTGCGCGTCGCCTCGATCAGCGGCGTGTGCAGGGTGATGAAATCGGCCTTGGCGAAGATCGTCTCCAGATCCGCCTTCTCCACGCCCAGCTCCACCGCGCGCGCTTCCGTCAGGAACGGATCATAGGCCAGCACCTTCATCTTCAAGCCAACCGCGCGGTCCGCCACGATCGAGCCGATATTGCCGCAGCCGATCAGCCCCAGGATCTTGCCGGTGACTTCCACGCCCATGAAGCGGTTCTTCTCCCACTTCCCGGCCTTGGTCGAAATCGTCGCCTCGGGGAGCTGCCGGGCGGTCGCGAAGATCATCGCAATCGCATGCTCGGCCGTGGTGATGGCGTTGCCGTTCGGGGTGTTCATCACCACCACGCCGCGCGAGGTGGCGGATTTCACGTCCACATTATCGACGCCGATGCCGGCCCGGCCCACGACCTTCAGATTGGTCGCCACATCCAGCACTTCCTTCGTCACCTTGGTGGCGGAGCGGATGGCCAGCCCGTCATACTGGCCGATAATCTCACGCAGCTCCGCCGGGGTGAGGCCGGTCTTCACGTCAACCTCGACGCCGCGGTTTTTGAAAATCTCGATGGCGGCGGGGGACAGTTTGTCCGAGATCAGAACCTTGACCATGTGATGGGATTCCTAAGAGGATTTTTCGCCGCTTTTTGAAAAAAGCGGCACCAAAAACTTTTGCTCGCTGGGGCCTGGGGCGTGGCGCTGCCAACGCCTCAGGACAAAATTAAGCTTGGGCGACCGTGTCGATGGCGTAGTCGATCCAGGGCAGCAAGGACTGGATGTCGGACGTCTCAACCGTGGCACCACCCCAGATGCGCAGGCCCGGCGGCGCGTCGCGATACGCACCAGCATCCAGCGCCACGTTTTCCTTCTCCAGCAGGCTCGCCACCGCCTTCGCGGCCTTGGCCTGGCCTTCCGCATCCAGCGCCTTGAACCAGGGCGCGTCGATGACCAGGCAGATCGAGGTGCAGGAGCGCACCGCCGAATCTTCCGCCAGGAAGCGCACCCGCTCATTGCCCTCAACCCAATCGGCAATCGCCTTCAAATTCGCTTCGGAGCGCGCAATCAGCCCCTGCAGACCGCCAACGCCCTGCGCCCAGCGCAGACCATCCAGCGCGTCTTCCACGCACAGCATCGACGGGGTGTTGATCGTCTCGCCGACAAACACGCCCTCGGTCAGCTTGCCCTTGGAGGTCAGGCGGAAAATCTTCGGCAGCGGCCAGGACGGTGTGTAGCTGGTCAGCCGCTCCACCGCGCGCGGCGAGAGGGCGAGCATGCCGTGGCCTGCCTCACCGCCCAGCACCTTCTGCCAGGACCAGGTGACGACATCGAGCTTGGCCCAGGGCAGATCCATCGCGAAAGCGGCGGACGTGCTGTCCGCGATCACCAGACCCTCGCGGTCATCCGGGATGAAATCGCCATTCGGGAAGCGCACGCCCGAGGTGGTGCCGTTCCAGGCCAGAACCACGTCATGGCTGAAATCGATCTGCGCCACATCCGGCAGCTGGCCGTAATCGGCCTTGATCACGCGGGCATCGGCCAGCTTCAGCTGCTTCAGCACGTCGGTCGCCCAGGCCTCGGAGAAGCTTTCATGCGCCAGCACATCCACCGGACGCGCCCCCAGCAGGGACCACAGTGCCATCTCCACCGCCCCGGTATCGGAGGCCGGCACGATGCCCAGCCGCCAGCCTTCCGGCATGCCCAGGATGGATTTGGAAAGGGTGATCACCTCCGCGAGCCGGGCTTTCGGCTCCTTCGCGCGGTGCGAACGGCCGAGCAGCGCGCCTTCCAGGGCCGCCAGCGAAAAGCCGGGGCGCTTGGCGCAGGGGCCGGAGGAGAAATTCGGGTTGTTCGGACGCAGCGCGGGCTTGGCGGCCGGAGAAAAATCTGCCATTAAAACTCTCCCTTACAGAAGAAAAGCGCCCCGGTGGGGGGGCGTGACCCGAGGAGGCCTGTACTGCGTTTCTTTCGCCGCCGCAAGAGCCGCCTGCCGCATCCCCCGCCGGCATTGATGCAACTTTATTGACGAAAGCCGACCCTAGACCATGATCGAGCTGGATCAGATCGACCGTTCCATCCTGCGGCTGCTGGCCTCGGATGCCTCCCTCTCGCTCAACGAGATCGCCGACAAGGTGGGGCTCACCGCGACGCCTTGCTGGAAGCGAATCAAGCGCATGGAGGAAAACGGCATCATCAAATCCCGCGTCGCGATCCTCGACGCCGACAAGCTCGGCCTGCCGGTCTCGGTCTTCGTCTCGGTGGAAACCAGCGACCACTCTGCCGCCTGGCTGGATAAATTTCATCAGGCTGTCAAAAATATTCCGGAGATCGTCGGGGCGTGGCGGATGAGCGGCGATGTGGATTATCTGCTGCACGTCGTGGTGCCGGACATCGCCGCGTATGATTCCTTCTACCGCAAGCTGATCGAGATGGTGCCGCTGCGAAATGTTTCGAGCCGCTTTGCGATGGAGCGGATGAAGGAAGGGGCGTTGCCGATTTAGGGCTTATTTGGCTTTTGTACGCAAATGATTTTTAAAATCATCTTTGCACGCTGCTAGAATACGGTCAGCTATCGACAACAACACCAAAACTGCGATTACGTTGCCGAAAATCAAAACCACCTCCGAATTGATAAAACCAATAATTTTAGGAAACCAAGTTGCATTTCCAAACACACCGAGGAAATCAAGACCTGCGCCAAAGCTTCCGAAAACCAAACCAATCATTGAAACGCACATAATTCGTCTACGAATTCTACTGTTGATCTTTTTTTGTTTTTGTTCGCAACAAATCAATTCATCAAAATATTTCAAATTCAATTCGTAAATTGCTGCTCCGGTGGCAAAAAAAACTCCTGCCAAAATCAAACATGCCGCCGAAAAAAACATCCCAACGCGTAAACCTGAATCGTGCACACAGCTAAGGACCTGCAAAAGAGAGGAAAAGCAGAGGCCAGCAGCCCCCAAATAAACTGCCCTGTTCAGCTCGATCTCTTGCTTTGTCTGCGGCAGCGAATCATCAGAACACATAAAAACCCACCTAATTGAATGACTCTTGAACTGCCGTTTCGTTTACGAAAAACAAAAAAACAACTTATAGTTGGATGCCTAATGCGCCTTCCCCCAATTCTTGCCCACGCCCGTCTCCACCACCAGCGGCACGGACAGCGTCGCCGCCCCCTGCATCACCTCTTTCACCAGCGCCGCCGCCTTCTCCGCCTCATCATCCGGCGTCTCGAACAGCAATTCGTCATGCACCTGCAGCAGCAGCTTGGTTGAAAGCCCCGCATCCGCCAGCGCCTTCGGCAACCTTACCATGGCGCGCTTGATGATGTCCGAGGCCCCGCCTTGCAGCGGCGCGTTGATCGCCTGGCGTTCCGCATAGGCCCGCAGCGCCGGGATTTTGTCCTTGATCCTCGGCACCCAGCAGCGCCGGCCGAACGGCGTCAGCACATAGCCGTCCGTGCGCGCCTGCTCCTTCGTCGCATCCATATAGGCGCGGATTTCCGGGTAGCGTTTGAAATAGGCATCGATATAGCTCTTGGCCTCGCCTGCGGAAATGCCAAGCTGCCGCGCCAGCCCAAACGCCGAAATCCCGTAAATGATGCCGAAATTAATCGCCTTGGCGCGCCGCCTGGTCGCCCCATCCATCTCCACCATCGGCACGCCGAACACTTCGGAAGCGGTGCGGGCGTGAATATCCTCGCCCGTCTCAAAGCTTTGCTTCAGCGCCGGAATATCCGCCACATGCGCCAGAAGCCGCAGCTCGATCTGCGAATAATCCGCCGAGATCAGGCTGTGCCCCGGTGCGGCGATAAACGCCTTGCGGATGCGCGCCCCTTCCTCGGTGCGGATCGGGATATTCTGCAAATTCGGATCGGTGGAGGAGAGCCGCCCGGTGGTGGTCGCCGCCATCTGGAAATTCGTATGCACACGACCGGTTTTTTCGTCGATCTGCCCGACCAGCGCATCCGCGTAGGTGGATTTCAGCTTGGAGAGCTGGCGCCACTCCATCACACGCTGCGCGATCTCATGGCCCTGCTCGGCCAGCCCTTCGAGCACGGACGAATCCGTGCCCCAGGCGCCGTTCTTGCCTTTCTTGCCGCCGGTAAGCCCCATCTCCTCAAACAGCACCTCACCCAGCTGCTTCGGGCTGCCGACATTGAATTCATGCCCGGCGAGCTGATGGATCTGCGCCTCGAACACGCCCATCCGCTCACCAAACTCGATGGACATGGCGGAGAGATCCGCTTTGTCCACCAGCACGCCCTCGGCTTCCATCTGTGCCAGCACCGGCACCAGCTTCTTCTCCAGCAGCTCGTACAGAGCCAGCGATTTATGTACCCGCAGCGCCGGCTTCAGCTGGCTCCAGAGCCGCAGCGTCACATCCGCCGCCTCCGCCCCCAGAGCGGTCGCCTTCTCCACCGGCGCCTCGGCGAAATTCAGCCGCCCGCGCCCGGTGCCGGTGACATCATCGGCGGTTTTCACGCTATGGGAGAGATGCACCCGCGCCAGCGTCGCCAGATCATGCGCGAAATTCCCCGCATCCTGGGCGTAGGAAATCAGCATCGCGTCATCGAACGGGGCAGGCGCGGTCAACCCGGCCCGCGCCAGCGCCTCCAGCGCGAATTTCGCATCATGGAAAATCTTCAGCACGGCCGGGTCGGCAAACAAGGCGTTCAGCGCGCCCGCCGCCTCGTCCCATGCCGGCTGCGGCTCGGCATCCAGCGTCACATGATGGCGCAGCGGCAGATACACGCCCTGCCCCGCCGCCACCGCCAGCCCCAGCCCGACCAGCCTGCCATGCAGCCCGGAGGGATCATCCGTCTGCACCGAAAGCCCGATCACCCCGCCTTTATGCGCGGCTTCGATGATCTCTCGCAGCGCTTCGATCTTGTAAACCGGCTGATACGGCCCGAAGGGGGCAGCACTCTGCTCAACCTCCACCATTTCCTCCGCATGCCCCTCTTCAAGGCCGAGCCTTGTGCGGATGGAGCGGAAATTATTCTCAACCAGGAAGGCGCGCAGCACCGCGGCGTCCCAGGCTTTCACCCCCAGCTCGTCCACCGGCAGCGGCAGCGGCGCATCGTCGCGCAAAATCACCAGCTCGCGCGAAATCCTTGCCGCCTGCGCATGCTCAATCAGCGCATCCCGCCGCTTCGAGGGCTTCATCGAGGGGGCGGCCTCCAGCACGGCTTCGAGCGTGCCATACTCGCCAATCAGCGCCGCCGCCCCCTTCGGGCCAATCCCCGGCACACCGGGCACGTTATCCACCGAGTCGCCGATCAGCGCCTGCACCTCGATCACCTTGTCCGGCGTCACCCCGAATTTCTTCTCAACCTCTTCGAGGCCGATCGGCGTGTTCTTCATCGGGTCCAGCATTTCCACGCCGGGGCGCAGCAGCTGCATCAGATCCTTGTCCGAGGAGACGATCACCGCCTCCCCGCCCGCCTCAAGTGCTGCCTTGGCATAGGCGGCGATCAGATCATCCGCCTCCCAATCCTCCAGCTCGATCGAGGGCACGCCAAACGCCTTGGTCGCCTCGCGGATCAGCGCGAATTGTGGCACCAACTCCGGCGGCGGCTCGGGCCGGTGGGCCTTGTACTGGTCGTAGAGCCGGTTGCGGAAGGTATGCCGCCCGGCATCGAAAATCACCGCCAGATGCGTCCCGGCATGGTTTTTCAGCAGCCGCTCCAGCATGTTGCAGAAGCCGAACACCGCGTTCACATGCACGCCATCGGCGCGCTGCATGTCAGGGATGGCGTGAAAGGCCCGGAAGATGAAACCCGAGCCGTCGACGAGGACGAGTTTCAATGGCTCTCGCCCGCGCCGTCACCATCGAGGATGAAGATGCGCGAGCAATAAGGGCAGGCGACTTGCTCGCCCGGGATCTGCAGGTAGACTTTGGGGTGGCCCAGCGGGCCAACGCCGCCATCGCAGGAGACGGACCGGGTTTTCACATGAAGAATTTCAGAATGATTGATCGAATCCGTCTGTACGCTCATGGCTCCGCTCTCCGGTGCAAAGATATAACCGCCCCCCTCTTAGCTTCATTCCGCGCCATACCCAAGCTGGGGCTTTGGCGGCGGCCAGATAAGACGAAGGGGCTTTTTGTAAAAAGCCCCTTCAACCCCAAAAACTTTTTTTAGCCGCGCTTGGGCAGCGGCCGGGGGCGACCCGTCGAGTCGATCGCCACGAACCGGAACACCGCCTTGGTCACGCGCTCGTCATTCTCCTCGGCGCGCTCCCGCCGCCAGGCCTCGACCGAGATATTCATCGAGGTCCGGCCGGTGGACAGCAGCTCACAATAAACGCTCACCTCATCGCCGATCTTCACCGGGCGGATGAAGCTCATCGCCTCCACCGCCACGGTCACGCAGCGGCCATGGGCGGTGCGCTGGGCCAGATTACCGGCCGCGAGATCCATCTGGCTCATCAGCCAGCCGCCGAAAATATCGCCATTGGCGTTGGCATCCGCCGGCATGGCGATGGTGCGGATCATCGGCATGATCGCCGGCGGCTGCTCGCGGTCGGACATTAGAGGCTTTTCTCGATCCAGGCCTTGAGCACGGATTTCGGCGCCGCCCCCACCTGCTGGGCCGCCACCTGGCCGTCCTTGAAGATCAGCAAAGTCGGGATGCCGCGCACGCCATACTGGGTCGGTGTCATCGGATTCTCATCGATGTTCACCTTCACCACTTCCAGCTTGCCGCCATATTCCTCGGCCAGCGCCTCCAGCGAGGGGGCGATGGACCGGCACGGGCCGCACCATTCGGCCCAGAAATCCACCAGAACCGGGGTGCTGGATTTCAGCACATCGGTCGAAAACGTTGCGTCGGTTACAGCCTTGGTCATGATACACCTGTCAAAAACAGAATTTTTCGTAACATGGCGGTGATTGCCATGCCGATCAACCCAACCCCACCTGGTCGAGCCTGTCCTCCGGCACCGCCATGGTTGCGGCCCGCGCGGTCCAGACCAGCAGGCAGCGCACGGGGCGTCCAGGGTGGATCTGGCGCAGCACAGCGCGATAGGCGGCGAGCTGGGCGAGATATTTTTCCGGGATTCCGGATGGGTCCGAGGGGGGATTTCTGTCGGTCTTATAGTCGGCGATGAGGATCTCCTCCGGGCCGATGAAAACCCGGTCCGCGATGCCCGCCACTTCCCGCCCGCCAACGACGCCCGCCAGCTCCATTTCCGCCACCGAACCAGGGCCGAATAGCGGCGCCAGCGCCGGCTCATGCAGAATTTTCAGGACGGAGGCGCAAATTTCCGCCGCCTCCGGGGCCAATTCCGGCTGCGCCGTGAGATAGGCCAAAGCCGCCGCCTCCCGTGCCGGCACCGCCACGCCGGGCAGATGCTGCAGCAACGCATGCACCGCCACCCCGCGCGCCATGGCGGCGGCGCGGCGTGAGGCCGGGCTTTGCGGCCCGGCCAGCGGGCTGATGGCGAGGGCAGCGCGCGAGGTTTCATCCGCCACCCGGCTGGGGACGATTCGCTGCGGGCCTGGCGCTTCCTTCGGCGCGGGGGCGGCCTGCCAGTCCGGCGCGCGCCCTGCCCAGGCGGGCAGCGACGCCTGCAACTTGCTGCGCATCTGCGAGGCGCCATCCGGTGCTGCGGTCTGCGGGCAGTCATGCAGCAGCACGCCGTCCTCATCGCGCGCCTCCAGCCGTTCAAAGCCCTGCCTCACCGCCTCGTACCAGCACTCCGCCGGCAATGCCCGCCGCCCGGCAGCCCCGCAGATCAGCAATTCATCCTCGGCCCGGGTCAGCGCCACATAGAGCAGGCGGTTATATTCATCGAGCTGGGCACGGCGCAGCGCCGCCTGCTTATTGGCCAGCACCGCCGGGCGCAGCGCCGCGCGCGGGCAGAGCACCGGCAGCCGGTAGGCTGCCTGTGGCACATCCAGCCAGAACAAACTGCCCTCGGCCTGCGGCAGGCCGGTGGTGTCGGGCATGATCACGATCGGCGCCTGCAAGCCCTTGGCGCCATGCACGGTCATGATCCGCACCTCGTCGCTCCCGGCCTCGGATTCGCGCTTGATCGCGGTTTCGCTCGCCCGCAGCGCCTGCACGAACAACTGCAGACTGCCCGGCTCGGCGATGGAGAATTGCAGCGCCTCGGCCAGGAACTCATCCAGCGGCTCCGCCGCCTCGGCGCCGAAGCGCGCCAGCAGCCGCGCCCGCCCGCCCAGCGCCCCCAGCGCCTCAGAAAGCAGCGCGAAGGGCGTGTCAAAATCCGCGCGGGCGCGCAGCGCCTCGAAATAGGCTTTCGGCGCCTGCCACTCCGCGCGCTCATCGGCCCGGGCATAGAGCGCGCCCAAGAGCGAGCCGGGGCGGCCCAGCGCCAGCTCCATCAGGCTGTCATCGGACAGGCCGCCCAAAGGCGAGACCAGGAATTGCGCGAAGGCGAGATCATCCTCGGGGCAGCAGCAGCGCGTCGCACAAAGCCAGCATGTCGGCCACCGCCGGCTGCTGCGGCAGCACCATCCGGTCCAGCCCCGCCACCTCGATGCCGCGCGCCTTCAGCTCCGAGGTCACGGCGCCGACAATCGCCCCGCGCGAGCGCACCAGAATCAGAAAATCCCCAGGCCGCG
>NZ_JH976207.1:1246529-1249158 GCF_000306035.1 Acidocella sp. MX-AZ02
GATATAGGACGCCAATTGCCGCGCCAGCGCCGCGACAGCGGATTCAGCGCTCTGATACTCATCCAGCACCTGCCAGTCCGGCGCCGCCTGCGCCTCTTCGGCGACACTCAGCGGCCAGAGCGCCACCTCGCCGGCCTGGCCCAGCCTGGCCACGCCATGGCGCAGCCGCTCACCCGGCGCCACCACGCCCTGCCGGGCAAAGCCCTCGGCAAACACGGCATCGGTCAGTTCCAGCACCGGCGCGGTGGAGCGGAAGGAGACCGAGAGCGCCCCATCCAGCCAGCCCTGCCCCGCCTGCTGCGCCGCCTGCCGGAATTTTCCCCGGTTGGCATCGAAGCTTTTCAGATCCGCGCCCTGGAAGGAGAAGATCGACTGCTTCGGGTCCCCCACCGCGAAAATGCTGCGCCGCGCCTCCCGCGCGCCTTCACCGGCGAAAAACTCGGCGGCGATGGCGTTGGCGATGTCCCATTGCGCCGGGGCGGTATCCTGCACCTCGTCCAGCAGCAGATGCTCGATGCCGCCATCCAGCTTGTACAGCACCCAGGCCGCACCAGGATCAATCAGCAGCTCCGAGGTCTGCGCGATGAGATCGCCATAGGACAGCTCAGAGGCCAGACGCTTTCCCGCCCGCTCCGCCAGACCCACCGGGGCGAGAATATCGAGCAGCGCTTCATTGATGCGCAGCAGCCGGATCAGCTTCAGCCGGTCCAGCAAACCCAGCACACGCTCGGCCTCTCTCTGGAATTCGGCCTTGATCCGCTCTTCCTCGGCGGCGAGCTTTTTGCCGCAAAACCCTTTCAGCGTGCGTGGCTCACCGGCGGTGGTAAGGCAGATGCCAGCCCAGACCTCACGCGTCGCGATGCGCTCAGGCCGCGGCAAAGCCAGCCAATCCAGCCCCGGCCAGGCCCATTTCTGGCCGCTGGCATTGCCGCGTGAGGCCACATCGTTGAGGGCGTCGCGCAGCACGCTTTCCCGCGGCGGCGAAACCAGGGCCGTCAGCAGCGCATCTTCATCCTCATCCTGCGCGCCCAGCGCCGCCTGCAGCAGCGCCGCGCGTGCCGGGGCCGACGCGTCCAGAAACGCCTTTTCCGCCCCCTGCACGAATTTGCCGCTGAGATCGGCAAAGCGCAGCTCGTCGATCTCCGCCGCCAGCACCTCCACCGCCGCCCGCGCCGCGGGGCTGGCCAGCACCTGCTCGCGCGCCTCGCGCAGCCGCAAGCCCGCCGCCTCGTCATCCGCGACGGTGAAATGCGGCGAGAGCCGCGCCTCCAGCGGGAAGCGCCGCAATAGCGATTGGCAAAAGGCGTGGATCGTCTCGATCCGCATTCCCCCTGGCAGATCCAACACTTCCGCGAACAGCCGCCGGGCGCGGGCGAGTGTGGCCGCATCCGCCGCCACATCCAGCGCCTGCAGCGCGGCGCGCAGTTTCTCCTGCGGCAGCGCCACCCATTCGCCCAAGCGGCGATTGAGCCGGATGCGCATCTCCGCCGCCGCCGCCTTGGTGTAGGTGAGGCAGAGAATGCGCTCCGGCGGCGTGCCCGCCAGCATCAGCCGCAACAGCCGGTCGGTCAGCAGCTTGGTCTTGCCGCTGCCGGCGGAGGCGGCGACGAAAGCGGAAATCGCCGGGTTGGAGGCGCGCAGCTGCTCCTGGTTGGCCTGCTCAATCGCCCCCATTCTCATCCTCCCCGCCCCATTCGGCGCGGCGCGACAGGCCGGCATAATCATCGAACCGGTTTTCCCGCTCCGGATGCGGGGCGGCGAGAAAGGCCGTGTCCGGGTCCGCGAATTTCGCCAACAGAGCGGGCAGCTCACCGGCCCGCTCGACCACCTCGCGCAGCGCCTCAGGCGTTTTCAGCACGGCACTCTGCGCCCCGGCCGCCGCGCGGCCGGAGAGTGCGACATAAAGCAGCTCCACCGCCTCACCCTCAAATTCCGGACCAAAGCCGCCGCGCCGCGCCATCGCCGCCTCCAGCGGCAGCTGCGGGGCGATGCCGGCTTTCACCTGCTTCTCGGAGGGCACATTGCCGGTCTTGTAGTCGATGATCCTGATCCCGCCTTGCGCATCGCGCTCGATCCGGTCGGCGCGGCCCTTCAGCGTGAAGCCGCCCGGCATCCGCCATTCGCCCGGCAGCTCCAGCGCCTGCGCGGCGGGCGGGCCATGTTCGGCGAGGCGGGCGCGCTCCTCCGCCACCAGCCATTCGGCGATCCGCCCCAGCCGCGCCCCCCACCATTGCGCCAGCGCGGCGCGCGGGCGTTGCTGGCGCATCGCCACCTCCAGCGCATGGCGCAGCCGCAGCGGGGCATCCGGCGCGGTGATGTCGCCAGCTTTGAAAAACGCCGCCAGACCTGCATGCACCACATCGCCGAACTGGCTGGCATCGCTCTCCTCATCCAGCGCTTCCAACGGGGCGAGCTTCAGAATCTTGCGGGAATAGATCGCGTAAGGATCGACCATCAGCGTCGCGATATCGGAGATGGAATAGGTCTTTGGCCGGGCATGGGCGGGCGGGCGCGGCTGCGGCTTCGCCCGGCGGATGCGCTCCACCGGCAGATCGAGCTGCCCGGCCCACAGCCCGGCCTCATGCGCGGGCAGGCTCTGCCCCTGCCCGGCCAGCATCGCGGCCAGACG
>NZ_JH976207.1:1249258-1260365 GCF_000306035.1 Acidocella sp. MX-AZ02
CGTTGCCGGCTCCTGCCAGGCGGAGAGCGCGGCGGCGGGCAGCAAGGCGCGCGAGAGCAGCGCCCCGCGCCCGCCTGGCATTGCCCCCGGCAGTGCCTCAACCTCCTCCACCCGCGCCCCGATATCGGCCAGCAGCCGGGCGATGCCGCCCTGGGCGTGCGAATCTTCCACCCCCTCCCAGGCAGCGGGTGCCAGATGCGGATCGAACCCCGGCAGGATCAACCGCCCCTGCGGCAGCTTCGCCACCATCTCGGCCATGCGGGCGATGGCGGGCGTGCCTTCCGCCGCGACCATCCAGACCGGCCCGGCCGGCGGGTTTTCGCCCCAGGCCTTCGCCTGCGCCTCGATCAGCAACGCCAGACGCTTCGCCGGGTTCATCACCCCCTCGGCCTCCAGAATGGCCGGCCAGGCATGGGTGACGATGGTGAGGAATTCCAGCGTCTTCTGCCAATGTTCCGCGAATTCCGCCGGGGCCAGCCCGGGCAGGGCGGCGGCGAGATCCACCCCGGCATGGTCGGCCTCATCCAGCAGCGTCGCGAATTCCGCCGCCAGCGCCCAGGCGGCGGGGAGTTTCTGCGGCGCCCCGCTCTCCTGCGGCTTCTGCAGAATCAGCCGCGCCAGCAGCGCCTGCCGCCGCGCGGGGGCGATGGCGGGGGGCAGCGAAAACCCAGCCGAAAGCAGCAGCCCCGCCTCATCGATATTGCCCAGCGCGACGATGCGCGGCAGCAGCAGCGCCTTGCCCGCATTGGCCTCCAGAAACGCCGCCCCCAGCGCCTGCGCCGCGCGCCGGCTGGGCAGGATGATCAGCCCCTCATGCGCGCCGCCTTCCGCCAGCCAGAGCCGGGCCAGAGACGGCAGAAACGCGGCCTCCGGCGCAAAGGCGCCGATCCGCAAGCTCACGTGGAATTACCCACTTCCCGCGCCGCCAGCAGCTCCTCGGCGCGGAGTATATCTTCCGGCGTGGTCATATGCAGCCAGACCCCGTCATGCACGATGGCATTCAGCCGCCCCGCCGCCAGCGCCTCGTCCCAGAGCCGGTTCATCGAAAACCGCTCGACCTTGTCGCTGTGCAGCAGCGCCGTGGTGGCGATCTGGATGCCGGAATAGAGATAAGGTGCCACCTCCCGCTCCTCGCGCCGGCGCAGCCCGGCCTCACGGTCCCAGACGAAATCGCCAAAGCGGGTCTCGGCGATGGTCCCGGCCGAGCGGGCCAGCAACAGCATCGCATCCTCCCGCCTGGGATCGAACGCGGCGGCCAGACGCGGCAGCGCCGCCGAAGGGCCGTCCACCCAATAGGAATCGCCATTGAGAATATAGAAGGGCGCATCCGGCAGCAGCGCTTCGGCGGCCATCGCCGCCAGCGCCCCGCCGGTCTCCAGCAGGCTCTCCTCGCGCCGCACGATCACCCCCTCATAGCGATCGAAAAACGCCTCGATCTGCTCGGCCAGATGAAACGCGTTCACGATCACCTTGCGCACCCCGGCATCGCGCAGCCGGGCCATGGTGTGGGCAAGGATCGGCTGCCCGGCGAGGTTCAGCAGCGGCTTCGGGATGGAATCGCTGAGCGGGCGCATCCGCTCGCCCAGCCCCGCACATAAAATCACGGCCGTATCAGGTCGCATCGAAACCTCTCACATCCCCTGCAATCTCAACCATCCGCCCGTCGCCATCCAGCGAAAACCGCAGGTGCCAGGCGCCGGGCGGGGTCAGCTCACCCAGCCGCTCCGGCCATTCCACCAGAGCGATGCCCTCCAGCGCCTCGTCCCAGCCCAGCTCCTCAAGCCCCCCCGGACCATCCAGCCGCCAGAGATCATAATGCCAGATCTGGGTGCCGTCCGGGGCGTCGTATGTTTGCACCAGCGTGAAGGTTGGGCTGGGCACGGTCAGCCGCGCATCCCCCAGCCGGGCGCGGATGAAGGCGCGCGCGAAGCTGGATTTGCCCGCCCCCAGCGGGCCTTCCAGCAGCAGCACGTCCCCGGCGCGCGCGACCGCGGCCAGCTTCTCCCCCAGGCTCTGCGTCTCCGACTCGTCCTTCAGCTTCAGGCGCATAAGAGACCGTTTCAAAAGTCACTCTGGTGAGTCGTCAAGTGGTGGGTTTCGAGCACCGGCGCGCAGCGTACATTAAGTACGTGAGCACCGGCGCGCAGAAACACGCCGCTTGCCGGCCGCCAGAGTGGCTTTGGAAATGGTCTCTGCATTGTTTTGCCGGGACCGGCTTGATTGGAAAAGGGGGCCGGGGCAAAGCAGAGCGCATGGAACGGATTTCTGCCGATGTGGCGATCATAGGCGCTGGCCCGGCCGGCATGTTCGCGGTGTTCGAATGCGGGATGTTGAAAATGTCCTGCGTGCTGATCGACGCGCTGGACGAGCTGGGCGGCCAATGCGTCGCCCTCTACCCGGAAAAGCCGATCTACGACATTCCCGCCCATCCCGGCATCGAGGGCGGCGCGCTGATCGCCAAGCTGGAAGAGCAGATCGCGCCATTCAACTGCGCGAAGCTGCTGGGAAGGCAGGTGACCGGCCTCTCCGGGGCGGCGGGGGATTTCACCCTGGCCACCAGCGCCGGCGATGAGGTGAAGGCCAAAGCCGTGATCCTGGCCGCCGGCGCCGGCGCCTTCGGCCCCAACCGCCCGCCGCTGGACGGGCTGGAGGCGTATGAGGCCAGCGGGGCCGTGCGCTATTATGTGAAGAAGCGCGAGGATTTGCGCGGCAAGCGCGTGGTCATCGCCGGCGGCGGCGACTCGGCGGTGGATTGGGCGCTGGCCCTGCAAGGCATCGCCGCCAGCATCGCCGTGGTGCATCGCCGCCCGAAATTCCGCGCCGCCCCGGAGAGCACCGCCCAGCTCGATGCGCTGGCCACTGAAGGCAAGGTCGAGATGGTGATCCCCTACCAGCTCCACGCGTTGCACGGCGCGGGCGGCGCGCTGGAGGCGGTGGAAGTCGCCGACCTGGACGGCGCCACCAAGCATCTGCCCGCCGACGTGCTGCTGCCCTTCTTCGGGCTGGCGATGGAGCTGGGGCCGATCAATGACTGGGGCCTGGGTCTGGAAAAAAGCCATGTCGCGGTGACGCCCTACAACATGCAAACCTCCCTGCCCGGCGTGTTCGCGGTGGGCGATATCTGCACCTATCCCGGCAAGCTGAAGCTGATCCTGCAAGGCTTCGCCGAAGGGGCAATGGCGGCGCATGCGATCTACCCGATCGTGAACCCAGACACGGCTTTGCATTTCGAATACTCCACCACCAAAGGCGTGCCGGGTTGATCGCAGCCGGGCGCAGCCTGCTGCATGCGCGCCCGCTCCTGGTTTGCTGTCTATTGGCCCTGGCCCTGCGCTTGCCTCTGGCGATCTGGGGCCAGAATTTCATCTCGCCCGATGAAATCGCGCAATATCTCGGCGAGGCGCATCGGCTGGTCTATGGCCAGGGGCCGGTACCCTGGGAATATCAGGTCGGCTTGCGCTCCTGGCTGCTGCCGGGCCTGCTCGCCGGGCCGATGGAAATGGCGAAGCTGGCCGGGCTTTCGCCTTATGCGGGCGTAGTGCTGGTGCGCGTGCTGCTCTGCTTCGCCTCGCTCAGCCTGGTCTGGAGCGGCTTCGTCTGGGGGCGGATGGCGCAGGGCTTACGCGGCGGGTTGATCGCCGGGGGGCTGGCCGCCCTCTGGCCGGATCTCTGGCTGATGGCCCCGCACCCGCTGGAAGAGGTGCTGGCCGCCTATTGCCTGGTCCCCGCCGCCTGCCTCGCCTGCCTGCCCCGCACCACGTCTCATCTGCTCATCGCGGGTTTTTTGCTCGGGCTGAGCTTCGCCTTGCGCGAACCGCTCGCCCCGGCCATCGCCATCATCGGCATCGCGCTATGCGGCCAAAGCTTGAACGGTTGGGTACTTGGGCTGGGGGCGGCTTCGCTTCCCGTGTTTCTGGTCGGCGGGCTGGACTGGCTGAGCTGGGGCCAGCCTTTCCGCTCCTTCTGGCTCAATATCGCGCTCAACCTCGCCCTGGGGCGCAGCGCCAGTGGCTTATTCACCCCATCGCCACCGCTGCTCTACATTGCCGGGCTGGGGCTGGACTGGCTGTGGGCGCTGCCGCTGCTGCTCTGGCTGGCCTGGCGCGGGGCCCGGCTCGCCCCCGCCGCGGGCCTGGCGGCGGTGGCACTGATCCTGGAACATAGCCTGATCTCCCATAAGGAGTTCCGCTACATCTTCCCGGCCATCGCCCTGCTGGTGCCGCTGGCTGGCATCGGCCTGGCGGGGCTGCGGCGCGGATATATTTCCCTGTTCATCGCCACCCTGCTTCTAAGCGGCCCGCTGCTCAGCCCCTTCTTCGGCCAATCCCTCAGTGCCGAACGCCACGCCTTCGCGCTTTATGAGGCCCTCGCCGCACGCCATCCCCGGCTGATCGCGGTGGAATATGCCGACACGCATTTCATGCCGCTGGCGCCGCTCTTCGCCGCCACCGCCTTCACCGACGCGCAAGGCGCGGCGCAGGCCGATGCCATCGTCACCGCCGCAAGCTCAACCCGTGTACCCTCCGGCTTCACCCGCTTGCTTTGCGTCACGCGCGACCCTGGCGCTGCCGGACCAACCAATCCGCGTATCTGCGCCTGGACCCGCACCGAGACCACGCTGCCCGTCTCTGGCGATGTACCACCCTTGCAGCTCGCTTTCCCCGCCGCCGCCCAGCCCTTCCGGATCCGGCCGCCATGAGATCACGCCTCGCCGCCCATCCGCTCGGCTGCGTCCTGGCCCTGGCGCTGGCGCTGCGCTTGCCTCTGGCGATCTGGGGCCAGGATATCGTCGCCCCGGACGAGATCATCCAATATTTCGGCCAGGCGCATCGGCTGGTCTATGGGCACGGGCCGGTGCCTTGGGAATTCCAGGTGGGCATGCGCTCCTGGCTGCTTCCCGGCCTGCTGGCGGGGCCGATCTGGCTGGTGAAAGCCCTCGGCGGCGCCCCCATCACCGGGCTCATCCTCGACAAGATCCTGCTCTGCCTCGCCTCGCTCAGCCTGGTCGGCTGCGCCTATGGCTGGGGCCGGATGTTCCATGGCGCGCGCGGCGGCTGGATCGCCGGCGGCCTCGCCGCCCTCTGGCCGGATCTCTGGCTGATGGCGCCGCACCCGCTGGAGGAATCGCTGAGCGCCTACGCGCTGGTGCCGGCCTGTTATTTCGCCACCCGCGCCCGCCAGAGCGAGGCGCGCGCGCACAGTCTCGCCGCCGGCGCGCTGCTGGGCTTGAGCTTCGTGCTGCGCGAACAGCTCGCCCCGGCGATCGCGCTGATCGGGCTGATGCTGTGCGGGCGCAGCCCCCGGCGCTGGGCGTTGGCGCTCGCCGCCGCTGGCCTGCCGGTGCTTCTCGCCGGGGGGCTGGATTGGCTCACCTGGGGCCAGCCTTTCCGCTCCTTCTGGCTCAACATCTATCTCAACGCCGTGCTCGGCGTCGCTTCCGGGAGTTTCGGCGGCGAGCCGGTCAGCTTCTATGCGCTGCATCTGCTGGAGGATTGGCTCTGGGCCATCATCCCCATCGCCTGGCTGGCCCGGCGCGGGGCGCGCCGGCTGCCGATGCTGGCTCTGGCGGCGATGGTGATCCTGGTCGAACATAATCTGCTCGGCCATAAGGAATTGCGCTTCATCTTCCCGGCCATCGCGCTGATCGTGCCACTGGTGGGCGTCGGACTGGCGGAGCGGCCGCTGTCCCGGAAGCTGGTGCTGGCGCTGCTCTCCGGCCTGCTGCTCTCGCCGGTGACCGCCTACGCGCTGCTGGAAGATAGCAGCGCCACCAGCCTCTACAGCGCCCTCGCGGCGCGGCATCCCTGCCTGGTCGCGGTCGGCATCGTCAACAGCCATTTCGTGCCGATGACGCCGCTCTTCACCAGCACCGATTTCACAAGCATGCAGGAGGCGGCCCGCGCCGATGCGATCATAGCCCCTGAGGACACCCCCATCCCGCCCGGCTTCACCCGCGATCGCTGCGTTGTACGCGACCGTTTCTTTCCCGGCAAACACCCGCTGATGATCTGCGCCTGGACCCGCGGCCAAGGCTGGTGCGGCCAGGCCGGCCCGGCCCCGCCGCCGCCAGGCTTCGTCTATCCGCCCGCCGCGCGTGGGTTTATCATCACGGGGCGTTAACCAGGATCGCCCATAGCCCATATCCGAAATGCCATCGGCACGTATATGCCGCGCCGCAACACAAGGCTATAAGGCCGCCATCCAGAAAACAGGAGCCAAGACATGACCGCAACCGGTTCGACCACCCCGAAGACCAAAGTCACAGCTTTGCCGGGGGACGGCATCGGCCCCGAGGTCATGGACGCCACCATCCGCATCCTGGAGGCCGCCAACGCCCCGATCGAATGGGACTTCGCCGAGGCCGGCGCCAAGGCGTTCGAGCGCGGCGTGGTCACCGGCGTGCCGCGTGAAACGCTGGACTCCATCGGCGCCAACAAGCTGGCGCTGAAATCCCCGCTGGAAACCCCCATCGGCTATGGCGGCAAATCCGCCAACGTGACGATGCGCAAATATTTCGAGCTCTACGCCAATATCCGCCCGGTGCGCGAGCTGCCCGGCATCCAGACCCCGTTCTCCGGCCGCGGCATCGACATGGTGATCGTGCGTGAAAACGTCGAGGACGTTTACGCCGGCATCGAGCATATGCAGACCAGCACCGTCGCCCAGTGCCTGAAGCTGATGACCGCCGCCGGCTGCGAGCGCATCATCCGCGCCGCCTACGGCGTGGCGCTGTCCGAAGAGCGCAAGGAAGTCACCGTCGCCCACAAGGCCAACATCATGAAGCTCACCGAGGGCATGATGAAGCGCATGGGCGAGAAGGTGGCGCGCGAATATCCCGGCATCAAGGCCAGCCAGGTGATCATCGATAACTGCGCCCACCAGCTGGTCATCCGCCCGGAGACTTACGACGTCATCGTCACCTCCAACATGAATGGCGACATCATCTCGGACCTCGCGGCCGGTCTGGTCGGCGGTCTGGGCATCGCCCCTTCCTCCAATCTCGGCGACCAGGTGGCGATGTTCGAAGCCGTGCACGGCTCCGCCCCGGACATCGCCGGCAAGGACATGGCGAACCCGACCGCCCTGCTCTCCGCCTCTATCATGCTGCTGCGCCATATCGGCGCCTTCGATGTCGCCGAGAAAGTCGAGCAGGCCTTGTTCGTCACCCTGGCCGAGGGCCGCAACCTCACCGGGGACCTCGCCCCGCGCGGCCACGGCGTCGGCACCAAGGCCTATACGGATCAGGTCATCGCCAATCTCGGCCGCACCTCCGCGATGAAGTCCCGCACCTACAAGAAGCTGGAACTCACCGCCTGGCCGAAGCTGACCGCGCATATGGAGCCCTCCACCCGCGAGCTGGTCGGCATCGACGTGTTCCTGGAAACCGACCAGGACGCCGAGACGCTGGGCAAGACGCTGGAGCAGATTTCCGAATACAGCCCCTTCACCCTCACCGGCATTTCCAACCGTGGCGTCACCGTCTATCCGCCGACGGGCGGCCAGACCTTCCTGGTCGACCATTTCGCCGCCCGCTTCATGCTGAAGCACCCGATCTCGCTGGCCGGCAATACCGGCGAGGGCCAGCCGGAGATCTCCTATCTGGTGCAGCGCATCGGCGCGAAATTCTCCTGGATGCATATCGAGAAGCTGCAGCGTTTTGACGGCAAGGACGCGTTTGAGCGCCCGCAGGGCGAGGGCTAAAAGTTTTTTGGGTGCCGCCTTTTTTTCAAAAATGGCGGCAAAAACGTCTGGGGCGGTGGCAACGCCAGTGCCCTCCCCCGAACGCTGTGGGGACTTTTTGAAAAAAGTCCCCACAACCCCAAAAACTTTTGAAAATTTAAAAAAGAGATTCAAAAAAGGACCACCAAGACAAAAGGCCGGACGCCCCTCAGGGCGATCCGGCCTTTTGTCACTCAATCCGATTTTTTCAGATCAGCTGCGTCGTCAGCAGATCTTCCATATCGCTGGTATGGGCTTCCTCATCCGCCATGATCTCATTGAGGAGCGCCTGGGTCTTCGGATCATGCCCGGCGAAATGCCCGGACAGCTCCCGGTACAGCTCGATCACGCATTGCTCGGCGGCCAGATTCTCCGCGAACAGACGCGGCAGGCAGCCCTTGGCGGCTTCCGGCGCCATGTGGCGCGTCGCCAGCCCGGCGGCGTAGTAATCCGGCTTGCCGCCCAGCTCGGTGATCCTCGCCGCCAGCCGCGTCATATGGTCGCGCTCATCCGCCGCCTGGGCCGCGCATTCGGTGGCCACCCACTCATTCTCCAGCCCGTCGGCGGAAATCGCGATCAAGCTGTAGCGCAGCACGCAGGCGATCTCGGCCGACATCGCCGCCTGCAACAGCCCCACCGGCTCCGCCCCGCTGGCCATCATCGCCTGCGCGGTGGCGCGCAAACGCTGAACGTCGGCAAGAAAATGGTTATCTCCGGTCGCCTGCTCGTACATGCGCTACCCTTTTCGCACGATAATTGAGAATAATTCTCAATTCATACTTTATACGTAAACCCTGCCCTCCGCCCGATCAAGCAGGATCGATGCCCTGGCGCGCCGAATTCATGTCCGGCCTGTCTTCACGACATGATTTTTTACCCCGCGCCGCCGGCTCGGCCCTGTTTAACTGCCGCCCGGCTGCGCTAGAAGAGAGGCATGAACGACCACACCCCCAACAGCCTGCGCGCCTGGCCCGACGCACGCGGCCGCTTCGGCGAATTTGGCGGCCGCTATGTCGCCGAAACCCTGATGCCGCTGATCCTGGAACTGGAGAGCGCCTACCGCGCCTCAAAATCCGACCCGGAATTCCAGAAAGAGCTGGATTACTACCTGACGCATTATGTGGGGCGGCCGAGCCCGCTCTGGCATGCGCAGCGTTTGAGCGCGCATCTGGGCGGTGCGAAAATCTATTTCAAGCGCGAAGAGCTGAACCATACCGGCGCGCACAAGATCAATAATTGCGTCGGCCAGATTCTGCTGGCCAGGCGCATGGGCAAGACCCGCATCATCGCCGAAACCGGGGCCGGCCAGCACGGTGTCGCCACCGCCACGGTCTGCGCCCTGTTCGGCCTGCCCTGCACGGTTTACATGGGCGCCACCGACGTCGAGCGCCAGCAGCCCAACGTGTTCCGCATGAAGCTGCTGGGCGCCGAGGTGGTGCCGGTGAAATCCGGCGCCGGCACGCTGAAGGACGCGATGAACGATGCGCTGCGCGACTGGGTCGCGAATGTGCACGACACTTTCTACATCATCGGCACCGCCGCCGGCCCGCACCCCTACCCGGAGCTGGTGCGCGACTTCCAGACCATCATCGGCACCGAGGCCCGCGAGCAGCTGATGCAGGCCGAAGGCCGCCTGCCGGATATCGCCATCGCCTCGGTCGGCGGCGGCTCGAATGCCATCGGCCTGTTCCATACCTTCCTGGACGAGCCCAATGTGCGCCTCATCGGCGTCGAGGCCGCCGGCAAGGGCATGCATAGCCACGAGCACGCCGCCAGCCTGAATATGGGCCGCCCCGGCGTGCTGCACGGCAACCGCACCTATCTGCTGCAGGATGATGACGGGCAGATCCAGGAGGCCCACTCCATCTCCGCCGGGTTGGATTATCCGGGCATCGGCCCGGAACATAGCTGGCTGCACGACATCAAGCGCGTCGAATATGTCGGCATCACCGATAGCGAGGCGCTGGACGCCTTCCAGCTCTGCGCCCGCACCGAGGGCATCATCCCCGCCCTCGAATGCGCCCACGCTTTGGCCCATATCTCCAAGATCGCCCCGGAGATGGGCAAGGAGCAGATCATCCTGCTCAACCTTTCCGGCCGTGGGGATAAGGATATCTTCACCGTCGCCAAACATCTGGGAACAAGCCTATGAGCCGCATCGCCGGTGTATTCGCGGGTCTGCGCAAAGAAGGCCGCGGCGCCCTGATCCCCTTCGTCGAGGCGTTCGACCCTGACCGCGCGACCAGCCTGGCGCTGCTCCAGGGCATGGCCGCCAATGGCGCGGACATCATCGAGATCGGCATGCCCTTCACCGACCCGATGGCCGATGGCCCGACCATCCAGGCCGCCGGGCTGCGCGGGCTGAAGGCCGGGGCGACGCTGAGAGGCGTGCTGGGCCTGGTGCGCGAGTTCCGCGCCACCGATAGCTACACCCCGCTGGTGCTGATGGGCTATCTCAACCCCATCCTCTCCTACGGCGTGCCGCAATTCTGCGTCGATGCCGCGCAGGCCGGGGTGGACGGGCTGATCATCGTCGATCTGCCGCCCGAGGAAGCCGACCTGATCCTGGACGATGCCAAGGCCAACGCGCTGGATATCATCCGCCTGATCGCCCCCACCACCTCCGATGCGCGGCTGAAGCAGGTGCTCGAAGGCTCGTCGGGCTTTGTCTATTACGTCTCGATCACCGGCATCACCGGCACCCGCACCGCCTCGGCCGCGGATCTGGCGCGCGATATCCCCCGCCTGCGCGCCGCCACCGACCTGCCGATCGCGGTGGGCTTTGGCGTGCGCACGCCCGAGCAGGCCGCCACCGTGGTGGCGCATGCGGATGCCGCGATCGTCGCCTCGGCGCTGATCGACACGCTGTGCAAGGAGAGCAAGGAGGCCGTGCTGCGCGATGTGCGGGCCCTGGCCGACGGTGTTCGGGGCGTGCGCAAACAGGCGGCGTAGAGCGAGATGGGTTTACACCCGCTCGCTCTCTTTATGTTCTGACGCGCGATATGGGCTTAGACTGACGCGCCAGCGTCAAGATAAACACATGAAATTGCTTGTTAAAACATAACTTAGAGCCTCACGCAAAAAGCGTGAGGCTCTAAACATATATCGCTCTGTGTCAGGCTTTTGTCACCCGGAAAAGGGCTGAAGCCTTCCTCGCGCGCTTATTGCGCCGGCCCGGGATAAGGCGGCGGGGGCGGGTTGGGCGGCGGCTGGTTCAGGTCATAGGGCTGGCCGTTCGGGCCACCGCCCCCGCCATACATCACGCAGCCAGACAGCCCGGCCAGCACCAATAGTGGCAACAGCATTTTGCGCATGGTTCCTCTCCCAGAGCAGCACCCCGTTAGAGCAATATGTGTTTAGGTTGACGCGCCAGCGTCAAGATAAACAC
>NZ_JH976207.1:1260465-1267081 GCF_000306035.1 Acidocella sp. MX-AZ02
GGGCCTCCGGGCCGACCGCCAGGGCCGCCATGCCCATCGCCATCCTGGCCGCCACCATGCCAGCCGCCCGGCGGAGGACGCCCATCCGGCCCGCCATGCCAGCCACCATCATGGTCGCGATCGCCGCCATGCCAGCCGCCATCATGATCGCCGCCGCCGATGAAGACGCCGCCGCCGGACACATAACCGGGCTGGCCGTAATAATAGCCACCCGGTTGGTAATAGCCGCCGGACGAATAATAACCGCCATCCGGACGGCCGTACCCATAACCGCCAGGACTCTCGACGCAGCCTGTAAGGGATGCCAGCGACCCGGCCACCAGAAAGGGAACAAGAATGCGTTTCATGACGCTTATATAGTGCGCCGGATCATGACTTCATGATGGCGAGATTAAGAGCGTTTACCCCAGGCGAAAAAATCCGGGTTTTCCCAGCCCGGCTTGCCATAGCGCAGCGCCGTCCCGTCGCGCGTCAGCACCGCCCCGCCAGCCGCCTCCAGCACCGCCTGCGGCGCCGCCGTGTCCCATTCCATCGTCCGCCCCAGCCGCGGGTAGAAATCCGCCACCCCTTCGGCCAGGCGCAGGAATTTCAGCGCCGAGCCGATATTCACCAGCTCCGCCACCCGGTAATCCGCCAGGCAGGCTTTCAGCTCCGGCGCGTCCTGGTAATGGCGCGAGGCGAACACGCTCAGCCCCTCCTCTGGCGGGCGCCGGGCCTGGATGCGCGCCTCCGCCCCGCCTTGCCGCCGCCACGCCCCCTGCCCGACCAGCCCGAAATGCAGCTCGTTCAAGGCCGGCGAGGCCACCGCCCCCAGCACCGGCGCGCCGCCCACGATCAGCCCGATACAGACCGCGAACTCATCCCGCCCGGCGGCGAATTCGCGGGTGCCATCCAGCGGGTCCACCAGCCAGTACATCATCTCTGTCGCGGTGATCCGCCCGGCCGCCACCTCCTCTTCCGCCACCACCGGGATCGCCGGCACCGCGGCCCGCAAGCCCTGGGTGATCAGCGCCTCCGCCTGGCGGTCGGCGATCGTCACCGGGGTCTCGTCGCCCTTGGTCTCCACCTCGAACCCGGCGGCGCGGATGGCGCGGATGGCGGCAGCGGCCTCGTCGGCCAGGCGCACGGCAAGCGAAAGAAGATCCTGCATGCGCTGAAGCTTAGCCCCCTCCCCCCGGCTGGCCAAGATACGCGGCGGTGATATGGTTGCGGCAGTTTGAAGACGGAAGGTAGTCGCATGGTCGAGATCTTGTTCGCGAAATCCGCATTGCCGAAAGACGGGGTGCTGGTGCTCCCCCTGGCGGAGGACGCGCCTCTGCGCGAGGACGCCGCCGCCCTGAATGAGCGCCATGACGGCGCGTTGGCGAAGGCGATCGAGGCCGCCAGCTTCAAGGGCAAGGCCGGGCAGAGCCTCAATCTCTACCATATCGGCGGCTATAAGCGCGTGCTGCTGCTGGGCACCGGCAAGGCCGATGCGCCGCGCCGGGCCGAGCTGCTGGGGGCGGCGCTTGCCACCAGCCTGAGCCAGGAGAGCGAGGCCAGCCTCGTCACCGCCGGCTTCAGCGCCGACGAGGCCGCGCAGATCGCCCTGGGGGTCAGCCTGCGCGCCTACCGGTTCGACAAATACCGCACCACCGAAAAGGAAGAGGCCAAGCCGAAGCTGAAAAAGCTGAAACTGCTCTGCGCCGCGCCGAAGGAGGCCGAAGCCGCCTGGAGCAGCGCCAAGGCGCTGGCGAACGGCGTGGATTTCGCCCGCGACCTGGTCTCCGAGCCGGCCAACATCCTTTACCCGGCGGAATTCGCCGAGCGGCTGGAAGGGCTGAAGAAGCTCGGCCTCAAGATCGAGGTTTACGGCCAGAAGGAGCTGGAGAAGCTGGGCTTCGGCACCATGCTCGCGGTCTCCCAGGGCTCGGTGCGCGAGCCGCGCATGGTGGTGATGCAATGGCTCGGCGCCTCCGGCGGCGACGAGAAAAAGGCGAAGAAGCCGAAAGAGCCTTTGGTCTTCGTCGGCAAGGGCGTGACCTTCGATACCGGCGGCATCTCTCTGAAGCCCGCCACCGGCATGGAGGACATGAAATGGGACATGGCCGGCGCCGGCGCCGTCTCCGGGCTGATGGCGGCCTTGGCCGGGCGCAAGGCCAAGGTGGATGCGATCGGTCTGGTCGGGCTGGTCGAGAACATGCCCTCCGGCTCGGCCACCCGTCCGGGTGACGTGGTGAAGAGCTATGCCGGCAAAACCGTCGAGATTCTCAACACCGATGCCGAAGGCCGGCTGGTGCTGGCGGATGTGCTCTATTACGCGCAGGAGCGTTTCGCGCCGAAATTCATGGTCAATCTGGCGACGCTGACCGGCGCCATCATCGTCGGGCTCGGCCATGAATATGCAGGGCTGTTCTCCAACAGCGACGAGCTGGTGGAAAAACTCGTCGCCTCCGGCGAGATCGTCGGCGAGAAGCTCTGGCGCATGCCGCTGGCCAAGGAAGGCGAGGCCTATGACAAGGAGCTCGATTCCGCCATTGCCGATGTGAAGAATATCGGCGGCGGCCGCGCTGGCGGCTCCATCACCGCCGCGCAATTCCTGCAGCGCTTCGTCAACAACACACCCTGGGCGCATCTGGACATCGCCGGCATGGCCTGGGCGACCAAGGATGCCGGCGTCAACCCGAAAGGCGCCACGGCCTTCGGCGTGCGCCTGCTCGACCATTTCGCCCGCGGCTTCGAAGCATGAGCGAACTGCTCATCGAGACCATCCTGGGCGACAAGAACGACCCTGCCCTGGCCAGGAAACTTCACGATCTCGGCCATCATGGCGGGCATGTCGAAACTTTGGTGGTCACGCAAGAGGACCTGCCCCGCCGGCGCTTCCACGCGCACACGGATCACGGCACGCCCTGCTTCATCGCGCTGCCCCGCGATGTCAGCCTGACTGACGGCGCGGTATTGCATCTGAGCGACCACAAGGCCGTGGTGCTGAAGGTCGGCGCGCAGGACTGGCTGCGGCTGCAGCCGCAAAATGGCGGCGGGCTGGAGCTGGGCTACATGGCCGGCAATCTGCACTGGCGGGTGCGTTTCGATGAAGGCTGCCTGCTGGTCGCCATCGACCATCCCCGCGAAACCTACCTGGCCCGGCTGCAGGAGCTGGAACATGCCGGCAAGGTGAAGGTGCTGGAGTGAGCGACGCGCTGTCCCTCCTGCGCGGGCTGCAATTCGCTGACGGGCAATTCCCCTCCGGCGGCTTCGCCTTCTCCTGGGGGGTGGAAAGCCTGGCGGCGGACGGTCTGCTCACCCGGGCGGACTGGCCATCCTTCCTGGAGGGCCAGATGCAGCTTCGCTGGGCCACGCAGGACCGGCCGCTGACCGCCCATGCCTACCTGAACGCGAACAACCAAGACGCGCTCAGGAACCTTGACGAGCTTACCGAAGCCCTCAGCCTCGCCTCCGCCGCGCGCGAGGGCTCGCGCCGCGCCGGCGCGGCGTTGCTGTCCACCCATGTCCGCCTCGGCACGCCGGGTGCTGCCGCCTACCGGGACCGGGTGAATGCAAGCGAGGTGCCGGGGCATCTGCCGGTGGTGATGGGCATCGTGCTCGCAGGTGCCGGGCTGGATCTGCCCACCGCTCTGGCCGTCTCCGCCCATTCCAGCGCCCAGGCGCTGGGCTCGGCGGCGGTGCGGCTCGGGCTGATCGGCGCGCTGGATGCGCAGATGGCGTTGCAAAAACTGCAGCCGCGTCTGGCGGAATGGGTGGCGCTGCCTTTGCCGAAGCTGGATGAGATTGGGGGATTCACGCCCTTGGCGGATATTGCGATGATGCGGCACCCGACCCAGCCGCAGCAGTTGTTTTCGAATTAGGCTTCGCCGATTTTTTGAAAAAAAGCGGCACCAAAAAACTTTGATCCTGGAGTTCGGGCATGAATCTGTCGCCGACTGAGCTGGAACGGCTTACCATTTTCACCGCCGCCGAACATGCGCGGCGGCTGAAAGCCCGTGGCGTCAAGCTCTCGCACCCGGAGGCCGTCGCCCTCATCGCCGATGAGATGCTGCTCGCCGCGCGCTGCGGCCAGGATTATGCGCGGATCGTCGATATGGCCGCCAACCTGCTCACGCCGGAGGATGTCGAACCCGGCGTGCCGAGCCTCACCGAATTCATCGCCGTCGAGGCCAATTTTCCCGAAGGCACCAAGCTCGTCATCGTCTTCCGCCCGATCGCCGATGGCCAGGAAAACCAGGGCGTGGAGATCCCCGGCGAGATCATCCCCGAAGAGGGCGAGATCGAACTCAATGCCGGGCGCGAACGCATCGAGATCGAGGTGCTGAACACCGGCGATCGCGACATCCAGGTCCGCTCCCACGCGCATTTTTTCGAAGCCAACCCGGCTTTGGATTTCGACCGCAACGCCGCCTTCGGCTTCCGGCTGGATGTGCCTTCAGGTGCCGGCATCCGCTTCGAGCCAGGCATTTCCAAAAGAATTACCCTCGTCGCCATGGCCGGGGCGCGCCTCATCCATGGTCAGGCCGGGTTGACCAATGGTCGGCTGGACGATCCGGAGATTGCGCGCGCCGCACACGAAGCCGCCCGCGCGCGCGGCTATAAGGGAGCCTGAGCCATGGTGAAAATGACCCGCGCCGACTACGCCGCCACCTTCGGCCCCACCAAGGGCGACATGGTGCGCCTCGGCGATACCGGCCTGCTCGCGCAGATCGAGCATGATTACACCAGCTACGGCGACGAGCTGACCACCGGCGCCGGCAAGGCCATGCGCGACGGCGAAGGCTTCCAGACCATCGGCACCCGCGCCGCCGGCGCGCTGGATGCGGTGGTACAGAACGCCACCATCCTCGACCCGGTGCTGGGCATCATCAAGGCCGATATCGGCATCCGCGATGGCCGGATCGTCGGCATCGGCAAGGCCGGCAATCCGGATATCATGGATGGCGTGCATCCGGATCTGCGCACCGGCCCCAACACCGCCGTGCACCACGCCGAAGCCTACATCATCACCCCCGGCGCCATCGAGAGCCACGCGCATTTCCTCTGCCCGCAGCAATCGGACCATGCGCTGGCCGGCGGCACCACCACCATCATCGGCATGTCGCCCGGCCCGTATTTCGATGTCTCCTGCTCCGGCCCGGAAATTCTCGGCCAGATCATCCAGGCGGCGGAATTCTCGCCGCTGAATTTCGGCTTCCTCGGGCGCGGCTGTTCGGACCCTGGGGCGGTGGAAGAATCCGTCTCCGGCGGCGCGCTGGGAGTGAAAATCCACGAGGATTTCGGTGCTTCCGGTGCGGTCATCGATGGCTGCCTGATCGCCGCCAACCGGCATGATTTTTCCGTCTGCCTGCATACCGACACGATCAATGAATATGGCTTCTGCGAGGATACGATCCGCGCGATCAATGGCCGCTCCATCCATATGTTCCACACCGAGGGGGCGGGCGGCGGCCACGCGCCGGATCTACTGCGCGTGAACGGCCTCGCCAACGTGCTGCCCGGCTCCACCAACCCCACCAACCCCTTCACCGCCTACGCGCTGAATGAAGGGCTGCCGATGACCATCCTCGCCCATGCGATGAACTGGCGCCTGCCCGAGGACCTCGCCTTCGCCGAATCACGCGTGCGCCCGCAAACCATGGCGGCGGAGGATCTGCTGCATGACATGGGCGCGATCTCGATCTTCTCGACCGATAGCCAGGGCATGGGCCGGCTGGCCGAAAACCAGGCCAAATGCTGGCAACTCGCCAGCGTGATGAAACGCCGCCAGGGCCGTCTGCCGGAAGAAAAAACCGCCCGCGCCGATAATAAGCGCATCAAGCGCTACCTCGCCAAACTCACCATCAACCCCGCCATCGCCGCGGGGATCGATGGTTATGTAGGCTCCATCCAGCCGGGCCGGATGGCGGATCTCGTCTTCTGGCCGCGTGCCAGCTTCGGCATCAAGCCGCGCGTGGTGATGAAGAGCGGCTTCATCGTCTGGGCCACATGCGGCGATGCGAATGGCAGCATGATGGATAGCGAGCCCAACATTCAACGCCCGATGTGGGGCAGCCTCGGGCTCTCCCCGCAAAAACTCGGCGCCACCTTCGTCTCCAAACTCGCCATCGAAGCCGGGCGCGCGGAAAAGCTCGGCGTGCAGAAACCCTTCCTGCCCATCGCCAACACCAACGGGCTCGGCAAAAAGGATATGCTGCATAACGACGCCTTGCCGAACATCGAGGTGGACAGCGAAACCTTCGAAGTCCGCGCGGATGGCCGCCTGCTCGCCGGTCCGCCCGCCGCGCAGGTGCCGCTCAACCGCGCCTACATGCTGCGGTGAGGTGAGCCCCCAACTCCGCCTGCGCTTCGCCCCCGGCGCGGATGGCCGCACCCGCCTGACCCAGCGCCTCGCTGCCTACCCGTACGCGATCACCGCGCCCCACGCCCGCACCGGGGCGCTGGCGCGGCTCACGCTGCAATCCATCTCCGGCGGCATCCATGGCGGCGAAACGCTGGCGCAGCACATCACCCTCGCCCCCGGTGCGCGCGCGCATCTGCTGCAGCCCGCCGCCACCGCCGTGCGCCGCCAGGGCGATGCCGCACCCGCCCGCCAAAGCATCCGGCTGGAGATCGGCGCCGATGCCAG
>NZ_JH976207.1:1267181-1271774 GCF_000306035.1 Acidocella sp. MX-AZ02
GGCATGGGACATCACCCTCGCCCAAGGTGCCAAGCTGCTGCTGGCGGACGGCTTCCTCACCCACAACCCGCAAGGCGGCGCGGCGGACTGGCAGCTCACCACCAGCCTGCGCGCCCACAGCGCCGAGGGCCGCCTGCTCGCCGCCGAGCATATGGCCCCGCGCGCCAGCCCGCTGGCCTGCGCCAAGCTCTGGGGCTTCGGGATCGATTTCTCTGGCCTGCCTCTGCCGCCAGGTGCCGGCCGCAGCACACTGGCGCATGGGGCCGGCCACGTCATCGCGCTGGCCGGCGCGCCGGCCGGGCCGCTTTGCGCCGCGCTGGAGGTGCTGGTCGGGCAAGTGACGGCGGAGTTGAGGGCTTTTTGAAAAAAGCCCCACCTCCCAAAAACTTTCATCAATTTTACAGCTTGGAGCCAGCACGGCGCGGCTACATACGGACTATGCGCTTTGCCTTGGTTCTTGTTTGTATCGCCGCCCCCGCCTCTGCTTTGCCAGTCTGCAAGCCGAACCAGCTCTCGCTCGGTTTCGACGCCGAAAACGGCAATTTCAACGGCATGTCCCATTCCGGCACCTTGCTGGTGCTCCGCAATCTCGGCCCCGCCCCCTGCCAGCTGCCAGCCTTCCCGACCCTTGCCCTGGAAACCGCCAAGGGCGAGGCGCTGCCGCTCCAGCCCACCCGCCAGGGCAGCGCCGCGCCAGTCCGCCTGGCCGCCGGGGCGGAGGCGACAGCCGGGCTGCGCTGGGTCTCCTCGCCGGTCTATTCGCATAATCGCTGTCTGAAGCCGGCACAGCTGCGCCTCTCCTGGTCGGGCGGAAGCTTGCGCCAGGCCTTCACCGGCACGCTCTGCGGCCCCGGCAACGCGCCCGCCCGCCTCACCCAGCCGCCGCTGGCGCTGGACCCGCCGCCACCCGGCTAAATCATGGGCCGCAAGGCGATCCGCTTGCCCGCCCCGGCGATACTGGCAATCCGCCCGCCTTCGGCGCCAGAGAGCATCACCATGTCGCCCTCCGCCATCAGATCCGCCGCATCGGCAAAAAACCCGGGCTTGCCCGCCTCCGCCAGATTGTCGTTCCCGGCCTTGTAGTGCCAGAGCGTGAAGCCGTTCGCATAAGCCAGCACCGAGAGGTTGCGCAGCGTGAATGACATTGGATTTTCCTTTCGCCTTACCTGAGGTTGAGTTACGAAAGGTTTATATTCCTACACACAGAACATAACAAGAACAAAATAGGTTTTCGTCCCATTTTTTTCGTGAAAATTCCGACAAAATTCCTATTTTCTCTTTCCGCTCGTTACGAACGCGCGTAAATCTCTGATCTTAAAAGATTGACCAGGCTCCCATGCGGCATGATGAAATCTGGCGGGCGATCGACACTTTGGCGGCGGAGCGCGGGCTCTCCCCCTCCGCCCTGGCGCGCCAGGCCGGGCTCGACGCAACCAGCTTCAACCCCTCCAAGCGCCGCACCGCGGACGGCAAGCTGCGCTGGCCCTCCACCGAGAGTATCGCCAAAATCCTGGACGCCACCGGCGCCAAGCTGGAGCATTTCTCCGCTCTGGTGAACGGCGCGCGCGCCATCCCGGAGGCACGCGCCAAAGGCCGCTCGCGCCTGCCGCTGATCGGCATGGCGCAAGCGGGCGCGGAAGGGTTTTTCGATGATGGCGGCTATCCCGCCGGGGCCGGCTGGGATGAGGTGGAACTCCCCACCGTCGCCGATGTGCACGCCTACGCGCTCAGCATCAGCGGCGAGTCGATGCTGCCGGTCTACCGGCCGGGCGATACCATCATCGTCTCCCCGGCCGCTCCCGTGCGCCAGGGCGACCGCGTGGTGGTCCGCACCCAGGATGAGGCGGTGATGGCGAAGCTGCTTCTGCGCCGCACCGCGGGGCAGATCGAGCTGGGCTCGCTCAATCCGGATTACCCGGACCTGCGTTTTTCCGCGCGCGCGGTTTTATGGATGCACCGGATCGTCTGGGCCAGCCAGTAGGCTCAGGCCGGGTCGATTTCAAAAGCCCTCAGCGCCAGTCATCGTCGTCCCCGCCCCACCAGCCGCCGACGACAACCGGCGCCGGCGCCACGGCCACCGGCGGCGCGGCGTAATACCCGGAACTGTAATACCCGTCGGACGGATAATAGACGCAGCCGGCAAGCGCCGCCCCCGCCAGCATCACCAGCGCCGTACGCCGCACCACGGCCGCGAACGACCGACCATTGAACTCTGCCATTGTTAAATCCTCGCCATATATTCAGACGTGTTTTCAACTTGGACGAAGGCTGTGACGAATTTGCGTCGCGATTGCGGCGGTCTTCACATAGTTGTGTAAGACAATGCAACGCGGCGCTGAATTTCGTGACATGTCCCTCTTGTTTTTATTCTGCACTGGATTATGCACGCGGCTGTAACCATAACCCCTCAGGGATTTACAAACATGGCTTCTCTGTCTTCCAAGTTCTCTCGCACCCTGGCGTTCGCCTCCGCCCTGACCCTGGCCGTGTCCGGCACCGCCTTCGCGCAGACCGCGCCGGCGACCTCCGCCCCGGCTGCGTCCGCCCCGGCCGCGACCATGTCCGCCCCGGCCGCTTCCGCCCACAAGGCGAAGAAGTCCCCCCACAAGAAAGTGGTCTCCAAGAAGAAGATGAAGGCCAAGAAGGCCTCCACCACCACCAAGTCCTAATCGACTTGCCCGTCTAGGCGGGGCCTGCAAGGATGCGGCATGGATGATCCATTGCCGCATCTTTCAAAAGCCGACCCCCGCCTGGGCGATCTTATAAAGCGGCTCGGCAAGCTGCCACGGGTCAATCCCGAACATAAAGAGCTCTATCACGCGCTCTTCTCCGCCATCGCGCATCAGCAGCTCCACGCCAAGGCGGCACAATCCATTCTCGGTCGGCTCCGCTCCGCCTGCGGCGAAACCCTCCCCGATTCCGCAACGCTGCTCGCCCTTCCTGACTCCACGCTGCGCGCCTGCGGATTCTCTGGCTCCAAGGTGGCGGCGCTGCGCGATGTCGCCGCCAAGGCCGCCGACGGCACCATCCCCTCCCACCGCGTCGCGAAAACCCTCACCGACGAAGAGCTGATCGCGCGCCTCATCACCATCCGCGGCGTCGGCCGCTGGACGGTGGAGATGATTCTCATTTTCACCCTGGAGCGGCCTGACATTTTTCCCGTCGATGATTTCGGCGTGCGCGAAGGCTACCGCATCCTGCACGGGTTGGACGCCCAGCCAAAGCCGAAAGCCTTCATCGAAATCGGCAAGGCCTACGCACCGCACCGCACGCTGGCGGCGCGCTATCTCTGGCGCGCGGCGGATGAGCTGAAGAAGCCGGGGACGATTCTGTCCAACGCCTGAAAAACAGAGCGGGGTTTTGGCAAGCACGTGCCAAAACCCCGAAGGTTTTGCAGCCTTTTTGAAAAAAGGCTGCACCCAAAAACTTTTATGACTTATCCCAATTGCGTCGCGACATCGCCGCGCCGCCATCGGGATGGGTTTACTTCGGCAGGTGCTTCGCGATGTAGGGCGGCAGCCAGAAGCTCGCCACATGCACTTGCGGGCTCCAATACGCGCTCTTGCCGGCAATATCCCCGGCCGCCTCGGCGCGCTTGGCAATCTCGTCCACGCTCACCTCAGTCTGCGCCGGATTCTTGCCCGCCCAGCCCAGCGTCATATAGCCGCCAACATAGGTCGGCACCGCCGCCACATAAGCCGACACAAACGGGAAGAATTTCTTGCGCCGCACCGAGGTCTCATACAGCTCATCCGCCTGCATGAAGGGCACGCCGCACTGATTCACGATCAGCCCGTCATCCCGCAAAATCCGCGCCGCGTTCTCATAGAACGCGTCAGTGAACAGAACCTCACCCACGCCGATTGGATCGGTCGAGTCCACAATAATCACATCGAAAGACCCCGTCGGCGCCTTCTTCACATAATCAATGCCGTCGCCGACAATCACCTGCCCGCGCGGGTTGGTCCACGCATCGCCGCCAATGCCCGGCAGGAACTCTTTGGAAAGGCGAATCACCTCCCCATCAATCTCCGCCATCACCGCGCGCTCAACGCCCTTGTGCATCAGCACATGCTTCAGCACACCGCCATCACCCGCGCCGATAATCAGCACGTCCTTGGCATTCCCATGCGCCAGCAACGGCACATGCGTCAGCATCTCCTGATACACAAACTCATCGCGCTCAGTGATCTGAATCACGCCATCCAGCGTCAAAACCCGGCCATGACTCGTGGTCTCGAAAACCCCGATATCCTGAAACTCACTCTTCACCCGTGCCAACTCACGCACAGTCTTAAAGCGCTGCCCCCAATCCGGATACAACGTCTCATTCAACCAGGTCTCGGCCATCAAAGCGCTCCTTGTTCGTGTCAGTACCCAAGGGGGGCGCCGCCCCCCTTGACCCCCTGCTGGGGCCTGAGGCCCCAGACCCCCGCTACTGAGCGTACCGGGAGGGAGGGGTCACTCGCCCGCAAAGGACCAGGATTTCAAGCATAGCACTGGGAGGGCGAGTGACCCCTCCCTCCCGGTACGCTTAACTAATGGGGGTTTGGGGGCGTCGGCCCGAAGGGCCGCCTATCAGATAAGCGGCGC
>NZ_JH976207.1:1271874-1280296 GCF_000306035.1 Acidocella sp. MX-AZ02
CCTGGGATCCTTACGCGATCAAGCCGCGCTTTTGCTCGTTGATCTGTATGTGCGACGGCGTGAAGGCTTCCTTGAGGAAGGGGATCAGCTTGTAGGGGTCGCAGCAGCCGCACATGAACACGTCCAGAGCGGCGAAGTTACGTTCCGGCCAGCTATGGATGGAGATGTGGCTTTCGGCCAGCACGACGACGCCGGAGACGCCGCCATTCGGCTCGAAATGGTGGAAATGGTGGTGCAGGATGGTGGCGCCGGCGGCGCGCGCGCCGTCGCACAGCGTCTGGTCGATCAGCTGCGGGCTATCCAGGTTGGAAGCGCCCCAAAGATCGATGATCAGGTGCATGCCGGCGTACTTCACGCCGTCTTTTTCGACGTAATAGTCCTTCTGTGCCTCGTCGGAGACCGTGGAAATCATCTGGTTTTCGCTCGGAGACTCCGAGACCATCCCCAGTTGGGCAAGTGCGTTCATTGCGAACCCCCTAACTAGTAGACAGCCTGTAGAACATGACACCGCGTCATGCCCCCCTGGGCCAGTGGGGGCGGCTTATGAGGCCATCCCCCCCTGGATGCAAGTGATATTTTGCCCCCAGACCCCAAAAAATTTAACCCCTGCCCCGCGTTGGCGGAGCAGGGGGTTTTCGTGAAAGACGCAAGCAGGAAACAAAGAAGTTTCCGTTACTCCGCCGCCTCCTGATAAGCCTCCAACGGTGCGCAGGAGCAGACCAGGTTGCGGTCGCCATAGACGTTATCCACCCGCTTCACCGGCGGCCAGTATTTCTGCGCCGCCACGTAGGACAGCGGGAAGGCGGCCACCTGCCGGGAATAGCCATGCGCCCACTCTTCCGCCATCAGCTCGGCGGCGGTGTGCGGGGCGTTCTTCAGCGGGTTGTCATCCTTCGGCCAGGTGCCGGAGGCGATCAGCGCGATCTCCCCGGCGATGCTCAGCATCGCGTCGCAGAACCGGTCCAGCTCCGCCTTGTCCTCGCTTTCGGTCGGCTCGATCATCAGCGTCCCGGCGACGGGCCAGGACATGGTCGGCGCGTGGAAGCCGTAATCGGCGAGGCGCTTGGCGATATCCTCCACCTGCACGCCGGAGGTGGCGGCAAAGCCACGGCAATCGACGATGCATTCATGCGCGACGCGCCCCTGCTCGCCCCGATACAGAATCGGGTAGGCCTGGGAGAGTCGCGTGGCGATGTAATTGGCGTTCAGGATCGCCGCGCGCGTCGCCTGGGTGATGCCCTCCGGCCCCATCAGCCGGATATAAGCGTAGGGGATGGGCAGGATCAGCGCCGAGCCGAACGGTGCCGCGCAAACCGGCCCGAAGCCCGTTTCCGGCCCCGCATCCGCGCGCAGCGGATGGGTGGGCAGATGCGGCGCCAGATGTGCCGCCACCCCAATCGGCCCCACGCCGGGCCCGCCGCCGCCATGCGGGATGCAGAAGGTCTTGTGCAGGTTGAGATGGCAAACATCGGCGCCGATATTGGCCGGGCTGGTCAGCCCCACCTGCGCGTTCATATTGGCGCCATCCATATAGACCTGCCCGCCCACCTCATGCACCGCCTGCACGATGTCGCGGATCGCGGTCTCGAACACGCCATGGGTGCTGGGATAGGTGATCATCAGCGCCGCGATGCGCGGGCCGTAGGCGACAATCTTCGCCTGCATATCGGCCAGTTCGACATTGCCCTGCTTGTCGCAGGCGGTCACCACGACCTTATAGCCCGCCATCGTCGCGGAGGCCGGGTTGGTGCCGTGCGCCGAGGCAGGGATCAGGCAGATATCCCGCGCCCCCTCGCCGCGCGCCTCATGATAGGCGCGAATCGCGAGCAGCCCGGCATATTCACCCTGCGCCCCGGAATTGGGCTGCAGCGACACCGCCGCGAAGCCCGTCACCTCGCACAGCAACGCCGCCAGCTCGTCGATGAGCTGCTTGAAGCCCAGCGTCTGCGCGGCCAGCGCGAAAGGATGCAGGCTGGCGAATTCCGGCCAGGTGATCGCCGCCATCTCCACCGCGGCGTTGAGCTTCATCGTGCAGGAGCCAAGCGGGATCATCGAGCGGTTGAGCGCGACATCCTTATCCTCCAGCCGCTTCAGATAACGCAGCATGGCGTGCTCGGAATGATGCGCGCTGAACACCTCCTCAGTGCAGAACCGGCTCTTGCGCTCCAGCTCTGCCGGAATCGAGACCGCCGCCTCCCCCAGCGTGCCGCCGAACAGCCCGGCCAGCGCCTCCAGCGCAGAGCGGGTAACGGTTTCATCCAGCGCGATGCCGATGCCGGTTGCATCGATGCGGCGCAGATTGAACCCGGCCGCCTCGGCCTTCTCCATCAGCGCCTGCGCCTGCGCGCCGGCCTCGATCGCCAGCGTGTCGAAATACGCCGTGTGGCGCAGCGAGAAGCCAGCCTTGGCCACCACATCCGCCAGCAGCCGCGCCTGCAGGTTGACCCGCCGCGCAATCGCCTTCAACCCCTCCGGCCCATGCCAAGCGGCATAGAACCCGGCCATCACCGCCAGCAGCACCTGGGCGGTGCAGATATTGCTGGTCGCTTTCTCGCGGCGGATATGCTGCTCGCGGGTCTGCAAGGCCAGGCGCATCGCCGGCCGCCCGGCGGCATCCATCGAAACCCCCACCAGCCGCCCCGGCATGGCGCGCTTGAACGCGTCGCGGGTGGCGAAATAGCCGGCATGCGGGCCGCCAAAGCCCATCGGCACGCCAAAGCGCTGGGCGGAGCCGACGGTGATATCCGCCCCCATCTCGCCCGGCGGGGTCAGCAGCGTCAGCGCCAGCAGATCGGCGCAGACGATGCTCATCGCCCCGGCCGCCTTGCCCGCCGCAATCTCGCCAGAGAGGTCGCGCACCTGCCCGGTGGACCCCGGATAATTCAGCACCAGCGCGAACGGCTTCGCCGCGCTGATCGCCGCCGCATCACCCGGCGCCACATCGACAATCTCCCAGCCCAGCGGCCAGGCGCGGGTGGCGATCACGGCGCGGGTCTGCGGATGCACATCCTTCGCCACCGCGATCACGTTGCTGCCGGCCTTGTGCAAGGAGAAGGCCATCGCCACGCCCTCGGCGGCGGCGGTGGCCTCGTCCAGCAGCGAGGCATTGGCGATATCCAGCCCGGTCAGCGAGGCGATCATGGTCTGGAAGTTCAAAATCGCTTCCAGCCGCCCCTGGCTGATCTCCGCCTGATAGGGCGTATAGGCCGTGTACCAGCCCGGATTCTCCAGCACATTGCGCTGGATCACCGGCGGGGTGACGGTGCCGTGATAGCCCATGCCGATCAGCGAATGCTTCACCACATTGCGGCTGGCGATCTGGCGCAGCCGCTCCAGCAGCGCCGCCTCATCCTCGGCGGCGGGCAGCGCCAGCGCGGCATTGGTGCGGATGCTCTCCGGAATCGTCTGGGCGATCAGCCCTTCCAGGCTCGGCGCGCCCACGGCCTTCAGCATCGCGGCAATCTGCGCCTCGTTGGGGCCGATATGCCGGCCCACGAAACTATCCGGCCGCTCCAGCGCGGCCAGTTCGGTCAATGCGTTCACGAAAGCGTCCCCAGAAATTCGTCATAGCCGGCGCGGTCCATCAGCTCGGTCAGCGCCGCAGGGTCCTGCAGGCGCAGCTTGAAGAACCAGCCCTCGCCCTCGGCGGCGCTGTTCACCTTCGCCGGCTCATCGACGATGCTCTGATTGACCTCCGCCACCGTGCCGGAGAGCGGCGCATACACGTCGGAGGCCGCCTTCACGCTCTCCACCACCGCGCAGGCCTCGCCCTTGCCGACCGAGCGCCCCGGCTCCGGCAGCTCGACGAACACGATATCGCCCAGCGCCGCCTGGGCGTGGTCGGTGATGCCGATCGTGGCCAGCCCATCCGCCCCGACGGCGACCCACTCATGATCCTTGGAATAGAAAATCTGCGACATGAGCCTTACCTTTCAGCGGACATAGTTATGAGGAACGAAGGGCAGGTCCGTGACCTGCCCGGGAAGCGGCTTGTCACGCACGATCAGATCGAGCGCGGTGCCGGTTTCAGCCGCATCGGCGCGGACATAGCCGAGCGCGATCGGGGCATTCAGTGTGGGGGAAAACACCCCGGAGGTGACATGGCCGAGGCTCTGCCCGTCCTTGCCCCGGATCTCGGCCCCGGCACGGGCGGGCGCGCGGCCCTCCAGCCTTATGCCGACCAGACGCCGCGCCGGCCCCTTGGCCTGCACCGCCGCCAGCGCGGCGGCACCCAGGAAATCCGCATGCGCCAGCCGCTTCTTCGAGAGCGCGAAGCCGAGCCCGGCGGAAACCGGGTCGGTCGTCTCATCGATATCATTGCCATAGAGCGGCAGCCCGGCTTCCAGCCGCAGCGAATCCCGCGCCCCGAGTCCCGCCAGCACCGCGCCGCGCGCCAGCAGCTTTTCCGCCAGCGCCTCGCCATTCTCGCCGGCACAGCCAATCTCGAATCCGTCCTCGCCGGTATAGCCGGAGCGGGTGATGATGCAGTCGATCCCCTCGACCACCAGCGCCGCCACATCCATGAATTTCAGCCCGGCCGCCTCGGGCAGCACATCCTTGGCTTTCGGGCCCTGCAGGGCGAGCAGCGCGCGGTCGAACCTGGTATGGACATCGAGTCCATTGCCACGCAGATGCGCCACATCCGCCGCCTTGCGCCCGGCATTCAGCACCAGCTGGATATGCGCGCCGAGATTGGCCATCATCAAATCATCGAGAATGCCACCCGCCTCATTCAGCAGCAGCGTATAACGCTGCCGCCCCGGCTTCAGCCCGGCGACGTCGCCCGGCACGAAGCGGGCCAGCCCGGCCACGTCGGCAATCTCCGCCTGCCCCATATGCGAAACATCGAACAAGGCCGCACCCGTGCGGCAGGCCATATGTTCGGCGATGATACCCTGATATTGCAACGGCATATCATAGCCGGCGAATTCCACCATGCGCGCGCCGCGCCGGCGATGCAAAGCGTCCAAAGGAGTCTGGGCCAAAAGAAAAATCCCCCAAAAGTCAGTTCACCCGGCGCGCGGCGCGCCCCGGAAAATCTGACCCCCCTCTGTCCTGTGACCTGAGAGATTCGGGTGGTGAAACCCTTGACCCCGTCGGTGCGGCGGGGGCTCCCGCCGGCTTTCCAGAGTGTCCTTCCCCGCAAAACGGCGACCGATCCGCAGCCCTTTTGCCTGAGCGGTTCCGGGGGCCGGTTGCGCCTTCGGCGGCGGGGCAAGCCCCGCTCTCTCCTGCGTCCGCGTAAGGACGCTTCCCTTTTGCCCGAGGGTACGTATTTTGCAAAGCTGAATCTGCCCCTTACGCGCAAAAACCAGATCGAGGCCCCGCATGCTAGACGCCAACCAGACCGCCCCCGCCCTCGCGGTGGAGAACATCCATAAATCCTTCGGATCGGTGGAGGTGCTCAAGGGCGTGTCCCTGTCGGCGCGCGACCAGGATGTGATCGCCATTCTCGGCTCCTCCGGATCGGGCAAGAGTACCTTCCTGCGCTGCATCAACATGCTGGAAATGCCCGACCAGGGCAGTGTCGCGATCAAGGGCGAGACCATCGCGATGACCCAGGGCAAGGGCGGCCGCGCCTGTGCCGACCCGAAACAGCTGGAGCGGCTGCGCGCCCGGCTCTCCATGGTGTTCCAGCAATTCAATCTCTGGGGCCATATGAACGTGCTGCAGAACGTCATGGAAGCGCCGGTGCATGTGCTCAAGCAAGACAAGAAGACCGCCCGCGCCAAGGCCGAGGCGATGCTGGAGAAGGTCGGGCTCTCCGCCAAGCTGGACGCCTTCCCCGCCCAGCTCTCCGGCGGCCAGCAGCAGCGCGTCGCCATCGCCCGGGCGCTGGCGATGGAGCCTGACGTGCTGCTGTTCGATGAGCCGACCTCGGCTCTGGACCCGGAGCTGGTCGGCGAGGTGCTGAAAGTGATGCGCGATTTGGCCAAGGAAGGCCGCACCATGCTCGTCGTCACCCATGAGATGGGCTTCGCCCGCGAGGTCGCAAGCCGGGTGATGTTCCTGCATAAAGGCCAGACCGAGGAGGAAGGCGCGCCACACGAGATGTTCGCCGCGCCCAAGACCGAGCGCTTCCGGCAATTTCTGTCGAGCACATTGAAACATTGATAGAATTGATGGGATTGCGCGAAGCCCCTGCCTCTCCCACATGAGAGTTCCATAACGGCCGGATCTCGCTTGCTCCCTATGCTCTCCATCAAATCTCCGCCCTCTTCCCAAGCGCAGGCCGCCGTTTTGCTTGTGGAAGACGAGCCGGTGATCCGGCTGCTGCTGGCGGAAGCGCTGCGCAATGAGGGCCTGCGCGTCATCGAGGCGAGCAACGCCGACGATGCCTGGACCTATCTGCAAGCCGGCGGCGATGCGGATCTGGTGTTTTCGGACATCACCATGCCGGGCTCGATCAACGGGCTGGAGCTGATGCGCCGCATCGCCACCGCCTATCCGGAACTCAAACGCATCATCACCTCCGCCAATCCGGGCCGGGAGAATGTTTCGGCGCTGGGCCTGTTCCTGGCCAAGCCCTACCGGCTGGAGACGGCGGCGAAGGCGACATTGGACCTGCTGGGACGGGAGGCGAAATGAGCGAGACGGAAGAGCTGTTACGGGTTCTGCTGGTGGAACCCGATGTGCTGGTGCGCCATACGGTGGCGGAATATCTGCGCGAATGCGGCTATCACGTCGCCGAGGCGGCCGGGCTGGAGGAGGCGCGGCATCTGCTGGACTCCGGCAAGGTGCTGGTGGATGTGCTGTTCTCCCGCGGCGAGGTCGGCTTTGCCGCGGCGCGCCTGGCCCGCGAGGCCTTCCCGGATCTCGACGTGGTGCTGAGCGCCGGCCTGGCCAGCACCGCCGCCAAAGCGCATGATCTGTGCGAGATGGGGCCGGAAGAAAACCCGCCTTACGATCATCAATATCTGCTGGAGCAGATCAAGCGGCTCACCGCCCGGCGGCACGGCCAGTAAGCGCGTTCGCGCTGAAAAGCTGATGCGCCCGGCAGCCGGCTTTACCGTGCCGGGGCGTTGTTAAATAAAGCTTTGCCTCCCTATCTTAGAGGTAGAGCAACACGACCCTGACTGGAATCATTCAGGGTCGTAAAGTGGCTCGTCGAAACAAAGAGCTAGAGCGCGCCGACCGTTTACGGTCAGCCTGAAAGCGCTCTAGGTTGCATTACCTTCGATTCAGGGACGAGCATGGCAGACGACCCGTATAAAATTCTCGGTGTGAAGAAAGAGGCCAGCGCGGACGAAATCCGTTCCGCCTATCGGAAGCTGGCGAAGAAGCACCATCCGGATCTCAACCCCGGCAACAAGGCGGCGGAGGAGACCTTCAAATCCATCTCCGGCGCCTATGACCTGCTCAGCGACGCCGAGAAGCGCGGCAAATATGATCGCGGCGAGATCGACGCCTCGGGGGCCGAGCGTCCCCAGGCGCAGAGCTGGCGCCAATATGCCGAGGCCGGGCCGGGCGAGCGCTACGCCTATTCCGGTGCCGGCGGTGGCGCGGATTTCGAGGATCTGTTCGGCAACATCTTCAACCAGCGCCCGCGCGGCCCGGCCAAGGGGCGGGATCGGCAATATAGCCTGGAGGTTGGCTTCCTGGAGGCGGTAAGCGGCGCCACAAGGCGCATCACCTTGCCCGATGGCGGCACGCTGGATGTGAAAATTCCCCCCGGCACCGAGGAAGGGGATATTCTGCGCCTGCGTGGCAAGGGCGATCCCGGCGCCAAAGGCGGGCCGGATGGCGATGCGCTGATCGAAATCCATATCGCGCCGCATAAATTCTACCGCCGCCTGGGCCGCAATATCCATATGGAAGTGCCGGTCTCGATGAAGGAGGCGGTGCTGGGGGCGAAGATCACCCTGCCCACCCCGGCCGGCGATGTGGCGATGACGATCCGCCCCGGCACCGAGAGCGGCACCGAAATGCGGCTGCGCGGGCGCGGCGTGCCGGCGCATGGCAAGCACGAGGCGGGGGATCTGCATGTGAAGCTGAACGTGGTCATCGGCCCGGCCGATGCGGCGTTGAAGACATTCCTGGAAGGCTGGGAGCAGCCCGGCTTCAACCCAAGGGAGGGGCTGAAATGATGGATTTCGAGTCTCTGCATATTTCCGGGCTGGACGAGGCGGAACTGGGCGGCTGGATCGAGGCCGCCTGGGTCCGCGCGCGCGGCGCGCAGGGGGCATGGCAGTTCGAGGCGGTGGATGTAGCGCGGATCAGGCTGATCCAGACGCTGCGCCATGATCTGGAGATTGGCGAGGCGGCGATGCCGGTGGTGCTGTCGCTGCTGGACCAGCTCTACGAGTTGCGGCGCAACGCGGCGAAGCTGAACGCGGCGCTGGCGAGCCTGCCGCCGGAGGCGCGCGAGGCGATTCTGGATAAACTAAATAAATAAAAGTTTTTGGTGTCGCTTTTTTCAGGG
>NZ_JH976207.1:1280396-1289337 GCF_000306035.1 Acidocella sp. MX-AZ02
GCGACAAAAACGTTCGGGGCGTTGACTACGTCGTCGTCAAAACCCCAAACGTTTCTCTTTGGATTTGGGCGGCCCGATTCAGACTACGCGGCTGCGCCGCTCCGTCATCGGGACGCCAAAAACTTTTTACACCGAAAAATACTTCGCGTGGCTGTTCAACACCACAATCGCGCTGGTGCTCTGTTCCGGATGCAGCTGATGCTCGTCCGACAGCGAAATCCCAATCCGCTCCGCCCCCAGCAGCCGCAGAAGCTGCTCCTGGTCCTCCAGCTTCGGGCAGGCCGGGTAGCCGAAGCTGTAGCGCGAGCCGCGATAGCCCTGCCCCAGCATCTTCTCCATCTCCCGGTCATCCTCCGCCGCGAAGCCCAGCTCGGCGCGGATGCGCTTATGGGTGTATTCCGCCAGCGCCTCCGCCATCTCCACCGAAACGCCGTGCAGATAGAGGTAATCCTGGTAGCGGTTGCCCTCGAACCATTCCCGCGCCACCTCGGACGCCTTCTGCCCCATGGTCACCGCCTGCAGCCCGATCACGCCGCGCCCATCCTCCACGTCCGGGAAGAAATCCGCGATGCATTCGCCATCCAGCCTGGGCTGGCGCGGCAGCGCGAAGCGGGCAACTTCGGTGGTGCCGTCCTCATCGAACAGGATCAGATCATTCCCCTGCCCCGCCGCCTTCCAATAGCCATACACGGCCTGCGGGTGCAGGATGCGCTCCGCCTCGCAGAGATCGAGCATGCGCTTCATCACCGGCCGCAGCTCCTGGCGCGCCCAGCCCATGAAATCCTCCAGGCTCTTGCCCTGCTTGCGAAAGCCCCATTGGAACTGGAACAAAGAGCGTTCATTCAGGAACGGCACCACCGCCTTCGGCGCGGCCTCCAAAACCTTCGCCCCCCAGAAGGGCGGCACCACATCCGGCTGGTCCGCGTTCAAACGCCGGCGGCGGGCCTGCACCTCCTTCACATCCACCGGCGCGAAGGCGCTCGCCTCCGCCTGGCCCAGCGTGCGCTTGGTGTTGCGGGCCTTGCCGGCGCGCTTGGCCTGGATCGCGGCGAGGTAATCGTCGAAATCATTCCCCGTCACCTTGTCCATCAGATGCAGCCCGTCGAACGCATCGCGCGCATAGGCGACACGGCCGGAGGCGTAGGAAGCGGCGCAATCCTCCTCGACATAATTGCGGGTCAGCGCCGCGCCGCCCAGCATCACCGGAATATCCAGCCCCTGGCGGGACATCTCTTCCAGATTCTCGCGCATCACCACCGTGGATTTCACCAGCAGGCCGGACATGCCGATGGCATGGGCCTTATGTTCCTTCGCCGCCGCCACCATCTCCGCCAGCGGCACCTTGATGCCGAGATTGACGACCTTGTAGCCGTTATTGGTGAGGATGATGTCGACCAGGTTCTTGCCGATGTCATGCACATCGCCCTTCACCGTGGCGAGCACGATGATGCCGCGCTCCTCACCCTCGACGCGCTCCATCATCGGCTCCAGATAAGCCACCGCCGCCTTCATCGTCTCGGCCGATTGCAGCACGAACGGCAGCTGCATCTTGCCGGCGCCGAACAGCTCGCCCACCACCTTCATGCCATCCAGCAGGATGTTGTTGATGATCTCCAGCGGCTTGTGGGTTTTCAGCGCCTCGTCCAGATCCTCGGTCAGCCCCTTGCGGTCGCCATCGACGATGCGGTCCTTCAGCCGCCCTTCCGGGGTCTCGGCGCGCTTCTTCTTGGTGGCGTCCGCCGCCTTGCGGTCCGCGAACATCTCCAGCAGCTTCTGCAACGGGTCATAGCCTTCTTCGCGGCGGTCGAAGATCAGATCCTCGCACACCTTCACCTCCGCCGGGTCGATCAGATGCAGCGGCCGGATTTTTGAGACATGCACGATCGCCCCGGTCATGCCGGCCTTCACCGCATGGTCCAGGAACACCGAATTCAGCACCGCCCGCGCGGCGGGGTTGAGGCCGAAGGAGATGTTGGAGAGGCCGAGGATGATCTGGATGTCCGGGAACTTATCCCGGATCAGCTTGATGCCTTCCAGCGTCCATTGCCCCAGCTTGCGGTCATCCTCATTGCCGGTGGCGATGGTGAAGGTCAGCGGGTCGATCATCAGATCGGATTGCGGCAGCCCGTACTGGTCGCAGGCAAAGGCCACCAGCCGCTCGGCGATGCGCAGCTTGTCGGCCGGCTCCTTGGCCATGCCGACCTCATCGATGGTCAGCGCGATCATCGCCGCGCCAAACTTCTTCGCGAGCTTCAGGCGCTCACGCGCATGCCCCTCGCCATCCTCGAAATTGATCGAGTTGATGATCGGCTTGCCGCCATGCAGCTTCAGCGCCGCCTCGATCACCGGCGTCTCGGTGGAATCGATCACCAAAGGCGCGTTCACCGAGGAGGTGAAGCGGGTGATCACCTGGTTCATCTCGGCGATCTCGTCGCGCCCGACGAAGGCGGTGCAGATATCCAGCGCGTTGGAGGCTTCCGCCACCTGCTCACGGCCCATGGCGACACAGCCATCCCAGTCGCCGCTTTCCTGCAGCTCGCGCCATTTCTTCGAGCCATTGGCGTTGCAGCGCTCGCCGATGGAGAAATAGGCGTTCTCCTGGCGCAACGGCACCGCGCCATAGAGGCTGGCGACGGACGGCACCCAGTGGAATTTGCGCGCGATTGGCGCCGGGCGCGGATTGCCCAGCTTCCTCAGCATCCCGTCCAGCGCCTGGATATGCGGGATGGAGGTGCCACAGCACCCGCCGATCAGGTTCACCCCGTCCTCGACCACGAAACGCTCCACCCAGCTCGCCATCTCGGCCCCGCTCAGCGGGTAATGGGTCTGGCCATCCACCAGCTCGGGCAGGCCGGCATTCGGCTGCACGGAAATCTTGCCGGGCCAGCTCTGGGAGAGATAGCGCACATGCTCGGCCATCTCCTGCGGGCCGGTGGCGCAGTTCAGCCCCATCAGCGGCACATCCAGCGCGTGGATGACGGTGGCCGCGGCGGCGATGTCCGGCCCCACCAGCAGCGTGCCGGTGGTCTCCACCGTCACCTGCACAAAAATCGGCGTATCCTTCCCGGCCTCACGAATGGCGCGCTTGGCGCCGTTCACCGCGGCTTTGATCTGCAGCGTGTCCTGGCAGGTCTCGATCAGCAGCGCATCCACCCCGCCGGCCAGCAGCCCGACGCATTGGGCGTAGAGCGCCTCCTCCAGCGGGTCATAGGCGATATTGCCCAGGCTCGGCAGCTTCGTCCCCGGCCCGATCGAGCCGACCACCCAGCGCTGCCGGCCATCGGCGAAGCTCTCCGCCGCCTCGCGCGCCAGCTCCCCGGCGATTTTGTTGATCTCGAAGGCGCGGTCCTGCAGCTCGAACTCCGCCAGCGTGATCGGCGAGCCACCGAAGGAATTGGTCTGCACCATGTCCGAGCCGGCCTCGAAATAGCCGCGATGGATCTCGCGCACGAGATCCGGCCGGGACAGGTTCAGCACTTCCGTACAGTTTTCCTTGTCCCAGAAATCCTTCTCGATATCGAGGGTCAGCGCCTGCACGCGCGAGCCCATGCCGCCATCGCAGAGCAGAACGTTACGGGAGAGGGCTTCGAGCAGATGTGGACGCTTTGACATGCTTGCCAAATAGCCCCCCGCACCCCCATTTCCAAGTCATGGAAAAGGATGGCCGCATTCCGGTTTATATAGGGGGCACGCCCGGCCCGCTTGACGCGGTGCTGGTGGAGGATGGCCACGCCATGCCGCCGGCCGGCCACGCCATACGTTTCACCGCCCCGCGCTTTGGCCACCAGCCCGGCTGCTTCTGCTGCACGGCGCGCGGCCCGGCGGCGAATGCCTTCTCCGCCCTGTACCGGGACCGGGCGATGGGGGCGGCACCTTATTTCGAGCGTGTGGTGATTCTGGCCTCGTTGCAGGGGGAGGCGGATATCAAGGCGGCGCTGGAGCAGGATGCGGTGACGAAAGCGCGGTTTCGGCTGGGATGAGACAAAAGCCCGGACGCCCCGCGAGGGGGCGGTCCGGGCTTTTGTCTGAAGGGGGATTTTTGCAAAAATCCCCCTTAAACCCCTAAAAACTTTTACGCCGTGTGGAAGCCGCCGGCGAGCCAGATGATCAGCAGCACGATGATGATCAGACCCAGCACCCCGCCCGACCCGCGGCCGCCATAAGAGCGATGCGCATAATACCCGCCACCGCCGCCGAACAGCAGCACCAGCAGAATGATGATCAGAATCAAACCCATGAAAAACCTCCGATAATGAAGCCAAGCTGAACAGGACATGGGGATGAGCCACGCCGGGGCCGCATGAGACGTTCATGAAATCCCCGAAACCCCACCCAAGCCCCGGAAAAAGCTGGGCTGCCCTTCGGCTGGCGAATTGTCCGGCGCGCCGGTTGGGTCTAAGAGCCGGGGCGCAAGGTATTTATCAGCGCTTGGAGAGGGAAAAATGGCCGAAGCTTTCGACGTTATCGTGATCGGGTCCGGGCCGGGCGGCTATGTCTGCGCCATTCGCGCGGCGCAGCTCGGCTTCAAGGTGGCCTGCGTCGAGAAGCGCGCCACGCTGGGCGGCACCTGCCTGAATATCGGCTGCATCCCCTCCAAGGCGCTGCTGCAATCCTCCGAGAATTTCCACGAGGCGGCGCATGGCTTCGCCGATCACGGCATCCAGATCGAAGGCATCAAGCTCGATCTCGCCCGCATGCAGGCCCGCAAGGGCGAGGTGGTGAGCGCCAACACCAAGGGTATCGAGTTCCTGTTCAAGAAGAACAAGGTCACCTGGATCAAGGGTGCCGCCAAGTTCACCGCCAAGAACGAGATCGAGGTCGAGGGCAAGGGCTATACCGCCAAGCATATCGTCATCGCCACCGGCTCCGATTCCACCCCGCTGAAGGGCGTCGAGGTCGATGAGAAGCGCATCGTCACCTCCACCGGCGCGCTGGAGCTGGACAAGGTGCCCGGCCATCTGGTCGTCATCGGCGGCGGCGTGATCGGGCTGGAGATGGGCTCGGTCTGGCGCCGTCTGGGCGCGGAAGTCACCGTCATCGAGTTCCTGGAGAAGATCACGCCCACCATGGATGGCGAGATCTCCAAGAGCTTCCAGCAGATCCTGACCAAGCAGGGCTTCAAGTTCGAGCTGGGCCAGAAGGTCACCTCCGCCAAGGTCGAGGGCGAAAAAGTCACCCTCAGCGTCGAGCCGGCCAAGGGCGGCGAGGCCAAGACCATCACCGCCGACGTGGTGCTGCTGGCCATCGGCCGCTACGCCTACACCGCCGGGCTGAACCTGGAAGCCGCCGGGGTTGAGACCGACGAGCGCGGCCGGGTGAAGATCGGCAAGCATTTCGAAACCAACGTGCCGGGCGTGTACGCGATCGGCGACGTCGTCGCCGGCGCGATGCTGGCCCACAAGGCCGAGGAAGAGGGTGTGGCTTTGGCCGAGATCCTGGCCGGCCAGCATGGCCATGTGAATTACGGCGCCATCCCGAGCGTCGTCTATACCTGGCCGGAAGTCGCCTCCGTTGGGCAAACTGAGGAAGAGCTGAAAGCCGCCGGTGTCGCCTATAAGGTCGGCAAATTCCCGTTCATGGCCAATGGCCGCGCCCGCGCCATGGGCGCCACCGAGGGCTTCGTGAAGCTGCTGGCCGACAAGACCACCGACCAGCTGCTCGGCGCCCACATCATCGGGCCGGATGCGGGCGGGCTGATCGCCGAATGCACCATGGGCATCGAATTCGGCGCCTCCGCCGAGGACGTGGCCCGCACCTGCCACGCCCACCCGACCCTGGCCGAAGTGGTGAAGGAAGCCGCCCTGGCCGTGGACGGCCGGCCGATCCATATCTGATCGCGCCATGATCCGTCTCGGCGTCAACATTGACCATGTCGCCACGTTGCGGAACGCGCGTGGCGGCAACCATCCTGATCCGCTGACGGTGGCCAAGGCGCTGGTCGGCTCGGGCATGGATGGCATCACCATCCATCTGCGCGAGGACAGGCGCCATATCCGCGATGCCGATGCCGAGGCGATCTGCGCCTGGGCCGGCAAGCCGGTGAATTTCGAGATGGCGGCGACGAACGAGATGGTCGCCATCGCCACCCGGCTGAAGCCGCATGGGTGCTGCATCGTGCCCGAGCGCCGGGCCGAGATCACCACCGAGGGCGGGCTGGACGTGTTCAATCAGCGCGAGGCGCTGCGCCCCGCCATCGCCCGGCTGAAGGATGCGGGCATCCGCGTCTCCTTGTTCGTGGACCCGGACGAGGCGCAGATCCACGCCGCCGCCGAGGTTGGCGCGCAGGTGGTGGAGTTGCATACCGGCGCCTATGCCAATGGCAAATTGGGCGAGCTGGACCGGCTGCGCGAGGCGGCGACGCTGAGCACCAAGGCCGGGCTGGAATGCCATGCCGGCCATGGGCTGACCTTCGCCAATGTCTCGCCCGTCGCCGCCCTGCCGGAAGTGACCGAGCTCAATATCGGCCATTTCCTGATGGGTGAGGCATTGCTGATCGGCCTGCCGGCGGCCATCGCCGAAATGAAGCGGCTGATGATCGAAGCCCGCATTAAATAAAAGTTTTTTGGGGCGGCTTTTTTTACAAAAAAGCCGCGAAAACGTTGGGGGCTTTGGCACGCAGTTGCCAGAACCCCAAACATTTTGCGGCCCTTTTTGAAAAAAGGGCCGCCCCCCAAAAACTTTTGCAACCTTGGCGTCGGGGGGTTGCAATCTCCGCAGGTTTGCATTCGGACGCGGGGGCAACACATTAACTTCATGACCGCGAATAAAGAAATCGTCGCCGGGGATATCGGCGGCACCAATGCGCGCTTCTGCCTGGCGCGGATCGAACAAGGCCGGGTGGTGGCGTTGGGTGAAACCGTGCAGATCCAGACCCGCGATGTCGGCGGCTTCGCCGAAGCCTGGTCGATCTTCGCCCGCGAAACCGGCAGGGCCCTGCCGCGCGAGGCCGCCATCGCCATCGCCTGCCCGGTGCAGGGCGAGGTGCTGAAACTCACCAACACCCATTGGAGCATCCGCCCGGCGGCGCTGAAAGCCCAGCTCGGGCTGGAGCGGCTGGACTTCATCAATGATTTCGGCGCCGTCGGCCATAGCCTGTCGCAGCTGCAGGAGCCTGATTACGTGCATCTCGCCGGCCCGCCCGGCCCGCTGCCGGCCCAGGGGATAATCACCATCGTCGGCCCCGGCACCGGGCTGGGCGTCGCCCAGGTGCTGCGCACCGCCACCCATACCCATGTGCTGGAATGCGAAGGCGGCCATATCAGCTTCGCACCCTTGGACGAGTTCGAGGACGAGCTGCTGGCCAGGCTGCGCGCCCGGCATGGGCGGGTCTCGGCCGAACGCGTCGTCTCCGGCCCGGGCCTGCGCGCCATTCATGAAACCCTGGCCGCCGCCCGCAACCTGCCCGCCCATCCGGGTCCGGACGCCGCCCTTTGGCAAAGCGGCATCGATGGGGTAGATGAAATCGCCATGGAGGCGATTTCACGCTTCGGCGCGGCGCTGGGCGCGGTCGCCGGGGACTATGCGCTGGCCCATGGCGCCAGCGCGGTTGTAATCGCTGGCGGAATTATTCCAAGGTTGTTACATATTCTGCCCAGAACAGGCTTTGTGCATCGTTTCTTGGATAAGGGGCGCTTTCAACCTCTAATGGCACGAATTCCGGTCAAGCTGATCGTGCACGCCTGCCCGGGTTTGCTCGGAGCCGCCTCCACCGCCGCCTAAATGCCGCACCACAGAGTTGTTCAATGATTTGTGATGCAACGTAAGAGTTGTTTTTTTTAAGTGGATCATGCTAACTGACCTAACCTGATAAGATAATTGTATCAATTTTTCTACAAACAGGATACGCAGTCATGGATATCGGCATTGGTGGCAAAAGCCCATTCACTTGCGAGACGATGCATAATCCAGGCTTCATGATCCGACGTCTGCACCAGATCTACGTCGCCCTGTTCGCCGATGAGACGATGGGGCTGGAGATCACCCCGGTGCAGCTCAGCGTGCTGCGCGCGATTTCCAAGCAGGCCGGGCGGGACCAGTCCGCCATCGCCGAGGAAATCGGGGTCGATCGCGCCACCTTGGCCAGCGTTGCCGCGCGGCTGGAAAGCGGCGGGTTGATCCGCCGGGCGATCAGCCGGCGCGACCAGCGCCAGAAGCTGCTGCACCTCACCGCCAAGGGCAAGGCCGCCCTCACCCGCATGCAGGCCCCGATGGCGCGCGCCAATGAACGCATTCTGGCCCCTTTGGACGAGGCGGAGCAGGAATTATTCCTCTCGCTGCTGGCCAATCTGGTCGATGGCGGCAATGAACATGCCCGCGCCAAGCTGAAGCTGCAATTCGGCCGGGATTTGAGTTCCGGGCCAAACTAAAAAAACCTTCACCCGCGCCCCGATGTATCCGGCTCTGTCCGCGCTTAAGTGTTGCGGCTAACACGCATCGCCGGAGGGGCTGTGGCTGAAGACAATCAATTGCAGCATCTCGACGATGGCGAGCTGCGTCTGGCCGAACGCCATTCCGTGCCGGATGCGTTTCTCATCCATGAAATCATCCGCCATGAGGGCGAGGAAGAGCTGGCCCGCAAGCCCGGCGCGTTGGCCCTCTCGGGCCTGGCGGCCGGGCTCTCGATGGGGTTTTCCTTCCTCACCCAGGCGCTGCTCACCGCCGACCTGCCGGACACACCCTGGCGGCATACCCTGGCCAGCTTCGGCTATGCGGTGGGCTTCATCATCGTGGTCCTCGCCCGCCAGCAGCTTTTCACCGAAAGCACCCTCACCGCCATCCTGCCGCTGATCACCAGGCGCGACCGCGCGACGCTGCTGGGCGTGCTCAAGCTCTGGGGGGTGGTGCTCACCGCCAATATCGCCGGCACCTGGATTTTCGCCGTGCTGGTGCACGCGCCGGGGCTGTTTCCACCCGCCGTCACCCCGGCCTTGCAGGAGATGGC
>NZ_JH976207.1:1289437-1322670 GCF_000306035.1 Acidocella sp. MX-AZ02
CACCCCGGCCTTGCAGGAGATGGCGCAGGCGGCGATCCATCCGGGCTTCGCCGCCACCTTCGTGCGCGCCTTCTTCGCCGGCTGGCTGATCGCGTTGATGGTCTGGATTCTGCCCAGCGCCTCCACCTCGCGCCCGCTGATCGTGCTGCTGATCACCTATGTGGTGGCGCTCGCCCAGCTCTCCCACATCATCGCCGGCTCAGCCGAGGCCGCTTATGGCGTGCTCGCCGGCAGCGCCACGCTCTATGACTACGCGGCGCATTTCTTCGCCCCCACCATTCTGGGCAACATCACCGGCGGGATCGTGATGGTCTCGGTGCTCAATCACGGCGCCATCAAGCCGGAGATCGAGGAGCGTCTGGGCGAGGGCGAGCGCCAGGAGCGGCGCCACGCCAATCTCAGGGCGACTTCGCGGGCGGGCAAGCCGAAGGCGGGACGCTGAGGCTGGTCAGCTTGCCGCTCATCACGAAATCCCCGAAATCCAGCACCAGCCCGGTTGCCACACCGTTCTCGTAATAGCGCATCGAGGTCCGGAAATCCGGCGTCTCATCCTGGTTCTTGCGCTCGAAAAAGCCGATATCGACATCGGTGCTGGCGAATTTATCCAGATCCGGCCAGGGCGCCTTCTCCGCCCCATGGTGGCCGAGCACGGTAATAAAGGTGGCCTGGGCACCATCGGGCGAGGTGCCATCGAACAGCAAGGGCGAGATGAATTGCTTGCCCGCCCGCCCGGCCGCCAGCAGCGCCTCGGTATGCTGCATCGGGAACAAGGTGCCCGGCGGCAATTTCACCTCTTTCTTGGTCGGCGCGGTATAATCGATCACGCCGCTGTCATCCGGCCCGGTATGGGTAGCGGTGCCGGCGCTGTCGATCTTCTCCTTGCCGTCATTATCGCTCTCGCGCAGGGTGAAGCTCAGGGTTTTGCCGTCCTTGCTCTCCCAGGTGATGTAGTCGCTCACCGATTTGGTCAGCGAGCCATCAACATTGCGGATGATCAGCGTCATATGCTGCGTCGTCGCCCAGCCGGTGCAGCCATCCACCACGTTGAAATTCATCTGCCCGGTGGCGCCGGTGATGTCATGGGTGCGCAGCTTGGAGAGGCTCAGCTTATAAACGGCGTGCTGGCCGGTGAGCTGGCTGGCGAGATCAGGGGCGGCGGCCAGAGATGGCAGCGGGGCCAGGGCGGCCAGCAGGGCGAGGGCGGAGAGCTTCATGGCGTGCAGGATACAAGTGCGGCGCGCGCCGTCAAACCTTGCGCGCCCGCCCCCTGCCCTTGCGCATCGCCGGATCATAGCCGCCACCGCCCGGCCCCAGCGGCACCGGGCCCTTCGGCTTGGCCGGCGCCCGGCTGGAGAGCGGCGGCGGTTCCAGCCCCAGCATCAGCGCCTCCAGCCGCTTCACCTCATCGCGCAGCCGCGCCGCCTCCTCGAATTCCAGATCCGCGGCCGCGGCGCGCATCCGGGTTTCCAAGGCCGCGATGGAGCTGGCCAGATCCTTGCCGACAAACTCGTCCGCCTTCACATCCTTCACCGGCGCCACGGTGACGTAATCCTGCTCGAACACCGAATGGATCACCTCGCCGATATTCTTGCGCACCGATTGCGGGGTGATGCCATGCGCCTCATTCCAGGCCATCTGCTTGGCCCGCCGCCGCTCGGTCTCGTCGATCGCCTGTTTCAGCGAGCGGGTCATGGTGTCGGCATAGAGAATGACCCGGCCATCGACATTGCGCGCCGCCCGGCCGATGGTCTGCACCAGCGAGGTGACGGAGCGCAGGAAGCCTTCCTTGTCCGCATCCAGAATCGCCACCAGCATACATTCCGGAATATCCAGCCCCTCGCGCAGCAGATTGATGCCGATCAGAACATCATAGGCGCCAAGCCGAAGATCGCGGATGATCTCGATGCGCTCCAGCGTATCCACATCCGAATGCAGATAGCGCACCCGCACACCCTGCTCGGTGAGATATTCGGTGAGATCCTCGGCCATGCGCTTGGTCAGCGTCGTCACCAGCACCCGCCCGCCCTGCTTGGTGACAAGCCTGATTTCGCCCAGCAGATCGTCCACCTGATGCTCGACCGGGCGGATCTCGGTGACCGGATCGACCAGCCCGGTCGGGCGGATCACCTGTTCGGCGAACACGCCCTGGGTGCGCTCCATCTCCCAGGGGCCGGGGGTGGCGGAGATGAACAAGGATTGCGGGCGGAAACGCTCCCACTCCTCGAATTTCAGCGGCCGGTTATCGATGCAGCTCGGCAGCCGGAAGCCATATTCGGAGAGGGTGAATTTGCGCGCATAATCGCCTTTATACATGCCGCCGATCTGCGGCACCGTCACATGGCTCTCATCGACAAACAGCAAGGCGTTCTCAGGCAGATATTCAAACAAGGTCGGCGGCGGCTCACCAGCGTTGCGCCCCGAGAGATAGCGGGAATAATTCTCGATGCCCTTGCAGGCGCCGGTGGTTTCCATCATCTCGATATCGAAGGTGGTGCGCTGCTGCAGCCGCTCCGCTTCCAGCAGCTTGCCTTCGGCGGTGAATTTCGCCAGCTGCTCCTTCAGCTCGATCTTGATCTTGGCAATCGCCTGGTTCAGCGTCGGGCGCGGCGTGACGTAATGCGAATTCGCATAGACCGAGATATTTTCCAGCGCCGCGCTCTGCTCGCCGGTCAGCGGATCGAATTCCGAAATCTTCTCGATCTCATCGCCAAACAACGTCACCCGCCAGGCGCGGTCCTCATATTGGGAGGGGAAAATATCCACCGTCTCGCCGCGCACCCTAAAGGAACCACGGGCAAAGGCCATGTCATTGCGGCGATATTGCAGATCCACCAGCGCCTTCACCAGCGTATCACGGTCGATCCGCCCGCCGGTCTCCAGCCGCACCACCATCTTCGAGTAGGTTTCGACCGAGCCGATACCATAGATGCAGGAAACGGAGGCGACGATGATGACATCGCCGCGCTCCAGCAGCGCCTGGGTGGCAGCATGGCGCATGCGGTCGATCGTCTCGTTGATCGCGCTGTCTTTCTCGATATAGGTGTCCGAGCGCGGCACATAGGCTTCGGGCTGGTAGTAATCGTAATAGGAGACGAAATATTCCACCGCGTTATCGGGGAAGAAGCTCTTCATCTCGGCATAAAGCTGGGCCGCCAGCGTCTTGTTTGGGGCCAGCACCAGAGCCGGGCGCTGCGCCGCCTCGATCACCTTGGCCATGGTGAAGGTCTTGCCGGAGCCGGTCACCCCCAGCAGCACCTGGTCACGCTCCTGCGCGCCCAGCCCCTCGACGAGCTGGGCGATGGCGGTGGGCTGATCGCCGGCGGGCTGGTAGTCTGAGACCACGCGCAGCTTCTTCTGCAGCGGCCGGGGCGCCTGTTTTTGCGGAATGAAGGTCAGGGACATGTGGGCAATATGGCCCCTGGCTCAGCCTTGGAAAAGCCCGGACCTGAAGTCGCAAAAGTTTTTGGGGTGTGGCCCTTTTTTTAAAAAGCGCCACAAAACGTTTGGGGTGGTGACGATGGCGCTGCACACGCCCCGGCCTCTTCGCCGCTTTTTTGAAAAAAAGCGGCACCAAAAAACTTTTGGTTAATTTGAGCGGCCCGATTCAGACTACGCGGCTGCGCCGCTCCGTCATCGGGAAAAACCTTTGAAAGAGCGGCCCGATTCAGACTACGCGGCTGCGCCGCTCCGTCATCGGGACGCTATTTCTTCTCCAACAGCGCCTTCATCTCCGTCATCGCCTCGGAAAACCGCGTATTCAGCTTGCTCATCGCCTCGGCGTTGGATTTCTGAATCAAATCCCCCAGCTCCTTGGTATTCGCCACGGCGTTCTCATACGCCTTCTTCAACAGCTCGGCCTGCTTGGCGGCACGCACCGCCGGGGGCTGGTTGCCGGCGAGTTCCTTCAAGGTCGAGGTCAGGCCGGACATCGTCTCCTGCATGATCTCCATATGCCGGCGCGCCACCAGCTGCGCGCCTTCCAGCGCCACCCGGTTGGCCTCGGTCAGCGCGTCCAGATTGCGCTTATGCGCGGCCAGCACCGCCTCCACATCCGGCATCGCGGGGATCTTCATATCCCCCATCAGCTTCTTGATATCGAACTCGGGCATGAAAGGCGCGGTGCCAGCTTTTGTCGTCTTCTCAACCATTGTTCGTCTCCTTGATTATGGTTTCATCCCCCGCCTTGGCTCCTCAGAGCGGCGCGGGCAGCTCAGGCTCCGGCGCCGCCTTGGGCGCCGGTTCGGTGGAAAAGCGCGTGGCGAAGCGCTCGGCACGGGCCAAAGCGCTATCCACCGCCGCCATGGTGGCGGTCAGATCAAGGCTCTCATCCGCAGCCCAGGCGCGCAGCCCATAAAGCCACACCGCCAGCAGGCCGCGTTTTTTCACCGCCCCGGTGAGGCCGGTGGCATCCACCCCCGCCCCTTCCAGCAGCCAGCCCATGGAGGCGATGTTCATCTCCGCCAGCGCCACCGCCAGCGGCGGGCAGGACGGCAGCGCCTTCATCAGCGCCAGCACGCCAGGCCGCCGCGCCTGCAGAAAATCGAACCGGCGCAGCAGACTATCGAACAGCCGGTCGCGCACGCTGCCCTCCTGCAGCGCATGGCTCAACGCCGCCGCATCCGCGAGGCGACCAAATTTTTTCAGGATTGTCCCGGTGCAGGGAAACAGCGCCCGGGCGCGCACCAGATCCAGCCCGGCATGGCGCGCCGCGGCGGCGGGAGAGACATGCCGCCAGCCCGCCTGCGCCCCCAGGGCGAAAGCGGCATCGATAAGGGCGGCTTCGAAATCCTGTTCGCTCATGCCCGAAACTTAGTCGCGCCCCGTAAGATTTTCCAGGAAAATTAAGTGATTGGCCGCAAGCTTTTCATATATCGCGCGGTGAGGCCGAGATAATGCGGCACCGTCTCATCCCAGCGCGCCCGCTCGGCATCGCTCATCACCCGCACCAGCCGCGCCGGCGTGCCGGTCCACAGCTCCTGCCGCCCGATGCGCTTGCCCGGCCCCAGCAAGGCCCGCGCACCGAGCAGCCCGCCTTCCTCCACCACCGCGCCATCCAGCACCGTCGCCCCCATGCCGATGAAGGCGCGGTTTTCCAGCGTACAGGCATGGATGATGGCGCCATGGCCGATGGTCACATCATCGCCGATGATCGCGGGATGGTCGTCATGGTCCACATGCACGATGGTCCCATCCTGCACATTGGAGCGCGCGCCGACGATCACCGGGTTGGTATCGCCGCGCAGCACCGCGTTGAACCAGATATTCGCCCCCGGCCCGATCCGCACATCGCCGATCAGCACCGCCGTCGGCGCCACCCAGGCGGTCGGGTCGATCCGCGGCGCCAGATTGCCCAGCGCGTAAAGCAACCCGCCCGGGCGCTGCGCCTCGCTCACGCCGCCAGACCCAGCATCAGCTTCAAATTCTGCACCGCCGCCCCCGAGGCGCCCTTGCCGAGATTATCCAGCCGGGCAATCGCCACCGCCTGCCCCGCCGCCTCATTGCCGGCGACGAAGATTTCGAGGCGATTGCTGCCGTTCAACGCTTCCGGGTCGAGATTGCCGGTGGCAAGCCCGCGCTGCACGATGATATTTTCCGCCCCGGCATAGAAATCCGCATAAGCCTCGGACAGCTGCGCGGCACTGCCGGGCCGGGCCAGCTGGTCCAGATGCAAAGGCAGGCTCACCAGCATGCCCTGGTGGTAATGGCCCACGGCGGGGGTGAAAATCGGCGCCCGGGTCAGCCCGGTATAGGCCATGATCTCGGGAATATGCTTGTGCTTGAGCCCCAGCGCGTACAGCTCATAGGCCGGGCCGCCCTTGGCCTCGTGGTCCGCGATCATCCCCTTGCCGCCGCCCGAATAGCCGGAAACGGCGTTGATCGAAACCGGTGCATCCGCCGCCAGCAGCCCCAGCCCCAGCAGCGGCCGCAGCAGCGCGATCGCCCCGGTGGCGTAGCAGCCGGGATTGGCGACGCGCTGCGCCTTCGCGATCTTCTCCGCCTGATCCGGCCAGGCCTCGGCAAAGCCATAAACCCAACCCGGCGCAATCCGGTGGGCGGTGCTGGCATCCAGAATCCGCGCCCCCTGCGGGGCGATGGCCACCGCCTCGCGCGCCGCATCATCCGGCAGGCAGAGCACGGTCAGATCCGCATTGCCCATGGCCTCGGCGCGGGCCTCCGGGTCCTTTCGGCGCGCATCCGCCAGGGTGACGAGAGAAAAGCCCCCATCCGCCTCAAGGCGCTGGGCGATGCCAAGCCCGGTGGTCCCGGCCTGGCCGTCAATGAAGATGCGTGCGGTCATGCCCTACTCTTATCATGCCCTGCCCAGCGTGCTAGGGCAGCGCAGCCTTTCAACAGGGAAACCAGATATGTCCGAACAAGCCGGCCTGCCGCCGCAACCGCTGATCCTCAACATCCAGTATACCAAGGATCTCTCCTTCGAGGTGCCCGGCGCGCCCGCCATCTTCACCCAGCTGCGCGCCCAGCCGCATGTGAACCTGAATCTGGACGTGCAGGTGCGCCGCATCGAGGAAGAGCAGACCATTTTCGAGGTCGCGCTGGCGATCCGCGCCGAGGGCACCACCGAGGCGCCGAAATCCGCCGGTGGCACCCAGGAGAAGCCGCCCGTCGTGTTCATCGCCGAGCTGTCCTATGCCGGCGTGTTCACCCTCAACGGCATTCCGGAAGAGCAGCAGGAGCCGATTCTGCTGGTCGAGTGCCCGCGTTTGCTCTTCCCCTTCGCCCGCAACATCCTGGCCGACGTGACCCGCGATGGCGGCTTCCCGCCGGTGCTGCTCGGGCCGATCGACTTTGTCGGCCTCTGGCACCAGCGCCGCACCGCCGCCGCCGCCGCCGCCAACGGCGCGCCGAACTGAGACGCTAAAATCGTGGGGTGTTTTTAAAGAACACCCCACGCCCGCGCCGGCCTTCCAGCGCCGCGCACAAGCCTGAACGATTTGGTTGCAGAGCTTTATTCCCGCCAAACCATCTCGAATTAAGTCCAAGATTAGTTGTATCCTGGCTCCAGGACATAAAGAACGGCGACAAAATCAATGAGCCCGATAAGCCAAGATGACGGAATGCGCCCCTATCTCCCACCCCGGCGGGCGATAAATTTCTGCAGCGCCGGGCTGGGGGGCGGTTTATTCGTCGCCCCGCTGGTGATGATATTTGATATTCTATATCTGTGGTTCGGCGATGCTTGGCAAAGCGTTTTCATGCCAGATGGCTTGCCCATCGGGCCGGTTATTTTCGCGGTCATCCTGTCGGCGTTCGCCGTAACCTTTGTCCGAAAAATCTATGTCTATAAAACCATAAAATGGGTCCGCCGCTTCCGCCGGCTAGCTTTTATATCCTCGCTTTTCACGCTTTTACTGCTGGTATGGAATGTCATCGAGCTTGTGCTCGCCCCTAACCAGGATGTTTTTTCGTGGTATTTGATGTTTGTAATTGCCCTGTGCATTGCGCTGGGATTGTGCGGGCTACTGTTATGGACCATCCACAAATACCGCTGGTATCATCCTGACTCAAAACCTGAGGAATGGGAATTGCCCGAGGCAGTATTATGCCAGGAATGAGGAAGGCAAGCCGGTTTTAAGGAAAAGCCATGACGGACGGTACAGAGCGGTTCACGTTTGGCCCCTATCTCAGCGCAGCCATGGCGCGCCACCATCTGCGCATGTTTCAGTCCTTGGCGTTTCCTGGCCAAGGCAGCGAGGCTTGGGGCTTCGTATGGAGCGAGAACGGGCAGGCCTGCGTGTTGCAGCCGCCGACCTACGACAAAGATGGCGACGCCCTGGCCCTGGCCTATGAATGGACCGGCGCTGTTCCCCTTCACTCCAAACCCCAACATGACAAGACGCCAGCACGTTCTGTAAAAACCATTCTGGAGGAATTCTATACAAATTCAGTGCAGAATCTTAAAACATTTGCAGTCACCGATGTCGTCAATCCCGTCATATCCAGCGTTAACGCTGTGCATAATGTCATTGTTGATCACCCTATAGCGTTTGACACGATGAATACTGCCCTCGATGCCTATGGGACGATCAGCGGTTTTTTGGGCGGCCTCGTCCTTTTCGGCGTTGGTGGTGCGACATCGGCGACCGGCGTCGGCGTACCACTCGGCGCTGCGGAGATTGCCGCAGGTGCCACAGGTTTCGCGGCAAGCGGTGCATCTTTAGCTCTATTCCGAGCGGATGGTTACCACCTCTGGCTCGAAGTTTTCTCCGACGACAAAGCCGTCAAACGCTGGGAGGGCACGGAATATTATAAAAACACCGAACGCGTCGCTCCGCTGGTGGCGATCATTGATCCTCTGCGCGAAGGCACCAAGGCTCTAGGGGCGATGCGCGAACTACGCCCTTTGAGTACGGAGACCGCAACCGGGGCCAAATTGGCTGCCAACACGGCAGCCGCCGCCACCGAAGCCACGGATGCTGCGGCCCGGATTGATAAGCTCGCCGGCAATGCGCAAAAAATTCTCGACCCCAACTCGAACGCCCTGGCACAGATCAAGCAGCAACAGGTCCTCCGCCAGGCGAATGCGGCTGCCGCGGCGGCACGTGCCAAGGAGGCGGCGGCAGACCTGGCACGGCTACAGAAGAAGGCCGATGAGCTGCAGAAAGAAGTGCGCGACTATTTCACTCTGAAAGTCCATTTTAAAGAAGCCACGTTGACACGCGATGCCGCGCTCAATGGCTGGTCAATGGGCAATTACGCATTCAACAACCCGTTTTCTGAACATTTCGGCGAACATATCGGGAATCAGACTAAAGCAGGCCCTTTACAGGCGCTGGTCCCCGCTGGCTTGTCCGGGTCAGAAATGCTCGGTTTCATGCACCACATCTATGCCGCCGTGATTGCCTTGGGTGGACGAAAGCCCAAGCCTCACTGACGGGTCCGCTACACAGATATGCAGCCGCGAAGAGAGCTGGTATCGATTCCACCATTATGCTGTCTCCTGACTCCAGAACCTAAAGAACGGCGACAAAAGCAATGAGCGCGACAAGCCAAGACGATGGAATGCGGCCTTATCTCCCGCCCCGACGGGCGATAAATTTCTGCAGTGCCGGGCTGGGGGGCGGTTTGTTTATCGCCCCAACCATACTGATTACTGATATATTACATCATTGGTTTGGCGACGATTGGCTGAACGTTTTCATGCCAAATGGTTTGCCCATCGGTCCGGTTATTATCGCGGTCATCCTGGCGGCGTTCGGCGTAACATTTGTCCGAAAAATCTATGTCTATAAAACCATAAAATGGGTCCGCCGCTTCCGCCGGCTGGCTTTTATATCCTCGCTTTTCACGCTTTTACTGCTGCTATGGAATGTCTTCGAGCTTGTATGCGCCCCCAACCAGGATATTTTTTCATGGTATTTGACGGCCGTCATTCCATTATGCGTTGCGCTGGGATTGTGCGGGCTACTGTTATGGACCAACCACAAATATCGCTGGTACCATCCCGACTCAAAGCCTGAGGAATGGGAACTGCCTGAGGCGCTCTTGAACCAGGACATATAAGGCGGCGCGCCCTTTCGCAGGGCACACCGCTAGCGGCCAGAACCGTGGCATTTCAGGCCTGAGTGACCCCATGTCTTTCGTCCGGCTTTCCAGAACGCGCCAGATCCTGCAGGAAGTCCAGCACATCCTTGGTGTTCCAGTCCGCGCCGCCATCCAGCCTTGCCACTGCCTTGCCTGCCGGATTGATCACCAAAGTCACGGGAATCCCGTCCGTATTCATCAAATCCAGATCATCCCCATCGGGATTGACCAGCATCGGCAAATTGCGGATGCCGTGCAGGGCAAAATAAGCCTGCACCGCCGGCAGGCCATCCACATCGATCGAGATCGGCAGAATCAAGCCGCCAAATTTCGCCAGCTTCGGCGCCAGCGCCGCGAAGGTCGGCAGCTCCGCCTTGCAGGGGCCGCACCAGGTCGCCCAGAGATTGACCAGCAGCACATGCCCCTTGAAATCCGCCAGGCTCAGGCTCTTGCCCTTGTCGTCCTGGAATTTCAGCGCCGGCGGGGCCACCGGCGCGAAGCGCGTCCAGCCCAGCGCCGCATCCGGCATATCCGCGCCGGCGGTTTGCGCCATTGCGCGATTGCCCCAGGCCGCGCCCAGGGCTAAGGCAGGGCCAGCGGCGATGAGTGATCGGCGCAACAGTAAAGGGCGTTTGGGTTTGACCGACAAAGACAGCACTCCGAACAAAGGTCAGCTTCAGTGGGGCGGGCGTTTCGCCGCCGGTCCCGCCGAGGTGATGCAGGCCATTAATGCCTCGATCAGCTTCGATGCCAAGCTCTGGCGCCAGGATATTGCCGGCAGCCAGGCCCATGCCGCGATGCTGGCCAAGCAGGGCATTATCACGGCGCAGGACCAGAGCGCCATCGCCGCCGGGCTGGAGGCAATCGGCGCCGAGATCGAAGCCGGTGCGTTCGAATTCTCCGAAAAGCTGGAAGATATCCATACCAATATCGAAGTCCGGCTGACCGCGCGCATCGGCGAGGCCGCACGCCGGCTGCACACCGCCCGCAGCCGCAACGACCAGGTGGCGACCGATTTCCGCCTCTGGGTGCGCGATGCGATGGATGGCGTGCTGGGCCAGATCCATGGGCTGATGCAGGCTTTGGCCACCCGCGCCGCCGAGTATGCGGATACCGTGATGCCCGGCTTCACCCATCTGCAGACCGCCCAGCCGGTTACCTTTGGTCACCATTTGCTCGCTTATGTCGAGATGCTGGCGCGCGACGCGGCGCGGCTGCGCGATGCCCGCGCCCGGCTGAATGAATGTCCGCTGGGCGCCGCCGCCCTGGCCGGCACCTCCTTCCCGATCGACCGCCACGCCACCGCCGCCGCCCTGGGCTTCGACCGGCCGACGGCGAATTCGCTGGATTCCGTCTCGGACCGCGATTTCGCCCTGGAATTCCTCTCCGCTTTGTCGATCTGCGCGATGCATCTCTCCCGCTTCTCGGAAGAGATCATCATCTGGTGCTCCTCGCCCTATAGACTGATCGAGCTCTCGGATGCCTTCACCACCGGCTCCTCGATCATGCCGCAGAAGCGCAACCCGGACGCCGCCGAGCTGGCCAAGGCCAAGACCGGCCGCATCTTCGGCGCGCTGACCGGGCTGCTGACGGTGATGAAAGGCCTGCCGATGGCCTATGCCAAGGATATGCAGGAGGACAAGGAGCCGGTGTTCGAGGCGGTGGCGGCGATCTCGCTGAGCCTGGCGGCGATGGATGGCATGGTGCGCGACCTGCAAGCCAACAAGCCCCGCATGGAAGCCCTCGCCGGCTCCGGCTTCTCCACCGCGACCGACCTGGCCGACTGGCTGGTGCGGGTGCTGAAAATGCCCTTCCGGGACGCGCATCACGTTACCGGGCAGCTGGTCCGGCTGGCGGAATCGAAGCGCTGCGATTTGCCGGAGCTGAGCCTGGCGGAGATGCAGTCGGTCGAGCCGCGGATCAGTGCCGAGATTTTCGAGGTGCTGACGGTGCAGGCCTCCGTCGCCTCGCGGACGTCTTATGGCGGTACCGCGCCCGCCAATGTCGCCAAACAGGCCGCACTCTGGCTGGAGAAACTGGCATGAAATATGTGTTCATCCTGCTCGCCATGTCGGCCCTGGCCGGCTGCGGCCGTCGCGGCGCGCCCGTGCCTCCCGGCCCGGCGCAGGACATCACCTACCCCCACAGCTACCCGCCGCCGCAATAAAGAGGTCCGCCATGGCCGACATGAATTTCACCGGGCCGGAACCGCGGCTTGAGGATCTGCTCGCCGCCCGCAAGCAGCTGACCATGCACGCCCAGGACGGGCTGTGCCTCGAAGGCGTGCCGCTGAACGCCATCGCCGACACTTTCGGCACCCCCAGCTGGGTCTATGGCGCCGCCACCATGCGGGCGCGTTTCGCAGCGCTACGAGACGCGTTCGCGGCCGAGGGCGTGCCGATGCACATCCATTACGCAGTGAAGGCGAATGACCATCTCGCCGTGCTCAGCCTGTTCCGTGAACAAGGGGCCGGGGCGGATGTGGTCTCCATCGGCGAGTTCATGCGCGCCACCAAGGCCGGGATCGCGGCCCGGAATGTGGTCTATTCCGGCGTCGGCAAGTCGGCGGCGGAGCTGGAGACGGCGCTGGGCGCCGGGGTCGGGCAGATCAATGTCGAAAGCGGCGAGGAGATCGAGATGATCTCCGCCATCGCCAGCCGGCGCGGGGTTGTGGCCAGCATCGCGCTGCGGATGAACCCGGATGTGGATGCCGGCACCCATGCCAAGATCACCACCGGCCTCGCGGAAAACAAATTCGGCATCGCGGCGGCGGATATTCCGGCCCTCTATGCCCGCGCGGCGGGGTTGCCGGGGGTGCGGCCGGTCGGCATTGCCATGCATATCGGCAGCCAGATCCTCTCCACCGAGCCTTATCGTCTGGCTTACGAGAAAGGCGCGGCGATGATCCGCGCCTTGCGCGAGGCCGGGCAGAGTGTGGAGGTGTTCGATATCGGCGGTGGCCTGGGCATTGGCTATCAGGACGAGCCGGGGCTCTCCCCCCACGCCTTCGCCGCCACGGTGAAGCAGGTGACACAAGGGCTAGGGGTGCGGCTGATGATGGAGCCGGGGCGCTATCTGGTCGGCCCGGCCGGGGTGCTGCTGGGTAGCGTGATCCTGGAAAAACAGGCTGGCAAGCGCTTCCTGGTGCTGGACGCGGCGATGAACGACCTCGCCCGCCCCGCCATGTATGATGCCTGGCACGGCATCCTGCCGCTGGACGCGGCCGCTTATCGTAGCGCTACGATTCCGGCCGACGTGGTCGGGCCGATCTGCGAGAGTGCGGATCAATTCGCCACCGACCGCCTGCTGCCGGAGATCAAGCCAGGCGGGCGGGTGGCGCTGCTGGATGCCGGGGCCTATGGCGCGGTGATGAGCAGCGCCTATAATTCTCGCCCCCGCGCCGCCGCCGTGCTGGTGGATGGCGGGCGTTTCCATCTGATCACCCCGCGCCAGCAGATCGAAGCGCTATGGGCCGAGGAAATCATCCCCGGCTGAGGCGCATCTTCACGATCTCGACCGGCGCGCTACCGCCGGGATGGGTGTAAAGGGCGTGCTCCAGCGCCTCAAACCCGTGTTTTTCATAGAACGGAGCAGCGTTGAGGGTGGCGTTGAGGTGGATTTCGCCCGGCCCGGCCAAAGCCAGCCCCGCTTGCAGCAGGCGGGCGCCCAGCCCCCGCCCTGCGGCTTCGGGGCGCACGAACAGGCGCAAGATTTCGCCAGGCGCGGCCTCAACGAAGCCTTGGGCGTGGTCTTCGATGATGACGCCGCCTTGCGCGATCACCGCCTCGTACTGCGCGGCGTCCCGCCCGGCCATCCAGCCTGCAATCTGGGCTTCGCTGTAATGCCCGGCCGCCAGCCCGGCGATCGCAGCGGCGGTGATGTCATAGAGCGCCTGGCCTTCACCGAGGCGGGCGGGGCGCAGTTCAGGCAAGGCCGAGTTCGGCGCGCAGGGCGTGGGTCAGGCTGGCGGCGACGAGGCGGTGGGACTGGGCAATGTGATTGAACAGCTCGGCATCGCTCATCACCCCGCCTTCGACCCGCAGCCAGGTGCCACGGCGCAGATAAGGCGCGCGGGTGGCCAGGCCCTGCTCGCGCAAAAGCTGGAAGGCCAAGGGCGTGGCCTTGAACACATAGCCATCCTCACCCGGAAAGCCGCCGCCGATGGCGAACACCTTCGGCCCCAGCTTGTGCACATGGCTCTCGCCCCATTGCACCACCATGCGGCTGCCGGGAAGCTTGGCGCAAAACCGGTCGAAGGCGGCGAGGCGGCTCACAATTCGACGATCTTGATCCGCTTGCCCTGGGTAGAGATGGCGATCTGACCGCGGATCAGGCGCAAAGCCGTCTCCCCGAACATCTCGCGGCGCCAGCCTTCCAGCACCGGGTTGGGGGCGGTTTCATCCAAGGCCAGCGCCTCGATATCGTCGCTGCCGGCGACCAGCCGGGCGGCGACATTATTCTTCTCCGCCGCCGCCGCCAGCAGCACTTTCAGCAGCGCCACCAGCGCCGGGGAGGCTTTCGCACTCTCGCGCTGGCGCTCGGCCTTCGGCAGCTCGGACTCCGGCCAGCCTTTGGCCTCCTTGATCGCGGCCAGCAGCGAGGCGCCGGATTTGCCATTGGCAAAGCCCGCCGAAATGCCGCGCGCCTTGGAGAGCGCCTCGGCATCGTCCGGCGCCAGCGAGGCGATTTCGGGCACCTGCTCGTCCTTCAAAAGCCGGCCGCGCGGGATGTTGATGCGCTGCGCCTCGCGCTCGCGCCACGCCGCAATGGCCTTGGCCAAGCCGAGCTGGCGGCGGTTATTGGAGCGGATTTTCAGCCGCTCCCAGGCACGCTCTGGATCCACCCGATAGGTCTCGGGCTGCGTCAGCACCGCCATCTCCTCGGCCACCCACTCCAGCCGCCCCTCGGCCGCCAGCTTGGCGCTGAGCTTTTCATAGACATCGCGCAGATGGGTGACATCGGCGGCGGCATAATTGATCTGGGATTTCGAGAGCGGGCGGGCCGACCAGTCCGAGAAGCGGTGGGCCTTGTCGATGTGCGCGCCGGTCAAGGCATTGACCAGGCTGTCATAGCCGACCTGATCGCCGAAGCCGGCGACCATCGCGGCCACCTGGGTATCGAAGAGCGGCACCGGCACGGCGCCGAAGAGCTGCAGGAAAATCTCCACATCCTGGCGGCAGGCATGGAAGACCTTGACCACACTCTCTTTCGCCAGCAGCCGGCCCAGGGGGGCAAGGTCCATGCCCGGGGCCTGCGCGTCCACCACCGCGGTATCCTCGGCGCCGCCCAGCTGCACCAGGCAAAGCTCCGGGTAGTAGGTCTTTTCGCGCATGAATTCGGTGTCGACCGTCACGAAGGCTTCGGTCTCAAGACGGGCGCACAAAGCCTCCAAAGCCTCTGACGTGGCGATGAATTCGATCTTGTTTTCGTTCATGTCCCTCCCATAGCGCCGAGGCCGCTTGACAGGAAGCAGGGCAAGGGCTCTTTCGCGCCCCATGGAACAGATTCACGCCTATCGCACCCACAATTGCGCCGCCCTGCGGGCCGCGAATATCGGCCAAACCGCCCGGCTTTCCGGCTGGGTCCACGCCAAGCGAGACCATGGCGGGTTGCTGTTCATCGATCTGCGGGATCATTACGGGCTGACGCAATGCGTGTTCCCCGCCGGCTCGGCCGGGTTCGCGGCGGCGGAAGCGGCGCGCGTCGAGTCGGTGATCACCGTCACCGGCGAGGTTGTGGCGCGTGCGGAAGGCACCACCAACGCCAAGCTGCCAACCGGCGATATCGAGCTGCGGGTGGCGCGCCTGGAGGTTCAGGGCCCGGCCGATGTGCTGCCGATGCAGGTGGCCGGCGGTGAGAATTATCCGGATGAGCTGCGGCTGAAATATCGCTTCCTGGATCTGCGCCGCGAGCAGGTGCACAAGAATATCGTGCTGCGCTCGGGGGTGATTTCCAGCTTCCGCCGGCGGATGATCGAGGCCGGCTTCACCGAGTTCCAGACCCCGATCCTCACCGCCTCCTCGCCCGAGGGCGCGCGCGACTTCCTCGTGCCGGCGCGCAACCATCCCGGCAAGTTCTACGCGCTGCCGCAGGCCCCGCAGCAATTCAAGCAGCTGCTGATGGTGGCCGGGTTCGACCGCTATTTCCAGATCGCGCCGTGCTTCCGTGACGAGGCGAGCCGGGCGGACCGTTCGCCGGGCGAGTTCTACCAGCTCGATTTCGAGATGAGCTTCGTCACCCAGGAGGACGTGTTCAACACCATCGAGCCGATCCTGCATGGGGTGTTCGATGAGTTCGCGGCCGGGCGCGATGTCGGCAAGCCGCCCTTCGAGCGCATCCCCTATGATGTGTCGATGCTGAAATATGGCTCGGACAAGCCGGATCTGCGCAACCCGATCATCATTTCCGATGTCACCGAGGCGTTCCGCGGCTCCTCCTTCGGGCTGTTCGCGAAGATCGTCGAGGGGGGCGGCATCGTGCGCGCGATTCCGGCGCCGGGGGCGGGCGGCAATCCGCGCTCCTTCTTCGATAAGCTGAATGAATGGGCGCGCGCCGAGGGCGCTGGGGGCTTGGGTTACATCACCTGGAACGAGGCCGGGGCGCAGGGGCCGATTGCCAAGAACCTGGCACCGGAGCGGGCCGAGGCGATCCGCGAGGCGTGCGGGCTGAAGGCGGGCGATGCGGTATTCTTTGCCGCTGGCAAGGCAGAGGCAGCGGCGAAGTTTGCCGGTTCCGTGCGCACCAAGCTCGGCAATGATCTCGGGCTGATCAAGGCGGGTGAGTTCAAATTCTGCTGGATCGTCGATTTCCCGATGTTCGAGTATGATGAAGAGCTGAAGCAGGTGGTGTTCTCGCACAACCCGTTCTCGATGCCGCAGGGCGGCATGGAGGCGCTGGAGACCCAGGACCCGCTGACGATCAAGGCGTTCCAGTATGATATCGTGTGCAATGGCATCGAGCTGTCCTCGGGCGCGATCCGTAATCATCGTCCGGACATCATGCTGAAGGCGTTTGAGATTGCCGGGTATGGGCCGGAAGAGGTGGAGGCGCGGTTTGGCGGCATGCTGAACGCGTTCCGCTATGGCGCGCCGCCGCATGGCGGTTCGGCGCCGGGGATCGACCGGATTGTGATGCTGCTGGCGGATGAGCCGAATATCCGCGAGGTGATCGCCTTCCCGCTGAACCAGCAGGGCGAGGATCTGATGATGGGCGCGCCCGCGCCGATCCCGGCGAACCGGCTCAAGGAGCTATCCATCGCGCTGGCCCTGCCGCCCAAGGTCGTAAAAAAACTAAAAGTTCTTGGGGGTGCGGGGACTTTTTCCAAAAAGTCCCCACCTCTTAAAGCCGCCTTCCCTGCCGGGGAGGCGGCTTTTTTCATTGCATCTCCACGTCACTTTTCCGTCGCCAGCCTAACCATTGCGTGATATAAGACGCGCAAAGGTAAGACAAAACGGGAGACACGACCATGAGGAAAACCAGGCTTCTGGCCGGTGTGGCAGCGCTTAGCCTGATGGCGGCGCCGGCGGCGAAGGCGGGCAATCTCTATGTGTTTGGCGACAGCCTTTCGGATGACGGCAATCTTTACAAACTCACCGGGCTGCCGCCGGCCCCTTATTATCAAGGCCGGTTTTCCAACGGGCCGGTCTGGGTGGAATATCTGCCGGGGCTGACCGGGCTCGGATTTTCCTCAGCCAATGACTATGCCTATGGCGGGGCGTTTACCGGGGCGCTGACCATCGGCACCACCAATGCCGGGACCAATCTGGAAGCGGCGGCGCTGCCGGGGATCAGCACCGAGATCGCTTCGTTCACGGCGGCGGGGGGCAGTTTCGGGGCGAATGATGTGGTCACACTCTGGGGCGGGGCGAATAATTACTTCGCCTATGCGGCGGCGGTGCAGGCCAACCCGGCGGCCGCCACCGCGCTGGTGACGCAGGGTGTCACCACGACGATCACGCAGCTCACCCAGGACACCACAGCGCTGATCAATCTCGGCGCCAGGATGCTGATTGTGCCCAACCTGCCGGATCTGGGGCTGACGCCGAATTTCAACACCACCGCGCAAGGCGTGGCGCTGGGGGATGCGTTCTCGCAGGCGCATGATGCGGCGCTGCCGACCGAGATGCAGCTGCTGCATCAGGGCACCGGGGCGAATATCATCGTGCTGAATACCGAGGCGCTGCTGAATAGGGTGGTGGCGGATCCGTCTCTGTATGGCTTCAGCAATGTCACCAATGCCTGCCTTTACACGGTGAGCTGTGTCACCGGCAGCATTGCGACGCAGAATAGCTATCTGTTCTGGGATAATGTGCACCCGACCACCCATGCGCAGCAGATCATCGCCGAATATGCGGCCGCCTCGCTGCAAGGCTTTGAGAGCCTGACGGTGCCGGCACGGGTGAATGCGAATGCCGCGGAGAGTTTCGCGGGGCTGCTGAATGCGCGGCTGGATGCGTTGCAGAACGGCGCCAGCGGCGCCTCCTATGACATTAACGGGGTGAATGGCGGCACCGCCGATCCGGCGCATAAGGTGGCGATGTTCCTCTCCGTCACCGGCCAGTTCGGCACCCGCAAGACCGAGGGGTTTGATAGCGGCTATAATTATCGCAGCGCGGTGACGGCGCTGGGGGTGGATATGCGGGTGAATGAGCATCTCACCGCCGGCGTCTCGCTCGCCTATAACAACACCCATGCGAATGTGAGCGGCGGCGGCACGGTGCAGGATAACGGCGTGGATGTCGGGCTGTATGCGCTGGCGACCTCCGGCGACGCCTATGCCAAGCTCTATGCCGCCTGGGACCATGACAATGACAAAACCCAGCGCAACGGGGTGATTGGCGGCATCACCGGCAAACCTTCGGGCACCAGCTGGAGTGCGGGCGGCGCGGTGGGGCTGAAATTCCATCCGACGACGACGATCGCGGTGGGGCCGGAATTCGGTCTGGGCTACACCCAGAGCGGGTTGGGCAATTATACCGAGACCGGCGATGCGCTGCTGACCCAGAGCGTGAATTCGCAAAGCTATAAGCAGCTGGTCGCCAGTGCCGGCGGCACGATTGCGACCAGCGTCAGCCTGGGCGGCGTGGCGCTTGCCCCGCATGCCGGGGCGGCGGCTGAGTTTCTGCTGGCCGGGCCGAACCAGCGCTTCAGCTCCGCCTTCACCGATGTGCCCGGCGTGACGCTGACCAACAGCTACCCGCACCAGACGGGCAGCTGGGGCTTGTTCAACCTGGGTGTGAGTGCGACATTCACCCAGCGTTTCAGCGCCAGCCTGGAGGCGGCCACCACCGCCTTCAAGAGCGACGGAAATGACACGCAGGTCACCGGCAACGTCCTCTGGCGGTTCTGAGCAGCGCGCCGGGCGAAGCCGCAAGGGCTTGGCCCGGCGAAAAATTTAAGACTCGTTTTGCAGAGGCGGCTGTCATAGAAGCTTCACGTGACTGTCATCGTACTGTCACGTATCGCGCCTATGGAATGGCCTTATGGAAATAGCGAGTCACAACATGTCCTCCGATGCCCAGCTCCCCCATACCCTGCAGCAGGTCCCGGGGGCTGAGCCGCGTGTCTCCATCCGCAATTTGAATTTCTATTACGGCGCGACGCACGCGTTGAAGAATGTCTCGATCGATTTCCCGGATCGCCAGGCGACGGCGATGATCGGCCCCTCGGGCTGCGGCAAATCGACGCTGCTGCGCGTTCTCAACCGCATGTACGACCTTTATCCCGGCCAGCGCGCCGAGGGTGAGGTGCTGATGGGCGGGGATAATCTGATCGCCCCTGGCGTGGATATGAACAAGCTGCGCCGGCGCGTCGGCATGGTGTTCCAGAAACCGACCCCGTTTCCGAAATCCATTTACGAGAACGTGCTGTTTGGCGTGCGGCTGCATGAGCGCCTGTCCAAGGCCGAGGCGGATGAGCGGGTGGAATGGGCGCTGACCCGCGCCGCCCTCTGGGGCGAGGTGAAGGATCGGCTGCAAAGCTCCGCCATCGGCCTTTCCGGCGGCCAGCAGCAGCGTCTGTGCATTGCCCGCTCCATCGCGGTGCGCCCGGAGGTGCTGCTGCTCGATGAGCCGACCTCAGCGCTCGATCCGATCAGCACGCTGAAGATCGAGGAGCTGGTGGATGAGCTGAAGCGCGATTTCTGCATCGTCATCGTCACCCATAATATGCAGCAGGCCGGGCGCTGCGCGGATCAGGTGGCGTTCTTCTATCTGGGTGAGCTGGTGGAAGTTGGCTCCTCCAGCCAGATCTTCACCGCCCCGCGCGAGCGCAAGACCCAGGAATATATCACCGGCCGGTTCGGCTAAGGAGACAGACGATGGCCGACCAACCCAAACACATGATTTCCAGCTTCGAGGCGGATCTGAAGAAGCTGCGCGACGCCATCGCCACCATGGGCGGGCTGGTCGAGCGCGCGGTGGCGGATGCTTCCAGCGCGCTGATCGGCCATGACGCCGAGCTGGCGGCGCGGGTGATCGAGGGCGATGCGAAGATCGACGCCGAGCAGCACCGGATCGAGCAGTTCGCCGTGCAACTGCTGGCGCTGCGCCAGCCGGTGGCGGATGATCTGCGCCAGGTGATCCAGGCGCTGAAGATCGTGAACGATCTTGAGCGGGTCGGCGATTACGCCGCCAACATCGCCAAGCGCTCGATCGTCATCAACCAGGTCGCCAGCGGTTTCTCGCTCGCGGGGCTGGGGCAGATGTCCAACCTGGTGCAGCAGAATCTGAAAGCCAGCATCGACACGGTGGGCGAGAGCGACCCGCAGAAGGCGATTGCGGTGTGGCGGGCGGACCAGTCCGTGGATGATCTCTACAACACCATCTTCCGCGAGCTGATCACCTACATGATGGAGGATGCGCGCAATATTTCCGCCTGCACGCATCTGATGTTCATCGCGAAAAACCTGGAGCGCATCGGCGACCATACCACCAACATGGCCGAACTGACCTATTACGCCATCACCGGCACCAACCTGCCGGATTTCCGCCCCAAGGGCGATGTCACCTCCACCTACATGCCGGCCGCCAACTGACCACATGTCCGAGAGCAATAAGCCGTATGTGCTGATCGTCGAGGATGAGGCGCCGCTGGTCACGCTGCTGCGCTATAATCTGGAAAAACAGGGCTTCCGGGTTGAGGATGCCGGCGATGGCGGTGAGGCGCTGACGCGCATCACCGAGGCGCCGCCTGATCTTTTGCTGCTGGACTGGATGCTGCCGACGATGTCGGGCATCGAGCTGTGCCGCCAGCTGCGCCGCCGCCCGGCAACGCGCACGCTGCCGATCATCATGCTCACCGCCCGCGCGGAGGAGCAGGATGCGGTGCGCGGGCTGGATACCGGGGCGGATGATTACATCACCAAGCCGTTCTCGACCGAGGCGCTGATTGCCCGCATTCGCGCGCTGCTGCGCCGGGCGGGCGCGGTGCCGCAGAAGAACAAGCTGGCCTTTCATGATATTTCGCTGGACCCGGCCTCGCATCGCGTGCTGCGCAATGGCCGCACGTTGCATCTGGGGCCGACGGAGTTCCGGTTGCTGGAGTTTTTCCTGCGCCATCCGAAGCGTGTGTTTTCGCGCGAGGATGTGCTGAATGCGGTGTGGGGGCGCGACATTCATGTCGAGCCGCGCACGGTGGATGTGCATATTCGCCGGCTGCGCAAGGCGATCAACGGGCCGGGCGAGATCGATATCGTGCGCACGGTGCGCGCGGCGGGGTATGCGCTCGACCTGGAGGAAGTGGAGTAAAAGTTTTTTGGCGGAGGCGGCCAAGGTTCCGCCGCTGCGCAGCAGCGGCGGAATGCCGCCGGAGGTGCCGCTTTTTTTCAAAAAAAGCGGCGTTAAGACAAAAGGCCGGACGCCCCCTCTGGGGGCGATCCGGCTTTTTGTCACGTAGGGAACTTTTTGAAAAAAGTTCCCTACAACCCTCAAAAACTTTTGAAACTTTTTATTTTAGGATTTCAGGCGCTGCGGGTGATCCCGCCACGCCGCGCCAGCCCCTCGACCCGCGCCAGCAGCTCCGAAAACGCGAAGGGCTTCGCCAGATAATCATCCCCGCCGGCGCGCAAGCCCGCCACCTTGTTGGTCGGCTCGCCCAGTCCTGAGAGAATCAGCACCGGGGTTTCGATCTTCTGCGCCCGCAAATGCGACAGCAGCACCAGACCGTCCTCTTTCTCCGGCAACATACGGTCCAGAATGATCACGTCGAAGCTCTCCCGCGCCGCACGCTCGCGGCCGGCCTGGGCGGATTCGGCGTGAATCACATTATGCCCAGCCTCACGCATGCCTTTGAGCACGAAGGAGACGACGTTCTTGTCGTCCTCGATCAGTAAAATCCGCAACTCATGCCCCTTTACGCCAGTGCCCCAAAGAATTGATCTTTGCCACCGAATATCGGGAGCATGACGCACAATTCAAGTTTTTCCGGCTTCAGGCTAAGCCACCCGTCCCGGCACGGCAATGCCAAAGGCCGATTGAAAAGCCCTCGCGGCTTTGCAACCAGCTTCAGCGAAAGCGCATCGGGTCGATCTCCGGGATCACCACCCCGGCCGGCCCCGGGTCCTCATGCCGGACCATGGCGGCGATCAGCGCCGAGGCCGCCGGCGCGGTCTGGATGCCATAGCCGCCCTGCCCCACCGCCCAGAAAAACCCCTCCACTGCCTTGTCATAGCCAAAGGCCAGCGAGCGGTCAGGGGTGAAGGTGCGCAGGCCCGCCCAGCTATGCTCGATGCGCTTCACCGGAATATCCAGCGCCTGCTGCATGCGGTCGATGCCGATGGCGATGTCCAGCTCGTCCGGCTGCACGTCATGCGGCACATCCGGGGTTTCATCGCAGGGTGTGACCATCAGCTTGGATCGCGCCTCCGGCCTGGCATACCAATCATGGGCGGCGGACTGCACCAGCGGCCAGTGCGCGACCTGGTGCGGGCCAGGGTCGATGATGGCGGCGGTGCGCCGGCAGGGGACGAGGCCGAGCGGGGCGAGGCCGGCGATCTTGCCCACCTCATCGCCCCAGGCGCCGGCGGCATTCACCACGATGGGGGCGGTGATGGTCAGCCCGCCGGAGGTCTCCACCGCCCAGAGGCCGCTCTTGCGCGCGATCCGCCCGGCGCGGTTGCGAAGCAGCAGCTGCCCCCCACCCTGGCGCATCCGGCGCAGATAATATTGGTGCAGCCCGGCCACATCCATGTCGAACCCGTCCGACTCCAGCCCGGCGCGGCTGGCATAGCCCTCGATCAGGGCCGGGCAGAGTTCCTTGGCCTTTGACAGCGGGATTTCCTCGATGCCGAGATCCTGGGCGATCAGCTCATCCAGCTGCTGGCCCTGTGCGGGCGGGGCGAGATAGAGGATGGCGCGGTCCACCGCCAGCCGGTCAGTGCCGATATCCGCCGGCGGGGCTTTGTAGAAGTTCCGCGACAGGCCGGTGAGCACGCGCACCGCGGGGGGGCCGTAATTGCGGATCCAGATCGCCGCCGAGCGGCCGGTGGTGTGAAAGCCCGCCTGTTCCTCCGCCTCCACCAGCGCCACCTTATGGGTGACGATGAGATTGGCGGCGATGGAGGCGCCGACCATGCCGGCGCCGATGACGATGACATCGAAATCCTGGCTCATGCCGCGAAGAATTCCTGCAGCGCGGCGATCACCTGCTCGGGCTTGTCCGCATGCAGCCAGTGCGCGGCGCCGGGGACGCGGGTAATCTCGGCGCGGGGGAAACGCTGGCGGATGGCCGGGTCGTATTCCGGGCGGACATAGTCCGACTCCGCCCCGCACAGGAACAGAGCCGGGCCGTCATAGGGGGCGGCACCCGGCGGATCGTCCCAGCGGAACAGGTTGCTCATATTGGCGCCGATCTCCTCCAGCCCAACGCGCCAGCGCGGGGCGCTGCCGAGGACGAGGTTATTGAGCAGGAAGGCGCGCATCGGCGGGGCTTTGACGCTGGCGGCCAGCGCCTGGTCGGCCTCGCCGCGGGAGAGGCCAGGGGTGAGCGGGATGGCCCGCATCGCCTCGACGAAGCCTGAATAATCATGCTCGTAGCTCACCGGGGCGATATCCATCACCGCCAGGCGCTCGACCAGATCGGGCGATTGCAGGGCGAGCATCATCGCCGTCTTGCCGCCCATGGAATGGCCGCAGAGCCGCACCCGGGAGAGGCCGAGGCTGGAGAGCGTCTCCGCCACGTCCCGCGCCATGACGGCGTAATTCATCTCAGGCCCGCGCGGGCTGTCGCCATGGTTGCGCAGATCCAGCGCAAAGACGCGGTAATGCGCGGAAAAGGCCCGGGTGAGCACGCCGAGATTGCGGGCGGCGCCGAACAGGCCATGCAGCAACACCAGCGGCGGGCCGTCGCCGGCCTCGGAAACGTTTAATTTCATGGGCATCATCTTTGGCGCATCGGGAAGAAATCACAAGCGCGGCTGACTGAGGCCGTTTGAAAAGCCACTCTGGCGGCCGCCAGGCGGTGATTTGCTGCGCTCCGGTGCTCACGTACCTTAAGTACGCTCCGCTCCGGTGCTCACAAATCACCGCCTGGCGACTCGCCATAGAGACTTTTGAAACGACCTCAGAAATGGGCTATGACGAGCCATGCTGCAATTCCTGGTTGTGGTTTATGCGTTGCCGCTCGTGCTGCTGGCCCTGATGCGGCCGCGGGTGGGGCTGGTGCTGTGGGTGCTGGCGCTGGCCACCGCGCCGGATGGCTGGCTGAGTGGCGCCACCGGCAGCCTGGAAGCGACGGCGGGGCTGCTCAAGCTCTACGGGCTGCTGGTGCTGGCCGGGGCACTCTGGCGCTACGGGCCGCGGCGGGATGTGGGCAATCCGTCCCTGGCGTTTCTGCTGATGTTCTGCGTCGGGCTGATCCATGGGCTGCATCCGGGACTGAGCCTGGAGGCCTCGGCGCGGTCGCTGGTCGGCTCCGCCGCGCCGTTTCTGTTCGGCTTTGTCCGCCAGGATGAGGGGTTCAGCCGCGCCGCCTGCAGGGCGGTGATGATCGCCCCGCTCTGCGCCGTGGGGGTGGCGGCGATGCTGGCGCTGGCGGGGCTGGACCGGTTTTATACGCTGGAGCTGGGGGCGCTGCGGCTGGGCGGGGATGGGCAGCCGCCCTTTCTGGCCGGGGCGGCGCTGGTGGGGCTGTATGCCGGGGTGCTGGAGCTGGCGGCGCGGCCGCGCCGGGCCGTGGCGCTGCTGACCGGGGTCAATTTCACCATCATCCTGCTCACCGGGGCGCGCTCGCCGCTGGCTTTGGGGGGGCTCACGCTGGCGGCGCTGCTGGCCCAGCGCGGCTGCCTGCGGGCCCTTGCCTTGGCGGGGGCGCTGCTGGCGCTGCTGGCGCTCTGTTTCAGCCAGCTGGAGTTTCTGCGGGTGGTGGACATGACCCATCTTGGCCTGGCGGACAACCTGTCCAACCGCACGTTGGTCTGGCCGTATTTCTGGAATGCGATCACCCACTCGCCCTGGGTGGGCTGGGGGGTGGGGGCGGGCAAGATCATCATTCCGCTCAGCGCGCCGCTGGCCCGGCTGATCGGCACCAATGCCGCGCATGATGAATATCTGCGCATCGGCACCGAGGGCGGGGTGCTGGGGTTGGGGCTGCTGCTGGGGCTGATGCTGCTCTGGGTCGCGCGCGGCACGGCGCTTCTGCCGGCCCGGCAGGCCTGGCTGATGCGGTTGATTTTCATTGCATTCGCCGTGCAATCCCTGACCGACAATACCCTGATCGCGGGGACCGCCTCGGCGTTCTTCTTGTGGGTAAGCGCCATCTTCGCAAACGCACAAAACGGGTCTACAGGGGCAGCATGCTCACACGCCGCACTGCCATCGCCCTGCCCGCCGCCCTGCCCCTCGCCCTCGCCGGGGCTGCTCCGGCCCTGGCGGCAACGCCCCCCCTCGCCTTCGTCCTGAACTCCGCCGCCGGCTCGATCAGCCTGATCGACATGGCGAGCCGGCAGGTGGTCGGGACCGAGCCGGCTTATCGCGAGCCCAGCCATTGGTGCCTGACCCCCGACCGCCGCCAGCTTTTCATCTGCGACGCCTCGGGCAATGCGATTTTCATCTTCGACCCGATCACCGGCGCGCCGCTGGGCCGCAAGCGCATCGCCGACCCGTATCAGCTCGGCTACACGCCGGATAACAAATATCTGATGGTCAACGCCCTGCGGCTGGATTTCGTGGATGTTTATGACGGCGCCACGCTGCGGCTGGTGAAGCGCTTCAAGCCCGGGCGCTGGCCCAGCCATCTGGATTTCTCGCCGGACAGCCGCTGGTCCTTCAACTCGATGCAGAATTCCAACACGCTGGTCTCCTTCGACCTCACCAGCATGACCCAGCGTTGGGCGGTGACGGTGGGCGAGACACCAGCAGGCGTGCTCTGGCATCGCGGCAAAGTGCTGTGCTGCATCATGGGCGGGCGCGGCTTTGTCGAGGTCGATCCGGTGAGTGGGCAGATCACCCGGCGCGTCGTCACCGGCGATGGCGCGCATAACATCTTCCTGGATACCAAAAAGCAGATCCTCTACGTCTCCAATCGGGGCCCGGGGCGGACCGGCCTCACCGCTTTGGACCCGGTCAGCTTCCAGATAATGCGCCAGTATGAAATCCCCGGCGGGCCGGACGATATCGGCATCGACCCGGAGGGGAATATCTGGATCTGCCTGCGTTACGCGGAATCGGTGGCGATCCTCGACCCGGTGAGCGGCCATTACAGCTCCATCCCGGTCGGACGCTCGCCGCATGGCATCTTCCTCAACACCATGCTGCGCCAGCCAGGGCGGATCACCGCCGAGCGGATCTGAGGGCCGTCATTTAAGCCTTTGTAACAACGGGCTTTGCCCTCTCGCTTTTTGCGGCGGGCGGGCGCTATAAAGGCTGGTTGCCGCCAGTCCTGCATGGGGTTTGGGTATGGGTCTCGATCGTCTCTTCTCCAACATCGCCGGGTATATGGACCAGTATCTGGTGCTGCCGGTGCTGTTCCGGCTGCACTGGATGGCTTGGGACGATCTCGCCTTCGATTGGTGCCTGATCTGCGTCTATGGGATGTTCGCGGTGCTGGTGACCTACGCGGTCTGCCTGCCGCTGGAGGCCTGGCGGCCGGTCGAGCGCTGGCCGGACAACAAGGCGGTGCTGGTGGATGTGTTTTACACCTTCCTCAACCGCGTCGGCGTCACCCCCATCGTCACCTTCGTGCTGTTCTATCAGGTGCAGACCTGGTCCACCGGGCTGCTGGTCGAGCATGGCTTCATCCCACCGACCCTGGACAGCCTGGTGCCGGGCCTGTTCGGGCATCCGCTGGTGACGTTCCTGGTCTATGCGCTGATCCTGGATTGCGCCGATTACTGGCGCCACCGGCTCTCCCATTCCTTCCGCTGGTGGTACGCGCTGCACGCGCTGCACCATGCGCAGACTCAGATGAGCTTCTGGTCCGATGACCGCAACCATCTGCTGGATGATGTGATCAGCTTTTTCTGGTTCTTCGCCATCGGGCTGCTCATCGGCATCCCGCCGCTGCAATTCCCGCTGCTGCTGATGGCGATGAAATTCATCGAAAGCCTCAGCCACGCCAATATCCGCGCCTCCTTCGGGCCGCTGGAATGGCTGTTCGTCTCGCCGCGCTTTCACCGCTTCCATCACGGGCTGCGCGCCGCCGGGCGGCATAGCTGCAATTACGCCTCGGTATTCCCGGTCTGGGACATCATCTTCCGCACCGCCGATTTCCGCGATGAATATCTGCCCACCGGCGATGCCCGCGCGCCGGCGGCCTTGGTGAGCGGCTCCTACCTCGCCCAGCAGGCGACCGGGCTGAAATTATTCTGGCAGGCCCTGGGAAAGAGCTGGGCAAGCCTTGGCATTGGCCGCGCCGCGTCATAAGCAGCCAGCATGGAACAGAAAGTCAAAAAGGTCGTCCTGGCTTATTCCGGCGGGCTGGACACCTCGGTCATTCTTCGCTGGCTGCAGAACACCTATAAGTGCGAGGTGGTGACCTTCACCGCCGATCTCGGCCAGGGCGAGGAGCTGGAGCCGGCCCGCAAGAAGGCGGAGATGTTCGGCATCAAGGAGATCTTCATCGAGGATCTGCGCGAGACCTTCGTGAAGGATTTCGTGTTCCCGATGTTCCGCGCCAATGCGCTGTATGAGGGCCAGTATCTGCTGGGCACCTCCATCGCCCGGCCGCTGATCGCGCAGCGCCAGATCGAGATCGCCGAGATGGTCGGGGCCGATGCCGTCGCCCATGGCGCCACCGGCAAGGGCAATGACCAGGTCCGCTTCGAGCTGGGCTATTACGCGCTGAACCCGAATATCCGCGTCATCGCCCCCTGGCGCGAATGGGAGCTGACCAGCCGCACCAAGCTGCTGGAATATGCCGAGACCAACCAGATCCCCATTGCCAAGGATAAGCGCGGCGAGGCCCCGTTCTCGGTGGATGCCAACCTGCTGCACTCCTCTTCCGAAGGCAAGGTGCTGGAAGACCCGGCGGTGGGGCCGGATGAGATCGTGTATCAGCGCACCATCTCGCCGGAGGCAGCGCCCGATCAGGTCACCGAAATCAGCATCGAGTTCAAGCACGGTGACGCGGTGGGGATCAATGGCGAGGCGCTCTCGCCGGCCACCATCCTCACCCGCCTGAACGAATACGGCAAAGCCAACGGTATCGGCCGGCTGGATCTGGTGGAGAACCGCTTCGTCGGCATGAAGTCCCGCGGCGTGTACGAGACTCCGGGCGGCACCATCCTGCTCGCCGCGCATCGCGGCATCGAGAGCATCACGCTGGACCGCGAGGCCGGGCACCTGAAGGACAGCATCATGCCGCGCTATGCGGAGCTGATCTATAACGGCTTCTGGTTCTCGCCGGAGCGGCGGATGCTGCAGGCGCTGATCGACACCAGCCAGGCCTCCGTGACCGGCACGGTGCGGCTGAAGCTCTATAAGGGCAATGTGATCGTCACCGGGCGTGAGAGCCCGAACTCGCTCTACAATACCCGCATGGTGACGTTCGAGGACGATGCCGGGGCGTATAACCAGCAGGATGCGGCGGGCTTCATCAAGCTCAATGCGCTGCGGCTGCGGCTGGGGGCGTCGATCGGGCGCCGCGGCGGCGGATTGTAAGAAAGAGCTGGGGGGATTTTTGTAAAAATCCCCCCAGACCCCTTAAAAACTTTTGCTCTTTTATTCCGGTGCCATTTCGCCGCTGCCGCCCAGCTCGGCGGGGAAGTCTTTCAGCTTGGGCAGGCCGTCTTTCATCGGCAGCACCGTCTCGGCGTAGTTCACATGCACGCCGGGCTTGAAATCCAGCGCCGGCAACGTCGCCGCGAACACATCCACCAGCCCGAATCCCGGATGCGCCGTCATCAGATGGCCACCGCATTTGCGGCAATATTGCCGATGGCTGGCCTCGGTTTTGGCGTAGGTGGCCACCTCGCTCCCGCCCTTGGTGACTTTCACCGCCTCGGGCTTCCAGAGCGTGAACGCATTCACCGGCCCGCCAGACCAGGAGCGGCAGGAGCGGCAATGGCAATAGCCCATCGCCTCCGGATCACCGCTCACGGTCAGCTCCACCGCCCCGCAAAAACACGCACCTTGATAGATCTGGCTCATTTTTCCTCGCCTTGTTGCTTTTGGATGGCTCAGCATGGCGCGCCGCGCTGGGCCGTCAAACCCTGTCCCGGAATGGATCAAAGCCCGGCCTGAAGCGAAGTTCAGTAAATGTTCTATACACATTACGGAATCACAATATTTCCTCCATAAATCACGAACAAACGGCGAACAATTTATTAACGACCATGTTGCTAATTTGTTCTCGCCATGTCAGGATGCGATTCAACGATTCCCTCTGGCAAGGTCAGGAAAACACGCTATGGTTGCATCCACCGCAAGCAAAAAAGCTCGTTTGACAGAAATCGAGTCGATGTTGGACGCTCCGGAGGCACCTTTCATGGCGACAGTGACGACGATGGCAAAACCCGATCTCGAAAAGAACAAGGCGCTCGACGCCGCGATGGCGCAGATTGAGCGCGCCTTCGGCAAAGGCTCGATCATGCGCATGGGCGCCAAGGGCGGCAATGAGGCGATCGAGGTGATCTCCTCGGGCTCGCTCGGGCTGGACCTGGCGCTGGGCATTGGCGGCCTGCCGCGCGGCCGCGTGATCGAGATCTATGGCCCGGAAAGCTCCGGCAAGACCACCCTGGCGCTGCATGCCGTGGCCGAGGCGCAGAAGCGCGGCGGTGTCTGCGCCTTCGTGGATGCCGAGCACGCGCTGGACCCGATCTATGCCCGCAAGCTCGGCGTGGATGTGGATAATCTGCTGATCTCGCAGCCCGATACCGGCGAGCAGGGGCTGGAAATCGCCGATACGCTGGTGCGCTCCGGCTCGATCGATGTGCTGGTGATCGACTCCGTCGCCGCGCTGGTGCCGCGGGCGGAGCTGGAAGGCGAGATGGGCGACAGCCATGTCGGCCTGCATGCCCGCCTGATGAGCCAGGCGCTGCGCAAGATCACCGGCTCGGTGGCGCGCTCCAACACCACCTTGATCTTCCTGAACCAGATCCGCCTGAAAATCGGCGTGATGTTCGGCAATCCGGAGACGACCACGGGTGGCAATGCGCTGAAATTCTACTCCTCCATCCGCATGGAAATTCGCCGCACCGGCTCGATCAAGGAGCGCGACGAGGTGACGGGCAACCATGTCCGGGTGAAGGTGGTGAAGAACAAGCTGGCCCCGCCCTTCCGGCAGGTGGAGTTCGACATCATGTTCGGCGAGGGGATTTCCAAATCCGGCGAGCTGGTGGATCTCGGCGTGAAGGCCGGGGTGGTGGAGAAATCCGGCGCCTGGTTCTCGTATGACAGCCAGCGCATCGGCCAGGGGCGGGAGAATGCCAAGCAGTTCCTGCGCGATAACCCGAAAGTGGCGGAGAGCATCGAGAAGAAGATCCGCGATCAGTCTTCGACGCTGGGCGAGGCTTTGATGGCCGCCGATGGCGGGGAAGAAGCCGGGGAAGACTGACAAAAGTTTTTGGGGGTTTAAGGGGACTTTTTTCAAAAAGTCCCCTTTCTGACGAAGGCCGGACGCCCCCTTAAGGGGCGATCCGGCCTTCGTCTTTTCGCCGCTTTTTTTGAAAAAAAGCGGCACCAAAAAACTTTTGCTCCTTTTGGCCCGCGCGCCGAAGGCGGGCGGGCTTGGCGAAAACCCGTCCGCCTTGTAATCCAGCCCACATGGTCACCAGCAACGATATCCGCGCCACCTTCCTGAATTATTTCGGCCGCAATGGCCACCAGATCGTGCCCTCGGCCCCTCTGGTGCCGCGTAACGACCCCACCCTGCTCTTCACCAATGCGGGCATGGTACCGTTCAAGAATGTCTTCACCGGCCAGGAAAAGCGCCCTTATAACCGCGCCACCTCCTCGCAGAAATGCGTGCGCGCCGGCGGCAAGCATAATGATCTGGACAATGTGGGCTACACCGCCCGCCACCACACCTTCTTTGAAATGCTGGGGAATTTCTCCTTCGGCGATTATTTCAAGGAACAGGCGATCTTCCATGCCTGGACGCTGCTGACCAAGGATTTCGGGCTCAACAAGGACAAGCTGCTGGTCACCGTCTATCACGACGATGACGAGGCCGCCGGACTGTGGGCGAAGATCGCCGGGCTGCCGGATCAGCGCATCATCCGCATCCCCACCGATGATAATTTCTGGCGCATGGGCGATACCGGCCCCTGCGGCCCCTGCTCCGAGATCTTCTATGATCACGGCCCCTCGATCCAAGGCGGCCCGCCCGGCTCCCCGGATGAGGATGGCGACCGGTTCATCGAGATCTGGAACCTCGTCTTCATGCAATATGAGGAAGGCCCGCCGGGTACGCGCACGCCCCTGCCCCGCCCCTCCATCGATACCGGCATGGGCCTTGAGCGCTTCGCCGCCATCCTGCAGGGCAAGCACGATAATTACGACACGGACACGCTGCGCGCGCTGATCCTCGCCTCCGCCGAGGAAACCGGCCAGGACCCGGACGGCGCCTTCCGCATCAGCCATCGCGTGGTGGCGGATCATCTGCGCTCCTCCTCCTTCCTGATCGCCGATGGCGTGCTGCCCTCCAATGAAGGCCGCGGCTATGTGCTGCGCCGGATCATGCGCCGCGCGATGCGTCATGCGCACATGATGGGCGCCAAGGAGCCGTTGATGTACCGGCTGGTGCCGGCGCTGACCCGCCAGATGGGCCAGGCCTTCCCGGAGCTGAACCAGGCCGAGGCGCTGATCACCGAGACGCTGCAGCTGGAGGAAAACCGTTTCCGCGCGCTGCTGGACCGCGGCATCTCGCTGCTGAAGAGCGAGAGCGAGGGGCTGGCCCAAGGCGCCGCCCTGCCCGGCGCCGTCGCCTTCAAGCTCTATGACACTTACGGCTTCCCGCTGGATCTGACCCAGGACGCTTTGCGCGAAGAGGGCAAGAGCGTGGATGTGGACGGCTTCAACGAGGCCATGGCCGAGCAGAAGGCCCGCGCCCGCGCCGCCTGGGCCGGCTCCGGCGACGCCGCCACCGAGACAATCTGGTTCGAGCTGAACGAGACGCTCGGCGGCACAGAATTCCTCGGCTATTCCACCGAGACCGCCGAGGGCAGCATCACCGCTCTGGTGGTGGACGGCCAGCCGACCGACGAGGCGCTACCGGAGCAGACCGCCTATATCCTGCTCAACCAGACCCCGTTCTACGCCGAGAGCGGCGGCCAGGTGGGCGATACCGGCTATATCACCGGCCCGGATAATCTGCGCATCCGCATCACCGACACCCAGAAGAAGCTGGGCGCGCTTTATGTGCATATCGGTGTGGTGGAGGCGGGCACGGCCCGTGTCGGCCAGGCGGTGGTGGCCAGCGTGGACCATGAGCGCCGCGGCGCCATCCGCGCCCACCATTCCGCCACCCATCTGCTGCATGAGGCGATGCGCCGGGCGCTTGGGCCCCACGTGACCCAGAAAGGCTCGCTGAACGCGCCGGACCGGCTGCGCTTCGACATCTCCCAGCCCCGCCCGATCACGGCCGAGGAGCTGGTGCAGGTGGAGCGCGAGGTGAATGCGCATATCCGCGAGAATGCCGAAGTCACCACCCGGCTGATGACGCCCGATGAGGCGGTAAAGCTGGGGGCGATGGCTTTGTTCGGCGAGAAATATGGCGACGAGGTTCGCGTCGTGTCCATGGGCGGGCCGGCTGAGGGCAAATCCGCCTGGTCGATCGAGCTGTGCGGCGGCACCCATGTCAGCCGCACCGGCGATATCGGGCTGTTCCGCATCGTCTCCGAGGGCGCGGTCTCGGCCGGCATTCGCCGCATCGAGGCGCTGGCCGGGGAAGCGGCGATTGCCGCGATCGAGGCGGAGTCCAAGCTGCTGGCCGAGGCTGCGGCCTCGATCAAGGCGCCGCCCGCCGAGCTGCCGGGGCGCATCGCCCAGCTCCAGGACGACAAGAAGCGGCTGGAGCGCCAGGTGGCGGAGCTGCAGAAGAAGCTGGTGCTGGCCACCGCCTCGGAAGCTGAAGAGATTAACGGGGTGAAGGCGATCCTGCGCAATGTCGGCGATGTCGCGGCCAAGGAGCTGCGGCCGATCGCCACCGACCTGCTGAAGGGGCTGGGCTCGGGCGTGGTGGCGCTGGTCTCCACCGCCGAGCAGAAGACCGCCATCGTGGTCGCGGTGTCGGATGATCTGCCGCAGAGCGCGGTG
>NZ_JH976207.1:1322770-1355957 GCF_000306035.1 Acidocella sp. MX-AZ02
TTTTTGATTTTTATCGCTGTGGTGGCTCCCAGCGCGGGATGGTGAGATAGGCAAGACGCTTAGCCTCGCGCCTTCCTCTGGCCACGGAATCCAGGATCAACCCGCAGGCGAACGAGAGCATGGCCAGCAGTACAACGCCCAGCGAAAGCACCGCCGTCGGCAAACGCGGCACGAACCCTGTCTGGAAATAAGTCACCAGTACCGGCAGCGCCAGCAGCAGCCCGAACACCAGCAATGCCAGCCCTGCGATGCAGAAGAATTGCAGCGGCCGCTCTTCCTTCACCAACTTGATAATGGTGCTGAGGATACGAAACCCATCCGAATAGGTGCGCAGCTTGGAGACGGAGCCCGGCGGGCGCTCGCGATAGTGCGTCGGCACCTCGGCCAGGGGCATCAGCATGTCCAGCGCATGGATGGTGAATTCCGTCTCGGTCTCAAAGCCCGAGGCCAGAGCCGGGAAGGTTTTCACGAATCGGCGTGAGAAGACGCGGTAGCCGGAGAGCATGTCCTGGATGCGGTCGCCAAAGACGAAGCGGACCAGACCAGTGAGGACGAGGTTTCCGGTGCGATGGCCGCGGCGATATGCGCCGATCGGCCCCTCGCCGGCCACCTCAATGCGCTGGCCATTGACCATGTCCAGTTGCTCATCCAGCAGCCGGCGCACCATGTCAGGTGCTGCGGTGGGATCGTAAGTGGCATCGCCATCGACGAGAACATAGGCGTCGGCATCTATATCCGCGAACATGCGGCGCACGACATGGCCCTTGCCCTGCAAGGGCTCGCTGCGCACAGTTGCCCCCGCCGCCGCGGCGACCTCGCGCGTGCGGTCGCTGGAGTTGTTGTCATAGACATAGATCCGCGCGGAAGGCAGCGCGGCGGCGAAACCGGTGACGACATCGGCGATCGCAGCTTCCTCGTTATAGCATGGCACGAGGACCGCGATTTTCGGCTGTATGACAGACAAAATTTCAGTGGACATAATAAAATTGCGCCAGTTTCAGGGGGACATAACCAATGTCGAGAAGCCCGAGCAGGAAAATGGGGAACATCGGCACGGCTTCGGGCAGCCAGGCCCCCAAGGCTGGAATGGCCAGCGGCAGGAACGGCAATAACAACAGCACGTAGCGGCCTTGCAAACCCTCAATGAAGTCCTGTCCGACTTGAGTCCAGCTGAAATAGAAAGATAGGATTACCAACCAAGCCGTAATGACGAACAAGCCCAGAACCGCAATATTATTCAGCAACGCCATCGGAATTGGGCTCATGATCGAACGACGGGTGAACAGGAGGCTGACCAGGGCCAAAACGCCAGCGCTCCACCAACACTCATAGAACCAGTCCGGAAAGCATAGATTTTTGTATCCCAGCTTACCGATAACCTCCTGTAACAAGCCGAAGCCAAAAATATGCAGGGTATGCAGCGGCAACGTGATGAAACGTGCCTTGTCAGCCAGCATGATATGCAGATTAGCAGTGGCGTCAGTCTGGCTAAACATCGTGCCAGCGGGACCTGTGAATAAAATGCCCGGATGGTAAGATGGCTTGATAACCGGAACACTTACAAACAGAATGACAATCACCGCCCAAACAATCACCGGCAGGCTCGCGACAATCACCGTCCCGGCACGACGCCAGAAACCCGGCCGGGCTAAAGGAAGCGCAAAGATGGCGAGCATCGGCAGATAAGGCGGCTTGGCCAGCAACACAACGACGAAAGAGGCGAAGGCCACGGCCCGGCCAAATTCCGTCTCCCGCGTCAGTCCCGCGCAGGCAAGGCAGCTGAGCGCGATCAGAATTCCGTCCTGATCAAACGTACCCCCCAGAAACAAGCTTATGGGAAAGAGCAAAATCGCCAGCAGCACTGGCCGCCCAAAATTAGCCAGCGCCAGGGCCGCCGCACCGATCAACACATAAGCTAACGCCGTCGCGAGGCGGCCGAGCGTAACGGCATTGAACGGCGACAGCCCGATGGCCTTGCCAATGCCCAGCCCAACGGCGCCAGGAATATAGGCGAGTGGAAAATAGGCCGCCGTATTGGGAATATTAATGAAAACACGCTGATGCTGCCATTGAACCTGATGGAGCGCGCTCAGATTGTTGGCGGCACTGACAGCATGACCATAAATCTGGGTATAGTTCCCCCAAGCGACAGCGCTCAGACCGGCGTTGATTTTAGTGCCCACAACCTTGATTGGCGCCTCTGCTCCCGGCTCCTCAACAGTTTTATGTATCAGCAATATGTTCCCATGTAGCAGGCTGTCCGCACGGGCAATATGAGAGGTTTCATCCGGCGATTGTCCCATCGGCGTCAATAGCGCCGACATGACCAGAACGGGAAACGCACAGAACAGAAATAAAAGCACCGGCCAGATATCGCGCCTGGCGGCACTCACGCTCATGCGTCTCATCATCGTCCTTAATCCCTATCGCTCCTCACCTTAAAAAATCGCCATCAAAAGCACCACCGGCGCTGACATATTTTTTTGCGATTTGCGATCTAAAATCTTAAACTGGATGAAGACCTTGCGCGCGGCGCGGTCACCGATGCCCGAGCGCGACGATCCAGCCGGTGGTGCCGGGCCAGATTTTGAACATGTTCCAGTGCCGGACCTGCCAAGCCTTGGCCTGCGGGCCCCAGGCCGGGCCGTTGGCGAAATTGGCGGTGCCGGTGCGGTCATTGGTCACGCCGACCACCAGCACCAGCAGCAAGGCGAAAAACGCCACGGCGCGGCGGGCCCAGCTGGTGGCGCAGACCGCGCCGGTCAGGATCAGCCCGGTGAGCACCAGCGGGATGAAGGCGTAGCGCCCGCCCCAGCCCGCCCCCATGCTGTCGGTAAAGTCCGGCGAGAGCGCTTTATCGAACGAGACGAACAGGATGACGATCTGCGCCGCCAGCAACAGCGCCAGCGTGGCGCGGCCAAAGCGCGCCCCCGCCACCAGCCAGCCCAGCAGCGCGTAGAACAGGACGAGGATCAGCACCGGTGGCCATAGCAGCGCCTGGGCCTGGTGCAGGGCAAGGAAGCAGCGGCCGATGACAGCGGCGCCATGCATGCCGGTGAAGGCCATGACCGGCCCGTGCAGCGCGATCACCGCCAGCAGCGTCGCCAGCGAATCCTGCCCGCTGCGCGCCGGCACCGGATGGGTGAGATAAATGCCGAGCTGCAGGCCGAACCCGGCCAGCAGGATCAGGCTGAACAGCAGCATCACCCGGCTGCGGGTGAGCACGCCGCGCAGCAGGAACAAAGGCAGCAGGAAGCTGGTGGCGGGACCGGAGAGCACGCCGACGGCAAGCAGCAGCGCATCGAGCACGAACAGGCGTTTGGTTTTCGGCGGGGCGGCGAGGATCAGCGCCGCCGCCAGACCGAGATGGAACTGGCTGGTGATGGTATTCAGCCAGACCTCGGCGGTGCCGGGCGGCACCGCGCAGAGCAGCACCGCCGAAGCGCAAGCCAGCCGGCTGCGCCGCCAGGGAAAGTCGTGCGTGAGGATGATGAACGGGGCCAGTGCCTGCACCAGCAGCGCCAGCAGTACCGTCACCAGCGGCGCATGGTCGAGCCCGCCCAGCTGCAGCCCCAGCCAGGTGCCGAAACCCGCGATGAAGTTGATATAGCCGGTATGGATGGCGAACCAGGCCCGGTACCAAGGCCAGTTCCAGCTATTGGCGAAATAAACCACGCCCTCTTCCGCCCAGAAGCGCCCGCCTTGCGCCAGGATCTGCGGCATCCGCACCAGCACCACGAGCGCGAAGCCCAGCAGCATCAGGGTGATGAAGCCGGCGCGGGGGCGCCATGGGGGTTGCGTGCTGGTCTGCTCCATCCGGCCATCTTGCATGGCCTGTCTCTGCCGTGTCGGGAGTCGGCTTGTCAAACCGCGTCGCCCCAAAAAAAACGGCGCCCAAAGGCGCCGTTTTCTGGTCTGGGCGAGAGGCTTTAAGCGCTCTCGGTCAAAAACTCCGCGCTTACGCGCTCTCTGTAAAGACTTCCGCGCTTACGCGCTCTTGGCCATGATCTCGTCGGCGACGTTGCGCGGCACCGGATCATAGTGATGGAACTGCATGGTGAAGGAGGCGCGGCCCTTGGTCATCGAACGCAGGTTCGAGATGTAGCCGAACATTTCCTTCAGCGGCACATGCGCGCGCACGATCACGGTGGAGCCGGAGGCTTCCTGGTTCTGGATCATGCCGCGGCGACGGTTGAGATCGCCCACCACGTCGCCGACATGGTCGTTCGGGGTGGTGACTTCCACGTCCATGATCGGCTCCAGGATCACCGGGCCGGCCTTCTTCATGCCTTCACGGAAACAGGCCTTGGCGGCGATTTCGAACGCCAGGGCGCTCGAGTCGACGTCATGGTACTTGCCGTCCACCAGCGAGAAGGAGAAATCCACGGTCGGGAAGCCGGCCAGAACGCCGGTATCGGCCTGGTTCTTGATGCCCTTTTCCACGGCCGGGATGTATTCCTTCGGAATCGCACCGCCGACGACCTTGTTCTCGAACTCGATGCCTTCGTTACGCTCACGCGGGGCGAACACGATCTTGACCTCGGCGTACTGGCCCGACCCACCGGACTGCTTCTTGTGGGTGTAGGTCTCGGTGTGCTCCTTCGTGATCGTCTCGCGGAAGGCCACCTGCGGCGCGCCGATATTCGCATCCACGCCATATTCGCGCTTCAAACGGTCGACGATGATCTCCAGATGCAGCTCGCCCATGCCCGACAGGATGGTCTGGCCGGTTTCCTGGTCGGTCTTCAGGCGCAGCGAGGGATCCTCGGAGGCCAGCTTCTGCAGGCCGATGGTCATCTTCTCGATGCCTTCCTTGGTCTTCGGCTCGACGGAGATGTCGATCACCGGGACCGGGAACGCCATGCGCTCCAGCACCACCGGGTCCTCGGACGCGGCCAGCGTGTCGCCGGTGCCGGTGTCCTTCAGCCCCACGAAGGCCGCGATGTCGCCGGCGGACACCTCGGTGATTTCCTGGCGCTTATCGGCGTGCATCTTGTACATGCGGCCGATACGCTCTTTGTGGCCCTTGGTGGTGTTCTGCACCGAATCGCCGCTCTTCAGCGTGCCGGCATAGACGCGCACGAAGGTCAGCGAGCCGTATTTGTCGTTGATGATCTTGAAGGCGAGGCCGGCGAACGGGGCGTTCGGGTCGGCCTTGATGCGGCGCGCGTTCGGATCCTCTTCCTGGCCCTCTTCCGGGGCAACCTTGATGCCCGGAACGTCCACGGGGGACGGCAGGTAATCCAGCACGCCGTCCAGCAGCGGCTGCACGCCCTTGTTCTTGAAGGCGGTGCCGCACATGACCGGGCGGAAGGCGCCGGTGATGGTGCCGGTCTTGATCGCGCGCTTCAGGGTCTCGACGGAAACGTCGCCCTTCTCGAAATATTCTTCCATGCCGGCATCGTCCACCGCCAGCGCGGTGTCGAGCAGGACCTGGCGGGCCTCCTTGGCCTTCTCCAGCATGTCGGCCGGGATTTCCTCATCATGGAACTTGGCACCCAGCTCGCCGCCTTCCCAGATGATCGCCTTCATCTCGACCAGATCGACCACGCCGAGGAAGTTTTCCTCGATGCCGATGGGCAGCTGCAGCGGCAGCGCCACGATGTCCAGCTTCTCCTTCAGCGTGTCGAAGGCGCGATAGAAATCGGCGCCGGTCCGGTCCAGCTTGTTGATGAAGATCAGGCGCGGCACGTTGTAACGGTCAGCCAGACGCCAGTTGGTCTCGGATTGCGGCTGCACGCCGGCCACGCCCTCGATGATGAAGATGGCGCCGTCGAGCACGCGCAGGGAGCGGTTCACCTCGATGTTGAAATCGATGTGGCCGGGCGTGTCGATGATGTTGATGGCGTGCTCTTTCCACTCGCAGGTCACCGCGGCGGAGGTGATGGTGATGCCGCGCTCACGCTCCTGGGCCATATAATCGGTGGTGGTGTTGCCGTCATGGACTTCACCGATCTTGTGCGACACGCCGGTGTAGTAAAGGATGCGCTCCGTGGTGGTGGTCTTGCCCGCGTCGATATGCGCGGTGATCCCGATATTCCGGATCTTACTCAGGTCTGTCTCAGCCATCGATGCCTCCACGGGCGGATAAAATGTCAAACAAGTACGGCGCCGCCTGGATCAGGCCGCGCTGTTCGCCCGGCTTTTGAGCCAGAGCGGGGCATTTGGCAACCCCGATTGCAGGGGGATTATGACGCTTTTCGCCGCATCCACGCCTTTTCAATCGCTTGGAGCGTGTTACAGCTTGCGGACCGATAATCCGAGAGGTTCCCATGGCCTTCGCCTGCACCCTTCCCGCCACCTCAACCGTGCAACAGGACGATGCGCAGCTGCGGATCACACGCTGGGCTTTCGAGCCGGGGGCGGTGACGGGCTGGCACAGCCATGGCTGGCCCTATTACGTGGTGATGCTGACCGACGCGCTGATGGAGGTGCATGACGGCGCCACGGTTCACAGCATCCCGCGCAAGGCGGGCGACGCGTATGTCCGGGATGCCGGGGTGCAGCACGATGTGCGCAATGGCGGGCCGGGCCCGATGGCCTTCGTGGAGATCGAGATAAAGAAACTCTCCCCGGCCTTGGCCGCCCTGGAAAACTAGGGCCGGCGCGCCCTTATGCTGTTCATGAAATCCTTCCGCCTCTACCAGATCCTGCGCGCCCGGCCCTATTTCACCGCCTGCTACGCCATCGGCCTGCTGAGCTGGGTGCTGATGTTCGCGGTGACCAACCCGGCGATCCGTGCGGTGGCGGCCTGGGATATCGGCAGCCTGCTCTATCTCGTCACCACCCTGCTGGTCTTCACCCTCACGCAAGAGCGCGACATCAGCGAGGACGCGAAAGCCCATCAGGAAGGCGAATGGACCGTGTTCAGCCTCACCGTGCTGGGCGCGGTGATGAGCTTCGTCTCCCTCTTCCTGTTCTCCCACGCCGCCAACCAGAAGGCACATTTCACCGGCGCGTATCTCGGCTTCGTCGTGGTCACGCTGACACTTTCATGGGCGGTCACGCAGCTCACCTTCGCCTATCGCTACGCGCATGAATATTATTCCTACGATCTGGGCGGCGAGACCGTGGATGGCGGCATCGAATTCCCCAAGGACGAGCGGCCGGATTACCTGGATTTTGTGTATTTCTCCTTCGTGCTGGGGATGACGTTTCAGGTCTCGGACTGCAACATCACCTCGAAGAAGCTGCGCCGGCTGGCGACCTTGCAGGGGCTGATCGGGTTTCTGTTCAATACGGTGATTCTGGCGCTGTCGGTGAATATCGCGGCGTCGCTGCTTTGAAGGGTGGTTTTATTTAGGGGCTGCCCCAGATCGTCATTCATCTGGCCATTATGTCGATCCTTCAAGGCGTTGAAGGCATAAGCCTGAAAGATATCTGGGACAGCCCCTTTATTTATCGAAGCAGCGCGTTCGCCAGCTCATCCCAACTTGCCTCGTCCGGGGTCAGCAGCAGGCCGCCATCGGTTTGCGACGGGCGGTAGGGTGAACCGTCGAAATGCCGCGCATGGCCGCCGGCCTCACGGTGCAGCAGCACCCCGGCCGCATGGTCCCAGGGCATCAGCTTGCGGAACATCTGCACATGGCAATGCCCGCCCGAGAGCATGCGATATTGATGCGCGGCGCAGCGATAATCCGTCACCGCCGCCAGCCGGTCCAGCCGGTGCAGCACGTGGCTGCGCAAGGGCTCGGGCATGAACCGCCAGGACATCGAGCCGACCATCTGGTCCACCGGCACCGGGGCGGCCACCTGCAGCCGGCGGCGGGTGCCGTCGGCCGCGATCAGGTACGACCCCTGGCCCTTCACCGCCACAGCGCAGTCATCGCCGAACGGGTCGAAAATGAAGCCGGCGAGGATCTCATCCGCCTCCACCAACGCCGCCATCACCCCGAATAAAGGCAGTTCGGCGGCGAAATTCGCGGTGCCGTCGATCGGGTCGAGAATCCAGACCCGCCCCGGCTGGGCCAGCCGCTCCAGCGAGGCGGCACCGGAGGAGACCGCCTCCTCGCCGATCACGTCATCGCCAGGGAATAGTTTATTCAGCCCGGCCTTCAGCGCCCGCTCCGCCGCTTCGTCGGCGACCGTCACCGGGTCCAGCGGGCCGGTCTTGGTGCGGACATCCTCAGAGGAGAGCTTCTTGAAGCGGGGGAGGATTTCCGTTCGCGCCACATGCCGGAGCAGATCGATGACGGATTGAACCTCGGCTGGCTTCATAATGCTTCGAACCTCGCTTTATCGACGGCGGAGAGCCGCACCTGCAATGTCACATGGTGCTCGTCATCCTCACGCGCCACCACCTCGCCATGGCGATAGAGCCAGGCCAGACGCGCGCCATCTTCAACCGGCACCTGCAGCTCGACCAGCTGTTCGGCGGCGGCGAGCCTGGCATCGATGGTCTGCAGCAGCCGGTCCAGCCCCTCGCCGGTCAAGGCCGAGACGGCGATGCCCTCGCCCTGCACGACATTGGCAATGCCGCCCAGCGCGTCGGCCTTGTTCAGCACCTCCAGCGTATGGGAAGGCCAGCCCTCGTCCAGCGTGCCTTCCTTGGCCATGCGGGTGAGCACGGCGCGCACGTCGCGGGCCTGGGCCTCGGTGTCGGGGTGGGAAATGTCGCGCACATGCAGCAGCAGATCCGCCTCCGCCACCTCTTCCAGCGTGGCGCGGAAGGCGGCGACCAGCTCGGTCGGCAGCTCGGAGATGAAGCCCACAGTGTCCGAGAGGATGATGTTGCGCCCGGAAGGCAGCACCAGCCCGCGCATGGTCGGGTCCAGCGTCGCGAAAAGCTGGTCCTCGGCCATCACGGTGGCGCCGGTGAGCGCGTTGAACAAGGTGGATTTGCCGGCATTGGTGTAGCCCACCAGCGCCACCACCGGATACGGCACCTTCTTGCGCGCGCCGCGATGCAGGCCGCGGGTGCGGCGCACCTCCTCCAGCTCCGCCTTCAGCTTGACGATGCGATCACCGATCAGGCGTCGATCCGCCTCGATCTGGGTTTCACCGGGGCCGCCGAGGAAGCCGAAGCCGCCGCGCTGGCGCTCCAGATGGGTCCAGGAGCGCACCAGGCGGGAGCGCTGATACTCCAGATGCGCCAGCTCCACCTGCAGCGACCCTTCACGGGTGCGCGCACGGGCACCGAAAATATCCAGGATCAGCCCGGTCCGGTCGATGACCTTGGTGCCGAAGGCTTTTTCCAGATTGCGCTGCTGCACGGGGGTAAGGGCGGCATCCACCACCGCCACATCCACCTGCGCCCCGCGCAGGGCGGTGGCGGCCAGCTCCACCTGGCCCTTGCCGAGCAAGGTGGCCGGGGTGAGGGAGCGGAGCTGGAAGATCTGCTCATGCACGATCACCAGCCCGATGGAGGCGGCAAGCCCCACCGCTTCCGCGAGGCGGGCCTCGGCGGAGCGGATCTGACCGGCGGCGAAGGCCGCCTGCCGGTCCCAGGGCAGCAAAATCGCCGCCCGGCTTGGCGGGGGCGCGGTCTCTTGCATCACGATATCCGGAGGATCAGCCTTCGGACTCGGGGTCGTATTGCGGCTCGGGGTTGCGGCTCAGGCGCAACGTACTGGCGCTGGCGGAGCCAGCCTCGCCAGGGGCCGCAGCGCCACCTTCGGCGCGGCCGGCATCGAACAGCATGATCGGCGCGCCCGGCATCACCGTGCTGATCGCGTGCTTATAGACCAGCTGGGTATGGCCATCACGGCGCAGCAGCACCGAGAAATTATCGAACCAGGTGATCACGCCCTGCAGCTTCACGCCATTGACCAGGAACACCGTGACCGGCGTCTTGCTCTTGCGGACATGGTTCAGGAACACGTCCTGCACATTCTGAGATTTTTCGTTCGCCACGATGGCATCCCTTTATTTTTGTCGCCCACTTTATCGGACGAGTGATTGAATCCACAACAAAAAGTTTAAACCTGCGAAGGCGTGGCGCGTCCGCATGGTGTCTGAATATAGCGGATTTGTGCAACGCGGCAACCGCCCCGAGCCCCAACTTGCCAGCATGGGGGTTTTCCCGCAAAGCATGCGTCAGACTGGAGCACCGCCATAAAATGGAAGCTGACGGCAAAACCCCGAACCTTCCCGCCGAGCCGACCCAGGCCAGACGCTTCGGCAAAACCAGGGCCGCGCAGTTGAGCGCGACGCTGGAGGATTATGCCGAGCTGATCGATGATCTGCAGAGCGGCGGCGCCCCGGCGCGGCCGACGGACATCGCCAGGCGGCTGGGCATTTCGCATGCGAGCGTGATCAAGACCATCGGCCGGCTGAAACGCGAGGGGCTGGCGACCTCCCTGCCCTATCGCGGCGTGTTGTTGACGCCGGAGGGCCAAAATCTGGCGGCGCGCAGCCGGGAGCGGCATCAGCTGGTGGTGGCGCTGCTGCTGGCGCTGGGGGTGCCGCGCGAGGCGGCGGAGGAGGATGCCGAGGGGATCGAGCACCATATCTCCCCGGCGACGCTGGCGGCGTTCCGAAAATTTCTAAGTAAATAAAAGTTTTTGGTGCCGCTTTTTTCAAAAAGCGGCGAAAACGCCCGGGTTTTGGCAACGGCGTCGTCAACGCCCCCAACGTTTTGCGGCCCTTTTTAAAAAAAGGGCCGCCCCCCAAAAACGTTTAGAACCTGGTCGAAATCGCGATCGACCCGTACTGGAAGGCCGGCGCCGAGCCGTGGAATTCCGGCGTCTCGAAGGTCTCCACCGCCGAAAGCCGCACGCCGCGATAGATCACCGCCAGCCCCACTTCGAGATCACCCTGCAGATGGGTCAGCCCCACCCCGCGGCTGGAGCGGAAATCATTGCCCTGGACCAGCATGTCATGCGCCACGAAGCGCCCCAGCGCGCCGCCGAATACGTACCAGACGAAGGGGCGCGTGGGGGTATAGGCATCGGTGCCGGAAAGCTGCGGGCCGATCAGCGCCGGGCCGAAATCCGAATCCAGCCCCTGGCCGAAACGCACGATGCCGCCGGTCTGGGCATAGATCTCGGTATTGCCGACCTGCGCGGTAAGCTGGGGCAGCACCTGCACGCCGATGCCACCATAATTCGCCAGATCCATCCGCCAGATCCGCCCGGCGGAAAAATCCAGCGTCGGCTCGTCATGCAGCTGGTAATGCCAGCCTTTATTGGTGGTATCGCCGATGATGCTGTGGAAGCCGTTCTGCACGGTCTGCGCCAGCGAGGCCGGGCCGACGATGCCGATCGCCGCCCCCAGCATCGAGCGGGTGGTCGTGGTGTCCTGGATCAGCGTCAGCTTCGCCGAAAGCTGCCCGGCATAAGGGCGGTCATGCGGGTTGGGGTTGTAGAGCTGGGTGTTGGTCGGGGTGAAGATGACCTGCTGCAGATCTATCTCCAGGCGCTGGCTGCCCTGGCCGAACACGCCCTGGCCAAGATTGGAGAGAAAGCCCGGCACCGCGCCGGTGGGGCCGACATAGCCCAGACGCTCGCCGGAGGTGTAAAGCTCATCCGTGCCGGGGATGGAGGCGGCGTCGTTTTCGAGCTGGATGGTGACGATGCTGTGCGGATCAGCCGGCGGAACATCCGCGCGCGCCTGGGGCGCGTAACTCAACCACGCCGCCGCGCCCAACGCGATGGCAGAAGACGCAATCACAGATCTTTTCACGTTTCGTCGACCCTTTTTCTGAGGCGGCAGGTACAGCCTGTTACAAGCTGTAGCGCAGCCGTGAAAAAAGGAAACCCTTTCAACGCTCCCGGGCGGTGCACAGGGCGAGGTCGATCAGCCGTTCCAGCACCTCGCTCTCCTGCGCCCCGGCGATGGCGTGTTCGCCATCCAGCATGAAGCAGGGCACGCCGTTGATGCCGAGCCGGTGCGCGTGCAGATTTTCCGCATGCACATATTCGGTGCCCTCGCCGGATTCCAGGAACAGCCGCACCTGGCGCGCCCCCATGCCGGACTGCACCGCCAGCGCGCTCAGCACCTCATGCTGGCCGATATCCAGCCCCTCGACGAAATGCGCCGCGAAAATACCGGCCACCAGCGCATCCGCGGCCCCAACCCGCGCCGCCTCGCGCACCAGCCGATGCGCATCCACGCTGTTGGGGGTGCGGCGGATGGCGGGGAAATTGAACGCAATCCCCTCCGCCGCGCCCAGCTCGGCGATCGAGGCATAGAGCCGGCGCGCCCGGTCCTCCGCGCCGAATTTGCGGATCATGTAATCGGCGCGGGACATGCCGCCGCGCGGCATGTCGGGGTTGAGCAGGAAGGGCCGCCAGTTGAGGGTGACATCGAGTTCCGGCCGGCGGGCCAGCAGATAGGTCAGACGCTTCACGCCGAGATAACACCAGGGACAGACGAAATCGAAGACGATTTCGATCACCAGCCGTGCGGGCAATGGCGTCAGACTATTCATTTCTCGTCTCATACGCCGATTTCGCGGCCAAGACGAGAGGGAATGGCCGCCCCGCCCGAGAGGATGCCCGCGGATCAGGACCGGCGCGGACGGTTGTAAAAATGACATTGCGGATTGGCGCTGAGCGCTTCACCCCCATATCGGCGGACATGGCTTTACCACATAAAGCGCCGCGGGACCGGCGCGCCGCGCTCAGCGCCTTGACCGCGCCGGCGCATGCCAGGCTGGACGAGGCGATGCGCGGGGCCGGCTTTTTCGCCACGCCTGTTCTGTATGCGCGTTATCTGCAGATCACTCATCAGGCCCGCCGCGCGTTGGAAGCAGCACTGGCGCCGCTGCGCCTGCTTCCGGCCGATGCGTATGAGTTGACAGCGTCGCTGGAGGCGGACCTCGCGGATCTCGGCACCGCGCCGCTTGGCGCCACGCCGCCCGTGGGCTTTGCGCGCGGCAGCGGCTGGGGCTGTCTTTATGTGCTGCAGGGCTCCAATCTCGGCGCTTTGCAGCTGCGCGGCTGGGCCCAGGCGCTGGGGTTCGATGGCGCGCACGGCGCACGGCATCTGGCCTTGCAGGCGCAGCGCGCCCGGCATTGGCGCGGCTTTGTCGCGCGGCTGAACGCCCAGAGTTTCAGCCCGGCCGAGGAGCAGGAGTGCGCGGCCGGGGCCTTGGCGGCGTTTGCGCATTTCACCGCCGCGATGCCAGGGCTTGCGCGGCCCCAGCATCAAACCCTCGATCCGGCATGAGCGGCGCGTTGCGCCCTCCTTGTTTGGCGGCCGAGAATCCCCTAATTCCGGGCCATGAGCGAAGAAGACAAGATCATGCATGAGGATGCCGCCCCGCAGGACGAGGCGCTGCTGGAAGCCCCTGATCAGCGCATCGCGCAGCTGGAGCAGGAGCTTTCCGAGATGCGCGACAAATGGCTGCGCGCCGAGGCGGAAATGGCCAATCTGCGCGCCCGCACCAAACGCGAGGTCGAGGATGCGCGGCTCTATGCCGTGCAGAAATTCGCCCGCGACGTGGTCGAGGCGGCGGAGAATCTGAAGCGCGGCATCGACAGCCTGCCGAAGAAGACCGAGGACGAGCCGGAGCTGATCACCAAGATGCGTGATGGCTTCGAGGGCATCGAGCGCGCTTTCGCCGGCATTCTGGAGCGCAACGGCATCACCCGCACCGACCCGACCGGCGCGGTGTTCGACGCCAATCTGCACCAAGCGATGGCCGAGCAGGAAAGTGCGGACCATCCGGCAGGCACCGTGCTGCAGGCCTGGAGCCAGACCTGGCTGCTGAATGGCCGCCTGCTGCGCCCGGCGATGGTCGTGGTCTCCAAGGCCCCGGCGCAGGGCTGAATCTACGGCGCCGCCGGCTTCGTGGCCGGCGGCGCACCACTCCCCAGCCCGAACACACCCCGCAGGAATCCAGGCGTGAGCGCGGAGAGCGGATTCACATGGATCTGCGGGTTGCTCATCTTCCCCTGCACATGGGCGCGAACGGCGAACAAGCCGCCGCCCTTCTCCGCCGAGAACAGATGCCCCAGAACCGGGATTTTCCCCGGCAGCGCGTTGAGCGCGTAGGCGGGCACGATCGTGGTCTGCAGATCGCAAATGCCGGTATTGCCGTCCACGCTGCCGCTGGCGGTGAAGCCCAGCGATTCCGAATAGGCATCCGCCCCGTTCAGCCGCAGCACGCCGCCCTCCAGGGTGAAGGGGATGGTCGCGTGGTCGATCAGCAGCCCCGGGCCAGACATCGCCTCCGCCACCCCATATAAGGTCGCCGCCTGCATCAGCTTGATGAAGCCCGGCGCATTCACCAGCCGGGCCTGGGCCAGCTTCAGCGTGCCCTGCGCCGGGCCGCCGCCGAATTGCGCCCGCAGATCCAGCGCGCCGCCCTGCATGCCGTCATACACCCCCAACACGCGCAGCAGCGCCCCGGCATCCTGGCCCTGCAGGGCCAGGGCGCGGCGCGGGCCGGCGAGCGGGGTGATCTGCGCGCTCATCCCATCGGCACTGGCGCTGGCCTGCGACAGATCCTGCCCCTGGCCGCTGGCGGTGAGGCTGACATTCCGCAGACCCGGTGCCGGCGGCTTGGTGATATAAAGATGCTGGAAGGCGAGCCTGGCCTGCCAGAGCGGGCCGGAGGGCGCGGGTTGCGGCGGTGCCGCCGGGGCGGGCTGGTCGGGCTGCGTCTGCGCGTCGGCGCCGTGGCGCAGATCCAGCGTCTCGCCGCTGGCCTCGATTTGCCAGGGCTGGCCGGGGCGGGCGGGCGCAATCACGCTGCCTTGCGCCTGCGACCGGCCGATATCCGCCTGGGTCAGGGTGAACACCCGCCCCTGGCTGTGGCCGCGCACGAACAGCCCCGGCGCTTCCATCATAAAATCCTGAATCGCGCCGAGATCACCATTCTCCAGGCTGAAACGCGCCGCCAGCCGCCCCGCCCCGCCGGGCTGCTTGACCCAGCCGAGCAAGGGCAAAGCCAGGCCGATGCGGGTAAGGTCGGCCTCCAGCGCCGCCTCCTGGGTGCCATCCGCCGGGCCGCTGAGGCTGAAGCGGAAGGGCGCGCTGCCTTGCGTGGCGGAGGTGAAGCCACTCGGCGTATCCAGCCCGAAAGCGTGCCAGAGGGCGGGCCCGGCCTCGCCCTGCAGATCCAGCGTCTCCGCCCCGTCCGGCTTGGAGACATCCTGGGTCAGCGTCAGGCTGGCCGGGGCGCCGGCGAGCTGCGCCGTGGCGTCCGCCCGCAGCGTCTCGCCATCGGTGGCGATCCTCACCGCGCCATCGGTAAAGTAGATGCCGGGAATGGGGGTGGCCATTTTCACGTCGCTGAGCTGGGTGGCGACGTTGATCTGCACATCCCGCGCGGTGACATTCTTGGCCAGCGGGATCATCGCCGCCAGCGTGCCGGCGAGCGTGCCGGTGGCGCCCTTGATGTCAGGCGGGGTGTGGGCGAGCAGGTTGAGCGGCGGCGCCCCCAGAATGCCAAGCACGTTCTGCACCGGCCCCGCCAGATTCAGACTGAGGAAGCCGAACTGATCCTTGGCCGTGAGATCGGTGATCACCATGCTGCCGCTTTGCAGCCCGACCCCGCCGGCCGCGCCGCCGCCGGCATCGATGAGGATGGTATCCATCCCCGGCATGGTGAACACACCGTCCAGATGCTCCAGCGGCACCGCGCCGGGCAGGAAATGCAGGGTCAGATCGCTGGCCTGAAACCCGCCCTGCACGTTCTCGATTTTGAAATGCGAGAGATCGCCATGGGCGGCCATGTCGATGCTGAATTGCGCGTCATGGGCGCTGCCGGCGGTGATGTTTCGCATCACCCAGACCCGCGCATCCGGGGCGGCGATCGGCGGCCAGTAGGCCGCCAGATCCTGGGCCTGCACGCTGTCCAGCGCTACGTTGAGCCGGCCGAGCCAGAGCCCATCGCGGTGCGCGCGGAAGCTGAAGTACAGGCGCGGCGCGCTCTGGCCTTGCGGGGCGAGCTGGGCCACGCCGTCGCTCACCTGCACCGCGCCATCGGGCAAGACCGCGAGGGTAAAGCTGGCATCGCTGAGCGCCACCCTGTTCACCCCGGTGCCGATCCGCCCGGCGCCGATGCGCGCATGCACCGCCCCGTGGGAGAGGGTGAAGCCGCGCCCGGGCCAGAGATCCGCATGCCAGGAGACCGGGACATTGCCGCCGGGGAAGGTGGCGCCGGCGCCGTTCAGCGCGATCGGGTCGCGCCCGCCGAACAGATCCGCCACCGGCAGGGTCAGATCGGCCGCGGGAATATCCGCCAGCGCCCCGCCTGAATCGCTGCCCACCTTGATATCCGCCAGACGCAGCACCAGCGGCACCGCCCCGCCTTTGTGATAGCCGGCCCAGGCCAGCTCGGCGGTGCCGATACGCACCTCAACCCCTTCGCCGGAGAGCCGCGTGGCGATGCGCGAGGCGATTTGCGGGATCTCCAGCGGCCCCTGCGCCAGCCGGAACCCCAACAGCCCGAACAAGGCCAGCGCCAGCAGCACAACCAGCGCGACGATGCGGCCGAGCTGGTGGATCGCCTCTATGATAATCCAGGCCGCTTGACCTCTGCGGAACTTCATCCTGTTCTGCTTGCCAGATGCCCGGCGATCTTCACAAGCCATCCTTCCCCAAACCGGCCGATCAAGCGGCGGCGGCGCGGCTGCGCGCGGATTTCGCGGCCCTTGGCCCGCGCGAGGCCAAGCTGGCGCGGAGCGACTCGGGGGCGGCGCTGCTGGCGGCGCTGGGCGGCAACGCGCCCTTCCTGGCCGAGCTCGCCTGCCGTGAATCCGCGACGCTCTGCGCCTGCCTGGAAGCTGGCCCCACCCCGCAGGCGAAAGCGGTGCTGGCCGGGCTGGCTTCATTGCCGCCGGATCTGCCCCGCGCCCAGCTCAGCGACGCGCTGCGCCGGGCCAAAAGGCAGATGGCGCTGAGCATCGCCATCGCGGATCTGGGCGGGCTCTGGACGCTGGAGCAGGTCACCGCGGCGCTCTCGGACCTCGCCGAGACCGCCTTGCGCGCCGCCATCCGGCATCTTTTGTACGAGCTGCACGCGGCGGAAGAGATCGCCCTGCCCGACCCGGCGGCACCGGACCAGGGCAGCGGCTTCGTCGCGCTGGCGCTGGGCAAGCTCGGCGCGCGGGAGCTGAATTACTCCTCCGACATCGATCTGGTGCTGCTCTACGATCCGGAAAGCCCGGTCTATGGCGAGGACTCGCAGCCGATGATGGCGCGGCTGGCGCGCGACCTCACCGCTTTGCTCGCGGCGCGCGATGCCGAGGGCTATGTCTTCCGGGTCGATCTGCGGCTGCGGCCCGACCCAGGGGCGACGCCGCCGGTCGTCGCCCTGGCCACCGCCCTCTCTTATTACGAGAGCCATGGCCGCACCTGGGAGCGCGCCGCCTTCTCCAAAGCGCGGCCCGTCGCCGGGGATCTGGCGCTGGGGCAGCAATTTCTGGCCGCCATCCGCCCCTTCATCTGGCGCAAATATCTGGATTTCGCGGCGATCTCGGATATTCACGAGATGAAGCGCCAGATCGACGCGCAGCACCCGGCCGAGGGCTTGCGCGGCTTCGATGTGAAGCTGGGCCAGGGCGGCATCCGCGAGATCGAGTTCATCGTGCAGACGCTGGGGCTGGTCTGGGGCGGGCAGGACCCGGCCTTGCGCATCCCGGCGACCTTGGAGGCGCTGCCCGCCATGGCCCGGGCCGGCCATCTGCCGGAGCGCGCGGCCAGGCAGCTGGCGGCGGATTACCGGGAGCTGCGGCGGGTCGAGCACCGGCTGCAAATGGTGGCGGACCGCCAGACCCATGCGCTGCCCGCCAGCGAGGCCGGGCTGGAGGCGTTCTGCATCTTCCTGGCGGCGCCGCGCTTCCGGCAGAGTTTCCCCAAGCTGCTCGCCCGCGTGCATGCGCATTTCCTGGATTTCTTCGATGCCGGCACCCAGGCCCTGCAGGACGGGCTGAATCCCGGCCCCGAGGGAGCGCCGGCGCCCGCCTTCACCGCCCGGCTGGAGGCGCTGGGCTTCAAGGATATCAAGCATATCGCCGCCCGGCTGCGCGACTGGGGCTCGGGCGATATGCCGGCCTTGCGCTCGCCACGGGCGCGCGAGCTGCTGGACGGGCTGGTCGCCCCGCTGCTGGCAGCCCTGGGCGCGCAGCCGGAGCCGGACAAGGCCTTCGCCCAGTTCGACACGCTGCTGAGCCGCCAGCGCGCCGGGGTGCAGCTGCTCTCTTTGTTCACCCGCAATCCTGGCCTGCTCAAGCGCCTGGCCGCCGTGCTCGGCGCCGCCCCGGCGCTCTCGGACTATCTCACCGAGGACCCGCAGGCGCTGGACGGGCTGCTCGCCCCGGAAGCCCGCTTTGCCGCGCCGCGCCCGGTGCTGCGCCGGCTGCTGGCCGAGGCGGAGGATCTGGAACAGGCCGCCGCCGCCACGCGGCGCTTCGTCCGGCAGGAGGAATTCCACCTCTCGGTGGCGACATTGGAAGGCCGGCTGGACGCGAATGAGGCCGGGCGCACCCGCAGCGCTTTGGCGGAGGCCGCGCTCTCGCAGCTGCTGCCCTTGGTCATCGCCGCGCAGAAGCAGCGCCAGCCCGCCCCGCGCGGCGCCAAGGTGGCGGTGCTGGCGCTGGGCAAGGCCGGTGCCGGGGAGATGCTGGCGGGCTCCGATCTCGATCTGATGCTGATCTATGATCACGCCCCGATGGCGATCCCGCCGACGCAATGGTTCTCGCGCCTCTCCCAGGCTTTTGTGGCGGCGTTGACGGCGCAGGGGCCGGGCGGGCCGGTCTATCATGTGGATATGCGGCTGCGCCCCTCGGGCAATGCCGGGCCGGTCGCGGTCTCGCTGGCGTCCTTCCGCAGCTATCACGCCAAGGAGAGCTGGACCTGGGAGCGCCTGGCCCTCACCCGGGCGCGGGTGATGGCGGCCACGCCGGGCTTCGCCGCCACAGTGCGCGAGGCGGTGCTGGGGGCACTCTGCCGGCCGGAGCCGCGGGCGCGCATTCTGGCCGATACCGCCGCGATGCAGGCGCGGCTGGCCGCCGAGATGAAGCCGCGCGGGCCCTTTGATGTGCGCGCCATTCCCGGCGGGATGATGGAGGTCGGCTTCATCGCCCAGGCGCTGCAGCTGATCCATGGCGGCAGCGAGCCGGCTTTGTTCCAGCCCAATACCGAGGCGGCGCTGAAAGGGCTGGCCGCCGCCGGGCTGCTGCGGCAGAGCGACGCCGAGGCGCTGATCGCGGCGGACCGGCTGTGGCGAACGATCCAGGGTATCAACCGCATCACCGGCCTGCCGCTGAGCGCCGCCGCCCCGCCCGGCGCCATGCTGGAGCCGCTGCTGCGCGCCACATTCTTTGCCGATCTCGCGGCGTTGCAGGCGGGCATGCGCGAAGCCGCCGCCCAGGCACACCAGATTTTCACCCAGACATTCACCGAAGGAGCCTGATGATGAGCCTGATGACAAGCTTGGCCGAAGGCCAAGACGCGCCGGATTTCACCCTGCCCGCCACCAATGGCCGAACTGTTTCGCGCGATGGGCTGAAGGGCCAGCCCTTCCTGCTCTATTTCTACCCCCGCGCCGACACGCCCGGCTGCACCAAGGAGGCCTGCGCCTTCCAGAGCGGGCTGCCGGATTTCTCCAGGCTCGGCGTGACCATCATCGGAATCTCCAAGGACAGCATGAAGGCGCTGGAGAAATTCGCCGCCAAATATAAGCTGGAATTCCCCCTCGCCTCGGACCCGGAGGGCAGCGTGATCGAGGCCTATGGCGCCTGGCAGGAGAAATCCATGTACGGCAAAACCTATATGGGCATCGAACGCTCGACCGTGCTGGTCGATTCGGCGGGCAAAATCGCCAGGATCTGGCCGAAGGTGAAGGTGGACGGGCATGCCGAGGCTGTTCTGGCGGCGGTGCAGGCGCTGAAATGACCAAAAATAGTAAATTTCCGCGTATCGAACGCGGAAATTTACCATTCATTCAATCTCGCAACCCATCCTGATTTCGCAACAAACAAGGTTGTGGAATGATGGTAGCGACAACGCAGATTCGCCAGCCGCCTGAGCTGCGGGACAGCGCCTCGGCACGGCTGGATCCCCGCGCCACGATTCTGGCGCAATATGGCTTGAGCGACGACACGCCCGATCCGGCGTTTGACGAGCTGGCCTGCCTGGCCGGCTATATCGGTGAGTGCGCGGCGGCGCTGATCTGTTTCTTCACCGCCGAGGATCAATGGATCAAAGGGCGCTGGGCGCGGCGCGGCGCGGGGTGCCGGTTGCAGCCCCCCGCCACCCCGCTCTACGATATTTCGCTGCACCAGCCAGGCGAAATCCTGACCGGCTTAGCGGTGGACGGGGCCGCGCAGCTGTTCGCGCCGATGAAGCTGAAATTGCAGGCGGCGCTGCCGCTTTGCGCCCCGGATGGCGAGGTGCTGGGGGCCATCCTGCTGGCGGACCGGCAGCCGTTGAAGCTGCCCCCCCGGCAAAGCCGGGCGCTGAAGCTGCTGGCCGCGCAAATCGTCGAGCAGCTGGAGCTGCGCCGCACCTTGCTGGGGCTGTCGCAGGCCAATGGCTGGCTGGCGCAGCAGGCGGTCACGGATTTTCTCACCGCCACCCCCAACCGCCGCGCGCTGGATAAGCGCCTGGACATGGAAATCGCCCGCGCCGGGCGCACCGGGGATCCGCTTTGCCTGCTGCTGTTGGATATCGACCATTTCAAGGCGGTGAATGATGAGTTCGGCCACCAGGCCGGGGATACCACCTTGCAGGAGGTGGCGCGCATCTTGCAAGCCGGGCTGCGGCCTTATGATTTCCTGGCCCGCTATGGCGGGGAGGAATTCGCGGTGCTGCTGCCCGCGACCAATCTGGCGGATGCGCTGGTGGTGGCCGAGCGGCTGCGCGCCACCATCGCCGGTACCGGCTTCACCTATGGCCGGCTGACCATCTCCCTCGGCGTCTCCCGGCTGGACCCCGCCTCCGGCGCCCAGGCCTTGATGATGGCCGCGGATAACGGGCTCTACCGCGCCAAGGCGGCGGGGCGAAACCGGGTGCTGGTCGGCAAGCTCAACCCGGACGACCCGTCAGGCTCGGCCCGGTTGTAGAGCAACATCCGATCAAACGGACTCGTTTGATCGGATAAAGTTGATCGCTCGCACAAAAAGCTAGAGCGTATTCCCTGCACCAACGGGAATGGAATACGCTCTAGCCGCCTCAGCGCTGGGTTTTGGCACAGTAGAAGGTAGAGCGGCCGGATTGGGTGATCTGGCTGATGCCGCCGCAGGCCGGCAGGCCGGGGCAGTGTTCGCAGGGCTCGCCGGCACGGCCATAGACCTTCCAGCCATGCTGGAAATAGCCAAGCTCGCCGCTCGGCTGCACATAATCGCGCAAGGATGAGCCGCCGGCGGCAATCGCCTCAATCAGCGTCGCCCGCACCTGCTCGGCCAGCTTGTCCATACGCGGCCGGGAAATCTTGCCCGCCGCGCGGGTGGGGGAGATGCCGGCGCGGAACAAAGCCTCGCTGGCGTAGATATTGCCGATGCCCGCCACCACTTTCTGGTCCAGCAGAAACGCCTTGATCGGCGCGCTGCGGCCCTTGGCCAGCCCGGCCATGTAGGCCCCGGAGAATTCATTGCCCAGCGGCTCCGGCCCCATTCCGGCCAGCAGCCTGTGGCTGTCCTCATCCGCTGTGCGCACCAGATCCAGCGCCCCGAAGCGGCGCGGATCGACAAAGCCGACGCGCCCGCCCGCTTCCGTCTCGATGGTCAGATGCTCATGCAGCGCCTCCTGCCTGTCCAGCAGCATCCGGCCGGACATGCCGAGATGGATCAGCACCGACCAGCCATTATCGAGGCGCATCAGCATGAACTTGCCCCGCCGCCGGAAGCCCAGCACCAGCGCCCCGGTGAGCAGGCGCGGCAGCTCTGGCGGCACCGGCCAGCGTATATCGGCGCGGCGCAGAATGGCGTGGGAAATGCGCCGTCCGGTCAGATGACCGTCCAGACCGCGCATCACGGTTTCGACCTCGGGGAGTTCCGGCATGGCAAAACGAGGCTATATAGGCGCTCATGACCCAGAACAATGCCGACGACATCGCCGATTTCGGTTTCCGCTCCGTCCCGCGCGAGGAGAAGAGCACGCTGGTGCGTGAAGTGTTCGATTCCGTGGCGGGCAAATACGACATCATGAATGATCTGATGTCGCTTGGCATCCACCGGCTCTGGAAGCGCGAATTCCTCACCGCCCTGGACCCGCGCCCCTATCACAAGCTGCTGGACCTGGCGGCGGGCACCGGGGACATCACCTTTGGCTGGCTCAAGCGCGGCGGCGGGCCGGTGGTGATGTCGGACATCAACGAATCGATGCTCAATGTCGGGCGTGACCGCGCCACCGCCAACGGCCATCTGGCCGATATCGAATTCCTGGTGACCGATGCCGAGGCGATCAAGCTGCCGGATTCGAGCTTTGACCGAATCTCCATGGCCTTTGGCCTGCGCAACTGCACCAACAAGGACAAGGTGATCGCCGAGGCGCAGCGCCTGCTGCGGCCGGGCGGGCGCTTCATGGTGCTGGAATTCTCCCAGCTGCAGATCGCCGGGCTGGAGAAGCTCTATGATGCCTGGTCCTTCCAGGCGCTGCCGAAAATCGGCGGCATCATCGCCAAGGATAGTGCCAGCTACCAATATCTGGCCGAGAGCATCCGCATGTTCCCCAAGCAGGAGGAGCTGAAGCGCATGTTCGAGGCGGCGGGGTTTGAGCGCGTCACCTACCGCAACCTCTCGGGCGGCATCGCCGCCATCCATGCTGGCTGGAAGCTGTGAAACGCATCCTGCTCATCGTCTCAGGCGGGATTGCCGCCTATAAGACGCTGGAGCTGGTGCGGCTGGCCAGCAAGGCCGGGCTGGGGGTGACGGCGGTGCTGACCAAGGCGGGGGCTGAGTTTGTCACCCCGCTTTCCTTGCAGGCGCTGACCGGCGAGAAGATTTATCAGGATCTGTTTTCGCTGACCGATGACAGCGAGATGGGCCATATCGAGCTCTCCCGCGCCGCCGATCTGGTGGTGGTGGCCCCGGCCAGTGCGGATATCCTCGCCAAAATGACCGCCGGGCTGGCGGATGATCTGGCCAGCACGCTGCTGCTCGCCACGGATAAGCGCGTGCTCGTCGCCCCGGCGATGAATGTGCGCATGTGGCAGCACCCGGCCACCGAAACCAACATCGCGACGCTGAAAGCGCGCGGCGTGCTGGTGGTGGCGCCCGATGAGGGTCCGATGGCCTGCGGCGAATACGGTCCCGGCCGGCTGGCCGAGCCGCCGGTGATCCTCGCTGGCATTCTGGCGGCGCTGCAGGACGGCCCGTTGAAGGGCAAGCACGCCATCGTCACCTCCGGCCCGACCCATGAGCCGATCGACCCGGTGCGCTATATCGCCAACCGCTCCTCCGGCAAGCAGGGCCATGCCATTGCCCAGGCGCTGGTGGCGTTGGGGGCGCGGGTGACGCTGATCTCCGGCCCGGTGGCGCTGCCGGACCCGTTCGGGGTGGAGCTGGTGAAGGTGGAAACCGCCCGGCAGATGCAGGCGGCTGTGCAGGCTGCTTTGCCGGCGGATATCGCCGTGTGCGCGGCCGCCGTCGGCGATTGGCGGCCGCAGACCGAGGCGGAGCAAAAACTGAAAAAGGACGGCTCGGGTGCCACCGCGCTGAGCCTCACCGAAAACCCGGATATTCTCGCCGGGCTGTCCGCCCCCTCGCCCACCCGCCCGAAGCTCGTCATCGGCTTCGCGGCGGAGACGGAGAGGCTGGCCGAACATGCCGCCGCCAAGCGCGCCCGCAAGGGCTGCGACTGGCTGGTGGCGAATAATGTCGGCGGCACCGGCATCATGGGCGGGGACGAGAACGAGGTGCTGCTGCTGACCGCAGACGGCGCAGAGCCCTGGGCCAGGATGAACAAACAGGCGGTCGCTGAAAAACTCGCCGCGAAGATTGGAGCCCATTTCGAATGAATGAAGTGACCGTGAGCATCAAGCGCCTCGCCCATGGCGAGGGGCTGGAACTGCCCGCCTATGCCACCAAGGGGGCGGCGGGCATGGATCTGCAGGCGGCGGTGAGCGCGCCGGTGAGCATTCCGCCGGGCGGGCGCGCTTTGATCCCCACCGGCTTCAGCATCGCTTTGCCGCCCGGCTATGAGCTGCAGATCCGCCCGCGCTCCGGCCTGGCTTTGAAGAACGGCATCACCTTGCCGAACAGCCCCGGCACCATCGATGAGGATTATCGCGGTGAGGTCGGTGTCATCGTGCTGAACATGGGCGATGCGGCCTTTGAGGTGACGCGCGGCATGCGCATCGCCCAGGCGGTGCTGGCGCCGGTGGTGCGCGTGGCGTGGGCGGAAGTGGCGGAGCTGGACGAAACCGCCCGCGGCGCTGGCGGCTTCGGCTCCACAGGAACCAAATAACCCCAAGATAAAGTTGCAAAAAATTTTTGGGGCTCGACCCTCTTTTGCAAAAAAGGGTCGAAAACACGTGGGGATGTTTTTGAAAAAACACCCCCACACCCCCCAAAAACTTTTGCTCTTGTGGGGCCTGCGGCTTGTCACCAAAGCGCAATGCTTTCCATAGGTGACAAAGTGCCGCCGCATGGCTAAGGGGGCTTAACTCCTCTTAAACCGAAGCCAGGCGGCCCGATGAAGAATTACACCCCTCCTGCCCTGGCTGGGCATCGCATGCCGAACCGCTTCGACGGCGCGGCCATGCTGATGGTCATGGGGCTGCTGATCGCGCTGGTCGAGGTCGGGCGCAGCACCATCGCCACCCCGATCGCGCAGATCCAGAACACGCCGATCCATCTCGACCCGGCCTGGCTGCCTTATTACGCGCTGCGCTCCACCGCGCGCATGTTCGCGGCTCTGTTCTTCTCGCTGGTCTTCACCTTCACCTACGCCACGCTGGCGGCGAAATCCCGCCGCGCCGGCCAGGTGCTGATCCCGATCCTGGATATTCTGCAGTCCGTGCCGATCCTGGGCTTCCTCACCTTCACCACCGTGTTCTTCCTGCATCTCTTCCCCGGCCAGGTGATGGGGGCGGAGCTGGCCTCGGTGTTCGTGATCTTCACCAGCCAGGCCTGGAACATGGCCTTCAGCTTCTACCAGTCCCTGACCACCCTGCCGGCGGATCTGCAGGAAGCCTCGCGCTCCTTCCGCCTCTCCCCCTGGCAGCGTTTCTGGAAGCTGGACGTGCCGTTCGCCATGCCCGGGCTGGTCTGGAACACCATGCTGTCAATGTCCGGCGGCTGGTTCTTCGTCGTCGCGTCCGAGGCGGTGACGGTCGGCAACACCCAGTTCACCCTGCCCGGCATCGGCTCCTATGTGGCGGTGGCGCTGGCGAAGGAGGATCTGCACGCGATCATCTACGCCATCATCGCCATGCTGGTGGTGATTTTGCTGTATGACCAGCTGATCTTCCGCCCACTGGTGGCCTGGTCCGGCAAGTTCCGCTTCGAGACCACGGCCGCCGTCTCCGGCCCTGAGCCCTGGATGCTGAAGCTGCTGCGCCGCACTGCTTTGTTCCGGGCCATCGGCGAGGTGATCGGCGGGGCCTTCGGGCGGGTGTTCCGGCTGCGCCTCTCTCTGCGCCAGCCCGGCCAGGTGGATGAAACCAGCGAGCCTTCGCGCATCGTCGACGGCATCTGGTATCTGCTGATCGCCGCCATCGCGGTCTATGCCGCCTGGCAGATCGTCGCCTATGTCTCCGGCACGCTGCATTGGCGCGATCTCGGCACGGCGCTGCTGATGGGCATCTATACCGCCATCCGCGTCGCGGTGCTGATGGCGATCGCCTCGCTGGTCTGGGTGCCGATCGGCGTGTGGCTCGGGTTGCGGCCGAAGGCGACGCGCATCGCCCAGCCGGTGGCGCAGTTCCTCGCCGCCTTCCCGGCCAATCTGCTGTTCCCGCCCTTCGTGCTGTTCATCGTGATGTTCCATCTGAACGCTGATATCTGGCTCACACCTTTGATGCTGATCGGCACGCAATGGTATCTGCTGTTCAACGTCATCGCCGGTGCCGCCGCCTTTCCAGGAGACATGAAGGAGGCTGTGGCCAATTTCAACATTCACGGCCTGCTCTGGTGGCGCAAGGTGATGATCCCGGGCATCCTGCCTTATTACATCACCGGGGCGATCACCGCCTCCGGCGGCGCCTGGAATGCCTCCATCGTCGCCGAGGTGGCGAGCTGGGGCACCCACACCCTCACCGCCCATGGGCTGGGCGCCTATATCGCCCAGGCCACCAATAATGGCGACACGCCGCGCGTCGTGCTCGGCGTGGTGGTGATGTCCTGCTTCGTCATTCTCTTCAACCGCATCCTCTGGCGGCCGCTTTACGCGTACGCCGTCCGCCGCACCACGCTGGGGTAAACGCCATGGACCAGACCAACATCCCGCTCGTCTCCGTGCGCAATTGCCGGCAGGCCTACCATAAGGAGGCCAGCGCCGATCTGGTGGTGCTGGATAATGTCGATCTCACCCTGCATGAAGGCGAGATCGTGGCGCTGCTGGGCCGTTCCGGCTCGGGCAAATCGACGCTGCTGCGCATCGTCGCCGGACTGTTGAAGCCGACCTCCGGCGAGGTGAACTGGCGCGGCAAGCCGCTCACCGGCCCCGCCCCCGGTGTCGCCATGGTGTTCCAGAGCTTTGCTTTGTTCCCCTGGCTGACCGTGCAGGAAAATGTCGAGCTGGGGCTAGAAGCGCTGCGGGTGAAGAAGGATGACCGCGAGGAGCGCTCCGAAGAGGCGATCGATCTGATCGGGCTGGGCGGCTATGACGGCGCCTATCCGAAGGAGCTCTCGGGCGGCATGCGCCAGCGCGTCGGCCTGGCCCGCGCCCTGGTCGTGCATCCCGATCTGCTGCTGATGGATGAGCCCTTCTCGGCGCTGGACGTGCTGACCGCCGAGACGCTGCGCACCGACCTCATCGATCTCTGGATGGACGGCAAGCTGCCGGTGAAATCCATTTTGATCGTGACGCATAATATCGAGGAGGCGGTGCTGATGGCGGACCGCATCCTGGTGTTCTCCTCCAATCCGGGCCGCGTCGCGCATGAGCTGAAAGTGCCCTTCGCGCATCCGCGCAACCGCTTCGACCCCGCCTTCCGCGAGATGGTGGACGATATTTACGGCATCATGACCCGCCGCAAGGCGCCGGAAGTGCACACCGCCACCGCCGCCGCACCCAACCCGTTCGCGCATGTGCTGCATCCGGTGGGCACCAACCTCATCGCCGGTCTGCTGGAGACGCTGAAGAGCGAGCCTTATAATGGCCGCGCCGATCTTCCCGCCCTGGCCGCCGCCTTGCAGTTCGAGGTCGATGAGCTGCTGCCGCTGGGCGAGACGCTGAGCATGCTGGGTTTCGCGGAGCTGGAGGAAGGCGACATCATCATCACCGAAACCGGCCGGCGCTTCGCCGATGCGGAGACGGAGGACCGCAAGGAGATCTTCGCCGAGGCGCTGCGCACGCATGTGCCGCTGATCGGCGCGATCCGCGGGGTGATCGACCAGCGCTCCAACCACCGCGCCGCCGCGGTGCGCTTCCGCGACCAGCTGGAGGATCACATGTCTCCGGAATATGCGGAAGAGACGCTGCGCACGGTGATTTCCTGGGGCCGTTACGCGGAAATCTTCGAATATGACGAAGAGGCGCAGCAATTCGGCCTTGAGGAAGAGGACGAAGAAGAAACCGAGGATTAAGAGCAAAAGTTTTTGGTACCGCTTTTTTCAAAAAGCGTCGAAAAACGTTTGGGGTTTTGGCAGCCTCGTTACCAACACCCCAGAATTTTCGTGGCCCTTTTTGAAAAAAGGGCCACACCCCAAAAACTTTTTATTTTTGAATAAATTTCAGCAAATCTTCGTTGAAAGCCTCCGCCTGGATCTGCGCCAGCCCATGGCTGCCGCCGGCATAGATCTTCAGCTCCGCGCCTTTGACAAAATTCACGCTGCGCAGCGCGGAATTGCCGATCGGCACGATCTGGTCGTCATCGCCATGCGCGATCAGCGTCGGCACGTCGATCGCCTTCAGATCCTCGGTGAAATCCGTCTCGGAGAATTGCTTGATGCAATCGAGCAGCGCCTTGATCCCGCCCTGCATCCCCGCCAGCCAGAACGCCTCGCGCACGCCTTGCGAAACCTGCGCGCCCTCGCGGTTGGCGTTGTAGAACGGGATGGTCAGATCCTTGAAGAATTGTGAGCGGTCGCGGCGCACGCCGGCGCGGATGCCGTCGAACACCTCCATCGGCACCCCCTCGGGATTGGCCGCGCCCTTCAGCATCACCGGCGGCACCGCGCCGAGCAGCACGGCCTTGGCCACCCGCTTGGTGCCATGCCGGCCGATATAGCGCGCCACCTCACCGCCGCCAGTGGAATGGCCGACATGGATGGCCTCCTGCAGATCCAGCGCCGCGGTCAGCGCCGCCAGGTCGTCGGCATAGGTGTCCATGTCATTGCCGGTCCAGGTCTGTTCGGAACGGCCATGGCCACGCCGGTCATGCGCGATCACGCGGTAGCCGCGCTCGCCCAGGAAATTCATCTGCGCATCCCAGGCATCGGCACTCAGCGGCCAGCCATGGCTGAACACCACCGGCTGCCCCTTGCCCCAATCCTTGTAGAAAATCTGCGTGCCATCTTTGGCGGTGATCATGCTCATTTAAGTATCTCCGTTTTATACGTCACGATTAAATCGTACACGACTATTTATCAGGCGCTATTTCACAAGTCAATCGTGCACGATATAATCGGCGAAGTTTTTTTGGAGATCCCGCCATGGACGGTGGACAACAAGGCCAACCGGGCTTCAGCGCCCGTCTCGATGATTTTCTCTGCTTCTCGATCTACGCGGCCGAGCATGCCTTCAGCCGCGCCTATAAGCCGCTTCTGGCCGAGATCGGCCTGACCTATCCGCAATATCTGGCGATGACGCTGTTATGGGGGGAGGACGACCAGACCGTCGGCCAGCTCAGCCAGCGCCTGTCGCTGGAATCCAGCACCCTCACCCCGCTCTTGAAGCGGCTGGAGGCGGATGGGCTGCTCTCACGCCATCGCGATACCAAGGATGAGCGCGTGGTGCGGGTGAAGCTGACCCCGGCCGGCGATAAGCTGCGGCAAAAAGCGCAAACCATCCCCGCCTGCATTTTGCAGGCGACGGGGATGAGTCTGGAGGAGCTGGGGGCCTTGCGCGAGCAGATCCTGGCGCTGACCAAGCGGCTGCAAACAGCCGCCGGCGGCGATTAGCGTTTGATCAAGGACCAGTAGACCGGCTTGCGCCCAGCGGCGATGGCCTTTTCCTTGTAGCGCGTATGCGGCCAGCCTTCGGGGTGGATATCCACCCGGCTGACCGTGAACAGCTCCTGCCCGGCCAGCACCTCGTCCGTCCAGCCCTGATAGGTCGGATCGTCGGAGGCGATGCGCCATTCCCCGCCCTGGCGCAGCGCCCGGGCAATTTCAAGCACCATGTCCGGATGCACGAAGCGGCGCTTGGCGTGGCGGGCCTTCGGCCAGGGGTCAGGGAACATCAGGAACAGCTTGGAAAGCGCGCCATCCTCGAAGCCGCGCAGCAGCGGGCGGGCATCCTCGGTATAGAGCCGCAGATTGGGCAGCGGGGTGGGATCGCCCGCCCCATCCGGGGCGATGCGCGAGAGCAGCGAGCAAATGCCGTTATCGAAGACTTCGGCGGCGATATAGCCGACCTCCGGATTGGCACAGGCCAGCTCATAAGCATGCTCGCCGCCGCCGAAACCGACTTCCAGCCAGATCTCGCGCGGGGTGATGGAAAAGGGCGCGGCGGGCCAGGCGGTTTGCGGCAGGAAATGCTCCAGCAGCCATTCCTGGCGGGGGCGCAGCTTCTTGCCGTGGGCGCGGCCATAGAGCCGGTCGGGTTGGGGTTTCAGGGCGGTCATGGTCAGGCTCTTTGCCTGCGCACGAGCGCCACGCCAAGCCCCGCCACCGCCATGCCCACCCAGGCCAAGGCCGGCATCGCCTCGCCCAGCAGCCCCCAGGCCATCAGCCCGGAGACCGGCGGCACCAGATAGAACAGGGCCGAAACCTGCGAGGCGGCACCAAAGCGCAGCATGGCGATATAGAGCGAGATCGCGATCAGCGAATTGCCGATGACCAGATAGGCCATGCTGGCGATGAAGGGCGTGGTGAGATGCAGGCTGAAATGCAGCAGCGCGAAAGGCAGCGTGGTGACCAGGCCGACCACATATTGCACGATATTCGCCGCCACCGGATGCATGCCGGTGGAAAAGCGCTTCTCATAGAGGGTGGCCGCCACCATGCCGAGCAGCGCGCCGATGGAGAAGATCACCCCCAGCGGCGAAATATGCCCGGTTTCGCCATAGCCGAGAATGGTGATGGCGGCGCCGCAGAAGCCCAGCCCCAGCCCGGCCCAGCCCTTGGCGCCGATGCGCTCGCGCACCAGCAAGGGGGCGAGCACGCCGACCAGCAGCGGCTGCAGCGAGACCACCAGCGCCACCACCCCGGCCGAGGTGCCGCGCGCGAAGGCGGCGTAGCACATGCCGAAATAGATGGTCTGGATGCAGAACCCGACCACCGCCACATGCAGCAGGGCGATGCGCCGTTTGGGCAGCGCCGGGCGCAGCCAGAGCGCGACCGGCACCAGCACCGCCAGCGCCAGCGCATAACGCACCGCCAGGAAGGTGAAGGGGGCGGCGTACTGGATGCCGGTCTTGGAGACCGGAAACCCGGCCGACCACAGCATCAGGAACAGGAACGGTGCGGCGCGCAGCCAGCCCGGCGGGGCGTCTTCGGGGTTCATGGAGCCTCAAAAAGCAAACGGCCCGGGGACAAGCCCCAGGCCAAAAGTCGCAAAAGTTTTTGGGGGTATGGGGGCTTTTTTCTAAAAAGCCCCCATTCTTCCCTTAAACCCTTCCTTACCGCCCGAAGGCGCTCTTCAGCGCCGGCACCAGGTCGGTCTTCTCCCAGGTGAAGGTGCCCAGCTCGTCATCCGGGGTCCGGCCGAAATGGCCGAAGGCGGAGGTCGGCACATAGATCGGGCGGTTGAGCTGCAGATGCTCGCGGATGCCGCGCGGGGTCAGGTTGACCAGCTCGCGCAGGGTCTTCGCCACCTTGTCCTCGTCGACATCCTTGCCGGTGCCGTGCAGATCGACATAGAGCGACAGCGGCTGCGACACGCCGATGGCGTAGGAGAGCTGCAGCGTGCAGCGCTCAGCCAGGCCCGCGGCGACCACGTTCTTCGCCAGATAGCGCGAGACGTAAGCGGCGGAGCGGTCAACCTTCGTCGGGTCCTTGCCGGAGAAGGCGCCGCCGCCATGCGGGGCCGCGCCGCCATAGGTGTCGACGATGATCTTGCGCCCGGTCAGGCCGCAATCGCCATCCGGACCGCCGATCTCGAAGATGCCGGTCGGGTTGACGTAGAATTCCTTCTCCTCCGGCATCCAGCCCTCAGGCAGCGCGGCCTTGACGATCGGGCGGAGCATCTCCTTGACCATCTCCGGGCTGTAGCCCGGCTCATGCTGGATGGAGACAACCACGGAGGTGGCGCCCACCGGCTTGCCGTCCACATATTTCAGCGTCACCTGGCTCTTGGCATCCGGCAGCAGGCCCTTCACCTGGCTGTCGGCGGCGCGGCGCAGCTCGGAGATGCGGCGCAGGATCAGGTGGGAGTAATAGATCGGGGCCGGCATCAGCGCCTTGGTCTCGGAGCTGGCATAGCCGAACATGATGCCCTGGTCGCCCGCCCCCTCATCCTTGTTGCCGGCGGCATCCACGCCAACCGCGATATGCGCGGACTGGGCGTGCAGATGCACGGAGATCTCGGCATTCTTCCAGGAGAACCCCTCCTGGTCATAGCCGATATCATGCACCGCCAGGCGGGCGAGATGGGCCAGATATTCCTTGGTGATATTGTCCGGCCCGCGCACTTCGCCGGCCAGGATGATGCGGTTGGTGGTCACCAGCGTTTCGCAGGCCACGCGCGCGTAAGGGTCGGCCGCCAGATAGGCGTCAACGACGGTATCGGAAATCCGGTCGGCAACCTTGTCCGGATGACCCTCGGACACGGACTCAGAGGTGAACAGAAACTCTCCGCGATCGCGCATGTAAAACCCCCGTATGACTTGGTGTTGCAGACCGGTCAGTCGGCAACGGCGGGGTCCGGATGGCGCATCGGGCGGCTGGGGTCAATATGCCGTGCCGGCGCTGCCCTCGGCGCTTTTGCCGCATCGCGCCATCCGCCCGCACCGCATGTGCGCGGCGATTTCGCAAAACCCGGAAAAGCGGGCGGGATTTTTGAAAAACCCCGGCCGCCGGAGAAAATTCCGGCCTTTGGCTAAACTGTCTAAAGTTTCAAGAAATCCTTCATGCCATACAGCCCTGCCGGCTGCGCATGCACCCAGAGCGCCGCACGCACCGCGCCGGAGGCGAAGACCTTGCGGTCGAAGGCATGGTGGGTGAGGCTGATCTGCTCATCCCCGGCGGTGAAGCTCAGCGTGTGCGAGCCGATGATCTGGCCGCCGCGCAAGGTCGCGAAGCCGATCTCACCATCCTGGCGCGGGCCGGTATGGCCATCGCGGCCGGAGACGATGACATCCGCCAGCGCCACGCCGCGCCCGGCCGCCACCGCATGGCCGATGGCCAGGGCCGTGCCGGAGGGCGCATCCACCTTCTGGCGGTGATGCATCTCGAGGATCTCGGCGTCATACTGGCTGGCGGGCAGCGCATGGCCGAGCTTTTCCGCCAGCAGCAGCAGCAGATTGACGCCGGTGCAGAAATTCGCGGCGGCGATCACCGGGATCGTCTTCGCCGCCGCCGCGATCGCCGCCTCGTCCGCCTGATTGTAGCCGGTGGTGCCCAGCACCCAGGGGGTCTCGGTCTGCGCCAGGGCCTTGGCGTGGTCCTGCACCGTGCTGGCATGGGTGAAATCGATCACCACGTCCGACTCCCGCGCCAGCGCGGTGATGTCGGCGAAATGCGAGGCGCCCGGCGGGGCCATGCCGGAGCGGCTGGTGCCACCGGAGAGGGTGGCGGCGGCAGCGGCCTCCTGCGCCAGATAGATCCCCATGCGGCCGGAAATACCGGCGATGCCAATGCGTATGCTCATGGCGTTTGCATAGCCGGTTCCCGCCCAAATAAAAATCGCGGGAAACACGCAGATTTGTTGCGCCCTAAGATTGTCGAATGCTGGCGGTTTCGGATAGAACAAACATTGTCGCTTAAATTCAGGCTTTTACGAATGACGCCGGGAGAGTTTCCAAGAATGGGTTCGAAGACGAGACCAATCCCGGCTAGCGCAGCATTCCTGGCCTTTTTTGGCCTCT
>NZ_JH976207.1:1356057-1357521 GCF_000306035.1 Acidocella sp. MX-AZ02
GCCGGCCCCGAACCCGAACGCCTCGCCCTCCAACGCCGCCGGCTCCGCCGACGCGCTGGCCGCGATGGGCGATGCCTATTACACCGGCCATGGCGTGCCGCAGGATTACGCCACCGCCGCCAGCTGGTATGGCCGCGCCGCACCTCTGGGCAATGAGGATGCGCAATATCGCCTGGCGGTGATGTACCAGACTGGCACCGGCGTGGCTGCCGATGCCCAGGCCGCCGATTACTGGTTCGCCAAGGCCGCCAATCAGGGCAATCCCGATGCCGCGCTGGCACTCGGCAACGCCTATACCAACGGCACCGGCGTGCCCAAGGACGATGCCAAGGCCAGCGAATGGTTCGCCAAGGCCGCCGATGCCGGCAATGCCGAGGCGCAGAACAGCCTGGGCTATAATTACAATGCCGGGCTGGGCGTGAAGCAGGATTACACCAAGGCGGCGCAATATTTCACCGAAGCCGCGCAGCAGGGCAATGTGAAGGCGCAGTTCAATCTCGGCAATTACTACGCCCATGGCTATGGCGTGCCGCAGAGCGATGTTCTGGCCGCACAATGGTGGCAGAAAGCCGCCGAACGCAACAATGCCGACGCCCAGGACGCGCTCGGCAACGCCTATGCCTATGGCGCCGGGGTGCCGGCCAATCCCGGCAAGGCCGCCTATTGGTGGCAGCGCGCCGCCGCGCAAGGCAACAAGCAAGCCCAGTTCAGCCTGAGCCAGGCTCTCTCGACGGGGAGCGGAGTGAAACGCGATGCACAGAAATCTGCCTACTGGTTGCTGCTCGCCACGGCGCCCTAATTTGCTGCGCCTGGGCCTGGCCGCCGCTTCCTGCCTGATGCTTGGCGCCTGTGCGACGCCGCGGCAGACCAGCCAGTTCGCCCCAGGCAATGACACGCTCAACGTCGCCGATGCCGCCATCGCCGGCGGCAACCCGCAGATGGCGCTGAAAATCGCGCAATCCACCCTGGCGCAGAACCCGCACGATGAGCAGGCACTCTATCACGAGGGCGCGGCCTATTATGCGATGGATCGCTGCGAGGATTCCATCGCCGCTTACAGGCTGGCGCTGGGGCAGAACCCGCATTCCTCCGAAGCCCAGACCGGGATCGGACGCTGCCTGATCCGCCGCAACGCGCCGGAGGCGGAGCGCGCCTTCGCCGCCGCGGTGGCGGATGACCCGCAAAATGCCAACGCGCAGAGCGATCTCGGTGTGGCCCGGGCGCTGAGCGGCAATGCCGCCGGGGCGGTGGCGCCGTTGCAGCAGGCGCTGCTGCTCGCCCCCGGGAACATCGCCACCGAGGTCAATCTCGGCATGGCGCTGGCGCTGTCCGGCAACAGCGCCGATGCGCTGCAATATCTGGGGCCGCTGGCGATCTCCGATAACGCCACCCCGAAAATCCGCGCCGATTACGCGCTGGCTTTGGTCGGCAGCGGCCGCGCGGAGGAGGCGCGGCAGGTGCTGG
>NZ_JH976207.1:1357621-1359815 GCF_000306035.1 Acidocella sp. MX-AZ02
CGGAAACACCGGTCATCACCCCGGCCGTCGCCCGCTTCCCGGCCGGCAGCCTGCCCTGGGCCCGGCCGGCCGCGACCGAGGTGGCGGAGCCGGTGGCACCCCCCGCCGCCCCGGCCAAGCCGAAAACCGTGCATAAGCCGGAGCATCATCGTCAGCAGGTGGCGCATCGGGTGACGCACCGTGCCGCGCCGCGTGCCAGACCACATGCCAGGCCAGAAAAGCACGCCCCTGCCCCGGTGATGTCGTCCAGCGGCGCGATGCCAGAACTCGCACCCGGCACCGAGATTTTGCGGTAAAGCAATCTTCGCCTGATCTGCACTGGAAGGTTCAAATCAGGCATTTGAAATTGCCCGCAAGGAAAAAACTGCAGGTATAAGTGGGGGGCGATGGCGCCTTCGCCGTCGCCCCCATGTCTCGCCGCGATCCTGATCCAGGCGAGGCGGCGCCAAACGCCTTGGCTTACATGCCGCCCGGATAATTCGGCCCGCCCGCGCCTTCCGGCACCACCCAGTTGATATTCTGGGTCGGGTCCTTGATGTCGCAGGTTTTGCAATGCACGCAGTTCTGCGCGTTGATCTGCAGCTGCGGCGCATTCGCCTCCACGCCGACGATCTCATACACCCCCGCCGGGCAATAACGCGTCTCCGGGCTGGCATATTCATTGTAATTGACGCTGATCGCCTTCGCCGGATCCAGCAGGGTCAGATGCGCCGGCTGGTTTTCCTCATGATTGGTGTTGGAGAGAAACACCGAGGAAAGACGATCGAAGGTCAGCTTGCCATCGGGCTTGGGGTAGTCGATCGGCGTGCAATCCTTGGCCTTTTTCAGCTGGCTGTAATCGGCATGGTTCTTCAGCGTCCAGGGCGCCTTGCCCTTGAACACATAGGTTTCCAGCGCCGCATTGATCAGCCCGCCATACAGCCCGAACTTGGCGAAACCCGGGCGGATATTGCGCACCTGGTGCAGCTCCGGCCAGACCCAGCTCGCCTCCAGCTTCTGCGGGTAGGCGCTCAGCGTATCCGGCTTGTCCGCCGCGAAGGCTTCCACGATCGCTTCCGCCGCGACCATGCCGGATTTCATCGCCGTATGCGTTCCCTTGATCTTCGGCACATTCAGCGTCCCCGCCGCACAGCCGATCATCACCCCGCCGGGGAACGCCAGCTTCGGCAGCGACTGGAAGCCGCCTTCATTGATCGCGCGCGCGCCATAGGAAATCCGCTTGGCGCCTTCAAAGGTCGGCGCGATCGCCGGATGTGTCTTGAAGCGCTGGAATTCCTGGAAGGGCGAGAGATAGGGATTCTTGTAGTCCAGCCCAATGACAAACCCGACCGCGACCAGATTCTCACCAAAATGATAGAGGAAGGAGCCGCCATAGGTGGCATTGTCCAGCGGCCAGCCGATGGAATGCCGGGTCAGGCCCTTGCGGAATTTTTCCGGCTTCACCTCCCACAATTCCTTGATCCCCAGCCCGTAGGTCTGCGGGTCCACGCCCTCGCGAAGATTGAAGCTTTTCTCAAGCTGTTTGCTCAGCGAGCCGCGGCAGCCCTCGGCGAAAACCGTGTAGGTGGCGCGCAGCTCCATGCCGCGGGCATAATTGTCAGTCGGCTCACCATCCTTGCCGATGCCCATATCCCCAGTGGCGACACCGACGACGCGGCCATTCTCGATCAGCGTCTCGGCGGCGGCGAAACCGGGATAGATTTCCACCCCCAGCTCCTCGGCCTGCTGCCCCAGCCAGCGCACCACATTGCCGAGCGAGACGATGTAATTGCCCTCATTATGCATCTGCGGCGGGGTCGGCAGCTTGCGCGCCCCGTCGGGGGTCAGCATCAGGAATTCATCCGCGCTCACCGGCGTCGCCAGCGGGATCAGCCCGGGATCGACATCCGGGATCAGCTCCTTCAGCGCACGCGGCTCCAGCACCGCGCCGGAGAGGATATGCGCGCCGATCTCGGAGCCCTTCTCGACGACGCAGACGGACATCTCGGGGTTGAGCTGTTTCAGCCGGATCGCGCAGGACAGACCGCCAGGGCCAGCCCCCACGACCACCACATCGAATTCCATAGCCTCACGCGGCAGCGCCTCGTCCGACATGATCGCGTCCTTTTTTGTAAATCAGTTCCGCCCGTCTACTGAAAAATCTACCGGCGAGTAAAGGGGCAGACAAGGGTGGCGGGCCAGGCGTCCCCAAGAT
>NZ_JH976207.1:1359915-1363316 GCF_000306035.1 Acidocella sp. MX-AZ02
CGCCCGATGCCCGGCTGATCCTAGATCGGCGAAGCTCCGGAGGCGGAGGAGGACCCGTATCGGCCGCCCCTTCGTCGGCGCCGCCGGGCAGCTGTTGGATAAGATGCTGGGCTCGATCGGGCTGGACCGCACCCAGGTGCGGATCATCAACGCCGTGCCCTGGCGGCCGCCGGGCAACCGCACCCCGACCGAATCGGAAATCGCGCTCTGCCTGCCCTTCCTGCACCGGCAAATCGCGCTGATCGGCCCGTCTCTGCTGTTCAGCCTGGGGGCGGTGGCGGCGAAAGCCATGCTCGGCCCCCAGGCGCAGGGCGGAATCACCCGGCTTCGCGGCAAATGGCAGCAAGTGAGCATCGAGGGCCTGCCCGCGCCGCTGCGACTCCTGCCCAGCTATCACCCGGCCTATCTGCTGCGCACCCCCATCGCCAAACGCGCCGCCTGGCACGACCTTCTGAGCCTGCGAGACCAGCTTCAGACGCATAACTGATCCCCGTTTATTAACAAGCTGCTCTGGCAACGATCTCTGGAAAACCAATGGCGAGTATGGCAAAAATGTGGTGAAACGGTGGGGCTGCCTTAATTGAGCGGCCCGTCCTCGCGTTTAAGGCTTGCGTCACCCTTTCTTCATGTGTACCTCCCTCGCTCATGCGAGGAGCCATCAAAACGCTCTCCCGCCTGAACGTGACGCGCGCGGCGCTTGCTGGCGTGTCCGTTTTTGCTTTCACCTGTGCGTTGCATGCGCAGGCGTTCGCGAAGTCCTCTGATTTGGGACAAGGCCAGGGATCGACGACGCCCCCCACACAGCCGGCAGCCGGCACCAACGGGGAATCTGTAGCTTATGCCGTGCCGCGAAACACGCCTCCGGGCGGGGTCGAGGTGGCATTGCCGCAACCGCTTTCCCCCAGCGATGTGGCTTTTTATCAACGCGCCCTCTCTCTGCAGAAGGCGGGGGATTTCGCCGCGTCCGACAAGATGCTGGCGCGTGTGGCCGATGACGGGCTGGTCGGCACGGTGCTGGCCATCCGCTATCTCAGCAGCAACTACATCACCAAGCCGGCCGAACTCACCGCCTGGTGGGCGAAATACAGCCACGGCCCGGACGCTCCGGCGATCTACGGGCTGATGCAGCATAAGCTGGCGCGCGCGGCGCTGCCGGCCGAACCGCATCTTTCCCTGCTGCCCGAGCAAACCCTCACCGCCGGCGCCGCCGCAAGGCCGGCTCTGGCCCCGGATGCGGCCAGCTGGCGCCGTGGCTTCGAGGCCGGGCTCTCCGCCTGGAAGGCCAACCATATCCAGGCCGCCGCCGATGATTTCCGCAAGAGCGCCGGCTTGTCCGGTATTTCGGACGATGACCGCGCCGCCAGCGCCTTCTGGGCCGCCCGCGCGGCGCTGCGCCTGCAGCAGCCGGACCAGTATCTGGACTGGCTGCACCAGGCGAGCTGGAGCGCCGACACGTTCTACGGCATGCTGGCCGGACGGCTGCTCGGCCAGGGCTTCGGCCCCACCGGCATCTCCGCGACGCTGACCGAAGCCGACGCCACCGCCGTCGATTCGCTGCCGGACGGGCATCTCGCCTTCGAGCTGCTGCAGCTCGGCCTCAACGACCAGGCCGAGACCGCCCTACGCGCCCTCTGGCCGCAGATGCAGGCCACGCCCGGCCTCAGCCGCTCCGTGATGGCCGTGGCGGCGCGGGCGGGCATGGTGGATGTCACCATCGCCATCGCCAGCACCATGCCGAGCCCGGTGGACGAGATCGCCGGCGCCCGGCTGCCGCTGCCCGCCATGCACCCGCAAGGCGGCTTCAGCGTCGATCCGGCGCTGATCTACGCCCTCGCCCGCACCGAATCCGGCTTTGACGCGCACGCCACCTCCCCGGTGGGGGCGCGCGGGCTGATGCAGCTGATGCCGCAGACCGCCGCCACCATGCGCGCCGCCGAAGGCGTGACCGGCTCGATCAACGATCCCTCCGCCAATCTGGCGCTGGGCCAGGCCTATCTGAAATATCTCGGCAGCCAGCCGGGGATTCAGGATAATCTGCTGGCCATCCTCGCCAGCTATAATGCCGGGCCGGGCGCGGCCTCGGCCTGGTACAGCGCGATCAAGGATGATTCTGATCCGCTGCTGTTCATCGAGACCATCCCGAACGACCAGACCCGCCGCTTCGTGCGGCAGGTGCTGGCCGATAGCTGGCTGTACTCGGAAGAGATCGGGCTGAAGCCGCGCAGCCTCAACGTGCTGGCGGAGGGTGATTTCCCGACGCTGCAGGATTTCAGCCCGGCCCCGCAAGCGGTGCAGACCGCCGACGCGCAATGAGCCGCATCGACGAAAGCCGGGCCTTCCTGCCGGTGCGCATCGCCATCGCCACGATTTCGGACACCCGCACCGCCGAAAACGACACTTCCGGCGACGCTCTGGCGGCACGGGTGACGGCGGCCGGCCACGAGCTGGCAGCCCGCGCCATCATCAAGGATGATGCCGGGCTGATCGAGACGGCGCTGCGCGGCTGGATCGCGGATCCGGCGGTGGATGTCGTCATCACCACCGGCGGCACCGGTGTCACCGGCCGGGATGTCACCCCGGAAGCCTTCGAGCGCGTGCTGGAGAAAAAGATCGAGGGCTTCGGCGAGCTGTTTCGCATGCTCTCCTACGCCAAGATCGGCACCTCCACGATGCAGTCCCGCGCCCTGGGCGGGGTGGCCAACGGCACCTACCTCTTCGCCCTGCCCGGCTCCACCGGGGCGGTGAAGGATGGCTGGGACGATATTCTGCGCTTCCAGCTGGATTCACGGCACCGCCCCTGCAATCTGGTCGAGCTGATGCCCCGGCTGAAGGAACATTTCAAAGCCTGACCCTGAAAGCCGCCTCGTGCGGCTTTGCTTTTCGCGATCGGTGCCCGGGCTTCAAGCCGCCTGCAATTGCAGCGCCAACATGTCCCGGTAGAGGCCAGGGCGGCTGGCCAGATCGTCCGGCGCGCCCTGATCCAGGATCACCCCCTCCTGCATCACCACAATCCGGTCGAAATCCCGCAAGGTGGAGAGCCTGTGCGCCACCGCGATGACGGTGCGCCCCTGCGCCAGCCGGGCCAGGGCCATCTGCACCGTCGCCTCGGATTCCGAATCCAGCGCCGAGGTCGCCTCATCCAGCAGCAGAATCGGGCTGTCGCGCAGAAAGGCGCGGGCGATGGCCAGGCGCTGGCGCTGGCCGCCGGAAAGCCGCAGGCCGCGCTCACCCACCATCGTCTCATAGCCATCGGGCAGCGCATCGATGAAATCCTCCGCATAGGCGGCGCGGGCGGCGGCGCGCACTTCCGCCACACTCGCCTCCGGCTTGCCGTAGCGGATATTCTCCAGCACCGAGCGATGGAACATCTGCACATCCTGCGAGACCACCGAAATCGCCCC
>NZ_JH976207.1:1363416-1389857 GCF_000306035.1 Acidocella sp. MX-AZ02
GGCCAGGCTCAGCGTCTTCAAGGCGGCGACATTGCGGCCATCCACCAAAATTTCGCCGCTGGACGGGTCATATTGGCGCTGCAGCAGCGCCAGCAGGCTGGATTTGCCCGAGCCCGATTTGCCCACCAGCCCGACATGCTCGCCGGCCTTGATCTCCAGATCGATGCCGCGCAGCACCGGCGCCGCCTCGCCATAGCCGAAGCTGACATTGCGGAAACTCACCGCCCCGCGCGGTGCCTCCAGCTCGGCCGCACTGGTCGGCTCGGGCATGTCATGCGGGATCAGCAGCGCCCGCAGCGCCTCAGCCAGCCGCGCCCAATCCTGCACCATATCCACCAGCGCCACCGCGAGGTCGCGGGTGCCGTGCAGAACGGTAAAGCCCAGGCTGACCACCAGCACCACGTCACCGGCACTGGCCTGCCCCGCCTGCCAGCGCGCGATGACCCAATAGAGCAGCCCGGCGGTGAGCACCGCCGTGGTCAGCGCATGGGCGAGGCGGATTTTTTCCAGATAGCGCAGGCTGCGCTGGCGGGCACGCATCTCGCCGTCCACCTCACGCTCGAACTGCCGCGCCTCGCGCAGCGTGGCGCCAAAAGCCCGCACCACGCCAGCATTATTGATCACATCCACAATCTGGCCATCCACTGCGGCGGCGGCCTCGGCGTAATCGCTGTTGAGATGCCGGCCTTTCCAGGCCATGCGCCCCAGCACCGCGCCGAGGGACAGGGAAACTGCAATCAAGGCCAGCCCCATGGCGGGGACGACAAAGCCGATCATGATCACCGAGCCCAGCACCGCGATCAAAGGCGGCAGCACATTCCAGGTGATCACGCTCTCGATGCGAAACACCGCATTGCCGGTGGCGGAAATCCGCCCGGCCAACATGCCGGCACGCCGGCTGACAAAGAATCCGGTGGAATGGCCGAGCACGTGGTTGAACAGGAATTTTCTTAAATCTCCTGTGACATCCAAGAAAGTTTTTGCGGAGACCCAGCCGCCCAGGCGCCAGGAAAGATTATCCACCGCGATCAGCCCGGCCAGAGCCGCAAACGCGCCCCATACCGCCTGGGTCTGATGCCGCGCCATCACATCGACCAGATTTTTCACCGCATATTGCGAGGCCACGGAACAGCCGACACCGGCAAGGACCGAGGCCAGCACAACAAGATGCGCAAACGAGTGGCGCGAGACTGCGCGCAGCAGAAAGCGCCCTGGCTGCCGCTCCTTGGGCGTTAAAAAATCTTTAGGATTTTCCATCATCTGATTCATGGCTTCCGACATATGCCAGCAGATTGTGCCTTATTGATGACACATCAAGCTGGATTATGCGCTGCAGCATTTCTCCATTGCCGAAGAAAGGGCCGAAAGAATGCGTATTGCGCAGATTGCGCCTCTGCATGAGGCGGTGCCGCCGAAACTCTATGGTGGCACCGAGCGCGTTGTCTCCTTCCTCACGGAAGAGCTGGTTGCCATGGGCCATGACGTGACCCTGTTCGCCAGCGGCGATTCCTTCACCGATGCGAAGCTGGAAGCGGTATGGCCGCAGGCGCTGCGCCTGGACAAATCCTTGCGCGACCGGATGGCGCCGCAATTCCTGCTTTTGGAAAAAGTCTATGAGCGTGCAGCCGATTTCGACGTGCTGCATTTTCATATCGACTATATGCCGGCCTCCTTGTTCGCGCGGCAGACCACGCCGTTTGTAACGACTTTGCATGGAAGGCTGGATCTACCGGAATTGAAGCCGGTCTATGCTGGCCTGCCGGCGCAGAATCTGGTTTCAATCTCGGACTCCCAGGCAACACCGCTCAGGCAAGCAAATTTCATCGCCACCGTGCATCACGGCCTGCCGCTGAATTTGCTGAAACCGCTGGACCGGCCACGCGATTATGCCGCCTTCCTCGGCCGCATCTGCCCGGAGAAGCGCGCCGACCGCGCCATTCGCATCGCCCAGGCCGCCGGGATTCCGCTGAAGCTCGCCGCCAAGGTGGATGCCGTGGATGCCGATTACCACGCCGAGGTGATCGCCCCGATGCTGGGCAAAGATGCCGAGCTGATCGGCGAGATTGGTGACCGCGATAAATCCGCCTTCCTCTCCGGCGCCAAGGCCTTGCTGATGCCGATCGACTGGCCGGAGCCGTTCGGGCTGGTGATGATCGAGGCGATGGCCTGCGGCACCCCGGTGATCGCTTACGGCCAAGGCTCGGTGCCGGAGATCATCGAACATGGCGTCACCGGCTTCATCGTTAATAACGAGGACGAGGCGGCGCAGGCGCTGAAGGCGGCCGATCAGCTCGACCGCGCGCGCATCCGCCGCCGCTTCGAAGCCCGCTTCTCCGCCCGCCGCATGGCGCAGGATTATGTGAATGTCTATGAAAATCTGATCCTCGCGCGCCGGCCGAAACTGCGTCTGGTGCAGTAACCGCAAAGAAGTGGGGGCTTTTTGAAAAAAGCCCCCACCCCTGCGGCGCCATTCCATCGCCGCTGCGCAGCGATGGAACCTTGGGCGCCTGCGCCCCCAAAAACTTTTGCGAACTTGGGGCTATGCCGTTTCGACCTTATAGCCCAGAATCTCGATCGCCGGGCGCAAAATATCCAGCGCTGGCTTGAGATGTTTCAGGTAGGGCCGGTAGCGGTAGCGCGAGCGGTCATACAGCTTCTCCGTCACCTGCGCGTAGGAGGCGGTGCGGGCGTAACGCGTATTGCGCTCAAACGCCAAACAGCGCGGATCGAACTCAACGCCGATGAAGTCCAGGATTTTGCGCACCTGCGCCTCCTGGTCCACCACCATCTCCTCATAGCGCACCGGCAGATAGCGCATCTGCAAATTCGCTTTATAATGCTCGATCAGATTGAAGATCAGCATATAATGCCGGGCCGCGCTCTCCAGCTCGGCGGCGCAGCAATAGCCGTGGGTGAGATAGTTGGAATAGACCGACAAAACCACATCCAGCGGATGCCGGATCACATGCACCAGCGGCGCTTGCGGGAAGAGCAGCGAGATCAGCCCCATATGGGTCTCGTTCAGCGGCATCTTATCCGTGAAAAACCCTGCCTTGTCCTTGAATATCCCCGCCTTGGCGGCGCGGCGCAGATAATAATCGCGCAGCTCCTCCAGCCCGTCGCGCTGGTCGCCCATCCACAGTTCGGCCAAAGCCTCTGGATAATTCAGCGGGCTTGCCAAAATGCGCGGCATGATCTGGGTGATGTCGTTGATGAAGGGCAGCTCATCGCCGGCGGCGATCTGTGGATGCACGGAAAGCGTCTGCTCGATCAAGGTCGTGCCCGAGCGGGGGAAGCCGAGAATGAACACCGGCTGCGGCATATCCAAACGCGCCTGCGCCACCGGCAATGTCGCCAGCCGCCGGGCGGAGAAGAATCCCTGCAGCCGCGCCACCAGATCGCCCGCCTGCGCCGCCATATAAGGCCGCGCGCCGAAGGCCAAAGCGCGTTTCTTGCCTTCATCGAAACAGGCGAAGGCCTCGTCATGCAGCCCCATGCGCTCCAGCAGCCGGCCTTTTTCAGAAAGCTCGGACGGCCCCAGCAGGCCGCCGCCCTGCTCCAGCGCGTTCAGCAGCGCCAGCGCCGCCTCATGCTGGCCCAGCCGCGCCAGCACGGTGGCGCGGGTCAGCCGCATCGAGGGTGTGCCGGGAAACAGCCGCTCAGCCTCGTCCAATATTTCCAGCGCCCGCTCGAATTTGCGGTCCGCCTCCTCCATCTTGGCATAGCCGAGATAGGTCTGCTGCACCGGCGGCGGAGAGGCGATGGCGCGCTGATACAGCGCCCGCGCCTCATCGATGCGGCCCTGCGCTTTCAGATTCCAGGCGAGATTGGCCCATGTCACCGGCTCATCGCGCGCGGTCAGCGCCAGCACCTGGCGGTAATGATATTCCCCCACTTGTGGCCGGTTGGCCTCGGTCAGCACCAGCCCCATCAGATTATGCGCCTGGGGGTTTTGCGGGGCGATGCGGATGGTGTTGCGGGCATGGCCTTCAGCCTCGGCCAGGGCGCCTTGCGCCAGCAGCAGCAAGGTGAGGTCGTTGGTGGCCCAGAAATGATTCGGATTCAACGCCACCGCCCGGCGCAGCAGCGCCTCGGCCGCCTTGCTGCGCCCGAGCTGGCGGCAAAGCCGGGCGTGGAGCAGCAGCGCATCCTCGCGCCCCGGAGCGAGTTCCAGAACCTGCAACGCCGCCTGCTCCGCCGCGGCGACGTCGCCGGCGGCAAAATGCGCCTCCGCCTGCGCCATCAAAGGCGAGAGCACGGCATGAGCCGAAGCGGGGGCCAGATCGGCAAAATCCAGGGCGCAGCAGCGCACCCGCCGCAGCCCGGAGCCGCAGTCACAAGGCGTTAGATCCGTCATGCCAACGAGAGTAATAGAGCCTCTCGCCGGCGGCTAGATCATGCCCCCGTCCAAGGGGGCGGGTCGCTGGCCGGGAATGTCTCTTCCCCGGCCTCGTCGATCACCTCGTCCACATCCTTGCCCGCGCGCGGCCAGCGGAAATGCAGCAGGCAGCGCTCACCCTGGGCGTCGGTGATTTCCAGATTTTCCACCCGCCCGTCCTGCGCCTGGGCGTAGGCGCTCGCGGGCGCGTGGATGATATGCTCCAACCCCTGCATCGAAATCACGATGATATCGTTGTGATGGTCGAAGGTGATGCCGTTCACCTTCATCCCTTCCGCCTCCAGCTGGCTGCCCAGCTGCAGCGAGGAAATCCGCAGCTCCACATCGGCCTGCGGCAAGCTCTTGGAAAGCTGATCGAAATAAGCGCCCCATCCGGCGCGGCTTAGCTGTTCTGTCACCATGGTCGTCCCCTTTGCAGTTTGCGTGAGTGACGTTGGGTCAGAGTCTTCACATGGTATCGCCGATGAACGCTGTCCAGGTCAAAAAAACGCCCGGCCGAAGCCGGGCGCTTGCATTCGCCGCAGCCTCTTGGGCTCAGTTGCTCTTGCCGGCGCGGGCCTTGCTCACCTCGTCCGCGCTCACGGCGGGCGCGGCATTGCCCCAGCTATTGCGGACATAGGTGGCCACATCCGCGATCTGCTGATCGCTCAGCAGCCAGCCGAAAGACGGCATCGCCGGGGCAGTCGGCGCGGTGGGGATGCCGACACCATGCCCGCCATGCAGCACAATGCCGATCAGGGTCGCCGGCTTGTCGGCCTGCACCACCGGGCTCTTCACCAGAGCCGGGAAGATGCCCGCCTTGCCCATGCCGCTCCCGGTATGGCAGGCGGCGCATTCATCATTATAGATCTTCGCACCGGCCAGCATCGCCGGATCATTGGCCGCCACCGGGGCCGGGGCGGTGCCGCCCGCCCCCGCCTGGGATTTGATATAGACGGCCATCGCCTTCACATCCGCATCCGTCAGCTGCGAGGTGGAGTTCTTCACCGCCTCCGCCATCGGGCCGGAGGCGACGGCGTATTGATTATGGCCGGTCTTCAGATAATCGGCGATATCCTGCACGCTCCAGCTGCCGATGCCGTTCCAGGAGGCGGTGATGTTCGGCGCATTCATGCCGTCCACGATAGAACCCTGGAATTCATGGCCGGTCTCATCGCCGCCCAGCGCGTTTTTCGGCGTATGGCAGGCGGCGCAATGCTCCAGCCCCTGCACCAGATAGGCGCCCCGGTTCCATGCGGCGGACTGGCTGGCATCCGGCTTGAAATCCCCCTTATCGGGGAAGAATAGCAGGTTCCAGCCGATCATCGCGGCGCGGATATTATAGGGGAAGGGCAGCTGATCGGAGACGACCTTATGGTCCACCGGCTGCAGGGTGTTCAGATAGGCGCGGATCGCCAAAATCTGATCATCCGGCACCTTGTTGTAATAGACATAGGGCATCGCCGGGTAGAGATGGCCGCTATGCCCGATCCCCTGCTTCAGCGCCTTGATGAAGTCGGCATCGGACATGTTGCCAATGCCGGTGGCCTTATCCGGGGTGATGTTCGGCGCGATGATCTTGCCGAACGGCGTTTGAATGGCGAGGCCGCCGGCCATCGGCTGGCCGCCAGGGGCGGTGTGGCAGGCCGCGCAATCGCCGGCCGTCGCCAGGTACTTGCCCTGGGCGATGGTCTGCGCGTCGCTTGGCGCGCTCTGCGCCATGGCCAAGCCGGACATCGCGGTGAAACCCAGACCCGCCGCCGCCCGGGTGAGGAAACGCATCTTGCTCATTCTCTCTCTCCTCAGACGTGCAGCAGAGCGCCGGGGCTCTTGATATACTGGTTCACGATCCCGTCGGCGCCGAGATAGGCCTGCGCGCCGACCGTGCCGGTCGGGTTGTAACCATGATTCTGCGGGAACAAGGCGGCCCCGAAGACGAACACGTTCGGCACGTCCCAGCTCTGGCCGTATTTATTGACCACGCTGGTGGAGGGGTCATCACCCATCACCGCGCCGCCGGTATTATGCGTGGACTGGTACACGGTCACCGTATAATTGCCCTTGCGCGGCGCGGCATGGGTGGAAACCGCCCCCATCGCCTTGGCGATCTGCTCCAGCTTCGCGGTGATATAGGCGGACATCTTCAACTCGTTCTGCTTCCAGTCGAAGGTCATGCGCAGCAGCGGGCTGCCATACGGGTCCTTGTAGGTCGGGTCGAGATCCAGATAGCAATCCTTGTAGGAATAAGAGCTGCCCTGGGCGCCCAACCCGTACACGGTCTGGTAGCTCTCCTTCGCCGCCTTCTTCCAGCCCGCACCCCAGCTCGGCTGGCCCGGCATCATCGAAAGCTGCTGGATCGGCCGGCCGCCAGTGACGGTGGCCCCCATATTGCCACCGCCGATGAAGCCGAGGCCGGCATGGTCGAAATTATCGCCGTTGAAATCATCGATGACCATGCCGATGGCGCCGCCAGCGATGAACTTGTTCAGATGGGTGCCCTCGGGCAGCTGCAGCGCCACGCCGGAATCGCACTGATAGGCGTAATTGCGGCCGACCGTGCCCTTGCCGGTCTTGGGATCGTAGATCGTGCCGATGCCCGAGACCATCAGCAGATGCACGGCGTTAAAGGAGAAGTTGCAGACCAGCACCATATCGGCCGGCTGGTACACCTCCTCGCCCTTGGCATCGACATACGTAACGCCGGTGGCCTTCTTGCCGGTATTGTCGAGATTGATGCGGGTGACGTTGCACTTGGTCCGCGCCTCGAAAGTTTTGCGCAGCATCAGCGCCGGCAGCACGCAGGTCTGCGGGCTGGATTTGGAGTAGTTGCCGCAGCCGAAGCGCTCGCAGAAGCCGCAATAGGAGCACTGGCCCATCGTCACGCCGAGCGGGTTGGTATAGCTCTCGGAGAGATTGCCCGAGGGCACATGGAACGGGTGATAGCCCAGGCTCTCGGCCGCCTTGGCGAACAGGCTGGGGCCATAGGTGGGCGTGGTCGGCCTGGTCGGGTATTCGCTGGAGCGCGCGCCCTCGAACGGGTTGCCGCCGGGCTGGATCTGGCCGTTCAGATTCCCGGCCTTGCCGGAAATGCCCGCCAGCTTCTCAAACTTGTCGTAATAGGGCTCCATCTCCTCATAAGTGACGCCCCAATCCTGGATGGTCATGTCATCCGGGATCGCCTTGGCGCCGTAGCGCTGGGTCACGTGCGAGCGCAGCTTGAAATCGGTCGGCAGGAAGCGATAGGTCATCCCGTTCCAGTGCACACCGGCCCCGCCGACGCCATTACCGGGCAGGAAGGAGACGAACTGGCGCACCGGCAGCGCGGTCTGGCTCATATTATTGCGCAGCGTCACCGTGCCCTGGGCTGGACGCTGGAACAGGTCCAGCCGCACGCCATAGCGCAGCTCATCCGGCGCCCAGGCGGGGGGGAAATCGGTCGCGGTGTCGCGCCATTCGCCGCGCTCGATGGCGACGACGTCGAGACCGGCACCGGTCAGTTCATAAGCGAGGATCGAGCCGGTCCAACCGAGTCCGACGATCGCCACATCCTTGCGGGGAAGCGTTTTTACCATGTTTCAGTTCCTCGGGGCTCAGGACCAGTCGGGGTGGGTTTTGATGCCGATCGGCGGCAGCGGATAAGGCTGGTTATATTTGGTCACCCAGTCGCGATAATCATAACGCGCGCCAGGGAAGCCGATCATGCGCCAGCCGGCCATGTCCTTGTTGCCGCCATAGACCGGGTCGGCGAAGAAGCCTTCCTTGGTGTTCTGCCAGAGCATCTGGAAGAACGCCTTGGAGCTGACCTTGTCGAGCTGCAGGGTGCCTTTCTCCATCTGGCCGATCAGCTTGTCCTGCTCGTCCGGTGGGATCTGCGCGAAGCCCTTGCCGGCATAGGCGCCATGGCAATAGGTTTCGAGGGCGGCGATGCTCTTGCGGTAGCGCTGCGCCGGGGTCACCGGGCTCTGGACGCCCTGGCCCGGATAGCCCTCCTGGAAGGGCGGGCTCATATAGAACCAGCTGTCATTGCCGAACGGGCCGGAGAGCTGCCGGTCAATATACACGGTGATGCCCACATCCTTGCCACCCGGGGAGAGGTCGTCGGCGGGGATCAAGCGATCGACCAGCGCGTCGATAACGGCGACTTCTTCCGGGGTGAAATAGGTCCAACCGGCGGGATCGACCGGCTTGGGCGACCCGTTTGCGTTGGCACTCCAGGGCAGAGCGCCGGAATAGGCCTGCGCGCAGCCGATGGTCGGCACGGCGGCCATCAGCGAAACCGACGCAAGCAGGAAACGCCGCCTGGCGATGACGGACTGGTTCAAAGCGAGCACTCCATATTTTTATAGCAGCAAGATCGCGCGCCCCTTACATTAGGTAAGGTTGACACACCTACATAAGCCGGGATCCCGACGGCATGAAAGCCCGGCAGCGAAATGTAACGCAGTGTATTTTTGCAAACAGGCTCAGTCTTTTTTGTGGCTTGACATTAACGTCCGCCGCGTCGCTTCGGTTTGTCCAAAGTCACAACTTTATTTTAAAGGCTGTCCCAGAACTTCATTCGTCTGGCCATTAAGTCGATCCCGAGTCTCTTCGCCTTTTGCCCGTAGCGTTGAAGGTACAAGCCTGAAAGTTTTCCGGGACAGCCCCTTATTTTATAGCAGCGCCCTGCGGCGCGCGGGCCAGAGGGCGGGGCCGAACTGCGCCAGGGCCAGCGCGCCGAACAATAAAGCACAGCCGGCCCAGCCGGTTTCGCTCAGCCGCTCATGCAGCAGCAGGGCCGCGAACAAAGCCGCGAACAGCGATTCCGACATCAGCATCACCGCCGCATCGGTGGCGCCGGTATGGCGCTGGCAGAGCGCCTGCAACAGAAAGGCGACGCCGCCGGAGATGATGCCGCCATAGAGCAGCTGCGGCAGGCAAGCATATATGGCCGCCAGATGCAGCGGCGACATCACCGCCCCTGCCCCGCTCCCCAGCAGCACGCAGGCGGCGGATTGCGCCAGGGCGGCGGCGACCGGCCGGCCGGTATGGCGGGCCACATGCTGCAGCAGCACGATCTGGGCGGCGAAGCCGAAGGCCGAGACGATGATCAGCGCATCGCCGAACCCCAGCCCGCTGATCCGGCCGCCCAGGCACCAGGTTCCGGCCAGCGCCAGCAGCGCCGCGCCCCAGACGGTGGGATGCGCGGCGCGGCGCAGCACAACCATCTCCAGCACCGGCACGAAAATCACATAGAGCCCGGTGAGGAAGCCGGCATGGGTGACGCTGGTAAAGGAGAGCGCCCATTGCTGCAGGAAGGAGGAGATGGCGAAGATCGCCGCCAGCGCCACCAGCCCCATCACCCCGCGCAGTTTCTGGCGGGCGCGCCGCGCCTCCCACAGGCCCAGCGGCAACACGGTCAGGAAGGCCAACGCGAAGCGCAGCCCGGTGAACCAGCCCGGATTGAGCCAGGCCCCCGCCTCGGATTGCGCGACGAAGGCCCCGCCCCAGAGGCAGGCGGCGGTGAGCAGGAGCAGATTGGCAAGCAGGCGTGACATGCCGCCCTTCTTCCAGCCAAATCGTTTCAGGACAAGACAGGCTTTACGCGCCCCCGCCCCGCGCCTAAAGCCAGCGCATGACCAAAATAACCTGCCCGCAATGCAGCCTGGAGGAGACGCATCTCTCCGGCGAGACCCATATTTGTGACGTGTGCGGGTTCGAATGGCCCGCCGAGATCACCGAGGCGGCGGAGGTGATCCGCGATGCCAACGGCACCGTGCTGGCGGCTGGCGATAGCGTGGTGCTGATCAAGGATCTGAAGGTGAAGGGTTCCTCCACCGGGCTGAAGGTGGGCACGAAGCTGAAAAATATCCGGCTGCATAGCGGCGATCATGCGATCGAAGCCGGGGATTATTTCATCAAGCAGGAATTCGTGCGGAAGGCCTGAAGGCCTCCCCCCAAAAAAATTGCAGAAGTTTTTTGGTGCCGCTTTTTTTCAAAAAAGCGGCAACAACGTTCGGGGTGGTGGCACCTTCGTTGCCACCCCCCCAAACGTTCATGGGGGCTTTTTGAAAAAAGCCCCCATCCCTCCGGCGCCTTTCCAACGCTGCTGCGCAGCGTCGGAACCTTTGGCGCCTACGCCCCCAAAAACTTTTGCTCACAAAAAACGGCGCCTCGCGGCGCCGTTTTTCGTCTCAATGTACCTCTTCCGGGGCCTTCTCGTCGTCCCCGTCGCCCTCGGCTTCGGGCTTCGGCAGCGCCAGGGCCGGGGCCTCGGAGATGTCGAAGGCGAGCTTGCCGTCCTTCACGCTCACCTTCACCGCCCCGCCCTTCACCAGCTTGCCGAACAGCAGCTCCTCGGCCAGCGGCTTCTTGATCTGCTCCTGGATCACCCGGCCCAGCGGCCGCGCGCCATAAAGCGGCTCGTAGCCCTGCTCGGCCAGCAGCTCCTTGGCGGCCGAAGACAGCTCGATGGTCACGTTGCGGTCCGCCAGCTGGGCTTCCAGCTGCATCACGAACTTCTCCACCACGCGGCCGACAATCTCCGGCGTCAGCGCCGCGAAGGGGATGATCGCATCCAGACGGTTGCGGAATTCCGGGGTGAAGAGCTTCTTCACCGCTTCCTCATCCTCGCCGATCCGGGTCTGCTTGCCAAAGCCGATGCCCGGCTTCTGCATATCCGCCGCACCCGCATTGGTGGTCATGATCAGGATGACGTTGCGGAAATCCACCTGCTTGCCGTTATGGTCGGTCAGCTTCCCGTGATCCATGATCTGCAACAGGATGTTGAACAGATCCGGATGCGCCTTCTCGATCTCATCGAGCAGCAGCACGCAATGCGGGTGCTGGTCGATCGCATCGGTCAGCATGCCGCCCTGGTCGAACCCGACATAGCCCGGCGGCGCGCCGATCAGGCGCGACACGGAATGCCGCTCCATGTACTCGGACATGTCGAACCGGGTCAGCTCAATGCCCAGCGTGCTCGCCAGCTGCCGCGCCACCTCGGTCTTGCCCACCCCGGTCGGGCCGGAGAACAGGTAATTGCCAATCGGCTTCTCCGGGTCGCGCAGCCCGGCCCGGGAGAGCTTCATCGCGGCGGAAAGCGCCTCGATGGCGGCATCCTGGCCGAACACCATGCCCTTCAGATCGCGCTCCAGATGCCGCAGCACCTCCTTGTCGTCATTGGAGACGGACTTGGCCGGAATCCGGGCAATCTTGGAGACCATCTCCTCGACATCCTTCAGAGTCACGGTCTTGCGGCGCTTATTCTCCGGCAGCAGCATCCGCGCCGCCCCCGCCTCGTCGATCACGTCGATCGCCTTATCCGGCAGCTTGCGGTCGTTGATGTACTTCGCGGAAAGCTCCACTGCGGCGCGGATCGCGTCATCGGTGTAGCGGACCTTGTGATGCTTCTCATACGCGACCTTCAGCCCGCGCAGGATCTTCACCGCATCCTCAACCGAGGGCTCGTTCACGTCGATCTTCTGGAAGCGCCGCACCAGCGCGCGGTCCTTCTCGAAATAGTTGCGGAACTCCTTATAGGTGGTGGAGCCGATGCAGCGCAGCGTGCCCTGGGCCAGAGCCGGTTTGAGCAGGTTGGAGGCATCCATCGCCCCGCCGGAGGTGGCCCCGGCGCCGATCACGGTATGGATCTCGTCGATGAACAGGATGGCGCCGGGATTGGCCTCCATCTCAGTCACCACCGCCTTCAGCCTCTCCTCGAAATCACCCCGGTAGCGGGTGCCAGCCAACAACGCGCCCATATCCAGCGCGAAGATGGTGGCGTTCAGCAGCACTTCCGGCACATCTTCATCGATGATGCGCTTGGCCAGCCCTTCCGCGATCGCGGTCTTGCCCACGCCTGGATCGCCCACATAAAGCGGGTTGTTCTTGGTGCGCCGGCACAGGATCTGGATCGTCCGCTCGATCTCGTGCTCACGCCCGATCAGCGGATCGATCTTGCCTTCCTTGGCCTTCTTGTTGAGGTTGACGCAGTAGGTGGAAAGCGCGTCCTGGCCGCGCTTGGCGCTGCCCTTCTCCTCGCGCTCACCCGACTCGTTGGACTCGGAGGAGCCGGTGGGCGGGCGCGGGGCGGATTTGCCCGGGCTCTTGGCGATGCCGTGGGAGATGAAATTCACCGCGTCCAGCCGGGTCATGTCCTGCAGCTGCAGGAAATACACCGCATGGCTCTCGCGCTCGGAGAAGAGCGCGACCAGCACGTTCGCCCCGGTCACCTCATCGCGGCCGGAGGATTGCACATGGATGGCGGCGCGCTGCACCACGCGCTGGAAACCGGCGGTCGGCTTCGGATCGCCGCCGCGATCGGTCGCCAGGCCGGCGAGATCCTTATCCAGGAACTCGGTGAGGTCCTTCTTGATCTTGTCCAGATCCACCCCGCAGGCGCGCAATACCGTCACCGCATCCGCGTCGTCCACGAGGCCGAGGAGCAGATGCTCCAGCGTGGCATATTCGTGTTTCCGGTCGGCGGCCAAGGACAGGGCCCGGTGGAGAGTCTGTTCTAGGTTGCGAGACAGCATGGCTAAACCGTTCTTTCACCCCGATCCACGGGGGTCTTAGGTCCGGACATTCACTCTGCCTGTCCGGCTGGCATTGGGTGACTGCAATTCCCGTTTACGCTGTTTTGCAGGGTACAGATTAACATGGGAATGTCATCGTAAATTAAAACGTCACTCTTTCTCAATCGTGCACTGCAGCGGATGCTGGTTCTGGCGCGCCAGATCCATCACCTGGGTCACCTTGGTCTCGGCGACCTCATAGGTATAGACCCCGCACACCCCCACCCCGCGGCGATGCACGTGCAGCATAATCTGCGTCGCCTGGTCGCGCGACTTCTGAAAGAATCGCTCCAGCACATGCACGACGAACTCCATCGGCGTGTAATCGTCGTTCAGCATCAGAACCTTGTACATGGTCGGCTTGCGGGTTTTCGGCCGTGGCTTCGCCACGACGCTGGCCCCCGGCCCCTCGGTTCCTTTGCGTTTGTCGTTCTCACTCATCAATCACTTACCTTCAGCAAATGCCCGCCGGTGCCACCCAGCCAGACCGCGGGACGCCCTACGCGCGGCATTCGGACCCATCCTGGTTCCAAGCATATCGAAACCACACGCCGCTATGAAAGAGCGTTTTTCCTCAATGTGAAAAACATGGGGTGCTTAACGGCCGCTTTCAGCCCAGGGCGAGATCATGTGACGATACGTTTTTAAACAAAAAAACCGGCCCTAAGGCCGGTTTTTCCCCAAACAGCGCCGCCCAGAGACGGCGGCGACGGGCTTAGTGGAACTTGCCGAAGGTCTCAACCGCGATGGTCAGGCGGGCGGTGAGCGGGGCCATCGCCTGCTCGGCCAGCTTCACGGTGACATCGGCCAGCTTGTTGCTCTCGGACACCGCCTTCTCGACGCTCGCCTTGGCGAAGCCGGTCTGCAGGTCGACAGCTTCCTTGACGGACTTCACGCCCATCAGGGACTTGGAGAACGCGACATTCTCTTCCAGCGTGGCCTTGGAGGCGGCGGCCAGGTGCTTGGAGATGTCCTGGAACCCGGCGGCGTAGATCTGCGAGGCCTTGACGAAGGCTTCCAGGTTGCCCTGGCCGAAAGCCAGCATTTCTTCGGAGGTCTTCACGGCTTTCTCCACGTTTTCCTTGATCTTGGCCTGAGAGGTCTCAAAGCCCTTGGTGGCCTTCTCCATGTTCTCGCGCAGCGCGGACATGGATTTCTCGAACGACTTCACGGAGGCGTCAGCAGCGCCCTCCATGGAGGCGACGGTTGCATCGGCGGCGGCGGCAGTCTTGGTCTTGGTGGCGCTCATCTGGGTTCGGCTCCCGTTAGAATGACGATGTCTGCACAGCTCCAACCGGCGAGCATATTGGCGTTCTTTGCCGCAGTGCAGCAACGGCGTTTTAGCGAAACGAAAACACAACCGTCAAGTGTTTTTTGTGCGGCGCACAATTGTTTGAGGGTGAAATTATTGTCAGAATTTTAATGTTCCGGCCCGCAGTCCCGGCGCCCGCGCCCGGCGCTCCCGGCCGGCGCTGAGACTCACACGGTAAGCCATTCAATTTTTTGTTCTTTCATCGAGAAGATCAGCGTTTATCGCTGGACAGCTCCCTGGCGCCGCGATTAAAACCTTTTCAGAGTCAATCACGGGATGGCGAGGCATGCAGGGTATGAGCAGGAAGCGCGTGGCCATGTGGGCGGTGGCGGGCCTTGGATTGGCCGGCACCTTCTTGCCGGCGGCGGCTTCGGCGCATGAACTGCACAAGCTCAAGCACCATGTGCTGAACCATCATTACGTGCATCATTATGTGCGCCCCGCCGTGCCGGCGCGCAATGTCGCCGACAGCAGCGGCTTCGGCCCGACCTCGCCGGGCATCAGCTCCATTCTCATCGATGCGCGCACCGGCCAGGTGATCTCCGCCAGCGACGCCGATACGCCGCGCTATCCCGCCTCGCTCACCAAGCTGATGACGCTGGATCTCGCCTTCCAGGCGTTGAATGCCGGGCGGATGTCGCTCGACACGCAGATCCCGGTCTCCGAACATGCCGCCTCGGTTGAGCCGGTGAAGCTCGGCCTGCGCCCCGGCAGCACCATTTCCGTGCGCGATGCGATTCTGGCGATGACCACCATGTCCGCCAACGATGCCGCCACCGCTCTGGGTGAATATCTCGGCGGCGGCTCCGAGGCGCGCTGCGCCCAGATGATGACGCTGCGCGCCCACGCGCTGGGCATGGCGCAGACGCAGTTCGCCAACGCCTCCGGCCTGCCCAACCCGAACCAGGTGACCACGGCCCGCGACCTCGCCATGCTGGCGCGCGACATCGTCGAGAATTATCCGCAGTTCCAGACCTTCTTCGAGGTCACCTCGTTCGATTTCCACGGCCGCAAGGTGTTCAGCAATAACGGCATGCTGAAAAGCTATGCCGGCGCCACCGGCATGAAGACCGGCTATACCGATCTCGCCCGGCATAACCTGGTCACCAGCGCCGCGCGCGGCGGCAAGCAGCTGATCGGCGTGGTGCTGCACGAGCCAAGCTGGCCGACCTCTTATCATCAGATGACCGCGATGCTGGATTCGGGCTTTGGCGGTCATGTCGACATGACCCGCGCGATGGTCGCCGCCGCCAGCAACCCGGCGCCTGCGCATATGCAGGCGGCGAAGGTCGAGCGCGTCGCCAGCCGCACCCCCACCCGCGCGGCCCCGCTGCCGGACTCCACCCGGCAGCCCACCGCCACCAAACACTGGGTGGCGCAGCTGGGCCTCTATAAATATGAGAGCAATGCCCGCGTGGCGGCGATGAAGGCGCGCCAGCTGCACGGCCACGGCATCGCGCAGATCCAGCATGTCCGGCGGGACGGCAAGGCGCTCTGGCTGGCCCAGCTCACCGGCCTGACCTATGACGGCGCCCACGATACCTGCCGCGCGATGAAGGCCCATGGCGGGCTGTGTAATGTGCTGCCGCCGCAGGCCGACCATCTGGCGATGCTGAGCGGGCCGGACGGCACCTGACCTACCATCCAGGCCGGTTGCGTCCGGCGAAGAAACAGGGCTAAGGGGCGGGACGATGCCCCTGCCAAGCTTCACCGTCCTGCTGGCCGCCGCCGCGGGCCTCAAATCCCTCCAGGCCGCGACGATCATTTCCGGCACCTTCATCCTGGAAGATGCGGCGACCTTGCTGGCCGCCATGCAGGTGGCCTCCGGCGGCCTCTCTCTGCCGCTGGCGCTGGGCTCGCTCTATGCTGGCATCGTGCTGGGGGATCTCGGGCTCTACGGGCTGGGGCGGCTCTCCGCCACGCATCGCTGGGCGCAGCGCCTGGTGCCGCAGCAAAGGCGGGATCTCGGGCATGATTGGGTGAAAACCAAAGTGGTGCCGCTGGTGCTGGTCAGCCGCTTCGTGCCGGGCCTGCGCCTGCCCACCTATACCACTTTGGGCTTCCTGCGCGCCCCGTTCCTGCCCTTCGCGCTCGCCGCCATCGTCGCCACGCTGGTCTGGACCAGCCTGCTGTTTTACATCTCGCTGCGCCTGGGCGCGCTGATGGCGCATTATCTCGGGATTTGGCGCTGGGCCGGGCTTGGGGTATTCCTGGTCATCATCATCCTTGTCGGCCGCCTGGCGACGAGGCTCTACAACAAAAGGACACCGCAATGAGCGGAGCATCGCTGGCCGGGTCTCTCGGCAAGCTGAAGCAAGGCGGGCGGAAAAGCCCGGTTTCCTTCTTCGAGTTCTGGCCGGACTGGCTGTTCTATGCGCCGGTGGTGGCGTTCTGGGCGCTCAATGCCATCCGCTATCGCAGCATCACCCTGCCCTCGCTCGCCAACCCGCTGATCAATGCCGGCGGCATTTGCGGCGAGTCGAAAAACCAGATCCTCAGCCTCGCCGGTCCCAAGGCCCGGGCCTGGGTGGCGGATTACGCCCCTTTCACCGTCAGCGGCCATGAGGATGCGGATGACCTGCCCCGCGCCAGGCTGGCGATGGCGGAGGCCGGGCTCAGCTACCCGGTGGTGGCCAAGCCGGACATGAGCTGCAACGGCGTCGGCGTCCGGGTGGTGCGCGATGATGCGCAGCTGGCCGATTATCTGCGCCCCTTCCCGCGTGGCGCCGCGCTGCAGTTGCAAAGCCTCGTCAACTATGAAGGCGAGGCCGGGATTTTCTATATCCGCCGCCCCGGCGAGACGAATGGCCGTATCACCTCGGTGACGCTGAAATATCCCCCTGTGGTGATCGGCGACGGGCGGCGCAGCGTGAAAGAGCTGATCGCGGCGGATGAGCGGCTGAACGCGATCTCCGCCCTGCTGCTGCGCAAGCTCGGCGCACGCGCCGCCTGCGTGCCGGCGCCGAATGAGCGGGTCGGGCTGGTCTTCGTCGGCAATCATTGCCGCGGTTCCACCTTCAAGGACGGCCTCTCCATCGTCACCCCGGCGCTGAGCGCGCGGATCGACGAGATCATGCGCGACATGCCGGAGGTTTATTTCTCCCGCATCGATCTGCGCTTCGACAGCCTTGAGGCGCTGTGCGAGGGGCGGGAGTTCCGCATCATCGAATTCAACGGCGCCGGCTCCGAGGCGACCCATATCTGGGACCCGGAGATGACGCTGAAACAGGCCTATCGGGACCAGTTCTTCCATTATGGCGAGTCTTTTCGCATCGGCGCGCAGGTGCGCGCGCAGGGCCGCCGGCCGATCGGCCCGTGGAAGCTGCTGGCGCTGTGGCAGCAGCAGAAACGGCTGATGCGCGCCTATCCGAGCAACGATTAAGAGCAAAAGTTTTTGGGAGGCGGCCCTTTTTTCAAAAGGGCCGCGAAACGTTTGGGGTGTTGACGGCGTCGGTGCCACCACCCCAGACGTTTTCGCCGCTTTTTTAAAAAAAAGCGGCACCAAAAAACTTTTGCTACCTGTGCGGCTCCGCCGCCATTTCGCCCGCCGCGACAAAAGCACCGCCCGGCCCGGCACGTTCCGGCATCCCCGCCATTTCCAACCTTCGGCGCGGCAGGCTGCCCGGATATTCCCGCACCAGCCAGGTCACCATCGCCTCGCGCACATCGCAGCGCAGATCCCACAGCACCCCGGCATTGCGCGCGCTCACCAGCAGCCGCAGCTCTACCATCGCATTGGGCAGATCCGTCATCTGCACCACCGCCACCTTGCGGTCCCAGCGCGGATTGGCCTCCACCACCTCGCGCAATTTCTGCCGCACCTGCTCCAGCGGCACGCTGTAATCCACATACAGCATCACCGTGCCCATCAGATCCGCCGAGGAATGCGTCCAGTTCTGAAACGGCTGCTCGATGAAATAAGATAGCGGCACGATCAGCCGCCGCAAATCCCAGATGCGAATGACGACATAGGTGGCACCGATCCGCTCGATCCAGCCCCACTCCCCCTGCACCACCACCGAATCCTCCAGCCGGATCGGCTGCGTCAGCCCGATCTGAATGCCGGCCAGCAGATTGGAGAGCAACGGCCGCGCCGCCAGCCCCACCACCAACCCCGCCGCCCCGGCCGAGGCAAACAATGACACGCCATATTGCCGCACCGCGCTGCTGGTCATCAGCGCCAGCGACACGGTCAGCAGCACCAGCAGCGTGCGCACCGCCGTGCGCAGAATGCCGACCTGGGTGATCTGCTTGCGCGCCACCAGGTTATTGCTGTCATCCTCGAAATGGATGCGTTTGATATAGAGATCGGCGAACAGCTCCACCGTATTCATCAGCGTCCAGCCGAGCACCAGCACGAAGGCGGCAACCAGCAGATGGCCCAGAATGGAGGAGGGATTATCCGGCAAGGGTGCCAGCGGCAGCACCGCGCTCACCGCCAGCAGCACCAGCAGCGCGCAGGTCGGCCCCTTGGAGCGCGCCATCAGCATCTGCGGGACATTGCCGAACCGCCCGGCAATGCGCGAGAGCCGGGCAAATACCCAGCGACAGAGCGACATCGCCACCAAAGCGGCCAGCACCAGCATCGCCGTCCCCACAACCGGGTCCGGGATGACGTTATAGAGCCAGAGCACGAGTGTCCGCGCGTGATCGATCATGGAGGGCTTCAATCCTGGTTGATCATGGTCGGATGAACCCGATCTAGCCCGAAAAACCTTAGGTTAAACCCCCAAGGCACATGACCATTTCTTTATTTACATGAACGAAACAGGGTCCACATCCACATCCAGCTTCACCTGGCGGGGCAAGGGCACCTGCGCCAGCCAGGCCCGCAGCAAAGGCTGCACCGCGATATCGCGCCTGGTGCGCAGCAACAGCCGCCGCCGGTGCCGCCCGCGCAGCAACGCGATCGGCGCCGGGGCCGGGCCCAGCATTTGCACCCCCTCCCCTTGCGGCGCCACCCTGGCCAAGGCCCGCGCCGCCTGGTCGGCGATGCGCTCATCCTCGGCGCTCACAATCAACGCCGCCAGCCGCCCGAAAGGCGGCCAATGGCCAGGCCGGCGCAGCGCCGCCTCCTGCTCCAGAAAAGCCGTCAGATCCCCGGATAATAGAGCTTCGATCACCGGATGCGAGGGATCATAGCTCTGCAACAGCACGCGCCCCGGCGCCTCGGCCCGCCCGGCGCGCCCGGCGACCTGATGCAGCATCTGCACCGTATGCTCCCCGGCCCTTAAATCCCCACCCGCCAGCCCCAGATCCGCATCCACCACCCCCACCAGGGTCAGATGCGGAAAATGCCAGCCCTTGGCGACCATCTGGGTGCCGATGATGATGCCGACCTCGCGCTTGGAAATCTTTTCCGCGGCCTCTGCCGCCTGGGCCGGGCCGGCGATCACGTCCGAGGCCATGGTCAGCGCCGCGACATCCGGAAACAGCTCCGCCACCTCCTCGGCGATCCGCTCCACGCCGGGGCCGATCGGCACGAAGCTGTGCTCAGCCTCGCAAGTGGGGCATTTGGCCGGGCGCTGCAGGCTGTAGCCGCAATGATGGCAGGAAAGCCGGGGCGAGGCCTTATGCTCGACCAGCCAGGCCGAACAATGCGGGCAGGAGAGCCGGTGGCCGCAGGTGCGGCAGAGGGTGAGCGGCGCATAGCCGCGCCGGTTGAGGAACAGCATCGCCTGCTCCTCGCGCGCCAGCGTCTCGCGCATCGCCGCCACCAGCAAGGGCGAGAGGAATTTGCCGCGCTCGGGCGGCGCCTCGCGCATGTCCAGGGCTTCCATGCGCGGCATCGTCGCCCCGCCATGGCGGGCGGGCAGATCCAGCTTGCGATAGCGCCCCTGGGCGGCGTTCTCGGCTGTCTCCAGGCTCGGCGTGGCGCTCACCAGCAGCACCGGGGCGGCGCAGAATTTGCCCCTTACCACCGCCATGTCCCGGGCGTGATACATCACCCCGTCCTCCTGCTTGAAGGAGGTCTCGTGCTCCTCATCCACCACGATCAGCCCGAGATCGGCAAAGGGCAGAAACAAGGCCGAGCGCGCGCCGACCACCACATCCGCCCGCCCCTGCGCCACCGCGCGGTAGGTCTCGCGCCGCTGCGCCGGGGTCAGCTCCGAATGCCAGACCGCCGGGCGGGCGCCAAACCGCGCCTCGAAACGCGCCAGCATCTGCACCGAGAGCGCGATTTCCGGCAGCAGCACCAGCACCTGCTTGCCCAGCCGCAACGCCGCCGCCACGGCTTCGAGATAAACCTCGGTCTTGCCGGACCCGGTGACGCCATCCAGCAGTGTCACCGAAAACGCTGCCTCCGCGACCGTTGATCGCAGTGCCACGGCGGCGGCCTCCTGGATCGCCGAGAGCGAAGGGCCGGGCCGGGCGGCATCCGCGCCGCCAAAGGCGAAGCTCTTGGCGCGTTTCGGGGGCGCCTCCAGCAGCTTCTCCTTCAGCGTCAGCGCCAGCACATCGCCTCGGGGCGCCAGCGTATAGCCCCCCACCCAATCGATGAATGTGCGCAGATCCTCCGGCAGTTTTGGGAAGTCCAGCACCTCCGCCACCGGCCGGATTTTCACCGCCTCGTCCGGCGGCTCATCCCACACCGCCCCCACCACCATCCGCCGCCCCAAAGGCACGCGCACCAGCGTGCCCGGCGCCAAGGACGCCTGCGCCTCATAAGTAAAGGCCTTATCGAATTTATAGGGGAGCAGGACGCTGACGCGGCTTGTGGGTGAAGGTTGCTCCATGCTGTATGCTCTTAACCAGAGTCTAAGTTCACCGGAAAGCCACACATGAAATTCTTTGTCGACACCGCCGAAATCGCTGAAATCCGCGAGCTGGCCACCACCGGCCTGCTCGATGGCGTCACCACCAACCCGTCGCTGATCGCCAAATCCGGCCGCAAGATCCTCGATGTCATCGCCGAAATCTGCGAGGTCGTCCCCGGCCCGGTGAGCGCCGAGGTGGCCGCCACCGAATATAAGCAGATGCTGGCCGAGGCCGAGGTGCTGAAGAAGATCGCCCCGAATGTCTGCATCAAAGTGCCGCTGACCCAGGACGGCTTGAAAGCCTGCTACGCCCTCTCCCAGGAAGGTGTGATGGTCAATGTCACGCTCTGCTTCTCCGCCGCCCAGGCGCTGCTCGCCGCCAAGGCCGGCGCCAGCTTCATCTCCCCCTTCATCGGGCGGCTGGATGATATCGGCCAGAACGGCATGGAGCTGATCGCCGACATCGTGACCATCTATGACAACTACCCGAACCTGAAGACCGAGGTGCTGGCCGCCTCCATCCGCAACCCGATCCATCTGATCGAGGCGGCGAAGATGGGGGCCGATGTCGCCACCATCCCGCCCTCCGTCATCAAGCAGCTCTACGCCCACCCGCTGACCGACAAGGGCCTGGCTGGCTTCCTGAAGGATTGGGCGGCCACCGGGCAGAGCATTGTCTGACGACTTACTGACCGCATTCTGTTCCTGGCTCGGCGCTGAGCGCCGGGCCGGGGCGAAGACGGTCGAAACCTATGCCCGCGATGTGCGGGCATTTTTGTCTTTCATCGCCGAGCATCGTGGCGAACCGCCCACCCCCGCCCGCCTTGGCGCCCTGCGCGCCGCGGATTTCCGCGCCTTCCTCGCCCGCGCCGCGCAGGAAGGGGACATCAACGCCACCCGTGCCCGCAAACTCTCCGCTTTGCGCACCTTCTATCGCTATCTGCACAGGCATCACGGGGTGGAGACGGTGCAGCTCTCCCTGCTCGCCCGCCCGAAGCCGAAGCCGCCTCTGCCCAAGGCGCTCTCCCCCGAACAGGCGCTCAGCGTCACCCATGATATCGGCGAAGCCACCGACACCGCCTTCGAACAGGCGCGCGACGAAGCGCTGATGGCGCTGCTCTACGGGGCGGGCCTGCGCATCGCCGAGGCGCTGGCGCTGAATATCGGCGATCTGCCGGCCGCCGATGATGCGTTGCGCGTCACCGGCAAGGGCCAGAAGCAGCGCATCGTGCCGCTGCTGCCGGCGGTGCGCGCCGCCATCGCCGGCTGGCTGAAGCTGCACCCCAATCCAGGGCGGGCTGAGCCGCTCTTCATCGGCGTGCGCGGCGGCCGGCTGAACGCCTCCATCGCGCAGAAAAATCTGCGCAATTTCCGCCGCCTGAACGGGCTGCCCGAGCACGCCACCCCGCACGCGCTGCGCCACAGCTTCGCCACCCATCTTCTGGCCGGCGGGGCGGATCTGCGGGCGATCCAGGAGCTGCTCGGCCATGCCAGCCTGTCCACCACGCAACGCTATACGGATGTCGAGACCAGCCAGCTGATGGATATCTGGCGTAAAGCGCACCCGAGGGCCTGAACATGAAACCCTGTTGGCTTGCTCTGTCGCTGCTGCTCTTCGCCGCCCCCGCCGCGGCGCAGCCTTGTTGCGGCGCCATCACCAAGCAAGGCGCACAGCTGAGCGGGTTTCTCGATGCCTCGCATGTCGATCAGCTCTGGCTGCCGCATCAGCATGTGCTGTGGCGCAGCGGCAAGCCAAACCCGCTCTTTCCCGGCTATTCCAAGGGCACGCATTGCAGCGCCTACGCCGCCGCGATGGCGATGCGGCTGCACGTGCCCCTGCTGCATCCGCCTGAACATGGCCAGCGCGACCTCGCCAACGCCCAGTATGAATGGCTGCAAACCCAGGGTCCGGCGCAAGGCTGGCAGAGCGTGGATTTCATCAAGGCGCAGAGCCTCGCCAACCAGGGCTGGCTGGTGCTGGCGGTGTTCGAAAACCCAGACACCGCCAGGCCCGGCCATATCGCGGTGATCCGCCCCAGCGGCAAAAGCCAGGCGGCACTGGCGCAGGAGGGGCCGCAGGAAGCCCAGGCCGGCGAGCAGAACGATACCGACACGGATATCGCCCAGGGCTTTGCCCATCATCGCGGCGCCTGGGTGCCGGGGGGTGGCGGTAGCGTGCGTTTCTTCGCTCACCCGATAGGCTGGGCGCGGATCGCCGCCGCCGCACCGCCCTGAGGCGAAACCCCGCCATCTTGCAGGCCGAAAAGCTTTATGACATTTTAATCCTACATCACCGATAGGAATTTAAATGTTTCAGACTGCCTATGTCGTCTCCGGCGCCTTTGTCGGGTTTCTGGTGGGGCTCACCGGGGTCGGCGGCGGCTCGTTGATGACGCCGCTGCTGGTGCTGTTCTTCGGCCTGCATCCGAGCACGGCGGTGGGCACGGATCTGCTGTTCGCCGCCGCCACCAAATGCGCCGGCACCGCCGTGCATAGCGGCGGCAAGAGCGTGGATTGGCGCATTGTCGGGCGGCTGGCCACCGGCTCGATTCCGGCCACCGTGCTCAGCCTGGGGGTGATCGCCTGGCTCGGTGCCGCCAGCAAGGATGTCTCCGCCGCGATTTCCTATATTCTGGGCATCGCCTTGCTGCTCAGCGCCGTCTCGCTGCTGTTCAAGGAGAAGATCGTCAAGGCCATCGCCAGGCGGCACCCGGAATTCGGCGACGGCGAATCGCGCCGGCTGACCATCATTGTCGGCTTCGTGCTGGGGATTCTGGTGGCGTTTTCCTCGGTCGGCGCCGGGGCGCTGGGGACGATCGCGCTGATCATCCTCTATCCGCGCCTGCCGATGGTGCGCATCGTCGGTTCGGACATCGCCCATGCGGTGCCGCTGACGCTGCTGGCCGGGCTTGGCCATCTGGCGCTGGGGACAATCAATGTCCATCTGCTGGGCGCGCTGCTGATGGGCTCCATCCCGGGCATCATCCTCGGCAGCCTGCTGGCGAAATTCGCGCCGGACAAGCTGCTGAAACTCTGCCTGGGCCTCATCCTCGCCCTGGTCGGGGCGAAGATGCTGTTCAAATAAACGCGAAATTTTCGGGCGGCGCCTGCCCGCAAACCCCTCAGCCTTGTTTCACCGCCTCAACAAAGGCCCGGATCAACCCCGGGTCCTTCTCGCCCGGCGCCCGCTCCACGCCCGAGGACACATCCGCCCCCGGCGCCCCGGTGATCGCCAGCGCCCGCGCCACGTTCGCGGGGTTCAGCCCCCCGGCCAGCAGCCAGGGCTTCGCCGGCCGGAATTTCGCCAGCAGCTCCCAATCCGCCTGCACGGCATTGCCGCCCGGGCGCGTCGCCCCCGGTGGCGGCTTCGCCTCGACGATATAGCCATCGGCGGTGTCGTCATGCGCCGGAAACTCGGCCTCACGCTCCACCCCCAGCGCGTGCCAAACCGGCCGGCCAAAGCGCAGACGCAGCGCCTGCACCTGTTCCTTCGTGCCATGCACCTGCAGAATATCCAGCGAGATATCCCGCAGCACGTCCTCCACCTCATCCAGGCCCGGATTGACGAACAGCCCGACGCGTTGCGGCCCGCCCGCATGGCGCAGCGACAATTCCTGCGCCTCGACGCTGGTCACGTAACGCGGCGAAGGGGCGAAAAATACGAACCCGACGAAATCCGCCCCAGCCTGCACGGCGGCGTCAAACCCCGCCGCATCCTTCAGCCCGCAGATCTTGACCAGCCGGCTCATGCGATGCTGGCGGCAATCTCGGCCGCCGCCGCGCCAGGATCCGCCGCCCCGGTGATCGGCCGGCCGACGACGATGTAATCCGCCCCCGCCGCCACCGCCTCCCGCGGCGTCATCACCCGCGCCTGGTCGCCCAGCGCCGCACCTTCCGGGCGAATGCCGGGCACCACCAAAATCGGCGCTGACCCGAGCGCATCGCGCAAAATCGAAACCTCATGTGGCGAACAGACCAGCCCATCCGCTCCGGCGGACAAAGCCAGCCGCGCCAGCCGCAGCACCTGCTTCGCTGTCCCGCCGGAAATACCGGTCTCGGCCAAGCCTTCGGAATCGAAGCTCGTTAGCACCGTCACCGCGATCACCTTCGGCCTGGTCGGCCCTATCTCCCCCGCCGCCTTCGCCGCCGCCTCGATCATCCTGGTGCCGCCACCGGCATGAATGGTGATCAGCTTCGGTCCCAACGGCAACAACGCGCGCACACCGCCCGCCACCGTATTGGGAATATCGTGCAGCTTCAGATCCAGGAACACATCCGCGCCCTGCGCCGCCGCCTGATAGCCGTCCACGCCATGGCGCAGGAAAAATTCCAGCCCCAGCTTCACCATGCCGCAATGCGGCGCCACATCGCGCACCAGCGCCTGGGCGCGCACCAAATCCGGCGTATCGATCGCCGCGATCAAACGACCCGTCATGTTCATCTCACCTGATTATCGTCGGCTGCGTCACCGGCACCGCCGGCGCCGGCGGGGTCAGCTCCACCACACGCTTCTCGGCCTGGCGCGCCCGGCGCCGCCAATGCAACTGGCGCGGCAGCGCCACCAGCAGCCCGACAAAAAACCCGATGGCCAGCGCCACCACCGCCACCGGCCCCAGCCAGGCGGAGGCGGAGCCAAACGGCCAGAACCCGATCTGCACCGGCACCCGGTTGGAGAGCACGAAAATCACCAGCGCCAGGATGACCAGGAAGCCGATGATGAATTTGATGGATTTCAGCTCTTTACTCCACTCGTCTTCTTCGCCGCGGCGGGGGCGGCGGGTTTGTTGATCCGCTCGCGCAACTCCTTGCCGGCCTTGAAGAACGGCACGGATTTCTGCGCCACATCCACCGTCTCCCCGGTGCGCGGATTGCGCCCGGCGCGGGCCTGGCGGCGCTTCACGGTAAAGGCGCCAAAGCCGCGCAGCTCTACCCGCTCCCCGCGCGAAAGTGCGGCCGTCATCTCGTTGAACAAGGCCGAGACGATCTTCTCCACATCCGCGACGGTCAAATGCGGGTTGTCTTCCGCCAATCCAGCGATCAATTCCGAACGTGTCATGAGGTCCCCCAACGCTCAACGATGCCAGGATGTAACAGGCAGGTCAACAATTTCATAGGGTTCGGACGACAAACCGGCTTGTTATCGCCAATTTCATCTTCGCTATAGAGTCTTCGCGACAAAGCAGGGGAAGGTGGAGCCACCCTGGCCGTTGGCGTTTGCATCCTCCCAAGGCCTGCAAGTGCAGGTGGGTGCCAGATATCCGGACCAGGGCCCGGACAGAGCCAGCTCCCGAGGGAAGTGCTTAACGGCCCAGGGGATGTCTTGCCTGACGCACCGGGCAGCTCCGCGAACAGATTTAGGCAAGACCCGCGCGCCCCGCAATCACCTTGAGGGCGCTATTTTCGAAAAATCAGAGATCCAGCAGGTCGGAGGCGATTTC
>NZ_JH976207.1:1389957-1400953 GCF_000306035.1 Acidocella sp. MX-AZ02
CAGCAGCGCGGCCAGCATCAGCAGCCGCGCCTCCCCGGCCTGGCCACCGATCGCCTTGATATGGGTGATGCGCTGCTCGATCTCGGCGGCCATCTTGCCGAGATGCTCCTCCTGCCCGTCCTCACAGCCGACCTGATAGGCATAGCCATTGATGCGGATGGTGACCTGCGCCATGGGCTTATTCCTCCGTGGGGGTCTGAGGCGGGGTGAGGCCGCCGCGCAGCCGCAGGATCACCTGGTCCAGCGCGCTGGCCAGGGCCTCGCGGTCAAGCTCCTCCTCCTGCGGGGCAGGATCCTGGGGCGCAGGATCGCGGGGCACAGGCAGGGCGGCTTTACCGTTGCGGGTCACGGATGCGATCTTGCGCAGCGCGTCCTCGATACGGTTCAGGATTTCGTCTTCAGATTCCGACTCAGACATGCCAGCCATTCAACCCGAGCGCGCCGTGCGCGGTCAAGGAGAACCCCGCAGATGAATGATGAACTCTCACCCTTGCCCCCGGCGGTGATGGTGCACGGGCTCTCAGCCGCGCGGATGGCCCTGGCCCCCGGCCTGGCGGTGACCCTGCTTTCCGCCCCCGGCGCCGCCCTCATTATGGGGGCGGCCTGGTGGTGCGCCCTGCTCCGCGACTCGGGCCATGCTGGCCCTTCCCTGCTGGATTGCGCGGATGCGCCCGGCCGCGCCGCCGAGGCGCTGGCGCTGGGCTGCCAGGGGCTCATTCTCGCCCCCTGCCCCGCCTGGCCCGAGATCGCCACCCAGGCCCGGCGCAACGGCGCGATTCTCCTCGCCACCGCCCCCGCCTATCTGGAGCTGAGGTTAAAGCCCTGCGAAAAACGGCTGATCTCCTGGCTCGGCGGATGACAGCGCGTTGTTCTTGGGTTACATCGCCGCCAGTTTCCCCAAGGAGGACTGGTTCAGATGGCGATGACCGAAACCGTTAAAAAAATTCTCTCTCACTATGAGAGCGACAATCCCGGCACCAAGACAAACCTCGCCCGCATCCTGATGCAGGGCAAGCTGGGCGGCACCGGCAAGCTGGTCATCCTGCCGGTCGATCAGGGCTTCGAGCACGGCCCGGCCCGTTCCTTCGCGCCGAATCCGGCCGCCTATGACCCGTATTACCACTACCAGCTGGCCATCGATGCCGGGCTCTCCGCCTATGCCGCCCCGCTCGGCATGCTGGAAGTCGGCGCGTCCGAGTTCGCCGGGCAGATCCCGACCATCCTGAAGGTCAATTCCTCCAACTCGCTCGCCACCGACAAGAACCAGGGCCTCACCGGCTCGGTCTCCGACGCGCTGCGCCTGGGCTGCTCGGCCATCGGCTTCACCATCTATCCGGGCTCCGAATTCGCCTTCGACCTGATCGAGGAAATCCGCGAGATGGCCGAAGAGGCGAAATCCGCCGGCCTCGCCGTCGTCGTCTGGTCCTATCCGCGCGGCCCGATGCTCGACAAGGCCGGCGAGACCGCCCTGGATATCTGCGCCTATGCCGCCCACATGGCCGCCCTCATCGGCGCCCACATCATCAAGGTGAAGCCGCCGACGGATGTGATCTCGCTGGAAGCCGCGAAGAAATCCTATGCCGGGTTCGATGCCTCCACCATGGCCAAGCGCGTCAAGCACGTGGTCGATAGCTGCTTCGCCGGCAAGCGCATCGTCGTGTTCTCGGGCGGCGAGGCCAAGAGCCTGGACGCGCTGTACGAGGAAATCCGTGGCCTGCGCGATGGCGGCGCCAACGGCTCCATCATCGGCCGCAACACCTTCCAGCGCCCGCGCGAGGAAGCCCTGGCGCTGCTGCAGAAGATTATCGATATTTATTTGAATAAGGCCTAAGGCAAAGGGGCTTTGCCCCTTTGAACCCCAGCAGGGGCCTCGCGCCGGAGGCGCGCCTCATACAAAGCGGCGCCCCTTTGGGGCGACGCCCCTGCACCCCGCTGGGGCCGAGAGGCCCCAGACCCCACGACTTTGGGCAACCCATGCGGCCACGCCCGGGACCCAGGTCGCAAAAGTTTTTGGGTGCAGCCTTTTTCCAAAAAGGCTGCTCTTTCTTTATCAAGAGTTCTTCATGCCCGATTGCCGCCTCTACCTCATCACCCCGCCCATCCTGCCCGAGAATTTCGAGCGCCTCCTCGCCGAAGCCCTGGATGCCGGCGACGTCGCGGCCCTGCAATTGCGCCTGAAGGACGTGCCGGAAGCCGAGCTGCTGCGCGTCATCGACCGCCTGCGCCCCATCGCGCAAAGCCGGAACGTCGCCTTCCTGCTCAATGACAATCCGGCCCTGGCGGTAAAATCCGGCTGCGACGGCGCCCATGTCGGCCAGACCGACATGCCCGCCAAACAGGCCCGCAAAATCCTGGGCGACCTCACCCTGGGCGTCACCTGTCACAATTCCCGCCATCTGGCGATGGAAGCCGGCGAGGCCGGGGCCGACTACGTCGCCTTCGGCGCCTTCTTCCCCACCACCACCAAGGAACCGCCGGAAATGGCGGAAATCGAAACGCTGAAGCTCTGGGCGGAGACGATGGAAATCCCATGTGTGGCCATCGGCGGCATCACCGCCGAAAACTGCGCCCCCCTGGTGGAAGTCCGCGCTGAATTCGTCGCTGTCTCGGGTGCTGTGTGGAACCACAAGGACGGTGCGGCCGCCGGCGTCAAAGCCATGCTGCGCGCCATCGAGGCCGCGACGCCGCCGGAGGCGTAAAAAAGACGTGGAGTGTTTTTGAACTCCCTCGCACGCCCAAAAACTTTGACAACTATATGCTTGGCTAAGCAGTCTTTCCTTCGTAACCTTGAGCCAACTCTCAGTCGGACATCGACAGGCTTTTCCAGAAAAGACCAAACGAGCAACCATGACAGACTGGTCAACTATTTCTGCGCAAGAAAAAGCTGAGATCTTACGCAGCTTAACATCAGTTGGTCCGAAAAAGGCTGTCGGTTACTTACCTTTGTACACGATAAGAGACATCCTTCGCCTTCAACCCGAGCAGGTGGCTCGGGAAGCAGAAGATGATGGTCTGAGAGCGCTTATCATTGACACAGCCCGCATAAAAAGCGGTGCCCTCTATGTTTATCACCAGGACACTTTGTCTCGTCTACTTCTTAAATTCGAAGAAATCGTCGTCGCCGCGAATGCTCCTATCGACCCAGACAAATTCATTGAGCTCATTGCCCACCACCAGTTCGAGCCGAACCACCCTCTTTATCGGATCATTGCATCGGCGTTCAACGACAACTCGTTTCCGATAAGCACTTAGCCAAGCATATAGGCGCCCAACCTTTTATCCCTGGTTAGCGGCAATCATTCCCACGCAGCGTATAATTCTCCACCTTGCCGCCCTGCAGCGCGAAGGTCGCCTCACAGCTGTAAATCTGCACATCCGCAGGCAGGCCGCCATACGCCCCCCAGCCCGGTCCCCAGCCCCATCCGCCCCAGACCGGCCCCATCGGAATGCTCTGCGCGTCATACCGTAGCGTGTAGGCCAGATAGGTGATATCCCCCACCTTGATCTGCCGCTGCGGCACGCCGAACTGCGCCACCAGCGTCGCTTCCGGCGCGCCGATATAGCTCGCCAACCGCGTATCCAGGCTCGGCCCCGTCGCACAACCGGCCAGCCCCAAACCCAAAGCCAGAGCATAAATCGGACGCATCGAAAAACTCTCCTTCAGAGCCTCTTATATAAGTGCCGCGGGCAGCCATAAAACATCGGCAATGCGCCTGGCATTGGTCGCCAGCATCGCCAGCCGGTCGAACCCCAGCGCAATCCCGGCACAGGCCGGCAACTGCCCCACCGCCTGCAGAAATTCCTCATCCAGCGCCCAGTCCGGCCCATACAGGGCATGCCGCCGCGCCCGGTCCTCGATAAACCTTGCCCGCTGTTCCGCCGCATCCGTCAGCTCGACAAACGCATTCGCCAGCTCGATGCCGCAGACATACAGCTCAAACCGCTCCGCCACCCGTTCATCCTGCGGGCATCGACGCGCCAGCGCCGCCTGGGCGGCGGGCCAATGGGTGAGAAACGTCGCCCGCCCCCGCCCCAGATGCGGCTCGATCTTCTCCAGCAACAGCCGGAAAAACAGATCCTCCCACTCCTCACCCTCCCGCAGCGCCACCCCCGCCTGCGCCGCCAGCGCCCTTGCATCCCCCGCCGTGCCCAGAACATCCGCGCCGGCATAGCGCGCAAACGCCTCCGCCACGCTCAGATACTCGGGCTCATCCAGCACGGTGGTGATCCCCCGGCAGCTCACCGCCGGCGGCAGCGTCGCCTGCAACAGTGCAAACGTCTCCGCCATCAGCGCGCCCATATCCGCATGCAGCGCGTACCATTCCAGCATGGTGAATTCCGGCGCATGGGTGTCGGACCATGGCTCATCGCGCCACACCCGCGCCATCTGAAAAATCGGCCCCGAGCCGCCAGCCAACAGCTTCTTCATCGCGAATTCCGGCGAGGTGTTCAGCCATTCCGCCCCGGCCTGGCGGGCGCGAAGATGCACCTCCTCCCCTGGTGCCGCCACGGCATAAGGTGTTTCCACCTCACTATAGCCGCGCGCGGTGAAGAAGGCGCGCACGCCCGAAGCCAGAAGATTGCGCCGGCGCAGAAGCGCCATGCGGTCGGGCAGGGTCTGCCAGGGTTGAGAGCTCATGCCCGCCGGTTTACACGCTCCCGATGCCGGACGGAATTTCCTCCCCCAAACAACGCACGCTGCGCACCCCGCAAGAGCTGGTGCAGGCTGGGCTGCTGCCGCCCGAGGCCCTGGCGGACGCACAGGCCGTCGCCACCCGCTACGCCATCGCCGTGCCCCCCGCTTTGGCCGCGCGCATCGAAACCCCGCACGATCCGCTGGGCCTGCAATTCATCCCGGACGCGGCGGAGCTGATCACCGCCCCGCATGAGGATGCCGACCCGATCGCCGACGAAGCCCTCTCCCCTATCCCCGGCATCGTCCACCGCTACCCGGACCGGGCTTTGCTGAAGCCGCTGCTGGCCTGCCCGGTCTATTGCCGCTTCTGCTTCCGCCGCGAGCAGGTCGGCCCGGATGGCGGCCTGCTCTCCGCCGATGAACTGGACGCCGCCTATACCTACATCGCCGAGCACCCCGCCATCCGCGAAATCATCCTCACCGGCGGCGATCCGCTGATCCTCTCCCCGCGCCGCCTCGGCGACATTCTGCGCCGCCTGCAGGCGATCCCCCATGTCGAGCTGCTGCGCATCCATAGCCGGGTGCCGGTGGCCGACCCGTCTCTGCTCAGTGACGCGCTGCTGGCCGCCCTGGACATCGAAACCCCGCTCTACATCGCCGTGCACGCCAATCACGCCCGGGAATTCTACCCCGAGGCCAATACCGGCCTGCGGCGCCTCTCCCGGCTGGGCATCCCGCTACTGGGCCAGAGCGTGCTGCTGAAGGGCGTGAATGACAGTGAGGACGCGCTGGCGGCGCTGTTCCGCGCCATGCTCCGCGCCCGGGTGAAGCCTTACTACCTGCACCAGCTCGACCCCGCCCCCGGCACCGCGCGCTTTCATGTGGAACCGGCGCGTGGGCGGGAGATTTTGGCGGCGCTGCGGGGCCGGATCAGCGGGACGGCGTTTCCGACCTATATTCTCGATCGGCCTGGGGGGCTGGGGAAGATTCCGCTTTAGGCGTTGCGCCGCCCGTGCCACCGCCCGGGCGTTTGTGGGAACTTTTTGAAAAAAGTTCCCACACCCTCAAAAACTTTTGCCCTTTAAATCGGAAATTACCGATCTAAATATCGACAGATGACGATGCAGAGCCCGCCCGCACTGGATGAAATCCTGAAAGCCCTCGCCAACCCGGCGCGGCTCTCCATCCTGCGCGGGCTGCGCGACCCGGCAAAGCATTTTCCCGGCCAGGACCACCCGTATGAATGGGGCGTCTGCGCCCAGAAAATCGAATCCGCCTGCACCCTGTCGCAATCCACCGTCTCCGGCCATCTCGCCATCCTGCACCAGGCCGGCCTCATCACCGCGAAAAAATGCGGCCAATTCGTGTTCTACCAACGCGATGAAGCCGCCATCGCGGAATTTCTCACGCTGCTGAAGGCGCAGCTATGAGCGCGCTTTTCCTCTCAACCTGAAACAAGGACGAACCATGCCCAATTTGTTTGACCCGCTGAAGCTCGGCGAACTCACCCTGCGCAACCGCATCATCATGGCCCCCCTCACCCGCTGCCGCGCCTCCGAAGGCCGCGTGCCGAACGCGCTGATGGCCGAATATTACGCCCAGCGCGCCGATGCCGGGCTGATCATCACCGAAGCCACCTCCGTCACCCCGATGGGTGTCGGCTACCCGGACACACCCGGCCTGTGGAGCCAGGAGCAGGTGGAAGGCTGGAAGCTCATCACCAAGGCGGTGCATGACAAAGGCGGGCTGATCTTCGCCCAGCTCTGGCATGTCGGCCGCATCTCCGCCCCGCTCTATCTGAATGGCGAGCTGCCGGTGGCCCCCTCGGCCATCGCCGCCCAGGGCCATGTCAGCCTGGTGCGCCCGCTGCAGGATTACGTCACCCCGCGCGCGCTGGAGCTCAGCGAAATCCCCGGCATCATCGAATGCTACCGCAAGGCGGCGATGAACGCGCAGATGGCCGGGTTTGACGGTGTCGAGATCCACGGCGCCAACGGCTATCTGCTCGACCAGTTCCTGCAGGATTCCACCAATCAGCGCACCGACGAATATGGCGGCTCCATCCAGAACCGCGCCCGGCTGCTGCTGGAAGTGGTGGACGCCGCCGCCTCCGTGTTCGGCCCGGAGCTGGTGGGCGTGCATCTCGCCCCGCGCATGGACAGCCATTCGATGGGCGATTCCGACCGTCTCGGCACCTTCACCTATGTCGCCCGCGAGCTGCGCGAAAAGAACATCGCCTTCATCTGCGCGCGCGAGCACCAGGCGGAAGACTGGATCGGCCCGCAGCTGAAGAAAGCCTTCGGCGGCGTCTATATCGCCAATGAGGGCTTCACCAAGGAGAGCGCCGAGGCCGCGCTGGCCGATGGCGTTTGCGATGCCGTCGCCTGGGGCAAGGCCTTCATCGCCAACCCGGACCTGGTCACCCGCCTCAAGCAGAACGCGCCGCTGAACGAGCTGGATACCAGCACGATGTATGGCCAGGGCCCGAAAGGCTATACCGACTACCCGGCCCTCGAGACCGTCGCCTGACCCCACCAGCCCCGCTTCGGCGGGGCTGTTTTTTTGGCCCATCAATAAGCCTCAGCGGCGGCCGTCAGCCTGAGGCAGAGCCCGATCAGGCCGATACTGACCAGCATCGCCAGCGCGCCGATGCCAAAGAGCAGCTCATAGCTGCCGGTGAGATGGAACAGGTTGGAGAACAGCGCCGCCACACCGGCCTGCATCACCGCATAGGCCATCGTCGCCAACCCCCAATCGGCGGAGAGCCGGGCCGGCGGCACCATGCCGGCAATCGCCCCCGCCACCAGCATCACCGAACCAAGTGCGATGGCGCCCACCACCAGGGCGGAGACCGCCAGCGCCAGCTGCGCGTGCAGCAGCAGCGGCAGCGCCACGCCGCAGCCCATCAGCACATAGCCGGCCCCCAATGTCGGCAGAAAGCCGAACCGGTCGGCCACCCGCCCCAGGATCAGCGGCCCCAACATCGCCGCCACCCCCAGGCAGGCGGCCAGCTCCGCCCCCGCCGCCACGCCGCGCCCAAGCCCCAAAGCCGCGAAGCTGGAGAGGAACAGCATATGCGGCACGAAGCCCAAGGCCGAGAGCGCATAGGCGGCGATCATCAGCAGCACCACACGCGGCGGCAGCCCGTTCGCGGCATGGCGCGGCGGCGGGGTGATCCGCGCTGGCGGCATCATCAGCGCCACCGCCAAGGTCGCCGCGACACTGACAACGCCCAGCACGATCCAGGTGCAGACCAGCCCGCGCGCCAGCAGCAGCGGCAGCAGAATGGCGCTGAAGGCCGTGCCCGCCCCCATCCCGGCGAAGGTGATGCCCGAGACCTTGCCGCGAGCCCGGGCCGGCGCCCGGCCGACCACGGCGGCGGCCATCAGCACCATCAAAATCCCGCCGGTGATGCCAGAGAGCAGCCGCCAGGCCCCGAACCAGAGCCAGCCCCAGTTCAGCGCCGAGGCCAGGATGGACAAGGCGGTCAGCCCCATGAAGCCCAGCACCGCCGGCTTCGCCGCGAAGGGGCGCCGCCAGACCCGCATCACCGCCGCGCCGATGAAATAGCCGGCCAGATTCGCCGCCCCCAGCCAGAAGGCGGCGGCCGCGCTGTACCAATGCGCCTTCGCCAGCGCTGGGACGATCGGCGCGAAGCCGAACCGGGCCACGCCGATGCTGACGAACATGGCCAGAAGACCGCAGAAGGCGGCCCGGTTGATCGGGAAGGTTTCGGGCGTTTCCATGGTTAAAGTCAGATAGCCTGACCCGCCCTTTCGCGCAGCCCCGCCAGGGTCTTGGCGCCCATGCTTGGCCCCCCATGGTATTCCGGGGGCACCCTTGGTATAGACCGGCTCCGTTAATTTCGAAGGTTGTTCCGCCATGGCCCGCCGCCGCCAGCTCTATGAGGGCAAAGCAAAGATCCTGTTCGAGGGCCCCGAGCCCGGCACCCTCGTGCAATATTTCAAGGATGACGCCACCGCGTTCAATGCCCAGAAGAAGGGCACGATCACCGGCAAGGGCGTGCTGAACAACCGGATCAGCGAATTCCTGATGACGAAGCTGGCGGAGATCAACGTCCCCACCCACTTCATCCGCCGCCTGAACATGCGCGAGCAGCTGATCAAGGAAGTCGAGATCATCCCGATCGAGGTGGTGGTGCGCAACATCGCCGCCGGCTCCATCGCCCAGCGCCTGGGCATCCCGGAAGGTACGCGCCTGCCGCGCTCGATCGTCGAGTATTATTATAAGAACGATTCGCTGAACGACCCGATGGTGGCCGAGGAGCATATCACCGCCTTCGGCTGGGCGACCCCGCCGGACATGGACGACATCGTCCACCTCACTTTGCGCATCAATGATTTCCTCACCGGACTGTTCCTCGGCGTCGGCATCACCTTGGTGGATTTCAAACTGGAATTCGGCCGTCTCTACGAGAATGACGAGATGCGCGTGGTCCTGGCCGACGAGATCAGCCCGGATAATTGCCGCCTCTGGGATGCCAAGACCAACGAGAAGATGGACAAGGACCGCTTCCGCCGCGACCTCGGCAAGATCGAGGAAGCCTATCAGGAAGTCGCCCGCCGCCTGGGCATCCTCCCCGAAGCCGGCTCCCGGGACATGAAGGGCCCGGAGACGATGCAGTAACAAGCGCATCCGAACAATTAGCGCTTATTGATAAAAAGGTTTTGTGATAGATGAAGGCCATTGTCACCATCATGCTGAAAAACGGCGTGCTTGACCCGCAGGGCAAGGCCATTGGCCATGCGCTGAATAATCTGGGCTTTGACCAGGTGGGTGAGGTGCGCATGGGCAAGATCATCGAGCTGGAGCTGACCGAAACGGACGCCGCCAAGGCTAAGACCCAGGCCGAGGATATGGCCCGCAAGCTGCTGGCCAATACCGTGATCGAGAGCTTCAAGGTCGAAATCGCGGCCTGATTCGGGCAGGGCGCTTTACTTACGCGCCCTGGCTCTGCACTTAAAGGGGCATGTCTGCCCCTTTTTTTCATATCCGCGCGGTGCGGCTGATGCCGCGGCTGCGGGCTGGCCTGGCAGCGTTGCGGCGGTTGCTGCTGCGGCTCTACCGCAGGATGCGGCTGGATCTCTGGTTCCCGCAGATCCCGCTGGGGCTGGCGGTGGGGGCGGCGGGGATGATCGCGCTGCAGCCGGCGATCCGGCGCTACCTGTCCGAATATCTGCATCTGCAGCTCTCCGGCCTGTTCGATGCGCTGCATCCGCTGGATGCCAAGGTGCCGGCGCTGATCCTGCAGGGCGTGCCCAGCACCATCATCGGGGTGTTGCAGATTTTCGTGGCGGTCGGGTTGCTGCTGCGCTCGCGCCTGGCCTGGATCGCGGCGCTGCTGATGGCGCTGGCGCAGGGGGCGCTGGCCATCGGCTATAGCCATGAGGCCTGGTATTCGCCGCCGGTGCTGTATATCGGCACGGTTTTCATCATCCTCTCCGCCGCCGGGCGCAGTTTTCAGCGCTCCTCGCTGGCCGCCGGCACGCTGTTCGCCGTCGCCGCGACGCTGCTGCTGATCACCTATGGCGTGCTGGGTTCGCTGATCTTGGGCCAGGGCTTCGCGCCGCCGATCCTGGATATCCAGCAGGCCGCCTATTTCACCATCGTCACCATGTCCACCGTCGGCTATGGCGATATTCTGCCCAAGAGCGACGAGGCCAGGCTGTTTGTGATGTCGCTGATCGTGGTGGGCATCACCGTCTTCGTCACCTCGCTCAGCGCCGTGGTCGGGCCGCTGGTGCAGGGACGGCTGAGCCGCATCATCGACCCACATCAGAGGAAGCGCATGAAACGGGTGAATCATTACATCATCGCCGGCTCGGGCGCGCTGGCGCATAACACCGCGCGGGAATTGCTGGCGCGGGATAAAGCCGTGGTTGTCATCACCGATGAAGATGAGGATTTCGGCGCGGCCGAGATGGTGCATGGCGACGCTACCGAGCTGGACGTGCTGCGCCGCGCCGGGGCGGAGACGGCGCATGCGGTGCTCGCCCTGTCGCCGGACGATGCGGAGAATGCGTTCGTGATTCTGGCGCTGCGCGAGATGGGGTGCGAGGCGAAGAAGGTTGCGGCGGTGAGCAGCCGGAAGAATCTGGAGCGGGTGCGCCGGGTGCAGCCAGATATGATTTTGGCGCCGAACGTGTTTGGCGGCGAGGTGCTGGCGATGGCGCTGACGGAGGAGAAGATTGACGGCAACACGCTGGTGGAGCGTCTGCTGGATGTGGGCGCGCGGCCTGCCTAAAACAAACCTTTAGAAAAATTTATAAAAGTTTTTTGGGGCCGCCCCCTTTTTTCAAAAAAGGGGCGGAAACGTTCGGGGTGGTGGCAACGTCGTTG
>NZ_JH976207.1:1401053-1408943 GCF_000306035.1 Acidocella sp. MX-AZ02
TTTTATTTAAGGGGTCTTTGCACGGGCGCCCTGAGCCAAACCGCCTTGCTTGGCCGCGCCAGTTCCGGCATTAGCCCCCCATGCAAGCCGCCATCCTTCTGTTCCCCGGCATCAACCGGGAACGCGACATGATCCTGGCCGTGCGCCAGAGCTTTGGCCGTGAACCGGCGATCGTCTGGCACAAGGACACGGAGCTGCCCGCCGGCACCGACCTCGTGATCCTGCCCGGCGGCTTCTCCTTCGGGGATTATCTGCGCTGCGGCGCGATGGCGGCGCAAAGCCCGATCATGCGCGCGGTGAAGGCCCATGCCGAGCGCGGCGGCTATGTTCTGGGCGTCTGCAACGGCTTCCAGATCATCACCGAGGCCGGGCTGCTGCCCGGCGCGCTGCTGCGCAATGCCGGGCTTCGCTTCCTCTCCATGGACACCATGCTGAAGGTCGAGCGCGCCGATACCGTGTTCACCTCGAAATGGGACAAAGGGGCGGTGTTCCGCGCGCCGATGGCGCATGGCGATGGCAATTACACCGCAGATGAGGCGACGCTCGACCGGCTGGAAGGCGAAAACCTCGTCGCCTTCCGCTATGCGGACCAAAACCGCAACGGCTCGGCACGCAGCATCGCGGGGATTTTCTCCCCGAACCTGCGGGTGCTGGGGCTGATGCCCCACCCGGAAAACCTCGTCGACCCGCTGATGGGCGGCATCGACGGCAAACCCCTCTTTGACTCCCTGGCGGCCGCATGACTGAAATTAATGAAACGCTCGCCAAATCCTTCGGGCTCAATGCCGAGGAATGGGGCAAGGTGCTGGAGATCATGGGCCGCACCCCCACCCTCACCGAGCTTGGCATCTTCTCGGTGATGTGGTCCGAGCATTGCTCCTATAAATCTTCCCGGGTCTGGCTGAAGGAACTGCCGACCAAGGCGCCCTGGGTCATTCACGGCCCCGGCGAGAATGCCGGCGTGATCGATATCGGCGAAGGGCTGGCGGCCATCTTCAAGATGGAGTCGCATAACCATCCCAGCTTCATCGAGCCCTATCAGGGTGCGGCGACCGGTGTGGGCGGCATTCTGCGTGACGTGTTCACCATGGGCGCGCGGCCGATCGCCAACCTCAACGCGCTGCGCTTCGGCGACCCGGCCTTGCCGGTGACCAAGCGCGTGGTGGATGGCGTGGTGCGCGGCATTGGCGGCTATGGCAATTGCGTCGGCGTGCCGACCGTGGGCGGCGAGGTGAATTTCCACCCGGCCTATAACGGCAACCCGCTGGTGAATGCGATGACCGTCGGCATCGCGCATCAGGACAAGATTTTCCTCTCCGCCGCCGCAGGTGTCGGCAATCCGGTGGTCTATGTCGGCTCCAAGACCGGGCGTGACGGCATCCATGGCGCCACCATGGCCTCCACCGAGTTCGACGCCGCCTCCGAGGATAAGCGCCCGACCGTGCAGGTCGGCGATCCGTTCACCGAGAAGCTTCTGATCGAGGCCTGCCTGGAGCTGATGCAGACGGATGCCATCGTCGCCATCCAGGACATGGGTGCGGCCGGCCTCACCTCCTCCTCCGTGGAGATGGCAGGCAAAGGTGGCGTCGGCATCGAGCTGAATCTGGACGATGTGCCGCAGCGCGAAACCGGCATGAGCGCCTATGAGATGATGCTCTCCGAGAGCCAGGAGCGCATGCTGCTGGTGCTCAAGCCCGAGCGCTCGGACATGGCCCGCGCCATCATCGAGAAATGGGATCTGGATTACGCCGTCATCGGCCATATCACCGATACCGGGCGCATCGTGGTCAAGCATCAGGGCGTGGTCGAGGCGGATATTCTGCTGGCACCTTTGGCCGACGAGGCCCCGCTCTATCGCCGCCCGATCGCGGAAACCCCCAAGCCCGCGAAGCTGGCGCCGATTGAGGCGCATGCGCCACTGGACCAGGCGCTGCTGAAGCTGATCGGCTCGCCGGATCTGTGCTCGCGCCGCTGGATTTTCGACCAGTATGACAGCTCCGTCGGCGGGCAGACAGTGAAGCGCCCGGCCCAGGCCGATGCCGCCATCGTCCGGCTGGAGGGCTCCAAGCGCGCCCTGGCCATCACCACCGACGTGACCCCGCGCTATTGCGTGGCGGATGCGGAAATGGGCGGCGCCCAGGCGGTGGCCGAGGCCTGGCGCAACATCACCGCGACCGGCGCGAAGCCGCTGGCGGTGACCGACAACATGAATTTCGGCAATCCGGAAAAGCCCGAGATCATGGGCCAGTTCGCCAGCGCCATCAAAGGCATGGCGGCGGCCTGCACGGCGCTGGATTTCCCGGTCGTCTCCGGCAATGTCTCGCTTTATAACGAGACCGAGGGCCGCCCGATCCTGCCCACGCCGGCCATCGGCGCGGTCGGCGTGATCGAGGATGCGGCTTTGGCGGTGGGCTATGGGCTCAGCCCCGACCTCACCTTGCTGGTCATCGGCGAGACCAAGGGCGAGCTGGGGCGCTCGCTCTATCTGCGTGAAATTCTCGGCCGCGAGGAAGGCGCGCCGCCGCCGGTGGATCTGGCGGTGGAGCGGCGCAATGGCGATTTCGTGCGCGGGCAGATCCTCGCCGGCGCCGTGGCCGCCTGCCATGACGTCTCCGATGGCGGGCTGCTCGTCACCGTGGCGGAAATGGCGCTGGCCGGGGATTGCGGCGCGGCGCTGACCGGCGCCGGGGCGGCCGAATATTGGTATGGCGAGGACCAGGGCCGCTATGTGCTGGCCGTGCGCGATGCGAGCGCGGTGCTGGCCGCCGCCGCCGCCGCCGGTATTCCGGCCCAGCATATCGGCGCGTCGTCGGAAGAGAAAAAATTGACTCTGCCGGATGGCCTTGCCATATCTCTGCCTCAATTGCGCGATGCCCATGAGGGGTTCTTCCCTCGCTGGTTCGCCTGAAAAAGGGTTTTAATAGATGGCCATGCCCGCGGGTGAGATCGAAGCTTTGATCAAGGCCGCCTTCCCTGACGCCACGATCCGGATCGAGGATCTGGCGGGAGATAACGACCATTATGCCGCCTATGTGGTGTCGGAAGCGTTCCGGGGCGTGCCCCGGGTGCGCCAGCACCAGATGGTTTACGCCGCCCTGCAAGGGCGCATGGGCGGTGAACTTCATGCCCTGGCGCTGCAGACAGCGGCCCCGGAATAAGGACCAAATACCCCATGGATAACCCCGTTTTTTCCACCATCCAGGCGCAGATCGACAGCGCTCCGGTCATGTTGTTCATGAAGGGCACCCCGCTCTTCCCGCAATGCGGCTTCTCCGCCCGCGTCGTGCAGATCCTGAAGCATGCCGGCGTCGCCTTCTCTTCGGTGAATGTGCTGGAAGACCCCGAGATCCGCGACGGGATCAAGCAATTCTCCAACTGGCCGACCATCCCGCAGCTTTATGTGAAGGGTGAGTTCATCGGCGGCTGCGACATCGTCACCGAGATGTATCAGAGCGGCGAGCTGCAGACCCTGCTCACCGAAAAGGGTGTCACCCAGAACGCGGCCTGACCGCGTGACGCAAGGGCAGGTGATCGCCATCCGTGACCGCGCCCGCCCTTGATCGTTTTCGTCACTGACGAACTGCCCAGACCAGGCGCCGCCGGGCATCTGGCGCTCAATTATGAAATTCTGGACTGGCTGCGGGCCGAGGGGCGGGATGTGACCATCCTGCTCACCGGCGCGCGGCTGGCTTCGCCGTTGGCCTGGCTGGACGGGATGCGGGTGGACGGCCCAGGGCTGCGCCGCTATGGCCGGCTGGCATGGCCCGCCACCCTGCCCGGGCTGGCCCAGGCCACCGCCCGGCTGGGGCTACGCGCCCTGCCGAGGCGGCTGGCCCAGACTTTGCGGGCGCGGCGCAACCGGGCCGATGCGGTGCTGGGCAGCTTCGCCAGTGCGGCGGATCTGCGCTGGTGTGCCGCCGCCATCGCCCGGCTGCAACCCGAGGCGGTGCTGATCGACACCATCTTCCGGGCCGCTTTGCTGGCAGCCCCCGAGCTGCGGCAGGTGAACAACCTGCTGATTACCCATGACCTGTTCCATCGCCGTGCCGAGGCGCTAAGACTGGCCGGCTACAAGGTGCGCCCGGAGGGGCTGACCCGGCAGCGCGAAACCGAGCTGCTGGCCCGCGCCCGGCATATCACCGCGATCCAGCCCGAGGAGGCGGCGATTTTGCGCCAGATGTGCCCCGGCGCCGATATCCTCACCGCGCCGATGCCGGCCCTGCCCTGCCCGCCCCCGGCCGGACAAATGCGGCTGCCGGGCCGGCTGGTGTTCATCGGCAGCGACACTTTGCCCAATCTGGACGGGCTGCGCTGGTTTCTGAGCGAGATCTGGCCGGGGCTACGGGGCCAGGGGATCACGCTGGACCTGATCGGCGATTGCGGGCCGGCGCTGCGGGCGCTGCCCGAGGGGGTGAAGGCGCTGGGGCGGGTGGCGAAGCTCGCCCCGCTGCTGCACCGGGCGGCGCTCGCCATCGCGCCGTTGCGGGCCGGGTCGGGGCTGAAGATCAAGATGCTGGATTATGCCCGGCACGGGCTGGTCACCATCGCCACCCCGGCGGCGCTGGAGGGGTTCGCGCGGGACGATGCCGCGCCCTTCATCCCGGCCACCGGCGCGGCGGATTTCGCCGTGGCGATCCTGCGCCATATCGCCCCGCCGCCCCCGCCCGAGCCGGCCCTGGCCTATGTGGCGGGGCATTACGGCCGGGCACGCACCTTCGCCGGCTTGCGAGAGGCGTTAATTTCGGCCTGAATCCTGGGTTTTGTTAGGGGGATGTTAAGAGAGGCCGGGCAAATTGGCGCCATGCGCCTCCTGCACCGCCCAGCCCGCCCCTCTCGCCCCCGCGTGGCGCCATGACCGCGACACGCCAAGAATCGGATCATGCCGCCGAGGCTGAGCTGCGGGCGGAACGGGAGCTGAAGCAGCATAATGCCCGCCACCGCATCACCGAGCGGCGGCGCGTCATCCAGAAGCTGCGCCAGGCCTTGGCCACCAACAGGCTGGCGCTGCATTTCCAGCCGATCATCGCGCTGGCATCCGGGCGGGCCTGCGCGGCGGAGGTACAGCTGCGGCTGGACCATTCGCGGCGCGGGCTGATCCCGGCGGGGCATTTGCTGCCGCTGGCCGAGCAATCGGACATGATCATCGATCTCGGCGCCTGGATGCTGCGCCAGGTCTGCGTGCAGGCGGCCCAGATGCCGCGGGATTTCACCCTCTCTTTGGCCTTGTGTCTGCGGCATCTGCGCTCCGGCCAGCTGGTGAAGCATGTGCTGGAGGCGTTGCAGCACGCCCAGGCTGAACCCTGCCAGCTGGAATTGCTGATCACCGAGGAGATGTTGCTGGATGCCAATGAGGATACGGTCTTCGCGCTGCGGGCCCTGCAGGGTCTGGGGCTGCGGCTGGCGCTGGACCATTTCGGCACCGGCTATGCCTCGCTCGCCCCGCTGCGCAAGCTGAATTTCTCCACCTTGCGGCTGGACCGCTCGCTGGTGCGCGATATCGAGGCGGATGGCGCGGCCGGCATCGTGCAGGCGGCGGTGGAGGCGGGGCACGCGCTGGGCTGCCAGGTGCTGGCGGACGGGGTGGAAAGCCAGACCCAGTATGATCTGTTGCGCCGGCTGCGGGCGGATCTGGCGCAGGGCAGTTTTTTCAGCGCCGCCATGGATGGCGCAGCGCTCGGCAGCCTGCTGGCACGGCGCTGAAGCCTGGCCGCTCGGCTGGCGGCACTCACCCGCTGACACGCAACTTTGCAAATCGCAATATGCTGCACCTTGATGCCTCCGCCGCTTGCGGCATAACTCTGTTCCCATGACCGCCGATCCCGCCGAACAGGCCATTCTCGACACGCTCGCCCAGCGCGGGTTGGACAAATCCATCTGCCCCACCGAGGCGGCGCGCGCGCTGGCGGGCCATCCGCAGGATGAAAGCTGGCGCCGCTCGCTGGCGCCGGTGAAGCTGGCGGCGCAGCGCCTGGCGCGGGCCGGGCGGATCGAGATTCTCCGCAAGGGCAAGCCAGTCGATCCCGAGACGCTGCATGGCGTGATCCGCCTGCGCCTGACCCGTCCGGAGGGCTGACTTTGCGCCATGCGATGACGAATTTCCTCACCGGCTTCGCCGAGGGCGTCAGCCTGGCCAAGCCCTATTTCAAATCCGAGCAGAAATGGGTGGCCTGGGGGCTGCTGGGCGCTGTGGTGGGGCTGAATCTGCTGCTGGTCGGGCTCAATGTGATCCTGACCTACTGGAATAATGATTTCTTCAACGCCATCCAGGCCTATGATTCGAAGATCGTCGTCGCCCTTCTCTACATGCCGGTGATACGGGTGCCGGGCAAAGGCGCCATGCCGGGCTTTCTCGAGCTGGTGGTGATCTATGTGCTGATCGCGGTCTACGCCACCTATCTCAGCCAGATGCTGCAGATCAAATGGCGGCAATGGCTGACCACCCATTATGTCGAAAACTGGCTGCAGGACCGGGCCTATTACAATATCTCGCTCTCCCACGCGCCCAGCTCGATCATCGACAACCCGGATCAGCGCATTTCCGAGGATTTGAATAATTTCACCACCAGCACGCTCTCGCTCGGCATCGATTTCATCACCAATGTGGTGACTCTGTTCAGCTTCGTGTTCGTGCTCTACAGCATCTCCGGCTCGATCACGCTGCTGGGCGTCACCATTCCCGGCTATATGCTGTGGGTGGCCATTCTGTACGCGCTGGTCGGCACCGGGCTGACCCATCTGATCGGCCGCAAGCTGGTGCCTTTGGCCTTCAACCAGCAGAAGCTGGAAGCGGATTTCCGTTACCGGCTGGTGCGCATCCGCGAGCATCCCGAGGCGATCGCGCTCTCCCATGGCGAGGCGCAGGAAGAGGGCGAACTGGTCGGCAGCTTTCAGTTCGTGCGGGATAATTTCTGGGCGATCATGCGCCGGACCAAGGCGCTGAATTTCTTCACCATCTCCTTCAATCAGGTGGCAAGTATCTTCCCGCTGGTGGTGATCCTGCCGCGCTATTTCGCCAAGAAGATCGGGCTGGGCGGGTTGAGCCAGATCCCGATGGTGTTCGGCCAGGTGCAGGGGGCACTCTCCTGGTTCGTCACCTCCTATTCCGGGCTTGTCGCCTGGCGCGCCACCGTCTCGCGTCTCTATGGCTTCCGCGAGGCGATGGAGACGGCGCGCGCCATGGCCGCCGGCGGACCGCGCTTGCAGGCGGGTGGCGAGGGTCTGGCGCTGCGCGATTTGACGCTGACCCTGCCCGATGGCCGCAAGCTGCTGGACCGTGCCAGCCTGACCTTGCCGCCGGGCGAGCTGGTGACGATTTCCGGCGCCTCCGGGACCGGTAAATCCACTTTGTTCCGGGCGCTGGCCGGGATCTGGCCCTATGGCCAGGGCGAGGTGACGCTGCCGCAGGGCAAGCTGCTGTTCCTGCCGCAAAAACCCTATTTCCCGCTGGGCACGTTGCGGCGCAATCTCGCTTATCCGGGGCCGGAAGCGGGGCTGGATGATGAAGCGGCGCGTGAGGCGCTGGCGGCGATGGGGCTGGGGCATCTGGCCGAGCGACTGGATGAGGCGGCGAATTGGGGGCTCGCACTTTCGGGGGGCGAACAGCAACGTTTGGCGCTGGCGCGGGCGATTCTGGCCAAGCCGGACTGGCTGTTTCTGGACGAGGCGACCTCGGCCCTGGATGTGGGGCTGGCGGGGGAGATCCGCGGCGCGCTGCGGGCGCGTCTGCCGGGGACGACGATTGTGGCGATTACCCACCACGAACAAGGGCCGCGCCAGGTACGCTTCGCGCAAGCCCAGCTATCGCCTAATTTTTAAAAGTTTTTGGGGTGCAGCCCTTTTTTCAAAAAGGGCTGCAAAACGTCTGGGGCAGTGGCAACGCCGGTGCCACCG
>NZ_JH976207.1:1409043-1412356 GCF_000306035.1 Acidocella sp. MX-AZ02
CCCACACCCCCTAAAACCTTTTGCTCTTTAAGCCAGTTTCAGGCCCGGCTGGCGGGCAGCGATGCGGGCACGGATCTGCGCCAGCCCCTCCCCCTCCAGGCAAAGCGGCGCGAAACTCTCCAGCTCGCGCCGGCGCTGCATCTCCGCCGGCAGCACCGCCATCGTCTTGTCCGCATTGTCGAACATGCTCCGATGGCCGGTATCCAGGAAGGATTCCACCGCGCAGCCCTCGGCAAACAAGGCGCCATGCGCCGTCAGCTCGATATGATAATAAACCACCCGCGAAACACTCTGATCCTGACGGATGGAATTCCAGTTGATCAGCATTTTCGCCGGCACCAGCACCCCTTCCAGATACAAGGCATGATCCGGCGAGAGGCAGAGGCGCCGGGATGGCACCCCCTCCTCCAGCGCGCCGGGCTCGATGATGACCGGGCGCAGCGCCTCTGGCCTTGCCGCCCCCTCCAGCGTCACCGCCCGCCGGCCGATCCAGATAATCTCCTCCTCGCCGCCCTCGGGCGTGATGACGCAATCCCCCACCCGCAGCGCCTCCACCCGTACCTCGCCGCGCGTGGTCAGGATCAGCGTGCCTTCGGCAAAGCAGGGATTCACCACCTGCTCGGCCGTGATCACCGCATCGATGAACGGGTTGTTGAGATTGCTGGCCGGATTCGCGCGCGGGGCGAAGGCGATATCCAGGCTCGCCTGATTGGCGACGCTGCCGAACAGGCCCAGCGCGATCTCGTCCAGAACCAGCTTCTCATTGGCATCCAGCGTGAACGCGTTTTCGGCGACCATCCCCACCGTGCCATTGTCGATCGTGGCATGGTAGCCGCTGAGTGCGGCCAAGGTGGCCTGATAGCCGAAGCTGGCATTGTCGGTGCCGGCGACGTCCAGAGTGCTGAACAGGCTGTCGATCGACTGGATGACGATCTCATCCCCGGCGATGCCGGCATAAGCGCCGGGACGCATATTGGCGACGGTGCCGCCGCCGAAACTCGCCACGGTCATGATGGTGCCGTTGATATCCGCCGTGCCGGCCACCAGCCCGGCGCGGGTGAAGAGCAGCACGCCATCGACCGTGCCGGTATTCTCGAAGGTCAGGTTGGTCGCGACGACGTAAGGCGAGGTGACCGTGAGGGTCTCGCCCGTGGTGATCAGCGAATTATAGCTCGAGTTCGACATGCTGCATCCCGTGTTCGCGCGCCAGAAGGCCGGTTTTTGACGGCCTATACCCAAGATTGTAGCGGAACCGGTTAATTACGCAATAAAATCGAAACCCCGCGCGACGATGAGACATTCATGAAAACCCCGCAAGCCAGCGGTGATGCGGGCGTCACCTCCTTATATCCGGATCACGATTTATGTCCGTCGAGGAGTTATTCATGCGCGCCTTGCTCATCATTCTGCTCATCCTGCTGCTGCTGGGCGGCGGCTTTGGCCTGCATGGCGGGCTGTTCGTCGGCACCGGCGGGATTTACTATGGCGGCGGCTTCGGGCTGCTGCTGATCGTGATCCTGGTGCTGCTGATTTTGTAACGCGACGCCGATTTCGCAGCGCTACGATGATATTCGAAGCGCTGCGATTCAGGCCGCGATGAAGCCGCCGCCCAGGATGCGCGAACCTTCATAGAACACCGCCGCCTGGCCGGGGGCGGCAATCGCCGGCTCGTCCAGCTCCAGCACGGCCCCGCTGCCATCCGGGCGGATGCTGGCCGGGTGCAAACTGTCGCGGGCGCGCAGCTTCACCGAGGCGCGCAATGCGCCCGGCGCGGTCAGCCAGTTCACGTCCCGCAATTTGACGATGCGGCTCTGGCTGCCGCGCGGGCCGACGATGATGCGCCTGGTGCCGGGCTCAATGGCTTTCACCACCATATGGGCGGCCTTGTCCGGCAGGCGCTTGGCCTGGCCGATCGTGTAGCGGGCGATGCCCTGATGGGTACCCAGCACGCGGCCATCCTCGGCCACCACCTCGCCCTCGGACAGCGCGTCCGGGCGGAATTTTTCCACGATCTTGTCGTAGCTGCCGGTGGGGACGAAGCAGATATCCTGGCTGTCGGCCTTCTCGGCGACGGCGAGGCCCATTTCGGCGGCGATTTCGCGCACCTGCGCCTTGGAGGCGTAGCCGCCGAGCGGGAAGCGGCAGAATTCCAGCTGCGCCTGGGTGGTGGCGAAGAGGAACCAGCTCTGGTCGCGGGTTTCATCCACCGCCTTGTGCATTTCCGCGCCGTTAGGGCCGTCCAAACGGCGGACATAATGGCCGGTGGCCAACGCGTCGGCGCCGAGATCCTTGGCCATGTCCAGCAGATCGCCGAATTTCAGATGCTGGTTGCAGGCGATGCACGGCACCGGGGTCTGGCCATCCGCATAGGAATCCGCGAAGGCGGCCATAACGCTCTGCTTGAAGCGGGTTTCGCTGTCGATCACGTAATGGGCGATGCCGAGTCTATCCGCGACGCGCTTGGCATCGCTGATATCCTGCCCGGCACAGCACGCGCCCTTGCGCCCCACCGCCGCCCCATGGTCGTAGAGCTGCAGCGTGACGCCGATCACCTCGTGCCCCTCGCGCGCCATCAGCCCGGCCACGACCGAGCTATCGACGCCGCCGGACATGGCGACCACGACTTTCATATTAGCTCTTTTTGGAGCGCGGCCGCCCCACCATCCCCGCGCTCATTTGCCGGCATTCCGGGTGGCGGAAGGGAGCTTGACCACCAAGCCGTCCAGCGCCTCGGACATCACGATCTGGCAGCCCAGGCGCGAGGTCTTTTCCAAACCGAAGGCGAGGTCCAGCATATCTTCCTCGTCCTCGGACGGGCCTTTCAGCTTCCCGAACCAGTCCGGGTCCACGATCACGTGGCAGGTCGAGCAGGCGAGCGAGCCCTCGCAGGCGCCTTCGATGTCGACGCCATGCTTATGCGCCACTTCCAGCACCGACAGCCCGACCGGGGCCTCGACCTCGCGGCTGCTGCCGTCTCGCTCGATGAAAGTCATTTTCGGCATGAAATATCCTTGAATTCGCTTCGGCGGTGCTTACGCCGATTGGGCGGTTTTCCGCAAGGCGCGGCGTGCCATGGGCTCATAGGCCGCCTGGAAGGCGCGCACCATTTCAACATCGGCATTCCAGGGCAGAGAGACGCGGATGGCTTGGCCGGCGAGATCCCCCTGCCCCATCGCCAGCAGCACATGGCTGGCGGTGACCTTGCCCGAGGAGCAGGCGGAGCCGGCGGAGACGCAGATGCCCGCCATGTCCAGCCCGATCAGCTGGGTTTCGGCGCGCACGCCGGGCAGAGCGAGGCAGATGGTGTTGGGCA
>NZ_JH976207.1:1412456-1420200 GCF_000306035.1 Acidocella sp. MX-AZ02
CGCGCACGCCGGGCAGAGCGAGGCAGATGGTGTTGGGCAGGCGCGGCGCCCCGGCGCCGATGGCAACCGCCCCCGCCGCCAGGGCGGCCTGTTCGATCTCATCGCGCCAGCCGGCGATCTGCGCGGCGTCGTACGGGGCGCCCAAAGCAGCGGCGAGGCCGGCGATGGCGGGCAGCGCCGGGGTGCCGCCGCGCCTTCCCAGCTCCTGGCCGCCGCCTTTGATCAGCGCCCGGATTTCCAGATTTTCCCGCACCACCAGCGCCCCCGCCCCGGGCGGGCCGCCGAATTTATGGCCGGAAAGGGCGAGGCTGGCGGCCCCCAGGGCCAGCCAGCCCTGGTTGCAGCGGCCAATGGCCTGCACCGCATCCACATGCAGCAGCGCCCCGGCCTCGGCGCAAAGGGCGGCGGCGGCGGCGATGTCGTGCAGCACGCCGGTCTCGTTATTCGCCGCCATCAGGCAGACCAGGGCGCCGGGATGGGCGGCGAGCAGGGATTTCAGCGCGGCGAGATCCATCTGGCCGTCCGGCTGCACCGGGATGATTTCGGCGTGGGGGGCGGCGGCGCGGATGGCGTCATGCTCAGTGGCGCCGATCAGGATCGGGCGGTCGCGGCCCAGCGCGTGGAGGGCCAGGGCGTTGGCCTCCGTCGCGCCGGCGCAGAAGATCACGTCCGCCGGGCGGGCGGCGCAGAATGAAGCCACCCGCTCGCGGGCTTCTTCCAGGATTTTGCGCGCGGCGCGGCCGGCCTGGTGCACGGAGGCGGGGTTGCCGCCGGTCTCCATCGCCGCCAGCGCCGCGGCGCGGGCCTGCGGGCGCAGCGGCTCGGTGGCATTCGCGTCAAGATAGATCATCTTACCGGTTTACAGCCGCTCATCCTGCCGCTCGTGCACCTGCAGCCGAGCTTCCAGCGCCGTCAGCTCAGTGCGCAGCAGCTCGATTTCATGAAACAGCGGGTCGATGCAGGGATCGCAGGGCGTGCCATAGGCGTCGAAACGCGGCTTGCGGGCCTCGCGCTCCACCGGCCGGGCGGGGATGCCCACAACCGTGGTGCCCGCCGGCACCGGGGCCACGACCACCGCGTTGGCGCCGATGCGCGCCCCCTCCCCCACTGTGATCGCGCCCAGCACCTTCGCACCGGCGCCGATGATGACATTATTGCCGATGGTCGGGTGGCGCTTGCCTTGCGCGCTGCTGGTGCCGCCTAGCGTAACCTGATGATAAATATAGACATCATCGCCGATTTCGGCGGTCTCGCCGATCACCACCCCCATGCCGTGATCGATCACCAGGCGCTGGCCGATGGTCGCCCCCGGATGGATTTCGATGCCGGTGAGGAAGCGTCCGAGATGCGAGAGCCAGCGCCCGAGCGTGATGAAACCCGCCCTCCAGACCGCGTGGGCGAGCCGATGCATCACCACCGCATGCAATCCAGGATAGCAGAGCCAAACCTCCAGCATGGAGCGCGCGGCGGGGTCGCGCTCGCGGTAGGCTCGGGCAGTCTCGCGCAAAAACATGAAAGGCATGCGAATTTCCGTGGATAAACAGCCGGGAAGCAGTCTATATTGAAAAGCCTGAGACGATTTTAGATGTTGAGAGACATCCGTAACCTTAGTCACGACCTTGAAGGAGCATTTAGGTATCAAAGCCTTCCTGGTCAATTAATACGGTTAGCAGGGAGAGTTATTTTCCGCGCAGCGGACAAGCTGTAGAAAATCCTGTCCACACTCTGTGCCACCCCTGGTGCGTCACGCTTTTCTTTACGGTTTCCAGCCGGGGGAAGGCTTCGAGGATCGGGGCTGCCAAACGATGAAAGACGAGTTCGAGTATGCCTGAAGTGATGTTTGCTGGCCCGGAGGGCCGTCTAGAGGGTCGTTATCACCATGCGAAAGAGCGTGGCGCCCCGCTGGCCCTGGTTCTGCACCCCCACCCGCTGCATGGCGGCACCATGAATAACCGCATCACCTATACGATGTACCAGGTGTTCCAGCGCCTGGGCTTCTCCGTGATGCGCTTCAATTTCCGTGGCGTTGGCCGCAGCCAGAGCAAGTTTGATGGCGGCATGGGCGAGATCAACGATGCCGCGGCGGCTTTGGACTGGATGCAGGCGTTGAACCCTGGCCATGGCGGGCTGTGGATCTCCGGCTATTCCTTCGGCGCCTTCGTCGGCATGCAGCTGCTGATGCGCCGCCCGGAAGTCTCCGGCTGGGTCTCGGTGGCGCTGCCGGCCGCCGGCTATGATTTCGGCTTCCTCGCCCCCTGCCCCACTGGCGGGCTGATCATCCATGGCGACGCGGATGAGCTGGTGCCGGAGAATTCCGTGCGCAAGCTGGTCGATAAGCTGAACCAGCAGAAAGGTGTGGCCATCGATTACCGCGTGTTCGAGGGCGCTGACCATGTCTTCGCCAACCATGCGGAGAAGGTGAGCGAGGCGGTGGAAGGCTATGTCAGCCAGTCCTTGGCGCGCAAGCAGATGGCGCTGGCGGCGGACTGAACCGCTCCTTTTGCCCAACAAAAACCGCCGAGACAAAAAACCGCCCTTTCGGGCGGTTTTTTTATGCGCGCGTGGCTGCGGTTCAGGCGGCGGCCCTTTCGGCCATTTGCTGCACGCTCTCCTCCGGGATCAGACTGCCAATGGCGAGGATGGAGATGATGCGGTTATCCATCATCACCAGCCCCTGGATGAATTCGCGCGGCATCTCGCTGCCAGTATCGGGGGTGCGCTGGCGCATTTCATCGGTGACGGTGATGATATCGCACACCGCATCCACCAGCAGCCCGGCGGCGCGGCCCTGATGCTCCACCACCACCACCACGGAGGCTGCCCCCGGCTCCGCGGCGGAGAGGCCGAGCCGTTCCGCCAGATCCACCACCACCAGCACACTGCCGCGCAGATTGATCATGCCTTTGATGAAATGCGGCGCGTAAGGCAGGTGGGTGGAGGCGATCCAGCCGCGGATTTCCCGGATGGAACGGATATCGAACGCGAATTCCTGCGCGCCTAAGCGGACGGAGAGGAACTCCGCGCGATGCTCATTGGCTTTATATTCGGCCTGATGGGACATGATCTCTCGCTTGCGTTGGCTCGGGTTTGGAGGTTTTCGGGTTTTTGACCGGCCACCCGCCGGCAATTTCAGCCTAGGGCGAACGGGTTAAAATTTGGTGGACGGGGTTTAGAACAGCTCCAGCTCGCCCGAGAGATGGCCCTGATCCAGCGGCACGGGCGCGCCTTTCAGCCGGTATTGCAGCTCGGCCAGCCGGATCGAGGAGAGCGCGTTGCGCGAATCCACCGCCAGATCATCAGGCAGCATCGCGCTGATATCGAGAATATAGCCCGAAAGTGCCGCCAGCCGCTGGGAGAGCAGGTCCAGGGACTGCACATCGCGGTGACATTCAGGGTCCAGCGCCAGGCGGCGCACGGCCGGGCTGAGGCTGAGCTGAAAACTATCGGTAAAATGCCCAAGCTCCCGAAATTCCTCACCGATGGCGGTAAGGATGGAGCGCAGGGGGGTATGGTGGTCAGCGGCTTGGGAATTAAAATTCGTCATCATACCACTCCTATGCTTCAGCTTTGCGTCTCCCCCGGCGCTGTGCAGGCCTGCCGGGGTGACCGATCCGTTCAGAACAATTCCACCTGTCCAGCGCCGGAGCGCAGAACCGGTTGGCGCGTGGTTTCTTCGCGCATGATCGATTCCGTCTCCTTCTGCAGCAGCGCCTGGCGGGCGCGCCCGCCAACCGGCCAGAACTGGATGCGCCGCCCATGCACGCCGCGCAGGCTGCCCCCGACCAGCTCGATGCCCTCCTCGCGCAGAAACGCCTCGGCAAAGCTGGCATTGAGGGCGCCGATATCGGTCAGCCCCTTGATCATCGCCGCACCGCCAAACAGCTTCGCCTTCATGCGGGGCTTATGGGCGCCCATGCGCAAAAGATCGTTGATCAGCAGCTCCATCAGATTGACGCCGTAGCGCTGCGCGTCGCTACGCGGTGCCGGGGTGCGGGCATTGGCATCGCCGGGCAGAAGGAAATGGTTCATGCCCCCGACCTTTGCCGCCGGATCCCAGATGCAGGCCGCGATGCAGGAGCCGAGAATGGTGGTCAGCACCGCGTTGGGGTCGTTATCCACATGATGAAAGCCCTGAACGATATTGATCCGCTTCTCCCGCCCGGCGGGCGAGGAGAGATTGGAGAGACTCATGCGACGGAGCTCCTTTGCCGGGTATTGGTCAGGGCAAGGATCTGCCCGCCGATTTTGTCGAGCGGGCATTGCTTGGCCACCGCCCCCAGCTCATAGGCCACACGCGGCATGCCATAGACGACGCAGCTCGCCGCATCCTGCCCCAGCGTCTCGGCGCCGGCCCGGCGCATCGCCAGCAGCCCCTCCGCCCCGTCATTGCCGAGGCCGGTGAGGATCACCCCGACCGCCTGCGCCCCGGCTTGCTTCGCGACGGAATTGAACATCACATCCACCGAGGGGCGATGGCCATTGACCTTGTCCGCCTGGCTGAGCTGCAAGGTGAACTGGCTGCGCCCGGAGATTTCCATATGGTGATCGCCAGGGCAGAGATAGATATGGCCTGTCTCCAGCCGCATACCCGGTTCCGCCTCGCGGGCCTGCGGGCGGCATAATTTATCCAGCCTGGCGGCGAAGCTGCGGGTGAAGCTGGGCGGCATGTGCTGGCTGACCAAAGTGGGCGGGCAATTGGCCGGGAATTTCGAAAAAATCTCGATCAACGCCTCGACCCCGCCGGTGGAGGAGCCGATCGCGACGATCTTGCCGTCCGGATCGTAATTCTGCACCGGGCTGAACGCGGCTTCGCGCAAGGGCCGGCGCCGCCGCCCCGATTGCGCCGCCGCCTTCACCTTTTCCGCCAGCAGCCGGAAACTATCCGGCGCGTAGGAGGAGGGCTTGGCCACGCAATCAAAGGCACCGATTTCCAGGGCACGCAGATTCACATCCGCCCCGGCCTGGGTAAGGGTGGAGACCATCACCACCGGTGTCGGCCGCAACCGCATGATTTTATCCAGGAAGGAAATACCGTCCATGTTCGGCATTTCGATATCCAGCGTGATCACATCCGGGGCGAGCTGCTTGATCATTTGCCGCGCCTCCAGCGGATCACCCGCCTGGCCGACAACTTCGATCTGCGGGTCCGATCGCAGCGTTGCGGTGATGAGGCCGCGCATGGTGGCGGAATCATCCACGACGATGACACGAATACTCATGTCCTGGCGCCTCCAGCGCGTTTGCGGTAGATGGTCACGCCATCACTGACCAGAAGCTGCTCCGCCGCGCCCGAAACACGTTCGGAATGACCGATATAGAGCGCGCCTGCATCTTCCAGTAATGGCGTGAAGCGCGACCAGATCCGTTCCTGAGTCGGGTTATCGAAATAGATCACGACATTGCGGCAGAAAATAATCTGGAACTTGCCTTTCATCGGCCATTGGCCAATGAGATTCAGCGGCTTGAAGCTGATGAGTTGGCGCAGCTCGGGGGCGGCCTGATAATGCTCCCTGCCATTGCTCACCGGTTTGAACCAGGCTTGCCGCAAAGCCGGCGGCACCGGTTCCAGCTGGGAGTCCTCGTAAATGCCCGCCATGGCGGTGGCGAGAACATTCTGGTCGATATCAGAGGCCAGGATGCGGATATCGAAACGCGGCGCGTCCGGCATCTCCTGCAGCAGGGTCAGCGCCATCGAATAGGGCTCCGGCCCGGAGGAGCAAGCGGCCGACCAAAGCCGGATTTTCTCGCCCGCCCGGGCACGCCGGATCAACCCGGGCAGCATCTTCGTGCGCATATGCTCGAAATGATGCGGTTCGCGGAAAAACCGCGTCACATTGGTGGTCAAGGCGGCGACCAGCTCGCGCCGTTCCTGTTTACCCTCCGGCGCCTCCACCAGCGCGCAATATTCCGCGAAGCCGGGCAGGCCGAGCTTGCGCACGCGCTTGGCGAGGCGGGAATAGACCAGATTGGCCTTCGCGGTGGAGAGGGTGATGCCGGTTTCCTGCATCATCAGCCGGGAGATCAGCTCCAGATCGGCCGCGGTAAAGCGAAATTCGCTGTTCTCCACCAAAACTTTGGCTGTGGCGGTGAGCTGGGCCATCAGGCCGCCTCCAGCTCATCCGCCGGCAGCACGTCGTCCAGCGTGATCAGGCTCACCATGCGCCCATCCATTGGCAACAAGCCCTTGACGAAGCCTTTCACCAGATCCGATGTCACATCCGGCACCGTCTGGATGAGATTATCGTTAGCGGTGAGAATATCCGAGACCGCATCGACGAGAATTCCGATCTGGCGCTGCGCCAGCTGGACCACGATGATGACATTGCGCGCCGTCGGCTCCGTGCCCGGCATGCCGAGCCGGGTGGCGAGATCGACAATCGGCAGCACCGCGCCGCGCAGATTGATGACGCCCTTCACATAACGCGGCGCGCGCGGCAGGGTGGTGGCCGCGGTCCAGCCGCGAATTTCGCGCACCATCATCACATTGATGCAGAATTCCTGCCGGCCAACACGAAAGGCAATCAATTCGCGCCCTTCGCCCAGACGCTCCAAAACATCGCTCATGCCGCCCTCCCGCTCAATTCAAGCGCCTTCATCTCGGCGGAATTGCGATTCATGTCGGCGCCGGCATTCACCACCACCGCATCCACATCGACAATCAACGCCACCCGCCCATCTCCCATCACCGTCGCCGCGGCGACGCCGGGCACGGCGCGATAATTGGCCTCCAGACTCTTGATGACGACCTGGCGCTGGCCGTGGATCGCATCCACCATCAGCACCGCGCGCGCGCCGCCCTCGCCTTCCACCAACAGCGCCACGCTCTGTTCCGGGTCGGCATGTTTCGTGCTGTAGCCAAGGCAAAACGCGACATCGACCACCGGCACATAGCCGCCGCGCAGGGCCAGCATGTTGAGATCCCCATCCAGCGGGAACACATCCTTGGCACGGGGCTTCAGCGTTTCCATGATGGCGCCGAGCGGGATGATCAGCGTGTTGCCCTGGGCGGAAACGACCATGCCATCCAGCACCGCCAGAGTCAGCGGCAGCGAGAGGGTAAAGGTCGAGCCCTGGCCGGGCCGGGAGGAAATCGAAATCCTGCCGCCCAACGCCTGGATGGATTGGCGCACCACATCCATGCCGACGCCGCGGCCGGAAATATCGGAAACTTTCGCCGCCGTGGAAAACCCTGGCAGGAAGATGAGATTATCGATCTCTTCATCGCTGAGCTGGGCATCCGCGGTGATCACGCCATTTTCGATCGCCTTCTGGCGCACGCGGGCGCGGTTGATGCCACCGCCATCATCGGCGACTTCCAGCACGATGCGCCCGGAACGATGCACGGCGGTCAGCCGTACCGTGCCCTCGGCCGGCTTGCCGGCGGCAAGCCGCGCCTCTGTGGGTTCCAGCCCATGATCGATGGCGTTGCGGATCATATGGGTCAGCGGATCGGCGATGCGTTCGATGACGGTTTTATCAACCTCCGTCGCCTCGCCTTCGGTGACCAGCTTGACCTGCTTGTTGGTCATCGCCGCCACTTCGCGCACCAGGCGCGGCATGCGCTGGAACACCGAGCGCACCGGCTGGGCGCGGATGGCCATCACGCTATCCTGGATTTCACGGGTCAGATGCTCAAGCTCTTCCAACGCCATGGCCACGCCGGAGGAGCGCGCGATGCCGGCTTCCAGCACTCGCTGGCTCAGCATCGCCTCATTGATGACAAGCTCGCCGACCAGATCGATCA
>NZ_JH976207.1:1420300-1421947 GCF_000306035.1 Acidocella sp. MX-AZ02
GGGCGCGGCTTCTGGCACGGCCGGGGGGCGCGGGCTCCTCCGGCGCCTCATCCTGCGGCTCGGAAGGCGGGAAGAATTCGAAGCAGAAGCCGTTATCGCCGGTGATCACCGTGCCGGGTGCGAAGCCGGATTCATCCGTGGCCGGGGCGGTGGCGCCTTCTGGCCCGGCATCGTGCCGGGTGATGCTGAGCCGGCAATCATCCTCGACAAATTCAAAGAGATCGGCAATTTCTTCCTTGCTGCAATCGCTGTTCAGAAGAATGCGCCAGGAGAGATAGGCACCTTCCGGGTCCAGCTCTTGCAGTTCCGGCAGTTCGCTGTCATCCAGCGTCACCTGCGTTTCGCCCAACCTTTTCAGCTCGCGCAACAGCAAGGCGGCTTCATTGGCCTTGGCATAAAGCGCCGGGTGCGGGGTGAACAATATCTCCCAATGCCCGGCGGCTTCCGGCGCTGGGCTGCTGGGGGGCGTGGATGCGGACTCCGGCGCGGCGCCGGCCTGGTCGATCTGGTTGAATTCCCCCGTCACGGCGGCGATGCGGGCTTCGTCCACGCTGCCGCCATCACGCGCGGCGCGGACGAGATCCGCCAGAATATCCGCCGCGCGCAGGAACACCGCGACCACCGGCGGCGAGGCTACCAGCAGGCCGGAGCGGACCTTGTCCAGCGCGGTCTCGAACACATGCGCAAAGCGCACCAGCGCGTCGAGCGCGAAAATGCCCGCCCCGCCCTTCATCGAATGCACGGCGCGGAATACGGCATTCACCGTTTCGGCTTCGGCGGTGCCATTCTCCATGGCGATCAGCCCGGTTTCCAGTTCTGCGAGCTGCTCCTCGCATTCCTGGAAAAACGTATCTCGGATTGCGGCTAACGGGTCTTCCATGCGGCCCTCCTTGAGGCTCAGGCGGCGACGCGGCGGATCGCATCCACCAGCTTCTCGGGGTCGAAGGGCTTCACGATCCAGCCGGTGGCGCCGGCCTCACGCGCGCGGTTCTTCTTTTCGATATCCACCTCGGTGGTGAGCACCAGCACCGGGGTGGCGCGGCGGGCCTCGTCTTGGCGCACGGCCTGGATGAAGCCGAACCCGTCCATGCGCGGCATATTGATATCGGTCACGATGACATCCGGGGATTCGGAGGCCAGAATCTCCAGCCCGTGCAGCCCGTCCTCCGCCTGGATGACGCGGAATCCCGCCGCCACCAGGGAATGTCGCAACATGTCCCGCATCGCGCGGGAATCATCGACGGTCAAAATGGTCATGCTCATGGTTTCGGTTCCCCGCAAATATCGTTGGCCTGGTGCGTCAGATCGTCAGGTTTCAGCCCCATCAGCTCCAGCGAGGTGATGAGATCCTCGGACGGGCTATGCAGAGTCAGGCTATGGTCCTCCGCCGCCCAGGCGAGGCGGGCGGCCAGCAGCACCTGCAGGCATTGCCCGCCTAGACGCTGCACCTGGGCGCCGTTGAGGCAGACATCCTGGCCGCGCCGTTGCAGGAACATCTCCTGCAAGGCGGGGGCGGCCACCAGATCCATCACCGCCGGCAATTCGATCTCGTCTGTCATGGTCTCGACCTTCGCTGCCAATCATTCATGTTTGGTTACGGGGACTGGATCAGAATTCGTCCCAATCATCCGCGCCGGCGGGTTGCGG
>NZ_JH976207.1:1422047-1436487 GCF_000306035.1 Acidocella sp. MX-AZ02
GGGCCAGCTCGTCCGCCTCGGCGGCGAGGGAGTGGCTGGCGGCGGTGCTTTCCTCGACCATCGCGGCATTTTGCTGCGTCACCTGGTCCATCTGGTTGACCGCGCTGTTCACCTCGGCCAGGCCTGTCGCCTGTTCCTGGGCGGAGCCGGCGATATCGGTCACCAACACATTCAGCCGCGCCACCTGTTCGACGATGCGGGTAAGCGCCTGGCCGGTTTCATTCACCAGCCGCACCCCGACCTGAACCTGCGCGCCGGAGGCGTTGATCAGGGTCTTGATCTCCTTCGCCGCATCGGCCGAGCGCTGGGCCAGGGCCCGCACCTCGGTGGCGACCACGGCGAAGCCCCGCCCGGCATCGCCGGCACGCGCCGCCTCGACCCCGGCATTCAGCGCCAGCAGATTGGTCTGGAAGGCGATTTCGTCGATGACGCCGATGATGTTGGAAATCTTCTTGGAGGATTCCTCGATCCCGCCCATCGCGGTGACGGTCTCGCCGACCACCAGCCCGGAGCGCTCGGCATCCAGTTTCGCCTCGTTCACCACACCGCGGGCCTCGTTGGCGCCTTCGGAGGATTTACGCACGGTGGCGGTGATCTCTTCCAGCGCCGCGGCGGTTTCTTCCAGGCTGGCGGCCTGCTGCTCGGTGCGGCGGGCGAGGTCGTCCGAGCTTTGGGTGATCTCGCCGGCGCTGGCGCGCACGCCCTGGGCGTTGGCGGCAATCTGCTGCATGGTCTGCTGCAGCGTCGCCACCGCCTTGTTGAAATCGGTCCGCAGTTTTTCATATTCGTCGGAGAATTGCTGATCGATCCGGAACATCAGGTCGCCCACGGAGAGGCGCTCCAGCCCATCGGCCAGGCTTTCCACCACCTTCGCCAGCATCGCGGCGGCCTGTTCGCGGGCGGCGGCGGCCTGGGCGCGTTCGGCCTCGGCGGTGGCGGCGGTGCGGCGCGCCTCTTCCTCGACACGCTGCTTCTCCAGCCCGGCCTGCTTGAAGACCATGACGGCGCCGGCCATCTGCCCGACCTCGTCCTTGCGGCCCATCTCCGGCACCTCGGCCGCGAGATCCCCACCGGAGAGGCGCGCCATCGCGTCACGCAGGCGGGTCAGCGGGTTGGAGACCCAGGCGGCGATGGCGAAATAGGAGCCGATGGCCACGGCGGCGAGGGCCAGCACGATGCCGATGAGCGACGTCCACATCGTATAAGCGGCGCCGCGCTGCACAGCGTCCAGCTGCGTGGTTGCCAGCTGCGTCAGTTGATCGCGTTCCGCCCGCAAGTCCTGGGCCAAAGGCGGGAAGACGCTGGCGCAATTCTGGTTGAATTCTGTCTGCGCCGCCTCGTTACCTGCCAGCGTGGTGGAGGCATTGCCCATCTGCTCCGCTTTGGCGCAGCTGGCATCAAAGGCGGCATCGCCACGTTGGCGCAGCTGGTTCAGAGCATCGGCCTGCGCCGGAACCAGGTTAGCGGCCTGGGTCATGGAATTGTCGAAGACCGCGCGTGCGTCGGTGATTTCCTTGCTGGCCTGCGCGTCGACGTCAGCGCCCAACGTGATCAGCAGCCATTCCAGCGCGGCGTGCTGGCGCTGCAAGGCGCCGTTGGCATTGGCGACATCCAAAGCCGCCTGCATGCTCGTGGCGTTGATCTGCCCGCCCCGGTCGGCGACCGTGCGGATCTGCGTGGCGACGAAGCCGGTGGCGATAAGGGCGACCAGCCCCAACACGCCGAGCACGGCAAGGAATTTAACGATGATCGGCTGGTTCTTCATATCGGCCCCTCGGGAATGGAACGGCCGGGACCTCCGCCCCGGCGGCACCCGCGAAGGGCGCTTGGGGCGGTGATAATGAATGAAACTTAAGGTTCGGTTGCCGACCTTTGGCGCCCGGGGCGACGTGTCAGCCCAGCGCCTCGCCGACCAGCACCAGAACCGGGCCGCTGGGCGCGGCGCGCGCCACCGCGCCGGCGAGGCTGGCCAATGTCGCGCGCAGCACGCGCTGCGCCGGCAGGCTGGCGGATTCCACCGCAAGCGCCGGCAGCTCCGGGGCCATGCCGGCATCCAGCAATTTCTCGACGAGGCCGGGCAGATGCTTGCTGCCCATATAGATGGCGAAGCTGCCACCGGCGCGCGCCAAAGCGCCCCAATCATGCGCCGGCAACCCGGCATCCGCGCCGTGGCCGGTGATGATGTGCAAAGAGCGGGCGATGCGGCGCTGGGTGAGGGAGAGCTCCAGCCCGGCGGCGGCGGCGGAGGCGGCGGTGATGCCGGGCACCACCTCGAAGCTGAAGCCGGCGGCGCGCAGCGCCTCCATCTCCTCGGTCAGGCGGCCGAAAATCACCGGGTCGCCGCCTTTCAGCCGCACCACCTTCCGGCCGGTTTGGGCATATTCCACCAGCAGCCGGCAGATTTCCGCCTGCGGGGCGGAGGCGCGGCCGCAGCGTTTGCCGACATCGACCAGCTCGGCATCCGGATTGATCAGCGCCAATATGCCGGGGCCGACCAGGCTGTCATGCAGCACCACCTCCGCCTCGCGCAGCAGCCGGGCGGTTTTCATCGTCAGCAAATCGGGATCGCCCGGGCCGGCGCCGGCCAGGAATATGCGTGTCATGTCGGGGCTCTCATCGGAGAGCCGCTCTTCGGACATCGGGCGCGGGCTGGCAAGGGGGTTGCCGGTCTTTGCCAAAAAACCAAGGTTTTTGCAGCTTTTTGAAAAAAGCTGCACCAAAAACTTTTACTTTTTTAGGGGATTTTTTAGGCGACCAGCTCGGCTTGCGGCTCGGGTTTGCGCGGCGGCGGCAGCTTGATCGCGCCGATGACCGAGCGCACCTCGTTGCGTGCCGCGATGTGGGAGAGGCCCAAAGCGATGCCGATATTGGCTTCCTTCACATCCATCAGCGTCAGCCCTTGCAGGTACAGCTCACGGAAGATCACGCGCTCGCCAAAGCCCTTCAGCGTGCGAAAGCCGATGCGCTTGGCCAGGGTTTCCAGCGTCTCGCCGACATCGCGCTTGTTGCGCGCCTCCACCGCCGCCAGGCGGTTGCGCATCACGATCCAGTCGATCTTGCCCTTGTCGCGGTTGAAGCGGGTTTTGCGGGCTTCCCAGACCATCTCGGAATAGATGCTGGGCTTGATGATGTCGTGATTATCCGCATCCACCTTCGCCAGCATGGAGAAATCCACGAAGCTGTCATTGATCGGGGTGATCAGCGTGTCCGCGAAGGAATGGCCGTAGCGGGAGAGGTAGTTGTCGGTGCCCGGGCAGTCGACGACGATGATCTCGGCGCCGGCCTCGACCAGAGAGGCCACGCCTTCGTCGAAATTATTGCGTTCTTCTTCCTCGATCTCGGCGCGGGTATCGGCTTCCGAGCGCGGCACCGGGCGGAATTCGGGCAGCGGCAGCGCAATGCCCTTGGCCTCGACGAAGGCCTGGCGCGCGGCCAGCGTGCCGGCCAGCGTGCCCTGGCGGGCGTCGAGATCCATGGCGCCGACCTTATAGCCGTCGCGCAGCAGCGAGACGATGACATGCACCGAGGTGGTGGACTTGCCGCACCCGCCTTTCTCGTTGCCGAGCACGATGAAATACGGTTTTCTCGCCGCCTGCTCCGTCATGCCTCTGCTCCTTCACGCCGCTGAACCGGCCCGCAGGATAGCCGAGTCCCGCGAGTCGCCCCAATGATTCATGCGGCGTGTTTAGCGCCCGTATGCGGCAGGAACGCGGCGGCGAGGCCGATCAAAGGCAGAAAGGCACAGATTTCATAAACCTTCACGATGCCGATGGCGTCCGCCAGCGTGCCCAGCACCGCCGCCCCGATGCCGCCCATGCCGAAGGCGAGGCCGAAGAACAGGCCGGAGACGGCGCCGATCCGCCCGGGCATCAGCTCCTGCGCATAGACGACGATGGAGGAGAAGGCGGAGGAGAGCACCAGCCCGATGATGACGCTGAGCAGCAGGGTAAGATTGAGCCCGACATAAGGCAGCGCCAGCGCGAAGGGGGCGACACCCAGGATCGAGCCCCAGATGACGAGCTTGCGGCCGATTTTGTCACCCACCGGGCCGCCGATGACAGTGCCGATGGCGGCGGCCGCCATGAAGATGAACAGATCCACCTGCGCTTCCTGCACCCCCAGATGAAAGCGCTGCATCAGATAGAAGATATAATAAGAGGTGAAGCTGGCGATGTAGAAGAATTTCGAGAACATCAGCGCCAGCAGCACGACCAGGGCGGTGATCACCTGCTGGCGGGGCAGCGCCGGGGCGCTGGCGGCGCGGCGTGGCGCGCGTTTGGCATGGCCCTGGGTACGGTACCATTGGCCAAGGCCGGTGAGCAGCACGATCGCCCCGAGCGCCACCAGGGCGAACCAGGCCAGGCTGGCGCGGCCATGCGGCAGGATGATGAAGGCGGCGAGCAGCGGGCCGATCGACTGGCCGAAATTGCCGCCGACCTGGAACACTGATTGCGCCAGCCCATGCCGCCCGCCCGAGGCCAGGCGCGCGATGCGCGAGGCTTCCGGGTGGAAGATGGAGGAGCCGACGCCCATCAGGCTCGCCCCCAGCAGCAGAATGCCATAGCCGGGCGCGTAGGCCAGGGTGAGCAGGCCGGACATCGAGAAGGCCATGCCGACCGGGAGCGAAAAGGGTAGCGGCTTTTTGTCCGTGAACAGCCCGACGAGCGGCTGCAGCAGCGAGGCGGTGATCTGGTAGGTCAGCGTCAACGCGCCGATCTGGCCGAAATTCAGGTTGAAGCCGCCTTTCAGGATCGGGTAGATCGCCGGCAGCAGCGATTGCACCAGATCATTCAGAAAATGGCAGACACTGACCGCGCCCAGCACCGTGCTGGCGGTGCCGGCTGGGCGCTGCGGCGCGCTGATGACGTCACTCATAGCTTTGCATCCCCGTGCCGCTCGCGTTTCGCGGCGACATATTATTGCGTGTGAGAGGGATGAGACTTAAGGGAAGGATGGCAGGCCCACAACCGCAGGCGGGCCGAAAATTTACGCGAGTGGGCCATGGTCTGGAATAGCCGGGTTGAACTTCTTGACGATGTCGCGCGGCCCTTGCTGGCGCTGGGCACAAATTATGTCGATGGGTTTGCCATTCCCATGCACCGGCACCGGCGCCACCAGCTTTTGTTCGGCGCGGCGGGGACGGTGATTGTCACCACCAAGGGCGGGAGTTGGATGATCCCGCCGCAGCAGGGCATCTGGTTGCCGGCGGGCACCGACCATGCGGTGCGGATGCTGGGCCAGGTGCAGATTCGCAGCCTGTATCTGGAGCCGGAGGCGATCACCTCCATGCCGGCCGATTGCCAGGTGATGGCGATCCCGCCTTTCGTGCAGGGGCTGATGCGCGAGGCGCTGGAGCTGCCGGCGGAGTATGACCAGGATAGCCGGGCCGGGGCGTTGATGAGTCTGCTGCTGCATGAGCTGCGGCACCTGCCCGCCCTGCCCTTGGGTTTGCCGATGCCGGTGCGCCACCCGGCTTTGCTGGCGCGCTGCCAGGGATTTCTGAGCGCGCCGACGCCGCATGCGACGATCGAGGACTGGGCGGCGGCGTTGGGGGTGAGCCGGCGCAGCTTCACCCGGCTGTTTCGCCACGAGACGGGTTTGAGCTTCGCCGCCTGGCGCCAGCAGGCCTGCCTGCATGCCGCCCTGCCCCGGCTGGCCGCCGGGCAGAGTGTCACCAGCGTGGCGCTGGAGCTGGGCTATGACAATCCGGCCGCCTTCACCGCCATGTTCAAGCGCTGCCTGGGGGTGCCGCCACGCCATTATCTGGCGAGGGGGGCGGGGTGATCAGGCCTGGTTCACTTTCGCCGCGAAGGTGATGAATGCCTCCAGCATTTTCGCCAGGAAGGCGCGGGTAGGTTCGTCAGTGAGTTTGCCGTCCTGGAATTTCGCGCCGGCGCCGCCGATGAAAACCTCCGGCTGGCCGAGCAGATGCAGGTTGAGCACGCCCAAAGTCTGGCGCAGCGGGTACTGGCCGCGGGCGGTGCCCAGCGCGCCCGGGGAAACGCCGATGATGGCGGCGGGCTTGCCGGCCCAGACATTGCCGCCGCGCGAGCCCCAGTCGATGGCGTTTTTCAGCGGCGCGGGGATGGAGGCGTTATATTCCGGGGTGGCGAAGAGGATGGCATCGGCGCCGCGGATCTCCTGGCGCAGGCGCTCGACTTCCGGGGGAAAAGTGCCGTCTTTTTCGAGGTCCTGGTTCATCAGCGGCAGATCGCCAATTTCGGCGATGCCGAGGTGATGCTCCGGCAGCAATTCGGCTGCGGCGTGCAGGGCGCTGGTGTTCCAGGAACCGGTGCGCAGGCTGCCGGAAATGCCGAGAATTTTCATGAGGACCTCATCCTTTATGACGCTGAGATTGGAAAATATTTCAAAAGTTTTTGGGGTGCAGCCCTTTTTTCAAAAAGGGCTGCAAAACGTCTGGGGTGGTGGCAACGGCGTTGCACACGCCCCAACCTCTTCGCCGCTTTTTTGAAAAAAAGCGGCACAAAAAATTTTGCAAATAAAAAAGCCGCCCTGTTGGGCGGCTTTTCCAAGTCATTTGCCGGTAAGGAGACGTTCCACCAGCTGCTTCACCGAGGGGATGAAGCCGTTGGAATAGAACGGGTCCGAGCCGAAGCGATGGGCGTTATGGCCGGCGAACATCAGGTTGTTATCCATCGCCGCCTCGTCACCCTCCGCCGCGTGGGCGATGTTCTGCAGCGTCTTCTGGATGCAGAAGCTGCGCGGGTCGGCCTTCTTGCCGTTATCGAAGGTCGGCTCATGCTGGGACCAGTTGGAGAAGCGGCACTGGCTGAGGCAGCCCATGCAGGCCACCTGGTCCTCATGGATTTCCGCCGCCTTCTCCGGGGCGACGAAGATCAGCGTCGAATCCGGGGTGCGCAGCGCCTCGGTGAAGCCCTCATCCTCCCAGGCCTTGGCGCGGGCATAATCAGGTGCGGTGAGATAGACCGGCCGCTTGCGCGCGCCGACACCATATTCCACCACATGCTCACCCACCGCCTCGGGGCTGTAGGCCACCTGACGGTCGCTGCGGGCGCGCAGCTCGCGCATGAAATCATTATTCACGGCGGAGGAGTAGAATCCGGTCGGCGAGAAGCGGTTGAGGAAGACATCACCGGGCTTCAGCTTGAACAGGCGCTCCTTCCAGCTCTGCGGGATCGGGCTTTCCTTGGTCAGCAGCGGGCGGGTGCCGAACTGGAAGGCGATCGGCCCGATTTCGGGATTATTGATGTAATCCTTCCACTCATCCAGGGCCCAGACGCCGCCGGCCATGATGATCGGGGTTTCGTGCAGGCCGAAATCGCGCATCACCTTGCGCAGCGCGACCAGGCGGGGATAGGGGCTCTCGGGCTTCTCCGGGTCCTCGGAGTTGGAAAGGCCGTTATGGCCGCCTGCCAGCCAGGGATCCTCATAGACCACCCCGCCCAGAAGATCCGCCGCCTTGGAGTAGGCGCGCTTCCACAGCGCCGCGAAGGCGCGGCCGGAGGAGACAATGGGGTAGTAATGCACGTTGAATTTGGCGGCGATGTCCGACAGCCGGTAGGGCATGCCCGCGCCGCAGGTGATGCCGCTGACGATGCCCTTGGTGCGCTCCAGAATGCCGTTGATGACGCGCTCCGCCCCGCCCATCTCCCACAGGATATTGGCGTGGATGCGGCCCTTGCCGCCGGAAATCTCCCAGGCGCGCCGGGCCTGCTCCACCCCGCCATCGATGGCGAACTGGATCAACTCCTCATGCCGGTCCCGGCGGGTGCGGCCCTTATAGATCTGCGGGATGATGCGGCCCTGGTCGTCAAAACTATCGGCATTCACGGCGGAGAAGGTGCCAACGCCGCCGGCCAGCGCCCAATGCCCGGCGCTGATGCCGTTGGACGCGGAAACGCCCTTGCCGCCCTCGACCAGGGGAAGAATATCCATGCCACCCATACGGATGGGGTTAATCACCGTCATCGCTTTGAAAACCTCACAGCCGGGGCGTGCTCTTGCCGGAACACCATATACATCACTCCTTATTACCAGATTGACACACCACGTGAAGTGGTTTTGCGAGTTTGGTCCCACGCGCGGAAGCATAATATAAGCCCGCCCATGGATTTGAATTTCTCGGAAGCGGAAATCCAGCGCTATTCGCGGCATATCTTGCTGCGCGAGCTGGGCGGCACCGGCCAGGCCAGGTTGAAGGCGGCGAAGGTGCTCATCGTCGGCGCTGGCGGGCTGGGCTCGCCCTTGGGGCTGTATCTGGCGGCGGCGGGGATCGGCACGATCGGGCTGGTCGACCCGGATGTGGTCGAGCTCTCCAACCTGCAGCGCCAGGTGGCGCACGGCGTGGCGGATCTCGGCCGGGCCAAGGTGGAGAGTGCCGCCGAGTCGCTGGCGCGGATCAACCCGCTGGTGCGGGTCGTGCAGCACCGGGAAAAGCTCGATGCACGGAATGTCGGCCGGCTGCTCGGGGATTACGACCTGATCTGCGATGGCACGGATAATTTCACCAGCCGGTTTCTGGTGGCCGATGCCTGCGTGGCGGCGAAGAAGACCCTGGTCTCCGCTGCGGTGCTGCGGTTTGAGGGGCAGATTTCAACCTTCAAGCCGCATACAGGCGGGCCCTGCTATCGCTGCCTCTATCCTGAGCCGCCGCCCGAGGGGCTGGTGCCGCCCTGCTCCGAGGCCGGGGTGCTGGGCGCGGTGACCGGGGTGATGGGCACGCTGCAGGCAACCGAGGTGATCAAGGAGATCACCTTCATCGGCCAATCGCTTTCCGGCTTCTTGCTGGTATGGGACGCGCTGGCGGCGGAATTCCGCAAGGTAAAACTGAGAAAGGACCCGGAATGCCCCGTTTGCGGCTGATCGTGCTGCTGTTGGCCCCGCTGCTCTGCGCCGCCGCCCCGGACCCCGGCAATGGGCCAGGGCCGGCCAAGGGCAGCAATACCGGGCTGCCGGTGCCGCGCTTTGTCTCGCTGCGCTCGGACGAGGTGAATGTGCGCGCCGGGCCGGGCTTTCAATATCCGGTGAACTGGGTCTATCAGCGCGCCGGGCTGCCGGTGGAAATCATCGGCGAATTCAATGTCTGGCGGCAGATCCTGGCGCCGGATGGCGGCACCGGCTGGGTACATGAGGCGACCATCCGCGCCAAGCGCGGCTTCTATATCACCGCCGACAAGGCCGCCTTGCGCAGCGGGCCCAGCGCCGGGGCGGGTGTGGTCGCCTATCTCGCCCAGGGCGTGTCCGGGGCGTTGCTGCGCTGCACGCCCACCAGCGATTACTGCAAGGCTGCCACCAAATATGAGACCGGCTACCTGGCCCGCAGCGATTTCTGGGGCGCCTTTCCGGGCGAGGATGTGAAGCCCTGAGCTGGCGAGTTTGAGTTTTCCACAGAAAAGGACTCGTGAAAACGTCACAAGAGATTGCTACGCCCTCTCGCAACCTCTACTGTATCTAGTAGTTACAGCATGGAGGCCCACAAAATGGAGTGGACAGACGACAGCATTGCGCGGCTGCGGAGTTTGTGGGCCGAGGGTTTGTCGACCGCGGAGATCGGCCGGCGGCTGAATATTTCCAAGAATGCCGTGGTCGGCAAGGCGCACCGGCTCAATCTGCCGGCTCGCCCCTCGCCGATCCGCCGCTCCACCGGCGAGACCGCGCCGCGCCCGGTGGCGCCCAAGCGCACCCAGGGCCCGACCTTGCCGCCGCTTTCCGCCTCGGTGAGCCAGCCTGTGCCGGTGCTGCGCGCGATCATGCCAGCGCCGAAACCGCAGCAGCCCCGCGCCACCCCGTGCTGCTGGCCAATCGGCGAGCCCGGCAAACCGAGTTTTCACTTTTGTAATGCCGCGGCGGTTTCCGGAAAGCCCTATTGCGAGGACCACGCCGCCATCGCCTATGTCCGCGTGCGCGACAAACGCGAAGACGTGGCCTGACTCCTTGCGAACGTTACGCCGCCGGCATCTTGCCGGCGGCGTTGTCGTTTCAAAAATCCGCTGCAATGCAGCAAAAACTTTGGAATTGATCGATCCTGGCAAATGCGCTTAAATTCTGTTTCGTCCGGAGCGATCCGGCGAAATGACCCAAGCCCAAAAGAACGGGCAAATAAAACTGGGCAAAGAAAGGCGCCACATGGAAACGATGCAAGACACCCAATCCTCGTCGCAGGCTGAGTCTCAGACCGGCGTGGTGAGATGGTTCAACCCCGGCAAAGGCTATGGCTTCATTGCCCCGGATGAGGGCGGGAACGATATTTTCGTTCATATCAGTGCCGTGCAGCATGCCGGCCTGCGCAAGCTGAATGAGGGCGAGCGGGTGCGCTTCGTTCTGCAGCAGCGCGAGGGCCGCGTTGCCGCCATCGGGATCGAACGGCTGCACTGAAGAAGGGGCGGGGTAACCCGCCCATCCTTGCGCTGATCTCTCGCGACCCGGGTGCGCTGGCAGGAGCGCGCCCGGTTTGATCTCTGGGCAGCATCTTTACGCGCTGCGCCGCGCCTTTGCCGCGATGACAGGCCCCCCGCCCCGGCGCTAGCATGCCGGCATGACATATTCCCCTTTACAATTCCTCGACCATCCCTCTGGCCTGGCGCATGTGCCTGGCCCGTCTCTGCCCTTGTACGCGGTACGCCCGGAGGGGCTGGGTGCATGCCTGGCCGCCCTTCCGGAGGCCGCCGCGCAGGCCAGGCTGCTTGGCTTCACCGGCGAGGCCGGGCGCGTGCTGCTTTACGCGGATGCGCAAGGCGCGCTGGCCGGGGCCTTGCTCGGGCTGGGCAACGCGCCGGAGAGCATCGGCTTCGGCGCCGCCGCCGCCGCCCTGCCCGCCGGCAGCCTGTGGCATATCGAGCCCGGCGGGTTCGATCCTGAGCGGGCGGAGCGGGCTTTTCTGCTGGGGGCCTATCGCTACCAGACGCAGCGCGCCCGCCAGGCCGATTTCGCCCAGCTGGCCCCCCAGCGCGCCCAGGCGCAGCCACGCGCGCGCATCCTGGCCGGCAGCATGATGCTGGCGCGCGAGCTGATCAACACACCGCCCAACCTGCTCGGGCCCACCGAGCTGGCGCAGGCGGCGCTGGACGTGGCGCAGCATTTCGGCGCCCATGCGGAAGCGATCACCGGTGCGGCGCTGGAGGCCAACTACCCGACCGTGGCGGCGGTGGGTGCCGGTTCGGCGCGCGCGCCAGCGGTGGTGGTGCTGCGCTGGCAGGGCAGCCAGGCGGGGACGGAGGCGAAGCTGGTCTCGCTCTGCGGCAAGGGGGTTTGTTTCGATACTGGCGGCTACAACCTCAAGCCCGGCGGCTCGATGCGGCTGATGCGCAAGGATATGGGCGGGGCGGCGATCATGCTCGGGCTGGCCAGCGCGATCATGGCGCTGGATCTGCCGATCCGGCTGGAGTTGCGGCTGGGCTGCGTGGAGAACAGCGTCTCCGGCCATGCCATGCGCCCCTCCGATATTCTGCGCACCCGTGCGGGGATCAGCGTCGAAGTCGGCGATACGGATGCGGAAGGACGGCTGGTATTGTGCGACCTGCTGCATGAAGCCTGCGGGGCGCAACCGCACTGGCTGATCGACGCCGCCACCCTCACCGGGGCGGCGCGCGTGGCGCTGGGGCCGGATCTGCCGGCGCTGTTCAGCAATGACGACGCACTGGCCCAGACGATTCTTGAATCTGGACTCATCGAGAACGATCCGCTCTGGCGCCTGCCGCTGCACGCGCCTTATGCCGCCTGGCTGGAGATCCCTTATGCGGATTTGTGCAACATCTCTTCAAAGCCGATGGCCGGCGCGATAACCGCCGCATTGTTCCTGCAACATTTCATTTCAAAAAACACGCATTGGGCGCACATCGACACTTATGCGTGGAACGATGCAACCAGACCGGGAAAGCCCGAAGGCGGAGAGGCGCAAACTCTGCAGGCCTTGCTTGCGGCAATCGAGGGGCTGAGCCGTCCCCACGCCATGTGACGTCCGAAAAATGCAGCGGCCGGGTCTTATTTTTGATCCCGGTCGCGAATCGATAAAATAGGATGCGCACAAACAAGTTTACATATTGTCTTATCAAAACGTAAAATTTCAGCAATAAAGCGCGAATATTTATTTTTCGCAAAATCAACAAACTTCGTTACAAAACAAATCGTTCGTCCGCAGAGGGATCATTTCGCCTTTTCAGTATGTTAGTGATACGGACAAAGAATTTTTCGTAATCATATTGAAGAGATTTTGTATTTACCTATACTATTGTGTACTAACGGTTCAGTCTAGAAACGGCTTCGGCGAAATCTTCCGTCTGAAACGGTTTTTATGAGCCTGTTTCCATGGAGTTATAAAATGGCATCCGCTCAACTGTCTTCCGATCAGCTCGTGGGCATTCTACGAGACACGGTCGTGTCCTTGGTTCGCCGTGACGGCGTGGATCTTTCCGCGCGTCAGCTCGGCGTGTTTCTCACCTGCTACCTGAATGAAGGCGGCCATACCGTGCGCGGCCTCGCGCAGGAGCTGAACGTCTCCAAGCCGGCGATCACCCGCGCGCTCGACCGGCTGACCGAGCTCGATTTCGTTCGCCGCAAGGTCGACCCGTCCGACCGCCGCTCGGTGCTGGTGCAGCGCACCGTCAAGGGGGCTGCTTTTCTGCGTGAGACGCGCCATATTATGACCGATGCTTTCTCTGCGAACAAAACCGAGGCCGCCAGCCGCCGCGCGGCGAGCTGATTGTCCCTCCCGCCGCCAAGCCCTTGGGCTGGCGGCTGCCTGTTCAGGGTTGCTGCTCGGGTGGCCATTGGCCGCCCAGGCAGCGCCCTTGGCGCTCACCGCGGCGGATAAGACCCTTATCGCCCAGATCGAGGCCTATCTGAACGCCCAGAAGGGGCTGACCGCCAACTTCCTGCAAGTTGCGGCGGACGGCGCGACGCGCACTGGCAAGGCCTGGTTGCAGCGCCCCGGCAAGATGCGCTTCGCCTATGACCCACCGGACCCGCAACTGCTCGTCGCCGGCTTTGGCCTGCTGGTCTATCACGACCCCGCCCTCGGGCAGACCACCAATATCCCGCTCAGCGCCACCCCGCTTGGCATTCTGCTGGCCCCGCATGTCAATCTTGAATCCGCGGGGGTGTATGTCACCGCCATCAACCGCCAGCCGGGCCAGGTGAATATTTCCCTGGTCCGCAAGGGCAAGGAAGCCGCCGGCACGCTGACCTTGAGTTTCGCGACCGACCCGCTTGAGCTGCAATCCTGGATCGTCACCGATGCGCAGGGCAAACAGACCAGCGTGCATCTCTATGATATCGCGCCGGGCGGACCGTTTCCGGATTCGCTCTTCCAATATAATCCGTCCTCCGGGCCCAGCACGGTCGGGGGATAGGCAGGCGGTGAAAAGCCTGTAGAGATCACCCATGACCCTCACCATCGCCACCTGGAACATCAATTCCCTGCGGCTGCGCCAGGCGCATCTGCACCAGCTCGTCGGCCAATTGCAACCTGACGTGATCTGCCTGCAGGAAACCAAGGTTCCTGAGGAGCTGTTTCCAGAGGCGATCGCGGCGGAGATTGGATTTCCGCATGTGCTGAAGCGCGGCATGAAAAGTTACAATGGCGTCGCCATATTTTCGCGCCTGCCGTTGATGCTTGCGGAAAACACGCCGGATTGGTGCAATAAAAGTGATTGCCGGCATCTCTCGGCCAGCATCGCCACCCCAAGCGGGCCGCTAACAATCCATAATTTCTACGTTCCCGCCGGTGGCGATGTGCCGGACCGCGCGGCGAACGAGAAATTCGCCCACAAACTTGATTTTCTGGCAGAAACCACCGGGCATTTTTCGGCCTATCCGCCGCAACGCGCGATTTTGGTCGGCGATCTCAACATCGCGCCGCTCGAACATGATGTTTGGAGCCATAAGCAGCTACTGGACGTTGTTAGTCACACCCCGGTTGAGGTGGCGGCCCTGAATGGCTGGCGGGCGCAGGGTTTCTACGATGCGATCCGGCATTTCGTGCCGGAGGACCAGAAATTATATACCTGGTGGTCCTATCGCAACCGCGATTGGGACGCCTCCAACCGCGGCCGCCGGCTGGATCATGTATGGGTGACGCCGGATCTGAAACCGGCCTTGAGCCGCCACCAGATTCTGCGCGAGGCCCGCAGCTGGGCGCAGCCCTCTGACCATGTGCCGGTGGCGCTGACCTTGGATCTGGACCGGATCTGAGGCCCGCCCGGCGGGTTGATTCACGCGGCGCGCGGCCCAACATACAAGGGCAATCCCTGCGATAAAGCTCGCATGGCTCCCTGGATGAATCCGCGCATGCGGTTTCATTAAAAATCCGTCATAGGCGGCAGGCCGTTTGCACAGCGCTTGGCGCCACCGGTTTCGCGGGACGGTAAAGGAGTGTTTGACATGAAAGGCTTCATGCCGCCGCCGGCCATCATGATGGTGGCGCTGCTGCTCGGGATCGGCATTGCCGCGCTGACCGGCTAGC
>NZ_JH976207.1:1436587-1437927 GCF_000306035.1 Acidocella sp. MX-AZ02
GCTAGAGCGTAAACTGGTTGGATTGACGCGCTAGCGTCAAGATAAACACCTGAAATGGCTCGCTCAATCAAAGGCTAGCGCCTCAAGCGAAAAGCTGAGGCGCTAGATCCCCAGATCGGGGCTGGTGGCCTGCCAGCCTTCGCCGGTATGGTCACAAAAGATCGGGAGGGCGTGCGCGGTGCGCCCTTCCTTGGGCAGCCCCATGAGTTCGCGCATGGCCCGGAACACGCCGCCATGCGCCACCAGCAGCACCGGCCCCTGCTGCGTTTTCAAGATTCGCGTTAATACCGTCTCGACGCGCCGGGTGAGCGCAGCGAAGCTCTCCGCCCCGTCCGGCGTGGCGCGGCCTTCCAGCCAGTCCGGAAACCAGGGCAGCAAGGGCTCACCTTCCATGCTGCCGAAGGCGACCTCGCGCAGATCCGGCTCGATGCTGAGCGGCAGGCGCAGGAATTCATTGATGATCTCCGCCGTCTGGCGGGCGCGCTGCAGGGGCGAGGCGATGATGGCGGTGATCTCCTGCCCCGCCAGCAACGGGCCGGCGCGCTCCGCCTGGGCGCGGCCAGTGGCATTCAAGCCAGCATCGATGCCCGCCCCCTGGGCGAGCCGGGCGGCATTCAGGTCGGTTTCGCCATGGCGAAGGAACCAGAAGGGCCGCGCCGGCAAGGCCATGTTCAGCTCAACCCCTCGCTGGCCAGAGCGCGCTGCACGGCCGGGCGGGCGCGCATGCGTTCCAGATGCGATGCCAGTGCCGGCGGCAGCGTCATCTTGGCGCGCTGCACCCCCCAATGGGTCAAATAGAACAAGGCCGCATCGGCGATCGAGAGATCCCCCAGCAGATAGGCCTTGGCGCCAAGGCTCTGCGCCAGCTGCTTGAAGCCGGCCTCCACAATCTCGCGCCCGGTGCGCTGCACGGCGGGTTCATCCGCCGTGGTCGGGGTGAAATTCGCCGGGCGGAAGATGCGGGTGAAGCCGCGCATATGCACGGTGGCGACCATGTAATCCAGCAATTCCAGCGCCTTCACTTCGCCTTCCAGGGTGGTGGGCAGCAGATGCGCTTCAGGATTGGTCTTCGCCAGATACCAGGCCACGGCCGGCCATTCGGTGATCACGCTGCCATCCTCCAGCGCCAGAGCCGGCACCTTGGATTTCGGGTTCAGTGAAATGAAGGGCTCCTTATATTGCGCCCCGGAGGCGAGATCGACCTTCACCAGCTCGAACGGCTTGCCGATTTCCTCGAGGATCACATGGATGCCAAGCGAGCAGGCATTCGGGGAATAAAAGAGTTTCATGATGGCTCCCAGCAAATCGCGGCCCTGTGGCCGCCGCCGGGGGAGTTTAGG
>NZ_JH976207.1:1438027-1444389 GCF_000306035.1 Acidocella sp. MX-AZ02
GACGCGGTTTTTTAGGTCGAGACGTGGGGGCTCAGTCGAACAGCGAGGAGACCGAGCTTTCGGTGGAGATGCGGCGCATCGCCTCGGCCAGCAGTTGGGCGACGGAAAGCTGGCGGATATTATGCGCCAGACGCACCGCCTCGGTCGCCATGATCGAGTCGGTGATGGTCAGCATCTCGATCGGCGAGGCGGCGATGCGCGCCACGGCGCCGCCGGAGAGCACGCCATGCGTCACGTACACCTCGACCGATTTGGCGCCATTGGCCAGCAGCGCCTCGGCGGCGTTGCAGAGCGTGCCACCGGAATCGACGATATCATCGACCAGGATGCAATCGCGCCCCTCAACCTCGCCGATGATGTTCATCACCTCGGAGACGCCGGCGCGCTCGCGGCGCTTATCGATGATGGCGAGATCGGTATTCAGCCGGCGGGCGATGATGCGCGCGCGCAGCACGCCGCCAACATCCGGGGAGACGATCATCGGGGTGCGGCCGGCGAAACGCTCCTCGATATCGCGGGAGAAGAGCGGGGCGGCGGGGAGGTTATCGACCGGGATGTCGAAGAAGCCCTGGATCTGGCCGGCATGCAGATCCATGGTCAGCACGCGGCTGGCGCCGGCTTCGGTGATCAGATTGGCGACCAGCTTGGCGGAGATCGGCGTGCGCGGACCGGATTTGCGGTCCTGGCGGGCATAGCCGAAATACGGGATCACCGGGGTGATGCGCCGGGCGGAGCCGCGGCGCAGCGCATCGCAGGTGATCAGCAATTCCATCAGATTGTCATTGGTCGGGTAAGAGGTGGATTGAATGACGAAGACATCCTCACCCCGAACATTCTCATGGATTTCGACGAACACTTCCATGTCCGCGAAGCGCCGGACGGAGGCTTTCGCCAGCGGCAGGTTCAAACCGGCGGCGACAGCCTCGGCCAGGGGGCGGTTGCTGTTGCAGGCTACGATCTTCATGCGCGGTGATCCCCGAATTCAACTCGCGCGCGGTGTAGCAACCAGGGGCCTTAAAGTAAATTAAGCCGAGAGCGCGCGGGAGCGATCCGTGGCGGCCTGGATGGCTTCCCTGAATATTTTTGGCAGAGCGTCATCCGCGCGCAACAGTTTCAGCGCCTCGGCGGTGGTGCCGCCGGGGGAGGTTACAGCCACACGTAGCGCTTCCGGGGTTTCGGCGGAGGCGGCGAGCAGGCTGGCGGAGCCGATCACGGTCTGGCGGGCCATGATGCGGGCGAGATCGGGCGAAAGCCCCTGATCCAGCCCGGCCTGCTCCAGCAATTCGGTCAATAAAAAGACATAGGCCGGGCCGCCGCCGGAAATCGCGGTGACGGCATCCAGCGCGCCCTCATCCTCAACCCAGGCGACCTGGCCGACGGCTTCCAGCAGCCTGGTGGTGAGATCGCGCTGCGCAAGCGAGACGCCGGGGCCGGGAAAGGCCACGGTGATGCCCTGGCGCACCGCCGCCGGGGTGTTGGGCATGGCCCGGACCACAGCCTTGGCGCCGCCGAGCAATGAAGCCACGCCCTGGGCGGTTTTGCCGGCCATGATGGAGATGAAGAGCGCGGTTTCGGCGAATTTCGCATAAGCGGGCAGCGCGGCGGCCGCCATTTGCGGCTTCACCGCAAGAATAACCGCTTCCGGCGCGAAATCCGCCGGGAGCTGGGCGGCATCGGCCAGCACGGTCACGTCCGGCCCGGCCAGGGTTTTGGCGCCCTCGGAAGGGTCGATGACGAAAGCGCGGGAGAGGCCCTGCTCACGCCAACCGGCGAGCATGGCGCTGCCCATGCGGCCACCGCCGATGAGCAGAAGGGAGGGAAGAGCGGTCATATAACCGCTCTAACCCATTGAAGGACGGTTTGGAATGTAGGGGTTACGCCTCGCCGACACATTCCAGCATGGCCGCCTCCAGCGCCTCATCCGCGCTCTTGCCGCCCCAGATCACGAACTGGAAGGCGGGGAAGAAGCGTTCGCACTCGCTGATGGCGATGTCGATCAGGTCCTCGATCGATTCCGAGGCGGCGCTGGGGGCGCCGCGCAGCAGCATGGCGTGGCGATAGACCGGCATGCCGGTCTCCTCATCCATGCCGAAATGGCCGATCCAGAGCCGCTCATTGGCCTTGGCCAGCAGCTCATAAAGGCCGGTGCGCTGCTTCGGCGGGGCCTTCATGTCAAAGGCGGCGGAGACATGCATGACGGAAATCTCATCCGACCAGCAGAAATACAGCCCGTAATCGCACCATTTGCCCTGGGCCTCGGCGGCGAGGTCGGACTCGGAGCGGCGGTCGAAGATCCATTCATTTGCTGAGATGACCTGTTCAACGAGGTCGAGCGGGTTGGCAACGTTGGTTACGTCGTCATCATTGGCGTAGGCCAGAGCGGTCATGCAAGGAACCTCCTTGTCACCATGAAAACCGGGTGAGACGATACTGGCAAAAGAGCCTGGACTGACAAAAGAGCTTGGCGTCCCGCGCAGAGTTTCTCCCCACGACTCGGATTTTATGGGGTTTTGTGCGCCGCGTACATTAATATTCCGTCCTTAAAGATTGTTTCGTCTGGCTGTCACCCATCCGCCGCAATGGATTATTATGCTAGAGACCCCCATATGACAGGCCGGATGCCTCAAGGACTCCTGATATGAGCAAATTCTCTTTTCCCCTGTTGGCGCTGGCCAGCGGGTTGATGCTGGCCCCTGCCCTGCCCGCGTTCGCGCAGGACGCGAGCCCGCGCCAGATCCAGACGATGATCGATAACGGCCAGAGCGGCCAGGCGATCAGCCAGCTGAAATCCGTGCTGAACACGCACCCGGATAGCGGCACCGCCTGGTATCTGCTGGCCGAGGCGCAGGATGCGCGCGGCAATGAAAACGCCGCCGCCCAGGCGCTGGCCAAGGCCGACCAGTACGCGCCGGGCCTGCCTTTTGCCAATGCGGCAAAGGTTTCGGCGCTGCGGGCGCATATCAATAACGGCTTATCCTCAGCCCAAGCGGGGGAGAGGCATCATGGAGGTGTCAGCATGGTGATGTTGGTGATTGGCGGGTTGATCCTGCTGTTCGTGGTACTGCGCCTGGTCTCCGGGTTCCGCCGGCAGCAGGTGTACCGCCCGTTCCCGGGCAATCCGAACATGCCGTATAATAATTATCCGCAAGGTGGCCCCGGCCCTTATGGCCCCGGCGGCGGCTATGGTCCGGCGGGCGGCATGGGCGGCGGGCTTGGCAGCTCCATCGTTTCCGGGCTGGCGGCCGGTGCGGGGTTTGCGGCCGGTGAGCGGATTGTGGATGGCATGATGGGCGGGCATGAGGCCCAGGCCGCGCCGCCGCAACAGGATTTCGGCCAGAGCCAGGATGACGGGCTGATGGGCAATCCCGGCTGGGATGATGGCGGCAGCAGCGACGATGATTTGAATAATAACAGCTGGTAGAAAGAAAAAAACGGCCTTTTTGAAAAAAGGCCGCTTCTTTCATAGCTATGAAACCAACGCTGCATGAGACGCCAAGGCTTCCCATGCAGCCATATCGACGACCTAAGGTCGCAGAAGTTTTTTGGTCCCGCTTTTTTTCAAAAAAGCGGGTTTTTCTTACCCAATCCTGCGCATCATCGGCCCGTAATACCGGCCGGTGCCGCCCAGCTCTGCCTCGATGCGGATCAGCTGGTTATACTTCGCCATACGGTCCGAACGGGCGAGCGAGCCGGTCTTGATCTGGCCGCAATTGGTGGCGACCGCGAGGTCCGCGATGGTGGCGTCCTCGGTCTCGCCGGAGCGGTGGGACATGACGGCGGTGTAGCCGGCGCGGTGGGCGATTTCGACCGCCTCCAGCGTCTCGGTCAGGGTGCCGATCTGGTTGACCTTGACCAGGATAGAGTTGCCGACGCCAGCGGCGATGCCGCGGGTCAGGCGCTCCGGGTTGGTCACGAACAGATCGTCACCGACCAGCTGCAGCTTGCCGCCGAGACGCTCGGTGAGCAGCTTCCAGCCCTCCCAATCATCCTCGGAGCAGCCATCCTCGATCGAGGCGATCGGGTAGCGGGTGCAGAGATCGGCCAGGTAATCGACGAACTGGCCGGCATCGAGTTTCTTGCCCTCGCCTTCGAGGTCGTAAATGCCGTTCTTGAAGAATTCGGTGGAGGCGCAATCCATCGCGAAGGTGATGTCCTCGCCCAGCTTGTAGCCGGCCTTCTCGACGGATTTGGCGATGAAGCCCAGCGCCTCGTCGGCGGATTTCAGGTTCGGCGCGAAGCCGCCCTCATCGCCGACATTGGTGTTGTGGCCGGCATCGTGCAGCTGCTTCTTCAGCGTGTGGAAAATCTCGGCGCCGATGCGCACCGCTTCCGCGATGGAAGAGGCGCCGACCGGCTGGATCATGAATTCCTGGATGTCGATCGGGTTGTCGGCATGCTGACCGCCATTGACGATGTTCATCATCGGCACCGGCAAAGTGCGGGCGGAGACACCACCGATATAGCGATAGAGCGGCAGGCCGTTATCGACCGCGGCGGCCTTGGCCAGCGCCAGCGAGACGCCGAGGATGGCGTTGGCGCCGAGCCGGGCCTTGTTCGGGGTGCCGTCCAGATCGATCAGGATATTATCGATGCCGACCTGGTCTTCGGCATCCAGCCCGCCGATGGCGTCCAGGATCTCGCCCTCGACGGCGGCGACGGCCTTGAGCACGCCCTTGCCGTTATAGCGGGACTTGTCGCCATCGCGCAGCTCGACGGCCTCATGCGCGCCGGTGGAGGCGCCGGAGGGCACGGCGGCGCGGCCAAAGGCGCCGGATTCCAGCAGCACATCGACCTCGACGGTCGGGTTGCCACGGCTATCGAGAATTTCGCGGGCGACAATGTCGGCAATGGCGGTCATGGACGGCTCCTCTGGTTTGCCCTGGCGAGGTAAACCAGCCCTTGCCACGATGCAAGAAGGCGAAGCGGACCGGAAAACGCGCTGATTTAAGCCGCGGTGAGCTGCAGCGGCGCTTCCAGCGCGCCGGTGGCGAGACGGTAATTCGCCTGATCCGCATAAACCGCCCGCAGCAGCTGGTTGTTCAGCGCATGCCCGGTGCGGCTGCCGATGAACCGCCCGGAGATCGGCGCGCCGGCGAGATAGAGATCGCCGATCACGTCCAGCAGCTTGTGGCGGACGAACTCATCCGCGTAACGCAGACCTTCGGGGTTCATGATCTTGTCGTCATCCACCACCACCGCATTGGCGAGCGAGCCGCCCCGGGCGAGCCCGGCCTGGCGCAGCGCCTCGATCTCACCGCGCTGGGTGAAGGTGCGGGCCCGGGCGATCTCATCGGCGAAGCCGGCGGTGGAGAGGTTGAAATGATAGGCCTGGGCGCCGATGGCGCGGGCGGCGAATTCGATGGAGAGGGAGATATCGAACCCGGTGCCGCCATCAGCGTGCGGGCGCAGCTCGGCGAAGGCGCCGTTCTGCTCGACCCGCACCGGGCGCAGAATTTCCAGCACCGGGCGGGCGCCGCCATGCTCGATGACGCCGGCGCTCTCGATCAGGAACAGGAAGGGGGCGGCGGAGCCGTCGAACACCGGCAATTCCGGGGCGTCCACCTCGACGATGAGGTCATCCACCCCGGCGGCGGCCAAGGCCGCCATCAGATGCTCGATGGTGCCGATTTTGGCATCGCCGCGCGAAATCAGGGTGCAGAGGCGGGTGTCGGTGACATTGTCGAACTTCGCGGCGACATCGACACCGAGATCGGTCCGGCGGAAGACGATGCCGGTATTCAGCGCCGCCGGGCGCAGCGTGAGGCGCACATCCGCGCCGCTATGCAGCCCGCGCCCCACCGCCGAAATCGGCGCCTTCAGGGTGCAGCGGGCGGCAGCGTCGCGCTGGATCATGCTGTATCTGTCACGCAAAGACGACATTGAAATCCTGTCCATTAACCAGGCTCTAAATTACGCGTCTCGCTGCATTGCAGCCAATAAATCATTATTTCTGATTATTTCGCCATAACCATCTGATTTTAAATGAAGTTACAGAGCGCAACAAAGGATTGTGGCACGCCGCCTCAGATTGTTTTCGGCTTGTTCACGGGCCGCGCTCAGGCTCTGGTTGCGTAACGAACGCGCGCCGCACCGGTCATAAAAAAAACCCCCGGGCGTTTTGCCCGGAGGTTTTTCGGCGGGGAGAGAGGGCCGCCTGGCCGGCTTGCGCCTTACTGGTTGCGGCGCAGGAAGGCGGGAATTTCCAGGCCGACCTCATCCATCTGCGCCGGGCGCACAGCGGCGCGGGGCTGTTCCTGCTCGTCGGCGCGCATCGCCGGTTCCTGGCGGTGCTGCGGCTGCGGTGCCGGGGCGGGCGCCTTGCTGGCGCCGAACCCGAACACGGATTTGAAGATGGAGGTGGG
>NZ_JH976207.1:1444489-1460467 GCF_000306035.1 Acidocella sp. MX-AZ02
TGCATGCTGCGAGGCGACCGCCTGCACGAAATTATTATTTTCGGCGCTGCCGTTGACGACTTTCAAATTCGGCATGGCAACCGGGGCGGAATCGATGCCGGTGGCGACCACCGAGACGCGCACCTTGCCGGACATGGTCTCATCCAGAGACATGCCGAACATGATGTTGGCGTCGGTATCGACCTCCTCGCTGACGCGATTGGCCGCCTGGTCGATTTCGAACAAAGTGACATCGGAGCCGCCGGTGATGTTGATCAGCAGGCCGCGCGCGCCGCGCATGTTGGTGTCTTCGAGCAGCGGGTTGCTGATCGCAGCCTCGGCGGCGCGGATCGCGCGGTCCTCGCCCTCGGCCTCGCCGGTGCCCATCATCGCCTTGCCCATCTCGCGCATCACGGAGCGAACATCGGCGAAGTCCAGATTGACGATGCCGGGCATCACCATCAGATCGGTGACGCCACGCACGCCCATGTACAGGACGTTATCGGCCATCTCGAAGGCTTCTTTCCAGCCGGTGCGCTCATTCGCGACCTTGAAGAGATTCTGGTTCGGGATGACGATCAGCGTGTCCACATAGGCCTGCATCTCGATGATGCCTTCCTCGGCGGAACGCATGCGGCGCTTGCCCTCGAACGCGAACGGCTTGGTGACGACGCCGACGGTGAGGATGTCCCGCTCGCGCGCCATGCGTGCGATCACGGGTGCCGCGCCGGTGCCGGTGCCACCACCCATGCCGGCGGTGATGAACACCATATGGGTGTTCTCAAGATGCCGGGCCAGCTCATCAGCGGCTTCGTCAGCGGAGAGCTTGCCGATATCCGGCCGGCCGCCAGCGCCGTTGCCCTGGGTGAGGTGCGGGCCGAGCTGGATGCGCTTTTCCGCCAGCGAGCGCTGCAGCTGCTGCGCATCGGTGTTGGCGACAACGAATTCCACGCCGGGGAGATTCATCTGAATCATGTTGTTGACGGCATTACAGCCGCCGCCGCCGACGCCGAACACGGTGATCCGGGGTGTGAAATCCGTATGTGTGGGCTTATCGACTGACAAATGTAGGACCATGACTCTCTCTCCTCGAACAATACCGCTAAAGACCGCGTCGATTCTCTGTCAAACGCGATTTTTCAAAAAATCGACGAAGCTGCCGAACCAACCGGCACTGCGCTGGGCTTCAAAATTAATGTCCTGCAGGGGCTGGCCATCGCCGGTGGCGAAGGCGAGCAGGCCGACAAGGGTGGCGAAATTCGGCGCGCCGGCCGCATCGGCCAGGCCGATGACGCTGGCCGGATGCCCCTGACGCACCGGGCGTTCCAGAATTTGCGAGGCCAGATCACGCACCCCGCCAAGCTGCGAGGCGCCGCCGGTGAGCACGACGCGGCCATTGCCGGCGCGGCCGAGACCGGCGGTCTCGAGTCGGTCCTTCACCAGCTCGAAAATCTCCTCGAGTCGCGGCTTGATGCAGGAGATCAGATGCGAGCGCGGCACCTGCGCGATCTGATGTTCCGTCTCGCCAACGGAGGGCACCGGCAGCAATTCGCGCGCATCGTCCGGCGAAGGATGGCAATTGCCGTGCAGCGCCTTGAGACGTTCGGCATGGGCGAGCGGGGTGGAAAGCCCCATCGCGATATCGGCGGTGACGTGATTGCCGCCGACCGGGATCTGCGCGGTATGCACCACCTGGCCTTCGAAGAACACCGCCATGGTGGTGGTGCCGCCGCCCATATCGATGATGGTGGCGCCAAGCTCGCGCTCATCGCGCACCAAAGCCGCCAGCCCCGCCGCGTAGGGGGCGGAGACCAGGGCGGCAATATCCAGCTCGCAGCGCGAGAGACAGGCTTGCAGCGTGCGCAGCGCGGTGGAGCTGGCATCCACCACATGCAGCTGCGCGGTGAGCGTGTCGCAGAACAGGCCGCGCGGATCGGTCACACCGGGGGTTTCGTCGGCGGAGAAATTCAGCGGCAGCGCATGGATGGTGACACGGCCTTCGGTGGAGGCGCGGGTGCGGGCCTCGCGCACCACGCGGCGAATATCATCGCTGTTCACCGCGCGGCCATCGACCGGCCATTGCACGTTGAACAAACGCGATTCCGGCTGGCCGCAGGAGAGATTGACATAGACGGATTTCAGCCGCTGATCCGCCATATCCTCGGCGGCGCCGACGGCGGCGCGGATGGTGCGCTCGGCCTGGTCGAGATCGACAATGCCGCCAGCCTTGATGCCCCGGCTCTGCTGCCAGCCAAAGCCCAGAGCGCGCATCCGGCCATCCGCCTCGGCCCGGCCGATCAGGCAGGCGACCTTGGTGGAGCCGATATCCAGCACCCCGAACGGGCCGGATTTCACCGCCCGGCCGCGCGGCAAATCCTCAGGCAGGGCGGGCTTGTTTTCCAACCGGGCGGCGCGGCGCGTCATGTTGTTCATTGTCCCTCCTGGCGGGTGTCAGGTTTGTTCTTTTTCTTCGACCCGTCGGATGTCGGGGTGGCGTAGGGGCGCACGACCAGCCTGCCATCCTGGCGCAGATCGATCGCCTCCACCGGACGATCCAGCAGCTGCATGGAACTTTGCAGACCGGCGAGCTGGGAGAGCGCATCCGCCTCATGCTCGGCCGGCAGCTTCACCACCGTCTGGTTCTTCAGGATCAGGTTCCAGCGCAGCCCATCCACCCATTCCGCCGCGGCGACATGAGACAACACGCTGGGCACGGCTTGCAATTCCGGGATCAGCTTGGCGGCCTGCTGCGGCGCGCCGGGGCCGGAGAGCAGCAGCAGGCCGGGCTGGCGATGCTTGGCCGCCGCCGCATCCTGGTCCTGGATCACGTTGCCTTTCTTGTCGATGAGCTGGAACACCACCTTGCCGTTCTGCACGCTCTGCCAGATGGCGTAGACATCGCGCTCGGTGACATTCACCACCAGCGTGCCGGGCAGGATGCGCTCAACCGTGGCACTCTGCACCGGCCCCAGCGCCTGCACCCGTTGCTGGATGGCGGCGAGGGAAAAGCCGAAGGTGGGATCACCATCCGTCACCCCGATGGCCTGCTTCAGCGCGGCATGATCGGTGGTGACAGCGCCGTTCACCTGCACCGCGCCGATGCGAAACCCGATGCCGGCCAGCGCATCCGCGAGCAGGCCGGGCTGCACCACGCGCGCGGGTGCTACAGGCGGCGCTTGGGTGATTTCGGTCGGCGCCTCGGCGACGACGTGGTGCGGCGCGCTGGGGAGGCTGCGCACCAGTTCTGTTCCCACCACCAGCAGCGCGATGCCGCCCATGATCCACAGGCCCGGCTTCAGGCTGCGTTTCACCCGGCGGAAGAACAGCACGCGTGGGCTGAGCCTATCCTGCGGTGGCGCCTTCTTGCCGCGCGGGCTGTTGCGCCGCGGGCGCGGCGTGGGGGCCAAAGAGCGTTCCAGCGTTTCTACACGCGGCATGCGGCCCTCTCCACCAGCCAGCTGCACAGGGCCGGGAAATCCATGCCCTGATACGCTGCCTGTTCAGGTAGCAGTGAGGTCGCGGTCATGCCCGGCTGGGTGTTCACCTCCAGCAGGATCAGCCTACCTGTGTCTTCGTCGTAGCGCAGGTCCGCGCGCGAGGCGCCGCGGCAGCCCAGCGCCTTATGCGCCGCCACCGCGATCTCCTTGGCGGATTGCGCGATATTTTCGGGCACCTGCGCCGGCAGCACGTGGCGGGAGCCGCCGGCGGCGTATTTGGCGTGATAATCGTAAAATTTCTCAGTCGGCAGAATTTCGGTGACGACCAGCGCGCGGTCTTCCAGCACGCCGACGGTGAGTTCGCGACCGGGGATATATTCCTCCACCATCGCCGCACCGAAATTCCAGGCGGAGACGATTTCCGCGCGGCGATTATCACCGGCCTTGACGATGGAGACGCCGACGGAGGAGCCTTCATTCACCGGCTTCACCACGTAGGGGCGCGGCAGCGGGTCGTGTGCCAGCAGCTCCTCGATCTCGATGATCTTATGCGCGGCGATCGGCAGGCCGGCGGCGGCGAAGATCGCCTTGGCCGCGCCTTTATCCATCGCCAAAGCCGAGGCGCGTACACCGGAATGGGTGTAGGGCAGGCCGATATAATCCAGAATGCCCTGGATGGTGCCATCCTCGCCAAAGCGCCCGTGCAGCGCGTTGAAGACGACATCCGGGCGGGGCTTCAGCGCTTTCAGCAGCGCCTCAAGATCGTCCGAGACGATAATCTCCGTCACCTCGAACCCGGCCTGGCGCAGCGCGCCGGAGACCTGCGCGCCGGTGTTGAGCGACACTTCGCGCTCGGAGGACATGCCGCCCATCAAAACCGCAACACGCATCACGCCGGCACTCCAATTCGTTTGATTTCCCACCGCAGCGAAACGCCGGATTTCTCCAGCACGCGCTTGCGGACTTCCTCGCCCAGCCCTTCCAGCTCAGCCGCCGTGGCGCCGCCGAGATTGAGCAGGAAATTACAATGCAAGTCCGAGACCTGGGCTTGGCCGACGGTCAGCCCCCGGCACCCTGCCCCATCCACCAGCTCCCAGGCTTTCTGGCCGTCCGGGTTGGCGAAGGTGGAGCCGCCGGTGCGGGCGCGGACCGGCTGAGTGGCTTCGCGCTTGGTCTTGATCTCGGCCATGCGCGCCGCGATCAAGGCAGGCTCGCCGGGTTGGGCGCGCAGCCGGGCACGCACCACCACCGCATCTGCGGGCAAGTTGGAATGACGGTAGGTTAGCCCCAGCTCCTGCACGGCCAGGCGTTTCAGCTCGCCGGCGCGGGTGACGATCTCGACCCAGTCCAGCACCCCGGCCATGTCCCCGCCATAGGCGCCGGCATTCATCGCCACCGCACCGCCAATGGTGCCGGGAATGCCGGAGAGAAATTCCAGGCCGCTCAAGCCAGCTGATGCCGCGTGCTCGGAGACGGTGATATCCAAGGCCGCCGCGCCGGCGATGATGCCATCCGCCTCGATCTCAACCTCGCCGAAGCCGCGCGCCAGCTTGATGACGACGCCGTTGATGCCGCCATCCCGCACGATCAAATTGGAGGCGGCGCCGATCACGGTGATCGGCATTTCCAGCGGCAATTGCGCCATGAAATCGCACAGATCCTGGATATCCGCGGGGCGCAGCAGGAACTCCGCCGGGCCGCCGACGCGAAACCACGTCATCGGCGCCAGCGTTTCGTTTTCCTTCAGGCGCCCGCGTGTCGCCGGGATCGTGCTTGCCATCATCGCCTGGCCCCCGCCGCCTTGGCCTGGGCCTGCAGATCGTTGAGCTGATGCGGCAGAGCGGCCGCCCATTGGGTGATGCTGCCGGCACCGAGGCAGACCACGTAGTCGCCATGGCGGGCGATGGCGTGCACCATCTCGGGCAGATGCGCGGGGTCGGCCATCGCCACCACCGAGCGGTGGCCGCGCGCGCGCAGCCCTTCGACCAGAGCTTCCTTATCGACACCTTCGATCGGCTGTTCGCCGGCGGCGTAGACATCCGCGACGATGACTGTGCCGGCATCGTTCATGCAGGCGCAGAATTCCTCGAACAGGCTTTGCAGGCGCGAGAAACGATGCGGCTGCACCACGGCGACCACATCGCGCGCGCCGGCCTGGCGCGCGGCCTTCAGCACCGCGGCGATTTCCACCGGGTGATGGCCGTAATCATCGATCACGGTGATGCCGCCGGCCTCGCCGGTTTTGGTGAAGCGCCGCTTCACACCGGCGAAATTCGCCAAGGCGGCTCTGATGTTCTGCTCGTCCACCTCCATCTCCAGCGCCACGGTGATGGCGGCGAGGGCGTTCTGGACGTTGTGGTTGCCGAGCATCGGCAGCTTGAAGGGACCGGCGCGGCGGGCACGGCCGGTGATGCGGTCCGAGATGCGGACCTCGAAGGTGGCGCCGTCCTTGGACGAGATGATGCGCTCGGCGCGCACATCCGCCTGCGGCGAGAAACCGTAGGTGATGACACGATGATCGGACAGAGCCGGGATCATCTGCTGGACGGCGGGATGGTCGATGCAGAGCACCGCGAAGCCATAGAAGGGAATATTGGCAACGAATTGGCGGTAGCCGGCTTCCATCGCCTCTTTGCTGCCCCAATGGTCCAGATGTTCCGGGTCCATGTTGGTGACGATGGTGATGACGGCGGGCAGGCGCAGGAAGGAGCCGTCCGACTCATCGGCCTCCACCACCATCCAGTCGCCGGAGCCAAGGCGGGTGTTGGAGCCGTAGGCATTGATGATGCCGCCATTGATCACGGTCGGATCAAACCCCGCCCCTTCCAGCACGCAGGCAACCAGCGAGGTGGTGGTGGTTTTGCCATGGGTGCCGCCGATGGCGACCGCCCATTTCAGCCGCATCAGCTCCGCCAGCATTTCCGCGCGGCGCACCACCGGGATCAGCTTGGCGCGGGCGGCGAGGACTTCCGGGTTGTCCTTCGGCACGGCGGTTGAAATGACAACGACCTGGGCCTGGCCAAGGTTTTTCGCATCATGGCCCACGGCGACCTGGATGCCGCCGGCGCGCAGGCGCTGCACATTGGCGTTCTCCGAGAGGTCCGAGCCTTGCACCTGGTAGCCCAGCTCATGCAGCACCTCGGCGATGCCGGACATGCCGATGCCGCCAATGCCGACGAAATGGATCGGCCCGATGGAAAGCGGAAGCGCTCTCATGCCGCCATCCTTTCCTGCACCAGATCCGCCAGCCTGGCGGCCGCTTGCGGCTGCCCCAACTGCGCGGCGGCGTCCGCGGCCTTCACCAAACTCTCAGGATTCATCAGTAACGTCTCGATCTTTTCAGCCAGGATGGCGGGGGTGAGACCATTTTGGTCCAAACGCAAAGCGGCACCGAAGGCGGCCAGGGCGTCGGCATTGGCGCGCTGATGGTCGTCAATGGCGCCGGGCAGCGGGATGAAGATGGCGGGACGCCCGGCAACGGCGATTTCCGCGACGCTGGAGGCGCCGGCACGGGAGATGACGAGATGAGCACCCGCCAGCAAGGCGGCGACATCCGCGAAGAAGGGGGAGAGCTCGGCCTCGATGCCGGCGGCAACATAGGCGGCGCGCACGGTATCCAGATCATCCTTGCGGACTTGCTGGGTGACGTGCAGGCGGGCGCGCAGCGCCTCGGGGAGCATCGCCAGAGCTTCGGGGACCAGGGTGGAAAAGATTTTCGCGCCCAGAGAGCCGCCGAGCACCAGCAGGACGATCACCTCGCCAGGCGGCGCATAGCCCTGCCCGGCCAAAGCGGCCACCGCCGGGCGGACCGGGTTGCCGACCGCGATGGTTTCGATCCTGCCCGGCAGACGCGTGGTGTTGGCGAAATTCAAAGCCAAGATGTTGGCGAAGCGCGACAGGAAGCGGTTGGCGCGGCCGAGCACGCCATTCTGTTCATGCAGCACCACCAAAGGCTTTTTGCCGCCCAGCAAGGCGGCGGCGAGTACGGGCGGCACTGAAGGATAGCCCCCGAAGGCCACCACCGCGCCGGGGCGCAGGCCGCTCATGATGGCGCGCGCCTGCACCACACCTTGCGCCAGCGCCAGCGAGGCTTTCGCCGCGCGCTGCACGCCGCGCCCAGCCAGCCCGGCGCCGGAGAGCACGTGGTTTTCGGTCTGCGCGAAGACCGGGGAGTTGAGCCCGCCGGAGCGCGCATCGGTCATCAGCACCACGCGCTCGCCGCGCGCGATCAGCTCCGCCGCCAGCGCTTCGGCCGGGAAAAAATGCCCGCCGGTGCCGCCGGCGGCGATGACGATGGGGGCCTTCATTGCGTGTCCCCCGCATGGCGTTTTCGGGTCAGCGCCAGCAGGAAGCCCATCTGGATGGAAATCGCCAAGGCCGAGGAGCCGCCATAGGAGATGAAAGGCAGCGTCATGCCCTTGGTCGGGATCAGCGAGAGCGAGGAGGCCATGTTGACGAAGGCCTGGAAGCCGAACCCGGCGATCAGCCCGCCGGCGGCCAGCACCACGAACAAATTCGGCTCACCCAGCAGCCGCACCAAAGCGCGCAGCACGATGGCGGCGAACACCGCGATGATGAAGGCGCAGAAAAACAGCCCGAACTCCTCGCCGGCGACGGCGAAGACGAAATCCGCGCGCGCATCCGGCAGGAAGTGCTTCACCTGGCCCTCACCCGGCCCGAGCCCGAACATGCCGCCATTGCCGAAGGCCATCAAAGCCGTCTGTGCCTGGCTGCCTTTCGGCGGGTCGATGAACATCATCACGCGGGTATGCACGTGGGTGATGAAGAAGAAGGCGTAAACCCCCGCCAGCGCCACCAGAACTCCCGCGCCGGCCACCCATTTCATCTCCATCCCGTCCAGATAGAACTGGGTGAAGACGATCATGGTGAACAGGAAAGTGGTGCCGATATCCGGCTGCATCTTCAAAAGTGCCGCGGTGGCGATGAACACCGCAATCGCCGCGCGCCGACCGGGAAAGCCCGGGGTGCGGCGGGATTCGGCGATGCACCAGCCAATGACGATGATGAAGGCCGGGCGCAGGAATTCCGAAGGCTGGATGGTGAAGCCCGGCAGCGAGAGCCAGCGCTTGGCGCCATCCACTTCCGTGCCGTGTAGCAAAGTGAAGGCGGTGAGCAGATAAAAGATGATGCCCATGCCAAGGGCCGCCAGCTTCACCTGGCGCAGCGAGAGCATCGAGAGGCCGACCATGGTGATGCCGCCAATGACCAGGAAGCCGATCTGCTTGATCATGTCCTGGGTATGCGGGTCCGAGAGATGCAGCGTGATGCTGGGCATTGCCGCCAGCGCCAGCACGTAGCCGATGCCCAGCAGCACGGCGAGCGCCATCATGGTGACGCGGTCCACACTCCACCACCAGCGGCCGACGATTGAGGTATCAGCGCGGGAGAGCGAGGGCATCAGGCTTCTCCTTTCGCCAGAGCGGTGAAACGCGCGCCACGCAGTTCGAAATTCGGGAACTGGTCGAAGCTGGCCGTGGCCGGGGAGAACAGCACGATGCCGCTGCCGGCCTTCGCCGTCGCGTAGGCGGCGGGCACGGCGCGGTCCAGCGTTTCGACAAATTCGTTGGGAATGCCGGCCGCGTTGAGCCGCGCCGCGAATTCCGGGCCGTCACGGCCGATCAGATAGGCTTTCTCGATGCGCGGGAAGAGCGGGGCGAGATCCTCGATGCCGCCTTCCTTGCCGATGCCGCCGGCGATCCAGACGAAGCGCTCATACACGCCCATGGCGCGGGCGGTGGCATCCGCATTGGTGGCCTTGCTGTCATTGATGAAGCGCACGCCGTCGCGTTCCGCGACCAGCTGGGCGCGGTGCGGCAGGCCGGGGAAGCTGATGATGCCTTCGGCGATCGCCGCCTGGGGCACGCCAAGACCCATCGCCAGGGCAGCGGCGGCCAAAGCGTTCTGGGCGTTATGTTCGCCGCGCAAGGCCGGCGCGCCGGTGTCCTGGCCCTTGCCGGAGATTTCCAGCAGCTTGGCCGGGCGGGTGCGCAGCCAGGCCGCCATCTCGCGGGAGGGCGCGTCGTCCATGCCGATCACCGCCAGGCAGGTTTCGTCCTGGCGCGCGAAAATCTCCCGCTTCGCGGCCGCGTAGCCTGCCATGTCGCCATGGCGGTCCAGATGGTCGGGCGAAAGATTGAGCATCACCGCAACATCGAAGCGCAGGCTGGCGAGTCTCTCCAACATATAGCTGGACATTTCGAGCACATAGACGCCGTCATCCGGCAGGATCGGCAGCGAGAGCGCCGCCGGGCCGAGATTGGCGCCGGCCTCGGTGGGAATGCCGGCGACGTGCAGGATATGCGCCAGCAGCGCGGTGGTGGTGGATTTGCCGTTGGTGCCGGTGATGCCGGCGAAACGCGCCTTGGAGCCAGAGGCGCGCACCGCCTGATAGAGCAGCTCGGCATCCGTCAAAACCGGGATGCCCTGGGCCAGCGCCCAGGCGGCTTGCGGGTGGGGTTTAGGCAGGCGGTGAGGAATACCCGGCGAGAGCACCAGCGCATCGAAGCGCCGGCCCGATTCGGAGGGTTGGCCAACCGCCAGCCCTTCGGCGGCAGCGGCCTGGCGCGCGGCCTCGCCATCGTCCCAGACCAGCACATCGGCGCCGAGATCGCGCAGACGCCGGGCCGCCGGCAGCCCTGCCCGCCCCAGCCCGACCACCGCGTAGGATTTGCCGGAGAAGAGGCTCATCGGATTTTCAAGGTGGCCAGACCCACCAGCCCGAGGATCATCGAGATGATCCAGAAGCGGATCACGATGGTCGGCTCCGCCCAGCCTTTCTTTTCGAAATGATGGTGCAGCGGCGCCATCAGGAACACCCGCTTGCCGGTGCGCTTATACCAGAACACCTGCACGATGACGGAGATGGTCTCGACCACGAACAGCCCGCCGACGATCGCCAGCACGATCTCATTCTTGGTCGCCACCGCCACCGCGCCCAGCGCGCCGCCCAGCGAGAGCGAGCCGGTATCGCCCATGAACACCGCCGCCGGCGGGGCGTTGAACCAGAGGAAGCCCATGCCGGCACCGATCAACGCCGAAAGAAAGACGGTGAGTTCACCCACGCCGGGGATGAAATGGATTTCCAGATAGCCGGCGAAGATGCGGTTGCCGACCAGATAGGCGATCAGCCCGAACACGGCGGCGGCGATCATCGTCGGCACGGTGGCCAGCCCGTCCAGCCCGTCGGTGAAATTCACCGCATTGGCGGAGCCCATCATCACCAGCAGCCCGAAGAGGGGGAACATGAAGCCGAGCGGGATCAGGAAATTCTTCAGGAAGGGCACGGCCACACCATCGGCGATGGCATGCGGCATCAGATGCGTCATCCAGAGCGCGGCGATCAGCCCGATCGCGGCCTCGCCCAGCAGCCGCACCCGGCCGGAGACGCCCTTGGTGTTGCGCTTGGTCAGCTTCAGGAAATCATCCGCGAAGCCGATGACGCCGTAGCCGAAGGTGACCATCAAGGTCGCCCAGACATAGCCATTGGAGAGATCCGCCCAGAGCAAAGTGGAGGCGCCCAGCGCCAGCAAAATCAGGGTGCCGCCCATGGTCGGCGTGCCCTTTTTCTCGATCAGATGCCGCTCCGGCCCGTCCGTGCGGATCGGCTGGCCGTGGCGTTGCATGGCGCGCAGCTGGCGGATCAAACGCGGGCCGAGCCAGAAGCTGATCACCAGAGCGGTCAGGCAGGCGCCGCCAGCCCGGAAGGAGATATAGCGGATCAGGTTGAAGGCATGGATATGCCCGGCGAGGGGAAGCAGAATCCAGTAAAGCATCAGCCGGGACTTTCCAGGGCAGAGATCACGTCACGCATGCGGCTGCCATGGCTGCCTTTCACCAACACCGTGTCACCATCGCGCAAGGCGGCTTTGACCAGGGGGGCGAGGCTTGCCGCGTCAGGCGCACGCGCGCCCTGAATGGCCCGGGGCAGCGAGTCGAACAAAGCCCCGCAATGCGGGCCGGCGGTAAACACAATGTCAGCGGCCTCGCGTAGGGGGGCGGCCAGGGCCAGATGCTCGGCCTCGGCGAAATCGCCCAACTCCAGAATATCCCCCAGCACCGCCACATGCCGGCCCGGCTGCAGCTTCAGCACCGAGAAGGCAGCGCGCAGCGAGGCGCCGGAGGCGTTATAGCTCTCATCGATCAGCGCGATGCGCCGCCCATCCTCCAGCCTGATATCCCGCCTTGCGCCGCGCCCGGCGAAGGGGGCGAAGCCATTGAGGGCGGCGGCGGCCATCTCCACATCCAGATCCAAAGCGGCGGCGGCGGTGAGCACGGCGAGCGCGTTGCTGGCCATGTGCCGGCCCGGGGCGCGCAGGTGGAAATAGACCTTGGTATCGAGGATTTCGGCGGCGATTTCGGAAGCTTCCGGGCCGTTCAGCACGTCCAGCAGCCGGGCCTCGGCACCGTTGAAGAGCAACGCGCAATGGCCGGCCGGCACCGCCTCGCGCAGCACCTGCAGATAGGCGCTCTCACCGGGGATCACCGCCTTGCCGGCGGCGCTGAGCGCGCCATAGATGCTGGCCTTTTCCTTGGCGATGGCGAGCTCCGAGCCCATCATGCCCAGATGCGCGCGGTCGACACAGGTGACGATGGCGACATCCGGCCGCACCAGGGCGGCCAGCGGCGCGATCTCGCCAGGATGGTTCATGCCGATTTCGAAAACGCCGAAATCCGCGTCATGCGGCATCCGCGCCAGGGTCAGCGGCACGCCGATATGGTTGTTGAAGCTGGCCTCGGCGGCATGCACCACGCCGAAAGCGGCCAAGGTGCGGCGGAGCATCTCCTTCACCGTGGTCTTGCCGACCGAGCCGGTGACGGCGACGAGCTTGGCCTCCGAGCGTTCACGCGCGGCCACACCCAGCTGTTCCAGCGCCTTCAGCACGTCCGGCACCAGAATATGCGGGCCCTCCACCGGGCGGGAGACCAGGGCGGCGGCGGCGCCTTTCGCGAAGGCGGCGGCGACGAAATCATGCCCGTCACGCTCGCCCTGCAGCGCCACGAACAGATCGCCGGGGCGCAGGGTGCGGGTGTCGATGGAGAGGCCGGTAATGTCGTAGCCGGCGCCGAACAGAACCTGCAGCTCCTCGGCGGTCCATAGCGCGCTCATGCCACCCCTCCCAGCGCGCGGATCACCGCGGCGTCGTCAAACGGGATCACCTCACCCTTCACGATCTGCCCCTGCTCATGGCCCTTGCCGGCCACCACCAGCACATCGCCCTCGGCCAAACCTTCCAGTGCGGCCCCGATGGCGGCGTGGCGGTCGCCGATCTCCTTTGCGTCAGGGCAGGCGGCCAGGATGGCGCGGCGGATGGCGGCGGGGTCCTCGCTGCGGGGGTTGTCGTCGGTGACGATGACCACATCCGCGCCGCGCGCGGCTTCCGCGCCCATTAATGGCCGCTTGCCGGGGTCACGGTCGCCGCCGGCGCCGAAGACGATATGCAGCCTGCCGGTGGCGTGCGGGCGCAGAGCCGAGAGCACGCGGGCGATGGCATCCGGGGTGTGGGCGTAGTCAACATAAGCCGCCGCGCCGTTGGGCAGCACCAGCGCGCGTTCCAGCCGGCCGCGCACCCCGGTGAGCTGCGGCAGGTAGGAGAGCGCGTCGGCCACCCCCAGCGCCTCGGCCAGGGCGGCGGCCAGGGCGGCGTTATCCGCCTGGAAGCGGCCGGGCAGAGGCAGCGCCACCGCGCGTCCATTCATCGTGAAAGCCTGCCCGTCCGGGCGCGGCGAAACCGCCTCCACCGCGACGGTCTCGAAATTCTGGCCGTGGCGGCGGGCAGCATCGCGCAGGCTGGCCAGCATATCGGCATCCAGATCCGCCATCGCCCGCCCTGCCCCGCCGCGCTTCAGCAGCGCCTCGAACAGCCGCAGTTTGGCGGCGCCATAGGCCTGCATCGAGCCGTGATAATCCAGATGGTCGCGGGTGAGATTGGTGAAGCCGGCGGCGCAGAAGCGCAGACCGTCCAGCCGGTGCTGGTCCAGCCCGTGGCTGGAGGCTTCCATCGCCACATCATTCACCCCTTCGCGCGCCAGACCGGCCAGGGTGGCGGCGAGCGTCACCGGGTCCGGCGTGGTCAGGCTGCCGGCGGGCTCATGCCCCGGCGCGATCACCCCCAGCGTGCCCATCGACGCCGCCTTGCGCCCGGCCAAAGTGAGGATCTGGCGCAGGAAATCCACCGTGCTGGTCTTGCCGTTGGTGCCGGTGACGGCGACCAGCCGCTCCGGCAGCTTGCCGAAAAACTCCACCGCCAGCTCGGCCAGCTTGGCGCGCGGGTCCGGGGCGGTGATCAGCCGGCGCGGCGGCACGCCGGGGGGCCAGAGCGTGCCCTCGGGGGCGAGCACCGCGATCGCGCCGCGCGCCACCGCCTCGGCGATGAAGCGCCGTCCATCCGCCTTCACCCCCGGCAACGCCGCGAACAGATAGCCCGGCTGCACCGCCCGGCTATCCGCTGTTATGCCGATCACACCCTGCATCTCAACCTTGCTCATATCCGGTGTCCCGCGCCGTCATATGGCTGCCCATCATCGGGGAGACCGGCGCCATCACCCCGTCATGCGTCTTGCGGCCCTTGGAGGCGGCGGGCTTGGCCTGCGCCCCTTGCGGCTCATCCTCCTTGGCGGCGGCGCTGTTGGCCTGGGGCGGCTTCTTGCCCATCAGCTCATAGGCGAAGGCATTCGCTCCCGGCGGCAGCGGATCGCCCGGCCCCAGCGCGCGCTGGCCCGGCGGCGGGGTCGGGTCCAGCGGCACGGTCAGCTTCGCCTCCAGCTGCGCCAGCTGGTCGCCGGTGGACGGCATGATGCCCAGCATCGGCCCCATCCGCGCGATGATCCGCGAGACGGTGGGGGCGGCGATGAAGCCGCCGGTGGTGAAGCCGAAGGTGGTCTTGTCCGGCTTGGGCTGCAGCACCAGCACATAGATCAGATATTGCGGATCCTGCATCGGGAACGCCGCCATGAAGGAGGCGTTGTTGGTGTGCAGCAGATAGCGCCCATTCGGCCCCACCACCTGCGCCGTGCCGGTCTTGCCGCCGATGATGTAGCCCGGCACCCCGGCATATTTGCCGGTGCCGAACAGCACCACATTGGTCATGATCTTGCGCATCAAGTCCGAGGTGCTCTGCTGCATAATGCGAACGCCCTGGGGCTGCGGCCCGTTCGGGTCCACCTTCAGCAGGGTCGGATCATAGCGGATGCCGCCATTGACGATGGGGATGGTGGCGGTGACCAGCTGCAGCGGCGAAATCGCGATGCCGGCGCCGAAGGACACGGTCATCGTCGCCGCCAGGCCCCAATTATCCTTCGACGGGAAAAGCGGCATCGGCGGGCCGGGGAGCTGGATGTCCAGCGGCTTGAAGAAGCCCTGCTTGGCGTACCAGGCCTGCTCGATCTTCGGCCCCAGAATGGTGGCGATGCGCGAGGCGCCGATATTGGAGGAGACGTTGATGATCTCCGGCAGCGCCATCCATTTATTCGTCGGCTCGAAATCGGTGATGTGGAAACGGCCGATCTTCAGCGGGTGGGTGGTGTCGAAATAATCCCACCAATGGATCAGCCCGCTATCCAGCGCCATCGAGGCGGTCTGCAGCTTGAACACCGAGCCCGGCTCGTAATTGCCATTGACGCAGCGGTTGAACTGGTTGTTGGGCTTGGCCGCGCCGTAATCATTGACGTCGTAATCCGGCAGGCTGACCATCGCCACCACTTCGCCGGTCTTCACGTTCATCACGATGGCGCAGGCGCCCGGGGACTGGAACTCCTTCACCGCCGAGGCCAGCTCGTCATGCACGATGCTCTCGATGCGGGCATCGATGGAGAGCTGCAGCGGCTGCGGGTCGGTGGTCAGGCGCTTATTGAAATATTCCTCGACGCCGGCCACACCGGAGCTGTCGATGCGCACCCCGCCCAGAATATGCGCGGCGAGATTGCCATCCGGATAATGCCGCTCCTCGCGGTTTTCGAAATACACGCCGGGAATGCCGAGCGAGTTCACCGCCAGCTCTTCCTGCGGGGTCAGCCGGCGGTCGAGATAGACGAATTCCTTGCGCTTCTCGGCGGGCACGCCATCGCCCAGCTGATGCGCGAGCCAGGCCTGGTTGGCGCCGGGCAGCGCGTTGGCCAGCACCGTGGCGGCGGCCTGCGGGTCGGGCACCTGCTGCGGGTCGGCGTAAAGCGAGGCGCCGGGGAGAGAGACGGCGAGGATGACGCCGTTGCGATCGACGATGTCGGCGCGCGAGGGCGGCGGCGGGGTCTCGGAGAGCTGCGGCGTCATCGCCGCGATCTGCGCGGCGCTGGGATGGATCGGCGCCACCACCGTCGCCCAGATCAGCTTCAGCCCGAGCAGGCTGAACAGGCCGATGAAGACGAAAGCGCCGATGACCAGCCGGCCCCGGGCGCGCTCCAGCGCGCCGCGCTGGTCGAGATCCGAGCCGGTGACGCGCACCTGCTCGGCGCGCGGCGAGTCGCCACGGCCCGAAGCCCCCTTCCGGCGGGAAGGAGGCTCATCACCCGGCCGGAGGTTGAGGGTCAATTTTGGCTCCCGGTCTGC
>NZ_JH976207.1:1460567-1468504 GCF_000306035.1 Acidocella sp. MX-AZ02
CGCGCACCGGTGCGGCGAGGTGATGCGGCGGGGCCTCTTCCCGGGCGACGCGCGCCACCGGATGATGCGCCGGCGGATGCGCCCGCATATCGGCATGCGCCGGCGCCGTTTCGTGAGGCACGGCGATCTCGGCCACCCGCTCGGCCGGTTTCGCCGGCGCGGCGGGGGCGACGCTGTGCCCGGCCTGCGTTGCCGTGGCGACATGGCCCTGCACCTCGATCGCCGGGCCGTTCGGCGCCGGGATGGCGTCGCTCCCCGGCAAGGCCGGTACTTCGTCTTCCGGATTGCTGAAGGGCGCGGCGCTGCCAGGCGGCGGCAGCGTGCTGGCCAGGTCGGCCAGCGTGACCAGCTGCCCCGGCTTCATCGGCTGCAACCCGGTAAATTGCGCCGCCAGCGCGGCGATGCGCGAAGGGTCCGCCTCCAGCGCCCACTGCGCCTGCAGCACGCGGATGCTCTGCTCGTCATGCCGGCTGGTTTCGGCCACCTGTTCGAGCTGGTTTTCCAGGGCCCGGCTCTGATGCTTGACCATGAACAGATAGGCGCCGGAGATCGCGAAGAGCAGGCCGGTCAGGAAGGTCAGGGGCCGAACGATCATGCGGCCAGCCTTTCCATGACGCGCAGCTTGGCGCTGCGCGCGCGCGGGTTGGCGCGAATTTCAGCCTCCCCGGGCAGGATGGGGGATTTCGTCACCAGGCGAAATTCCGGGGCGCTGACCTGGGCCAGCCCGGCGGGGTCGTGGCGCGAGGCGCCCGGCGTGCGGCCGGCACTCTGCGCGAAGAAATGCTTGACGATCCGGTCTTCCAGCGAATGGAAGCTGACCACCACCAGCCGCCCGCCCGGCGCCAGCAAGGCGGCCGATTGCGCCAGCGCCGCCTCGATATCGGACAGCTCCTCATTCACGGCGATGCGCAACGCCTGGAAGCTTCTGGTTGCCGGGTCGATCCCCGATTTATCCGGTCTCACAACGCTCCGTATCACGCCAGCCAAATCCGCCGTCGTCGTAAATTTCTGCGCCTTGCGCCGGTCCACGATTTGCTTCGCGATCCGGCGCGCGGCTTTTTCATCACCATATTTGTACAAAATATCGGCAAGATCGGATTCGGCGCAAAGATTCACGAGGTCCGCGGCGGACTGCCCGTCGCGGCTCATCCGCATATCCAGCGGCCCGTCCTGGCGAAATGAAAAGCCACGCGCCGGATCATCGATCTGGAACGAGGACAGGCCGAGATCGAACACCGCGCCATCCAGCCGGGCCACCCCGCGCGCCGTCATCATCTCCGAAATTTCGCTGATGCGGCCGGGGATCAATTCAAACCGCCCGGCATGGGCGGCGGTCAGTTCCGCACCCCGCGGCAGTGCATCCGGATCGCGATCGACCCCGAACAGGCGGCATTTGGCACGCTCCAGGATCATCCGCGAATAGCCGCCGCCGCCGAAGGTGCCATCCAGATAGACGCCGTTTTCACGCGGCTGCAGCGCCTCGATCGCCTCGTCGCGCAGGACGGAAATATGTGAAAAATTGCTCATGACGGCGCCCCGAAGCTCAAACGCGGGGCGAGCGCGCGGGAGGCGTCGCGGAAGGCCTTGCCGGCCTGCGGTTCCCAGATCAGGAAATGATCGCCGCGGCCCATGAAGAACACCGCATCGGAGAGGTTTGCCTGCTCGGCGAGATAGCCGGTGATCAGCACCCGCCCCTGCGCATCCAGCTCGACCTCTTCCGCATCGGAGAAAATCTGCGTCTGCAGCCCGACCTGCTCGGGGCTCATCTCCGGCATCGCCGCGAGCTTCTCCTGGAAGCGCGCGTAATTCGGCAAAGGCCAGGCCTCGACACAGCCTTCGATGAAAGAGGGGCGCAGGATCAGGGTCATCTCCGGATGGTCCTTCCAGGCGGCACGGAACGACGCCGGGACGGATACCCGTCCCTTCGCGTCGCGCTTGTTCTCGTGGCTGCCAAAGAACTGCTTCATCGCCCCCGCGCCGCAACACCTTTCACCTCAAACCGAACCTTCAGGGCTCACCCCGAACCCTTTCGGCCTACCCGAAACGCACCACACTCCACCACTTCATGGGAAAACATGGGTTTCTTCACCACTAACATGCACGCGACTCCCCGTCAAAATAAAACCCCAGCGTGACAGCGAGGAAATGCGCCGCGAGACTCGGGGCGCGCTCCTGAAATCTTCTTCATTTGTTCGCTTTTCGTTCGCACTACATTGCGAAACGGAAATAAAGATCCAGACGGCCTGTAAGCCGGGTTCTGTCCACGCGCCAAAGCGCGCTGGACGGCCATTCCTCTGGGACGGGTGTTGCCACCCGCCTCAAGCAACCAACCCGGGCGGCAAGCCGGAAATGCTTCGCGCCCCTGCCAAGGCAGGACGCCGGCCGCCCCTATTCGGTTTTGCTCCCGGTGGGGTTTTCCCTGCCCTTTGCGTTACCGCAAAGGCGGTGCGCTCTTACCGCACCCTTTCACCCTTACCACGGCAAGCCGTGGCGGTTTGCTTTCTGTGGCACTGTCCCTGGGGTCACCCCCGCCGGCCGTTAGCCGGCACCGTCTTTCCGTGGAGCCCGGACTTTCCTCTGGCGGTTGCCCGCCAGCGGCCGTCCGGCCGTCTGGATCGGCGCGGTGCCTAGGGAGTTTCGGGGGCTGCGTCAACCAGCCGGCGTAAGGCAGCAGCCCGGCCGGTGGTGGGAGCATCCGGCGCGCCGGTGAGGTGCGCGGGCAGGAAATGGCGCTGAAAGGCGCGGATCACCGAGTCTTGCGGCAGGGTGATATCATAGCCGATGGCGGCGAGATCGGCCATCAGATCGCCGGGCGGGGCGTAATCGTCGGTCCAGATCCCCACCCCATGCGCGGCCAGCCAGGGCCAGTCGAACAGCTCGCCGGGGTCTTGTTTGCGGTTCGGGGCGATGTCGGAATGGGCGACGACATTGCGCGCCGGGATGGCGTGTCGGCGCAAAATGCCCTGGCAGAGCGCCAGCACCGCCTGCATCTGCGCCGGCGGGAAGGCGCGATAGCCCCATTCATGGCCGGGATTGACGATCTCGATGCCGATGGAGGCGCCGTTGAGCGCGCTTTTGCCGCGCCAGGAGGAGATGCCGGCATGCCAGGCGCGCATCGCCTCGGGCACCAGGTTGAAGATTGTGCCGTCCTCCTCGACCACGTAATGGGCGGAAACTTTCGCGCGCGGCGCCTTCAGCAGGTCGATGGCGGCGCGCCCGGTCGGCATCCCGGTATAATGCAGCACCAGATGCGAGACGGGTTCCTCCCGCGCATCGAAATTCGGCGAGGGCTCGAAGATCATCAGCCGGCCGGGCGGCGGGTGAGCAGCAGGCCGAGACCGAGGCAGATCATCGCCCCGCCCGCCGCCTGGCGCACCCGGATGACGGCATTGCCGCGCCCGGTGAAGAGCCGCTTCAGCCTTGCGGCGGCCAGCGCCATGATCGCGTCCGAGCCGGTGTAGAGCAGGATCGCCATCAGCCCGAGGGCGAGGAATTGCAGCGCCACATGCCCCGCCGACGGGGCGATGAATTGCGGCAGGAAGGCCAGGAAGAAGGCGGCGGTTTTGGGGTTCAGCGCGGAGACGGCCAGCCCGTCCCGCCAGGCCCGCGCCAGCCCGGCGCGGCCGCGGATGGGGGCGGTACTGGTCGCCGCGCCGGCCTTGCGGATGGTGCTGAGGCCGATCCAGATCAGATAGACCGCCCCGGCCAGTTTCAGGACGGTGAAAAGCTGCGCGCTGGCCAGCACCAAAGCCGAAAGCCCGGCCGCGCCCAGCGCCACCTGCACCACCCCGCCCGAGCCGGTGCCGAGGCTGGAGGCCAGCCCTTCCAGCGTGCCGCCGGCCAGCGAACGGCTGATCACGTAGGTCATGCCCGGCCCCGGCAAAATCGCCAGCATCAGGCAGGCCAGGAAAAACACGCCGAGATGCTGGAACATTTTGTCCTCTATGCCTGGGCGCGCTTGATCGCGTCATAGGCGGCGTTGATCCGCGCCACCTTCTGCGAGGCGGCCTCGATCATCGCCGGGGACGCGCCGCGCGCCGCCAGACTGTCAGGATGGGTCTCGCGCATCAGCTGTTTCCAGCGGGCGCGGATTTCATCGGCGCTGGCCTGCCGGCGCACGCCCAGCACCAGATACGGATCCTCGGACGGCGCCTGCGGCGGTGGGGTGCCCTGCCCGGCGCGCCGCGCCGCCGCCTCGCCCAGCCCGAAGGCGTAGGCGACGCGGGAGAGGAAATCCGCCTCCGCGCTGTTCACCGGGCCGTCGGCGCGGGCGATCTGATACAGCCCGGCCAGCACCTGCTCCAGCGGGGTCTTGTCATCGGCGAAGGCCTGGCCGAGCTGGGTGGCGTAGCTCTCGAAACCGGCGGCGCTCTCGCGGGCGCTGTCGAAGAGTTTCGCCACCTCGCCCATGCTGGCGGGGGGAATCGCGAAGCTGGCCTTGAAGGCGTCGATTTCCAGCCGGCTCACCGGCCCGTCGCATTTGCACAGCTTGGCCGCCAGCACGGTGACGCCGATGGCGAAAACCTGGTCGCGCCGGCCCATCATCGCCGCCAGACGCAGCGGGTCGAACGGCATGGCGCGGCCGGCGAAGCCCTGGAGATTGGGGGTGAAGCCGTTCAGCTTGCCTTCATCCGCCGCGTGGCCCAGCGCCGCGCCGAACAAAGCCCCCACCGGGCCGCCCATGGCGAAGCCCGCCATGCCGCCGATAAACTTGCCCCAATAGCTCATATACCCCGCCTAGCACAGCGCCGCCCTTGAACCCAACCACACAATGGGACATTCACCATGGCGGGTTTAGGGGGCCAGAGCTCACTAAATGATAAATGAGAGACAGGTTCACAAGCTGACGTGACGCGCAAACATCTTCTTTGGGCCGGCCCGCTGGCGTTGCTGGTGGCGCTGGGGGCCGCGTTGCTGGCGCTGCCCAGCTTTGTCGCGGCGCCGGCGCACCGGACGGCGGTGGAGGCCTTCGCCTCGCGCCTGACCGGGCGGGATGTGCATATCAGCGGCAAGCTCTCTCTGTCCTACTTCCCGCAGCCCGAGATCACCGCCACCGGCATCACCATTTCCGGGCCGGACAAGGAGGTGATCACCGCGCATGCGCTGTCGCTCGATCTGGCGCTGGCGCCGCTGCTGCAAGGCCAGCTCGCCGCCCGCACGCTGGATCTGGACACGCCCAACATCACCTTCCCCTGGCCGCTGCCCGGGGGCATCAGCGCCATCGCCCCGCCGCCCTGGCTGGCGGCGCTGCACGCCCATATCAAGAATGGCCGGATCAATTTCGGCGCCGCCGATTTCACCGATGTCAATGCCGATCTGTTCACCGGGGCCGGCGGCAGCGTCAGCGTCTCGGGCAATGGCAAGCTGCAGACACATGATGTCTCGCTGAGCCTCGCCGTCGGCGAGACGGAGGCGGACGGCGCGGCGCAGATTACCCTGCGCGCCGCGCTGGGCGGGGCCAGCGCGCATTTCGCCGGGGCGTTGAACGCGCAGAGCGAGCTGGCCGGGCAGCTGAACCTGGCCCTGCCCGGCCATGCCAGCGTCAGCGCCCAGATCAGCGCCAACGCGAACGGCATCAGCGCCGAGGATATCAGCGCCAGCCAGGACAAGCTGGCGTTGCACGGCACCGCGCATCTGGCCTTCGCGCCGCTGGGGCTGCGGGCGGATCTGACCGGCCAGGGGCTGGATCTCGACCAGCTGACCAAGCTGTCGCCGCTCTGGCCCGGCGGGCTGGCGACCGAGCTGCATCTCGATGCCGCGAATGTGAGTCTGGCCGGCAGGAGCTTCCCGGCCTTGCGGGCGACACTGAAGACCAGCCCTGCCGGCAGTGCCGTCTCCGGCCTCACGCTGGGTCTGCCCGGCGGCGCCAGCCTCAGCGGCGATCTGACAATCTCGCCCAACCAGGATCTCTCCGGCAGGCTGAGCCTCGCCGCGCCGGACCTGACGGCGCTGGCAAGCGGGCTAGGGCTGCCGGCCGTGCCCGGCTGGACGAGCGCCAGCCTGCAGGCACAGCTGGGCGGCACGCGCGACGCGCCGGACCTCACCGACATCACCGGCACGCTGGGCGCGGACCATGTGAATGGCCGGGTGGTCCTCTCCGCCGGGCATGCCGCCTTCCGGCTCGCCTTCGACCAGCTCGACCTCGCATCGCTGGCGGCGTGGCTGGCGCAGCGCCCGCTGGGCGGCGGCGTCAGCGTCGCCGGCGAACTCACCGCCGCCCATGCGGTGGCGGGGCCGCTGAAGCTGAGCAATCTGTTCATCGACGCGGATATGGGCGCGCAGCTCGATATCCGCCGCGCCACCGCCTCGCTCTATGGCGGCATCGCCAATGGCAGCGTGACACTGGACCGCGACTTCAAGGTGACCTCCGCCCATGCGGTGCTGGACCTGCCCTCCGCCGCGCCCCTCGCCGCCTTGCTGCCGCAGGATGTGAAGCTGCCGGCTGAGCTGCTGCGCCCGCATCTCAGCCTGGTACTGGCCGCCGCCGGGCCGCCCAACGCGCTTTCGACCAGCGCCGTCGCTACGCTGGGGGATTTCACCCTCACCGCCGCACCGGTGATCGATCTCACCAAGCCCAGCGCCGCCGGCGCGCTCTCGCTGCGCCACCCGGACGCGATCGCGGCGCTGAAGCTGCTCGGGCTGAGGGGCGGCTGCTCGCGCATGGCGCCGCTGCCGGGCTATCCGTTCCAGGGTGGGAGCCTGCCTTGCAGCGCGGGGGTGAATGATCCTGGCCTCGCCTTCCCTGGCCCCGGCGCGCTGGCGCTGCGCGCGCGGTTTTCCGCCGCTCCCGGCAGCGCAGGGCTGAATGATTTCGTGCTCAGCGCCGGGCAGCTGAACGCTTCCGGCCAGATCATGCTGACCCAAGACAAATCCGGCGGCAAGCTCAGCGGCCAGATCGATGCCGGCACACTGGCCTTGCCGAAGCTGCCCGCCAGCCTGCAGATGCCGGGCAGCCTGCCGGTGAGCGGGCAGATCGCGCTGAAGGCGAACCAGGTGCTTTATGCCGGCACGCCGGTCTTTGGCGCCACCGCCGGCACGCTTTCCTTCGCACCGGATCAGGCGCGCCTGACGCTGGATGATGCCGCCATCGGCACTGGCAAGCTCTCCGGCAGCGCCACGCTGAAGCTCGACCCCAAGGCGCCGCCGGCGCTGAGCGCGAAATTCCTCGCGGACGGCATCGATGCCGGGGCGCTGGCCCTGCCGCAGAGCTTCCCGCTGACCCTGACCAGCGGCCAGCTGAGCGCCACCGCGAGCCTCACCGCCAGCGGCTATAGCGCGAAAACCTGGGCGGCGACGCTGGGCGGCAGCGCCACCATCACCGCCAGCAACGGCACGCTGAGCGGGCTCTCACTGCCGGACCTGGCCAGCGCGCTGAGCACGACACCCCGCCCGGCGCTGAGCAAGAGCCTGTCGGGCGGGACGACGCCGTTTGCCACCTTGTCTCTGGCGGCGACGATCGCGCAGGGCAATTGCACCCTGACCCAGGCGCAGCTCACCGCCCCCGCCGGCACGCTGGCGGCGAGCGGCACGATCGATCTGTTCGAATCGACGCTGGCGCTGAAGTTGGGCGCCACCCCTGCGGTGAAGCCGCCGCTGACGCTGAGCGTTCGGCTCTCCGGCCCGTGGGGCAAGCCGGGGCGAGAATATGATCTGAAGGACGCCACCGGCTGGAAGCCGGGAAGCTAAGGCAAAGAAAAACCCCTTCCGCATCGCGGAAAGGGGTTCGGGTGTCGCAACGCCCCGGCCTCAGGTCGCAAAAGTTTTTCTTTGCCGCTTTTTTTCAAAAAAGCGGCAAAGAACCTGGGGGCAGTTTTACCCCCCTCAAAAACTTTTGCGCTTAGAGCATCAAGCTTTTAGCTTGATGCTCTAACTTTTATTTATGCGAGCAATTTTACGTGTTTATCTTGACGCTCCCGCGTCAACCTAAACACATATTG
>NZ_JH976207.1:1468604-1471022 GCF_000306035.1 Acidocella sp. MX-AZ02
TAGCGCTCGTCGTCGCCGGCTTCGGTCTGCACGTCGATATCGGCGTCGATGTCGGAGGTGTCGTCCTCCATGTCGTCCGCATCTTCCAGGATGTCGTCATCGTCCGCGTCGTCGGGCACTTCCACATCCACGTCATCCCCGTCGATCGCCGGCTTGGCGACCTTCTTCTGCTCATCCGGCAGCGGCGCAGCGCGCTTCAGGCGCGGCTGCTCGGCCGGCTGTTCGGTGCCGCATTTCGGGCAAACGGCCGGCGCCTTGCCGAGATCGAAGAAGCGCGCGCCGCAGGACACGCAGGTATGTTTTTCGCCAAGCTCAGGTTTTGCCATGTCAAACCTCGGATGAAGGGGCCGTATCAATCAGGGGCGGGGCGATGCCATGCCATCGCTTCTATGTCAAACACCATCAGCCGTGCTAAGCGCGCGCGCATGGATCAGTCATCACCCCGTCCCCAAATCTCCCGCCGCCCGGCGGGCGCGCTCAATGGCCGCCTGCATGTTCCGGGCGATAAATCCATCAGCCACCGCGCTCTGATGTTCGGCGCGCTGGCCGTCGGCCAGACCCGCATCACCGGGCTGCTGGAAGGCGAGGACGTGCTGCGCACCGCCGCCGCGATGCGGGCCTTGGGCGCGGAAATCACCCGCGAGGGCGCCGACTGGCTGGTCAGCGGGCGCGGCATTGGCGGGCTGGTGGAACCGAAGGATGTACTGGACATGGGCAATTCCGGCACCGCGGCGCGGCTGCTGGCCGGCATCCTCGCCACCCATCCGCTCTACGCGGTGATGACTGGCGATGCCTCGCTGCGCACCCGGCCGATGAGCCGGGTGACCGTGCCGCTGGCGCAGACCGGGGCGCAGTTTTTCGCGCGTGAGGGCGGGCGGCTGCCGTTGACGATTCTCGGCGCGCGCGAGCCGATGCCCCTCACCTACCGGCTGCCGGTGGCTTCCGCCCAGGTGAAATCCGCCGTGCTGCTGGCCGGCTTGAACGCGCCGGGCTTCACCGAGGTGGAGGAGCCGGAGCCGACCCGCGACCATTCCGAAAACATGCTGCGGCATTTCGGCGCGGACGTGACCGTCACCCAGGCCGGGGCCGGCCGGCATATCCGGCTGAAGGGTCAGCCGGAGCTGCGCGCCGCCGATGTGGCGGTGCCGGGCGACCCCTCCTCCGCCGCCTTCCCTGTCGCCGCCGCCTTGCTGGTGCCGGGCAGCGCGGTGACCATCGCCAATGTTGGCCTCAACCCGCTGCGCACCGGGCTGTTCCTGACGCTGCGCGAGATGGGCGCGAAGCTGGTGGTCGAGAACCAGCGCCTGGAGGGCGGCGAGCCGGTGGGTGACCTCACCGCGCATTTCTCCGCGTTGCGCCCGGTGGATGTGCCGCCGGAGCGGGCACCGAGCATGATCGACGAGTACCCGGTGCTGGCGGTGCTGTGCGCCGCCGCCAACGGCACCTCGCGCCTGCGCGGCCTGGCCGAGCTGCGGGTGAAGGAGAGCGACCGCCTCGCCGCCACCGCCGCCCTGCTGCGGGTCAACGGGGTGAATGTCGAGATCGAAGGCGATGATCTGCTGGTGCACGGCACCGGAGAGATCCAAGGCGGCGGTCTGGTGGAGACGCATATGGACCATCGTCTGGCGATGTCCGCCCTGGTGATGGGCCAGGCGGCGCGCGAGGCGGTGCGGATCGACGATGCGAGTTTCATCGACACCTCCTTCCCCGCCTTCCTGAAGCTGATGCGCGGCCTGGGTGCTGAGATGGTGGCCGCGTGATCATCATCGCCATCGACGGCCCGGCGGCGGCGGGCAAGGGCACGCTGGCCAAGCGCCTCGCCGCGGCGCTGAAGCTGCCTTATCTGGATACCGGCCTGCTCTACCGCGCCACCGCCAAGCGGGTGCTGGAGAGCGGGGGCGACCCGACCAACGAGCTGGACGCCATCGCCGCCGCCTGGGAGCTGAGCGAGGCCGACACCGCGCGGGGCGATCTGCGCGATGCCGCCACGTCAAAGGCGGCCAGTCAGGTGGCGGGCATTCCGGCGGTGCGCGAGGCGCTGCTGGCCTATCAGCGCGCCTACGGCAACACCAGGGGCGCGGTGCTGGATGGGCGCGATATCGGCACGGTGATTTTCCCGCAGGCGGATGTGAAGCTCTATATCACCGCCAGCGTCGAGGCGCGGGCGAAGCGCCGGCATGCGGAGTTTCTGGCCAAGGGCGAGAGCGTGGCGCTGGAGCAGGTGATCGCGGATGTGGCGGCGCGGGATGCGGCGGATAGCAGCCGGGCGACGGCACCGCTGCTGCCGGCGGAGGATGCCGTGCATATCGACACGACGGAGCTGAACGCCGACGAGGCGTTTGCGGCGGCCTTGCGCGTCGTGCAGCAGAAAACCGGGATCAAAAAATAAAAAGTTTTTGGGGGCGTGGGGGCTTTTTC
>NZ_JH976207.1:1471122-1486839 GCF_000306035.1 Acidocella sp. MX-AZ02
CACTTCTTTCTTGGGGTGTTTTTGAAAAAACACCCCAAACCCCCAAAAACTTTTATAACTTTAGGCTGACGCCTTAGGCGCCGGCCTGGGTCACGAATTTGGTGACCAGATAAGGCTCCAGCCCCTCGGCGCCGCCTTCGGAGCCATAGCCGGAATCCTTCACGCCACCGAACGGGGTTTCCGGCATGGCCAGGCCGTTATGGTTGATCGTCACCATGCCGGCTTCGATATCCGCGCCCAAAGCCGCCGCCTGACGGGTATTGCGGGTGAAGGCATAGGAGGCCAGGCCATAGTCCAGACGGTTCGCCTCGGCCACCACCTCGTCATAAGTGGCGAAGGGCATGAACGCCGCCAGCGGGCCGAACGGCTCCTCATTCATCACCTTGGCCTCCAGCGTGACATCGGTCAGCACCGTCGGCTCGAAGAAATAGCCCTTGTTGCCGGCGCGCTTGCCGCCAGTGCGCACCTTCGCGCCCTTGGAGACGGCGTCGGCGATGATGCTCTCCATCGCGCTCACACGGCGGTCATTGGCGAGCGGGCCCATCGTGGTGCCTTCATCCAGGCCGTTGCCGAGCTTGATCGCCTGCACCTTGCCGATGAACTTCTCCAGGAACGGCTCATAGGCACCCTGCTGGATCAGGAAGCGGGTCGGCGCCACGCAGACCTGGCCGGCATTGCGGAACTTGGCGGCGGCCAGCACCGTCGCGGCCTGGTCGAGATCCGCATCGTCGAACACGATCGCCGGGGCATGGCCGCCCAGCTCCATGGTCACGCGCTTCATATGCTTGCCGGCCAGAGCCGCCAGATGCTTGCCAACCGGGGTGGAGCCGGTGAAGGAGATTTTCCTCACGGTCGGGTGCGGGATCAGATGTTCGGAGATCTCCGCCGGCACGCCAAAGATGATCTGCACCACGCCGGTCGGCACGCCGGCATCCACATAGGCGCGCACCAGCTCGGCACAGCTGGCCGGGGTTTCCTCCGGGCCTTTCAGGATGAAGGCGCAGCCCGCCGCCAGCGCCGCGGAAATTTTGCGCACCGCCTGGCTGACCGGGAAATTCCACGGGGTGAAGCCGGCAACCACGCCCACCGGCTCACGCACGGAAAGCTGGTACACGCCCGGGGTGCGGGCGGGAATGACACGGCCATAGGCGCGGCGGCCTTCCTCGGCGAACCAGTCGATCACATCCGCCGAAACCGTCAGCTCGGTCTTGGCTTCCGCCAGCGGCTTGCCCTGCTCCTGGGTCATCAGCTTGGCGATTTCAGGCGTGCGCTCGCGCAGAATATCCGCCGTCTTGCGCAGAATTTTGCCGCGCTCGAACGCCGACATCTTGCGCCACACGGCAAAGCCCTTGGCCGCCCAGTCCAGCGCCTCGTCCAGATCCGCCTTGCTGGCATGGGCCAGCTTGCCGATCACCTCTTCGGTCGCCGGGTTCAGAATCTCGAGGGTCTTGTTGCCCTCCGCCGCGCGCCATTTGCCGCCAATATGCAGCAATACGTCCTGATACATTCTTGCTCCTCCGGAGTTGTAAACAAACCCGGACCGCATATGGCGGCCCGGGGCTTGGATGTCATCGCTGGATTTTGAAAACCTGCCTCCCGGCGCGGTTTTCCTGGTTCAAAGATCTGCTGAAAATAATCAAAAGTTTTTTGGGGCCGCCCTTTTTTTCAAAAAAGGGGCGGAAAGACGTGGGGAGTTTTTGAAAAAACTCCCCACACCCCCAAAAACTTTTGCCAGTTTTTTCAGGGCATTATCTTCATTCCGCCTCTCAGTTTTCCTTCACCAGCTTGCGCATGATGTCGGTCATCTCATTGATCTGCTCGGCCGTGGCGGCAAAGGGCGGCGCCAGCACCAGGCTGTCACCGGCCGAGCGCAGCACCAGCCCCTGCTCGAAGGCCTTGCAGAGAATCTTGAAGCCGCGCTCGCCCGGCTTGCCCTGCGGCGCCAGCTCGACCGCGCCGAGCAGCCCGTAACCGCGCGTATCCACCACCCCCTCCATGCCCTTGAAGCTGCCGATCTGCTCCAGGAAGGCCGGGGCCAGGGATTTCACCCGGTCGAACGTGCCTTCCTCGCGATAGATCTTCAGCGTCGCCAGGCCGGCGGCGCAGGCGGCGGGATGGGCGGAATAGGTATAGCCGTGGAACAGCTCGATGCTGTTTTCCGGCGACGAATCGAAGATCGCCTGCTGCACCTCATCCTTCACCGCCACCGCCGCCATCGGGATGGAGCCGTTGGTCAGCGCCTTGGCCATGGTGATGATGTCCGGGGTGACGCCGAAGGTCTGCGAGGCAAAAGCCTCGCCGGTGCGCCCGAAGCCGGTGATCACCTCATCGAAGATCAGCAGGATGCCATGCTTGGTGCACAGCTCGCGCAGGCGTTTCAGGTAGCCCTTCGGCGGCACCAGAATGCCGGTGGAGCCGGCGATCGGCTCGACGATGCAGGCGGCGATGGTATCCGCCCCGTGCAGATTGACGAACCGCTCCAGATCGTCGGCGAGGTCGGCGCCATGCGTGCCCTCGCCCATCTCGAACATGTTTTCCTGAATACGGGTGTGGCGCAGATGCGAAACGCCGGGCAGACCGGTGCCGAAGGCCTTGCGGTTGGCGACCATGCCGCCGACCGACATGCCGCCCAGATTCACGCCATGATAGCCGCGCTCGCGGCCGATGAAGCGCACACGCTGCGCCTCGCCCCGCGCACGGTGATAGGCCAGCGCCATTTTCAGCGCGGTATCCGCGGCCTCGGAGCCGGAGCCGGCGAAGAAGACGCGGTTGATGCCATCGGGGAGCAGTTGCGCCACCTCGGTGGCGAGGCGGAAGGCGGTCGGCACGCCATATTGGAAGGGTGGCGCGTAATCCAGCTCCTCCATCTGCTTGGCCACCGCCTCGCGAATCTCGCGCCGCCCATGGCCGAGCGGGATGCAATAGAGGCCCGAGGAGCCATCCAGCAGTTTTTCCCCACGCGTATTATAATAATAAACACCCTCGGCCCGGGCGATGAGGCGCGGCTGCTCCTGGAACTGCCGGTTCGCGGTGAAGGGCATCCAGTGATGGATAAGGGGGACGTTGCTTGGGCGGGTCGCGGCGCTCATTGCCAATCACTCCGGTAGATTTGCGGTCAGTTTACAATTTTAAACAGTCTTGCAAAGCGTTTTCTTCCGCCCCGGGGACCGCCAGGCATGAGAAAAAGACGCGGCGGCCATGCATTTGTAAGTTGTCGGCTTTGTTGCTGTGGTACAGATTAACAACGCACGGTTTTGTTACTTTTTTTACGTTGCACGCAGACTTAGAAAGCCAGAAACGAGGCTATATCTATTTGGAAAATCTTATTTCTGCGACAGACGCGTGGCAATGATCGATAGTTTAGCTGGCAGCCGCGCCGTGGCCACCCCAAAGGACGTGTCGCGGCTGATCGAGGCGGGGCATGTCTTGATCGTCGCCGGGGAGGAGGCAACCCTGTCCCAGCTGCCGGCGGGGCGATGGATCGGCGGGACGACCGCCTGGTTCCTGTTGCCGGACGGGGTGGGGCCCGCGCAGGGGCGGCTGATTTATACCGATCTCACCGGCATCGCCCGGCATGCCGCCTTGTTCGCCTTCGACGAGACGGAGCTGCCGCATCTCAGCACCTTCTATCCGCCGCATGGCTTCGCGGTGCTGCTGCTGCCCGGGCGCAGCGCCCTGCTGGAGCGCGTCGCCACCAGCATGCTGGATTGGGACGGCTTATATAACGCGCCGCTGACCGGCTGGGTGAGCGGCGTGGCATTGGAGGCGCTGGGGCAAAGCACACCGAAGATCTTCTGCGGCAATGGCACCCCGCATGATGACCGCGCGGCGCTGCTCTATGTCACCTTGCCGAACGAGCTTTATCCGGAGCTGAGCGTGATCAACCCGTTCGGCGTCGGCGCTGGCCCGGGCATCGTGTTTCCGGATCGCGGCTATGCCAGCGCCGGGCTGTGCCGGATCGGCGGCGAGACGATGCGGCTGCGCGCGTTTCTCGACCAGGCCGTGGCCGATCCGGGGTTGCCGCTGATCGCCGACCGGGATGGCGCCCTCGTCAATAACACCATTCTCAACCCCGGCGCGGCGCAGGAGGCGGTCGAGTTTCTCTGCCCGCTCGATCCCGGCCTGATGTACCGCTTCGCCGAGCCCTTGCCGGCCTATGAGGCCGCCTTTGCCCGCGCCGCGCGCGATCTCGATCTGGCCGGTGCCGTGCTGTCCGCCTTATGTATCGGCAGCCTGCGGCATCTGACCGCCGAGATGCGCCGCCACCTGCCGGCGGTCGCGCCGGTGACGTTCGGGCAGATCGGCTACACGGTTTTGACTCAGACACTGACCTGCCTGAATATCCACCGCCTCGATGAACCGGCGGCGCAATCCAAATGACAGACGAGACAGCCTATAAGATTTTGACCGCGCCGCAATTCGCGGCCTTGCAGGCGGGCCGCTTCGAGGGCGCACCGGTGGATGTGGCGGATGGCTATATCCATCTCTCCACGGCGGCGCAGCTGGATGAGACGCTGGCCAAGCATTTTGCCGGGCAGGATGGGCTGGTGATCGCCGCCGTGCCGCTGGCACCGCTGGGCGAAGCGCTGCGCTGGGAGGTTTCACGCGGCGGCGCGCTGTTTCCGCATTTCTATGGCCGGCTGGAGATGCGCCATGTCAGCGCCTCCACGGCGCTGAGCCGGGATGCGCAAGGACGGGCTTTGTTGCCTTGAAGCGTGGGGGCTTTTTGGAAAAAGCCCCCACGCTTCAGGCCGGGCGCTTCATGTCGAAGCGGCTGTCCGGGCGGATTTCCGCGTAGGCGGAGGGGCCGCCGGCGCGCAGGATGATACCGGCATTGAAAGTGTCGAAGACGCCGTCCTTCAGCAGGCTCTGGTCGATATGCACGGCGACGACCTCGCCCAGCACCAGATAGGCGCCGCTGGGCACGCCATCAGCGCTTTTCAGCGTGACGATCTCGGAGAGTTTGCATTCGAAATTCACCATGGCGGCGGCGACCATCGGCGGCGCCACCAGTTTCGCCGGGGCTTTTTCCAGCTTCGCCAGAGTGAACTCATCGGTGCCGTAGGGCACAGCGGCGCAGCTTTCATTCATCTGCTCGGCCAGGGCACGGTTGGCGAGGTTCCAGACGAACTCGCCGGTTTCCTCGATATTGCGCAGGCTGTCCTTGCGGGTGGTGCTGGAGAAGCCGATGATCGGCGGGGTGTAGCAGAAAGCGTTGAAGAAGCTGTAGGGCGCGAGATTGACGCTGCCATCCGCACCCTTGGTGGAGACCCAGCCGATGGGGCGCGGCCCGATGATGGCATTGAACGGATCATGCGCCAGCCCATGGCCGGCCTTCGGTTCATAAAAATGCTTCACACGCCTCTCCCTTAAAAAACCAAAAGTTTTTGGTTGCAGCTTTTTTCTAAAAAGCTGCGAAAAACGCCCGGGCGATGGCAACCACGCTGCCAACACCCCGAACGTAAGTGGGGCGTTTTTTACCCCTCCGGCGCCGCCGAAATAATCACCTGCGCGTAGGCATAAGGATATTCATCCGTCAGCGACACGAAGATGCTGGGCTTCATCCCCGGCGGGGTCAGCGCCCGCAGCCGCGCCAGCGCGTCGCCATGCAGCTCCATCGTCGGCTGGCCGGAGGGCAGATTGACCACCCGCAGATCCGACATGAACACGCCGCGCGAAAACCCGGTGCCGAGCGCCTTGGCGCAGGCCTCCTTGGCGGCGAAGCGCTTGGCGTAGCTGGGGGCGCGGAAATGCGCCCGGCGTTCGCTACGCTTACGCTCCAGCTCAGAGAACACCCGTTGCGTGAAGCGCTCGCCATGCTTTTCCAGCACCTGCTCGATGCGGCGGATATCGCAGATATCCGAGCCCAGACCGATGATCATCAGTTGCGCGCCCGCTCCACCTGGGCGATGCCGGCGGCCGCCCGCAGCCCCGCCACCACCTGGTTGAGATGGCGGGTGTCGCGCACCTCGATATCCACCAGCGCCTCGAAGAAATCCTGCTGGCGATGCACGATTTTCAGATTGGAGATGGCCCCCTCCTGCTTCGCCACGGCGTTGGTGAGCGAGGCCAGCGCGCCGGGGCTGTTGCTGGCGATCACACTCACCCGGCCGGTGAAGTTGCGCGCCCGCGCCTCCATCCGGCTCAGCGCCTCCTCGTTCCAGTCGACATCGATGAAACGCTCAGGTGTGGCGTTGAATTGTTCGAGCTGCGCGCAATCCTTGGCATGGATGGTGATCGGCTTGCCGGTGGTGACGATGCCGACGATCTTGTCGCCCGGCAGCGGGTGGCAGCAGCCGGCATAATGTACATCCATTCCGGCGACGAGCCCGGTGATCGGGCTGCCGGCATCGCCGCGACTGGTGGTGCGCGGCGAACGGGCGGAAAGCGCGCCGCCCATGAAGGCCGGCATCATGCGCGGGGCGCGCACTTCCTTCAGCTCCGGATAGGCGGCGTGGACCACATCCTTCGGCCCGATCAGCCCCGTCGCCACCGCCACATAGAGATCATCGACGCTCGCCTGTTTCAACGTCTTCGCAACCGGCTCCAGCACTTTTTCGGAGCCGTCGACGCCGTCCTGGCGGAAGGCCTTCATCAGCAGGGATTTGCCGGAATCCCGATGCTGGTCGCGCATCTGCTGGGCGAGGAAGCGGCGGATGCGCGCGCGCGCCTTGCCGGTGGTGACGAAGCGCTCCCAGGCCGGGCTCGGCGTGCCGCCGCGCGCGGTGAGGATTTCCACCTGATCGCCATTCTGCAGCTCATAGCGCAGCGGCATCAGCTTGCCGTTGATGCGCGCGCCGACACAGCTATCGCCGATCTGGCTGTGCACCGCGTAGGCGAAATCGACCGAGGTGGCGCCGCGCGGCAGCTGGATCAGCTGGCCCTTCGGCGTGAAGCAGAACACCTGGTCCTGATAGAGCTCAAGCTTGGTGTTTTCGAGAAACTCATCCGGTGCGGCGGAGTTTTCGAGAATTTCCAGCAGGTCCTTGACCCAGCCGAACTGCTTGACGTCGGCGGCCGAGGCGTCGCTCTGTTTATAGAGCCAGTGCGCGGCGACACCGGCTTCCGCCACCGCCTGCATGTCCGGGGTGCGGATCTGGATTTCGATTTTCTGGTTGCGCGGCTGGCGCAGCGTCACCCCGGTATGCAGCGACTGGTAGCCATTGCTCTTCGGCGTGGAGATGTAATCCTTGAACCGCCCGGCGATCACCGGGTAGGCGGCATGGATAGCGCCGAGCGCCACATAGCATTCCGCGCGCGAAGGCACGATGATGCGAAACGCCATGATGTCCGAGAGCTGCTCGAAGCTGACATTCTGCCGCTTCATTTTCTGCCAGATGGAGAAAGGCGATTTCTCACGCCCGGAGAGTTCCACCACGCTCACCCCGGCCTCCTTGCAGACGCGGGTCAGCTCCTGGCGGACCTCCTCGATGACATCCGCCCCCTGCCCGCGCAGATAATTCAGGCGGGTCTGGATGGTGTCGTAGGCTTCCGGTTCGATCTCGGCGAAAGAGCGGTTCTGCAGCTCGGTCTTCACCGCCTCCATGCCGATGCGCTCGGCCAGGGGGGCGTAGATATCCATCGTCTCGCGGGCGATGCGCACACGCCGGTGTGCGGCAGAGACCGCGCCCAGCGTGCGCATATTATGCAGCCGGTCCGCGAGCTTGACGATGAGAACCCGGATATCCTTGCTCATCGCCAGCACCAGCTTGCGGAAATTCTCCGCCTGCTTGGTCCGGTCCGATTGCAGCTCCAGCCTTGTCAGCTTGGTGACGCCGTCCACCAAGGCGGCGATTTCCGCGCCGAAGCGCTTCTGCAGCTCCGCCAGCGTGATGCTGGTATCCTCCACCGTATCATGCAGCAAGGCGGTGATGATGGAGGCGGCGTCCAGCTTGTAGCTGGCGAGAATGCCCGCCACCGCCAGCGGGTGGGTGACATAGGGCTCGCCATTATCGCGCTTCTGGTCGGCATGGGCCAGTTCGGCGACGCCGTAGGCCTCGTCGATCAGCGCCGGGTCGGCCTTGGAATCATAAGCGGCGATCCGCGACAGCAATCCCGCGAGTTCGGGATGAAAGCTGGGCGACGCGCCGCTGAGCCCCTCAGGGGCGCGGACCAGGCTCAAACGCCAGCAGCCTGTCCGCAGCATGGTGTCAGCGGCGCGAGGACTTGCCGCCGAGCTCCGCCTCGATCGCGGCCTGGATATCCTCGGCGGACATGATGTCCTCGCCCTCGGCAGCCATGGCGGCGGCCTCTTCCTCGGCGGAGACATCCTGCAGGCCGAAGATGTTCTGATCGGTCGGGATCAGATCCATCACCTCTTCATCCACCGGCTCCGGCTCGGGCACGCGCGAGAGGGATTTGATCAGATCCTGCTCCAGATGCGGCAGCTCCACCGTCTCATCGGCGATCTCGCGCAGCGCCACCACCGGATTCTTGTCATTGTCCCGGTCAATGGTCAGCTGCTCGCCGCGGCTGATATTGCGGGCACGCTGCGCCGCGAGCAGAACCAGCTCAAAGCGGTTCGGCACCTTCAAAACGCAGTCTTCGACAGTTACGCGGGCCATACGGGGTACGCTCCAAGGCAGAAAATGAAAGAGTGCCTTACCGCAGGCGCGGCAGGGAGGCAAGGTCAATCGGATTATACGGACGGCTCGGCATGCCAGGGTTCGATCTGCTGCGGGGGAAGCTCGGCCAGCAAGGTGGTGACGCTGCGCTTGAACACAGGATGCCGCCAGGAGGAGTTCACATCCAGCAGCGGGCGCAGCACGAAGGCGCGCAGATGCATCCTCGGATGCGGCAATATCGGGTCCGGCGCGGTCCGGATCTGGCCAGCAATGTCAATGATATCAAGGTCCAAGGTGCGCGCCGCATTGGGCACCGAGCGCACCCGGCCGAATTGCGTCTCGATCTCCTGTAGCTGGCGCAGCAAAACCGCCGGGTCGGTCTCGCCGCTCATGCGGATCATGCCATTGCAATAATCCGGCTGGCTGGAAGCCGGAATCGCAGCGCTCCGATACCATGTCGATAAAGCCACGAACGACAAGCCGGGAAGTGCACGAACCGCCGCCGCCGCCGCCGTGCAGAGCTGCAAGGGCGAGCGCCCATCTTCGGCCGGAAGATTGGCGCCGATCGCGATCAGGATCATGGACTGACGAGGGTCAACGCGGCTAAACTCCCCAAATGGGCACTCGAATGGCGTGCTTTCCTAACATTTATACTATATTTGTGCACCCCCTATAACCCCGGCGAACGGGAAGGAATTTGATGTGAGATTTTCAGACCAGGAGCGGACGGCTTTATTCATCGATGGCGCCAATCTCTACGCGGCGACCCGTAGCCTCGGATTTGAGATCGACTACCGCAAATTGTTAGATTTCTTTGAAGGCAAGTCGAATTTGTTACGAGCCTATTATTACTCCGCCTTGCTTGAAACGGAAGAATATTCGCCCCTCAAACCTTTGACCGACTGGCTGGCCTATAATGGCTATGCGCTGGTGACCAAGCCGGCGAAGGAATTCACGGATGCGCTGGGCCGGCGGCGGATCAAGGGCAATATGGATATCGAGCTGGCGATCGACATGTTGGAGCTGGCGAGCTCGCTCGACCATGCGGTTTTGTTCTCCGGCGATTCGGATTTCCGCCGGCTGGTGGAGGCGGTGCAGCGCAAGGGCGTACGGGTGACGGTGGTCTCCTCCATCCGCACCAGTCCGCCAATGATCGCCGATGAGCTGCGCCGGCAGGCCGACCAGTTCATCGAATTGTCGGACATCGTGCAGCATTTCGCCCGCCGCCCGCAGGAGCCGCGCGCGCGGGGCGAGCGTGAGGACGAGCCGTGAGCGCGATGCAGCCGCATCTGCCGGGGCGCGACTGCCCGCTCTGCCCGCGTTTGGTCGCTTATCGGGAAGAGTATCGGGGGCTGCATCCGGACTGGTTCAACGCCCCGGTGCCGAGCTTTGGCCCGCTTGAGGCGCGGCTGCTGGTCGTCGGCCAGGCGCCGGGCGTGAATGGCGCCAACCGCACCGGCAGGCCTTTCACCGGCGATGTGGCGGGGCGGCTGCTCTACCCCGTGCTGGGCAAGTTCGGCTTCGCCAAGGGCGTGTTCCAGGAGCGACCGGATGACGGGATGAGCCTGGTGGATTGCCGGGTGACCAACGCGGTGCGCTGCGCCCCGCCCCAGCATAAGCTGGAAACCTCGGACAAAAACCATTGCCTGCCTTATCTCGCCGCCGAGATCGCGGCGATGCCGAAGCTGCGCGTGCTGCTGGCGATCGGCCAGAAGGCGCATGAATCGATCCTGCAAGGGCTGAAGCTGAAGCCGGGCGCCTATAAATTCCGCCATGGCGCGCAGCACGAGCTGCCCGGCGGGCTGGTGCTGGCGGACAGCTTCCACACCTCGCAATATAACGTGAATACCGGGCGCATCACCGAGGCGATGTTCGAGGAGATCGTCGCCGGCATCAGGGCTTTGCTGGGGCCGTAAAAATTAGGGCTGTCCCAGATCTTCATTCATCTGGCCATTATGTCGATCCCGAGTCTCTTCGCCTTTTGCCCGTGGCGTCAAGGGGTTTACTCGCCTTCGGCGACGCGCGGCGACGCCGCGCGCCCTTGACGCCACGGGCAAAAGGCGAAACCCTGCAATGATCGAAATAATGGTGATCCTTCAAGGCATTGAAGGTACAAGCCTGAAACTTATCTGGGACAGCCCACCAAACTTACCTATTTCTCAACAACCTGGCCTTGTCGCGCTGCCAGTCGCGCTCGGCGGCGGCGTGGCGCTTATCGGCCTTCTGCTTGCCCTCGGCGATGCCGATGGTCACTTTCGCCAGGCCGCGATCATTGAAGAACACGTCCAGCGGCACCAAAGTCTGGCGCTCGCGGGCGATGGCGTGGAAGAGCTGCTGGCGCTGATTGCGCTTGACCAGCAGCTTGCGCATCCCGCGCGTCTCGAAGCGCGACAGCACCCCGCCCTGATATTCAGGGATATACATGTTGAACAGATAAAGCTCGCCATCGCGCTCGCCGGCCCAGGCCTCGGTGAGCTGGGCGCGGCCGAGCCGCAGCGATTTCACCTCCACCCCGCGCAGCACGATCCCCGCCTCCAGCGTGGAGAGGATCTTGTAGTCATGCCGCGCCTTGCGGTTCTGCGCGGCGATGCCGTGCGAGATGAAGGGGTTCTTTTTCGCGTCCTTGCTCAAGCTCGTCTCAATTCAGCAGGCCAACATCCCGCATCGCCGCCTGCATGCGCTGCGCCGTAGCCTCAGAAACCGGGGCCAGCGGCAGGCGCACATGGTTGGCGCCATAGCCCAGCAGCGAGGCGGCATATTTCACCGGGCCGGGATTGCTCTCGGCGAACATCGCATCATGCAGCGGCACCAGCCGGTTCTGGATCTCCATCGCCGCCTTGAAATCGCCCTTGGCCCAGGCATCATGCATCTGCGCGCATAAACGCGGCGCCACATTGGCGGTCACCGAGATGCAGCCATGCCCGCCCGAGGCCATGAAGGCCAGGATGGTATGGTCCTCGCCGGAGAACTGCACGAAATCCGGGCCGCAGGCGCGCGCGGTGTGCAGCGGCCGGGTCAAATTGGCGGTGGCATCCTTCACCCCGACGATGTTCTTGATCTGCGCCAGCCGCGCCATCGTCTCCACCGACATGTCGATCACCGAACGGCCGGGGATGTTATAGATGAACACCGGCAGCGCCATCGACTCGGCGATGGCCTTGAAATGCTGGTACAGCCCTTCCTGGGTCGGCTTGTTGTAATAGGGGGTGACGACCAGGATCGCATCCGCCCCGGCCTGCTCGGCATGGCGGGCCAGGCCGATCGCCTCGGCGGTGGAATTGGACCCCGCGCCGGCCATCACCGGCACCCGGCCCTTGGCGGTTTTCACCGCCAGCTCGACCACGCGTTTATGCTCATCATGGCTCAGCGTCGGGGATTCGCCGGTGGTGCCGACGGGCACGATGCCGTCAGTGCCCTCGGCGATCTGCCACTCGATGAGGCGCATATAGGCCTCTTCGTCGATGCGCCCATCCTCGTGCATCGGAGTCACGAGGGCGGTGAATGAGCCGTGAAACATTGCTGGTCCTTGGAAGGCGTTTGGAGAAGGCGTTTTGTCCGTTCATTCACCTAATCGCCTCCGCGGGCCGGGGCAAGCGCGCTGCGGTAAGGTTTGGCCCGCGCTGCCAGCGCTGCTGGCGCGTCGTGCGGTCGCATTGGACCGCGAACGACGCGCCAGCTTTTTGTTTGAGCGCGCAACTTTATCCGCTCAAACGATACCGTTTGATCGGATGTTGCTCTAGAGAGGGCTCATGAAGTTTCTGGCCGTCTTGCCTCTGCTCCTGATGCCGGCCTGTGCGCTGGCGCAAACCGCCGCGAGCCCGCAGATCATGGAGGATGTCCATGCGGGCAATTTCTCCCAGGCGGACCAGCTGGCGGCCGCCACCGGCGACCCGCTGGTGGAAAAGCTGGTCACGTTCTTCCGCATGACCTCCTCGGGCGGCGCCAGCGCGGATGAGATCGCCGCCTTCATCAAGCAGAACCCGGACTGGCCCGAGCAAGGGCTGCTGGCGCTGCGCGAGCAACAGGCATCGGGGCTTTATCAGCCCGCCACGCCGGAGATGACACCGGATTTCATCACCCAGGTGGAGGCCTTGCACGCGGCCGGGCAGGACCAGCAGGCGGCTTCGCTCTGGCAGGCGCAGGGCAAGAGCGCCATGGCCGCCGCCGATGCCGGGCAGCAGCTGATGTTCTGGCCGGCGCAGAATAGCCTCGCCCGCGCTTTGCTGCAGGAGAACGACGCCAAGGACGCGTATCAGGTCGTCATCGCGGTCGATCCGCCGATTGCCGGCAGCACGGCGCGCGAGCAGATCGCCGACCGGGACTTCCTGGCCGGCTTCATCCTGCTGCGCTTCCTCAACCAGCCGCAGGAGGCCGCGACCTGGTTCCAGAACCTCGCCTCCTCCTCCACCGCTGTCATCACCCAGGCCCGGGCCTATTACTGGCTGGGTCGCAGCGAGAGCGGCGCGCAGGCGGCGCAGGATTACGCCCGTGCGGCGAATTACCCCACCACCTTCTACGGCCAGCTCGCCGCCCTGGCGCTGGGCGAGAGCCCGCAGCAGCTGGCGGCGCGGATCAAAGCCGTGCCGGAGCCGGGCTTTACCATGCAGGACGCGCTGGATTTCGGCCTGGGCGAGCTGCCCCGCGCCGGCGTGCTGCTGATGCAGATGGGCGATGCACATGACGCCGCCATCTTCCTCACCCGCGCCGGGCAGACGGCGGTGGATGACCGCAACCGCATGCTGGCGGCGCGGCTGGCGCTGGCGCTGGGCTTTCCGCAATCCTCCGTCGCCATCGCCCGGCTGGCGGGGATTTCCGGGCAGATGCTGGTGCGCGAGGGCTGGCCGATCCCCTATCAGCCGCCCGCCTCCGCCCTGCCGCCTGCCGTCTCGCTCGGCATCATGCGCCAGGAGAGCAGCTTCAACCCCAGCGTGGTCTCCGGCGCCGGTGCGGTGGGGCTGATGCAGCTGCTGCCCTCCACCGCCCGGCTCACCGGCCGGCGCTACGGCCTGCCCGCCGACAATCTGTTCGACCCCAGCCAGAATATGGCGCTGGGGGCGGCCTATCTGAGCCAGGAGGTGAATAATTTCGGCACCTGCCTGCCGCTGGCCATCGCCGCCTATAATGCTGGGCCGGGCAATGTCGCCCGCTGGCTGGGCGAAAATGGCGACCCGGAGCTGGGCAGCAACCCGGGTGGAGCGAATATGCTGGACTGGCTGGAGCTGATCCCCTTCAACGAGACCCGCAATTACGTGCAGCGCGTCTCCGAGAATATCACCATCTATGGCGCGCTGCTGAATGGCGAGGCGGTCTCGCCGGTGGCGAAATGGCTGACGCAGAAATGAACCTCTCCCGCTTCGTGGCCTCGGGCTTCGGGTCCGGCCTGGCGCCGAAGGCACCGGGCACGTTCGGTTCGCTGGTGGGCCTCGCCATTGGCTGCGCGCTGCTCCAGGCCGGGCATCTGGCTTTGCTGGCCGGGATTATCGTGGCCATCGGCCTCGGGCTGCTGGCGATCGGGCGGATGCCGGAAGCCGCCAGCGATCCGGGCTGGATCGTCATCGACGAGATCGCCGGGCTGATGATCCCGCTGCTGGCGCTCTATGAGGTGACCATCTGGGGCGCGCTGATCGCGTTCGGGCTGTTCCGGCTGTTCGATATCTGGAAGCCCGGCCCGGTCGCCTGGGCGGATCGGCGCAAGGACGAGTACGGCATCATGGGCGACGACATCATCGCCGGGCTGATGGCCTGGCTGGTGATGCTGGCGCTGCATCTGGTCTCACCGCTATGAGCGCGGCCGCCTTGGTGGAACTCTACCGCGCCAAAAAGCTGCGCCTGGCCACGGCCGAGAGCTGCACTGGCGGGCTGGTGGCGGGGGCGATCACCGCCGTTCCGGGCTCCTCCGCGGTGTTCACCCACGGCTTCGTCACCTACGCCAATGCGGCGAAAACCCAGATGCTGGGGGTGCCGGAGGCGATGCTGGCCGCCAATGGCGCGGTCTCCGCGCCGGTCGCCCGGGCCATGGCGGAAGGCGCGCGGCGGCTGGCGGAGGCCGATTATGCCGTCTCCGTCACCGGCATCGCCGGGCCGGATGGCGGCAGCATCGAAAAGCCCGTTGGCACGGTGTGGTTCGGCATTGCCGGACGCAATGGCAGCATGGCCCACCATCAGCGCTTCCATGGCGAGCGCGACGAAATCCGCGCCCAGGCGGTGGCCTTCGCCATCAGCCTGCTGGCGCAGGCGGGTACGATTCAGCCTGCTGACGCAGGCGGGGACAATTCAGCCTGCTGACGCAGGCGGGGGAGATGAAGAATGAGCAAAACGCTTAGCGCCTGGGACAAGGCGAAGCGCGAACAGCGCAAAATGACCATGGTCACCGCCTATGACGTCACCGCCGCCAGGCTGGCCGAGGCCGCCGGGGTGGATGCGGTGCTGGTAGGCGATTCGCTGGGCATGATGGTCGGCGGCGAGGCGGATACGCTGCGCGTGACCCTGGAGCAGATGCTCTACCACACCGAAATCGTCGCCCGTGCCGCAACCAACACGCTGGTGATGGCGGACCTGCCTTTCGGCAGCTTCGAGGAAAGCCCAGCCCAGGCCTTCGCCGCCTCGGCGCGGCTGCTGAAAGCCGGCGCGCAGATCGTCAAACTCGAAGGCGGCGCGCCGATGGTCGAGACCGTCGCCTTCCTCTCGCGCCGTGCCGTGCCGGTCTGCGCCCATATCGGCCTCACCCCGCAGCATGTCCGCCAGATGGGCGGCTTCAAACGCCAGGGCAAAACCCCCGAAGCCGCCGCCCAGCTGCTGGAAGACGCCCTCGCCCTGGAAGATGCCGGCGCACGCATGGTGCTGATGGAAGCCATCCCGGCCGAACTCGCCGCCGAAATCACCGCCAAACTGCGCGTCCCCACCATCGGCATCGGCGCCGGACCCGGCACGGACGGCCAGGTGCTCGTCTTCCACGACATACTCGGCCTCACCCCCGGACGCGCCCCCGCCTTCGCCAAACGCTACCTGGACGGCGCCCAGCTCATCACCACCGCCCTGGCCGAATATGTCCGGGAGGTCCGGGAGTCCCAGTTTCCGGCTTGAGGGGGGGGCCGGGTGCTCCCAGGGGGCTCTGCCCCCTGACCCCCCGCCAAGGGCCGAGAGGCCCTTGGAA
>NZ_JH976207.1:1486939-1489284 GCF_000306035.1 Acidocella sp. MX-AZ02
TCACCCCCGGCCCCCCAGCCCTTACGCCGGCACCGGCCCCAGACCGCCGACATCCGGCTTGGGCGTGGCGGTGGGCACGGAGCCGCGGCGGTTATCCGGAGCAGGCTCGTCGACGACTTTGCGTTCGATCTTTTCGCCGCGCAGGACCATCTGGATTTCGTCGCCCGAGAGGGTTTCGTATTCCAGCAGCCCCTGGGCGAGACGCTCCAGATCGCCCTGACGCTCGGTGAGGATGCGCTTGGCCTCGGCATAGGCGTGGTCGATGATGCGGCGGACCTCATCATCGATCTCGCGGGCCGTCGCCTCGGAAACGCTCTTACTGCCGCCAAAGCTCTGGCCGAGATAGCTCTCTTGGCCATCGGCATAGGAAACCATGCCGAGGGTCTCGGACATGCCCCATTCGGTGACCATGCGGCGCGTGGTATCCGTCGCCATCTTGATGTCGCCGGAGGCGCCGTTGGAGACCTTGTCGGCCCCAAAGGTCAGCTCCTCGGCGGCACGCCCGCCCATCGCCATGATCAGCTGTTGCAGCAGCTTGATCTTGGACATCGAATAGCGGTCGCCTTCCGGCAGGCTCATCACCATGCCCAAAGCGCGGCCGCGCGGGATGATGGTGGCCTTATGCACCGGGTCGCATTCCGGCAGAGTGATCGAGCAGATCGCATGGCCGCCCTCGTGATAGGCGGTCATCCGCTTCTCATCGTCGGACATGACGAGCGAGCGGCGCTCCGCCCCCATCATCACCTTGTCCTTGGCATGCTCGAACTCGGCCATGGCGACCACGCGTTTGCCGATGCGCGCCGCATGCAGCGCCGCCTCGTTCACCAGATTGGCGAGATCCGCACCGGAGAAGCCCGGCGTGCCACGGGCGATCACCTTGGCGTCCACGTCGGACGCCAGCGGCACCTTGCGCATATGCACTTTCAGGATCTTCTCGCGGCCGGCGACATCCGGGTTGGGCACCACCACCTGGCGGTCGAACCGGCCGGGGCGCAGCAGCGCCTGGTCCAGCACGTCCGGCCGGTTGGTGGCGGCGATCAGGATGACGCCTTCGTTGGACTCAAACCCGTCCATCTCCACCAGCATCTGGTTCAACGTCTGCTCGCGCTCATCGTTACCGCCGCCGAGGCCCGCACCGCGATGCCGGCCGACCGCGTCGATCTCATCGATGAAGATGATGCAAGGCGCGTTTTTCTTGCCCTGCTCGAACATGTCACGCACGCGCGAGGCGCCGACGCCGACGAACATCTCGACGAAGTCCGAACCGGAGATGGAGAAGAAGGGCACATTCGCCTCACCCGCGATGGCGCGGGCCAGCAGGGTTTTACCCGTACCGGGCGGGCCGACGAGCAGACAGCCTTTCGGGATCTTGCCGCCGAGGCGCTGGAATTTCTGCGGGTCGCGCAGGAAGTCCACGATCTCCTGCAGCTCGCCCTTGGCTTCGTCAATGCCGGCCACGTCCTCGAAGGTGATACGGCCCTGCTTCTCGGTGAGCAGGCGGGCGCGGGATTTGCCGAAGCCCATGGCCCGGCCGCCGCCAGACTGCATCTGCCGCATGAAGAAGATCCACACGCCAAGGATCAGCAGCATCGGCGCCCAGTTCAGCAGCGCGCGCAGCAAGGGGTTCATCGTGTCCCCTTCCGGCTTGGCCGAAACATCCACACCGGCATCGGTCAGTTTGGAGACCAGCGACTGGTCGGCCGGGGCATAGGTTTCGAAGCTCTTGCCGTCCTTGGTGGTGCCGGTGATGTCGTGCCCGGCGATGGTGACACTCTGCACCTGGTTGTTCTTCACCTCGTCCAGGAAGCTGGAATAGGCGATTTCGGACGCGTTGCTCTGCGTGCTGGAGGGCTGCAGCACATTGAACAGCACCACCAGGAACAGGGCCACCACCACCCATACAGCGATATTTCGACCCAGATTATTCATCTAGACTTTTCCAATTCTTTCAGTCAGTTCGTCCGCCCTGCACGAGGCACGGAGAGGTCTTCATGAGCTCAACGTGGTCATACTGCACCGGATTCCTAGACCAGCACAAATAAATCCTCGCTAAACAGCGCCGCGAAACGGGGCCTGGGTGGCCGGCAAAGGCGGCGAAAACCGCACCGGCGCCGGAAAGATCAGCCCGCCCGTGGCCGGGCGCAGCGCCGGCAGGCCGCGCAGCACCAGGGTTGGCAGGCCGTTAAACCCATGAAACGCCGCCGCTTGCGCGCCCAGCGCGCCGAACGATGCGGGGCGTTCGGGATCTTGCAACAAAGTGAAACGGCCATCCCATAGCGCATGGCTGCTCGCTGCAATCGGCGCGGCACAGGCGGCGGCCTCGCGCGCCAGCAGCCAGCCGGGGC
>NZ_JH976207.1:1489384-1490226 GCF_000306035.1 Acidocella sp. MX-AZ02
CGCACGCGCTCGAACCGGCGGGAGAGGTTGGAGGGGTCCTCGACCCAGCCCATGCCCTGGTCGGTGAGATAGGCGCGCAAATGCTCTGGTTCGGTCCGCAGCAGCGGGCGCAGCAGCACCACGTCCCGCCGCGCCGTCCAGGCGGCCATGCCCTCCACCCCACCTTCGCCACGGGCGGCGCGCATCGCCACCGTCTCGCGCTGGTCGGCAGCGTGATGGCCAAGCGCCAGATACAAAAACCCCGCCTGCCGCGCTGCTTCGGCCAGGGCCGCGTGGCGGGCCTCCCGGGCGCGGGCCTGCAATCCCGGCCCCGGCGCCAGCGCCAGGGTGATGATCTTCGCGGCGATGCCGCGCTGGGCGAGGCGGCTTGCGGTCAGCTGAGCTTCCGCCGCTGAGCCAGCCCGCAGCCCGTGATCGAGGATCAGCGCCAGCACCGCGCCGCCCCGGGGGCGGCAATATTCATCGGCCAGCAAGACCAGGGCGGTGCTGTCCGCCCCGCCAGAGACGCCCAGCGCCAAACGCGGGGTGCTGTGCGGCAACAGCCGCGAAAGCGCCGCCGCGAAGACTTCGTTTAGGAGCAATGGGCGCGTTTGGCGACCGCGGCGACATCCGCCCGCATCCCGGCGGACTGGTTGGTGAACTGGCTGTTCAGCGAGGAGAGGGTGTCGCAGGCGGCGCCGTTCTGGTTGATCGCGGCCAGCGAGGAGGCCAGCCCCAGCAGCGCATGCGGCGCGTAGGTGCCGTTACGGTTCATGTTGTAGGTGCTGTCATAGGCGATGGCGGCGTTCTGCGGATCGCCCTTGGCGGCGTAGCTCTGCGCCACGAGATACTGGGCGCGATAG
>NZ_JH976207.1:1490326-1538102 GCF_000306035.1 Acidocella sp. MX-AZ02
ATCTCGTGCTTCAGCTCGGAGACCTGGCCATTGAGGGACTGCACCTGGGATTGCAGCGTCTGCACCTGGGTGAGTAGGCTCGCCACCAGCCCGCCATTGGCAGAATTGCCGGCATTGCCCGATGGCGGCGGCGCATTGCCGCCCCCCAGCGCGGAGCCGCCATTGCCGCCCCCTTGCGCCTGCATCTGCTGGAGCTGTTGCTGCAGCTGCAGAATCTCGTTCTGCAGGGCGATGCCCTCCTGGCTCTGGATCAGCGGCTGGGCGGATGCGGCCAGCGGCAGGAAAAGCGGGGCAGCGAGAAGCAGGAAACGGGGGCGCATTGAGACTCCAGTCAGGCCGTGAATGGCCTCAAATATAGTCAGGGATAGGCGCAAAACAAAACCGGCGGCCAAGGGCCGCCGGTCTGTACCACAAGGCCCGGCCAGATGGCCGGACGCAGGCCGCAATTACTTGCAGTTCTGCGGGTTGAAGCCCTGCACGGAGGTGATGGCGTTACGGTTCTGCGCATAGGCGGACTCGTCATTGCCAGCGGCAACCGGGCAATCCTTGCCGTAGGAGATGGTCTGGATGCGCGAAGCGGACACGCCCTGAGCCACCAGATAGTCGCGCGCCGAGTTGGCGCGGCGCTGGCCGAGGGCCAGGTTGTAGGTCTCGGTGCCGCGCTCGTCGGCGTTACCCGCCACCAGCACGTTCACGGAGGGGTACTTGGCCAGCCAGGCGGCCTGCTTGCCCAGGGTCGCGTCGGCATCGCTGGACAGACCGGACTTGTTGAAGGCGAAGAACACGCGGTCGCCGACATTGGCAACCAGATCCTGCTCGGAGCCCGGAGCCGGACCGGTGGAGGAGGTCATGCCCGCGCCGGTGTTGGAGGCGGTGCTGGTCGGGTTGGAAGAGCAGGCTGCCAGCAGGGCCAGGCCGGCAAGAGCGCCCAGAGCTTTGATTTTCATGGTAGGAACCGATCCCTGTCCGAATTGAGTGAGCAAAAATAGCCGTTTGGTTGCGTAATCACGATGATTACGTCACCTTGCGGGCTGTACTCTTCCGCCCTGGGAAGGGTCAAGCGCCACGTTAAGCTAATTTGTTCATATCGCGGGGGTTTCCAGCACCCCGATGTTTTTCTTTACATCTGTTGATTATTTGTAACACCAGAGCAAGCCGTCTGGACTTGCGGCGCGGCGGCGACGGACAGCGCGCGGCTTGACATTTGACCCCGACCGGGCTCTGCCCTGGCCGCGAAAGAGTGAGGCATAATCAAGATGCAGAGCGATGATTTGAAGAGCTTGGTGGAAGCGGCGCTGCCCGCCATCGCGGCCGCGGATGCGGGCGCTTTGGAAGAGCTGCGGGTCTCCCTGCTCGGCAAAAACGGCAATGTGACATTGTTGCTAAAATCGCTGGGCGGGATGGATCCGGACGCGCGCAAACAGGCCGGCGCGGAAATCAATCTGGTAAAAACGCAGATCACCGATGCGCTTTTGGCGCGCAAAACCGTGCTGGATGCGGCTTCTTTGGACGCCAAGCTGGCGGCTGAGCGCATCGATGTCACCGCCCCGCCGCGCCCCGACTCCACTGGCGCCATCCACCCGATCAGCCGCACGATGGAAGAGCTGGCGGCGATCTTCGCGCCGATGGGCTTTGCCATCGCCGAAGGGCCGGACATCGAGACCGACTGGAATAATTTCTCCGCCCTCAACATCCCCGCCCATCACCCCGCCCGCGCGATGATGGACACGTTCTATCTGCAGGCGCCCGAAGGGCAGCGCCCGCCGGTGCTGCGCACCCACACCTCGCCGGTGCAGATCCGCACCATGCTGGACTGGGCCAAGGCCCACGGCCTGGCGGAAAACGCCCCGCCGATCCGCATCGTCGTCCCCGGCCGTACCTTCCGCGCCGACCATGACGCCACCCATTCGCCGATGTTCCATCAATGCGAGGGGCTGGTGATCGGCGAGGGCATCCATCTCGGCCATCTGAAAGGCGTGCTGAACGACATGCTGCGCGCCTATTTCGGCGTGCCGGAATTGCCGGTGCGGCTGCGCGCCTCCTACTTCCCCTTCACCGAGCCCTCGATGGAGGTCGATATCGGCTGGAGCCGCAAGACCGGCGAGATCGGCGGCGGCACGGATTGGCTGGAGATCGGCGGCTCGGGCATGGTGCATCCCAACGTGCTGGCGAATTGCGGCATCGATCCGCGCCGCTTCCAGGGCTTTGCCTTCGGCATGGGGCTGGAGCGCATCACCATGCTCAAGCATGGCATCAACGATCTGCGCCTGTTCTATGAGAGCGATGTGCGCTGGCTGCGCCATTACGGCGTCTCCCCGCTCTCCCCCGCCAGCCTGCACGAAGGATTGTGATCCGATGAAATTCTCTTTGTCCTGGCTGAAGAGCTGGCTGCAAACCGACGCCTCCTTGGATCAGATCCTGGCGACGCTGAACAAGATCGGCCTTGAGGTCGAGGGCGTGGAAAACAAGGCCGAGGCGCTGAAGCCCTTCGTGATCGCGGAAGTGATCGAAGCGGTGCAGCACCCGAATGCGGATCGTCTGCGCGCCTGCCGGGTGAATGCCGGCGGGGCGGAGCTGTCCGTCGTCTGCGGCGCGCCGAATGCGCGCACCGGCTTGAAAGTGGTGTTCGCCCCGGCCGGGGCGGTGGTGCCGGCCAGCGGCATGGTGCTGAAGGTGGGCGAGATCCGCGGCGTGAAATCCGAAGGCATGCTCACCAGCTTTCGCGAGCTGGGGCTGGGCGAGGAGCATGACGGCATCATCGAGCTGCCGGACGACGCGCCGGTCGGCGAAAATTATGCGCAATGGGCCGGGCTGGATGAGCCGGTGGTGGAAATCTCCATCACCCCCAATCGAGGCGATGCGCTCTCCATTCGCGGCATCGCCCGCGACCTCGCCGCTGCCGGGCTGGGCACGCTGAAGGAGTTTGCGCCGGCGCCGATCAAGGGCGAAGGGGCGTCTGCCATTCAGTGGGCGAACGAATTCCCTGAAGCCGCCCCCTGGGTGCTGGGCCGCACCATCTCCGGCGTGAAGAACGGGCCGAGCCCGGACTGGCTGGTGAAGCGGCTGGAGAGCATCGGGCTGCGCCCGATCAACGCGCTGGTCGATATCACCAATTTCTTCACCTATGATCTCGGCCGCCCGCTGCATGTCTTCGACGTGAAGAAGATTAACGGTAGGGTATTGACCCTGCGCCGCGGCCAGGAGGGCGACACCTTCCCCGGCCTCGCCGGCAAGGCGGTGAAGGCCGGCCCTGAGGATTGCGTGATCGCCGATGGCAGCGGCGCGCAGTCGCTCGCCGGCATCACCGGCGGCGAGGGCACCGGCTGCGATGAAGGCACCACGGAGGTCTTCATCGAATGCGCCCTGTTCGACCATGTCAGGATCGCCCGCACCGGCCAGCGTACCGGCATCTTCTCCGATGCCCGGGCGCGGTTTGAGCGCGGGATCGACAGCCAGCTGCTGCCCGCTGGCCTGGATGCGGCCAGCGCCATGGTGATGGCGATTTGCGGCGGCAGCGCCAGCGAAATTTCCGAGGCCGGCGCCCGCCCGGCCTGGACCCGTCAGGCCAGCCTGCGTTTCGAGCGGCTGCGCAGCTTCGGCGGCTCGGACATCGAAGCTGCCGATGCGGTGGCCTCCCTGCAGCGCCTGGGCTTTGGCGTTGTCGCCCAGGATGCGCAGCGCGTCACCGTCGCGGTGCCGAGCTGGCGCAATGATGTCGCGCAGCCGCCATCGCTGGACCAGGCGCCCGGCCTGCCCGGCGGCACCGAGGCCGCCTTGGGTGCGGCTGAGATCGAGCCGGAGGTCGATCTGATCGAGGAGGTGCTGCGCCTGCAAGGGCTGGATGCGATCGCGCCGGTCTCGCTGCGTGCCGATACCCTCCTGCCCGCCCCCATCCTCACGCCCAAGCAATCGCGCACCTATCTGGCGCGCCGGGTGCTGGCGATGCGCGGGCTGCTGGAATGCGTCACCTTCAGCTTCGCCGACGCGGCCATCTGCGCGCTGTTCGGCGACGCGCCGGAGAGCCTGCGCCTGGCCAACCCAATCGCCGCGGACCTCAACCAGATGCGCCCCACCGCTCTGGTGACCTTGGCGCAGGCGGCGGCGCGCAACCTGGCGCGCGGCCAGGCGGATTTCGGCCTGTTCGAAACCGGCCCTTCCTATGCGGCGGATCTCTCCCAGGCGCTGGTCGCGGCGGGGTTGCGGGTCGGCGGCACGCCGCTCTCAGCGCTCACCCCGGCCCGGCCCTTCGATGCGATGGACGCCAAGGCCGATGCAATGGCCGTGCTCGCGGCGCTTGGCGTGCCGATGGAGGCCGTCACCACCCAGCCGGGCGGGCCCTCCTACTACCATCCGGGCCAGAGCGGCGCGCTGATGCAAGGGCCGAAAACCGTGCTGGCGCGCTTTGGCACGCTGCACCCGACCGTGACCAAGGCGCTGGACCTGCCGGCCAACGCGATCGCCTTCGAGATCTTCCTGGATGCGATCCCCGAGCCCAAGCGCCGCAAGAAATCCGCCCCGTCGCTGCCGGCCTTCCAGCCGCTGCGCCGGGATTTCGCCTTCCTTGTGGATGAGAGCGTCGGCGCCGAAGCGGTGCTGCGCGCCGCCAAGGGGGCGGAGCGCAATCTTGTCACCAATGCGGTGCTGTTCGACCGTTACCAGGGCAAGGGCGTGCCGGAGGGCAAAATCTCGCTCGCCATCGCGGTGACGCTGCAGCCGGCGGAGAAGAGCCTCACGGATGCCGAAATCGAGGCGGTCTGCGCCAAGATCGTCGCCGATGTGGCGAAGAAGACCGGCGCCACGCTGCGCGGCTGAACCAAAAACGGGGCGCTTACGAGCGCCCCGTTTTTTATCCCGTCTTGTTCGCTTCCCGCAGCGCGAACACCCGCAGCGCCGAGGCCAGCGGCCGCTCGCCGCCCCGCTCGGCGTCGATCAAGGTTACCAGCGCCGAGACCGCCATCCCCCGGCGCGCCGCAACCTCCCCCAGCACCGCCCAGAATTCCGGCTCCAGCGCCACGCTGGTGCGATGGCCGGAGAGCGAAAAACTACGCTTTTCGAGCATCGGCGAGGGTGTGCAGCAAGGCCGGCAGGAAGATGAAGGTGGAAACCAGCACCGCCGCCAAGCTGAGGAAGAGCAGATCCCCCATGCTGGCGGTGCCGCGATCCGCCGAGGCGGCGAGCGAGCCGAAGGCGGTGGCGGTGGTCAGGGCCGAGAACAACACTGCCCGCGCCGTCGCCGAGGCCAGGAAATTGCGCATCCCCGAACGGAAATTCATCACGAAATAGACGTTGAAGGACACGCCCACCCCCAACAGCAGCGGCAGCGCGATGATGTTGGCATAGTTGATCGACATGCCCGCCATCCGCGCGAACAAGGCGGTGAGCAGCGCCGAGAGCGCCAGCGCCGCCAGCACCAGCAGGCTGTCGCGCAGATTGCGGAACACCGCCAGCAGGATCACCGCGATGGCGATGAAGGCCAAAATCGCCGCTTCCTTGAAGGAGCTGAGAATGGTGCCCGCGGTGGCGATGGTGGAGATCGCCGGGCCGCCGGCATTGGGCGCCGCCGCCAGCACCGCCTTGGAGAAGGCATAGAGCCCCTTGGTAGTCTGCGCCGCCGCCGTCGGGAAAGCTTCCACCCGCACCTGGCCGTCAGGCAGGAACCAGTCCGCCTTGATCGAAGCCGGCAGATTATCCTGGGTGATCGGCTTGGCCTGCAAGGCGCGGGTGAGGTTTTGCAGCTCCAGCGGCAGGAAGCGGGTGATGGCTTCATTCATCGCCATGATCCGCGCATCATCCTCGCCCTGCAGCTGCTTGAGCACCGACGCGATCCCCAAAAGCTCGCTGCCCTTCGGCAGTTTCGCCTGCACATTGGTAATGGCGGCGATGGTCTTGGCCATCGCGTCGCGGATCTCCTGCGCGGTGACCGGCTGCTTGGGCGGGGTGGCGGCGGCCAGCAAGGTGGGCGCCAGGATGGTCTGGGCCTGTGCGAGCATCGCCAGCTTCTGCGGCTGGTCCTGCGGCACGAAGGTGGCGCCGGAAATCGCCTGCGAGACCTCCTTCAACGTCCCGAGCTTGTCCGCCAAGGCCCGCGCCGCATCCAGGTTGGGGGCCAGCGCATCCGCATAGAACGGGTTGGTCTGCGGGTCCGCGAGCAGCGAACGGATGGTGCGCATGCTCTCGGTATTGGGGTCCTTGGTATCCAGCGGGTTGGCATCGAAGCGCAGCGTTACCGCCCCCCACAACCCGGCCAGCGCCAGCGCCCCGAACAGGCCCAGCACCGCCCTGCGATGGCGGCGCAGGACATGGTCCGCCTTGGCCCCGCCCGGCAGCGCCACCGATTCCGTCTCAGGATGCGGGCGGAACAGCCGCAGCAGCGCCGGCAGGAAGCTGATGGTGCAGAAGAAGGCGATGAACATGCCCGCCCCGGCGATCTCGCCCAGCTCCGCGACGCCGACGAAGGGCGTGGGCGCGAAGGCGAGGAAGCCACAGGCGGTGGCGGTAGCGGCGAGCGCGATCTGCGCCCCGGCCAGGCGCGAGGTCTCGCGCAAGGCCGGCCCCAGCTCCGGCTCCATCAGCCGCACCGCGCGCAGCCGCACGCAATATTGAATGGCGAAATCCACCGCCAGCCCGATGAACAGGATCGCGAAGGCGACCGAGATCAGGTTGATCGTGCGCACCACGATGGCGGCGTAGCTCATGGTCAGCGCCAGCCCCATCACCAGCGTCAGCAAAATCGGCAGGATCAGCCGCCAGGAGCGCAGCGCCAGATAAAGCCAGAGCGCGATCAGCACCACGCTGATGATGCCGCCCAGCACCAGCCCATGGGTGAGCGAGGCGAATTGCTCGTCGGAGAGCGGGATCTGCCCGGTATAATTCACCGTCGCCCGCCCGGCCTTCACATCCGGCAGGGTCTTGGCGATCGCCATCAGCGCCTTGGTCGCCTCACCGCCCGGCTGCAGCGTGCCCTGTTGCAGTTTCGGATGCGCCAGCACGAATTCCGCGCCGCCCTGCCCCGGCGCGCCGGCCATGATCAGGCTTTGCCAGGAGAGCGGCACCGGCTTGCCATTCGCCGCCGCCTGCAAATTCGCCCGCACCCCGGCGATGGCCTGGTTATAGGGCGAGATATTCGCCCCGGCCTGCACCCCCTGGGTGATCAGCGCCAACCCATCCAGCAGCCCGCGCGCGGAGGGGTCCGCCGCCAGCTGGCCGAGGAAAGGCTGGGCCGCGACGATCTGGTTCAGCAGCTTGGCAAGCTGATCCGTGGGCAGCAGCAGCAGCCCTTCATCGGTGTAGAAGCGATCACCGGACGGGTAGCTCGAATCCTTGAAATGCGCGGTATCGGCTTGGAGTGCCGCATTCAGCGCGGTGGCGGTCTCCTTCGCCTCCTCCGGCGTATCGGCGCGCACCACCGCCACGATCAGATCGTTGAATTGCGGGAAATTCTTGTCCTCGGCGATCTGCGCCTGGCGCCAGGCCAGCGAGGCGGCGAAGAGATGATCGGTATCGGTATCGATGGCCAGATGCCGGGCCGTATAGCCCAGCCCCAGCCCGCCCAGCACCAGGAACAGCAGCACGCACAGCACGGCATGGCGGCTGGCCGTGGCGACGATGGAATTGATCAGCCTCACACTTATCCCCTGGCGAGCCGGGCGCTTGCGCAACGTCCCGGCCTTAGAATGCCAGACCGCGCATCACGATCTGACCGTAAAGATCAGCCAGCACCATCTGCAGCGCTTCCAGCAGCAAAATGGCGATGACCGGCGAAATATCGATATTCCCCATATAGGGAATGACTCGCCGGATGGGACGCAAAACAGGGTCCGTGATTCGGGTGAGGAAATCCCCCACCGTATAAACGAACTGATTGCGCGGATTCGCGATGCCGAACGCCACCAGCATGCTCAACACCGCCGCCGCGATAATCGCGAGAATGAGCAGGTGAATCAGTTCGGACGCCAGCCAGAAAATCGCGCCAACCATGGTTTTCCTCAAAAATTTCGGGTGCCAGAGACCTAGCGGGAGGAATGTGTCAAAGCAATGTTGACTTCCGCTTCCGAATGCGCGAAACGCCGCCCCCACGCGGTCATCGCATGACGGGACCGGGGCTGTAGCTCAGTTGGTAGAGCGCGTCGTTCGCAATGACGAGGTCAGGGGTTCGATTCCCCTCAGCTCCACCAGCCGCCCTTCCGACAAAAATTTAATCAGGGCGCCAGATGCGTTGCGCTGATTTGGTTACAAGCTTGTCATGTTTCGGTTTTTCGGGCACCGAGCGCGCAGGGCTGAATAATGGCCGAGCGGGCGCGCCTCCCGCCCCCCGGATGAATAATCTTTCCGGTAGCCGTTTCTTCATCCAAACATTTTAATCGGATGTGCGGTTGCGAGAGCCTCGATGGAACATGTGGCATCTTACTTAGGGCTGGCTGGCGTTTGCGGTGGGATCGCCGTGGCGGCGTGGCGGCTGCACGGGCGGCGGCTGCGCCGCGCCGAGGCCGCGCGGGCCTTGGAAAGCCATATGGTGGAAGGCATTGCGGCGTTGCGGCAGAGCCTGCGGGAGGAACTGCCGGACGAGGATGAGGGCGGCCCGCTGATCGATGCCGAGCCGCTCTCTGGCGCCTTGACGCATCGGGCCGCGCCGCCAGTGCTGCACTGCGCGGCGTTCGGCCTGGGGTTCGGCGCCAAAATCGTGCTGGACGATCTCAGCTTCACGGTGCCGGCCCAGGGCGTCTGCGTGCTGATGGGGCCGCCCGGCACCGGCAAATCCACGCTGCTGCGCGCCCTCGCGGGGCTGTATGCGGAGAATGCGCTCTATAAAAACTGGGGAGAGGTCTTTTATCAGGGGTTGAAGCTGGGCGCGACGAAACCGCCCGTGCTGGTCGCGCCGCGGCTGGATCTGCTCCGGCGCAGCCTGCTGGAGAGCCTGCTGTTTCATCGCGACTCATCGCTGCCCGCCGCCGCGCGGCGCGGCTGGGCCGCGGGCTGGGTGCGCGAGATGGGCATGGAGGCGCTGATCCCGCTCTTCGACCAGCCGCTGCTGGAACTGCCGCCCGGATTGCGCCGCGCCACGATGATCCTGCGCGAAGCGGCGGCCGGGCCGAAATTGCTGATGCTCGACGAACCGACCAGCGCGATGAGCGACGCGGACGCCCAGATGCTGCTCGGGCTGCTGCGCCGTCTGGGCGCACGCGGCGCCTTGCTGGTGGTGCTGCAGAGCCAGAATCAAGCCCGCGAGATCGCCGACAGCCTGGTGCTGCTGGCCGGCGGTGATCGGCAGGTGGCGGGGCGGGTACGCGGACTCTATCACCGCCCTCCCCAGCCCGCCGGCGGCGGGCTGGAAGCAGGGGCGGCCCTGACTCTGTTCGGCACGGCGGCGCAGCCCAGCGCCACCGCGCCGCGCTGTTCCTCCCCGCCTCTGTCCGACGCGGGCTGAGGCCATCTGCGCTTGCGGGGGGCGGTGGCGAACCTCATATCATCTTCGCCGCCCCTTCCTGGCGCGGCCTTTTGGGGAGATGAGGCAGACCATGGCGCCCTCCATCTGCACGACCATCACCTCGCCCGTGATGGCGGCCGCGTGCCATCCCAGCGCGCCGCCGGTGACCTGGCATATGGTCCCGCTCTCGCCGATCGCGACGCAATGGGTGCTGGTGCTTTTAAGCGCGTTGCTGGCGACCTTGCTGGCGGACCGGCCGAAAAAATAACCGCCGTTCATTGCTGCTTCGGACGCAACGCAGTTGGCGAAAATAAGCGATTGTGCAGTGCGGCGTAAATCTCCCATTTGAAGGGGCGCCGGCATGCTGCTTGCCGGCGGGCTTTGCCGATCTGGGACGCTGCACATGAATCTTACCGCCTGTCCGGACGCCTTCGAGGCGTATTACGCTTCCACCTGTGATGCCACGGCCCTGCAGGCCGCGAGTGGCTTTCCGGCCAATCAGGTGCCGGCCGTCACCTGGCATGTCGTGCCGCTGTCCCCCTCCGCGACCGAGCTGGTGCTGGTGCTGCTGACCATCCTGCTGGCGACGCTGCTGGTGAGCAAGCCGGAGAAATAAGCCGCAGGGCTTTCGCCGCCCCGCGATCCATGACAGCCTCCCGGGCTGAATCATTCAACTGGGATATTGCCATGAGCCTCGACTCTGTCCGCGCTTTTCTGGCGGACCACGCGCCTGACATCGAGATCCTGGAGCTTCCCGAAAGCACCGCGACGGTGGCGCTCGCCGCCGCCGGCCATGGCGTCGCCCCCGCGCAGATCGCCAAGACCCTGGCGTTGCGGGTGGGCGAGGAGATCGTGCTGCTGGTGGCGCGCGGCGATGCGCGGCTGGACAACAAGAAGGCCAAGACCGCCTTTGGCGGCAAGGTGAAGATGGTGCCGGTGGAGGAGGTGGCGGCGCTGACTGGCCATCCTGTCGGCGGGGTCTGCCCGTTCGGGCTGGCCAGCCCGCTGCGGGTCTATTGCGACATCTCGCTGCAGGCGTTTGAGGAGGTGCTGCCCGCCGCCGGCTCCACCCATAGCGCGCTGCGCATCAGCCCGGCGCGGATGGTGAAAATCACCCAGGCGGACTGGGTGGATGCCTGTCAAAAGCCGGAGGCGGCTTAAAAATCAAAAGTTTTTTGGTGCCGCTTTTTTACAAAAAAGCGGCGAAAACGTCCGGGGCAGTGGCACCGCCGTTGCCAAAACCCCGAACCTTTGTGGGGACTTTTTGAAAAAACTCACCACACCCCCCAAAAACTTTTGATAATTTTAGCGCGCGGTCTCCAGAATTTTCACCAAAGTCGTCATCGCCGCATTCACCGGGGTGGGAATGCCATGCGCCGCCCCGCGCCGCACCACATGGCCGTTGAGATCATCGATCTCGGTCTTGCGCCCCCGGATTATGTCTTGCGCGGTCGAGGAGAGCTGCCCCTTCATCGCCTGCGCCGCTTCGATGCAGCGCTCGGCCTGGTCCGGCGCCAGCCGCACCCCGTCCGCCGCCGCCACCGCCACCGCCTCATCCACCAGGGCGCGGATCAGCGCATGCGCGCCCTCCACCGCGACGATATGCCCGTACGGCGCCCGGGTGACGGCGGAGACCGCATTATAGGCGCAGTTCAACACCAGCTTGGTCCACAGCACCGCCTCGACATCCTCGGCGATGTCGGTGGGGATTGCAGCCGCATTCAGCAAGGCCGCCAATTCCCGCGCCCCATGGCCCTGGCCCAGCTTCAGCTCGCCCCGGCCATGATGGCGAACATGGCCAGGCCCGGCCATTTCGGTGGCGACATAGACCGCCGCCGGCAACACGCCCCGTCCCAAGGCAGCTGTGAGACGCTGGGCATTGCCGACCCCGTTCTGCAAGCTGATCAGCATCGCCTCCGGTGCCAGATGCGGCGCCATCTCAGCGGCAACCTGGGCGGTATCGGCGGATTTCACGCAGACCAGCACCAGCCCGGCGCCCTGCACGCCCTGCGCCCCGGTGGCGGCCTGCAGCTTCACGTTTTCGGTGCCCGAGGCACGCTCCAGCAGCAGCCCCCGGGCCTGGATGGCCTCCACATGCGCCGCGCGGCCGATCAGCACCACCTCATGCCCCGCCTTGGCCAGCAGCGCGCCGAAATAGCACCCCACCGCACCGGCCCCCATCACCGCGATCTTCATGGCAGCTTTCCTTCCTTTTCGCCCTGAGCGATGGCCAGAGCCCCCGCCATTATGCTAGGCCCCGCCCCTGAACCCAAGGACGCTTATGACAGACCCGACCCGCAATGCTGGCTTCACTCTGCTCCACGCCGTACTGGCGAAGGGCCGGCCGCTCGATGCAGCGCTTGATTCGCTGCCGCGCATCGAGCCGCGCGACAAGGCCGCCGCGCACCGGCTGGCGGCCTGCGTGCTGCGCCATGTCGGCACGCTGGATGCGGTGCTGGAGCCTTATCTGCGCCGCGACCCGCCGCCGGAGCTGCGCATCATCCTGCGCATGGGCGCAGCCGCCTTCCTGTTTCTGGACACACCCGCCCATGCCGCCGTCGCAACCTCGGTCGAGCTGGCGCGCTCACGCAAGCTCACCCCCTTCGCTGGGCTGGTGAATGCGGTGCTGCGCAAGGTGGTGGCCACCGGCCCGGCGGCGCTGGAGGAGCTGGACATGCCGCGCCTGGACACTCCCGCCTGGGCCTGGGCGAGCTGGGGCAAGGAGGCGCGGGCGATTGCCGAGGCGCATGCGCATGAGGCGGCTTTGGACGTCTCCGCCCTGCCCGGCTTCGTGCCCGAGGGCGGCTTGGCCTTGCCCACCGGCTCCTACCGCTTTCCCGCCGGGACGCCGGTGATGGACATCCCGGGCTTCGCCGAGGGCAAAATCTGGGTGCAGGACGCCGCCGCCGCGCTGCCGGCCAAGCTGCTGGCCGCCCAGAAGGGCGAGCGCGTGCTGGATCTCTGCGCCGCCCCCGGCGGCAAAACCGCCCAACTCTGCGCCGCTGGCGCCGCGGTAACGGCGGTGGAGCGCGACAAATCCCGCATGGCGACGCTGTGCGGCAATCTGGAGCGGCTGCATCTTGCCGCCGAAACCGTGCTGGCCGATGCCACCAGCTGGCAGCCGCCTTCCCCCTTCTCCGCCATCCTGCTGGATGCCCCCTGCAGCGCCACCGGCACCGCCCGCCGCCATCCGGAGCTTCTGCATATCCGCAAGGCCCGCGACATCGACACCGTCACCGCCCTGCAGGACAAGCTGCTGGACGCGGCGGCCGCGATGCTCGCCCCTGGCGGACGGCTGATCTACGCCGTCTGTTCCTTGCAGCCGCAGGAAGGTACCGCGCGGGTGGACGCCGCCTGCGAACGGCTCGGGCTGAAGCGCGACCCGCTCAGCCTGCCCGAACTGCCCGAGGCGGTGACCGCGCAAGGCGATATCCGCACCCATCCCGGACTCTGGCCCGAACGCGGCGGCATGGACGGGTTCTTTATCGCCAGGCTGGTGCGTCCCTGACCTTCCAGGCCAGCGCGGCCCCGGCGAGGGCGACCAGCGGGAAGAGGAGCAGGTGGGTGAGCATCACTGAGATCACGCCTGTGTAGCCAGCCATCAGCCACAACAGGCAGGCCGCGAAACGCTGCCAACCTTTACAAACGACAACCAGCGCCCCCATGGCAACCGAGAACGCCACGAGGTCGTACATGAAGCCATGGGGAACAATCCACACATTCAGGCAAACCGTAATAATAACCCTCGGCATTAACTTTAACCGACCTGGCGCCCAGCAATGCCAGATCAGACAGATCGCCAAAATAGAGGCCAAGCCTTGCACCACCAAGGCACTTCGATCAGCCAGCCCAAAGCTTCGCACCATGTCGTAAACCGTGATCGCGGCACCTGGAAAAACTTGCTTAATAGGGCGCGAAGCCCATAGCCATTCGTCATGCTGTGCGATGCCGAAAAACCACACCCAGCCGTGCAGCCCCCACAAGTATGTCGCCGCAACCGCCAGGAAAAACGCCACTGCCACAGCCCAGCCGATCATTCGCCAAGCCCGCAGCCGCAGCGCCGCAACCGACACACCTACGCCTAAATGAGGCTTGAGGCTCAACAGCCCGGCGCAGAAACCGGCAAGACGATTGCCGTGTCCTGCGAGCAGCAAAGCCGCAAGCAGCCAGGCGCCGGTCAGCGTGCCATTCTGGCCGTTGGTGAAGTCATGCAAAGCGGCCGGGCTGGCCAGACCAAGACTGATGATCTGCCAACTCAGCCCTGCCCTGCGCAACAGCAATGCGGCGACACAAACGCTGAAGAGCCGCCACACCCAAAACGCCTCCCCTAATGGCAACAAGGCAAATGGGGCAACGAGGAAACCCATTGTTGGCGGGTAGGGCCAAGCCTGGTCGATCGGCGACTGCGGGGAGAGGATATCGTTCTGGCAAACCTGCCGAAATGACTGCGAAAAATGAAAATGAAAACTTTGCGCCAGCTGCGAAATCAGGCCATTCCCGGCACACCAAAACAAACCAAAATCTTTCTGAGGCAGCTGATGCTCACCTCGCAAAACTTCCGTCTGGCCGTGCATTTGATATAAAAGCACCAGATGCGCTGCCAGAAATGCCAGATAAAGGCCAACGACCAGTGCTGCCGCTAGGACAAAGGAAAACCTGACCTGGGCCGTCGCCCCTGCCGCTGAAGACGAAGCTTGCATATCTTGCGCCTGCCACAGGGGCATCTTGGATATCAACCCCCCGCTTGTGAATCCTCCACCCTGCCGGTTACAACAAAGCATCATGACCGCCTCCCCGACTCGACCGCTCATCGCCCCGTCCCTGCTCGCCGCCGATTTCGCTCGGCTGAAGGAGGAGGTGATCGCCGTCGAACAGGCCGGCGCGGACTGGCTGCATCTGGATGTGATGGACGGGCATTTCGTTCCCAACATCACCTTCGGCCCGCTGGTGGTCAAAGCGCTGCGACCGCACACCAAAATGCCGCTCGACGTGCATCTGATGATCGCCCCGGCGGACCCGTATATCACCGCCTTCGCCGAGGCCGGGGCGGATCATATCTCCGTGCATCCTGAATCCGGCCCGCATCTGCACCGCACGCTCCAGCATATCCGCGGCCTGGGCAAGAAATCCGGGGTGGTGCTGAACCCGGCCACGCCGATCGACGCGGTGGCGCATGTGCTTGATCTCACCGACATCATCATGGTGATGACGGTCAATCCCGGCTTTGGCGGGCAGGCCTTCATCGCCTCGCAGCTGCCGAAAATCGCAGCGCTACGACGCATGATCGACGAGAGCGGGCATGATATCGTGCTGCAGATCGATGGCGGCATCACGCCCAAGACCACGCCCGGCGTGCTCGCCGCCGGCGCCACCTGCCTGATCGCCGGCACCGCTGTTTACGGCGCTCCGGATTACGCCCAGGCGATCACCGAGATCCGCACCGCCCTGCCCGCTTTGCCGGCGCAGACCAGCATCAGCCAGGGCGGATGAGCGAAGGCCCCGCCAAGCCGGTTGGCCTCGGCCGCCAGGCCCGCACCTGGTTCACCAGGCTGCAAAATCTGCGCCCCGCCGGCGGGCCGGATGCGCCGGCGCTCTCGCTGCGCGACCCCTGGCCGGGGGATCCCGCGCGCGGCGCCCGGCTGGTCAAGGCGGAGCTGGAATTTGGCGGCGCGGTGCTGCCCCTCCATCACGATATTTTCAGCCATGCCCCCGGCTGCACCCGCCTGCTGCGCGCGCATCTGCATGGCTTCACCTGGCTGCGGGATCTGCGCGCCCTGGGCACCGATGCCGCCCGCTCCCGCGCCCGCGCGCTGGCCATGGATTACATGGACACGCCCAAGCCCGAGCCGATTTCCTATGCGCCGGATGTGGTGGGCGCGCGGCTGGCCGCCTGGCTCGGCCATTATGATTTCTTCGCCGCCTCGGCCGATGACGCCTTTCGCCAGGCGCTGATGCACCGGCTGGTGCAGGATGCCCGCACCCTCTCCGCCGCTCTGCCGGCCGAATTTCTGGATGGCCGCGCCCTGACCGCGCTGAAAGGGCTGGCCGCCGCCTCCATCGCCATGCCCGAGCATGTGCAATATCTGCCCCGGGTGCAGAAAATCCTGCTGCCGGAGCTGGCGCGGCAATTCTACGCCGATGGCGGCCATATCGAACGCAGCCCGGCGGCGCATCTGCTGGCCTTGCAGGACCTCACCGAGATCCGCGCCTTGATGCAGGCAGGCTCCAAAACCCCACCGACCGAGCTGGTCACCGCCATCGAGCACGCCGCCGCCGCGCTGCGCGCCCTGCGCCATGGCGATGGCGGGCTGCCTTTGTTCAACGGCTCCCAGGAGGAGCTGGCGACATTGGTGGATCTGGTGCTAGCCCAGGCCGGGCGGGCGCGCGGCACGCTGGCGCATCTGAAAGCCTGCGGGCTATTCCGCCTCGCCGCCGGCAAGGCGGTTTTGTTCATGGATGCCGGCGTGCCCACCGCGCCGGGGCTGGACCGTTTCGCCCATGCCGGCACGCTGGGCTTTGAATATTCCTTCGGCAAGGACCGGCTGATCGTCAATTGCGGCGCCGCCCCGGCTTTGGCCAGCGACTGGGCCGGGGTGCTGCGCGGCACCGCCGCCCATTCCACCTTGATTATCGCCGACACCTCCTCCGCCGAGATCAAGGAGACCGGGCTCGGCCGGCGGCCCTTGAATGTGAATGTGCAGCGCCAGGAGGCCGGCGGCATCGGCTGGATCGAGGCCAATCACGATGGCTGGAGCAAGCCCTTCGGCGCCATCCATCATCGCCGCCTCGGCCTCTCCGAAAACGGCGAGGAATTGCAGGGCGAGGATCTGATCGAGGCGGAAACCCCGCAGCCTTTCGCCATCCGTTTCCATCTCCACCCCAACGTCACCGCCAGCCTGGTGCAGGATGACGAGACGGTGCTGCTGCGCACCCCCTCGGGGCGCGGCTTCCGGCTGAAGGCCGAAGGCGCGGCGCCGAGGATCGAGGAGAGCGTGTATTTCGGCCAGGCCGAGCCGCGCCGCGCCGAGCAGATCGTGCTGCCGGGCCATCAGGATGGCCCGCAGCATATCAAATGGACCATTACCAAGGCCTGATCCCATGCGCATTCTGTTGACCGGCGGCGCCGGCTATATCGGCTCCCACACCGCCGCCGTGCTGGCCCAGCGCGGCCACGAGATCGTCATTCTGGATAATTTCGCCAATGCCGAGCGCGACGTGCCGGCCCGGCTCGCCCGCCTCACCGGCCAAGAGATGACGGTGATCGAGGCCGATATCCGCGACACCGCGGCGGTGAGCGCAGCGCTGAAGGCGCATCCGGTCGAGGCGGTGATCCATTTCGCCGCGCTGAAGGCGGTGGGCGAGAGCGAGGCCGACCCGCTGCTTTATTACGACATGAACATCATCGGCACGATCCGGCTGATGCAGGCGATGCAGGCGACCGGGGTGGCGCGGCTGGTATTTTCCTCCTCCGCCACGGTCTATGGCCAGCCGGACAGCTCGCCGATTCTGGAGGACGCGCCGACGCGGGTGGAGAACATCTATGGCCGCACCAAGCTGGTGATGGAGGATCTGATCCGCGATCTGGCCCGCACCGGCAAGCTCAAGGGGGCTGCCAATCTGCGCTATTTCAACCCGGTCGGCGCGCATCCCTCCGCGGTGATCGGTGAGACGCCGCGCGGCGTGCCGAATAATCTGATGCCTTACGTGACCCAGGTGGCCACCGGCGAGCGCGCCCGGCTCAATGTCTTCGGCAATGACTACCCCACCCGCGATGGCACCGGCGAGCGCGATTATATCCATGTGATGGATCTGGCGCTGGCGCATGCGCTGGCGGTGGAACATATCACCGCCCATGATGTCTCCGTCACCGTCAATCTCGGCACCGGCAACGGCACCACGGTACTGGAGCTGGTAAAGGCGTTCAAGGCGGCGACGGGCCGGGAGATCCCGGTGAACATCGCGCCGCGCCGCGCTGGCGATGTCGCCAGCTATTACGCCAACCCGGCGCTGGCCGAGAAGCTTTTTGGCTGGAAGGCAGAGCGCGGGGTGGAGGATATGTGCCGCGATAGCTGGCGCTGGCAGGCAGCGCGGGCCGGGATCAACGATATTTAGGCAACATCCGATCAAATGGTATCGTTTGATCAGATGTTGCTCTACATCCGCTGCATGCCCGACCAACGCCCCACCCTCGTCTTTCTGCTGATGGAAGACTGGTTCTTCGCCTCACATTTCTGGGCACGCGGCCTGGCCGCCAAGGCGGCGGGCTGGCGGGTGGTGCTGATCACCCGGGAAAACCAGTCCCGCGCCGAAATCGAGGCCTCGGGCATCGAATTCATCGCCGCCGATCTCGACCGCAAGCGCCTCAACCCGTTCAAGGAGCTGGCTTTTTCATTCTGGCTGGCGCGGCAATATCGGCGGCTGCAGCCGGATGTGGTGCATCATATCGCGCTGAAGCCGATCATTTTCGGCGGCATCGCCGCCCGTCTGGCGCGCGTACCCGCCGTGGTCAACGCGCCGATCGGGCTGGGTTTCGTATTCTCCTCGCAAAAGCTGCTGGCGAAAATTTTGAAGCCCCTGGTCTCGGCCGGGCTGCGCGCCACCATGAGCCCCAAACACGGCATCGCCATTTTCGAAAACCCGGACGATCTGAACGCGATGGTCGAGGGCCGGATGGTGGCCCGCGCGCGCACCGCGCTGATCCGGGGGGCTGGCGTGGATATGACGCTGTTTGCCCCGATGACGGAAGCGGAAGGCCGGCCGCGCATTCTGCTGGCGGCGCGCCTGATCCGCGAGAAGGGCATTCCGGATTTCGTCGAGGCGGCGCGGCTGCTGAAGGGCCAGGCGGAATTCTGGCTGGCCGGCGCGCCGGACCTCTCCAACCCCAACCCGATCACCGAGGCCGAGCTGCGCGGCTGGGAGGCGCAAGGGCTGATCAAATGGCTCGGGCCGGTGAAGGACATGGCCGGGCTGCTGCGCGAGATTCATATTTTCACCCTGCCCTCGACCTATCGCGAAGGCCTGCCGAAGGCGCTGCTGGAGGCGATGTCCGCGGCGCGGCCCGCCGTGGCCACCGACATTCCCGGCTGCCGCGAGGCGGTGGTTGATCACGAGACCGGCTTTCTGGTGCCGCCGCATAATCCCCAGGCCCTGGCCGCCGCCCTGGCCCGGCTGATCGCCAGCCCCAGCCTGCGCGCCCGGCTGGGGGCAAATGGGCGGGCGCGCGTCGCCGCGCATTTTTCTGACGAAATCGTCTGCCAGAAGACGCTGGCGATCTATGACGGGTTGAAGGAGATACGGCGTTGAGGGGATTTCTCTATCGCGCGCTGGCCGTGCTGCTGGCGATTCTGGTGCTGATCGGGCTGTTTTTCTGGCTGGTGATGCCCCATGGCGGCGCGCGCCATCAGATCGGCGCGGTGAGCACAAATTTCCGCTGGTTCGGCCCCAATGACAAGGTGGTAGTGGAGCGCTTCGACGATCCGAAGATCCCCAATATTTCCTGCTATGCGGCCTCGGCACAGACCGGCGGCATTGCCGGCGGGGTGGGGCTGGCGAGCGATCCGAGCGAGTTTTCCCTCAATTGCATCGCCCATGGGCCGGTGAATTTGCCGGCGGACCTGCCGCGGCAAGAGCAGATCGGCGCGATCTCCGCCTCGCTGATCTTCAAGCATTTCATCCTGACGCGCATCCTCGACGATAAGAAAGATGCGGTGATCTATGTGCTGACCAGCACCAAGGTGCTGAAAGGCTCGCCGGCCAACGCCGTCTCCGCCGTGGTGGTGCAGGCGCAGCCGGGGGCGTAAACCCTACTGGCCGGGGGAGAGCTCGGCCAGATCGGTGTTGACCTTCTTCAGATCGCTCTGGGTCAGCCTGCCGCCGGAGAGGCTGGCGAGCTGGGAGAGGCTCATCGAGGAAAACAGCTCATAGCGCGGATCGCTGATCAGCCCCGGCATGTCGCGGTTCAGCACCGCCTTGCCGCGCGCATCCGCCGCGATCTTGTCGATCGGCGTCTGCACCGAAAATTGCGGCGCCGCCGGCTTGGCGGCCGCTCTCGGTGTCACCGGCGTGGGGACCTGCACCGATGCGTCGGTGACATGCGGCCCGGGTGCGGCCATCGCGCAGGCGCTGATCGCCGCGATCCCCGCCACCCCGGCGAAAACAAAACCCTGCCAACTCTGCCTGACCATGCTCAAATCCTCCTGAACCACAGCCTGACCGGGGCGCCGCCCCGGCCTGTTCACGTCATACAGCAAAACTTGATTACACTGCGACAAATTTGCCACAGGCGAGGGGCTTTAAATTTAGGACATGCCTGCGTTACCCCCAGCGCTTGCCTGCTTGCATCCGGTTTTGCCGCATGCGAAACCGCGCCGGCCCGCACGTGACTGGCGCTCAGATGGCTACCATCGGGGAGCGTGGGGGAGTTCGCCGCGCGCCTGGGCATTGCATCGTCGCCAATAACGGAGCCGCCTCGTGTCAGACATCGTCCCTATCCGCACCGCTTTGATTTCCGTCTCGGACAAGACCGGATTGGTCGAATTCGCCCAGAGCCTGGCGGCGACGGGGACCAAGATCCTCTCCACCGGCGGCTCGGCCAAGATGCTGCGCGAGGCCGGCGTGCCGGTCACCGAGGTTTCCGAACATACCGGCTTTCCCGAAATCCTGGATGGCCGGGTGAAGACGCTGGTGCCGCAGGTGCATGGCGGCATCCTGGGCCGCCGGCACGACCCCGCCCATATCGAGCAGATGGCCGCGCACGACATCGCGCCGATCGATCTGGTCGCGGTCAATCTCTACCCGTTCGAGGCGACGGTGGCGCGGGGAGCGGCGTTCGAGGATTGTATCGAAAATATCGATATTGGCGGCCCGGCGATGATCCGCTCCGCCGCCAAGAACCATGAAAGTGTCGCGGTGCTGACCGAGCCCGCGCATTACGCCAAGGTTCTGGAAGAGATCGCCGCGCATGGCGGCACCACTTTGGAGACACGCCGCAAACTGGCCGCCGGGGCCTATGCCCGCACCGCCGCCTATGATGCCGCCATTTCCGGCTGGTTCGCGGGGCAGCTGGGCGAGGAATATCCCGAGCGCTTCTCTTTCTCCGGCGAGAAGAAGCAGGCGCTGCGCTATGGCGAGAATCCGCACCAGTCGGCGGCGTTCTACACCTCCTCCCCGTCGCGCTTCGGGGTTGCCACCGCCACCCAGCACCAGGGCAAGGAACTGTCCTACAATAATTTCAACGACACCGACGCCGCCTTCGAGTGCGTGGCGGAATTCGACGCCCCCTCCATCGTCATCGTCAAGCACGCCAACCCGTGCGGGGTGGCGAGCGCGCAGAGCATGTCCGCCGCCTGGGATCTGGCCCTGGCCTGCGACCCGGTTTCGGCCTTTGGCGGCATCGTCGCGCTGAACCGCACGCTGGATGAGGAGACCGCCGCGAAGATCGCCACCATCTTCACCGAGGTGATCATCGCCCCGGAGGTGACCGAGGGCGCCAAGGCGCTGCTGGCCGCGAAGAAGAATCTCCGCCTGCTGACCACGGGCGGCGTGCCGAGCCCGACCGAGGCCGGTGTCACCTTCAAATCGCTCGCCGGCGGTTTCCTGCTGCAGAGCCGCGACGCCGGGCGGGTGGAGGCGGCGGACCTGAAGGTGGTCACCAAGCGCGCCCCCACCGCAGCCGAGCTGGAGGACATGCTGTTCGCCTTCCGCGTCGGCAAGCATGTGAAGTCCAACGCCATCGTCTATGCCAAGAACAAGGCCACCATCGGCGTCGGCGCCGGGCAGATGAACCGGGTGGATAGTGCCCGCATCGCTGCCTGGCGCGGCAAGGAGGCGAAGCTGGATTTCACCGGCTGCGCCGTGGCCTCCGATGCCTTCTTCCCCTTTGCCGACGGTCTGGAAGCGGCGATTGCCGCCGGGGCGAGCTGCGTGATCCAGCCGGGCGGCTCGATCCGCGATGCCGAGGTGATCGAGGCGGCTGACAAAGCCGGGATCGCCATGGTGTTCACAAATATGCGGCATTTCCGGCACTAATTCGTTATGATGAGGCTATGCTGATGACCCTGCCCTTCACTCTGCCGGACTGGATGCCGGGCTGGCTGTTCCTGGCCCTCGCCGTGCCGGCTTTGCTCTGGTTCCTGGCCTTCCTGATGGTGCCCTTCAATGTCTTCGGCCTGAAAGCCCGGCTGGAGACGATCGAGGGGGAGCTGGAGGATATGCGCGAGGAGCTGCGGGTGATGCAGATGCGCGCCAGCGGTGTCATCCAGACCCCGGTGCGCGCCATGGACAGCTATGACGACACCCCGAATTTCGCCCAGCTGAAACGCGCCCGCCAGGCCCCCGTGGAAGAGCCCCCTGCCCCCTCCCGCGCGCCGATTCCCAATAGCCGTGGCTTCGCGGACCGGGATTTCTCCGCCATCCGCGAGCCCCGCCCCGCCGCCCCGCAGCGGCCAAGGCGCAGCGAGCCGAGGCTGGATTAGAGCAATATGTGTTTAGATTGACGCGACAGCGTCACCCTAAACACATGAAACTGCTTGCCAAAACAAAACTTAGAGCACCAAGCTAAAGGATTGATGCTCTAAGCAAAAGCCGCCTGAGAGGGCGGCTTTTTTGCAGCTCTTTGAAAAAGCCGCCACGAAAAATGTCTGCAAACTTAGCCCCCGGTGATGGCTGGATGATCGCCTGAAAACCATGTGGTATGAAAATACCACATGCCAATCTATTGACCTTTTCCCTGGGCTTGCTCATAAGCCCGCCACTATTCTTTGGGTGAGCATATGAAAACGACGATTTCCATCAAGCCCGCGGATGTCAAGAAGGACTGGATCCTGATTGACGCCGAAGGTCTGATCCTCGGCCGCCTGGCGGCCATTGTGGCCACGCGCCTGCGCGGCAAGCACAAAGCCACCTTCACCCCGCACGTTGATTGCGGCGATAACATCGTCATCGTCAACGCGGAGAAGGTGAAACTGACCGGCAAAAAGCTGGAAGACAGCATCTTCTACTACCACACCGGCTATGCTGGCGGCATCAAGGAGCGCTCCATCAAGGACCGTCTGGCCGGCAAGCATCCTGAGTCCGTGGTCGAGAAGGCGGTTGAGCGCATGATCACCCGTGGCCCGCTGCAGCGCCAGCAGATGAAGAACCTGTATGTCTATGCTGGTCCCGAGCACCCGCATGGCGCCCAGCAGCCGAAGGCGCTCGATGTCGGCGCGCTGAACTCCAAGAACAAGAGGGCTTGATTCCAATGTCCGAAACCAATGCTTTCGCCGGTCTGAAGGACCTCCAGGCCACCGCCGGCGCCGCCACCCCGGACGCCGCCCCCCAGAAGCGTGAACCGAAGAAGGACGCGCAAGGCCGCTCCTACGCCACCGGCCGCCGCAAGAACGCCATCGCGCGCGTCTGGGTGAAGCCCGGCAAGGGCGATATCATCGTGAACGGCAAGACCGCCCCGGTCTATTTCGCCCGCCCGGTGCTGCGCATGCTGATCACCCAGCCCTTCCTGGTGGCTGACCGCTACAACCAGTTCGACGTGTATTGCACCGTCACCGGTGGCGGCCTCTCCGGCCAGGCCGGCGCCGTGCGCCACGGCATCTCCCGCGCGCTGACCTTGTTCGAGCCGGATCTGCGCCCGATCCTGAAGGCCGCCGGCTTCCTGACCCGCGACAGCCGCATGGTCGAGCGTAAGAAGTACGGCAAGCCGAAGGCCCGCCGCTCCTTCCAGTTCTCCAAGCGCTGATGCGCTTCGAAAAACCCGGCGAAAGCCGGGTTTTTTTATGGGCCGAATTTCTGTTCCTGTTCGCTGGCGTGCCGCTGCTCATCCTCATGCTGCGCCGGCCGGGGATTTTGTTTCTGGTGCTCTGGGGCGGTGGCCTGGCCTGCTGGCTGGCCAGTCGCGCTGTCCCGCGTGGCCGCGCCCAGGGGTGGCGTGAAATGCTGCGCCGCTTCGCGCTGTGCGGGGCCGCCCTCACCCTCGCCACCTGGCTTCTGGCCCCCGGCCTGTTTCTCTCGCTGCCGCTGCACCGCCCGCGCTTCTGGGCGCTGATCATGCTGCTCTACCCGCTGCTCTCAGTCTGGCCTCAGGAGATCATCTTCCGGCGCTTCCTGTTCGCCCGTTACGAGCCCATCTTCGGGCGCGCCACCGTGGCGGTTTCAGCCCTGGCTTTCGGCTATGCCCATATCATCTTCCTCAACGCCTGGGCGGTGCTGCTCACCCTCGCCGGCGGCTGGCTATTCGCCCGCTCTTACGCCGCCACACGCTCGCTCACATTCAGCGGCGTCGAGCATGCGCTCTATGGCTGTCTGGTTTTCACCATCGGGCTGGGGCAATATTTCTATACCGGTGCCGCCTGGCATCATTAGATGCCTCAGGCTAAAAGCTTGAGGCTCTAGCTGCGATAGCGGGCCAGCAGCGCCTCAAACTCCGCCACATGCTCATAATCCGGCATCAGCCGGACCAGCGCTTCATCCCGGCGCGTAGCCGGGTGGGTGTAGATTTCCGTGCGCCCCTCCGGGACCAGCGGCAGCAGCCGGGCGATGCGTTCGGCCGTCACATGCCCGGACCATTTCAGCCCGAACACCTGGTCCGGCACCTCCAGCCCACGCGCCTGGGCGCGCAGCAGCCGGGTCCAGGCATATAAAACACGGTCCCCGAAGGTGACGCGCTCGCCCAGCGCCGCCATCACCGCCGGCGGCTCGGCCGGCACCCGCAGCCGCTTCAGCCCGTAGCGCCGGCCGATCTCGATCATCAGCCGGGCGATGGTCGGGTGCAGCAGGAAATGCTTGTGCGCATCGGCATGGTGCAGGTCCAGCCCGGAGTCCGCAAAGGCCGCGAACTGCGCCTCGATCTCGGCGCGCAGCTCCCGCCTTGCCGCGGGCGAGAAGAAATAGCGCACGCCCAGAGCCGCCTGATTGGTGGAAAACCGCCCATCCGGGCCGGTGATGTGCGGCAGGCGGGCATGGCCGAGCAGCGAATCGCCATCCACCAGCACCAGATGCAGTCCGACTTTCAGCCCCGGCAGCATCCGCGCCCGGCGCACCGCATCCTCGGCGGCGGGGGCGGCGACCATCAGGCTCGCCTGGCCCAGCACGCCCTCGCGATGCGCGCGCTCCACCGCCTCGTTGACGCTTTCGGTCAGGCCGAAATCATCGGCGGAGAAGATGATCTCGCGCATGGTTCAGCTATCGTTGCGCGGCGCCCAGGGGATGCGGGCGAAGGCGATGCCATCCTCGGCCAGCTCCTCGGCTTCCTCCTCGGAGCTTTCGCCATAAATCCCGCGCGGCGCAGCCTCGCCATAATGGATCCGCCGGGCTTCCTCGGCGAAATCCGCGCCGACATAGTCGCAGTTTTTCTCGACCTCCTCGCGCAGCTTCTGCAGCGCCGCGCGCACCGCATCCGGCAGCGCGCCGCCGGCGGTCTGCGGGCCGGGGGGGAGCGCATCGGCCGGCGGCGGCTCAGGCGAGACCACCAGCTCGCGCCCCTTGCGCGGGATCGAGGGGGCCATCAGCGCCCGGTTCACCTCGACACTGCCGCAGGACGGGCAGGCCACCAGCCCGCCAGCCGCCTGGCTCTCAAAGCCTTCGGAATCCCGGAACCAGCCATCGAACTCATGGCCGGCTTCACAGCGCAGCTGGTAATGGATCATGGCGTAAGCAGAGGCTCCAAATTGCCGGCGCGCTCCAACGCCAGCAGATCGTCGCAGCCGCCAATATGCTGGCCGGCGATGAAGATCTGCGGCACGGTGGTGCGCCCGCCGGAGCGGCTGATCGCCGCCTCGCGCGCCGGCGTGCCGTGCGGGGCGCTGATTTCCGTGAAGGCCGCCCCTTTGCGCTCCAGCAACGCCATGGCGCGCATGCAATAGGGGCAGTAAGGCTGGGTATAGATCTCGATTTCAGGCATTTGCCTCCCAATTAGCTTGCGGGCGGGCGAATGCAAGGTGAATCTCAGCGCCCCTTCATTGCAAACGCGGATCCGCGACGCGCGCCAGGGTCAGCACATCCACCCGCATGGCCCCGGCGGCGCGCAGCGCCAGGGCGCAATGATGCGCCGTCGCCCCTGTCGTCATCACATCATCCACCAGCAGGATGCGCTTGCCCGCCAGCCCGGCATAAGGGCGGACATGGATGGCGCCCTGCAGCGCCGCCTGGCGTTGCGCCGCGCCCATTCCCTCCAGCTTCGCCGTGGCCCGCGCCCGGCGCAGCACATCCAGGCTCACCGGCCGGCCGGTGAGCCTGGCCAGGGCGATCGCCAGCAGCGCCGCCTGATTATAGCGGCGCTGGCGCAGCCGGGCATTGTGCAGCGGCACCGGCAGCAGCAGATTGGCCGCTTGCAGCAGCTCCTCCCCGGCCCGGCGCATCAGCCTGGCCATGCCGGCGGCCACCTCGCTCTGGTCGCTATATTTCAGCGGCAGGATCATCCGCTTGGCGGTCTCGTCATAGCGCAGCGCGGCGCGGGCCTGGGTGAAGGCCGGCGGCGATGCCGCGCAGGCGGCGCAATGCAGGGTTTCCGCCGGCGACGCGGCAAGGCTCAACGGCACGCCGCAACAGGCGCAGAGCGGCGCGGTGATGAAATGCGCGGTCTTGAAACACTCCAGGCAAAGCTGCCCCTGCGCCTCCACCAGACGGTGGCAGGCGAGACAGGAAGGCGGCAGGACGCTATCCAGAACCCAGCGCAACAGGGGTTTCATGTGCAGAGCATTTTCGATTTCACCACAATGGTAAAGCATCGCGAGCGCGCCGCCGGCCGGTTGGGCAATATCGCCCCGGTGCTGGAGGATCTGACCGCGCGGCTGCTCGACCGGCTGGACGATACCACCATCCGCTTCGAGCGCGCACTGGATTTTGGCGGTCGCGGCGCCGTCGCCCCGGCGCTGGCGGCGCGCGGCATGCTGGTGGACAGCGCGGATGCCTCACCGCGCCTGGCGGCGCTGGCCGGCGGGCGGCCCTTGATCCTGCCTGGCCCCGATGATTTCGGCCTGGCGCCGGGAGCGTATGATCTGGTCGTGGCCCCGCTCTCGCTGCATTGGCTGGATGATCTGCCGGGCGCGCTGATCCAGCTGCGCCGGGCGCTGAAGCCGGGCGGGCTGCTGCTGGCCAGCCTGCCGGCTCTGGGTACGCTGCATGAGCTGCGCCTGGCGCTGTTGGAGGCGGAGGAGGCGCTGACCGGCAAGGTCAGCCCGCGCGTCTCACCCTTCCCAGAGCTGCGCGACTGCGCCGGGCTGCTGCAGCGCGCCGGCTTCAGCCATCCGGTGGCGGATCTGGAGGAGATCACCTTCCTGTACGCCGATCCCCTGGCGTTGCTGCATGAGCTGCGCGACGCCGGGGAGACCAACGCGCTGGCCGGGCGCAGCCGCGCCATCCCGCCGCGCACCCTGTTCGCGGCGGCGCTGGCGGCACTGCCCCAGCAGGAGGGGCGGCTGGCCGTGGCGCTGCGCCTGGCCATGCTTACCGGCTGGGCCTCATAACAGCCCCGCCTTGCGAAAGCTCAGCCAGCGTCCGTTGCCGACGATGACATGGTCGTGCAGCACCACGCTCAGCGCGCTGGCGGCCTTCTTGATCTCGCGGGTCATCGCGATGTCCTCCTCCGAGGGCGAGGGATCGCCGCTGGGATGATTATGCACCAGGATGATCGCGGTGGCGTTCACCTCCAGCGCGCGCTTCACCACCTCGCGCGGATAGACCGGAGTGTGGTTGACCGTGCCCTGCGCCTGCGGCTCGTCGGCCAGCAGCCGGTTGCGGTTATCCAGGAATAAGAGCCGGAACTGCTCGATCTTCTCGCGTGCCAGCACCGCCTGCAGATATTCCATCAACCGGTCCCAGTTGCTGAGCACCGGACGGTAGAGCACTTCCGCCTTCGCCAGGCGCTGGGAGGCGGCCTGCACCAGCTTCAACGCCGCCACCCCGGCCTCGCCCAGCCCCGCAATGCCCAGCAGATCCGGCACCGGGGCGGAGATGGCATTGGCGTAGGAGCCAAAGCGCGCCAGCAAAGCCCGGGCGATCGGCTTGGTGTCGCGCCGCGGCAGCGCCAGGAACAAGGTCATCTCAATCAGCTCGTGATCGGCCAGCGCCTCCGGCCCGCCGGTGAGAAAGCGCGCCCGCAGCCGGGCACGATGGCCATCGGTGCCAAGCGACATCGGCGCCGGGCGCAGCTCCGGCGTCAACGCCTCCAGCATCGACATTTCGGCAAATCCCGTCGGTGCACGCGTTCGTTTCATGCACGCAAAAATTGCCAGAACTTAAAAGTTTTTCAACCTTTTATTTAGTTCGATACCGGTTTGTGATCCTCGGCCAGCACCAGATACACCGCCGGCACCACGAACAGCGTGAACAAGGTGCCGATGGACAGGCCCCCGGCGATCACCATGCCCATCGCATAGCGCGAGGCAGCGCCGGCGCCATTTGCGAAGACCAGCGGCAGCACGCCGACCACCATCGCCGCCGTGGTCATCAAAATCGGCCGCAACCTTATATTGGCCGCATGCTCGATCGCCTCGCGCTTGCCCATGCCGGCCAGCCGCGCCTCGTTCGCCACCTCGGTCATCAGAATGCCGTGCTTGGAGACCAGCCCCATCAGCGTCACCAGCCCGACATCGGTATAGATATTCAGGCTCAGCCCGCCAATGCCGATATAGATGAAGATCAAGGCGCCAGCGATGGACATCGGCACCGAGACCAGGATGATCAGCGGGTCGCGGAAGGAGTTGAACAGAGCCGCCAGCGCCAGGAAGATGATGATCAGCGCGAAGGCAAAGGTGAAGATGAAGGCGCTGCTGGTCTGCACGAACTGGCGCATCAGCCCGCCATAATCCAGCGTGTCGTCCGGCGGCAGAATTTTCTTGGCCAGGCTTTGCAGCGTGTGCAGCGCATCCGCCTCGGCCACGCCCGGCGCCACCACCCCTTGCAAGGTCGCCGAATTCTGCTGCTGGAAATGATTGATCGTCTCCGGGATCACGCTGGTCTTGATCGTCGCGATCGAGGAGAGCGGGACATTGATGCCGCCGGAGGAGAGCACGTAATAATCGTTCAGATCGGCGACATTCAGCCGCGCGGTGCGCTGCGTCTGCGGGATCACCTTATAGGAGCGGCCATCGAGATCGAAATAATTCACATAGCCGCCGCCCAGCGCCTCACCCAAAGCGGCGCCGATCTGGCTCATATTCAGACCCAGCGCCGCCGCCTTGTCGCGGTCGATCACCACCTCCGCCTCCGGCTGGTCGATCTTCAGATCGCTCTGCAGGAAGATGAATTTGCCGCTGGCCAGCGCCGCCTGCAGCAGCTTCTGGGTGTCGGGATAGAGCACGTTGAAGTCGCTGGTGCTCTTCACCACGAACTGCACCGGCAGGCCCGAGGAGCCGGGCAACGGCGGCAGCGGGAAGGCGGCGACCTGCTGGCCGGCATCCACCTTGTTGGCATCCGCCTGCATCAGCGTCTGCAGCGTCGCGGCCGGGCGGCGCTCGCCCCAGGGCTTCAGCACCGTGCCGATGATGTTGGTGCCCGGCACGTCGATCTGAAAGCTGTGCGCGACGTCTGGATATTTCAGCAGCGAGGCGTTGAAATGGCTGTCCCACATGGCGCGCTGGCCGGTGGTGCTGTCCGGTGCCGAGGTGGAGCTGAACAGCACGATGCCCTGATCCTCCACCGGCGCCAGCTCGCTCTTCGCCCCGGCGGCGAGGAAATAGATGCTGCCGAGCACGATGGCCGCGAAGATCAGCGTCACCGGCACCGTCTCCAGGCTGGAATGCAGCATCCTGGTATAGGCGCGATGCACGCGGGCGAAGGCGGCATCGATGAAATTGATCAGCTTGCCTTCCCAGTTGGGCTGCTCGCGATCCACATGCTTGAGAAACCGCCCGCTCAGCATCGGCGTCAGGGTCAGCGCCACCACCGCCGAGATCGTCACCGAGCCCGCCAGCGTCAACGCGAATTCGGTGAACAGCGCCCCGGTCAGGCCGGACTGGAAGGCGATCGGCACATAGACCGCGATCAGCACCACCGTCATCGCCACGATCGGCCCGCCCAGCTCCGCCGCCGCGGCGCGCGCCGCCACCAGCGGGGTTTCACCGAGATCGAGATGGCGGTTGACGTTTTCCACGACGATGATCGCATCATCCACCACCAGCCCGATCGCCAGAACCAGCGCCAGCAACGTCAGCAGATTGATGGAGAAGCCGAACGCCGCCATCATCGCGAAGGCGCCGATCAGCGAGAGCGGGATCGCCACCACCGGGATCAGCACCGAGCGCGGCGAGCCGAGGAAGGCGAACACCACCAAAGTCACGATCAGCAGCGCCTCCAGCAGCGATTCCACCACTTCGCGGATGGAGGCATTCACGAACACCGTGCTGTCATAGACAATCGCGCCGGTCAGGCCGGTGGGCAGATTGGTCTGGATTTCCGGCATGATCTTGCGCACGCCGGAAATCACGTTGAGCAGATTGGCCTGCGGTGCCACCTTGATGCCGATATAGACGCCGAGCTTGTTATCAAAGGTCACATGCTGGTCGTAGCTATCCGCGCCCAGCTCCACCTTCGCCACATCCTTGAGCCGGATGATGGCGTTGTTCTGCTGCTTGAGAATGAGCTGGCCGAATTCGGCGGCGCTGTGCAGGCCGGTATTCGCGGTCAGCGTCACCTGCGTCATCGTGCCCTTGGTGTTGCCCAGGGCGGAGATGAAATCATTGGTGGAGAGCGCGGTCCAGACATCGCTGGGGGTGAGGCCGAAGGCGGCGAGCTTCTGCGGGTCCAGCCAGATGCGCATGGCATAATTCTGCCCGCCCAGAATCTCCGCCGTCTGCACGCCCTGCACCGCCTGCAGCTGCGGCTGCACGACGCGGGTAATATAGTCGGTGATCTGGTTGGCGTTCAGCACCGAGCTGCGAAAGCCGATATACATCGCATCGACCGACTGCCCCACCGCCAGCGTGATCACCGGCTGTTCGGTGCCGCTGGGCAGCTGGTTCAGCACCGAATTCACCCGCGCCGAAACCTCGGTCAGCGCCTGATCCGGATTATGGTTGAGCACCAGATTGATGGTGATGGTGGAGACGCTGATGCTGCTCGACGAGGTCATGTAGTCGATGCCATTGACCTGGGCGACGGCGTTTTCCAGCGGCGTGGTCACGAACCCCGCGATCGTATCCGGCGAGGCGCCGGGATAGGTCGTGGTGATGGTGATGGTGGCGTTCTCGGTCTCGGGGAATTGCTGCACCGGCAGCGTGCCCACCGCGCGCAAGCCCATGACCAGGATCAGCACGGACACGGCGATGGCCAGCACCGGCCGGGCGATGAAGAGATCGGTAAAGCGCTTCATCGCTTTTTCACTCGTTCGGCGGGTTCGGGTTGGGATCGTTGCTGGGCTGGATCGTGTTGTTCACCGCCACCGGCGAGCCATTATGCAGCTTCACCTGGCCGGCGGTGACAACTTCGTCGCCAGCCTTCACCCCATCCAGGATCTGCACCTGATCCCCGCGCGTCGCCCCCAGCGTCACGAACACCTGGTCAGCCACCAGCGCGTTGCCCTGGCCATGCTTCACCACATAGACGGTATCGCCATAAGAGCTGTAGGCGATGGCGGTCTGCGGCAGCGTCACTGCCTCCTTCGGCGCGCCGGTCTCCACCGAGACGCTGGCGAACATGCCCGGGCGCAGGCGCAGATCGTCATTCCGCAGCACGGCGCGCACGGCGATGGAGCGGGTGGCGGAATCCACCGTGGCGCCGATCGCGGCGATCTTCGCGGGGAAAGTCTGGCCCGGATAGGCGTCGATCTTCAGATTGACCACCTGCCCCACCTTCAGCGCCACCAGCGCCTGCTGCGGCAGGTAGAAATCCACGAAAAGCGAGCTCAGCTGCTCCAGCGTGACGATGGCGGTGCCGGGCTGCAGATACTGGCCCAGATTGACCTGGCGGATGCCCAGCCGGCCGGAGAAGGGGGCGCGGACGATCTTCTCATCCATGCTCGCCTGCTGCGCCGCCACCTGCGCCTGCGCGGCGGCGAGATTGGCGCGGTCCGTATCCACCGTGGATTGCGCCACCGCATTGGCGGCGAACTGCTTCAGGTCGCGGGCGTAATTGATCTCATCCAGCTTCGCCTGCGCCTGCAGCTGCGCCAGCACGGCGGGGTCGTTATTCGCGCGCAGCGTGAGCAGCACATCGCCCTTCTGCACATCCTGGCCGGATTCGAAATGGATGGTATCGACGATGCCGCCGACTTCGGCCGAGAGCGAGGCGCCATTGATGGCGGTCACCGTGCCGACGGACTGTATCGCCGGCTGCCAGGGTGTTTCCTGCGCCTGAATGGTCGCCACCGTCTGCACCTGATTGGCGAAGCCTTTCAGGAATTTGGCGATGAAGACCGCGCGCAGCGCCCCCCAGCCAAAGACCATGCCCAGAATAAGCACCACGATCAGCAGCATGATGATGGTGCGCTTCACGGGTCTGGCCGGCTTGCTCATTACGATGCTGTCCTTCATGGAATCACCCCGCAGCACTGGCTGGTCACGTCCTGGCGGTGCCACCAACCGCCGCCCAGCGCCTGGTACAGCGCCGCGGTATCGGCCAGGCGCGTGGCCTTGGCCTTCACCGCGGCGATGTCGGCGGTCTGGTAGGTCACCTCGGCATTCAGCACCGCGGTGAAGGGCTGGCCGCCCAATTTATACTGCGCCTGGGTCACTTGCAGGCTTTGCGCCGCGGCATCGCGCGCGGTCTGCGCGGCGGCCAGCGTGGCCGCGTCATATTGCAGCGCCGTCAGCGCATCCGCGACATTCTGGAAGGCGGAGATGACGGTGGATTGATATTGCGCACCGGCCCCGCGCAGCGCCGCCAGCGCGCCCTTGCGCTGCGCCGCCAGCTGCCCGCCTTCGAAAATCGGCTGGGTCAGCCCGGAGACGAGGTTCCAAAGCAGAGTCTGCGGCGTGAACAAGGTGCCGGGGGTGAGGGATTCGTGCCCGATCTGCGCCGAGAGCGTGATCTGCGGCAGCATATTCGCATCCGCGACGCCGACATTGGCCGAGGCCTCATGCAGCTGCGCGGCGGCGGCCTGGATGTCCGGCCGCTGCGCGACGATGGCGCTGGGCAGGCTCACCGGCAGATCCGCCGGCAGGGTCAGATCATCCAGCGTGAAGCTCTGCAGATGGAAATTGCCCGGAAACTGCCCGGCATAGGCGGCGAGCTGGTTCTGCGCCTGGGCGAGCTGGGATTGCAGCGGCGGCAGGCTGGCCTGCTGCTGCGCCAGGGTGGATTGCTGCTGCAGCACCTGCGCCTGCGGCACCCCACCCAAGCGCGCCTGGGTCTGCAAAATCGTCAGCAGCTTCTGCTCATCGCCGATGACTTGCTGGGTCGCCTGGATCTGCCCGTTCAGCGAGGCCTCATTGACCGCGGCGGTGACGATATTGGAGGTCAGCGTCAGATAGGAGGCTTCCAGCTCCCAGCGCTGATATTCGGCGGTGGCGATGTAATTCTCGATCTGCCGGCGCTCGCCACCGAACACGTCCACCGAATAAGAAACCGAGAGCGAGGCGTTATAGAGCGTGTAGGGCCGCAGCTTGGCGCCGCTGCCGCCGCCGAAGGCGGCAAGCCCGGCGGAGGAGCCCTGGTCGCGCTGCGCGCCGAGGCTGGAGGAGATGCTGGGGATCAGGCTGCCCTGGGCGGCGCGCACGGTTTCCTGCGCCTGCACCAAGGTCTCCTGCGCTGCTTTCAGGCTGGGATTATTCGCCAGCGCCTGGGCGATCAGCGCATCCAGCGCCGGGGAGCGGAAGAGATGCCACCAATCGCCCGGGATATCAGCCCCGGGCCGGAAGGCCTGGGCGGCGCCATCGGCGCGGCTGGTGGCGGCGGGGAGAGGCTGCGGCGTCAAGGCCACATTCGGGGCGGCGGGCGGATGATAATTGGGGCCCACCGCGCAGCCGGCGAGCGCCGGCAGCAGCGCCAGAGCCAAGGCGGCTGAACTTACTCCGGAACGGAAACCAGCGGGTTTCATGCCAGCACGGGTACGTGGCTTTCCTCCCACCGTCAAGCTGATTTTTAACGGTATTATTTAAATATGAAAACTTGATGGTTTCCTTTGTGCCGCTCTATAGGTTATCCATGAGTCCCGCATTGCCGCCCGCCGAAACCTCCCACCCCCCGTCGCCAGAACGGCTGGAGGCGCTGATTGCCGCGGCGGAACAGCTTTTCCTGAGCAAAGGCTACCACAACACCACCATGGCGGACATTGCGCGCCAGGCTGGCATGTCCAAGCGCACCGTCTATACGCTGGTGCCCTCCAAGGCGGATTTATTCGGCGAGCTGATGGCGCATCAGCGCCAGACCAGGCTGCAATTCCCCGAGCCGCCGCCTGGCGCCAGCCTGGAGGACACGCTCTGCGCCACCCTGGCGGCGCTGGCGCAATTCCTGCTGGACCCGGTGCAGATTGCCATGACCCGGCTGCTGATCACCGAATTCAGCCATGATCCGGATTTCACCCAGAGCTTCCTCGCCGGGCGGATGCGCAAGGGCAAGACGCATCTGCAAGGCTGCCTGGTGGAGATCGCGATCACCCAAGGGGCGAGCCCGGAAATGGCGGCGGAGATGTCGGGCATGTTGTTTGGCATGGCGCTGGGGGAATTCGTGTTCGGGGTGCTGTGCGGGCTGCGCACGGCGCCGGCGCCGAAAGTGCTGAACACCCGCATCCGCACGGCGGTGCGGATGTTCCTGGCCGGGGCAAAGGCGATCAAAGCCGAGGAAACATGAAAGTTTCGGGGCTGTCCCAGAAAACTTTCAGGCTTATGCTTTCAACGCCTTGAAGGATCAGCATTATTTCGATCATTGCAGGGTTTCGCCTTTTGCCCGTGTCGTCAAGGGCACGCGGCTTCGCCGCGCGTCGCCGAAGGCGAGTAAACCCCTTGACGACACGGGCAAAAGGCGAAGAGACTCGGGATCGACATAATGGCCAGATGAATGAAGATCGGGGACAGCCCCAAATCTTTTCGCCTCAACCGCCGGTGACGGACATATGCCGCGCCACCGCCACCCGGCTGATGTCGAAATCATGCCCTTTCGGCTTCGCCGCGATGCCGCGCTCGATCGCCTGAATCAGCCCGGCATCATCCGCGCTGGCCCGCAGCGGCCGGCGCAGATCCACCGCATCCTCCTGGCCCAGGCACATATAAAGCGTGCCGGTGCAGGTCAGCCGCACCCGGTTGCAGCCCTCGCAGAAATTATGGCTGAGCGGGGTGATGAAGCCGATGCGCTGCCCGGTCTCCGCCACCCGCATATAGCGCGCCGGCCCGCCGGTCTGGTAATCGCTGGCGCTCAGGCTCCAGCGCCGCGCCAGATCCCGGCGCACCGCCGCCAGCGGCAGATGCGTTTCTTCCCGGTGCGTCACCTCGCCCATCGGCATGGTCTCGATCAGGCAGAGATCGAAACCATGGCGGCCGCACCATTCCAGCATGGCGTCGAACTCATCGTCATTCACGCCCTTCAGCGCCACCATGTTGATCTTCACCGCCAGCCCCGCCGCCTGCGCGGCTTCCAGCCCGGCCAGCACCTGACCCAGCCGGCCCCAGCGGGTGATGCGGGCGAATTTCGCCTCATCCAGCGTGTCCAGGCTGACATTGATCCGCCTCACCCCGGCCTGCGCCAGCCCGGCCGCATGTTTGGCGAGCTGCGAGCCATTGGTGGTGAGCGTCAGCTCCTCCAGCCCCTGCCCCAGCCGGCTGCCCAGCCCCTCGATCAGGCTCATCACATTCCGGCGCACCAACGGCTCGCCGCCGGTCAGGCGCAGTTTTTTCACCCCCAGCCGGATGAAGGCGGCGCAAAGCCGTTCCATCTCTTCGAGCGTCAGCAGCTCATCCCTGGGCAGGAACTGCATATCCTCGGCCATGCAATAGGCGCAGCGGAAATCACAGCGGTCGGTCACCGAGACGCGGAGATAAGAGACAATACGGCCGAACGGATCGATCATGGCGCTCTATTTCGGACTGTTCCGGTCCGATTGCAATCACGCCGGATCGGCGAGGTCCAATATCACCCGGCCGGTATCCACCAGCACCTTGCCGGCATGCTCGAAATTCACCGTCACCCGGTTGCCGATGGCGCTCTGCACCTGCCCCAGCCCCCAATCCGGGCGCTGCGGATGGCGGACATACTGGCCCGGCTCGTACTCAGAGCGTTCCAAGGCAGGCCTCCACGAAATCCGCCATATGCGCCGGCGGCGGTGCGGTGGCCGCCACCCCCAGCCCCGGCAGAACCAGCTTGCGCGCCAGCAGGCACATCATGCCCTGCCCGTCGCCATAGACCGGATCACCCACCACCGCATGGCCCAGATGCGCGGCATGGGCGCGGATCTGATGGGTGCGGCCGGTATGCAGGATGAACTCCACCAGCGCCTTGCCATCATGCGTGCCCAGCACCCGCCAGCTGGTCCGCGCGCTGGCGCCTGCGGGCGAGACCACCATGCGCCAGCGCCGCTCCTGGGTTTCCTTCAGCAATGGCGCATTGATTTCCCCGGCTTCCTGCGCCGGCACCGAGCCGAGAATGCCCCAATAAAGCTTCTCCGCCTCGCCCGCCGCCAAGGCCGCCTGGGCCGCCAGCAGAAACTGCTTGCCGCGCGCCACCAGCAGGCAGCCCGCCGTATCCTGGTCCAGCCGGTGCGCCAGCCACGGCCCGGTATTGCCCCGGTGCCAGGCCGGGAAATGGTCCTCAACCGAGGCCCCGCCCGCGCGGCCGGGATAGACCGGCAGCCCCGCCGGCTTGTTCACCACCAGCGCCCGGTTATCCTGAAACAGCAGCTCCATCAGCGGCGCAGATGCTCTGGAATGGTGAAGCCCAGCCGGGTCGGGATATCCCACACCTCATCGCCCCGCCGATATTCCCGGAACCCCGCCGCCAGATAATTCGGCAGCGCCCGGGGATGGTCGGCATTGCAGGTATTCACCGTCATGCCGCGCAGGGCGGTCGCGCCCTCGAACACCGCATCCACCGCATGGTCCAGAAACGGCCGGCCCAGCCCGCGGCCGATAAAGCTTTGCCGCAGACCGAAATAATTCAGATTGATATAAGGCCAGTGGGCGGCATCCAGCTCATAGAACCCCGCCAGCTCGCCCCCCACCCGCAACAGATGCAGCGAGAGCGTGCTGGCGGCCAGATGCCGCTCCAGCATCGCATCCGGCATCACCCGGCGCAGCCACCAGAGCCAGGGCGTGCCGATTTCCTCGTACAAAGCCCGGTAGCTCGCCAGATCCAGCCGCTCGCGGGTGACGGCGACACCCTCCGGCAGCACAATTTTCGGCCGCGCCGGCCGGGCCATCATCCGCAGGAAGATGACAGTGACATGAGCGCGCTCGGTCGCCTCACCCGGGGCCGGCTTTGCGTAATCCAGGATCTCGGGCATGGCGTTGCCTCACGGGTTTTGGGGGCCGGGGGCGTGACGGCTTCGTCGTCTCCACCTCAGGCGTTTTTTGCAGCTTTTTGAAAAAAGCTGCACCAAAAACTTCTACTAGAGCAATATCGGATCAGATGCCTGCATCTGATCCGATTAAGTTGCTCGCAAAACAATCAGTCGTCCAGGAAGCTGCGCAGCTTGCGCGAGCGGCTGGGGTGCTTGAGCTTGCGCAGCGCCTTCGCCTCGATCTGGCGGATACGCTCGCGGGTGACGTTGAATTGCTGGCCGACCTCTTCCAGCGTGTGGTCGGTATTCATGCCGATGCCAAAACGCATGCGCAGCACGCGCTCCTCACGCGGCGTCAAGGAGGAGAGCACGCGCGTCGCCGCCTCGCGCAGATTGGCCTGCACGGCGGCATCCAGCGGGATGATCGCCGCCTTGTCCTCGATGAAATCGCCCAGATGGCTGTCTTCCTCGTCGCCGATCGGGGTTTCCAGCGAGATCGGCTCCTTGGCGATCTTCAGCACCTTGCGCACCTTCTCCAGCGGCATGCCGAGCTTCTCGGCCAGCTCCTCCGGGGTCGGCTCGCGGCCGATCTCGTGCAGCATCTGGCGCGAGGTGCGCACCAGCTTGTTGATCGTCTCGATCATATGCACCGGAATCCGGATGGTGCGGGCCTGATCGGCGATCGAGCGGGTGATCGCCTGGCGGATCCACCAGGTGGCGTAGGTGCTGAACTTATAGCCACGGCGATATTCGAACTTATCCACCGCCTTCATCAGCCCGATATTGCCCTCCTGGATCAGATCCAGGAACTGCAGGCCGCGATTGGTGTATTTCTTCGCAATCGAGATCACCAGGCGCAGATTGGCCTCGATCATCTCTTTCTTGGCGCGGGTGGAATCGCGCTCGCCGCGCGAAACCGTGGTGTAGACCCGGCGGAATTCCTCGATCGGCAGGCCCGCCTCGGCCGCGACCCGGCCGATCTGCGCGCGCAGCTCATTCGCCTGCGCGCCGTGCTTCTTGCCGAACTCTTTCCAGCCCTTGCCCGGCAGCTCCGCCACCGCCTCGACCCAGCCCGGATCCATCTCCCGGCCCCGGTAATGCGCCAGGAACTCATCGCGCGGCACCTTGGTGCTCTCGGCCAGGCGCAAAAGCTGGCCCTCCAGCCCGTTCAGGCGCTGGTTCAGCACCTTCAGCTGCGCCACCAGCTCCTCAGTGCGATTATTATGCAGCCGCACCTGCTCGACCTTGGCGACCAGCTCGTCGCGCAGCTTCTCATAGGCCTTCTCGTTGCGGGCATTCACATCCCCGCCGGCGGTCAGGTTCTCGATGCGCTTGGTCTGCATCTTCGAGAGCTTGTCGTAGAGCTTCTCGATCTCGTCGAAATTCTGGAAAATCTCGGGCTTGAGTTTCTCTTCCAGGGCCGAGAGGGACATGCCTGCGCCCTCGCCCTCCTCGTCCTCGTCCAGCTCCTCATTGGCGTCGAAACTCGCCGCCGCCTCAACCGGCTCGGCGCCGGCCTGCATGGCTTCGAGGTCGATCACGTCGCGCAGCAGCACCCGGCCATTATTCAGCGCCTCATGCCAGGCGATGATGGCGCGGAAGGTCAGCGGGCTCTCGCAGAGCCCGCGGATCATCATGTCCCGCCCGGCCTCGATGCGCTTGGCGATGGCGATTTCGCCTTCGCGCGAGAGCAGCTCCACCGTGCCCATCTCGCGCAGATACATGCGCACCGGATCGTCGGTACGGCTGACCGAGGCCTCGGAGATATTCCCCGACGGCTCGTCGTCGCTGTCCATCTCGTCCTTGGGCGCGGCGGCGGTCTCCGCCTCCTCGCTCTCCTCGGACTCGACCACCTGGATGCCCATTTCATTGAGCATCGCCATAATGTCTTCGATCTGCTCGGAGCTGTTCTGCTCCGCCGGCAGGACCGCGTTCAGCTCATCAAAGGTGATGTAGCCGCGCTCCTTGCCCTTGGCGATCAGGCGTTTGACGGCACCGGACTGGGTGTCGAGCACATTGGCATCCGCCTCTGCCTCGGGGGCGGCATTTTCCGTGGTGGCGGTCGGCTTGGTGGCCATGGTCAGGTCAGGTCTCCGGTCTAAGCGGCTCGTATATTTTACAAGTCATTTACTAGGCAACATGCGCGCCCAGAATGGTTCAGATTTCTTCAACCCCGGCCGCCCCCGTGCGGGCGCGGTCCAGCAGCTGCACATAGCGTATGAAGCGGTCGCTCGCGCTCTGGTCCTCAGGATGGGCCAGCCAGAAGGCCTGGGCTTCGTCACGCTGCCGACGCAACGAGTCGATGCTGAAATCCATCAATTCGTACAAACTCCACCAACTTCGTCCGGCTTCCGCCGGGCTTGCACCCTTGATGAGGCTCAATTCCGCCTTGGCCAGCGCCGCCAGTTCGGCGGCACGCGCAGCAAGGCCGAGCTTCCGGAGATGGGTGAGAAGCGATTCGGTGTCAAGGGTTTTGCCGGAGAGCACATAGGCGTGCAGCGCCTCCCGGAAGGGCTCATCCTCCGCCGGCAAGGCGATATTCGAGAACGGCTCCTCGAATTCCGGCAGCAAGGCCGGTGGGCCAGCAGAATGGCCAGCATCAGCCGCGCCCGCCTGGCATTGGCGGCCTCGGCGTCGGGCGCGCTGCGCGGCGGGATCTTCACCGGTGGCGGCGGCGGGGCGAAGCGCCCGCCTTTGGCAAAGCCGCCAGGCTGGAAGCGCGGCGCCGGGGCGCGGCGGGTGGCGGCGAAAAACGCCTCTTTCAACGCGTTGCGATATTCCTCGGCCAGGAATTTATCCGGAATCGTGTTGGCTGCCCCCAGCAGGCGCTGGCGAAAGCGGGTGCGCCCTTCGGGGGTGGCCATGTCCTGCCCGGCCTTCAGCATGTCGAACAGCACGGCCGAGAGCGGCTGCGCCTTGCCCAACTCCGCCTCGAAGCCAGCCCGGCCTGCGCGCTTGATCAGGCTGTCAGGGTCGTCCTTGGCCGGCAGGCGCAGCAATTTCAGGGTTTTGTCGGGTGTGAGCTGGGTCAGCGCCAGCTCGGCGGTTTTCAGCGCGGCGCGCTGGCCGGCGGCGTCGCCATCGAAACACAGCACCGGCGCCGGGGAGAGGCGCCAGATCTCTTCCAGATGCTCCTCGGTCAGCGCCGTACCCAGTGGCGCCACCGCCCCGCCAAACCCGGCCTGGGCCAAGGCGATGACATCCATATAGCCCTCGACCACGATCAAAACCGCGCCCTTGCGCACCGCCTCGCGCGCCAGATTGAGCCCGTAGAGCGAGCGGCGCTTGGAGAACAAGGCAGTTTCCGGGCCGTTCACATATTTCGGCTGGCCATCGCCCATGATCCGCCCGCCAAACGAGATCAGCGCCCCGCGCCGGTCGCGGATCGGGAACATCACCCGGCCGAAATACATATCCGTGGGGCCGCGCTCGCCTTGCTTCATCAGCCCGGCCTCGATCAGCTGGTCCGGCTTGATGTTCTGCCCGCGCAAGGCGGTGGCGAGCTGCCCTCGCCCCTCTCCGGAGAAGCCGAGCTGAAAGCGCCGGATGGTGTCGTCTGACAAGCCCCGCTCGCGCAGATAAGCCAGCGCCGCCCGCCCCTCCTGGCCCCAGAGCCAGAGCTGATATTCCTTGCAGGCGGCCTCCAGCACTTCCGAGAGGCTGGAGCGCCTGGCTTCGGCCTGGGCCGCCTGGGGGCTTTGCTTGGGCACCTCCAGCCCGGCCTGCCCGGCCAGATCCTCCACCGCCTCCATGAAGGAGGCGCCGGTGCTCTTCATGACGAAGCTGATGACATCCCCATGCTCGCCGCAGCCAAAGCAATGAAAATGGTCGTCATACACATAAAAGGACGGCGTCTTTTCCCCATGGAACGGGCAGCAGCCCTTGCGCTCGCGCCCGGAGCGGCTGAGCTTCACGCTCTTGCCGATCACGGTGGCGATCGGCAGCCGGGCGCGCAGCTCGTCGAGGAAATTCGCCGGGAGCGCCATTTAGCCGGCCAGCGCCGCCTTCACCGCCTGCGAGGCGACACCCATATCCAAAGCCGCGCCATGCTTGGCCTTCAGCGCGCCGACAACCTTGCCCATATCCTTGGCCGAGCTGGCGCCGGTGGCGGCGATCGCCTCGGCGATGGCGGCGTTCAGGGCGTCGCCCTCCAGCGTCTGCGGCAGAAATTCGGAAATCACCGCGATCTCCGCCTCTTCCTTCGCCGCCAGCTCCTCGCGCCCGCCCTGGCGATAAAGTGCGACCGAATCCCGGCGGGATTTGATCATCGAGCGCAGCATCGCCAGAATTTCATCATCCGGGATCTGCTCCACGCCTTTCGGCCGGGCGGCGATGTCGGTATCCTTCAGCTTGGCCTGGATCATGCGCAGCGCCGAGGTGCGCTCCGCATTGCGCGCCAGCATGGACGCCTTCACGGCGGCGGTCAGATCTTCGCGAATAGCCATTTCATACCCTCACTTGCTGGTCCGGAAAAAATTTCCGGACCGTCCTATTCCATAATTGAGATCGGAGCAAAATTCCGCTAAAGAGGCTGCCATGGCAATCTCCCTCGATGAAATCCTGCGCCGCCTCGGCGGCAGCGACGCCGCGGCCACGCTGACCGGCGTCTCCCCCGAAGCCGTGCGCAAATGGCGGAGCAGCAACGCCATCCCGCCGCGCCATTGGCCCGCCATTATGGCGGCAACCGGGCTCACCTGGGAAGAGCTTTCGGCCGCACCGGAGAGCACTGAGGTGCCGCCGGGCGCCACCGCCGCCCTGGTGCTGGCGGACGGCACCGTGTTCTGGGGCCGTGGTTTTGGCGCGCGCACCACCAGCGCCCCCTCCGAGCTGTGCTTCTCCACCGGCCTCACCGGCTATCAGGAGACGATGACCGACCCCTCCTTTGCCGGGCAGATTGTCACCTTCACCTTCCCGCATATCGGCAATGTCGGCACCAACGCCGAGGATATGGAAGCGACCCAGATCTTCGCGCGCGGCATGGTGACGAAGGAGGATGTCACCTCCCCCTCCAATTACCGCTCCACCGCCCCGCTTAGCGCCTGGCTGAAAACCCAGGGCATCGCCGGCATTTCCGGCGTGGATACACGCGCGCTGACGCTGCGCATCCGCGATCTGGGCGCGCCGAATGCGGTGATCTCTTTCCCCGAGGACGGCAAGTTCGACCTGAAGGCCCTGGCGGCGCAGGCGGCGGGCTGGGCCGGGCTGGAAGGGCTGGATCTGGCCAAGGAGGTCTCCTGCACCCAGTCCTATGAATGGACCGGCGGCACCTGGGACTGGGCGAATGGTTTCGCCGAGACCAATGGCGGCAAGAAGGTCGTCGCCGTCGATTACGGCGCCAAGCGCAACATCCTGCGCTCGCTGGCCTCCGCCGGCTGCCAGGTGACCGTGGTGCCCGCCACCGCCACCGCCGAGGATATTCTGCGCCACCAGCCGGACGGCGTGTTCCTCTCCAACGGCCCCGGCGATCCGGCGGCGACCGCCGCCTACGCCGTGCCCGCCATCCAGGGCGTGATGCAGGCCGGCGTGCCGATTTTCGGCATCTGCCTCGGCCACCAGCTGCTGGCCACCGCCTTGGGCGCCAAAACCTACAAGCTGGAGCGCGGCCATCGCGGCGCCAACCAGCCGGTGAAGGATTTGCGCTCCGGCAAGGTGGAGATCACCTCGCAAAATCACGGCTTCGCGGTGGATGAAAAGAGCCTGCCGGCGGGCGTTGAAGTGACTCACGTCTCGCTGTTCGACGGCTCCAACGAAGGCATCGCCGCCCCGGCGAAGAAGGTGTTTTCCGTGCAGTACCATCCGGAAGCGAGCCCAGGGCCGAGCGACAGTGCTTATCTGTTCAAACGTTTTGTTGAGCTGATGGGCTAAGCCCAAAACATTAATGGGGGTCCGGGGCCTCAGGCCCCGGCGGGTGCAGGGCGGAGCCCTGCGACTTCTTTTCAGGATTTTTCCAATGCCCAAACGCACAGACATCAAGTCCATCATGATCATCGGCGCCGGGCCGATTGTCATCGGCCAGGCCTGCGAGTTCGATTATTCCGGCGCCCAGGCCTGCAAGGCGCTGCGCGAGGAGGGCTACCGGGTGATCCTGGTCAACTCCAACCCGGCGACGATCATGACCGATCCGTCTCTGGCGGATGCGACCTATATCGAGCCGATCACCCCGGAGATGGTGGAAAAGATCATCGCCAAGGAGAAGCCTGACGCGCTGCTGCCGACCATGGGCGGGCAGACCGCACTCAACACCGCGATGGCGCTGGCCAAGTCCGGCGCGCTGGAGCGTCTGGGGGTGGAGCTGATCGGCGCCAATGCCGAGGTGATCGACCGCGCCGAGGACCGTTTGAAATTCCGCGACGCCATGGCCGAAATCGGCGTCATGGGCCCGAAGTCCGCCATCGCCCATACCCGCGAGGAAGCGGCCGCAGCCCTTGAGCAGGTCGGGCTGCCGGCGGTCATCCGCCCCTCCTTCACGCTGGGCGGCACCGGCGGCGGCATCGCCTATAACCGCGAGGAATTCTTCGAAATCTGCATGGGCGGCATCGAGGCCTCGCCGACCAATGAGGTGCTGGTCGAGGAATCCGTGCTGGGCTGGAAAGAATATGAGATGGAGGTCGTCCGCGACAAGGCGGATAACTGCATCATCATCTGCGCCATCGAGAATATCGACCCGATGGGCGTGCATACTGGTGATTCCGTCACCGTCGCCCCGGCGCTGACGCTCACCGACAAGGAATATCAGATCATGCGCGATGCGAGCATCGCCTGTCTGCGCCGCATCGGCGTCGAGACCGGCGGCTCCAACGTGCAGTTCGGCATCAACCCGGAAGATGGCCGCATGGTGGTCATCGAGATGAACCCGCGCGTCTCGCGCTCCTCGGCCCTCGCCTCCAAGGCCACCGGCTTTCCCATCGCCAAAATCGCGGCCAAGCTCGCGGTCGGCTATACGCTGGATGAGCTGCAGAACGACATCACCAAGGCCACCCCGGCCAGCTTCGAGCCGGTGATCGACTATGTCGTCATCAAGATCCCCCGCTTCACCTTCGAGAAATTCCCCGGCACCCCGGCGCTGCTGAGCACCTCGATGAAATCCGTCGGCGAGGCGATGGCGATCGGCCGCAATTTCCAGGAGGCGCTGCAGAAGGGTCTGCGCTCGCTGGAAACCGGCCTCTCCGGGCTGGATGAGATGGCAGCACCCGGCGATGGCGGCATGGATGCCTTCCGCGCCGCCCTCTCCACCCCGCGCCCGGACCGGCTGCTGGTCGCGGCCCAGGCGCTGCGCGCCGGGATGAGCCTGGAAGACGTCAACGCCGCCACCAAGTTCGACCCGTGGTTCCTGGAGCAGATGCAGGGCATCATCGCCGCCGAAAACGAGGTGAAGGCCAATGGCCTGCCCAAGGATGCGTTCGGTTTCCGCCGCCTGAAGGCGATGGGCTTTGCCGATAAGCGCCTGGCCCAGCTCTGCGGCCAGAAGGAGGCCGCCGTCACCGCCGCGCGGCTGAAGCTGAACGTCACCCCGGCCTATAAGCGCATCGATACCTGTGCCGGCGAATTCGCCTCCGCCACCTCCTATATGTACTCCACCTATGAGGGCAGCTACGGCACCCCGCTGGACGAGGCGGATGTCTCCGACAAGCGCAAGGTGGTGATCCTGGGCGGCGGGCCGAACCGCATCGGCCAGGGCATCGAGTTCGATTATTGCTGCGTCCATGCCGCCTACGCCCTGCGCGAGGCCGGCTATGAGACGATCATGGTCAATTGCAACCCGGAGACCGTCTCCACCGATTACGACACCTCGGACCGGCTCTATTTCGAGCCGCTTTTCGCCGAGGACGTGATCTCCCTGCTGCGCAAGGAGCAGGAAAAGGGCACGCTGTTGGGCTGCATCGTGCAATATGGCGGCCAGACCCCGCTGAAGCTCTCGCAGGCGCTGGAGCTTGCCGGGATTCCCATCCTGGGCACCTCCGCCGATGCGATCGATCTCGCCGAGGACCGCGAACGTTTCGCCGCCCTGCTGCAGAAGCTCGGGCTGCGCCAGCCCGATAACGGCATCGCCCGCTCCGCCGAACAGGCCGAGGCGATTGCCGAGCGCATCGGCTTTCCCATCATCATCCGCCCCTCTTACGTGCTGGGCGGCCGGGCGATGGAGATCGTTTACGACCGCCACGGCCTGGCCCGCTATATGCGCGAGATGATCCGCCCCTCGGCGGAAAACCCGGTGCTGATCGACCGCTATCTGAACGAGGCGCTGGAAGTGGATGTGGACTGCATCTGCGACGGCACGGATGTTTATGTGGCCGGGGTGATGGAGCATATCGAGGAAGCCGGCATCCATTCCGGCGACAGCGCCTGCTCGCTGCCGCCCTACTCGCTCTCGCCGGCCATCGTCGCCGAGCTGCGGGCGGAGACGGTGGCTTTGGCCAAGGCGCTGAACGTGGTCGGGCTCATGAACGTGCAATACGCCATCCAGAACGACACCATCTATGTGCTGGAAGTGAACCCGCGCGCCTCGCGCACCGTGCCCTTCGTCGCCAAGGCGACCGGCGTGCCGGTGGCGAAGATCGGCGCGCTGGTGATGGCGGGTGAGAAACTCGCTGACTTCAAGTTGGATGACAGCCTGCAGCCGCGCCATGTCGCGGTGAAGGAGGCGGTGTTCCCCTTCGCCCGCTTCCCGAATATCGACACGCTGCTCGGGCCGGAGATGAAATCCACCGGCGAGGTGATGGGGCTGGACACCAATTTCGCCCGCGCCTTCGCCAAGGCGCAGCTGGGGGCGGGGGTGAAGCTGCCGCTTTCCGGCACCGCCTTCGTCTCGGTCAAGGATGTGGACAAACCCGCCTTCCTGCCGGTGGCCCGCCGGCTGACGGAGCTGGGCTTCACCCTGCTCGCCACCGGGGGCACCGCCAAGGTGCTGACCGAGGCGGGGATTCCGGTGAAAAAGGTGAATAAGGTGCTGGAAGGCCGCCCGCATTGCGTGGATGCCATCCTCTCCGGCGATGTGCAGCTGATCATCAACACCGCCTCCGGCGCGCAATCGGTGGCGGACAGTTTCGATATCCGCCGCTCCGCCCTCACCCATGGCGTGCCCAACTTCACCACCATCGCCGGCGCGCGGGCGGCGGCGCATGCCATCGCCGCCCTGATCGGCGGCACTCTTGAAGTTGCGCCGCTTCAGTCGTACTTTCCCCAATCCTTCTGATGGAGCGCCGGCGGGCGACCGCCGGCGTCCGTCTTTTTGACCTCTAACCACCCGAGGGCGCGTCCGCGCCCTTGAGGAGATGCAGTGCAGAAATTTCCCATGACCGCGAGCGGCCTGGTGGCCCTCGAAGACGAATTGCGGAACCTGAAGGCCGTTGAGCGTCCGGCGATCATTCGCGCCATCGCCGAGGCGCGCGCCCATGGCGACCTCTCCGAGAACGCCGAATATCACGCCGCGCGCGAACGCCAATCCTTCATCGAAGGCCGCATCGCGGAGCTGGAGGAGATCACCTCCGCCGCCGAAGTGATCGACCCGACCTCGCTCTCCGGCGACACGGTGAAATTCGGCGCCACCATCCTGCTCGTGGATGAGGACACCGATGCCGAGGTCTCCTACCAGATCGTCGGCGTGCATGAGGCCGACATCAAGCAGGCCCGCCTCTCCGTCACCTCGCCGCTGGCCAAGGCGTTGATTTCCAAGCGCGTCGGCGACACCGTGGCGGTGCCCGCCCCGGGCGGCGACCGCTCCTACGAAATCCTGAAAATCAGCTACGTCTGAGATGATCACTTACGATGATGTCCTGGCCGCCGCCGCGCGGATTCAGGGGGCGGTGTTGCGCTCGCCGTTTTTGCGGATGGACGGGCTCTCCCGCCTGACCGGGGCTGAGTTGTATGTGAAGCTCGACCATCTGCAGGCCACCGGCGCCTTCAAGGAGCGCGGCGCGGCCAACCGCATCGCGCTGCTCACCGCAGATGAGCGCCAGCGCGGCGTCGTCGCCATGTCGGCTGGCAACCATGCCCAGGCGGTGGCGCGCCATGCCGCCCTGGCCGGCATCAAGGCCACCATCGTGATGCCCCGCCACACCCCGGCCACCAAGGTCACCCGCACCGCCAGCTGGGGCGCGCATGTGGTGCTGCATGGCGAGACCCTGGCCGAAGCCGCGGCCGAGGCGCGCCGGCTGGAGGCCGAGGAAGGGCTGTTTTTCATCCACCCTTATGACGATCCTGCGGTAATGGCCGGCCAGGGCACCATGGCCCTGGAAATGCTGCAGGACGTGCCGGATCTGGACGCCATCGTCGTTGCCACCGGCGGCGGCGGTCTGGTCGCCGGCTCTGTCACCGTCGCCCGGCATCTGCGCCCGGACTGTCAGGTGTATGGCGTCGAGGTCGAGCATTACGCCGCCTTCGCCCAGGCGCTGGCGGGCCAGGAGATCAAGGTCGGCGGCCCGACTATCGCCGAGGGCATCGCCGTGCGCGATATCGGCCAGCGCCCGCTGGCGGTGCTGAAAGCGCTGCAGGTGCCGGTGCTGGTCGTCTCCGAACATGCGGTGGAGAGCGCCATCGACAGTTTCGCGGAAAACGCCAAGCAGGTCACCGAGGGTGCGGGCGCTGTCGGCCTCGCCGCGGTGATGAGCTTCCCCGAGCATTTCCGCGGCAAGAAGGTCGGCATCTCAATCTGCGGCGCGAATATCGATCCGCGCATCCTGGCCAACACGTTGATGCGCTGCCTGCTGCGCGATGGCCGGCTGCTGCGCCTGGTGCTGGAGATGCCGGACCGGCCCGGCATGCTGGCTGAGGTCTCGCGGCGCATCGGCGATCTCGGCGGGAATATTCTGGAAGTCGCGCATCACCGCCTGTTCTCCAGCCCTTCGGTGCAGGATGCGCAGCTGGAAGTGATGATCGAGGCGCGCGACGCGGCGCATGGCGAGGCGATCGAGGCGTCGCTGGCGGAATTGTTCGTGCTGCGTAGGTTATAAAAGTTTTTTGGTGCCGCTTTTTTACAAAAATGCGGCGAAAAAATTTGG
>NZ_JH976207.1:1538202-1552475 GCF_000306035.1 Acidocella sp. MX-AZ02
TTTTAGTTCCTTATCCTTCGGCTCGAACGGCAGCGGCACGCGGTTGCGGGCCTGGCGCTCGATCATCCAGCCAGGATATTCCGGCGGCAGCGCGCTCACCTCGCCAGCTTATCCAGCTCATGTTCGGTCAACATCAAATCGGCCGCCGCCAGATTATCCTCCAGCTGCTGCGTGTTTTTCGCGCCGATGATCACGCTGGTCACGTGTTTCTGCGCCAGCAGCCAGGCCAGCGCCACCCGCGCCACCGAAACCGCATTCGCGTCACCAATCTCGCGCATCACCTCGATGCAGCGATCCGCCCGGTCCTTGTCCACCGGCGGGAAATCGAAGGAGAGCCGGCGGGAATCATTCTCCTTCTCGCCGCCCGGCCCGTATTTGCCCGAAAGATAGCCCCCCGCCAGCGGCGACCAGACCATCAGCCCCAGCCCTTCCTCATTCAGCAGCGGCACGATCTCGCGCTCCAGATCCCGCCCGGCAATGGAATAATAAGCCTGCAGCGTCTCGAACCGCGCAAAGCCACGCCGCTCGGACACGCCCAGCGCCTTGGCGATCTTCCAGGCCGACCAGTTGGACACGCCGACATAACGCACCAGCCCCTGGCTCACCAGATCATCCAGCGCCCGCAGCGTCTCCTCGATCGGGGTGATCGGGTCATTGGCGTGGATCTGGTAGAGATCGAGATAATCCAGCTGCAGCCGCTCCAGGCTCTGCTTCACCCCATCCATGATATGCCCGCGCGAGGCCCCGCGCTCATTCACCCCCGGCCCCATCTCGCCATAAACCTTGCTGGCAATCACCACGTCCGACCGCTTGGTGCCGAGATTCTTCAAGGCCTGCCCGAGCAGACGCTCCGACTCGCCAAAGGAATAGACATCCGCCGTGTCGATGAAATTGACCCCGGCCGACAGCGCGGTGCCGACGATGCCATCCACCTCCTCCTGGCGCAGCGCGCCGATGGCTTTCCAGAACCCGGCATTCTCATTGCCGCCGAAGGTCATGGTGCCGAGGCAGATTTCAGACACGTAAAGGCCGGTACGGCCCAGCTGCTTGTATTTCATCCGGTTAATCTCCTGAACGGCGCGCATATGGGGAGGCAGGTGCGCGGGCGCAACCGGCCAGCCTTGTGTTTGTCAGCCTCCGACCACAGAGACGAGACGCGCTGGCGCAGCCCCAGGCGTTTCTGTTTCGAAATCGACTTTATGCGGCTGGATCAGGATTTCCGCGCAGATATGGCTCAGCGCGGCCCGCGCCGCAATTCCGAGATAATCCCGTGCAGCGTATTCAACTCCTGGCGCGTCACCTCGCCACGGGTGAAGAAATGCCGCAGATTGCGCACCATGCCGGGGCGCTTCTGCTCATTGCGCAAGAACCCGCACTCATCACAGGCGCGCACCAGATGCGCCATGAAATTATCCAGCTCCCCCTTGGTCGCGGGCGCGGTTTCATTCACCTGCAGCTCACGCGGCGGCTGCTCGGGGCTGCGCGCCAGCCACCATTCATAGCCCATCACCATCACCGCCTGGGCGAGGTTGAGGGACATGAAATCCGGGTTGAGATCGTAGCGGATCAAGCTGTCCGCATGGGCGATATCGTCATTATCCAGCCCGGTGCGCTCCGGCCCGAACAAGATGCCGGCCTTCAGCCCCCGCGCCCCGATGGCAACGATCTCATTCGCCCCGCCGCGCGCGGTGAGCACCGGCTTGATGATATGGCGCGGGCGCGGGCAGGTGGCGAAGACGCGGTGCAGATCCGCCACCGCCTCGCTTACACTCTCGAACACCTGAACGTTATCCAGGATGCGATGCGCGCCCGAGCCCGTGATCCAGGCGCGCGGCAGCGGCCAGCCATCGCGCGGGGCGACGATGCGCAAATGGAACAGCCCGCCATTGCCCATCGCCCGCGCCACCGCGCCGATATTCTCGGCCATCTGCGGACGCACCAGAATCACCACCGGCGACGGCTCGATGGGGCTCAGCTCCGCCCCGCCGCTACGCCCGGTCATCAGGCCTTCCTGAGTGTGTAAGTATTCTTCGGCCCGTCCTCGATGATCACGCCATGTTCGCTGAGCAGCAGATCGCGGATGCGGTCGGACTCAGCGAAATCCTTGGCGATGCGCGCCAGCACGCGCTGCGCCACCAGCCCCTCGATAGCGCTTTCATCGATACCACCCCGGAACCATTCATCCGGGCTCAGCGCGAACAGCCCGAGCAGCTCGCCCGCCGCCTTCAACGCCACCGCCCCGACCTCATTCCCGGCAAAGGCCAGATCCGCATATTTATGTAGGGCAGCGATGGCGCCAGGCGTGTTCAGATCATCCAGCAGCGCGTCCCAGACCAGATGCAGCGGCACTTTGCGCTCACGGGCGTTCGGGTGGAGCTGGATGGCGCGGTAGAACCGGTCCAGCTCCTTGCGCGCTTCAACCAGGGCAGCATCGGAGAAATCCAGCGTCGAGCGGTAATGGCTGCGCATCAACAGAAACCGCACCGCCTCGCCCGGCGCCTTTTCCAGAACCTCATGCAGGACGAGGAAATTGCCGAGCGACTTGCTCATCTTCTCGCCATTCACCAGCAGCATGCGGTTATGCACCCACACATTGGCGAAGGTCGAACCAGGGAAGGCGCAGCAGCTCTGGGCGATCTCGTTCTCATGATGCGGGAAGATCAGATCATCGCCGCCGCCGTGAATGTCGAAAGTCTCGCCCAGATGCTTCCAGGACATCGCCGAGCACTCAATATGCCAGCCCGGCCGCCCGAAGCCCCAGGGGCTCTCCCAGCCCGGCAGATCCGGGGTGGAGGGCTTCCAGAGCACGAAATCCCCCGCCTCGCGCTTATAGGGCGCCACATCCACCCGCGCCCCGGCGATCAGCTCATCAGGCGTGCGGCCGGAGAATTTGCCGTAATTCAGGTCGGAGGCGACGGAAAACAGCACATGCCCCTCCGCCTCATAAGCATGGCCATTCTGGATCAGCTTCTCGATGATCATGATGATCTCGGCCATGTGTTCCGTCGCGCGGGGCTCGATATCGGGGGGGAGCGCATTCAGCGCCGCCATATCCTCATGATACCAGCGGATCGGCCCCTCCGTGACCTCGGCAATGGAAACCCCACGCTCCTTGGCGCGGAGATTGATCTTGTCGTCCACGTCCGTGATGTTCCGGACATAGGTTACCTTGGGATAGATCCGGCGCAGCAGCCGGATCAGCACGTCGAAAATCACCACATTGCGGGCATTGCCGATATGGGCGCGGTCATAGACCGTCGGGCCGCACAGATAGGCCCGCACATTGGCCGGGTCGATCGGCATGAAGGGCTCTTTGGCGCGCGTGCGGGTATTATAGAGGCTGAGATGCGACATGATGCGGCTCTTTTGGCGGGTTTTGCCGCCAAATCAAGCCGCATTGATTTTTTCTCCCCCGGGGTCTCTGATGACGGCCATGGAAAAGATCCTGCACGCGGTCGATACCGCCCTGCCCGCCTCGCTGGAGCGGCTGTTCGCCTTCCTGCGCATCCCCTCCATCAGCGCCCAGCCGGCCCATGCCGGAGATTGCCGCAAAGCCGCCGAATGGGCGCGCGAAACCCTGGCCGGCATGGGCTTCGAGGCGAGGCTGTCGGAGACCAGGGGCCATCCCGGCGTCATCGCGCACAACTTTTCCGCCGGGCCGGATGCCCCGCATGTGCTGTTCTATGGCCATTACGATGTGCAGCCCGCTGACCCGCTGGAGCTGTGGAATTCCGACCCGTTCGACCCGCAGCTGGTCGAAGGCCCGCGCGGCCCGCGCATCGTCGCGCGCGGGGCGGTGGACGATAAGGGCCAGGTGGTCAGCTTCCTGGAAGCGGTGCGCGCGCATCTGGCGGTCAACGGCAAGCTGCCGGTGCGCCTGACCGTGCTGCTGGAGGGCGAGGAGGAAAATGGCAGCCCCTCTCTGGCCGAGCTGCTGACCAATGAGCGCGACAATCTGCGCGCCGATTTCGTGCTGGTCGCCGACACCAATATGTGGAATTTCGAAACCCCCGCCATCACCGCCAGCCTGCGCGGCCTGGCGGCGATCGATGTGCGGCTGCATGGCCCCTCGCGAGATCTGCATTCCGGCCTGTTCGGCGGCATCGCCCTGAACCCGATCTTCGCCCTCACCCATATTCTGGGCCAGTTGAAGGACGATCAGGGCCGCATCCAGCTGCCGGGCTTCTACGACAATATCGCCCCCGTCTCCGCCGCACAGGAAGCCGCCTGGGCCGGACTGGGCTTCGATGTGAATGCCTTCCTCGGCGATGTCGGGCTGCACCAGCCGGCGGGCGAGGCCGACCAAATTCCCCTGGCCCAGCTCTGGGCCCGGCCGACAGCGGAGCTGAACGGCATTTATGGCGGCTATCAGGGCGATGGCAGCAAAACGGTGATCCCCGCCCACGCCACCGCCAAGCTCACCTTCCGCCTGGTCGCCGGCCAGGACCCGGTGAAGGTGCTCGATGCTTTCGAACGCTTCGTCACGGACCGCCTGCCCAAAGATGCACGGGCAGAGTTCACCCGGGGCGGCGCCGCCCCCGGCTACAGCCTAGACCCGAACGCCCCCTTCCTGAAAGCCGCCCAGGCGGCGCTGCAGGCCGAATATGGCATCCAACCCGCCCTGATCGGCTCCGGCGCTTCGATCCCGGTGGTGGAAGCCTTCAAAACCATCCTCGGGCTGGACACGCTGCTCGCCGGCTTCGGGCTGGATGATGATTGCATCCATTCACCGAACGAGAAATTCGAGCTGGCCTGCTTCCATCGCGGCACCCGCGCCCATGCCAGGCTGCTCGCCGCCTTCGCCGGCTGAACGCATCGCGCCTTGGCCCTGAAGCGGCTCCAGAGCGTATTCCGTTCACGTTGGTGCACGGAACACGCTATAAAGCATCAAGCTTTTAGCTTGATGCTCTATGTTTTATTTTAGCGAGCAATTTCATGTGTTTATCTTGACGCTGGCGCGTCAACCTAAACACATATTGCTCTCGCTTTTTGTTCGAGCCAGCAACTTTATCCGACCAAACGAGTCCGTTTGATCGGATATTGCTCTGCCCCGGCGCGCGAGCCGCTTCAGTTCAGCCGGATCGCATCCTCGATGATCTCAATGCCGCCCGGCACAACCAAGGCCGCATCGAAGCGCATCGCCTCCCGCGCCCAGCCAGGGTTGTTCGCCAAAGCAATCGAGGCCGCCTGGATCAGCCGCGCCTGCTGCCGGGCCGAGAGCGCGTAAGCCGCCTCGGACAGGCTGGGCCGCGCCTTCACCTCGACAAAGATCAGACAACCTGCATCCGCGGCGACGATATCGATCTCCCCGCCGGCGGTCTTCAGCCGCATCGCCAAAATCTCATAGCCCCGCCGGCGCAACATCGCCGCGACCTCATCCTCCGCCCGCCGCCCCTGCGTTTCGGCCGCGCGCCGTCCCGCCCGCCCGCGCGCATGGGCAGGAAAAACCGGAACAAGCGGGCAAATCTGGTCCGTCTGCAGTCTCATATCCGCAGTACACCACAAATTAATTAATTTTTTCCTAATTTCCGCCCTCTCAGGGCTGCCGCCACGTCCCGCGCGGCTGCCGGGCGAACTGTTCCGCCATGGCGATGCCCAGCGCCAGCAGCACTGGCCCCAGAAAGATACCCAGCGCGCCGAAGGCCAGCGCGCCGCCGAGCACGCCGATCAATGTCACCGCATAAGGCAGCGCCGCGCCACGGGCGATCAGCCAGGGCCGCAGCACGGAATCCGCCCCGCCGACGACGACGAAACAATAAATCGCCAGCAAAATCCCCGCGACAGGATGCCCGGCCGCGATCATATACAAGCAAAGCGGCACATAAACGAGCACCGCCCCGGCCGGGACAATCGAGATCAGCCCCGCGAACACCGCCAGCACCAGCGCCTGCGGCGCCCGCGCCACCTCGAACCCGATCGCGTATAATATTCCCTGAAACGCCGCCGTGCCCAGAATCCCGAACACCACGCCCCGCACGGTCGCCGCCACCAGCGTAATCAGCTCGGTCAACATCACCGGCTCAATTACCCGCACCAGCACCAGCCGGATCCGCTCGATCATCTGCGCGCCCGAGACAAAGAACAGAAAGGTGAACAGCAGCGCCACCACGGTTTCCACGAGCCCATGGGTGACATGAAACAGCAGCTGGATCCCGGTATGCGCCACCGTGCCGATCACCGGCCGCGCGGAGCTGACCACCCCGCCGAGATCGTCCGCGGAATTATTCCAGAAATCCGCCAGGAAACCGCCAATGACCGGAATTTTCTGCATGAAGGGCGGCGCCGGCGGCAGACCGTTCTGCAGGGCATCCGCCACCCAGCCCTGGCTGACACGCGCCTCTTTCGCCGCCACCATGGCCAGATGCACCAGCGGCACCAGCAGCAGCACCGCCACCACCAGCGTAATCAACCCTGCCGTGAGAACCGGCCTGACATACACGCAGCCTTTCGTGTAGATCGGCCAAAGGCAGAAGACCAGGATCCCCGCCCACAGCATCGCCGGCAGAAAAGGCAGCAAGATCAAGGCACAGCCAAGCCCCAGCGCAATCGCCAGGGCAAGCAGGATCAGCCGGTCATGTCTCATGGGATCTGTGTGCCGGGCTTCCGGAAAACGCGCAAGCCTGCGGGAACTGGGACGAATCTCACAGCCAAAAAAGCGTCTTCACATTTCGGAATTTGTACCGGTTAGGAAAATATCCGCTACTCGGTCTTGATTTATGAGATTTTTTCCAGGAAGTTGGGAAGGTACAGCGCCTGTTGGGGATGGCACGTCATGATGCGTTTCAATGAAATCGGCCAGCAATTGCGGGCCTATCGAATGGAATCCGGCCTGAAGGCGGAGGAGATTTCCGCCCGGCTCGGCGTCTCCCGCGCCGCCCTCTACCGTTATGAAAAAGGCGAGGTCATCAAGCTCGATACCGTCAACCGTCTGGCGGAATTGCTGAAAATCTCGCCGCTGACGCTGCTTGGCATCGGCGTCGAATATTATTCCAAGCCGGTCGGCTATACTGAGCGGCTGCGCCAGATCGAGGAAACCGCCGACCAGATCCTGCAGGTCTTCGGCGCGGTCTGCTACTTGATTACCTCCGATCATTTCGACGCGATTCTCTCCCAGATGCTCGACGAGCACGCCGAATCGATGGGGGCCGACAAGCACGCCGCCCGCGCCGCCGCCGAGCAGCTGATGGGCGTGCTGATCGCCCGCAAGCAAATGTACCAGGCCCGCAAGCCCTCGATCATCGGCATCTTCACCAATGCGGCGATCCAGAAATTCCTGGCCGAGGGCATCGCCCCGGCGGCGCGCGTCTCCGACCGGCTGCGTGTGCTGGCGCGCGAAGCGGCGATCCGGGAGATGGAGCTGATGGCCAATCTGATGGAAAGCGAGCCGATCGGCCTGCAGCTCGGGCTGATGGCGCAGGGCGAGCCGAATGGCCCGTTCGTGCTGCTGCGCTCGCGTGAGCGCGCCTCGCTCGCCATCAACCCGTTCCCGGCGGACGCACCGCCCAACCTGCAATCGGGGGTGGCGATGATCACCAGCGCCGAGGATGCCGTGGCCGCGCATCAGCGCGTCTCCGAGCTGACCTGGCGCGAGGCGGTGAAGGGCGCGACCGCGGCCGCACGGGTGCGTGAGCTGATCGCCGCGGTGCGCGGCTGATGAGCCCGCTGCTGCGGCCCGCAGAGCTGCTGGCCGCGCTCGGCCAGCCGGATCTGGCCATTCTGGATGCGACCTATTTCCTGCCGACTGAAGGCCAGGACGGCGCCGCGAATTTCCGCCAGGCGCATCTCCCCGGCGCCCGATTTTTCGATATCGACGCGGTGGCCGATCACGCCTCAGGCCTACCTCACATGCTCCCCACGCCGGAGGCATTCGCCACGGCGATGCAGGATCTCGGCATCAGCAACACCACCCGCATCATCGTCTATGACCAGCGCGGCATTTTCTCCGCCCCGCGCCTGTGGTGGATGCTGCGCGTCTTCGGCCACGACAATGTGCAGGTGCTGGATGGCGGGCTGCCGGGCTGGATCGCCGCCGGCGGCATCACCGAAACCGGCGCGCCCGGCCCCGCCCTGGCCGGCCAGTTCATCCCGGCGTTCCGGCCGCAGATGGTGCGCAGCCTCGCCGATATGCGCGCCAATCTCGAAACCAACGCGGCCTTGATGCTGGATGCCCGGGCCGGGGCGCGCTTTCGCGCCGAGGTGCCGGAGCCACGTGCCGGCATGCGCGGCGGCCATATCCCCGGCGCGCGCTCCTTGCCCTTTGGCGATCTGCTGGAAAACGGCCAATACCGGTCCCCGGAGGCGTTGCGCGCGATTTTCGCCAAGGCCGGGGTGGACGGCACCAAACCGCTCATCGCCTCCTGCGGCTCGGGTGTCACCGCCTGCGTGCTGGCCCTCGGGCTGGTGCAAGCCGGGCTGCCGGAAGCCGCGATTTATGACGGCTCCTGGTCCGAATGGGGCGGGCAGTCCGACACGCCGATCGAGGTCTGAATGGCACGCAAGATCGAAACCGCCCTGGTCCAGGCCGGCCGCGCCCCGGTGCGCCACTATGGCTTCGTCAACCCGCCGCTGAAGCGCGGCTCCACCGTGCTGCATAAGAGCATCGCGGCGAAAAAAGAGGTCGGCCAGCGCGCCGCCTTCGAGCCGGTGGAAAATTACGGGGTGATGGGCAGCGACACCCATTTCGCCCTGGAAGCCGCCCTGGCCGAGATCGAGGGCGGCACCCGCGCCCAGGTCACCGCCAGCGGCCTCTCCGCCATCACCGTGCCGCTGCTGGCCTATCTGAAAACCGGCGAACATATTCTGGTGCCGGATTCCGTCTACGGCCCCACCCGCAGCTTCTGCGATTCGCTGCTGAAGCGCTTCGGGGTGGAGACCACCTACTACGACCCGATGATCACCCCGGCGGCGCTGGAGGCCCTGTTCCAGACCAATACCCGGGTGCTGTTCACCGAAAGCCCCGGCAGCCATACGTTCGAGGTGCAGGACATCCCGGCTTTGGCCAAGGTCGCCCACGCGCACGGCGCCAAGGTGTTTCTCGACAATACCTGGGGGCTGCTGCATTTCGCCCCGTTCGAGCACGGGGTGGATGTCTCCATCCACGCGCTGACCAAATATGTCGGCGGCCATTCGGACATTATTCTCGGCGGCGTCGTGGTCAATTCGGAAGAGGATTGGCGCTGGCTGCGTCTGGGCTCGCTGGAGCTGGGCAATTACGCCAGCCCGGATGATTGCTGGCTGGCGCTGCGCGGCCTGCGCACGCTGCATCTGCGGCTGAAGGCGGCGGAAACGGCCGGGCTGGAGATCGCCAACTGGTTCGCGGCCCGCCCGGAGGTGGCCCGCGTGCTGCATCCGGCCCTGCCCTCCTGCCCCGGCCATGAGATTTTCAAGCGCGACTTCACCGGCGCCTGCGGCCTGTTCGGCGTCGTCTTCCAGCCCGCCTATTCCGCCGAGGATGTGGTGCGGATGATCGACGCGCTGACCATGTTCGGCATCGGCGCCAGCTGGGGCGGGTTTGAGAGCCTGGTGCTGCCCACCACCGGCACCATCCGCCGCTCCGCCGGCACCGGCAGGTTCGAGGGTGAGGCGGCGCGCTTCCAGATCGGGCTGGAGAGCGTCGAGGATCTGATTGCCGATCTCGAACAAGGCCTGGCGGCGCTCAGACGCACATGAGCCCGCTGCCGCCTCTGCTGTCAGGGTTTCTCGGCACGGCGGGGCTGGCCTTTATCATCGGGCTGGAGTTGCACGCCTACCGGCGGCGCGGCGCCGGGGCCTTGGCGCCGGAAGCCGAAGGCTTTGGCACCACCCGCACCATCACCCTCATCGCGGTGCTGGGCTTCGTGCTCTGGGTGATCGCCCCGGTGGCGCCGTTCTGCGTTGGGCTTGCGGTGCTGGGGCTGGCGCTGCTGCTGGATTACCGCAAGCGCGTGCAAGGCGGCGATGGCTCGCTGGTGCCCAGCGTGGTCGGGCTCATCGCCTACAGCCTGGGGCCGCTGGCGCTCACCGCCCCGTTGGCGCTGCTGGCCGCGCTTGCCGTGCTGGTGCTGCTGGCACTGGGCGAACAGGCGCGCATCCGCCGCTTCTCGGATGCCTTCCCCCCGGAAGAAGGCGTCACGCTGGCGAAATTCCTGGTGCTGGCCGGGCTGATCTACCCGCTGCTGCCGGCCACCGACCTGCCTTATCTGCCCGGCATCGGCTGGACCAAGATCTGGATGGCGGTGCTGGTGATCTCCGGGATCTCCTATCTCGGCTATCTGGCGCATCGCTATCTGGTGCCGCGCGCCGGCACGCTGCTCACCGGGCTGCTGGGCGGGCTCTATTCCTCCACCGCCGCCACGCTGGTGCTGGCGCGCGGGCTGCGCGCCACGCCGGAGGATGCCGGCTTTGCCCCCGCGGCCGTTATTCTCGCCACCGCGATGATGTATGCGCGGCTGCTGGCCTTGATCGCGCTGCTCGGCCATGTGCAGGCGGCCCTGGCGCTGGCGCTGCCCTTTGGCGGGCTGTTCGCCGCCTCGCTGGCGCTGGCCGGGGTGCTGGCCTGGCGGGCGCGCGGCGCCAGCACGCAAGCCCATCCGGCGGTGAGCGCCAACCCGCTGGATCTGCCGGTGGCATTTCTCTTCGCCGGGCTGTTCGTGCTGTTCGCCTTCATCACCCAGCTGGTCACCACGCGCTTTGGCGCCTCAGGGCTGCATGTGCTGAGCTTCGCGGTCGGGTTTTCGGATATCGACCCGTTCATCCTCTCACTGCTGGACGGCAAATTCGCGGTCAGCCCGCAAGCGGTGACGGCGGCCATCCTGATTGCCAGCGCCAGCAATAATCTGCTGAAGGCGGCCTACGCGCTGGGGTTTTCCCGCAACCGCGCGATGCTGCCCGCCGCTCTGTGGCTATGCGCGGCGGCGGCGATCTCGTTTGGACTCGCTTTGTCATAAAAGTTTTTCGGTGCCGCTTTTTTTCAAAAAAGCGGCGAAACCGTTCGGGGCGGTCGCACTGGCGTCGTCACCACCCCAAACCTTTTGCAGCCCTTTTTGAAAAAAGGGCTGCACCCCAAAAACTTTTTAAATCACCACTTCCCCATGCCAGACCTGCGGCGGCTTCTCGAAGCAGGCGCTGACATTGGCCCGCCACTGAGTGAACGCCTCCGTGGCCCGGAACGCCTCATGCGCCGCCACACTCTCCCACTGCACCAGCAGCACGAAACGCGTCGGCTCCTCCACCAGGCGCTGCACGCTCATGCCATGGCAGCCCTTTGAAGCCAGGAAGAGCGGCTTGCTCTTCTGCGCCCCCGCGATGAAATCTTGCTCCATCCCGGGCTTGACCAGAATATCCGCGAATTCAGTGACCATCTCTCAGCCTCCCACCGTCTTCGAGCGCTGCTCGCCCAGCCCCTCCACGCCCAGCCGCAGGCTCTGGCCCGGCCGCAGGAAGATCGGGTTGGGTTTCTGGCCCATCCCCACGCCCGCCGGGGTGCCGGTGGCGATGATATCGCCCGGATACAGCGTGATGAACTGCGAGACGTAGGACACCAGCGTCTTCACCCCGAAGATCATGTTCGCGGTGGTCCCGTCCTGCATCATCCGCCCGTCCACCTCGCAGAACAGCTTCAGCTTCTGCGGGTCGGCGACCTCATCCTTGGTCACCAGCCAGGGGCCGACCGGGCCGAAATGATCCGCCCCCTTGCCCTTGTCCCAGCTGCCGCCGCGCTCGGTCTGCCAGTGCCGCTCGCTGACATCATTCACCACCGCATAGCCGGCGACATAATCCAGCGCCGCCGCCTCTGAGACGCGCGACGCCTTGGCGCCGATCACCACCCCCAGCTCAATTTCCCAGTCAGTCTTCTCGGAGCCGGGTGGGATGATCACATCATCATACGGCCCGCAGAAAGCGGAGAGGGATTTCAGGAACACGATCGGCTCCTTCGGCGCCTTGGCGCCGGTCTCGGCGGCATGGTCGGCATAATTCAGCCCGATACAGACAAAATTCCGCGGCCGCGGAATGCAGGCGCCGATGCGATGTTCCGCCTTCAGAATCGGCAGCGTCTCCGGCTCCAGCTTCTGCAATTGTGCCAGCCAGTCCAGCGTCATCTCCTCGCCGGTGACATGGATCAGCGCGTCCTCCAACGTGCGGATCTGCCCCTGCCCGTCGAGAATACCCCATTTCTCCTGGCCTTCATCCCCATAGCGCAGCAATTTCATTCGTTTATCCTTTCTTTCAGCCGTCAGCGTTCAACACAAAGCTGGGTGGCGAACATGCGGCGTGTCAAGACACTGGTTTCATACTAACCATGCGCGAACAGATCTGGAGGGGTCGCCAATACCATGCCGATGTTCATTCTTCACGCCAAGGACCGCCCGGATGCCTTGGATCTCCGGCTGGAGCATTACGCCGCCCATCGGGCTTTCCTGGAGGAGCAGGACGAAATCGGCAAGGTCAGCGTCATCATGTCCGGCCCGCTGCAGACCGACGATGGCGAGCAGATGATCGGCTCGCTGCTGCTGCTGGAGGCGGAGAACCGCGAGGCGATCGACAAATTCGTGCAGGATGATCCGTTCACCCGTGAAAATGTGTGGGGTGAGGTGAGCGTGACCCGCTTTTATCGCCGCCGCTCCCCGGGCCGGGACCTGCCCATGCCCTGAGGCGGGCTTGCATTATATTTCATTAAAAAAGGCCGGTCTCCATAAGAGACCGGCCTTTAGCATCTGATTCGATGCCTACGTTTCTTGGCTCCCTAAACTTGGCGGCTGGCATTGACTGCCCCGTTCAGCAATCTGCTCCGTTTCGGAGCATTTTGATGACGGTTATGTGCCACGGCGGCTTTCATGGCGGAAAAAAGGCAGGCTGACAACCCCTGAGATGCTGTTTTTTGCAGGATAACAGCGTTAACAAGAATTTTCTTTCATGCCGCTCTCCGGTAACAAATCAGCCAAGAAGCGCACGCAGAGCCTGCACCGCCGCGCGCACCTCCTCGGCCGCCTGGGTGGTGGCACCGGCTTCGGTCACGCCCAGCCCGTCGGCAAAAGCGTTGGCGTAGCCGGCGCGGTTGGCCAGCGCCACCGGCAACAGGGTCAGCCGCCGCGCCGCGATCTCCGCCTCCAGCCGCTTGCGCAATTTCGAGGCGGCGGGGGCGCGGTTGAACAAAAGTGCAGCCGGGCGTCGCTCTTCCGCCGCCAGCTTCAACGTCCCCTCCGCCGCCCAGAGATCGGGCGGGGCCGGGTTCATCGGCACCAGCACCAGATCCGCGCCGCGAATCGCCCGCCTGGCATCGCTGTCGATCACTGGCGGGGTATCCACCAGCACGTAATCATGGCTGGATTTGAGCTTCTCCAGCTCATTCGCCAGCCGCCAGCCGGACACGGCGATCACCTCCAGGCCGGGATTGGCCTTCGCCGCGCCCTCCCGCAGCCGGCCCCAGGCGGTCAGGCTGCCTTGCGGATCGATATCCAGCAGCGCCACCCGCCCTTGCTCGGCCAGGGCGGCGCCGAACTGTGCCGCGATCATGGTCTTGCCGGCACCGCCTTTTTGCTGTGCAACCGCGATAATCTGTCCCATCTAAAGCCTCCTGCCTCAGGTGGAGTAAATGGCATATTCGTTTGAACGGCCAGAGAATTTTGCGGGTGCGTTGCTGACCCCGGCGGAGATGGGCGCGGCCGACGCCCAGGCTGGAGACGGCGCGGCGCTGATGCAGGCGGCCGGGCGGGCGGTGGCGCGCGCCATCCTGCAACGCATCCGCCCCACGCGCACGCTGGTGCTGGCCGGGCCGGGCAGGAATGGCGGTGATGGCCATGTCGCCGCCTCCTATTTGGCGCGGGCCGGCTGGCATGTGCGGGTCAAATCCCCCGGCGAGGCGACGCTGGACAATGTCGCCCGCGCCGGGCTGGTCATCGATGCCTTGTTCGGCGCCGGGTTGTCGCGGGATCTGGATGCGCATTGCACCGCCCTGCTGCGCACCGCGAAACGGCTGGTCGCCATCGATGTGCCGTCCGGGCTGGACGGCGCCACCGGCCAGGTGCGCGGCTTCGCGCCGCAGGCCGAATTCACCGTCACCTTCGTGCGCAAGAAGCCTGGCCATCTGCTCTATCCGGGGCGCGGCCTGTGCGGGGAGGTGCTGTTGCGCGATATCGGCATGCCGGACGAGATCATTGCCGGCCTCGCGCCACGCTGCTGGGAGAACAGCCCGGCCCTGTTCACCCTGCCTCCGCGCGCGCCCACCGGCCATAAATATGGCAGCGGCGAGGTCACCCTCCTCTCCGGGACCCTGCCGGGGGCGGCGCGGCTGGCGG
>NZ_JH976207.1:1552575-1562728 GCF_000306035.1 Acidocella sp. MX-AZ02
CTTGGCATCGACGCCGCCGGCCCCGCCCTGGCGGCGCTGCTGGCGGCGGGGGACAGGCACATCGTCGCGGATGCGGACGCGCTGACCGCCTGCGCCGGGGCGCCGGAGCGTCTGCGCGGTGTCACCGTCATCACCCCGCATGAGGGCGAGTTCACCCGCCTGTTCGGCCCCATCGGCCCGGACAGGCTGGGCGCCGCCCGCGCCGCCGCCGCGCGCATCGGCGCGGTTCTGGTGCTGAAAGGGCCGGATACGATCATCGCCGCCCCGGATGGCGAGGCCGTCATCAACGCCAACGCCCCGCCTTGGCTCGCCACCGGCGGCACAGGCGACGTGCTGGCCGGGCTGATCGCCGCCCTGCTGGCGCGCGGCATGGCCCCCTTCGCCGCCGCCTGCGCCGGGGTCTGGCTGCATGGCGCGGCCGCCACCAAGATCGGGCCGGGCCTGCTGGCGGAGGATCTGCCGGACCAGCTCGGCCCGCTGGCGCAAGGATGACTTCACCCCGCGCCCGGCCACCGCCGACGCGCCCATTGGCAAAGGCTGAGCCGGCAGGCCGGTTGACCGAAAATAGGTCAAAGTCTACGACATAATCTCGCCGCAATGGAGAAAAATTTTATCACAAAATCCATTTGCCCTGGCCTGGAATTGCCCTTTTCCACCCCAATACTCCTGTCATCGAAAGGAGACGCAGTCATGCGCTTTAGTAAAACTTTCCTCTCCGGCGTCGCCGCGCTGGCCCTGCTGGCCGGCCCGGCCCTGGCCCAGCCCGACCATGGCGGCCCGGATGGCGGCCAGCCGCATGGCGCCCCGCAAGGCGAGAATCACGGCGGTCCGCAGGGTGGCAATCACGGCGCGCCGCAGGGTGGAGACCATGGCGGGCCGCAGGGCGGCCAGCATAACGGGTCCGGCTTCTTCGGCCTGCAGGGGGAGAATCACGGCGCCCCGCAAGGCGGCGACCACCGCCCGCCCGCCGACCACCGCCCGCAAGGCGCCGAATATCATGGCGGCCCGCAATACCGCCACGGCCCCAGCGGCCCGGATGGTCACTGGGCGCGGGGCGACCATTTCAACGGCGCGCGCCGGGTAGTGCCGCATGACGAGTGGGACCGCTACCATCTGCATCGCCCGCCGCCGGGCTATGAGTGGGTGAATTATAACGGCCAGTTCCTGATGATCGCGATCAGCAGCGGCATCATCGCCAGCATCATCGCCGGCTCGGCTTATTAAAGCCGTCGCCCCTGCCATAACCCCGCCCGCAAGGGCGGGGTTATGCATTCCATGTTGACGCAAAAGGCATTATAATGCCGGTATGAATGAGATGCGGCCGCTCGGGCACAGCACGGGAACCTTGGAAACATTGGCGGCCATCGAGCGCAAGCTGCTCTGGCTGTCCTCCTGGATCATCCATAACGCCAACCATATCCGCCCCAACCTCACCGCCGAGAAGGTCGGCGGGCATCAGGCCAGCTGCGCCTCCGTCACCTCGATCATGACGGCTTTGTATTTCGATGCGCTGCGCCCGCAGGACCGCGTCGCCGTCAAACCCCACGCCTCGCCGGTGCTGCATGCGGTGAATTACCTGCTCGGCCGGCAGAGCCGCGAAAAGCTGGAGCTGTTTCGCCAGTTCGGCGGCGCCCAGGCCTATCCGTCGCGGGCCATGGATGGCGCCGAGATCGATTTCTCCACCGGCTCGGTCGGGCTCGGCGTCGCCATCACCAGCTTCTCGGCTTTGATCCAGGATTACGTGCAGGCGCATGAGATGCTGCCCGCAGGCGCCAAACGCGCCCGCAATGTCGCCGTCGCCGGTGATGCGGAGCTGGACGAGGGCAATATCTACGAGGCCCTGCTGGAGGGCTGGAAGCATGACGTCCGCGATGTCTGGTGGGTGGTGGATTGCAACCGCCAGAGCCTGGACTCGGTGATGCCCGACCGCCTCTTCGGCCGCTTTGAAGGCCTGTTCCGCGACATGGGCTGGCGCGTGGTGACGCTGCGTTATGGCCGCGCCTTGCAGGAGGTGTTCACCCGCCCCGGCGGCAGCGCCCTGCGCGCCTGGCTGGATGACTGCCCCAACTCCGTCTACTCGGCGCTGACCTTCCAGGGCGGCCCGGCCTGGCGCGAGGCGCTGCTGCGCGATATCGGCCGCAGCCGCCCGCTGCGCGCCCTCATCGACCCGCTGGACGATGCCGCGCTGGCGGCGCTGATGACCAACCTGGCCGGGCATGATCTCGGCACCCTCACCGGTGCCTTCTCCCAGGCCGCCAGTTCCGACCAGCCGACCCTCTTCCTCGCCCACACCATCAAGGGCAACGGCCTGCCGCTGGCCGGGCATAAGGACAACCATGCCGGGCTGATGACGCCCGAGCAGATGGACGAATTCCGCGCCGCCATGAGGATCCGCCCCGGCCATGAATGGGACCGGCTGGAAGGGCTGGAAAACCCGCACCGGATCGAGCGCTTCATCAACGAAGCGCCCTACGCGCAGCCGCTCTCCCCCGCCGGGCGTCGGCTCACCGCCCCAGCCGTGCCGGTGCCCGCCACCCTGCCCGGCCCGCGCACCGCCGGGCGCAAAATGAGCACCCAGGCCGGGTTCGGCGAAATCCTCTCCGAAATCGGCCGCGCCCAGGGCGAGAGCAAGGCGCTCTCGCAGGCCATCGTCACCTCCAGCCCGGATGTGGCCACCTCCACCAACCTCACCTCCTGGATCAATCGCCGCTCGATGTTCGCCCGCAAGGCGCAGGAGGATGTGTTCCGCAAGAGCAAGGTCGCCTCGATGGTCCGCAAGGACATGCATCCCGGCGGCCAGCATATCGAGCTGGGCATTGCCGAGCAGAGCCTGTTCCTGCTGCTGGGCGCCGCCGGGCTGGCGCAGGATCTCTACGGCACCAGGCTGCTGCCGGTGGGCACGGTGTACGATCCGTTCGTCAATCGCGGCCATGATGCGCTCTATTATGCCTGTTACCAGGATGCGCGCTTCCTGCTGGTCTCCACCCCGTCCGGAATCACGCTGGCAGCGGAAGGCGGGCAGCACCAGGCCACCAACACTCCGCTGCTGGGCATCGTGCAGGACAAGCTGGCCACCTTCGAGCCGGCCTATTGCGACGAGCTGCGCATCATGATGCGCCATGCCTTCGAATATATGCAGAAACCGGACGGCTCGGCGGTCTGGCTGCGCCTCTCCAATTTCGCCCTGCCGCAGCCCACGCGTACGCTGAATGAGGCGCATGTGATCGCCGGCGCGCATTGGATCACCCCGCCCGCCCCGGGTGCGTCCATCGCCATCGCCTATCAGGGCCCGATGGCGGCGGAGGCGGAAAAAGCCTTCGCCCTGCTGCGGGAGGATGTGCCGGAGGCCGGGCTGCTCGCCATCACCAGCCCGAACCGGCTCTATGCCGGCTGGCGCGCCGCCCAGCGCCAGCGCCGCGCGGGGGAGAAGGCGACATCGCATATCGAGGATATTCTCGCCCCTCTGGCCCCCGGCTCGGCGCTGGTGACAGTGCTGGATGGGCACCCGGCGGCGCATAGCTGGCTGGGCGCGGTGCGTGGCCAGCGGGTGATGGCGCTGGGGCCGGACCATTTCGGCCAGTCCGGCACGGTGGCGGAGCTGTACCGGGAATATGAGATGGACGCCGACGCCATCCTGGATGCCTGCGCCGAAGCACTGAGCTAAGTTCCAAAATTTTTTGGGGGGCGGCCCTTTTTTCAAAAAGGGCCGCGAAACGCCTGGGGTGTTGGCACTGGCGTTGCCACCACCCCGAACGTTCGTGGGAACTTTTTGAAAAAAGTTCCCACACCCTCAAAAACTTCCGCTAATTTTCCTGCTTCGCCAACACCCGCGACAGGCTGCACCCCGCCGCCACATAGGCGGTGAACGCCGCCAGCGCCAAACAAGTCTGCGTCGGCATCGGATGCGCCAGCCCCAGAGTCAACGCCACCAGCATGCCCCCAATCGTCTGCCCGAACAGCCGCGCCACCGAGATCATCCCCGAGGCCCCGCTGATCCGCTGTTTCGGCGCCGTCATCAGCATCGCCTTGTTGTTCGGCGGCTGCAGCATCGAGAACCCGGTGCCGGCCAGGTAAATCCGCCACATGATGTTGAGGTCGCTCGGGTCATGCGGCAGCAACCGCAGCAGCAGAAACCCGGTACCGCAAATCACCATCCCCAGCGTCGAGAGCATCGCCGCCGGATACCGATCCGTCAGCCGCCCGATGATCGGCGCCGAAAGCACGATCGCCACCGGCCAGGAGGTGATCACCAGCCCCGTCTCCGCCGGGCCGCGATGCAGCACATCGGTCAGGTTGAAGGGCATCGAGATCATGAAGAAATTCGAGGCCACGAAGGACAGAAACCCGGTGACGAAGGCAATCGAAAAGCCGCTGCGCGCCAGCAGATCCACCGGCAGCAGCGGGTTGGCGCGGGTCAGCTGCAGCCGCACCAGCAGCGCCATCGCCACCGCCCCGACCAGGATCAGCCCCAGCCCCTGCGCGGCGCCCCCGCCCTGGGCGAAATTATCGCCGCCCATGACGATGCCCGAAAGCCCGAGCGCCAGCAGCACCACGCTCAGCAGATCCAGCCGCGCCGGCGTTTGCGGGGTGCGCGGCAGCGAGGTGATCGCGAAATAGAACGCCAGCGCCCCCAGCGGCAGATTGATCAGGAACAGCCATTTCCAGCTCGCGAAGGACAGCACGAGGGCGGCCAGAGACGGCCCCAGCGCCACGCCGAGCGCGATGGTCAGGCCGTTCAAGGCAATGCCCCGCCCGAGCAGATTGGCGGGGTAGATATAGCGGATCAATGCGGCATTCACGCCCAGAATACAGGCCGCCCCCACGCCCTGCACCGCGCGCGCCAGCGCCAATTCCGGCAGGGTCTGCGACATCGCGCATAATAATGACGCGGCCGAAAACACCAACAATCCCAGCACGCACATGCGCGCATGGCCAAAGCGCTCCCCCAGGCTCGCCACCGGCAGCAGCGCGATCAAATTCGCCAGCTGGTAGGCATTCACAATCCAGATCGCCGCGGAATTGCTGGTATGGACGTCATGCGCGATGGTGGGCATCGCGATATTCACCACCGTATAATCCACCGCGGACAGCAAAACCGCCATGGCAACAGCGATCATCGCCCGCATACGCGCGTGCTTGGGAAGGCCGTCAGGCAAAGGCGGCGCGGCTTGCTGGGCCAGTGTTGCGGACATATTTCCCGCTTACTGGGCAAGCCGCCTGAAAAACAGGGTTTTTCTTCGGGAGGCTGCCATGCGGGCGCTAGGCCTGGCGCCTAATCCTCAGGTATCTCCGCGTGCCAAATCTCGATGAACCCGGCCTGGTAGCAACCGGCCGAAAACGCGTTATGCAGATTTTCCAGCTCCGGCTCGATATCTTCCTCCAGGCTGGCATCCACCATCGCCCAATAGAAGCGCGCCAGAACCCGCGCCTGCTCGGCACTCTCCACCCGCCCGGCGGTCAAAATCGCCGCCGCCGCCGCATCGCCCAGCGTGCGGGCATAGTCCAGCGCCAATTGCCGGTCAGCCTCAAAGCGAAACGGGATCAAAGTGCCACCTGCGCATCCCGGATCACCGCCATCCGATCGCCGAGCCTGATCAGCTTATCGCGCAGTTCCTCCACCCGCATGGTCGCGGTCACGCATAACAGATAATGCTGCGGGTCCTTCTCATCTGCCACGAATTCCAGCCCGTCCGGCAGATCCATCTCGGACAGCACCCAGTACACCGAAATCTGCTTGCCCGGATTGCGCTTGGATTTCAGCCTGTGGATACCTTTAAGATGCTGCCAATGCGCGGAGAAGGAGAGCCCATGGCAGCGCGAGGGTAAAATCCATTTCCCATCGCCAGAAAACATATAATCATCGCGCTGAATGCCGCAGATCAACTGCCGGCTGGAGGAGCTTTCCGTATACAGTGTCGGATGCTCCCCAGCCGTAATCGGCCGGGCGAACCATTTTTCCAAGCGGGCAAGATACTCACGCAGATCCTGCAAGGTTCTGTACTGGTCCATGCCCGCCTCCCGTTTATTGGTTAAACCGCCTCGCTGATCTTGATCGCCGCCTTGCAGCCGGCCTTGATCAGCCCGGTCAGCAATTTATAGGCCGGCGCCTGCTCGGCGCCGTGCTCCAGCCCGATATCGCGATGCTCCAGCTCTTCCAGCCGGAAGCGCTCGATCGTCTCCGCCAGCTCCTGCTCGCCTTCGGGCAGCGCATCGCGCTGGGCGGCGTAATGCTCGTCGATGGTCTCCTCCACCGCCACGGTGCAGGCCATCGCCGCCTTCTCGCCCAGCGCCGCGGTCAACGCGCCCAGCGCGAAGCCGGCCACACGCCAGATCGGCAGCATCGCCGTCGGGCGGGAGCGCCGCGCGGCGATCAGCCCTTCGAAGGTCTGCTTATGCACCGTCTCCTGCTCCAGCATGTGGCGCAGCAGATCACCCTTCGGCCCGCGCCCCAGCACCGCCAGCTGCCCGGCATAGATGCGCTCGGCGCCATATTCGCCGGCATGGTCCACACGTACAAACCGCTTGATCGTCTCGTCCATCACCGCCTCCGCTTCGGCCGCCCCCCCGCCATGCTAAAAAACAGCACGGTCAGGATGATGGCGGCACAGAAATCCATCTGCGCCATCGAGATCGGGACCCCGGCCAGCAGATGCACCGGCCGGTCACACGGCACCGCCGGCGTCATCGGCAGCGCCGCCCCCGGGGTGAGCATGCCATTGCACTCCGGCAAGGGCGATGGCCACCAGCCGAACTCCACGCCGACATGCAGCCCGGCAATGAAAATATCCGCCAGCATCGCCAGCCCGGCCAGCCCCAGCAGCACCCGGCCGAACCGCCCGCCGAACAGCAGCGCCAGCAGCCCCAGCAGGATGACGATGCGGTAGGGCCAGCGCTCCATCAGGCACAGCTCGCACGGCACCAGATGCAGCCCATATTGGGCGAAATACGCGACACCGAGAGCGGCGGCCGCCAGGAGGGCCGTAATCAATCCAGCCAGACGAACATTCATGCCCGCCTTTTGCTCCCTTTCGCGCCCGCCGCCAAGCTTCACCACGCCCGTGGCTTTTGCCGGCTAGAGCGCGCTGACCGTAAACGGCCAGCGCGCTCTAGCCCTTTGTTTTGGCGAGCAACTTTATGACCCTGAATGAGTCCAATCAGGGTCATGTTGCTCTACAAAATGAATCGCGACAGATCGCCCTTGCTGGCCAGCGGCGCCACTTTCTCATTCACATAGGCGGCATCGATGGTGATCGCCTCGCCGGAACGGTCGGTGGCGGTGAAGGAAATCTCCTCCAGCATCCGCTCGATCACCGTCGCCAGCCGCCGCGCGCCGATATTCTCGACCCGCTCATTGATGTCGAAAGCGAGCGAGGCGATCTCATCCACCGCGTCATCCGCGAAGGTGAGATCCACCTTCTCAGTGCCCAACAACGCCACCGACTGCTTCAGCAGCGAATGCTCGGTATCGGTGAGGATGCGCTTGAAATCATCGCGCGAGAGCGAGCTCAGCTCGACGCGGATCGGCAGCCGCCCCTGCAATTCCGGCAGCAGGTCCGAGGGCTTGGCGACATGGAAGGCGCCCGAGGCGATGAACAGGATATAATCCGTCTTCACCGGCCCGTATTTGGTCGAGACCGTGGTGCCCTCGATCAACGGCAGCAGATCGCGCTGCACGCCTTCGCGCGAGACATCGCCGCCCTTGAAGCCGCTATCGGAGCGCGCGCAGATCTTGTCGATCTCATCGAGGAACACGATGCCGTTCTGCTCGGCATGCATCAGCGCATCCTTGGTCAGCTGTTCGGTATCCAGGAGCTTGTCCGCCTCCTCGCGCTGCAAGGCACGGCGCGCATCCGGCACCAGCATCTTTTTCTTCTGCGCTTGGCGACCGAACATGCCCTTCATCATGTCTCCAAGATTGATCGCCCCGCCCGGCGGCATGCCGGGCATGTCCATCATGCCGATCGGCGTGCCCGGCGCCTCGGAAATCGACACCTCGATCTCCTTATCCTCCAGCTCGCCGGCGCGCAGCATGCGGCGGAATTTCACCCGCGTATCGGCCGACGCCCCTTCGCCGACGAGCGCTGTAATCAGCCGCTCCTCCGCGTTGAGTTCCGCCTTGGCTTCCACGCCCTTACGGTTCTGCTCGCGCAGCATGGTGATGGAAGCTTCCACCAAATCGCGCACGATGCTCTCCACGTCCCGGCCGACATAGCCGACCTCGGTGAATTTGGTGGCTTCCACTTTCAGAAACGGCGCCTGGGCCAGCTTGGCGAGGCGCCTAGCGATCTCGGTCTTGCCGCAGCCGGTCGGGCCGATCATCAGGATGTTTTTCGGCACCACCTCATCGCGCATCTCCTCCGGCAGCTGCTGGCGGCGCCAGCGATTGCGCAAGGCGATGGCCACGGCGCGCTTGGCGTCGTTCTGGCCGATGATGAAGCGGTCGAGCTCGGAGACGATCTCGCGGGGGGAATAAACAGGAATGTCCATTTAAATCGTTTCAACAACCAGGTTTTCGTTGGTGTAGATGCAGATATCGGCGGCGATCTTCATCGCCCGGCGGGCGATCTCCTCGGCGGAGAGATCATCCACCGTCATCAGCGCGCGCGCGGCCGAGAGGGCGTAATTGCCGCCGGAGCCGATGGCGATGATGCCATCGGAGGGCTCCAGCACATCGCCATTGCCGGTGAGGGTAAAGCCCCTCTCCTTGTCGGCGACGATCAACATCGCCTCCAGCCGGCGCAGATAGCGGTCCGTCCGCCAATCCTTCGCCAGCTCCACGCAGGCGCGCTCCAACTGGTTGGGAAACCGTTCCAACTTCGCTTCGAGCCGTTCCAGAAGGGTGAAGGCGTCAGCCGTGGCCCCGGCGAAGCCGGCGATCACGCTGCCATTGCCAATCCGCCGCACCTTGCGCGCGTTTCCCTTTACAACGGTGTTGCCGAGCGATACCTGCCCGTCCCCGGCCACGACAACCTGGCCATTGCGGCGAACGGACAAAATGGTGGTGCCATGCCAGCCCACCGAATCGTTATGCTCTGTCATGGCACAAGAGATGGCACCCGCCCCGGCGCCCGGCAAGGGGCGCGGTTTTTACGCAAAACACGCGGCAGACTGCCCAAAACCTGCCTGTCCGCAAAAGCTTTGTGCACTATATTACAAAATATTCGTGACTTCCCCTTTGTCCTTCGGCAAAAAAGTGCTAACGCGCGGCGATGGCTTCCGAATTGAACCAGACCCCATGACGCCGATCGACGAGTCCGAAATTCTCCCTGGCCTTGGCAAGCGCGTGAAATTGCTGCGCGCCCGCAGGGGCATGACGCGCCGGGTTCTGGCCGGCGAGGCGGATGTATCCGAGCGGCATCTGGCCAATCTGGAATCGGGCACCGGAAATGTCTCGATTCTGGTGCTGGCGCAAGTCGCCCAGGCGCTGGATTGCTCCCTGGCCGAGCTGCTGGGGGACGAGACCACCTCCTCCCCGGAATGGCTCTCCATCCGCCGGCTGCTGCATGGGCGCGAGCCGAGCGAGATCGCCCGCGCCTTGCAGGGTTTGAGCGACATGTTCGGCAATAGCCGCCCGCATGGTGGCGCCACACGGCATCACCGCATCGCGCTGGTGGGCTTGCGCGGCGCCGGCAAATCCACGCTCGGGCAGATGGTGGCGGCCAAGCTCGGCTATCCGTTCGTCGAGCTGCGGCTGGAAATCACCCGGCTGGCCGGCTGTGCCCCTGCGGAAATCCAGGCCCTCTACGGCTCCAACGCCTATCGCCGCTATGAGCGCCAGGCGCTGGAGGATACGCTGCAAACCTACCCGTCCTGCGTCATCGCCACCGCCGGCGGGCTGGTGAGCGACAATGCCACCTTCGATCTGCTGCTGAATAACTGCCTCACCGTCTGGCTGCAGGCCACGCCTGAGGATCATTTCACCCGCGTGCTGGCCCAGGGCGATCTGCGCCAGCTGCCCGGCAACCGCAACGGCGTCGAGGATATCCGGCTGACGCTGGAAAGCCGTGTCGGCTTCTACGCCAAGTCCGACCTCGCCTTTAACACCTCGGGCAAGACGCTGGATGAAGCCTTTGACGGTCTGATGGGGATGCTGCGCCAGCATGCCTGGGCGGCCGAGGCCGTCTAGACCGCCTATCGCGCACGCGGCTTTGAC
>NZ_JH976207.1:1562828-1569180 GCF_000306035.1 Acidocella sp. MX-AZ02
GACGGGTTTTCCGTGCTGCCCGACCCGGCCAGTTTCGAGAGCCTGGCGGCGGTGGATCAGGCCTGCGTCAGGCTGCTGCGCCAGCGCCAGGAGGGGGCGGATGTCAGCGCCATTCTGCTGCGCGACGGCCAGCCCACCACCCTCGCGGCCTTTGCCGACCCGGCCGGGCTGCTCTCCAGCTGGCGGCAATTCGGCAGCAACGGGCCGGAGGCCTTGGTCAGCGCCTGCGAGCTGGGCGAGGCCATTCATCTCTGCATCGCGCATCGCTGGGGCGGCATCGGCCCCAACTCCAATGCCCGCTATCTGCACGCCGCCAGCCAGCTGGCGCAGGAGACGATCCTGCTGCGCCTGCCGGCGGCGGCGATCCTGTTCCGGGATGAGGGCTACCGCCTCGCCGCCAACCGCGAGACGCTGCGCGCCGCCAACCGCATCGCGGCGCGGCTGGTGTTCTACCGCCATCTGCTGCCCGGCGCCGGGCAGCGCGAGGAATTCGCCCGGGTGACTCTGGTCTGGAACGGGGCGCGCTGCATCGAGCCGGATTGGGAGGCGGAGATCTATGGCAGCCTGCCGCTGCCGTTGCGCGCCGCCCTGTTCGCCGCCCCCGCCCCGGCGCCGCGCCTGCCCGGCGGCTGAGCGAGAGAATCGGCGCGGAGCGGCCCTGTGATGCTGGCCAACCGGCGTCTCCCCTTGACCGGCACCGCCCGCCCCGCAAATCCTGCGTCATGGCTGTTCCGAAACTCTATCTCGCCGGGCCGGACGTGTTCCTGCCCCATGCCGCCGCGATGGCGCAGGCCAAGCGCGATCTCTGCGCCGCCCATGGGCTGGAGGGAATCGCCCCCTTCAACCCAAATCTCGACCTCAACCGCCCCGCCGCCGAGCTCTGGCGGGCGATCTACGCCGATGATCTGCGGATGATGCGCGAAAGCGATGCGATCCTCGCCAACCTCACCCCGTTTCGCGGCGCCTCGGCGGATGCCGGCACGCTGGTCGAGCTGGGCTGGTTTCTCGGCCAGGGCAAGCCGGTCTTCGGCTATTCCAACTCGGCGCAAAACTTCGCCACCCGCGCCGGGGCGCAGATCGAGGCGGTGGGCGACGCCCTGCCCGGGCTGATCATCGAGGATTTCGGCTGCGCCGATAATCTGATGATCGAGGGCAGCCTGAGCCTGCCGCTCACTTTGCCCGCGGACGGGCTCGGCCGTCCCTTCGATTCGCTGGAAATTTTCGAAATCTGCCTGGCCCGCGTCGCGGACTGGTTCCGGCGCATCTAGATAAAAATTAGCGCCCCCATTGCGCTAAGCGTTCAAACTATACCCGCCGCCATCGGTGACCAGCAGCTTGGCATTCTGCGGGTCCGCCTCGATCTTCTGACGCAGCCGGTAGACATGCGTCTCCAGCGTATGGGTCGAGACGCCCTCATTATAGCCCCAGACCACCTCCAGCAGCGTCTGCCGCGGCACCGGCTTGCCGGCGCGGTAGAGATGCTTGAGAATCGCCGCCTCCTTGTCGGTGAGGCGGATTTTGCCCCCCTTGGCATCCAGCAGCTGGCGCGCGGCGGGGCGGAAGCTGTAGGGGCCAAGCTTGATCTCGGCATCCTCGGAATTCTCGAAACTGCGCATATGCGCGCGCAGCCGCGCCAGCAGCTCATTCAGCCGGAAGGGCTTGGCGAGATAATCATTGGCGCCGGACTCCATCCCCTGCACCACATCCTCTTCCTCGACCGAGGCGGTGAGCATGAGAATCGGCGCCTTGAGGCCACGGGCGCGCAGGCGCTTGCAGAATTCCCGCCCGTCCCCGTCCGGCAGCCCGACATCGAGCAGCAGCGCATCATAGCGTTTGCCATTGGCGAGCCGGGTCTCCGCTTCGGCGAGGCTTCCCGCCTCTTCGGGCGCGAATTCGCCATTGACCTGCAATTGCTCGGCAAGCGCTGTGCGCAGCGCCACGTCGTCGTCAACCAGCAGGATCGGTCGCGGGTCCGCCATGTTCGACTCCCTTGATATCTGAACAAATTCTAGCCCGTTTTCGCCTACCTGTCAGCCTCTCTGGCCAGATCCGCGGCGGCTCACTATTTTAAACAAATGAATTCGCCGTTGCGTTCCGTTCAAGCCCCTCTCGGCACCCCCCGCACCCGGGCGGTGCACCGCGCCATCGCCGATGCCAGACGCGGCGTGCCGGTGGTGCTGGCCGCGCGCAAGCCGCTGATCATCGCCCCGGCGGAGACGGTGGGCGCGGAAGGGCTGCGGCTGATCGATCTTCTCTCCACCGGCCCGGCTTCCCTGCTGCTCGCCCCCTCCCGCGCCGCCGCGGTGCTGCAACATGATGTGCCGGAAACCGCTCCCGCCATCGCGCTGGAGCTGGCCCGGCCGCTGATCGACGCCGAGACGCTGAAACGCGCCGCCGACCCGACGATGGAACAGATCCTGCCCCGCTTCTCCACCATCGAAGCCCCGGACGAAGCCGCCGCCGCCCTGGCGCTGGGCAAGCTCGCCCGCCTGCTGCCGGCGATGGTTGTGGCCCCGGTGCGCCCCGGCTGGGCCACCCGCCGCGAAGGCGCGGATTTGCTCACCGTCCCCGCCGCCGATCTGCTGGCCTATCCGCTGGAGCTGGCCTCCACCTTGATGAAGGTGGCCGAGGTCTCGGTGCCGCTGGACGCGGCGCGCGACGCCAGGCTGGTCGCCTTCCGGGCGCTGGACCAGGGCATCGAGCACATGGCCATCCTGGTCGGCACGCCAGAGACGCAGGACGCCCCGCTGGTGCGGCTGCATTCGGAATGTTTCACCGGCGATCTCTTGGGATCATTGCGCTGCGATTGCGGCCCGCAGCTGCAAGGGGCGATTGCCCGCATGGGCCAGGAGGGCAACGGCGCGGTGCTGTATCTGGCCCAGGAAGGGCGCGGCATCGGGCTGATCAACAAGCTGCGCGCCTACACGCTGCAGGATCAGGGGCTGGACACGCTGGATGCCAACCGGGCCCTGGGCTGGCAGGCGGATGAGCGCAATTTCCACATCGCCGCCGCCATGCTGGAGGCTTTGGGGATCGAGAAGATCCGCCTGCTGACCAACAACCCGGAAAAGGTCGAAAGCCTCGCCGCCTGCGGCATCAAGATCGTCGAACGCGTCCCGCACCAGTTCGAGGCCAACGGGGTGAATGATTCCTACCTGGAGACGAAAGCCAGGCGCTTCGGCCATCTGCTTGGTTGAGTTCATCCTGCAAGGCGAGACGCTGCGCGGCGCCGGGCTGACCCTGCGCGCCGCCCATGGGCGCGGCGGCATCACCGCCCAGAAACGCGAAGGCGATGGCGCCACCCCCACCGGGCTGCTGAAACTGGTGCGGGTGCTCTACCGCGCCGACCGCCTGCCCCCGCCGCGCTGCGCTGTGCCGCTGGAGCCGCTCTCCCCGTCCGATGGCTGGTGCGACGACCCGGCGGACAAAGCCTATAACCAGCCCGTCCGCCTGCCCTTCGGCCCGAGCCACGAGGCGCTGTGGCGTGAGGATGCGGTCTACGACATCATCGGCGTGCTCGACTGGAACCTCGCCCCCATCCTGCCGGGCCGCGGCTCCGCCATCTTCTTCCACATCGCCACGCCAGACTACGCCCCGACGGCGGGCTGCGTCGCGCTCAACCAGCGCGACATGAAGATCGCCCTGGCGGCGGGGTTGAGCGCGATCCGCGTGCCCGGTTGAAGCTTCAGCCCTGCTTGGAGCGCTGGAACGAGAAAATCAGAATGGTGAGGCTCAGCCCCAACGACACCAGATCCAGCAGCAGCGCCACCAGATCTGCCGCGATGCCGGGATCATGCCGCATGGCGACCATCCAGATCGAGCGCGCGACATGGGCCAGGAAGGAAATCAACACCCACCAGCCCGAATGGCCGGCATCGTGCAGCCGGCGTACCTGCAGGCTGATGGCGGGAAGGATCATCAGCCCAAAAAGCGCCGCGAACAGCTCCGCCACCAGCTTCAAGCCCGAGCCGTCATGCACTCCAATCGCCATGACGCCGAAAATACCCAGCCCCATCAGCAACAGAAGGATCCAGAGCTGAAACCACCAATAGGCCGGGCGCGTCGCCCTGCCGGAAAAATTGAAATAATTCGCGTAACCGGCCTTGATGGCGCCAACAAACCCCATAACAACCTCGAATTATTAACGGTTTGGCAATGCTTCACCGAAACCCGCTATTCGCGCAAGGGGCGGCGGCTTTTCCAAAGCCCTTATCGACGCGCCCCCCCAAAATGCCCTAAAGACCCGCCATGACCGGCACACCTCTCGACCTGATCCGTAATTTCTCCATCATCGCCCATATCGACCATGGCAAATCCACCCTGGCCGACCGGCTGATCCAGCATTGCGGCGGCCTCACCGCGCGCGAGATGACCGAGCAGGTGCTCGATAATATGGAGATCGAGAAAGAGCGCGGCATCACCATCAAGGCGCAGACCGTGCGCCTCGAATACCCGGCCTCGGACGGCAAGACCTATGTGCTCAACCTGATGGACACGCCCGGCCATGTCGATTTCGCCTATGAGGTCAGCCGCTCGCTGGCCGCCTGCGAGGGCTCGCTGCTGGTGGTCGACGCCTCCCAGGGCGTGGAGGCGCAGACGCTCGCCAATGTCTACCAGGCGCTGGATGCCAATCACGAGATCGTCCCGGTGCTCAACAAGGTCGATCTACCGGCCGCCGACGTGCCGAAGGTGAAGCAGCAGATCGAGGATGTGATCGGCATCGACGCTTCGGAAGCGGTGGAAATCTCCGCCAAGACCGGCCTCAATATCGAAGGCGTGCTGGAGGCACTGGTCGCCAAGCTGCCGCCGCCGCAGGGCCAGGAAGATGCGCCGCTGCAGGCGCTGCTGGTCGATTCATGGTACGACCAATATCTCGGCGTCGTCATTCTGGTGCGCATCAAGAACGGCGTGCTGCGCCGGGGCCAGAAGATCCGCATGATGTCCACCGGCGCCGTGCATCCGGTCGAGCAGCTCGGCGTGTTCACGCCCAAGATGCGCGCGGTCGAGGCGCTCGGGCCGGGCGAGATGGGCTATATCACCGCCGCCATCAAGACCGTCGCGGATTGCAATGTCGGCGACACCATCACCGATGATCGCCGCCCGGCCAGCGAGGCCCTGCCCGGCTTCAAACCCTCCATCCCGGTGGTGTGGTGCGGGCTGTTCCCGGTGGATGCCGACGATTTCGAGAAATTGCGCGAGAGCCTGGCGAAGCTGCGCCTCAACGATGCCAGCTTCCATTACGAGGCCGAGACCAGCGCGGCGTTGGGCTTTGGCTTCCGCTGCGGCTTCCTCGGCCTGCTGCATCTGGAAATCATCCAGGAGCGCCTCTCCCGCGAGTTCGACCTCAACCTGATCGCCACCGCCCCTTCGGTGGTCTATCACGTGTTCAAGACCAATGGTGAGATGGAGCCGCTGCACAACCCGGCCGACATGCCGGACGGCTCGATCATCGACCATATCGAGGAGCCCTGGATCAAGGCGACGATCATGGTGCCGGATGATTATCTCGGGTCCATCCTCACCCTCTGCTCCGAACGCCGCGGCCAGCAGCTCGACCTCACTTATGTCGGCAACCGCGCCATGGCGGTCTATAAGCTGCCGCTGAACGAGGTGGTGTTCGATTTCTATGACCGGCTGAAATCCGTAAGCCGCGGCTATGCCAGCTTCGATTATTCGCTGGAGGATTACGCCGAGTCGGATCTGGTGAAGATCTCCATCCTGGTGAATGCCGAGCCGGTGGACGCGCTCTCCTTCATCGCCCATCGCTCCCAGGCGGAGAGCCGGGGCCGCTCCATCTGCGGCAAGCTGAAGGAGCTGATCCCCAAGCAGCTGTTCAAGATCGCCATCCAGGCCGCGATTGGCGGGCGGGTGATCGCGCGCGAGACCATCTCCGCCCTCTCCAAGGACGTGACGGCGAAATGCTATGGCGGCGATATCAGCCGCAAGCGCAAACTGTTGGAGAAGCAGAAAGAGGGCAAGAAGCGCATGCGCCAGTTCGGCAAGGTGGAAATCCCGCAGAGCGCCTTCCTGGCGGCCCTCAAGATGGACGCCTAAACCACTGTTTTCAAAATGTTTTTGCTAAAAAACGCCACCCGGCTCCGGCGGGGTGGCGTTTTTTTCGCCCATCCCCCCCGCCCCCCTTGGCAGGCGGGGTGAGTTTGGGTAGAGAGTGCCCCACCGCGCGCTGGACAGATGGCCGAGCGGCTTAAGGCGCACGCTTGGAAAGCGTGTGTACGTTAATAGCGTACCCAGGGTTCGAATCCCTGTCTGTCCGCCACTCTCGTTTCAGAAACAGACTGCGTCCTTCATCGCCCGTTGCGCTGGACAAGCCATTCGCGATTGCCCACAACCA
>NZ_JH976207.1:1569280-1571917 GCF_000306035.1 Acidocella sp. MX-AZ02
TGATCCCCTTCGATGCCGACATGCAGGACCCGCCGGAGCTGATCCCCGAAATGCTCGCCGCCTGGCGGGCCGGCGCCGAGGTGGTGCTGGCCAGGCGCGTCGACCGCTCGACCGACAGCGCGATGAAGCGCCAGACCGCCTTGGCCTTCTACAAGCTCCACAACGCCCTCTCCCACACCAAAATCCCCGAGAATGTCGGGGATTTCCGGCTGATGGACCGCGTCGTCGTCGAGGCGCTGAAAACCCTGCCCGAGCGCCAGCGTTTCATGAAAGGGCTGTTCGCCTGGGTCGGGTTTCGCACCGTCACCATCGACTATGTCCGCCGCCCCCGCAGCGCCGGGCAGAGCAAATTCTCCGGCTTCAAATTATGGAATTTCGCGCTGGAGGGCTTCACCAGCTTCTCCACCGCGCCGTTGAAAATCTGGACCTATCTCGGCATCGCCGGGGCGCTGCTGGCGCTGCTCTATGGGGTGCTGATCCTGCTGCGCACGCTGCTGCTGGGCAATCCGGTGCCGGGCTATGCCTCGCTCTTCGTGGCAATCACCTTCTTTGGCTCGGTACAGCTGATCTCGATCGGCCTGCTCGGCGAATATATCGGCCGCATCTATATGGAGGCCAAGCAACGCCCGACCTACATCATCCGCAAACGCCACGGGGATTGATCAGACGCTCTCCCCCAGCCGCAGCGCGCAGCCTTCGGCGACCGCCAGGCTCTCGATCTGGATGGTGACATGGCCGATGCCAAAGCGCGCCTTCGCCTCCTGGGCGATGCGCGCCAGCAGCGCCTCCTCATTGCCACCCTCCTCGCGCACCAGATGCGCGGTCAGCGCCACATCCGTCGTGCTCAGCCCCCAGATATGCAAATCGTGCAGCGCCGCGATATCGGGTAGGCCGCGCAGATAAGCCTCCACCGCATGGTGATCGACGGAGGCGGGCACGGCATCGAGCGAGAGATTCACCGAATCGCGCAGCAGCGACCAGGTGGCGATGACGATGACAGCGCTGACCGCGAGGCTGACCACCGGGTCCACCCAGGCCCAGCCGGTGAACAGAATCACCACACCCGCCGCCACCGTGCCCGCCGCCACCAGCGCGTCGCCCAGCATATGCAGGAAGGCGCCGCGGACATTGAGATCCCCCTTGCGCCCGGCCATGAACAGCAAGGCGGTGCCGCCATTGATGAGAATCCCCAACGCCGCGACGATGATGATCACCATCCCGGCCGGCTGCTGCGGGGCGAACAGCCGCAGCACCGCCTCCCAGGCGATGGCGCCGGTGACCACGAGCAGCAGCACAGCATTGCCCAGCGCGGTGAGGATGGAAGAGCGGCGCAGCCCGTACGTATAGCGCGCCGAGGGCTGGCGCTTCGCCAGCCAGGTCGCCGCCCAGGCCCCGGCCAGCCCCAGCACGTCCGAAAGATTATGCCCGGCATCGGCGAGCAGCGCCATCGAATGGCCGGCGACACCATAGACCGCCTCGCCGATCACATAAGCCAGATTCAGGGCGAGGCCGATGGCGAAGGCGCGGCCGAAATCAGCCGGGGCGTGGCTGTGCCCGGCATGGCCATGGCCCGCATGGTTGTGGCCGGCATGGTCGTGGCCGTGCTCATGCATATGGTCGTGATCGTCATGGTCATGCATCACGCGCGCTCCGCTAAAGATTTCTTCTGATCTAACGCAAAGCCTTTCCCACCGGAACCGGCCTCACCCCAGCCCGGCAAGGCACGCCCCCAGCCGTAACGCCGCCGCACGCAAATCCTCCGGCTCAAACCCGGCAAAGCCCAGCAGCAGCCCCTGCTCCGGGGGCGCCTCGTGGAAATATGGGGAGAGCGAGACCACCGCCAGCCCGGCCTCGCGCGCCGCCGCCTCCACCGCCCGGTCCGACAGCCCAGCCAGACGCGGCCCGAAGCGGACGATGAAATGCATGCCCGAAGGCTCGATCGCCGGCACCAGCCAATCCGGCACCAAAGGCGCCAGCGCCTCGCGCAACGCGCTCTGGCGCTGGGCGTAGAGCCGGCGCATGCGGCGCAGATGGGTGGCGAATTCGCCGCTTTGCATGAAGCGCGCCAAGGCTGGCTGCGGCACCAGCGAGGCCTGGGTGCCGGCCCGGCCGATGACCTCATGCAGCCGCGTCAGAAACGGCGCGGGCACCAGCATGTAGCCGAGCCGGATGCCCGGCGAGAGCAGTTTGGAAAAACTGCCGATATAGAGCGTGCGCGCGCCGCGATCGAGGCTGGCCAAGGCCGGCAGCGGCTGGCCGGTGAAGCGGAATTCGCTGTCATAATCATCCTCGATCACCAGCGCCCCGGCGCGCTGCGCCCAGTCCAGCAGCGCCAGCCGCCGTGCCGCGGGCAGCGTCATCCCCAGCGGATATTGCCGCGAGGGTGTCACCACCACCCCGGCCGCATCCGGGCGCAGCAAAGCCGGGTTCAGCCCTTGCGCATCCACAGCCACGGCCACGCAACGCAGCCCCGCCGCCGCCAGCCGGGCGCGCACCGGGGCGTGGCCGGGTTCCTCCACATGCACGATGCTACCCGGCGCCAGCAGCCGCCCGGCCAGCCCCAGCGCCTCGGTGGCGCCGGAGGTGACGATGATCTGCCCGGCCGAACAGAAAATGCCGCGCCAGGCGCCGAGATGC
>NZ_JH976207.1:1572017-1579813 GCF_000306035.1 Acidocella sp. MX-AZ02
TGCGCCAGCGGCGGGCCAGATGCGGCAAATCCCGCGCCACGAACAGCCCGGCCCCCTGGCGGCCTTGCAGATAGCCCTCGGCGGTGAGCTGGTCCAAGGCGGTGAGCACGGTGGCACGGGAGATGGACAGCTCCTGCGCCAGCTTGCGGCTGGGCGGCAGCCGCGCCCCCGGCGGCGCCCCGGCCAGAATCAGCCGCCGCAGCGCCTCGGCCAGCTGCACATGCAACGCCTCACCGCCGCGCGCCAGGGCCAGGCCGAGCAAGGCGGCATCAAAATTGGCCTGGTCTTGAATGTTTAAATTGGTCATTTCAAACAGACCAATATCGCGCCACTCTGCCCCTCATCAAGTCCCATCAGAGAGCATCATGACCGAAGACCTTCTGCAAACCGACCGTACCCGCCTGCGCCGTTCGCATCAGCGCGGCTCTTTCGACCGCGCTGTGGTGAACGCGATCCTGGACGCGCAACCCATGTGCAGCGTCGGCTATGTGATCGACGGCAAGCCCTACGTGACCCCCACCCTGCAATGGCGCGAGGGCGATCACGTCTATTGGCACGCCTCCTCCGCCAGCCGCGCCCTGCGCGCCGCCAGCGGGCAAGAGGTGTGCCTGAACGTGGCGATTCTGGATGGCTATGTGATGGCGCGCTCGGGCTTTCATCACTCGGTGAATTCGCGCTCGGTGATGCTATTCGGCACCGCGCATCTGGTACCCGATGAGGAAAAGCAAGCCAAACTCAGCGCGTTTATCGATGGGCTCTGGCCCGGCCGGGCCGCGATGCTGCGCCCGAACAGCGCGCAGGAGCTCAAGGCAACCTCGATCCTGGCGCTGAAGATCGAGGAAGGCAGTGCCAAAATCCGCACTGGCGGGCCGAAGGATGAAGAGGAGGATTATGCGCTGCCGATCTGGGCCGGGGTGATTCCGGTGACGACCCAGATCGGCACGCCGATCGACGATGCGCGTCTGACGGCCGGGATCGCGCCGCCGGCGCATCTCACGGCGATGGCGCGAAAATTTTAAAAGTTTTTTGGTGCCGCTTTTTTTCAAAAAAGCGGCGAAAACGTCTGGGGTGGTGGCACTGGCGTTGCCAATGCCCCGAACGTTTGTGGGGACTTTTTGAAAAAAGTCCCCACACCCCCAAAAACTTTTGCAATTTTTTTTAGAGCACCATCCCGCCGGAAATCTCAATCCGCTGCCCATTCACCCAACGAGTCTCCTCCCCCAGCAGCGCCGCCACCGCCGGGCCGATATCCTCTGGCTCGCCCACCCGCCCCAAAGCGGCATAAGACGCCACACGCTGGTTCATCTCCGGATTATCCCGCACCACACCGCCATTGAAATCCGTGGCAATCGCCCCCGGCGCCACCGTGTTCGCGGTAATGCCCCGCGCCCCCAGCTCCACCGCCAGATAGCGCGTCAGCACCTCCACTCCGCCCTTCATCGCCGCGTAGGCGGAGGCGCCGGGGAAGCTGAATCGCGCCAGCCCGGAGGAAATATTGACGATACGGCCACCATCTTCCAGCAACGGCAGCAGCGTCTGCGTCAGGAAAAACACCCCTTTCAGATGCACGTTGAAGAGTTTATCAAACGCCTCCTCACTGGTTTGCGCGAACGGCGCATGATGGCCAAAGCCGGCATTATTCACCAGATGGTCGAAGCGCTCCCGCCCCCACACCTCCCGCAGCGCCTGCCGCACCGCCACCGCAAACCCCGCGAAACTTTTCACATCCCCGGCATCCAGCGGCAAAAACACCGCCTTGCCGCCCTTGGCCTCGATCGCGTCCTTCACCTCATCGGCCTGCGCCTTGTTGCTGTGATAGGTGCCGATCACATTTTCCCCGCGCTCTGCCAGCGCCAGCGCCATGCTGCGCCCCAGCCCGCGGCTGGCCCCTGTGATCAAGGCGATTTTTCCTGTGCTCATCTCAAACACTCCTGTGAGTTTCAGTGAGGCTGAGATGCGCCTTTCCGCCCCGCAAATAATCAGGCAAAATCCGGCAACATCATCCGAGGATCACGAACAATGGACAGATTCGACCATATGCGGGTCTTCGTGCGGATCCTGGAGCGCGGCAGCTTCGTGCGCGCCGCCGAGGATCTCTCCCTGCCCGCCTCCACCGTCACCGACGCGCTGAAGCAGCTCGAAGCCCGGCTGGGCACCCGGCTGCTCCAGCGCACCACCCGCCAGGTCCGCGCCACCCCGGATGGCGAGGCCTATTACCGGCGCTGCCTTTCCATCCTCGCCGATATGGAGGACGCCGAAAGCGCCTTCAGCAGCGCCAAGCCGCGCGGCTTTCTGCATGTCGAGGCGCAGGGCAGCCAGGTGCGCCGCATCATCCTGCCCGGCCTGCCCGCCTTCCTGGACCGCTACCCGGAATTGGAACTCTATGTCAGCGAGGGCGACCGCTTTGTGGATCTGATCCGCGAAGGGGTGGATTGCGCCCTGCGCGCCGGCCAGCCGGCCGAGAGCGATCTGATCGCCCGCCGCCTGGCGCTGATGCCGGAAGGCACCTTCGCCTCCCCGGCCTATCTCGCCCGCCACGGCACGCCGCCAAGCTGGGACCAGCTCGCCGGGCATAAAATGGTCGGCTTCCGCTCCTCGGCCACCGGCGGGGTGCTGCCGCTGGAATTTCGCGTCGGCAAGGCGGTGAAAACCGTCTCACTTCCCTGCGTGCTCTCGGTCAACGGCGCGGAGAGCTACAAGGAAGCCGCTTTGCAAGGGCTGGGGCTGATCCAGGTGCCGCATTACGGGGTGGAGGCGGAGCTGCGCGACGGCCGGCTGGTGGAGGTTCTGGCGCACACCCCGCCCACGCCGCTCCCGCTCTACGTGCTCTATCCGCGCAACCGCCAGCTCTCGCTGCGGGTGCGGGTGTTCATTGACTGGGTGGCCGGCGAATATGCCCGGCATCTGCCGGCAAGCTGACAGGCCCCGCCACCCCCGCTATAGATGTTTGAAAATGCCGAGGAGCGCTTCCGTCTTGCCGATGCAGACCAAATCCCGCACGCCAGACCGGTCCCCGCCCGCATGAGCGCGCAGGAGGCCGCGCGCATCGCCGCCCGGCTGGACCGGCTGCCGCTCTGCGAGGCGATCTGGCATCCGGTGCTCTATATCTCGCTGGGCGGCGTGTTCGAGTTCTACAGCGTCTTCCTCACCGCCTATATCGCGCCGCGCATGGTCGATGCCGGGCTGTTCACCCCGGCCAGCCTCGGCCCCTTCGCGGCGCTGCGCGACATCGCGGTCTCGGGCGCTGGCACCTTCGTCTTCTGCACCTTCGCCGGGCTCTGGGCCGGGGCGGTGCTGGGCGCGCCGCTGGTCGATTATTGCGGCCGCAAGCGCGTGTTTTTCTGGTCGCTGCTCTGGTACAGCGCCTGCACCGCGATCATGGCCTGCCAGCAGAGCGGCGCCGCCCTCAATCTCTGGCGCTTCATCGCCGGCATCGGCTTCGGGGCCGAGCTGGTGGCGATGGATACCTATATCGCCGAGCTGATCCCCGGCTTCGCCCGCGGCCGCGCCTTCGCCCTCAACCAGACCATCACCTTCACCATCGTCCCCTTCGCCGCGCTGCTCGCCTGGCTGACGCCAACGCAGATCCTGCCCGCTCTGCCGGGCTGGCGGCTGGTGATGCTGGTCGGCGCGGCGGGGGCGCTGGTCGCCTGGCCGCTCTGGCGGCTGCTGCCAGAGAGCCCGCGCTGGCTGGCGCTGAAAGGCCGCACGGCGCAGGCCGAGGCGGTGATGCAGGAGCTGGAAACCGCCGCCCAGCGTGCCGCCCCGCTGCCCGCCCCGGCGATTGCGCAGCCCGAGGCCGAAGGGCGCGGCACGCTCTGGGAGATGTTCACCCCGCGCTATATCGAGCGCACGCTGATGCTGAGCCTGTTCAACATCGCCCAGGTGGTCGGCTTCTACGGCTTCGCCGCCTGGGTGCCGGCATTGCTGATCGCGCGCGGCATCACCATCGTCGATAGTTTCGAATATTCCTTCATCATCGCGCTGGCCAACCCGTTCGGCCCGGCTTTGGGGCTGATGCTGGCGGACCGGCTGGAGCGGCGCACCCAGATCGTGCTCGGGCTCGGGCTGATGGCGCTGTTCATGGCCGCCTTTTCCATCGCCCGGGCGCCGTTCCTGCTGATCCTGATCGGGGTGATGTTCACCCTGGCGGCCAATCTGATGTCCTATGCCTATCATGGCTATCAGGCGGAGCTTTACCCCACGCGCATACGCGGCCGCGCCATCGGCTTCACCTATGGCTGGAGCCGGATGGCCGCCGCCTTCGCCGGGCTGGCGGTGGGGTATTTCCTCTATGCTGGCGGGGTGCCGGCGGTGGCCTTGTTCATCGGCGTCGCCATGCTGGTCGGCATGGTGATGATCACCGTGTTCGGGCCGGACAGCGCGGGCTTGCCGCTGGAGGAGATCAACCATTGAGCCCGCGCCCCGCCCGGCTGCTGATCGTCGAGGATGACGAGGAGATGCGCGCCGATCTGGAAACCGCCCTGCGCGCCGAGGGCTATGCGGTGGAGAGTGCGGCCGATGGCAGGCAGGGGCTGGAGCGCGCCGCCACTGGCGGCTTCGACGCGCTGGTGCTCGACCGCATGCTGCCGCATCTGGACGGCATCGCCATCATCACCGGGCTGCGCGCCATGGGCATCGCCACCCCGGCTTTGTTCCTCACCGCGCTGAGCCGGGTGGATGAGCGCGTCGAGGGGCTGCGCGCCGGCGGCGATGATTATCTGGTCAAACCCTTCGCCATCGCCGAACTCACCGCCCGGCTGGAGGTGCTGCTGCGCCGCCGCGCGGCCCAGGCCAAGCAGTCGCTGCTGCGGGTCGGCACGCTCGAACTCAACCGGCTCACCCAGAAGGCCAGCCGGGACGGCAAGACCATCCTGCTGAAACCCCGCGAATTCCGGCTGCTGGAATATCTGATGCTGAATGCCGGCAAGGTGGTCACCCGCGCGATGCTGCTGGAAGCGGTGTGGGACTTCCATTTCGAACCCCAGACCCTGGTGGTGGAATCCCATATCAGCCGCGTGCGCGCCAAGATCGACCAGGGCTTCCCCACCGAGATGATCCAGACCGTGCGCGGCCTCGGCTACCGGCTCGCGGATGATTCGCAGGATTAAACGCGCCCGGCTGGTGCGCATGGCGAGCTTCCGCCTCGCCGTGCTCGGCACGCTGCTCTCCACCTTGGCGGCCATGCTGGCCTTCGCGCTGATCTATAACGCCACCGCCAGCGCCGCCCGCCATAATCTGGCGCCGGCCCTCACCCAGGCCCGCGCCGCGCTGCTGGCCCAAGCCGCCAGCGCGGACGCGCGGACGGAACAAAATGGCAGCGCGGACGCGCTGACGGAAAACGATGGCAGCGCGGACGCGCTGCAAGGCCCCGTAACCCGGGCGGCCCAGGCGCCGGGCACGTTATTCTACGCCCTGTTCGCGCCGGATGGCCGCGAACTGGCCGGCAATCTGCCCCTGCGCGCGGCGGCGCCCGGTTGGCGGGTGCTCAACCGCTGGGCCGGGGACCAGCTGCCGGACGGCATGCAGGAAATCATCGGCCTGGAGACGGCGCTGGCACAGGGCGGCAGCCTCTTCATCGGCGCCGATGCCTCCGCCCTCGCCGCCCTCAACCGGCGCATCGCCTATATCTTCGCCAGCGTCTTCGGCATCGCGCTCGGGCTCGGGCTGCTGATCAGCCTGGTCATCGCCTTGTTCAGCCTGCAACGCGTGCAGGCGATCAGCCGCACCAGCCGCGAGATCATCGCCGGCGACCTCTCCCGCCGGGTCAAGCTCTACGGCCATGACGACGAGCTGGACGTGCTGACCGCGGAGGTGAACACCATGCTCGCCACGGTGGAAGGGCTGGTGCTGAATGCCCGCCACGTCACCAACGCCATCGCGCATGATCTGCGCTCGCCGCTGGCCCGGCTGCGCAACTTCCTGAAAACCGCGCCGCCGGACGCCGCCGCCCTGGCCGAGGCCACGGCACGGACCGAGGAGATACTGAAACTCTTCGCCGCCATGCTGCAGATTGCCGAGGTGGAAGCCGGCGCGGTGCGCGGGCGCTTCACGCTGGTCGATCTCACCGCCCTCTGCCTGGGCCTGGCCGAAACCTATGAGAATGTGGCCGAGGATCTCGGCCAGGATTTCCGCGCCGAGATCGCCCCTGGCCTGGCGCTGCGCGGCGATGCCAAGCTGCTCGCCCAGATGCTGGTCAACGGCATCGAAAACGCGCTGCGCCATTGCCCGCCCGGCACCGCCATCCGCTTCCGCGCCCAGCCGCAAGGCGGCTGGATCGAAATCACCATCAGCGATCGCGGCCCCGGCATCCCGGCCGCCTTGCGCGAGGCCGCCTTCGGCCCCTTCGTGCGGCTGGCCCCGCAGACGCCGGGCACCGGGCTGGGACTCAGCCTGGTGCGGGCGGTGGCGCGGCTGCATGAGGGCGAGGCGGCGCTGCTGGACCATGAACCCGGCCTGATCCTGCGGCTGCGCCTGCCGGCGCCATTCTAGAGCCCAGAATAAAAATTGTTCTCCATCAAAAGCGCACAGAGCGCAAAACGGTCATGTCATTGGGATTGCTTAAATTAACCTGCCGTAATATGTCTCATTCTCTGGACAACCCCCAAGCTGACAATGCCGCCCGCCAACCTGTTCCTCATCCTGGACATCATGACCTGGGTCGGCGCCCTGCTGCTGCTGGGAGTCAGCACCATCATGCGCTCGGCGACACTGCGCTACTGGGGCGGCGCCTATCTGGCCGGCGCCATCGGCATCGCCGGCGTGGTGGTCGGGGTGAAATACTGGCCCTGGGCGGCCTATGGGCTGGGGCCGGCCCTGGTGCTGACCGGCTATTGGCTGATGTGGATGGGGCTGCGCCAGCTGCGCCCCGGGCGCCCGCTCGTGCTCTGGCCAGTGCTGGTCGCCGCCTGCTGGTGCGTGGTCAGCGACTGGCGGATCTTCGCTCATAATGAGCTGCTGCGCTTCGCCGTGTTCAGCCCGGCCGGCTTCCTCTGCATGGTGGCGATCGCGCATGAAAGCCTGCGCATTCCGGCCCGGGTGGAGGTGCGCTGGCTGCTGGCCGGGCTGGCCCTGCTGCATGCCGCCTTCTATGCCGCGCGCAGCCTCTGCGCCCTGCTGTTCCCGAGCCCGGATACCACCCAGCTCTGGCTCTACATCACCCCGACCGAGGCGATCCTGTATGAGTTCTCCGACGCCTTCCTGATCCTGTTCGCGGTGCTGGCCACACGTCAGGACACGCTGCGCACCCAGGCCCATACCGACCATCTCACCGGGCTGTTGAACCGGCGGCGGTTTTTCGAGCTGGCCCAGCGCGTGCTACAGGACCGGCCCTGCGCGGTGCTGGTGTTCGATGTCGATTATTTCAAAACCGTCAACGACACCCATGGCCATGCCGGCGGCGACGAGGTGCTGCGCGTGCTGGGCGAGGTCTGCCGCGCGCATCTGCGCAAGGGCGATCTGATCGGCCGGGTCGGCGGCGATGAATTCGCGATGCTGATCCGCGACGATGAGGACGCGGCCCGCCGCATCGCCGCCCGCATCCGCGAGGCCTTCACCAGCGCCTGCCAGGCGCGCGGCTATGTCACCGGCGTCACCTTCGGGGTGATCACGGGAGAGGCCGCGCCGATCGAAACCCTGCTCGCCGCCGCCGATGCCGAGCTCTACATCGCCAAACGCCAGCGCAGCCTGCAATCCCTGCCCGCCCCGGCCAGCATCACCTACCGGCATGGCTGAGGCATTTCGCCGGGCGGCGCTGCGCGCGCAGCCGGCGGCGCGCGGAAAGACGTGGGGGCTTT
>NZ_JH976207.1:1579913-1590228 GCF_000306035.1 Acidocella sp. MX-AZ02
TTTTGAAAAAAGCCCCCACACCCCCAAAAACTTTTTCAATTTTGGGCTATAGCATATCCAACGGCACAGCACGCTTCGGCGGCGCGAAGGCCTTGTCGATGGCGGCCAGATCCTCTGCGGTCAGCTGCAGCCTCAGCGCGCCCAGATTTTCCTCGATCCGTGCCGCATGGCCGGTTTTGGGAATGCTCACCACCCCCTCCTGGCGCAAGCCCCAGGCCAGCGCCACCTGCCCGGGCGTTGCCCCATGCGCCGCCGCCACCGCCTTCACCGCCGCACTCTCCAGCACCTTGTTGTGCTGCCCCAGCGGCGTGTAGGCCATCACCGGAATCCCCCGCCCCTGGCACCAGGGCAGCAGATCGAACTCGATCCCCCGCGTTTGCGGATTATACAGCACCTGATTCGCCGCACAGCCCGCGGGCAGGCCCCGCATATCCTCAAGGTCGAAATTCGAAACACCCCAGGCGCGGATCTTGCCCTGCGCGCGCAGCGCAGCGAACGCCTCGATCGTCTCCTCCACCGGCACGCTGCCGATCCAGTGCAGCAGATAGAGATCGAGATACTCCGTCCCCAACCGCTTCAGGCTGGCCTCGCAGGCGCGGATCGTGCCCGCCTTGCTGGCATGGGACGGGGCGACCTTGCTGACCAGCAGCAGCCGCTCACGCTCGCCCCGTACCGCCTCGCCCAGCAGCGTCTCGGCGGCGCCATCGCCATAAATCTCGGCGGTGTCGAACAGCGTGATGCCCTGGGCGATGGCCGCCTTCAGCGCCGCCAACTCCTCGCTCCGGCGCGCCGGGCTCTCGCCCATGCGCCAGGTGCCCAGCCCCATCGCCGGCAATTCCAGCCCGCCGGCCTGTTTCATGCTGCGCATCGCGGCTCCTCCTTGGCTTGCGTGATCCGCCTCAGCTTGGGGCCGCCCGCGCCGGTTTCAAGCCTCGGCCGGGCTCTCCGCCACGCTCCGGGCGGGGGCTTGCGCCAGCATCTTCATCGCCATCGCCAGCGCGCCCTCACGGCTCTTCGCCGCGCCGACGAAGCGGCGCACATGCACGAACACCGCATCCTCCACCCCGCAAACCGCCGCCAGCGCCTCGCCCTGCAACCCGGCCCATGCCTCGGGGAAGGGCAGGCGCTGCGCGAAGGACCCGGGCTCCGGCGGCATCGTGTCGATCATCCAATTGCCGTTGGAAGCCGGCGAGATGCAGAACAGAATCGGCAGCTCATGCGCGAAGGCGGCACTCTTCCAGGGCATGCCGGTCTCCAGCACCAGCAAACGCGGCTCCGGCCCGGCCTGATAGGCGGCCAGCACGCGGGCATCGGCCTCCATGCGGCTGCGCTTGCCCTCCACCTTCAGCGCCAGCACCCCGGCGGCGAAATCCGCCGCGCGCAGAAACGCCGCATCCCCGGCGGTGGCGCCATTCGCCTCGTCACTGTCCCAGCTCGGGTTGTAATCGCCGATCAGCGCCGCCAGCCCCAGACTGTCACGCAGCACCGGCCCGCTCATCGAGACGCCATTATCGATCTCGTCGATCCGCTTCACCAGCCCCTCATTCAGCTCTTCTGCGATCGCAGCGGCAAAGCCCTGCGCCGCGTCCGGCAGCAAAGCCGCCACCGCGCGCGCGCCGTAAACCTGCCAGAGCAGCCCGGCGGCGGAATAGGGCGTGCCATCCTCGCGCTGCGGTGCGCCGATCTGGTGATGGTCGAAGCGCTGCGCCTGCGGGTCGTAAACGCTGCCGACATCGAACACGATATCCCCGCTCTCGATCAGCTCGGGCTTGCGTGTGCGCAGCAGAACATGGTCCTCGCCGGGGCGCGACAGCCCCAAAGCCAGGCGCAGCACGGCATAGCCGAACACCTCGTCGCAATGGAACTTGCCGCTATGGGTGACAAGGCGCGGCAATTGAGCAGGGATCATCGAGGCATTCCAGTCTGGCAGGGTCAAAATCCCCCCTGCCCTACAAAGCATGGCCGCCCCCGTCCAGCTTTGCGGCCGGCAAACCCGGCCCAATTTTTCGCCAGCCCGCCCAATGCTTCACCATTTTCAAACCAGGATAGACTCTGGTTTATTTCCACCGAAGCCATGGATAGGAAAATCGTTCTGCCCCTCTCCCCTGGCCCTGTGTAGCATCCGGGCTTTGCAGCAGAAGGCGAGTTGAGGTGATGGCTGACGAAACGATCGAGGTGCTGGTGATCGGCGCCGGCCAGGCCGGCATCGCGGCGGCGGAGCATCTGGGCGCGGCTGGCATCCCCTATCTGGTGCTGGAGCGCGCGCGCATCGCCGAGCGCTGGCGCAGTGCGCGCTGGGATTCGCTGGTCGCCAACGGCCCCGCCTGGCATGACCGGTTTCCGAACATGGCATTCCCCCATCGCGGCCCGGACGCCTTTGTGCCGAAAGAGGAAGTCGCCGATTATTTCGAGGCCTATGCCAAACAGATCGACGCCAATCTGCGCTGCGGCGTCGAGGTGCAGGCGGTGCGCCGCAACCCTGAAGGCCCGGGCTTCATCGCGCAGACCAGCCAGGGGCGCATCGGCGCGCGCGCGATCATCGTCGCCACCGGGGCATTCCAGACCCCGGTCCATCCGGCGCTCATTCCCGCGCAGCCCGGCCTCACCCAGCTCCATTCCAGCGCCTATCGCAACCCCGCCCAGCTCGCCCCCGGCGCGGTGCTGGTGGTCGGCTGCGGCTCCTCGGGCACGCAGATCGCCGATGAGCTGCAGCGCGCCGGGCGCCGGGTCTATCTCTCCGTCGGCGCGCATGACCGCCCGCCCCGGCGCTATCGCGGCCGGGATTTCTGCTGGTGGCTGGGGGTGCTGAATAAATGGGACGCCGAAGCCCCGCCCAGCACCGCGCATGTGACCATCGCGGTCAGCGGCGCGCGCGGCGGCGAGACCGTCGATTTCCGCCGCCTGGCCCAGCGCGGCATCACCCTGCTCGGCCTCACCGAAGCCCATGCGGACGGCAAGCTGCGCTTCGCCGATAATCTCAAGTGTAATCTCGACAAGGGCGACGCCAATTATCTCGCTTTGCTGGCAGAGGCCGACGCCTATATCGCCCGCAACCATCTCGATCTGCCGCCGGAAGAAGACGCCAAAATCATCCCCCCCGATCCGGATTGCGTCACCCATCCGATCCGCGAACTTGATCTGGCCCAGGCCGGCATCACCAGCATCATCTGGGCCACCGGCTTCAGGGCGGATTATAGCTGGCTGCAGCTGGATAGCTTCAACGCCAACGGCACCCCCAACCATGCGCGCGGCGTGGCGGCGGAGCCGGGGCTGTATTTCCTCGGCCTGCCCTGGCAGTCCCGCCGCGGCTCCTCCTTCATCTGGGGCGTCTGGCACGATGCGAAATTCGTCACCGACCATATCGCCAAGCAACGCGCCTATCTCGCCTATGAGGGCATGGCGCTGCCGGCGCTGAATGGCTGACCGCGTTGCCAGCCCGACCGCCCCTGCCCTATTCTGCCCCTGGATGGCGACAAGGCGGACAGAATGGCGGCGGCACCCTATCGGCTGAGCCTGCGGATCTACCTCCCCAACGGGCTGCGGCTCGGCCCGGGCAAGATCGCGCTGCTGCAGGCGGTGGCGGCGCAAGGCTCGATCAGCGCCGCCGCCCGCGCCCAGCGCATCTCTTATAAACGCGCCTGGGATCTGCTGGAGGAGATGAACCGGCTGCTGGAAGCGCCGGTGATCGAGACCATGCAAGGCGGCAAAACCGGCGGCGGCGCCCGCCTCACCGCAACCGGCATCGCCTTGCTGGCGCATTACCAGGCGGTGCTGGACGCGGCGGAAACCCAGGGCAGCGCCGCACTCAAAGCGATCGCGGCGCTGGGGCAGATGCCGGAAGATGCGCCGGCGCACTGAGAGAGGCGGCATATTTTTCCGTCGGCTGGTCCAGCCGCTTAAATGACGGAGAAAAATTAATCCTTCCGCAAGCTCGATCGTCGAAGCTCTGGCCGGTTAATTGTTAGGGACGGGTGGCGCAGAATGTCGACGTTTAATTTTTTCAGCGGCGCGGGCGCGGCAGCCACGCTGGCCGCTTTGTCCGCCTCGCTGGGCATCATCGAGTTCGATACCAGCGGCAAAATACTGAACGCCAACGAAAATTTCTGCAAGGCCATCGGTTACGAATTGGCCGAGATCAAGGGCAAACATCACCGGATATTTATCGATCCCGCCTATGCGCAGAGCCAGGACTATAATGAATTCTGGGCGAAGCTCCGGCGCGGCACCTATGAGGCCGGTGAATATAAGCGCATCGGCAAGCAAGGCCGCGAAGTATGGCTGCAAGCCTCTTATAATCCGGTTAAAAACCGGCGCGGCGCCGTCGTCAAAATCGTCAAGCAGGCGACCGACATCACCGCCGAGAAGCTGAAAAACGCCGAAACAAAAAATATATTTGAGGCGATTTCCCGGGCCTAGGCGATGATCGAGTTCACCGTCGATGGACAGATCATCACCGCCAACGATCATTTCCTGAAGGCCATCGGCTACCAGCTGGCTGAGATTAAAGGCCGCAAGCACAGTATGCTGGTCGATCCTGATTATGCGCAATCCGCGGATTATCGGGCGTTCTGGAAAAAACTGGCGGCGGGCGAATATATCGCCGCGGAGTTCAAGCGCATCGGCAAGGGCGGCAAGGAGGTTTGGCTCCAGGCTTCTTACAACCCGATCTTCGATCTCAACGGCAAGGTGGTCAAGGTGATCAAATTCGCCACCGATATCACCGGGCGCGAACGTGCCGTCCAAGGCATCGCGGCCGGCTTGAAGGAATTGTCTGCCAATAATCTCACCTACCGGATCAATGATCTGTTCATCCAGGAATTCGAACCGGTTCGCCTCGATTTCAATGCGTCGCTGGACAAGCTGGACGCGACGATGCGCGCGATTTCCACGAACACACAGGCGGTCCGCAACGGCTCGTCCGAAATCTCCACCGCCTCGGATGATCTCGCCCGGCGCACCGAGCAACAGGCCGCCAGCCTCGAAGAGACCGCCGCGGCGCTGGATCAGATCACCACGACCGTCAGCGAGGCCGCGGGAAGTGCCAAGGCGGCGCGCGACATTGTGGAGAAGGCTCAGGCCGACGCGGAGCGCTCCCGGACGGTGGTGACCGAGACCGTAAGCGCCATGGCGGGAATCGAAACCTCCTCCAAACAGATCAGCAATATCATCGGCGTCATCGACGAGATTGCGTTCCAGACCAATCTGCTGGCCCTGAATGCGGGGGTCGAGGCGGCGCGCGCCGGCGATGCCGGGCGGGGCTTCGCCGTGGTCGCCACCGAGGTGCGCGCCCTGGCCCAGCGCTCCGCTGATGCGGCGAAGGAAATCAAGGCATTGATTTCCACCTCCGGCCAGCAAGTGGAAACCGGGGTGCGGCTGGTGAACGAGACCGGCAACGCGTTGGAGAGTATCGCCAAACAGGTCTCGAGGCTGAACGGCTTGATCGTCAACATCGCCGCCTCGGCGCAAGAACAGTCCTCCGGGCTCGGCCAGGTCAACAGCGCCATCAACGATCTGGATCAGGTGACCCAGAAAAACGCCGCGATGGTGGAAGAGACAAGCGCCGCCAGCCATAGCCTAACGCAGGAAGCCGAGACGCTGGCCAAGCTCATAGGCCAGTTCCGGATCGGCGATGCGGCGGCGAGGGCGCGGCCTGCCGGCGGCTGGGCGCCAGCAAGAGGCAGAGCCGAGCAAGCCATGTCCGGCAGCTTCGCCGCCTTGGCCTCTTAGAACCTGTTCCGTTCACATTGACGCGCGGAACACGTTTCGCTTTTTTGAAAAATTAAAGCGCTTTTTGGGGACCGCCTTTTTCAAAAAAGCAGCGATGATGTGGGGGCTTTTTGTAACCCCCCCACACCCCCAAAAACTTTTATCAGTTTTGCAGCGGATTTTTAAAAGGGCTTGGCAAAAAATCCCTTAACCTACCGACGCGCCATAAATCCGCTCCAGCCACTCCCTTGCCGGGATCGGCCGGGTGAACAGATAGCCTTGCATGCGCGCGCAGCCATGGCGGCGCAGGAAGCTCACCTGCGCGGGCGTCTCCACCCCTTCCGCCACCACATCCAGCCCCAGCCGGCGTCCCATCGCCAAAATCACCTCGACAATGGCGACAGAGGACGCATCCTCCGGCACCTGGCCGACAAACCCCTTATCGATCTTGATCTCATGGATCGGCAATTGCTGCAGATAATGCAGGCTGGAATAGCCGGTGCCGAAATCATCCACTGAAAACCGCACCCCGTGCGCCGCTAAGCTGCGCATGATCGCGCCGATCTCCAGCACATCCTTCACCAGCAGATTTTCGGTGATCTCCAGCGTCAGCCGGTCGGGCGCGATGCCGGAACTCTCGATCGCATCCAGCACATGGCTGACAAAAGCCGGGTCGCGGAATTGCCGGGGGCTGACATTCACCGAAAGCCGGGTCAGCGGACGATACGCCTTCACCCGTGCCAGCAGGCTGCAGGATTCACGCAACACCCAGCGCCCCAGCGGCACGATCAGGCCGGAGCTTTCGGCGACGCTGATGAACTGCGCCGGCGAGATGATCCGCCCATCCTGGCCGCGCAGGCGGATCAGCGCCTCGGTGCTCACCGCCAGCCCATCCTCATCCACCTGGTCCTGCAGCCAGATCTCGAAGCGCCCGGCCTTCAGCGCGCCGCGGATCTCATCCTCCACCGCATGCCGCGCCATCAGCGATTGATACATCGCCGGCTGGAACATCACCACCTCGGTATCGCTGGTCTTGGCCTGATACATCGCCGTGTCCGCCTCGCGGATCAGCGCATCCAGCGTATCGTCGGGCTTGGGGAAGATGGTGAAGCCGATGCTGGCCCCCAGATGATATTCCCGCTCGCCCAGCATGAAAGGCTGGCTGGCCAGCGCATCCTTGATCTTGCGCGCGACGATTCCGGCATGCTGGGCCGCCGCCTCGCCGGTGGCGCCGGCCTCGGTCAGCAGCACCACGAATTCATCGCCGCCGACGCGCGCCACCGTGTCGCGGGCGCGCAGCACCAGCTTCAGCCGCACCGCCACCTCGCGGATCACCTCATCCCCGGCGGCATGGCCGAGCATGTCATTGATCACCTTGAATCGGTCGAGATCGATGAACAGCAGCGCGCCCTGGCTGCCATTGCGCCGCATCTCGGCCAGCGCCTCGCCCAGCCGCTCATTCAGCAACCGGCGGTTCGGCAGCTCGGTCAGCGGGTCGAGATGGGCGAGCTGGTAGATCTTCTCTTCCGCCGTGCGCCGCTCGGTGATGTCGATCCAGGCGCCGACGATGCGGAAATGCGCCGCCCCTTCCACCCGGCGCAGCGTCATCTCATCGCGGATCCAGCGATAGCTGCCATCGCGATGGCGGATCTGGTAGCGAAGGGTGCACTGGCCTTTTTCCAGCACACACCGCATGGCATCCACCAGCTGGGCGCGATCCTCCGGATGAAGCCGGCTGCGCCACCAATCCTGGCTGCAGGCATCGGCCGGCGCAAAGCCCAGCATGTCCTGAATATTCGGGCTCACCCCCAGCGGCGTCACCTCCTCGCCGGTCACCGCCAGCTCGTAGAGCACCACGCCGCTGGCTTGCAGCAGCCGCTCCAGCCGGGTCTCGCTCTCCGAGCGGGCGATGAGGGCGACATCGCGCTCCTGCCGGGTCTTGATCGCCTCCAGCGCCTTGCCGAGATTGGCGGTCAGCTCGCTGAGCAGAATCTGCTCCTCGTCGCCGAAGGCCATCGGCGTCGCGGAATAGAGCACGAACACGCCATCGGGGGGCGCCTCCGGCGGCCCGAAGGGCAGCGCGATGACGGCGCGAAACCCGTTCGCCAGCGCCTGCTCGCGCCAGGGCGCGAAGCTCGGTTCGCGGGCGACATCGTGCACCACGGCCATCCGGGCGTCACGCAGGGCACGCCCGGCTGGGCCTTGCCCGGCAGGCACGTCCGCCCAGGAAAGATTGAGCCGGGCGGTATAAGCCTCGCCCGCGCCATGATGCGCGGCGACCTGGATGCGTCGTGCCTGATCCTGCCGCGCCAGCCCGATCCAGGCGCCCTGATACCCGCCAACCTCCACCCCCAGCCGGCAGGCGGCGGCGAACAAGGCACGCGGACGCTTGGCCTGCTCGAAGGTCTCGGTGGAGGCGTGAATGGTGCGCAGCGCCCGGTTGGCGCGGGCCAGCGCATCCTCGCGCTGGCGCCCCAGCAGCAAGGGCGTCAGCCGGGTGATGAATTCCAGGATCAGCCCATGCATCCCGGCCGGCACATCCGGCCGCTCGAAGCCCAGCACCAGGCCAAAGCGCCACGCCGCGAGGTCGAACGGATGCATGATCTGCCGCCGCAGGCCAGCGGCCACCAGCTCCTCCAGCCGGGGATAATGGTGCAGATCATCCGCCAGGCTCAGCGGCCCGGTATCCGCCACCTGGCCCTGCGCCAGCTGGCTGCCAAAGCTGAACAGGCTGAATGGCATGCGCCCGAACCAGCCGGACATCTCCGACGCCGCCAGGCCACTTTCCGGCTGAAAATAGGATTTCACATATTCGATCTGCGCCGCCGCCGGATGCAGCGCCATCAGCATGCAGATCGCCGCCCCCATCCGCTCGGCGCAATAAGCCAGCGCCTGGTCCAGGGCCGCGTCGAAATCCGGCGCCCCGGCGATGCCCGAGGCCAGGCAGTTCCAGAAGGCCGTGTCCGCCGAGGCGGCAATCTGCTCGCGCTGCAGCCGGCGCACCTCCAGCTCGGTGATCACCGCGCCCGCGAGGTCGCGCAGGAAGCGACGCTCCGCCGCGGCGAACGCGCGCCCCGGCGTGGCATCGCGCACGCACAGCATGCCGATGCGATGCCCCTGCGGCGTGATGACCGGAATGCCGGCATAAAAGCGGAAGGGCAGAGACGGGCCGGCATCCTGGATCACAAAGCCGTCTTCCTGGCGGATGGCGTCCTGGCACAGGGCCAGCTCCTCAGCCGTCCAACCTGGCGCCTCCGGGCCGCCGCCGCTCCAGACGCGCTGACCATCCTGGAAGCGCAGCATCCCGGCCTGCACGCCAAGCCCTTCCGCCGCGAGCCGGGCGAAGCGCTCGAACGGCGCCGGCGCATCCCTCACCGCATAGCGCGCCAAAGCCGCGAGCTGGCGCTGCTCCAGCTCCACGCCGGAAACGCGAGCTTGCCAGAATTCATGCAAATCGATCATGCCGACCAAAGGACTAACATGACGGCCGAATTGTTAAAAACACGTCCAGGTCGGGAGTCTCCCATACTCATTTCGGCATCTTGCGCGTCAGGAATGTTTAAAATTTTACGTCTTGTCCAGCCCCTCTGTTTCAGGCCGGGATAAGGCCCCAGCCGCGCCGCCCCCAACCGGCCAGGACAATCGGCCCAAATCTTGCTTTTTGCCATCCCTAACGCTAGGACAGCGTCACAGCCACAGGCGCGCGGGGACCCTCCATTCCCCGCCCCGCCGCTGCCATTTGGCATTTCCGCAGACGGCTTCTGCACAAATCGCATCTGAAGATGTGCATCGTTTGGAAAGGACAAAGAATGACATTCGCCACGCCCGTCGAGGCCGTGATCTTCGATATGGACGGGCTTCTGCTCGATACCGAATCCCTCGCCATGGCCGCCCTGGTCTCTGCCGGTCAGGCGCTGGGCTACGACATGAAAGACGAATTCTGCTATCTGATGATCGGTGCGCCGGCGGATAAATGCCGCGCTCTGGTCACGGAAACATATGGCGCGGATTTCCCGCTGGAGCGCTATTTCGCGACCCAGGAACAGCATCTGCGCGAACTGGTCGATGCCGGAAAAATGCAGCTGAAAAGCGGCGTGATTGAAATTCTCGACGAGCTGGACCGGCAGGGCATCAAGCGCGCCATCGCCACCTCCTCCTCGCGGCTGCGCACCGACCATCATCTGCAGCTGGCCGGCATCGCGCATCGCTTTCAACAAATCGTCACGCGCGACGATGTCACCCGCGGCAAGCCCCATCCGGACCCGTATCTGAAGGCCGCCTCACTGCTCGGCGTGACGCCGGATCGCTGTCTGGCGCTGGAAGATTCCTATAACGGCGTGCGCGCCGCGGTGGCCGCGAAGATGCGCGTGATCATGATCCCGGATCTGCTGCCCGCCACCGATGAGATGCGCAATGTCGCGCATCGCATCGTGACCTCGCTGCACGATGCCGTTACCCATCTGCAGGAGCTGCGCCAGGCCGCGTAAGGCCGTGCAGCCTAGAGCCTCAAGCTTTTAGCTTGCGGCTCTAGGCTTTTGATATTGGCGAGCAATTTCATGTGTTAATCTTGAGGCTGCCGCGTCAAGATTAACACATATTGCTCTAACAT
>NZ_JH976207.1:1590328-1591898 GCF_000306035.1 Acidocella sp. MX-AZ02
GCGTGGATCAATGTGTGATGTTTTCGTGACGCAGTCGCAGCCGCAGCGCCTCGCGCACCGAGAGCACCCGCAGATCCCGCAAGGCGGTTGCCAGCTCATCGACCAACGCCTCATCGCCCGCCGCGCCGGCGCCGAAAATATCTTCCTGGCCGAGGAACAGCCGCGCCTGCGCCTGTGGCTGCGCGCTCTCCTGCGCCGCCAGCGCCTCCTTGCGCGGATCGGTGATCACCAGCCCCCGTGCCATGCCCTGGCGCTGGGTGAACCAGCTGATCCAGCCGGCGATGGCCAGCACGGTCAGCGGTGCGGGGCGCCCCGCCGCGCGGTTTTCCAGCAGCGGGCGGAACAGCCTGGTCGCCATCTTGGTCGAGCCATTGCGGCCGATGCGTGAAACATCGTGCCGGATCGCGGGGTTGCGCAGCCGCGTCATTAAAACCGAGGCGTAATCATGCAACTTCGCTGCCGGCATCGCCAGCGTCGCGCCTTGCTCGGCCTGCATGAATTGCGCCGCCGCCGCCGCGAACGCCGCATCGGCCATCGCATCGGCAATGGTCTTGTAGCCGGCGATCCCGCCGAGATAGGCCAGCATCATATGCACGCCGTTGAGCATGCGCAGCTTCGCCAGCTCATAGGGGGCGACATCGCTGACGAACTGCGCCCCCGCCGCTTCCCAGAGCGGACGCGGCCCGGCGAAATCCTCGATCACCCATTGCAGGAACGGTTCCATCGAAACCGGCGCCGCATCCGCAAAGCCGGTGAGTTTCAGCGCATCCTCACGGTCCGCCGCACTCGCGGTCGGAACGATCCGGTCCACCATCGTGTTCGGGAAGCGGACATTGCGCGCGATCCAGTCGGCCAGCCGGCCGCTACGCAGGCTGGCGAAATTCACCACCGCGTCGCGCAGGGTGCGGCCATTCTCGGAAATATTATCGCAGCTGATGATCACCGGCGGACGCCCGCCCTCGGCATAGATCCGCTCCAGACCAAGGGCGATGGCGCCGACGGCACTGCGCGGGCGCAACGGCTTCAGCAGATCATGCTGAATATCCTTATGGCTGTCCATCAGCCGGCCGCTGCTCGGCTCCAGCAGATAGCCGGTCGGCGTGATCGTCAGCGTGACGATTTTCGTCCGTGGATCCGCGATGCGCGCGGGCAGGCCGAACGGATCGGTCGGGGCGTGCACGATATCGCGCAGCACGCCGACGATTTCCGCCTTGGTGCCGGCCTCGCTGCGTTCCAGCGCGGTATAGAGCCCATCCTGCGGGCGCAACTGCTCGGGCACGGTGGCGCGGGTCATGCTCGCGGCGGCAATGCCCCAGCCCAGCCCTGCATCCCCTTGCGCCTCAATGGCGCGCTGCGTCGCCAGCGCCTGGTGCGCGCGATGAAACGCGCCACAGCCTAAATGCAAAATGCCGCATTCAAGCGCCATCGGATCGAAATCAGGCAGACGCGCACGATGATTCACCGCGTCCAGGCGATCGAGGCGAAGCCGTCGCGGCTCCGGCAATTTTGATCGTATTGTGATATTTTCATCAAATCTATCGAGCAACAAATGCGGCCATCCTCTGCTAGC
>NZ_JH976207.1:1591998-1610993 GCF_000306035.1 Acidocella sp. MX-AZ02
GCTAGGCGTCAGGAGATATTCCGCTTCAAAGAAGCAAAACACGAAATCTCAAGGATTTTAGATGATCATCACCCGTGAGGTCCACCCAGAACGGCCATCGCGCCTTCGTTTTGTCAAAATCAGACGCTGCGAATTTCCATTCTTCCTTTCACAGCGGCGCATATTTTGTAACGTTTACGTAAATGAAAACGCCGTAACATTTGGTCAAAAATGGGGTTTGGCGATTCGCATTTGCCGCGGTGCGGCATCTCGGTTGCCCTTCGTAACAGAATGTCAAACAGCCCCCATGCTATAACGCCCCCGATGGAACAGCTCGCGATGCACGCCTTGGTGCGCTTCGGCTATGGCGGCGGCCCGCAAACCCCGCCCCCGGCGGATGCGCCGGCCTGGCTGCACGCGCAGATCACCGGGCCGGACCCGGCTCTGGCCGCCGGCGCCTTCGCCAGCCTGCCCACCGGCCAGGCGGCTTTGGACGTTTTGCGCGAGGATGCGATGCTGCGCCGCCAGGCGCTCGCCGCGCAAGCCGCCGGCACCGCCCCCGCCGCCAAGCCCGCCTTCAAACCGCGCAGCCACCAGCTTTACCTGGATGACGCGCTGGCGCAGATCGATTTCGCCGCCACCACGGATGCGCCCTTCCGTGAGCGTCTGGTCTGGTTCTGGGCCAATCATTTCAGCGTCTCGATCCTGCAGGGCAACACCGCGCCGCTGGTCGGCCCCTTCATCCGCGAGGCGATCCGCCCGCATGTCAGCGGCCATTTCGCCGAGATGGTGCTGGCGGTGGAGCGCCATCCGGCGATGCTGCTCTATCTCGACAACCAGCAATCCATCGGCCCCAACAGCCCCGCCGGGCAACGCAGCGGCAAGGGGTTGAACGAAAATCTCGGCCGCGAATGCATGGAGCTGCACACGGTCGGGCTGGAGGCGGGCTACAGCCAGGCGGATGTCACCAGCATGGCCAAGCTGCTCACCGGCTGGTCGGTCGCCACCACCGCGGAAGGCGGCGGGGATGAGCTGACCGGCTATAAATTCCGCCCCAACGCGCATGAGCCCGGGCCGCAAATTGTGATGGGTCAGCACTTCCCGGAAGGCGAGGAAGGCGGCATCGCAGCGCTGCGATTCCTGGCCACCTATCATACCGCCTATCACCGCATCGCCACCGGCCTCGCCACCCATTTCATCTCTGACAATCCCCCGCCCCAGGCCGTGGCGGCCCTCACCCAGTCCCTGGCGCGCTCGGGCGGGCATCTGCCCAGCGCCTATGCCACGCTGATCGGGCTGGGGCTGCAGGCGCCGAAGCTGGCTAAGGTAAAAACCCCGTTCGACTATACCATCTCCTTGCTGCGCGCCGCCCCGCCGCCGCAGCCGCCAAGGCCGGGCGCGGTGCTCTATATGCTGGCCCAGCTCGGCCAGCCGCTCTGGGCCGCCCCCTTGCCGAATGGCTGGCCAGATAATGCCGGCGCCTGGGCAGACCCGGATCTGATGCTGGGCCGGGTGGATGCCGCCTATACCTATGCCGGGCTGCTCGCCGGGGCCAACCCGCAGGCCATCGCCGCAACCGCGCTGGGAGGCTTGCAGAAGCCCGCCACCGGCCAGGCCATGGCCCAGGCCGGCTCCCCGCGCGAGGCTCTGGCCATGCTCTTCACCAGCCCGGAGTTTCTGCGGCGATGATCCCGCATCTCCCCCTCTCCCGCCGCGCCGCCCTGCTCGGCCTCACCGCCACCGCCTTTGCCGGGCAGACCCGCCTGGCCCTGGCCAGCGCGCCGACGGAGCAGCGCTTCATCGTCGTGCTGCTGCGCGGCGCCTTGGACGGCATGGCCGCCCTGCCGCCTTATGGCGACGCCAACTTGGCCGGGTTGCGCGCCGCGCTGATCCCGCCCGCCATCGGCCAGCCAGGCGGCATGCTGGATCTTGGCGGGTTTTACGGCATGCACCCGGCGCTGCCCCATCTGCACGGCATGTACCAGGACGGGGAGGCGCTGCCGGTGCATGCCATCGCCGGCCCCTACCGCACCCGCAGCCATTTCGAGGCCCAGGACCTGCTGCAGCTGGGCACTGAGACCAATTCCATCAGCTCCGGCTGGCTGAACCGGCTGCTGCTGGAGCTGCCGGCCCCGCAAGGCCCGGTCGCCAAAGGGCTGGCGGTGGGGCTGGCGATGCCGCTGCTGCTGGAAGGGCGCGCCCCCGTGGGGGCCTACGCGCCGCTCGGCCTCGCCGCCGCCCCGCCGGACCTGGTGCAGAAGGCCCTGGCGCTGAACGCGCCGGACCATGTGCTCGGCCCCGCTCTGGCCCAGGGCGTGCGGGAGATGCGGTTTGATGCCCGCATCCAGCAGGCCGAAGCCATGGAAATGTCTGACGATCAGGCGCCGATGGCGAAGGGGGCGAAGCGCGTCTACGGCTTCCCGCTGCTGGCGCAGAAGGCCGGGCAGATGCTGGCTGCCCCAGGTGGCCCGCGCATCGCCGCCTTCGAGCTGGAAGGCTGGGACACGCATGGCAATCAGGTGAATGCGCTGAAGGGGGCGCTGGTCAATCTGGATACCGGGCTCGCCATGCTGAAACAATCGCTCGGGCCCGCCTGGGGCAGCACGGTGATCCTGGTCGCCACCGAATTCGGCCGCACCGCCGCGATGAACGGCACCAAGGGCACGGACCATGGCACCGCGACGGTGGCGTTTCTCATCGGCGGGCGGGTGGAGGGCGGCAAGGTGCGCGCCACCTGGCCGGGGCTGGGCCAAGGGCAGCTGTTCGAGAACCGCGATCTGGCGCCGACGGCGGATATACGCGCCTTGGCCAAGGGCGCGCTGGCGGCGCAGTTCGGGCTGCAAGGTGCGGCGCTGGAGCGCATCTTTCCCGGCAGCCTGGAGGCGCCGCCGATGGCGGGGCTGCTGCGGGCCTGAGTTTCAAAAGTTTTTTGGTGCCGCTTTTTTTTAAAAAAGCGGCGAAAACGTTTGGGGTGGTGACGACGATTTTGCCAACACCCCCAGCGTTTGTGGGGGCTTTTTGAAAAAAGCCCCCACACCCCCAAAAACTTTTATAACTTATTCAAATCTTTTGCAGGGCTGCCAGCACCTCAGCCCGCCCTGGCAAATCCGCCCCGGCGCGCTGGCAGGTCAGCGCCCCGGTCACAATCGCCTGCCGCAAAGCCGCCTCCGGCAAAATCTCCAGCCCCGCCCGGCTCAACTGCCCGGCCGCCGCCAGCCCCTCCAGCAGCCCGGCCTGGAACGCATCCCCAGCCCCCACCGCATCCACCATCTTAATCGCCGGGGCCGGCAGCGCCATCTCGCCCGCCTTGGTAAAGGCCACCGCGCCTTGCTCGCTGCGCGTCACCACCACCAGAGCCGGGCGCTGCGCCAGCCAGCCGCGCGCCAGCGCCAGCGGGTCCTGCCCCGGATAAAGCAGCCCCAGATCCTCCTGCGAGACCTTCACCATATCCGCCACCAGCAGCCACTCGGCCAGGCTGGCGCGCCAGACGCCCATATCCGGCTCCACCGTCGGCCGCACATTCGGATCATAGGAAATCACCCTCTGCCCCGCCTGGGCGCGGGCAAAGCCCAGCAGCGTGGCGCCGCAAGGCTGCACCACCAGCGAGAAGGAGCCGAAATGCAGCGCGCGCACCTGCGCGGGCAGGTCCGGCAGATCCGCCGGCTCCAACAGCCGGTCCGCCATGCCGGCGCCATAAAAGGCGTAATGCGGCGAGCCCTGCGCATCGAGCTCCACCAGGCTCAACGTGGTCAGCGCCGCCTTGTCCGGGGAGAAGCGCATCTCCACCCCCTCGCCCGCCAGCGCGGCGCGCAGGCTCTGGCCCATCGGCCCGCTGGAGAAGCCGCCGAAAAACCCCACCTTCGCCCCCAGCCGCGCCAGCCCGAGCGCCACATTATAGGGTGAGCCGCCGCGATAGGCCTGCATCTGCAAGGCCGCCCCGGCCTCGCCACGCGGGAAAATATCGTACAAAGCTTCACCACAGACCAGAAACATCGTCTCTCCTTACCATCACGCGGCCGCCGGGCCGGAGCCCAGCAGCGGCTTCGCCTCGGCGCTGAATTTGCGCGCCAGAACCTCGTTATTCGGCGCGAAATGGGCATAAAACGGCAGCAGCGCGGCGCCGATGGCCGGCCCATCCGGCCCCAGCCCGCCCTGGCGCAGCTTCGGCATCATCAACCCGCTCGGCACCAGCCGCGCCAGCGCCGCGTCCACCAGCGCCACGATCCGCGCCAGCGGCGCCGGCGGCAAAATCCCGTCAATCACGATCGCCTCGACATCCACCACCGAGAGCGCGCCGATGATCGCCTGCGCCAGCGCCGCCGCGCAATCATCCTCCCACTGCCCCAGCCAGGGCTGCGCCGCCTCGCCCAGACCGGCGAGATCGCCGATCCGGTCGATCGCCACCCCGTTTGCCCGCAAATGCCGCAGCAGCACATAGATCGAGGCGCGATGCTGCAGCAGTTCGAACGGCCCGGCGGGCGCTGCCGCCCCCGGCAGGGTGGAGGCGGAGACGGGGAAGGTGTTGAAGGCGGCGGCATTGCCATTCGGCCCGGTTTCCAGATTGCCGCCCAGCACCAGCCCGCCGCCGATGATGGTGCCGAGATAGAGATAGATGAAATTGCGCTCCGCCATCCCCTGGCCGCGCACCAGCTGGGCGGTGGCGGCGGCGGAGGCGTCATTCTCGAAAAACACTTCGCGCCTTGTCTGCGCCATCAGGAAACGGGGGAAGTTGAAATCCCGCCAGCCTTGCGCCAGCGCGGCGGGGAAGCCCAGCTCCTCCTGCCAGTTATCCAGGAAATAGGGCATGGTGACGCCCACCCCCAGCAGCCGGGCGCGCTGGCGCGGGGCGAGGGAGGCTTCCAGCGTGGCGATGGCCTCCAGCGCCAGGTTGGGGACGGTCTCCGGCGCGGGGTAGGGATATTCATGCTCGACCTGGCGCAGCACCTTGCCGGAGAGATCCACCAGCACCGCCTGGATCGCCCGCCGCCCGACATGCAGCCCAATGGAAAAGGCCCGCTCGGGATTGGCCTCGTACAGCACCGAGGGCTGGCCGATCTGCCCGGTGCGCTTGCCCGCCTGCACCAGATACCCCGCCTTGTGCAGCGCATCGACAATCCCCGCCACAGCTTGCGGGGTGAGGTTGGCGCCACGCGCGATCTCGGCCTTCGAGGCCTGGCCGAGCCGGCGGATCGCCTCCAGCACCACCCGCTCGTTGTAATGGCGGATCTGCATGGCATTGCTGCCCTGGCGGGAGGGGGCGGCCATCACAGCCCCGATGCCGCGAAGGCAGCGCGAAAGCGCTGATAGCGGGCCTTATTCAACCCGGCCTCAGGGCTGAACACCTCGCGCACGGCCGGCGCGCGGCAGATTTCCGCCTCCTCGCCGCCATCGGCCAGCCAGGCCAGACGCGCCGCCCCCAGCGCCCCCGCCGCCGCGCCGCCCTCGGCCAGCTGCAAGGGCAAGCCCAAAATATCGGCCAGCATCTGGTTCCAGAGCCCGCTGCGGCTGCCACCGCCGACCAGCAGCAACCCCTGCGCCCCGGCCCCTTCGCCCAGCGCCAGCAACCCGTCCCGCAGCCCGAACGCCACCCCTTCCAGCACCGCGTAACCCAGCGCGGCGGCGCCGTGATCCTGCCCCAGCCCGAGGAAAGCGCCACGCGTCGTAGCGCTATTATGCGGGGTCCGCTCGCCGGTCAGATACGGCAGAAATAAAGGTGCAGCCTCGCGATCCTGCGGCCGCAGCGCTGCGATTTCGGCCAGCAGCGCGGCCTCGTTCGGCTGGCCGGTCAGGCGCGTCACCCAGCGCAAGCTGGCGGCGGCGGACAGCATCACCGACATCTGGTGCCAGCGCCCCGGCAGCGCATGGCAGAAAGCATGGATGCAGGACGCCGCATTCGGCGCGAACCCGTCGGTGGCGCGGAAAATCACCCCCGAAGTGCCGAGCGAGAGAAACCCCTGCCCCGGCCGCACAATGCCCATGCCAACAGCACTCGCGGCATTATCGCCCGCCCCGCCGGCCACCAGCACATCCGCCCCCATGCCCCAGCGCGCCGCGAGATCAGGCCGCAGCCGGCCGGCGACATCGCTGCCCTCGGCCAGGCCCGGCATCTGCTTGCGGCGCATCCCCGAAGCGGCCAGCAGCTCGTCCGACCAGTCCCGCCGGCCCACATCCAGCCAGAAGGTGCCGGACGCGTCCGACATGTCCGAGATCGCGTCCCCAGTCAGGCAGAGCCGCAGATAATCCTTGGGCAGCAGCACCAGCGCGATGCGTGCGAACAGATCCGGCTCGTGCCGCGCCATCCAGAGCAGTTTCGGCGCGGTGAAGCCGGGCATGGTGCGGTTGCCGGTAAGCGCCGGGGCGTCCGGGCAGGCTTCGTCCAGCGAAGCGCATTCAGCGAAGCTGCGGCCATCATTCCACAGAATTGCCGGGCGCAGCGGGCGGTGTGCGGCATCCAGCGCCACCGCGCCATGCATCTGGCCCGAGAGGCCGATGCCGCGCACCGCGCGCATCGCCGCCGGTTCGCGTTCGGCCAGCTCGTCCAGCGCCGAGAGCAACGCCGCCTCCCAGTCCGCCGGGTCCTGCTCGGACCAGAGCGGGCGCGGGGTGGAGATTCTCAAGCCCCGCTCCGCCTGCGCCAGCACGCGATGATCCGGCGCCAGCAGCAGCGCCTTCAGCGCCGAGGTGCCGAGATCCAGCCCGAGATACATTACCGGCTGGCGCGCCAGGCAACGGCGCGCTCATACGCGCGGCCAATAGCGGCTTCCAGCCGCGCATCCCCGGCCAGATCGCCGAACAGCACAATGTCGCGGCAGAAGGCCAGCAGCGGCAACGGCCCTTCCAGCATGGCGCGCACGCTGGCCTCATCCATCGCCTGGTCCTGATATTCAAAGGGCAGCTTGCCCGCCGCCCAATCCTGCAGGAACAGGAAGAACAAAGCCGGGATCATCGCCACACTCTCGATCCCCGCCGCGGCGGCGAAGCGCTGGCGGATGGTCGGCGTCACCCAGCCGGGGATTTTCGAATAGCCATCGGCGGCGACGCGCTGGTTGGTGTCACGGATATAGGCGTTGGAGAAGCGCTCCAACACCTTGTCGCGATAGGCGGCGAGGTTGATCGGGCTCGGCTCCAGCACCGGCAGCACGTCGTTGGTGACGTAATCATAGGCGAAGCCGCGCACCTGGGGATCCAGCGTGCCTTCATGGATGAACAGATAGCCCGCCAGCGTGCCGGCCCAGGCGATGGTGGAATGCTGGGCATTGAGCAGGCGGATTTTCGCCTCCTCATAAGGCTGCACCGAAGCCACCAGCTCCGCGCCGGCCTTTTCCCAGGCCGGGCGACCGGCGGCGAAATCATCCTCGATCACCCATTGGATGAAATCCTCGCCCATCACCGGGCATTGGTCATTCCCGCCACAGGCGGCGCGCACGCGCTCGGCGACATCCGGCAGCGGGCGCGGGGTGATGCGGTCCACCATGCAGGCCGGGGTGGTGGTGTGGGTTTTCAGCCAGGAGAGCAGTTGCTCATCGCCGCGCCGGTAGAGGAATTCCGCGAAGCCCTCATGAAAGCGCTCGCCATTGCTGCGCAGATTATCGCAGGAGAGCAGCGTCACCTTGCCCGCATCGGCGCGCATGCGCGCATGCAGGATGGCGGCGAGCGCGCCATAGATGGTCAGCATCGTCCCCTGCTCAAGATCGCTGACCAGATCGGCGAAATTCAGATCCAGCTTGTGCTGCGGGGTGAGGTAATAGCCGGCCTCGGTGACGGTGAAGGAGATGATCTTCACCTCCGGCCGGGCGCCATAGGCGATGAGGCCGGCCAGCCCCTCCTCCCACGGGATGACATGGCGGATGGATCGGATTTCCTGGTAGGCGCGCACGCCCGCCGGGGTCACGGTCTCGACATGATAGACGCCGTTCTGCGCGATCAGCGCGGCTTCCACCGCCTGCATGTCGGCGCGGATATTGGCCCCGGCCAGCACCCAGCTTTCATCGCCGAGATCGTGCAGCGCCTGGAGATAGACGGCCTGATGCGCCCGGTGGAACGAGCCCAGACCGAGATGCAGAATGACAGAAGGATGGGGCATGGGGGTGTCTTTCAGGTGCCCGGAAGGGCGATGGCTTGACCTTGTTCATCGAACAGCGATGCGGCGTGGCCGCGTAGCGCGAAATGCAGCGTCTCGCCAAGCCGCACCGGCGCATCTGAGGAGAGTTTTACCGTCAAAGGCTGCGCCGCGCCGATATCGGCATAAGCGATGGTCTCATTGCCCAGATGCTCCACCACCTCCACCTTGCCCGCCAGCCCGCCTTCCGGCGCCAGCTCGATATGCTCCGGCCGCAGCCCCAGCGTCACCTTCGCCCCCGGCGCCAGGCGCGCCGGCACCGCGAAGCCCGAACCGCCTTCCAGCTTCAACATGCTGGCGGAGCCATCCGTCTGCACCACCTCAGCGCCGATCAAATTCATCTTCGGCGAGCCGATGAAGCCGGCGACGAAAAGATTGGCCGGGTTGTGATACAGCTCCAGCGGCGTGCCCACCTGCTCGATCCGCCCGGCATTGAACACCACGATGCGATCCGCCAGCGTCATCGCCTCGATCTGGTCGTGGGTGACATAGATCATCGTGCTCTTGAGATCGTTATGCAGCTTGGCGATCTCGATGCGGGTCTGCACCCGCAGCGCCGCATCCAGGTTGGAGAGCGGCTCATCGAACAAAAAGGCTTTCGGCTGGCGCACGATGGCGCGGCCGATGGCGACACGCTGGCGCTGGCCGCCGGAGAGATTGGCGGGCTTGCGATCCAGCAGCGCATCCAGCTGCAAGGTTTTCGCCGCCACCGCGACGCGCGCATCGCGCTCGGATTTCGGCACCCCGGCCAGGCGCAGCGCGAAGGCCATATTGTCCGCGACATTCATATGCGGATAGAGCGCGTAGCTCTGGAACACCATGGCGAGGCCGCGCTTGTCCGGCGGCACCTGGTTCACCCGCACCCCGTCGATCAGCAGCTCGCCGCCGCTGATCTCCTCCAGCCCCGCGATCATCCGCAAGAGCGTGGATTTGCCGCAGCCCGAGGGGCCGACAAAGACGACGAATTCGCGGTCGTTGATGGTGAGGTCAACACCCTTGATGACCTCGACATTGCCGTAGGCTTTGCGAAGATTTTTAAGTTCGAGCGTGCACATCAGCAGAACATCCTATTTCACCGCGCCGAAGGTCAGGCCGCGGACGAGCTGGCGCTGGGTGAGCCAGCCGAAGATCAGAATCGGCGCCACCGCCAGCGTCGAGGCCGCCGAGAGCTTCGCCCAGAACAGCCCCTCAGGGGCGGAGAAGGTGGCGATGAAGGCGGTGAGCGGGGCGGCGTTGGAGGAGGTGAGGTTGAGGCTCCAGAAGGCCTCGTTCCAGGTCAGGATGATCGAGAGCAAGGCGGTGGAGGCAATGCCGGGCCCGGCCAGCGGCAGCAGCACGATGCGCAATTGCGCCAGCGGCCCGGCCCCGTCCATGCGCGAGGCCTCGATGATGTCGCCTGGAATTTCCTTGAAGAATGTATAGAGCATCCAAACGATGATCGGCAGGTTGGAGAGCATCATCACCAGCACCAACCCGGTGAGTGTGTCGAGCAGGCCGCTTTTCTGGCAGATCAGATAGATCGGCATCAGCACCCCCACCGCCGGCATCATCTTGGTGGAGAGCATCCAGAGCAGCAGATCCTTGGTCCAGCGATTGGGAAAAAACGCCATTGCGTAGGCGCCGGGCATCGCGATCAACAGCCCCAGCACGGTCGCCCCCAGCGCGATGCCGACGGAATTGCCGAGCGCGCCGAGATAATCGCCCTCGTGAATGACATGGGTAAAATTGGAGAGGATCGGGTGGAAGATCAGCAGCGGCGGGGAATGCACCGCGTCGATCTCGCTCTTGAACCCGGTCAGCACCATCCAGGCGACGGGGAAGAACATCAGCAACGCCGCCCCCCAGCCCAGCACGAAGACGATCAGTTTTTGCAAAGGTGAAGCTTTCATCTCTGGCTTTCCTTACAGATCGACATTGCGCGCGACGCTGCGGATGAGGAACAGCGCGACGATATTGGCGAGGATGACGGCGATGACACCGCCCGCCGAGGCGCCACCGACATCGAACGCCACCAGCGCCTTCTGATAGATCAGATAGGTGAGCGTGGTGGTGGCGTTGCCCGGCCCGCCGGAGGTGGTGACGAAGATTTCCGCGAACACCGCCAGCAGATAGATCGTCTCCATCATCATCACGATGGTGATCGGCCGGGAGAGATGCGGCAGGATCACGTAGCGCAGAATCTGCGGGCCGCGCGCCCCATCCATCTTCGCCGCCTCGATCTGCTGGCGGTCCAGAGACTGCATGGCGGTGAGCAGGATCAGCGTCGCGAACGGCACCCATTCCCAGGAGACGATCATCACCTCGCCGGCCATCGGCGCATGGGTGAACCAGTCCAGCGGGGTGAAGCCCAGGCTGCGGGCGATATAGGCGAAGACGCCGTTCACAGGGTCCATCAGCAGATTTTTCCAGATCAGCGCGGCGACGGTCGGCATCACGAAAAACGGCCCGATGACCAGCAGCCGGGCGATGGCGCGGCCGGGAAATTCCTGGTCATAGAGCACCGCGAAAGCGACCCCCAGCACCAGCGTGATCACCAGCACGGCGGCGACCATCACCAGCTCATTCAGGATGGAGGCGACAAAGGCCGGGCTTTCGACCAGGAATTTGTAATTGCTCCAGCCGGCGAAGCCGCTGATCGTCGGGTCGACGAGATTATAGCGCTGGAAGGAGAACCACAGCGTCATCGCCAGCGGCACCAGCGCCCAGAGCAGCAGCACGCCCACCGCGGGGGTGAGCAGCGGCCAGGTGCGCATCAGCTTGGCGCGATGCTGCGTTTTGGGTTTTGCGTTGGCCATGTCCGGGTCTTCCCTTGCGAGGCGGGCGGCGCGCGGCCGCCCGCATTGGCTTTTACTTCAGATAGCCGGCCTGCTGCATGGCGCTGGTGGTGCTATCCTGCGCGGATTGCAGCGCCGCCTGCACGCTGGTGCTGCCACTCAGCGCCCCGGCGATATCCTGGCCGACCGTGGTGCCGATCTGCTGGAAGGGCGGGATGGTGACGAACTGGATGCCGGTATAGGGCACCGGCAGCAGCGTCGGGTGCTGCGGGTCAACACTCTGCACCGCCGCCAGCACCTGCTTGGCGAAGGGCGCCGCGGCCAGGTAATCCGGGTTCTGGTAGGTGGACATGCGCGTGCCCGGCGGGGCCAGCACCCAGCCATCGGTCTTGCCGACCAGATCGATATATTGCTTGGAGGTCGCCCAGGCGATGAATTCCTTCGCCACCTTCTCCTTCTTCGAGGAGCTGGGCACGGCGAGCGACCATATCCACTGCCAGGAGGCGCCCTTATCCGTCACCGCGATCGGCGCCTTGGCGAAACCGACCTTGCCGGCGACCTGCGACTGCTTCGGATCCTCCAGCATACCGGCGGCAACCGTGCTATCCACCCAGATCGCGCAATGGCCGGTGGCGAACAGCGCCTCCACCTCGTTGAAGCCATCGGAGGCGGCACCCGGAGGGCCATCCTTCTGCATCAACTTCACGTAATAATTGATCGCGTCTTCCCAGGGCTTGGTGGTGAGCTGGGGTTTCCAGTTCATATCGAACCAGCGGCCGCCATTGCTGTTCACCAGCGTGCCGAGGAAGGCCATGTTCTCACCCCAGCCCGGCTTGCCGCGCAGGCAGATGCCGTATTGCTGCTTGGATTTATCGGTGAGCTTGTCCGCGAACTGCTCGATCTGCGCGTAGGTCGGCTGGTCCGGCATGGTCAGCCCGGCCTTCTCGAACAGATCCTTGCGGTACATGGTGAAGGAGGCCTCGGAATAGAACGGCACCGCATACATGTTGCCATTCACGGTCAGCGCGCTGCGCACCGGGCCCAGCAGGTCGTTATAATCATACGAGGCCGGGAAATCATTCAGCTTGTCCAGCCAGCCGCGCTTGGCCCAGATCGGGGTCTCATAGGCGCCGATGGTGACGACATCGAACTGGCCGCCATGGGTGGCGATGTCCGTGGTCACGCGCTGGCGCAGCACATTCTCTTCCAGCACCACCCATTTCACATGGTTGCCGGTCTCTTTCTCCCAGACTTTGCTGAGCTTCTGCATCACCACCATGTCGTTATTATTGACGGTGGCGACGGTGATGGTGGTCGCCAGCGCGCTGGTGCCGGAGGCGGCCAGCAGCGCCGCCGAGAGGGCAGCGGTGATCTTCAAACGCATGAAAGTCTCCTCCAAGAGAGCGATGTTATTTGTTTGGATGACAAGGCCGGCAAAAAAGCAGGGGTGGGGCTTGGGTCCTCGACTAATTAAATCACTTTGGTTTAATTAGTCGGGCGTCAGCGCCTCTGTCAATAATCTTTACGCTCTGGCTACGGACAGCTGTTGCGGCGGCAAGGCGGCGGCAAGGGCCTGCTCGCACGGCGCGTCCAGCTTGAAGCTCAGCAGCGCATCCGCCCTTGTGTGGCCGAGATTCACCGCGGCGATCGGCTTGCCCGCCCGCGATGCCGCCAGGGCGAAGCGAAAGCCGGAATAGACCATGAGGGTGGAGCCGATAATCAGCATCGCATCCGCCTGGGCGAGATGGGTGAGTGCCGCCTGCACCCGGTTCGCCGGCACGGTTTCGCCGTAAAACACCACATCCGGCTTCAGGATGCCGCCGCAGTCCGGGCAGGGCGGCACAAGGAAGCTGGCAAAGGGCGCGCCTTCCAGCGCGGCATCGCCATCCGGGGCCTGGGCGGCGTCCAGCCGCGCCCAGGCCGGGTTCAGCCGCTCCAGCTCGCTTTGCAGCGCGGCGCGTTTCCAGAGCCGCGCGCAGCCCATGCAGCGCACCCGGTCCAGCCGCCCGTGCAGATCGATCACATTGCGGCTGCCGGCGGCCTGATGCAGCCGGTCGACATTCTGGGTGACGAGCTGCGTCACCCTGCCCTGCGCCTCCAGCCGGGCCAAGGCGCGATGCGCCTCGTTGGGCAAGGCCTGGCCGAAGCTGCGCCAGCCGATCAGGCTGCGGGCCCAGTAACGCTGGCGCACCAGCGCGCTGCCCATGAAGGCCTGGTAGGTCACCGGCGGCGGGCGCTTCCACCGCCCATCGCGGTCCCGGTAATCCGGGATGCCGGAATTCGTGCTGCAGCCCGCCCCGGTGATGATGAACAGACGCGGATGCCGGGCGATGAACGCGTCCAACGGCGCAAAAGAGGACATGGCTTAACTATTCCCCATGGCCTTTTGCATCGCAAGGCGCCGCGCGTCCGGCGCGGCCGCCCTCAGATCGTGGTTAAAATCCCGATCTCGATCGCCGCGGCGATGGCCGCCGCGCCGGCGCGGCCGTGCTGGTCATGGGCCTGGGCGAAGGCGATCATCGCCGCGTCGGGGGGATGGGTCCGCAAATGCGCCTCCACCGCGCGGGTGACGTGGTCGGTGAAATCCTCATCCGCGCTGAACGGCGCCAGCCCGCGCGCCAGCTCCGCGGCGATGGAACGGATCATCGTCTCATAAGCGTCTTGCATAAGGCTGTTTACCCGTGGAGCCCCGGCCAGGGGAAGCGGCCAGCCTCAGACCATCTTCAGCAGCGTCGCACCGCTGCGCCAGAGCATATAGGCGGCGACGACGAAGATCAGCCCGGCGAAGACGCTGGTGAGCTGGCCGCGATTGCCGGCGAGCCGCCGGGCCGCCTTCGCCCCGGCGAAGCCGCCCAGAATCCCGCCGAGGATGAAGATGATCGCCAGCCCCCAATCCACCATGCCGGAGGCGGCGTAATTCACCGCCGTGGTCAGCCCGAAGGCCGCCACCGCCACCAGCGAGGTGCCGACGGCATTGAGCATCGGCATATGGGTGGAGGCAACCAGCCCGGGGACGATGAGAAACCCGCCGCCAATACCGAAAAACCCTGAAAACACGCCGGTGCCCAGGCCGAAGCCCAGCACCTTCGGCGCGTTCTCGCGGTTGCATTGGGCGCCGGGAATGCCCTGGTCGTGGCGGCCGCGCAGCATCACGATGCCGATTAGCACCATCAGCAGCGCGAACAGGAAGAGCAGCTTCTGCCCATCGATCGCCTTGCCCAGCGAGGAGCCGGCAAACGCCCCGGCGATCCCCGCCACCGCATACATACCGCCGCAGCGCCATTTCACCGTCTGGGCGCGGGCATGGTTGGCCAGGCCGGTGAGCGCATTCGCCGCCACCGCCAGGGCGCTGGTGCCGATCGCCACATGCGCGTTCGGCACGCCGACCAGATAGACCATCAACGGCACCGCCAGAATCGAGCCGCCGCCGCCGACCAGCCCGAGCGTGAAGCCGACCACGCCGCCACTGCCCGCCCCCAACGCATATTGCAGCATATCGAGTGACATCGCCCCGCCCCCTCAGTTCTGCACGGCGCTGAGCGGCTTGGGGGCGGCCAGCCATTCCCTTCCCTTCAGCATGTCGTGCCAATACAGCGTCGGCAAAATGCGGTCCTTCAGGAACCAGGCGGCGCGGGTGGGCCTGGTGCCGTCCACCACCCAGCGCGGGAAGGTCGGCGTCACCTTGCCGCCATAGCTGAACTCGGCCAGCACGATGCGCCCGCGCTCCACCGTCAGCGGGCAGCTGCCATAGCCGAGATAGGCGCCCGCCATTGGCTTGCCGGCGAGCTGGGCCAGTACATTCACCGCCACCACCGGCGCCTGCTGGCGCACCGCCGCGGCGGTTTTGGCATTCGGCGCGGCGCAGCCATCACCCAGCGCAAACACGTTGGGGAAATCCGGATGCTGCAGCGTCGCCTCATTCACCGCGACGAAACCGCTCGGCCCCGCCAGCTTGCTGCTGCGCACGCAATCCGGCGCCACTTGCGGGGGGACGGCATGCAGCATGTCGAATTCACGCTCGATGGTCTCCACCCCGTCCGGCGTCTTGCGCTCGAACCGGGCCAGGCGCGCGCCCCCATCCACCGCCACCAGCCTGCTTTCGAAATTCAATTCGATGCCGTAGCGCTGCACATAGCTCATCAGCGCCGGCACATAGGCGGGCACACCGAACAGCACCGCTCCGGCATTGTGGAATTCCACCTGGATGCCGGAGAGATGCCCGGCCTTCAGCCAGCGATCGCAGCTCAGATACATCGCCTTCTGCGGCGCCCCGGCGCATTTGATCGGCATTGGCGGCTGGGTGAACAGCGCCCGGCCGGATTTCAGCTCGGCCGAGAGCCGGTTGGTGTAGGGCGCCAGGTCGAACCGGTAATTCGAGGTGACACCATTGCAGCCCAGCGCCTCCTGCAGGCCGGGGATCTGCTCCCAGGCCAGGCGCAGCCCGGGAGAGACGACCAGCGTGCGATAAGCGACATCGCTGCCATCGCCGAGGATCACCCGGTTCTCCTCCGGCGCGAAGCCGGAGACGCTGGCGCGCAGCCATTGCACGGCTTTGGGCATCACCTGCGCCATCGGCCGGCAGGTGGCCTGGGGCTGGAACACGCCTGCGCCCACCAGCGTCCAGCCCGGCTGGTAATAATGCACATCCATCGGCTCGATGACGGCGATGGAGAGGCCGCTTTTGCGCTTCAGCAGGCTGGCGGCGGTGGCGATGCCGCCGGAGCCGCCGCCGACGATGACGACATCATAAATCTTGGCGCTGCACGGGCTGGGGGCGGCCTGCTGCCGGGAGACGGCGAGATAGAGCGTCTCCGCCCGCGCGCCGGAGCGGCAATAGCCCAGCACCGGCCCAGGCAGGCTGGCCAGGGCCCGCGCCATCTTGCCGACATCCTCGGCGCCGACCGCGCGCGAGGCCACCGGCACAAACGCGAAGCCGAGCCCGGCCTGGGCGCAGGCCGCCTCGATCTCGGCGGCGCTGGGCTGGTTGGCATCCTCGCCATCCGGGCGGGTGCAGATGACGGTTTTGAAGCCCTGATCCGCCACCGCTTGCAGCTCTTGCGGCTGCAGCTGCGGGGTTACGGAAAAATCCGCAGTAACCGGCCTGATCTCCATCGTCTCAACGCCCCTTGCTGCCCGGCATGTTGGCCCGCCGGTTCATGGTCAGTTTGAAAATTCCCATGCCCGCGACCATCGCCAGCACGAACAGGCCAGCCCGCGCCGGGGCGAAAGCGAGATCCGCCAGGCCCGGCCCGGGGCAAAGCCCGGCAATGCCCCAGCCAATGCCGAACAAGGCGGCGCCGCCCAGCAGCTTCGCATCCAGCCCGGAAGTGCCGGGCAGGCTGAAGGCAGGGGCTGCCAGCGGCGCGCGCAATTTGCGCTGCACCCGCCAGGCCAGCGCCATCGGCAGCAAGGCGCCGCCCATCACGAAAGCCAGAGTCGGGTTCCAGGCGCCGAAAATATCCAGGAAGCCGCGCACCTTGGCCGGATCGCACATGCCCGAGAGCGCCAGCCCGGCGCCGAACAGCAGCCCGGCGAACAGGGCGAGAGAGATCTGCCTCATGACAACCCCACCAGACGCATGACCGCCACGGTGACGATACCGCTGCCCATGAAACAAAATGTCGCGGCGAGGGAGCGCAGGGAGAGGCGCGACATGCCGCACACCCCATGCCCGCTGGTGCAGCCCGAGCCCAGCCTGGTGCCAAACCCGACCACCAGCCCGGCCACCAGCAGCGCCCCGGCTGAGGGAAAGCGCAAAACCGGCGCTCCGAACACCGCGCTCAGCGCCAACGCCCCCAGCGGCAGGCCGAGAATGAAGGCCCAGGCCACCCCGGCGGACGCGCCGGCATCAGCCAGCCCCACCGCGCGGGCGCTCAGCCCGCTCACCCCGGCGATCCGCCCCAGCCCCAGCAGCATCAACGCAGCCGCGCCGCCGATCATCAGCCCGCCCAGCAGGCCAAACAGCCAGACCTGCGGCATCACACGGAATCCAGCGGGATTTTGAGATAGCGTACGCCGTTCTCTTCCGGCGGCGGCAGATGCCCGCCACGCATATTCACCTGCACCGAGGGCAGGATCAGCCGCGGCATCGCCAGCGTCGCGTCCCGCGCCTCGCGCATTTTCACGAACTCATCCTCGGAAATCCCGTCGCGCACATGGATGTTACCGACCCGCTCGGCACCCACGCTGGTCTCCCAGGCATAGGCGTCGCGCCCCGGCGCCTTGTAGTCATGGCAGAGGAATACACGGGTCCGCTCGGGCAGCGCCAGCAGCCGGCGGATGGAGCGGAAAAGCTGGCGCGCATCGCCACCGGGAAAATCGGCGCGGGCGGTGCCGTAATCGGGCATGAACAAGGTATCGCCGCAGAAGATCGCATCGCCGATCACATAGGCCAGATCCGCCGGGGTGTGGCCGGGCACATGCAGCACCATCGCCTCCAGCCCGCCGATCCTGAAGCTGTCGCCATCCTTGAACAGCTGGTCGAAATCCGAGCCGTCGCGCTGAAATTCCGTGCCGGCATTGAATAACTTGCCGAAAATAGTCTGCACCGCGACGATCTCGGCGCCGATGGCGAGCTTGCCGCCGAGCTTGCCCTGCAGATAGGGCGCGGCGGAGAGATGATCCGCATGGGCGTGGGTTTCCAGCAGCCATTCGACGCTGAGCCCTTCCGCCTGGACATAGGCGATGATGGCGTCCGCCGAGGCAAAGGAGGTGCGCCCGGCGGCGGGGTCGTAATCCAGCACGCTGTCGATGATCGCGGCACGCCTGGTCGCCGGGTCATGCACCACATAGCTCACCGTGAAGGTGGGCTCGTCGAAAAACGCCTTCACCGGCACCGATCCGGCCGGGTGGGCGGCGATCAAGGCGCAGGCGCGATCGAAGGCAGGGTCTGACATTTGGATTGCCTTTAATTATAACTTACGTTAAATACGTAATTATGAAACTGACCTTGTGTCAAGTGAAACTTGCGGCAATCTGGCAGGATGAGGCTGATGATCGATGAATGACACCCCCCTGCAAGCCGCCCCCCGCCCGTTGCGGCTCGGCGATCCCGCCCCGGATTTCGTCGCCCGCACCACCCAGGGCGAGGTCAGGCTCTCCGGCTTTCGCAAACGCTGGCTGCTGTTCTTCTCGCATCCGGCGGATTTCACCCCGGTCTGCACCACCGAATTCGTGGGGTTAGCCAAGGCCGCCGACCGCTTCGCGGCGATGAACTGCGCCCTGCTCGGGCTTTCGGTGGATAGTTTGTTCTCCCACCTGGCTTGGTTGCGGGCGATCCAGGAGGCGTTTGGCGTCACCGTGCCCTTCCCGCTGGTCGAGGATCCGAGCATGGCGGTCGGCCGCGCCTATGGCATGCTGGACGAGACCACGCCGGACAGCGCCAGCGTGCGCGCCAGCTATTTCATCGACCCGAACGGCATCATCCGGGCGATGACCTGGTATCCGCATAATGTCGGCCGCTCGGTGGAGGAGACGCTGCGCCTGCTCGCCGCGCTGCAGGCGACGCATGACGACAAGGCGATGGCGCCGGAAGGCTGGCGCCCCGGCGAGGCGCTGCTGGCCCCGCCCGCCGCCTCGCTGGCCGGCATCGAGGCCGGGCCGGACTGGTTCTGCCATAAGGTGAGAGGATGAGCCCGTTGCATCAGGACCGCGCCCGGGCCGAAGCGGCGGCTGATCTGCTGAAGGTTTATGCGCAGCCGCAGCGTCTGATGATCCTGTCGCTGCTGCTGGAGGGCGAGCGCACGGTCAGCGAGATTGACGCCGCCACCGCCATCGGCCAGCCGGCCTTGAGCCAGCAGCTGGCGGAGCTGCGCCGCAAGGAGCTGGTGCGCACCCGGCGCCAGGGCACGCAGATTTTCTACGCGCTGGCGGATGCGAAAACCGAACTCTGCGTGACCTGCATGCAGGCGATGCTGGGCGGGGACGCGCAGAGCGCGCTGCGCCTGCAGGCCGGGCAAGCCCCGGCGCCGGCGCAAACCCAACCCAGCGCGTCGCCCGCCGGCACGGCGCGCTTCGCCCGGATCATTCCCGCTTAAAGCATCAAGCTTTTAGCTTGATGCTCTAGGTTTTGTTTTAGCGCGCAATTTCATGTGTTTATCTTGATGCTCCCGCGTCAACCTAGC
>NZ_JH976207.1:1611093-1613523 GCF_000306035.1 Acidocella sp. MX-AZ02
GCTAAGTTTCAGGCCGGCATGGCGGCCAGCAGCTTGTCCAGCGTCACCGGATAGTCGCGCACCCGAACCCCGGTGGCGTTATACACAGCATTGGCCACCGCCGCGGCGGCGCCGCACAGCCCCAGCTCGCCCACCCCCTTGGCCTTCATCGGCGAGGAGATCGGATCAGGCTCGTCCAGGAATACCACCTCCTGATGCGGAATATCCGCATGTACCGGAACCTCATAGCCGGCAAGGTCATGGTTGGCGAAATAGCCGCGCTGATGGTCGACCGCCAGCTCCTCCATTAGCGCCGCGCCAACCCCCATGGTCATCGCGCCGATCACCTGGCTGCGGGCGGATTTGGGGTTGAGGATGCGCCCGGCATCGCAGACCGCCAGCATCCGCCGCACCCGGATTTCCGCCGTCGCCGCATCCACCGACACCTCGGCGAAATGCGCGGCGAAGGTGGATTGCTGGTAGCGCTCCGCCAGATCGCCATATTCGATGCCATCCTCGGCCACCAGCTCGCCCTGCCGGGCGGCGTCGGCCAGGGCGACGCGATGGCCGCCCGACTGCACCGCGCCATCGGCGAACACCGCATCCGCGTCATTCACCCCCAGCCGCGCGACGATCTGCTGGCGCAACGCAACGCAGGCGGCGTATACGCCAGAGGTCGCGTTGTTCGCCCCCCATTGCCCGCCGGAGCCGGCGGAGACGGGGGAGTCGGAATCCCCCAGCCGCACCTCCACCTGCGCCATCGGCACGCCCAGCATCTCGGCGGCGGTCTGGGCGATGATGGTGTAGCTGCCGGTGCCGATATCGGTCATGTCGGTCTCGACGATCAGCCGGCAATCGCGGGTCAGCCGCACCCGGGCGGCGGATTTGGTCAGCAGATTATTGCGGATGCCGGCGGCGACACCGAGCCCGATGAAGGCGCCGCCCTCCCGGCGCTGGCCGGGCTTGGCCTGACGTTGCGCCCAGCCGAAACGCTGCGCGCCGCGCTTCAGGCACTCGACCAGATGGCGCTGCGAAAACGGCCGCTCAGGGTTTTCCGGGTCGAGCTGGGTGTCGTTGAGGATCCGGAACTGCACCGGGTCCATGCCCAGCCGTTCCGCCATCTCGTCCATCGCCACCTCCAGCGCCATCAGCCCGGAGGCCTCGCCGGGGGCGCGCATGGCATTGCCCTCGGGCAGATCCAGCCGCGCCAGCCGGGTGCGGGTGAGCCGCCCTGGGGCGGCGTAGAGCAGCCGGGTCTGATGCACGGCGGTCTCGGTGGCGCCGTCCGGCAGATTGCCGGACCAGCTTTCATGCGCGATCGCCAGCAGCCTGCCATCCGGCGCGGCGCCCAGGCGGATGCGCTGGCGCGTCGCCGGGCGGTGGGTGGTGTTGTTGAAGATCATCGGGCGGGTCAGCGCCACCTTCACCGGCCGGCCGACCTCCCGCGCCGCCAGCGCCGCCAGGATGCAATCCGCGCGCAGGAATAATTTGCCGCCGAAGCCGCCGCCGACATAAGGCGAATCGAGCCGCACCTTCTCCGGCGGCAGCCCCAGCGTTTCCGCCACATCCGCCTTGCCCCAGGCGATCATCTGGTTCGAGGTCCAGATCGTCACCGCGCCATCCTTCCAGGCGGCGATGCTGGCATGCGGCTCCATCATCGCGTGCGACTGGTCGGGGGTGGTGTAGGTCTCATCCAGCGTCACCGGGGCCTGCGCATAGTCACGCGCGAAATCGCCGAATGCGCTGTCGGGATCACCGGATTCAGGTTTGACGGCGCGCTCCTGCGCCGCCGCCAAATCGAACTGGCCCGGCTGCGCCTCATAATCCGGGCGGATCAGCAGCGCCGCGGCGCGCGCCATCTCGAAACTCTCCGCCACCACGATGGCGATGGCCTGGTCGTAATGCTCGATCTCCGGGCCGCCGAGCAGCCGCGCGGTATTGCGCTTGCCCTTGCCGAGCTTGCCGGCATTGGCAGAGGTGACGATGCCCAGCACGCCGGGGGCGGCGCGCGCGGCGTCCAGATCCATCGCCTTGATGCGGCCCTTGGCGATGCCGGCGCCGATGATATAGCCATAGGCCTGATCGGGCACGACGCCGTGACGCTCATAGGCGTAAGGCGCGCTGCCGGTGACTTTCAGCTGGCCCTCGATGCGGTCCAGCGGCTGGCCGATGAAACACTGCCGGTCGATCGGGTTGGTTGTGGCGGGGGCGTCGAATTTCATGACATCATCTCCTTCCCCTGCATCTCCCGCGCCTGCGCCAGCGCGGCGGTGATGGTCCGGGCCAGAAGGGGCTGTTTGAAGGCATTGTCCGGACGGGGCCGCGCCCCCTCCAGCAAGGCGGCAGAGACCTCTGCGCCGCCTTGCGGCAGCGCCGCATCCGCCGCCTCCACCCGCCAGGGGCGCGGGGCGATGCCGCCGGCGGCCAGGCGCCCGCTGCCATCCGGCTGGA
>NZ_JH976207.1:1613623-1615027 GCF_000306035.1 Acidocella sp. MX-AZ02
GGCGGCAGGATCACCGCCTGGATCAGCTCGCCGGGGCGCAGATCATGCTCGATCTGCGGCGTCTCACCCGGCAGCCGGTAGAAATCCTGCAAGGCGATACGCCGGCTGGCGCCATCCGCGCCAATCGTCTCGACCACCGCATCCAGCGCCATCATCGCCACCGCCATGTCGCTCGGATGGGTGGCGATGCAGGATTCGCTGGTGCCGACCAGCCCGAGCTGGCGCGCCACCCCGCCCATGGCCGCGCAGCCGCTGCCGGGCGCGCGCTTGTTGCAGGGCTGGCGCGGATCGTAAAAATACACGCAGCGTGTGCGCTGCAGCAGATTTCCCGCCGTCGTCGCCTTGTTGCGCAACTGCCCGGAAGCGCCGGCGAGCAAGGCGCGGGAGAGCAGCGCATAATCGCGCCGCACCCGCGCATCCGCCGCCAGATCCGTGTTGCGCACCAGCGCACCGATGCGCAAGCCGCCCTCTGGCGTCGGCTCGATGCTGTCCAGCCCGAGCCCGTTGACGTCGATCAGATGCGCCGGGGTTTCGATCTGCAATTTCATCAGATCCAGAAGATTGGTGCCGCCGGCGATGAATTTCGCATTCGGCGTGGCCGCCGCCTCGGCTGCCGCTTCCGCCGGGCTGCTGGCGCGGCTATAGGTGAAGGCCTTCATGCCGGCTCTCCGGCGATCTCGCGCATCGCCTCCATGATGTTGGAATAGGCGCCGCAGCGGCAGATATTGCCGCTCATCCGCTCGCGCAGCTCAGCTTCGGACAGGGTCGGCGCCTCTGTCAGGCTGGGGCTGACATGGCTGGGAATGCCCGCCTGCAGCTCCGCCAGCACGGCCACCGCCGAGCAGATCTGCCCTGGCGTGCAATAGCCGCACTGAAACCCGTCATGATGCAGAAAGGCCGCCTGCATCGGGTGCAGCTCACCCGGCTGGCCCAGACCTTCGATGGTGGTGATCTCGTCGCCTTCATGCATCACCGCCAGGCTGAGGCATGAATTGATCCGCCGGCCTTGCACCAGCACCGTGCAGGCGCCGCATTGGCCGTGATCGCAGCCTTTCTTGCTGCCGGTGAGCTGCAGATGCTCACGCAGCGCATCCAGCAGGCTGGTGCGTGTATCCAGCCGCAAACGGCGCGCTTCGCCGTTCACGGAAAAGCTCACCTCCATCATCGTTGGGCTATCCTGCATGTCCGTCTCCTTTCTGGTTGCGGCCCGGACCGGACCGGCCCCCGCCAGCGCGCCGCCGCCGAGCAGCACAGCGCGTCTTGAAATGTCGAATTTGTCGTCGCCGATCATGACGCCGCCGCCAGCAGGGACGGGGCAGACACCGCGCAGGCCGCCTGGTGGCGCGCGGCGATCTCGCCCAAAGCGGAGAGGGCGAGCAGCTCAGGCTCGCGCACCGCCGGGAT
>NZ_JH976207.1:1615127-1632654 GCF_000306035.1 Acidocella sp. MX-AZ02
ACAGCCCCGCCTCCCATTCATGGTCGTGAAACAGCAGCACGATGGCGCTGTGCCGATCCGCCCGCAGCGCGGGCGGGTGGCGGCGATCCGTCCAGAGCAGGACCTCCGCCCCCAGCGCCGCGGCGGCGTCGAGCATCTCCTGGCGCGGGCTGAGCAGGCAGAGCCCGGCCCCGAAAGCCGCCCCCAGCCGTGCCAGCGCCAGCGCCTCCGCCCCCTGCCCGGCAATGACCAGCCGCAAGGCCGGGCGCAGCGCCACCTGGAACGCTGGCCCCGCCCAGCCGGTGCCGGCATCGCCTTCGATGAGAGCCAGGCCGCCTTCGGGGCGAGGCGGAGCGTGACCTCCTGGCGGGCCTGCAAGGCCGCGTGGGCCTGACGCAGCGGGGCGAAATCCGCCAGCGGCGTGATCAGAACATCCATCCCGCCGCCGCAGGGCAGGCGCAGATCCATCATCCGCGAGCCCTGGCCGATGCGAATGCTCTCTGGCCGGCCGCTTGCGATCACCCGCCGCGCCTCGCCGATGATCGCCGCCTCGACACAACCGCCGGAGAGCGTGCCGAAGGCCGCGCCATCCGCCCGCACCGCCATCTGCGCGCCAACCGCCCGCGCGCCGCCGCCGAAGGTCGCGGTGACGCTGAGCAAGGCAACGCTGCCAGGTTGTGCCTCCAGCAGAAACCGGAGCAGGGACAAAGTCTCGGGCATGGATCTCTTTTGATGGGCAAACACAGGGGCTGCTCTGCCGCCGGCGCGCCGCGTCAGAGAGGTGAAGCTCACATGGTGCGGCTGACCGCCTGGCACCAGGGGCAGCCGCACGTCGCGGAAAAATCCTGTCTCAATCTGGATGATTTGTTAATTCGAGGAAGGCCTGGCGGCGGCGCGGTGGCAAAGCCTAGACACATGGCATGGCTCGCTAAAACAAAATTTAGAGCGTCAAGCTAAAAACTTGATGCTCTAAGGAGAGCGCCGATTTCGCCTGGTTGAACCGCGCGGTTTCGCAAATCCGCCGGCCCGAGAGCAAGATGACCCTGACCGGACTCAGTCAGGATCAGAAAGTTGCCTGCCAAAACCAAAAAACTTAGGGCGCGCTGCCGCGCGGCTTGGGTTTGGCGCATCGGGCGTTGGGCCCGATGCGCCAAGGGGGCTACATCAGCGGCACGCTCAATGTCAGCACGACCTTGCCGGCCTCGCCGACATTGCGGGCATAGACGTCATGGGTGAAGAACATGTTCATCTTGTAGCCCTTGCCCTGATAGGCGACATCCGCCCCCAGCGCGAAGGATTCCGGGGACCCGCCATTGAGCGCCGCGGGGCCGGAATCCGCTGTGATCTGCTTGTAAAAATACGAGACCGGCCCGATCGACCAGGGGCCGAAGCCGCGCATCGCGGTGAAGTCCCAATCCATCGTCGTGCCATTGGTGTAATGCGTGGCGCTGTTCTCGAAATTCTTGTCCAGCGTCGCGTGCACCGTGAACTGGTAGGGGGCGGGCAGCCAGCTGACGGACATGTCCGGCTCGATCGTCCAGTGATTCTGCCCGGTATTTACCTTGGCCGTGTCGCTGTACTGGCCGTTGGGCGGGTAGAAGCCGAAATCGGCATCGAAGAAGACATGATGGCCGAGATCCCAGCTCAAGGACAGCGGCGTGAACTCGGTATCGACCAGGCCGGTGCGGTTGAAGGTCTTGCCGCCGGCGGCCCGCGGGGTGGTGAGGCTGACATTCAGCCAGCCGATCGAGCGGATGAACATGCCATAGCGGGCGCCGAAGATCCGGATGTCGGGAATGTAGGCGAACGAGCCGGTGGCGCCCCAGATATTGGCATGGGCACCGGTGAAATGGCCGTCCCCGTTCACCGGGCGGGACTGGGTGTAGCTCGGCTTGAAGGTGAGATACACGCCAGGCGGCGGCAGCAGGCCCGTCGGCTGGCCGAGCGTATTGCCCACCGGATATTCCGGATTGCTGCCGACCATCGCTGCCTCGGCGGGCAGCGACATCGCGGCCAGGCCAATGCCGGCCAGCAAGAAACGAAATCCTGTCTTCATTGGAAACCTCCCTTGTTATGTTGGATTTGAGATATTCGTTGGATCAGGGCTTGGCGCGGGCGAATGAGGAAGGCTCAAACACGGCGCCGGTATCGCGGGCCTGCCGATAGGCGGCGAAGCGCGCCGCACTGGCTTCGGGAAACAGCAGCAGGAAGCTGGCCAGCCCGCCGGCGAGCAGAATCACCCCGCCCAGCCCGAAGGCGATGGCAAAGCCCAGCGGCGCATTGCCCGGGTAGGCGCCGATGATCCAGCCATTGATGAAGGTGGAAAAGAACGCGGAGATGGAGGTGGCGGAGATGATCACCACCACCAGCCGGGCGCGCTGACGGGACGGCGCGATCGCGGCGAGGATCACCGGCCCGAAAATCGTCGTCAGGCTCGGCACGGAAAAGGCGATGGCCAGGAAGCAGGTCTGCATCACACCGGCGGGGCTTTGCACCGCCACGAGCAAGGCGGCGCCACTCACCAGCATGGCGAGGCCCGAACTCCAGCCCAGGCAGATGCGGGCACTCCAGCCGCGCTGGCGCATCGTCTGCGTCAGCCAGGAGCCGAGGATGAGCACCGGAGACTGGATCACGTAGATGGCGGAGATGATCCAGCCGGCCTTCAGCGGCGCATAGCCCAGCCCCAGCCGCAGGAAAGGCGGCAGCCAGACCGCGGCCATGCCGATGACCCAATAGCCGAAAAAGGCGATGAGCATGACGCCGATGACCGTGCGGTCCAGCCAGAGCAGGCGAAACGGCAACGGGGTTTCATGCGCCACCGGCGCGGCGTGCTGGCCGGCCAGCGGGCCCTCGCGCCCGATCAGCGCGAACAGCACCATCCAGACCAGGCTCAGCACCCCGCACACCAGGAAGCAGGAGCGCCAGCCGGCATGCACGACAAACCAGCTGAGCAGCGGCCCGCCGATGAGAAAGCCGGCGCTGATGCCTTGCAGAATGAAGGCGGAGGGAAGGTTGCGGCGATGGTCCGGGAACCATTCATAGGCGGCGGTCATCGCCGTGGCCAACGCAGCGCCCTCGCCAATGCCCAGCAGCAACCGGCAGGCGATGATGATTGGCAGGGAGTGGGTGAAGGCGACCGGCAGCTGGCTCGCCGTCCAGATCCCCGCGAGGGCCAGCAATATATATTTCGACCGGTAGCGCCCGACGAAGACCGAGCCGATCACCGTGCCGCCAACCGCGAAAAATAGAAAGAACGCCGCGCCGATCAAGCCGAACTGCTTGGGGGTGAGGCTGAATTCATGCATCATCGGCACGCCCGAGACGCCGAAGGCCAGCTTGTCGAAGAAGTTCAGCGTCTGAAACACGAACAGCAGCGCCACGATCAGATAGGCGCGCGTCGGGATTGCCGGCATTTGCCCGGCCTCGCTTGGACCATTCATTTTTAGTCTCCCCATTATTTTTGGACGTGCCGCCGCGCTGGCGGTTTGCTGGCGCGGCGGCTAGATCATCAAACCTCCTGCGCGACCGGATTGCGCAGGATGCCGAGCCGGTCGATCTCGACCTCGACGACATCGCCGGGCTTCATCCAGAGTGGCGGGTTGCGCTTGGCGCCGACACCGCCCGGCGTGCCGCTGACGATCACGTCGCCCGCCTCAAGCCGGGTGAATTGCGAGCAATATTCGATCTGCGTGGCGATATCGAAGATCATCTGCTCAATCCGCGCCTCCTGCACCACCTCGCCGTTGAGGCGCGTCTGCAGGCGCAGCGCCGCCAGCGGCCCCAGCTCATCGGGGGTCATCATCCACGGGCCGAAGGCGCCGGTATCGGGAAAATTCTTGCCCGGGGTGAACTGCATCGTATGGCGCTGGAAATCGCGCACGCTGCCATCATTATAGCAGGCATAGCCGGCGATATGCGCCATCGCCGCGGCACGGGGAATATAGCGGCCGGGCGTGCCGATGATGACGGCGAGCTCGCCCTCGTAATCGAGATCATTGGAGAGTTTCGGCCGCAGGATCGGCGCCATATGGCCGATCTGGCTGTTGGCGAAGCGGGCGAAGATGGTGGGATGCGCAACCTCCGGCCGCCCGGTCTCCTGGCGGTGCATCTCATAGTTCAGGCCGACGCAAAGAATCTTGTCCGGGTTGGGGATCACCGGCAGGAAGCGCAGCGCCTCCAGCTTCGTGGCCTGCGCCTGGGCGCGGGCTTGCGCCACCCCGTCCAGCCCGCCGGCGATGGCGGATTTGAGGTCGGCATAACGCGCCCGCAGGACGCTGCCGACATCGAGGAACATCTCTCCCTCGATCACGCCCCAATGCGGGGCATTGGCGATTTCAACTGTGGCAAGCTTCATGTTTCACTTCCTGGTGGATGGGTTCGGCGCAGGCGAGCTGCGCCCGGCAGGTGGCGAGCAGCGCCGGCAGCGCCTGGGCGTTCGCGGCCGTGCCAAAGACGTAATGATCGGGACGCACCAGCACGGCCTGGGCCTGATGGCGGTCGAACCAGGCGGCCATGACGCCGTCCTGTTCCTCAAGCGCGTCCGGCAGCGCCGCCCCCGCCGGGGCGATGGCGTACAGGCCGATCTCGTCCGCCGGCGTCAGCAGGGCGGCAAGATCCGGCACCCGCAGCACGCGGCCATCCAGGATCAGCCGCCAGCCGGTGCCGGTCAGCCTGTCGAGCAGCGCGGCGCCGCCCGCCTGGCGGATCAGCGGCTGCACGAACAACAGCCCGCGCCCTGGGTTGCCCGGCGGCGCGAGCAGCCCGGTCTCCAGCGGCGGCACAATATCCTGGCGCGTGACATGCGGCGGGACGCCGCCGCCCTGCGCCAGCAAATCTTCATCGCGCGCCGCCGCCCGCGCCGGGTCGCGCTCGCAGATCATCTGGCCGATCGCCTTGATCTTGCCGGTCAATGTCTCGACATGAAGGCGCCGCTCCGCCTCATAGCTGTCGAGCAGCGCCAGCGGCGATTGCCCGCGCAGCACGCGCTCCAGCTTCCAAACCAGATTGGTGACATCGCGCAGCCCCTGGCACATGCCCTGGCCGATGAAAGGCGGTTGCTGGTGCGCGGCATCCCCGGCGATGAGCACGCGCCCGCGCCGCCAGCTTTGCGCCACCAGCGCATGGAAGCGGTAAGCGGCGGCGCGCCACAGCTCGCCCTCGCTGGGCGCCATGAAGCCGGCCAGCAGCCGCCAGACCTGCTCCGGCGCCGCCATCTCGCGCGGGTTTTCGCCCGGCAGCAGCATGATCTCCCAGCGCCGGTGATTGCCCGGCCCGATGATGTAGGTGGTCGGCCGCGCCGGGTCGCAGAACTGCGCCGAGCATTGCGGCAGCTTGGCCAGCGCCGCGTCGCCGCAGCGTATATCCACCACCAGCCAGGGCTCATCGAAAATCAGGTCGCGCAGCGCCATATCGGCCAGCTGGCGCACGGTACTGGAGGCGCCATCGCAGCCGAGCAGGAATTTGCCGCGGATCTGGCGCTGCATGCCGTCTTCCGCGCGCAGCGTGGCAAGGATCTCTTCGCCGCGCTCCTCGAAGCCGATCAGCTCCGCGCCGGTGACGATGCTGACATTGGCGAAACCCGCCGCATGCGCGCGCAGCGCCGCCTCCACCGGCGGCTGGGTGAAGACCATGCTGGGCGTGTAGCCCAGCGGATAAGGCGGCTGCACCATGTCGATGGTGCGGATCAACTGGCCTTGCGCGCCGAAATGCTGCGAGGCGGTGAAGGGCGCGACATAAGGCCGCACCGCGTCCGCCACCCCCATATTGTCGAAATGCCTGAAAATTTCATGATCGAGCGCGATCGCGCGGGGCTTGTCATAAACCTCCGTCTGCCGTTCGACCACCAGCACGCGAAAGCCATGCGCCCCCAGCAGCCCGGCCGCCGTCGCCCCGGAGGGGCCGAAGCCGGCAATCACAACATCGAAGAGCTCATCTGCGTAGGTCACGACTTCACCTTTGTCTCGTTAATTCCAGGCGCATCGGCGAAGCCGATGGCGAGTTGCGCGGCCTTGCAGGCGGCGGTCTTGGGCGGGGCGACGCCCCAATGATCGGTACGGCCGGGCGGCCAGACCCAGTCCTGCGGGCCCCGGAAGCGGTAGCTCTCATCCACCTGCAGCACCTCGGCGGTGTATTCGACCACGACATCATCCGGCCCGACGAAATAGGCGAAGACATTATCGCCCGGCCCGTGCCGCCCCGGCCCCCAGCCGATGCCACAGCCATGATCGACCACATGCCCGGCACCGCGCATCACCGATTCCAGATCCGGCAGCAGGAAGGCGACATGGTTGAGCCCGTTCACCGGCGCCTGCGCGAGCACGATGGCGTGGTGGTCGCTGTTGCAGCTGAGGAAGGCCATGGCCTGGGAGCGGTCGGTCAGGCGAAAGCCCAGAACCTCCTGCCAGAAGCGCGACAAATCCTCGATCGCGGCGCTGTTGATGTTCACATGCGCCAGGCGCAGCGGCCGGTTGGGGCGGATGGCGCCTTCGCGGCGCGCATCGCCATGCAGAAATTCCAGCGTGCAGCCTTGCGGTTCGCGGACGATGAAATGGGTGCCGCCGGCTGGGCCATGGTCCGGTCCGGGCGGTTGCAGGATGGTGCAGCCGGCTTGCACGCAAGCCTCGTACAGCCGGGGCAGATCCGCCACGGCGCGCACCCGGAAGCTGACGACATCCAAGGACGCACGCGCGCCGGCGCGCAGTTCCAGCACATAGGCATCATCGCCGCTGGCGGCCAGATAGGCGCGGCCGGGCGCCTGCGCCACCAGCTCCAGCTGCCAGGTTTGGGTATAGAAGGCGCGGGCCGTCTCCAGATCCGGTGTGGAAAGTGCGACGCTGCGGAGCGCGGCGACGGGGTAATCAGGCGGCATCTTGCACCTCATCGATGGCCAGGAAAGCGAGCGCGTTGCGCTGAATCAGGCGCTGGCGCACATCCGCGTCGGGACATGCGGCGTTGACCTGATCGCACGGCGCCGCCTCGCTGAAATTGAACGGATAATCGGTACCGAGCATGACCCGCTCGGCCCCGAACAACGTGACCAGCCGGGATAGCCAGTCCGGCTCGAACACCAGGGAATCCACGTAAAGCCGGCGCGCGGTGATGGACGGGCATTCCTCCAGCGCCTCGCGCAGGGCCGGAAACACCTCATAGCCACGCCGCAGCCGCGGCAGCAGCGCGGCGAAGCTGCCGCCGCCATGGCTGAAACCCAGCCGCAGATCCGGGCAGTCCCGGACCAGGCCGCCGGTGATCGCGGACGCCAGGGCCAGCCCGACATCCGTGGGATAGCCGAGCACCTGCTGCAAGGGCGCGGGGCCCACCAGCCGGGCCATGCCCGCCGGGCGCACCGCATGCACGAACACCGCCGCCCCCAGCCGCGCGGCCTCGGTGAAGAAGGGCCGCAGCCGTGGATCGCCGATCGGCGTTTCGTTGATATTGCTGCCGATCTCGACGCCGCGAAACCCGGGAATGGCCATGATCCGGCGCAGCTCCTCGACCGCCAGATCGAGATCCGGCAAGGGCACCGCCGCCAGCCCGACAAAGCGCCCCTGCCCTTCGCCAAGCAGCGCCGCGATCATATCATTGACATGGCGGGTCAGCGCCGCCCCGGCCTGGGCCGGGAGCCAATAGCTGAACAGCTCCGGCATCGGCGAGAGCGCCTGCACGGCGATGCCCATGCGGTCCATATCCTCAAGCCGGCGGCGCGCCTCCCAGCACGCGGCGGAGACGGTGCGATAGGGCTTGGCGTCGATGATCACCGTGCCGTGGCCGCAGCCATCCTGGCGCAGGCTGGGCCAGCCGGCCTGCGCCCCCGCCGGCGCGGCCGGAAAGCTGGCGGGCACGACATGGCAATGCACATCCACCCCCGCGCAGCCACAGGCTTTGATTGACCAGGCTTTTGCCATTTCCCCCTCATTCATTCGCCCGACAAAATACACAAAACAATCTTCCGCGCAAATAATTTATAAATTTTTTTGTTTGAGACCTTTGTGTATAAACAACAGCATGATTGACCCAGCCAAAGAGCCCCCCGACAACGCCACGACGCTGGCCACCAGCATCTATGAGCGGCTGAAGAATGATATTCTGGCCGCGCGGCTTGAGCCGGGGCAAAAACTCTCCTTGCGCTTCCTGATGGACCAGTACGGCACCGGGCAGACCCCGCTGCGCGAGGCGCTGAACCGGCTGGTCATCGAGGAGCTGGTGATCGGCCGCGAGCAACGCGGCTTTTCGGTGACGCCGATCAGTCTGGAGGAGTTGAACGAGCTGACCCGCACGCGCTGCTGGGTGGAAGGGCTGGCGCTGCGCGAGTCGATGCAGAACGCCACCCCGGCCTGGGAGGAAGCGCTGTTGGTGGCGCATCACCGCCTCGCCCGCACACCGCGCTCGCTCAACCCCGAGCAATTCGAGGATAATCCGGCCTGGGAGGTGCTGCACCGGGCGTTTCACGATCGGCTGATCGAAAACTGCGCCTCGCGGCCCTTGATCGGCTTCTGCATGCAGCTGGCCGACCGGCTCTATCGCTACCGGACGATCTCCATCCGCAAGGTGTTCCGGGTGCGCAAGGTCAGCGCCGAGCATGACGCGATCTTGCAGGCCGTGCTGGACCATAACCAGGAGCAGGCGGTTTCGTTACTACAGGCACATTATATGCGCACCGCCACCGTCATCGAGGCGGATCTGCGCACCGCCGCCTTGTCACTCGCCGGATAGGCGGCGCCGCTTGCGCATGATGCGGCCGTGTATCGTAAAGGGCATTCCGTTAAGGAATCGGCGTTTAGGTTAACGCGCCTGCGTCACCTTAAACGCATGAAATTGCTCGCCAAAACATGAATAGAGCGAGGGGGGGTGTAAACCCGTCTCGCTCTACCCCCGGAACTCGACCCGTACGATAAGTCCTGGGTGGTTATCCAGCAGGGTAATCTGAGCACCGTGCAATTTTGCGATCGCCCGGACCAGGGGCAAACCCAGCCCGTGGCCGGGCGTGTTCCGGCTTTGATCGAGTCGCACAAACCGGCGAAATACGCGGTCTCTATCCTCTTCCGGAATGCCTGGCCCCTGATCCGCGATCTCCAGGCGAAACAAGCTTTTTTTATCCGACGACAGGGTGACATTGATGATCCCCCCCGCGGGACCATAGCGGATGGCATTTTCGACCAGATTGACGATCAGTTGCGTCAGCAAGGCGGAATCGCCGCTGATGCATAAATTTTCCTCCGCCGCGCAGCGCAGAGTCTGGCCGGCATCGATGGCGACGGCACTGAATTCGTCGCAGATATTCGTCACCAGCGCGCTCAAATCCAATGCTGTGAAGCCGCCCTGCAAGGAGCCAGCCTCCACCTCCGCGAGGCGCAATAGCGAAACGAACACCGAGATGATAAGCGTTGTCTGGGACAGCGCCGCCTCAAGGCCCGAGGATAAAACAGGGTCTTTCCGAACCGCATCGAGCTTCAATAGATGCTTGATCCATTCATGCAACCGGACCAGGGGCGAGCGCAGATCATGCGCGATATCATTTGTCACCTGGCGGGCATTTTCAACCAGATGCTCGATCGTCTCAAGCATGCGGTTCAGCTCTTCGGTGAGCACATCCAACTCATCGTCAATGCCGTAGGCTTCGATGCGCCGGGATAAATCGCCGGTCATGATATCCACGCTGGCATCGCTGATCGCCTGGACGCGCTTCAGACTATGCCCGGCGATCAGCAGGCTCGCCAACAGGCCAATTCCGATCAGGGCGCTGAACACGACCGCGAAAATGACGGCGACCCGCTTATTCAATGCCGCGAAGACGCTGGCATCCTCGCCAATGAACAAAAATCCACCATTTGGCAGATCGCGGCCAATCCCGTCGATCCGCTGCACCCCCTGCGGCATTTGTGGATCGGTCAGCCGGGTGATCGTGCTCCATTCCGTAGGCTCGGGTGGCATGGTGATATTGGCGAACAACACCTTTCCGCGTGCATCGAGCAGGGCATAGAAGGTGTGGCTCGGCGCGTGCGCCACCGTCTGCCTGAGTTCCTGCTCCAGTGGCAGCCGATCTGAAATGGCATCGGAAAGAACATCCGCCCGGTCGCCCGCAATAATCGGCGCGAGCTCCTCCTTGGAGGCGATCCGGGTGGCGTTATAGATCAACGCAAAAACAATAATCGCGGCGATCGTTGAAAACAACGTTCCCAGAACGGCGAGCCGAAAGCCCGCCATCCGAAAGAGGTTGGTCCTGACCCTCGGCTCTGTCACGTATCGGTGCCCGCACTGATACGATATCCGGCACCACGAACGGTCTGGATCAATTCCCGCGAAAATCCACGGTCAATTTTCAGCCGGATCCGGCAGATATGCGATTCGACCAATGTGGTTTGCGGTAAAAAATGATAATCCCAGACGTCTTCGAGAAGCATCGTCCGGGTGACAACCTGGTCCGCATGCAGCATCAAATATTCGAGCAGCCGGAATTCGCGTGGCTTCAGCGAAATCTCGCAAGCGCCACGGCGCGCGGAATGTGTGAGCCGGTCCAGGACAAGATCGCCAACACGAAGCTGGCTGGGATCCGTCTTGATATCACGCCGCCGTCTGACCGCCTCGATCCTTGCTTGTAGTTCCGCCATTTCGAACGGCTTCACGACATAATCATCCGCGCCCGCCCGCAAGCCGCGCACCCGCTCATCCACACGTCCCAAGGCGGTCAGGAGGATCACCGGGGTACTGATCTGCATGGACCGAAGCGCTTGAACCACACTCAACCCGTCAAGATAAGGCAGCATTCGGTCGATAATCAGCACATCGAAGGGACTTGTCGTGGCCAGCATCAGGCCGTCGCGGCCATCGCCGGAGACCGCGACGTCATGACCTTCATCGACCAAGGCTTCCTTCAGAAAACCGCTCATGGTCGCATCATCTTCGATCAAGAGAATCTGCATCAGTGACTGATCGCCTCCAAAGATTGGGCCAATGTACGCGGTCCGAAGGCAAAAACCATGATAATCGAAATCGCCATCGTCACGCCGATGAACACCGCGATGGCGGGCACGCCGCCGTCGCTGAGAAAATAACCGACAGCGAGACCCGCGAATGCCGCGGACAGGCGGCTCCAGGAATACACGAACCCCACCGCCTGACCGCGCATACGCGTGGGAAAAAGTTCGGCTTGATATGTGTGGAAGGCGCTCGACATCGCGTTGGAGGCCAGCGTGAAGGCGATCCCAAAGCCGATAATTTCAAACGGGCGGCCAGACAATGCGAAGCCTACCATGAAGGCGCCCATCAAACACAGCGCGATGACAATCTGGGTCGAGCGTTGGATGCGGTCGGCGACCAACATTACCAAGATGGGACCAAAGGGATTGGCCAGGGCGATCAGCATCGAATATTCCAGACTATTGGTGATGCTGATCCCTCTTGCCATCAATAAAGTCGGCACCCAGGCCGCAAACCCATAAAACCCAACGACTTGACCAATATTAAAAATCGCCATCATCAGCGAGCGCTCAGCATAGCGTGGCGAGAACAGCTCAACAAACCGGCCGGTCGCGGCTTTTTCGGGGACAACCGGGACTGGTGCCGCCAACGTCCCGACAACCTTGAGAGCGGCGCTTTCGAGCTGCGTGATCACCGCCTCCGCCTGGCTTTCACGCCCCTTCAGCGCCAGCCAGCGCGGGCTTTCCGGCAACACGCGCCCAAGCCAAAGCGCCACGGGCGCGCCGAGGGCACCGATTAACACGACAACGCGCCATCCTTCCAAACCGCCAAAATGACGATGCACCAATATCAAGGACAGGAAGGCGACGACGGGAACGATTGAAAATGTAATGGTCTGATTGAGGGCGAACGCCCTACCCCGGAATTTGGCCGGCACCAACTCCGCCAAATAAGCGTCCATGACAACGAGCTGCAGGCCAAACCCCAACCCCGCGGCAAAACGCCAGATATTCAGCCATAATCCCGTATGCTGTAGGGCCATGATCGCCGAGCACAGCAAATACCACAGAATGGCACCGGTAAAGACCGACCGCCGCCCCAGCCAATCGGCCAGAGGTGAGAGGCAAAGCGAACCAACCCAGAGCCCGATAAAAAGCGAAAACACATAGCTGGCACCTCCAGCTATGGAAATACTGCGAAGTGCGGCGAGAGGCCCCAGGCTGGACGCGGAAAACAGGCCACTCGCGCGCATTGCTGGCATGAGATAGCCTGTCTGAAAGACCATATAAAACTCGAAAATGCCGCCGATCGAAATCAATGCCACCAGGCGCCACATGGCTCCCGTCGCGGGAAGCCTGTCGAGCCGCGCGGCGATTCGTGCCGCAGCTGCGGTAGACATCGTTAATTTCCTCCGTCACATATTATGTTTTTTCCATAATCCGACGTATTGGAAATTTGAGCAATAGAAAACAGCGAAAGAGGCGCGGTTTTAATGCGCCTCTTCCTTTGAGTGTTTTACTTCGCGTCACCCAACATCTTGTTGGCGGCGACAACGAAAGTCGGATCCCAGGTCGCCGAGAGATCGACAGGCCCGGTGATCTTCCCCGCGAGCTTCTCGACGTCGAGCACCTTCTCCGGACCACCCTGCGGCATCATGCCATCGGGGAGGAATTGCCCCTTATCCTGGGTCAGCGCCGTGATATATTGTGCTTTGGTCGATAGCGGGCTGGAGACGAAATCCGTCGGCATTTTATCGGCGATCTGTTCGGCGCTATGCGTGTCGATCCAATGCATGGTTGCGACGAGCGCATTGACCACCGCCTGCGTTTCCTTCGGATGCGCCTTGACCCACTCGGCGCGCGCCAGCACGGAGGCCGCCGGCCACGCGCCACCCAGCCATTTTTCCGCACCCGCCGTGGTTGCCAGATCAATCGCCGGATAGCCGACATTCATCGTTTCAATGGCGTTGACGGTCGGCTGCGTGGTCATCGCGCAGGCGACGCGGTTATGCTTCAGCGCGCTGATCAATGTTTCGCCGGCGCCAACACCCACGCGCGAAAAATCCTTCGTGGTGAGATGATAGCGCGCCGCAAGATAGAGCGTCAGATCATCCGTGCCCGACCCAAGATCGGTGACACCGATGGCCTTGCCTTTCCAATCCGCCGGCGAGGAAATATCCGTGCCCTTGGCGCAGAGAATACGCTCGCCAGGCGCGCCGCTCAGCTGCGCCACGTCCACGACATCCTTGCCGTGCAGCTGGAAATCGATGGTATGAACATACCAGGCGCCGGCAAAATCGACCTGACCGGAAACCATCGCGTCCTCGGCGCCGATGCCACCCTCCTGCTCGGTGGAGAGCACCATATTCACGCCATATTTTTTGAAATATCCAAGATCCTGCGCGAGCTGGTAGGGAAGGTAGATCTGCTTGTCGATCCCGCCGATCATCATGGTCACGGTCGGCAGTTTCGCGTCCTGGGCCTTCGCGGCCGGCGCGTGGACCGCCACGGCCGCCAGCGCTGTCGCGGCCAACATCACATTGCGCATCGTCTTATTGAACATTTGTCGTTTCCTTTGGTTATATTTAGATCGAGTTTCTTGCACCGTCATTGGCGCTGGCGGGACGCCAAGCCAGTAGACGTTTTTCGGCCAGCCCCATCAAGCCTTCGGCGCTGATCGCGATGACGCCGATGACGAGCATCGCGCCGAACACACCGTTGGTATCGAAATTATTCTGGGCCGTGGAGATCACCAGCCCCAGCCCATGCTGCGCGCCGAGGAATTCGCCGACAATCGCACCGATGATGGAAAATCCAAGCGCGACGTGAAGGCTGGCGATAATCCAGGATGTCGCGGAGGGCACCACAACATGACGGACCAGGTCAAGCCTTGAGGCCCCCAGGATGCGGGCATGCGCGACGAGATTACGGTCTACACTTTTCACCCCCTGATATGCGTTGAAGAACACCACAAAGAACACCAGAACCGCCGCGAGCATCACTTTCGATGGCAGCCCCAGACCGAGCCAGATCACAAAGATCGAGCCGAGCACGATACGCGGCAGCGCATTCACCATCTTGATGTAGGGCGTCATGATATCCGACAGCAGCGGAATTTCACCCAGCAACACACCGAAAAACACGCCCGCCAGCACGCCGAAGACAAAGCCGAGGATCGATTCCTCCATTGTCACCCAGATCTGGTACCAGAACGACCCATAGGCCGTGCCGTTGACGAACCAGTCGCCCAGCCGCTTGACGATCCCGATCGGCGAGCCGAAAAAGAACGGATCGACGATTTTGAGATCGGTCAGGATCTGCCATAAGCCCAGGAAGATCACCAGGGTGCCGATCCGCCCCAACAGCACCAGGTTGCGATAGCGTTGCGCGCGCTGTTTCGCGAGCAGCGCCAGATCAATGTCGCGTCCGCCGTTCATCATGCTGTCTCCCTTTTGGCCGCGGCCATCGCATATGAGCGCTCGACTTCCTCGCGCAGCGAATTCCAGATCAACTTGTACAATTCCAAAAACCTCGGCTGAAAGCGGATATCCTGGATGGCGCCGCGCGGGCGCGGCAAGTCGATCTCGAACACGTCCTTCACCGTCGCCGGGCCGACCGTCATCACCACGACCTGATCGGCAATGGCGATCGCCTCTTCCAGATCATGCGTGACGAACATCACCGAGGGCTTGCTCTGCTCCCAGAGATTCATCAGCTCGTTGGTCATGATCGCTCGCGTCTGCACGTCCAGCGCTGAAAATGGTTCGTCCATCATCAGCAGCGAGGGATCGTTAATCAGCGTCGCCGCGAGCTGCACGCGCTTGCGCATGCCGCCGGAGAGCTGATGCGGATAATGATTTTCAAAACCGGTGAGGCCGACCGTGGCCAACCATTCCCTCGCCTTCTCCATCGCCTGTGCCTTTGGTATGCCATTCATCAGCGGACCAAAGGCGACATTCGCGATCACGGATTTCCAGGGCAGCAACGCATCGTTCTGAAACACGAAGCCAACGCCAGGCGTGATGCCCATAACTGGCCGGCCGGCTACGTGAATGGTGCCCGCGCTCAACGTATCCAGCCCGGAGGTCAGCGTCAGCGTGGTTGATTTTCCGCAACCCGTGGGCCCCACGATGGCGCAGAACTTTCCCGCGCCAATCTTGATGTTGACATCCCGGATGGCGGTCATCGCCTGTCCCGTCGGCGTCACGAAACGTTTCGTGACGCCTTCCAGGACGATGTCTCCGCCACTCGTCGAATTACTTACCATGGAAAAATCCCCGCCTTCATGTTGCGGGCGTTCCGGTTTCTTCAGAAATGCCATGTACCACCAAACAGGATTTTCTCGGCATTTTTCGGCGGAACGCCAGTGGATTTCTGGAACTGCTTCTGCCCCAGAAGGAACTCAATACCAATATCGGCACTTGGCACAGCCCGCCAAAGAATATTCGCCGAGACCGTCTTTGTGGCCACGGCGTTTGCCGTGTCGGCCGGCAAGAACGCCGCCAGATTTTGATGGTTGTAGCCAATCGCCACGGTCGAGCGCAATGTCGGCATCCAGAAATGCTGGTAATACAGGGTGAAGCCCTGATCATCCTGAAGCTTTGTGCCAAGCGTCTTCGGCGTGCCCGTTGTACCGTTATTCACCGCCAGCACGGAGGCAACATTGGCGCCGAAATCGTCAGGAATATAGCGGCCGATGGAGCCCGTCCAATATTGGCCACCGATATTATCTTTGCCGAAGACCTTGTTCAAAGCACCGAGATTGACCGTCGAACCGATGATGGCAGCACCGGTCATGTGACTGGTCCGGTCGCCAAATCCGTCTGAGTAGGCTATGTCACGCAAGATGCCAGAGAGCTGCACATGCACGAGATCGTTGGTATATTGATATCGTATGCTGAAATCGGGCATCGGTTCGGTCGGCGAGGCGACCTCGATATTGTCCCGCGTATCCTGATAGCCCGACTGCGGATTCTCTGCCGCAAAGCTGAGGATATTCTGCTTATTGACAGGCCAGGTGTAGCGGATCTGCTCAGTGCGCTCGGCCGGCAAACCCGCAGGCCCGGCGAAATCCATGGTCTCTGGCGTGTCGTTATTATCGATGAAGTTGGAGTTGAGCATACCCAGCGTCACCGGACCGATCGTACCAAAGGCGTAAACGATACGTGCGGAGTAAGAATTGTTCTGCAGCGCCTGATTATAATCGCCACCGGCGACATAACCATAAAAATCCAGAGCGAAATTCGTGGTGACCGGGCCGAACCGGCTGGGTGTGCTGCTCTGCACGACCAGCCGCGAGACCTTGCTGTTATACTGGAAATCCCCCTGCGTCGCCCGCCGCGCCGGGCTGTTCGGCAGCAGATTACCGATCGAGAATTTTGGTCCCAGATTCTGCGTGGCATTATATTCTGCCTGCAGATTTACGAAACCGCCAACATGAATCGAGGTATCCGTGCCGGGGATCAGGAACGAACCGGGCAGGACGCCCTTGGTGACATATTGATCATTGACCACGCCACGCTGCTCCGCCCTGGTGGGCGATACCGCCTGCAAGGCGACCTGGGCCGCCTTGTTATGCTGAATGACCAACGCCTCATCACGCTCCTGGCGCGAGGCCAGTTGCGCGGCGGCGGCGCGCTGGCGGGCCTGCTCCGCGCGCTCCTGCGCCTCATGCGTTTGAACCGTCTGCAATTTGCTTGAGAGCGCCTTCAATTGTGCCGATAGCTGGTCGATCTGCGCCTGCATGTCGGTGACCGACTGCGCATGCGCGGCCATCGGAAACCAGACAGCCAAAATAGCGGCGGAACTCATTAATCCGCGCCTCACACCAAGCTTCATAGATGATCCTCCCATTATATTTTTTCACGCGGTCTTGGACTTCGCGTATGCCGAATAGGGGGCCGGGAGCATTCCCCTTTCATGGCGGTTAGTTTGTAAAAATTTAATGTTGGATGTCGACAGGGCAAACCCCCCCCCGGCGTGGGCGGGCCGGGGGCGGGCCGGGCGTTCCCGCTCAGCTGTGCAAGGTCTTGAGATAAGAAATGATATCAAGAGCTTGTGCCTGAGTTATCTTGCCGGCCCAGGCCGGCATCGGCTGGTCCAGCCGCTTGCCATCCTCGTCACGTGCTTGCAAAATCGCACGTAACATTAATTTCGTGCTGTGGTGATAGGTGGTCTCCAGCCCCGGCGCGCGCAGATCGGCGGAGACGGCGTCACCGAAATGCACGCCGCCCGCGCCGCTGGCGAGGTGACAGCCGCTGCAATTGCGCATGTAAAGCGCCTTGCCGGCGGCGGCGCTGCCTTGCTGCGCCAGCGCCGCGCCGGATGTCAGGAACAAGGCCGAGAGCGCCAATAACGATGTTCTGAACAAGCGAACCTCCATATATTTATGTTGTATTCAAACCGGCCTCGTTATGCCGCGAACCGGGCGGACGCGCCAGCGTCGCGGCCATGATTAAACCGTGGCACCTCATCTTCGCCCTAAAACTTTGGCAAAGATGGCGCGCTTGCAAGGGAATAAACCAAATCGAGAGGCAGACCAATATCACCCCGGCAAATTCAGCTTCACCTGCAGCACATCGAACCGGTCTGTAGAGCGTATTCCGTTCACGTTGATGCACGGGATACGCTCTAGC
>NZ_JH976207.1:1632754-1643015 GCF_000306035.1 Acidocella sp. MX-AZ02
GCTAGCTTTTTGTTCGAGCGAGCAACTTTATCCGATCAAACGAGTCCGTTTGATCGGATGTTGCTCTAGCGTCTCCTTCCCGCTCAAGCCACGCAACCCGGCCGATACGGGCAGAGCCCAGCGAGTCTGAGCGCAGCTTCTGGCCAGTCTTAGAGGCTGTAGCTCGAGCGAAGCGTTCGAGGCGCGGTGGGGCGGCCTGATATGTATCTGTCGAAACAAGAGCGGCCGCGCGTCCAGCATGCACGCCGGCTGGCTGGAGGCAAAGCGTGCCCCTTGATCTGAATCAATGGTCGCCCCGCGGAAAGATGTATTTAGAACGCACCTTTAAGGGTGGAATGATTTTTCGAGGAGCAGGCGATGTTTTGTTTTCAATGCGAGCAGACGGCGCGCCAGGACGGGCAGGCGGGTTGTGCCAGCGCCAAGGGCGTGTGCGGCAAGGATGAGACCACGGCGGATCTGCAGGATCTGCTGATCTACCAGCTGAAAGGGCTGGGCGAGCTGAGCAGCCGGCTGCACCGGCGGGGCACGCCGGACCAGGATGCGGACAGCTTCATCCTCTATGCTTTGTTCACCACCCTCACCAACGTGAATTTCGACCGCACGGTCTTCGTCAAGCTGATCGCCGAGGCGGCGCGCCGGCGCGATGGGCTGCGCGGCGCCCTGGAGGCGGCCGGAGAGCCGCTCACCGGCCTCAGTGCGGCGGCGCATTTCGCCCCGGCGGCGGATCTGGCCGGGTTGCTGGCGCAGGCCAACATCGCCTCGGTGCGAGCCGGGTTGGAGCTGGTCGGCGAGGATGTGATCGGGCTGCGCGCGCTGCTGCTCTACGGGCTGAAAGGCGTGGCCGCTTACGCCCACCATGCCGAGGTGCTGGGCGAACAGCGCGCCGAAATCTATGCCGGCATCGCCCATGCGCTGGATGTGCTGGCGCATGACCCGGCCGATATCGGCCTGCTGCTGGAAGAGGCGCTGGCGCTGGGCCAGCTGAACCTGACCGTGATGGAGGCGCTGGACGCCGCCAATACCGGCAGCTTCGGCCAGCCGACGCCGACAAGGGTGCGCACCAGCCCGGTGGCCGGCAAGGCGATCCTGGTCTCCGGCCATGATCTGCGGGATCTGCACAAGATCCTGGAGGCCACCCAGGGCACCGGCATCAATATTTACACCCATGGCGAGATGCTGCCCGCCCATGGCTATCCGAAGCTGCACGCCTACCCGCATCTGGCCGGGAATTACGGCGGCGCCTGGCAGAACCAGCAGCAGGAATTTTCCGACTTCCCCGGCCCGATCGTGATGACCTCGAACTGCCTGATCGAGCCGCGCCCCGCCTACCGCAACCGCATCTTCACCGCCGGGCCAGTGGGCTGGCCGGGGCTGCGCCATATCCAGCATGATGATTACGCCCAGGTGATCCAGGCCGCGCAGGCGATGCCGGGCCTCGCCGAAACCGCGCCGGAGACCAGCATCCTGGTCGGTTTCGCGCGTGAGGCGGTGCTGGGGGCGGCGCAGACCGTGATCGACGCGGTGAAAGCCGGCGCGATCAAGCATTTCTTCCTGATCGGCGGCTGCGACGGTGCCGCCCCCGGGCGCAATTACTATACCGACTTCGCCGACCACGCCCCGGACGATACCGTGCTGCTGACGCTGGGCTGCGGCAAATACCGCTTCAACAGCCATGAGTTCGGTAATATCGGCCCGCTGCCGCGGCTGCTGGATGTCGGCCAGTGCAACGACACCTACTCCGCCATCCAGATCGCCAGCGCCCTGGCGGAGGCGTTTGGCTGCGGGGTGAATGATCTGCCGCTGACATTGGTGGTCTCCTGGTTCGAGCAGAAGGCGGCGGCGGTGCTGCTGACGCTGCTGGCGCTGGGGCTGCGCAATCTGCGGCTGGGGCCGAGCCTGCCCGCCTTCCTGACGCCGGCATTGCTGAACGTGCTGGTGGAAAAATTCGGCGTGCAGCCGATCACCACGGCCGAGGCGGATATCGCGGCGGCGCTGGCCCGCGCGGCCTGAACCGCTAGGCTGGCCGGGTATTTCCCCGGCCAGCCTGTTTCCAGGGACAAGACGATGAAGCTCACTTTGCAGACCCGCGACGCGGTAAGCCTCCAAATCGATGCCGCTCCCGGGCAGAGCGTGCTGGCGGCGGCGGAAGCCGCCGGCCTCTACCCGCCCGCCATGTGCCGGGACGGGCAATGCGGCCAATGCGCCGCGCATGTGCGCGCGGGCAGCTATGAGATGGGCCCGCACAGCGCCGCCGCGCTGCCGGCCGGGCCGGGTGGCGTGCTGCTCTGCCGCTGCCTGCCAACGGCCGACCTCGTCGTGGCGCTGCCCTATGACGATGCCCAGCTGCCCCGCCAGAGCGTGCCGGTGCGCGCGGCGGTGGTTGAGGCGCTGCACCCGTGCGGGGCGGCGGCGGTGAGCCTGGTGCTGCGGCTGGTGCCCGATGCGGCAAGCGGCCAGGCGGCGGATTTTCTGCCCGGGCAATATATGGAGCTGTGCCTGCCCGGCGGCACGGTCAGCCGGGCCTATTCGCTGGCCAATCTGCCGAACTGGGACGGGGAGCTGGAATTCCTGATCCGGCTGGTGCCGGGCGGCGCCTTTTCCGGCTGGCTGGCCACTACGGCAAAGCCGGGTGACCGTCTGGAGCTGCGCGGGCCGCTCGGCCATTTCACCCTGGACGAGGCCAGCCCGCGCCCGCGCTGGATGGTCGGCGGCGGCTGCGGTTTCGCGCCTTTGCTCTCGATGCTGCGGCAGATGGCATCCTTCCAGGATGCCACGCCGGTGAAGCTGATCTACGGGGTGAACCGCGCGGCGGAGGCAGTGCCGGAGGCGCTGCTGGCGGAATTGCGCGCGGACCTGCCGCAGCTGGAAACAATCCTCGCCGTCTGGCAGCCGGAGCCGGGCTGCACGGCCTTCCAGGGCAGCAGCGCCGAGGCTCTGGCGGTGGCGCTGAAGACGGCGGCAACGCCGCCGGATCTTTATGTCTGCGGCCCGCCAAAGATGCTGGACGCGGTGCTGGCGGTGGCGCGCGCGGCCGGTCTGCCGCCCGCGCAAATTTTCGCCGAGCGGCTTTAACCGGCCCGGCGGCGAGGGGTATAGTGCAAGGATGCATCTCACCCGGTTCACCGATTACGGCTTGCGGACGCTGATCTACCTGGCCATGCGGCCCGACCGGCTGGCGCAGATCAGCGACATTGCCGCCGCCTACCGGGTTTCGGAAAACCATATGACGAAAGTGGTGCACCGGCTGGGCCAGGCCGGGCTGATCGAGACGATACGCGGCCGCCAGGGCGGGATGCGGCTGGCGCATCCGCCGGCACAGATCCGTATTGGCGATGTGGTGCGCAAGCTGGAGCCGGATTTCGCCCTGGTGGAATGCCAGGGCGATGGCAGCTGCGCGATCCGCGGCGCCTGTGGGCTGGAGAGCGTGCTGGACGAGGCGCTGGCGGCGATGCTGGCGGTGCTGGAGCGCTACACGCTGGAGGATGTCATCGCCGGCAACATGGCCTCGCTGCGCCGGCGCCTGGGCCTGGCGCTGCCGGGCGAAGGGGCGCCGGGCCGGGTGACGTAAAAGCGGTCACGAAGAATGACATGCGAGGTTTTCAGTGAGTCTATGGAGGCTTTCAGGCGTTCCAGCGCATTTGTCGTGTGGATGATTTATGATCGCCACATCGAAGGCAAAACACGGGAACACCTCGCAACGGCGTCGCCTTGCTCACAACAGGGAGAAAAATCGGCGGTACCTACAATGTCTCCAGCCAGGCCGTAAGTGCTGGAATCAGCCTGTCCGCCCGCTGAAAGCCGTTCGTTACGAGTGCATAGCCACTCTGATCTCCCGTCCCGGAGATAAGTGTGGGAAAACCTCGTATGCCCGCTTGCTGCGCCAGGGCGAAATCCTGCATGGTTTCCGCCGCCACGGCAGCGTCATTGAACAGCGTTTTAAAGCCGAGCTCGTCCATGCCCAGTTCCATCGCCAGGTCGGTCAGCACCTCGGCCGCCGTCACGTCGCGGTTTTCGGCGTAAAAGGCGCGTTGAATCCGCGCCAGCGCGGCGAGCCCGCTGGTCATGCCCTGCTGGCGAAAAACCACCACGGCGCGGCTGGCGGGCTCGGTGTCGTACACGAAGCCCTCGCGCTCGAAAAAGCTGAAATCAAATGGCTGACCGGAAGCCTCGCCCACATGCTCCCAATGCGCGCGGATCTCGGCGCGGTCTGACGCCGTCATGGCGTTTATATTGCCAGGACGCAACCCGCCCAGAACCAGGCGCACCGGCAGGGCATCGCCGAACCGACGCGTGATGGCCTCGATCACCGGCGAAAACCCCCAGCACCAGGAGCACATCGGGTCAGCGAAATAAACCAGATGCGGGCCGGTCATGAGGGGGCAAGCCCGAGCAGCGCCGGCAGCGCGGCCAGGCTGGTGACCTCATGCGCCGGGGCGCCGGGCAGGCGCTCGCGGCGCTGGCCGTAGCGGTTGCACCAGACCACGTGCAGGCCGAAATCCGCCGCCGCATGCGCATCCCAGCCATTGGAGGATTGGAAGCTGATCTCCGCCGCCATCAACCCCAGCCTGTCCAACGCATATTGATAGACCCGCCGGTCGGTTTTGTAGGTTTGCAGCGGATGGACGGAGAGCACCTCGTCGAACAGCCCGTCCAGCCCCGAACTGACCAGGGAGGATGCCAGCATTGCCGGGGTGCCGTTGGAGAGAATGGCGGTTTTCACCCCGGCCCGGCGCAGAGCGCGCAGCATGTCTGGCACCTCGGGGAAGGCGTGCAGCGTCTCGAACAGCCCCATCAGCGCCGCATGACGCTGCGGGCTGGCGAGACCCAGGCTCTCCAAAGCGAATTCCAACGCCTCGGCGGTAACCTGGCGGAAATCCGCGTAGCGCCCCTGCAGGGCGCGCAGCCAGGTATATTGCAGCTGCTTGTCGCGCCAGAGCGCGCTCAAGGGGGCGCGCTGCTCGGGCGGAACCTGGTCGCAGCGCGCCGTGGCGGAGGCCAGGTCGAACAAGGTTCCGTAGGCGTCGAAGACACAAGCTTTAATCGCCATGTCAGCCCCTCCTTCAAGCCGCGGCGGGCATGGCGAGAGCCAGCCCTTCATAGGCATTGAGCATGCGCGTGAACCAGCCCGACAGAGCGGATTCGGCGCTGGTCACGTCATGTCCGCCGCAGACGCGCTGCCATTGCAGCGCGGCGAAGACGACATGGTCAGCATAGGCCGGGCCCTCACCGGCGAGATAAGGCTGCTGGCCGAGCGTGGCCGCCAGCGGCCGCAGCGCCTGGCGCAGCGCGCTCAGATGCGCCTCACGTTCCGCCGCCAGATCCGCCAGGCTGCACCCGAAGAAAGCCTCGCGCGTGGTCTTGAAATAATCCTGGTCCTTGGGATGCAGCATGGCGTGGATCTCCGGCAGAATCAGCCGTGCGATCGCCGGATGCAGCACGGTCTCGGTCCAGTCATTGACGAAGGGGGTCAGGGCCTTGCCGGCCACGCCGTTGAAAAGCGAGGGACGATCCGGATAGGTCGCCTCGAGATATTCGGCGATCGCCCAGCTATCCACCACGCAGCGCCCCGCATCGACGAGCACAGGCACCTTGCCCTGGCCGGAAAAAGCAATCTCCTGCTTCTCGGTGAAGCGCCAGGCGATGGTTTCGACAGGCAGGTTTTTATGCGCCAGGGCCAAGCGCACGCGCCAACAATTCGGACTGAAGCGGATGCTCTCATCCTTGGCGGCGAGGTCGTAAAGCTTGATCGTGGCGGTCATTATTTGCTCTCCGTGAGGTTGGTCGCGGTCTGGCCGAACAGGATGGCGCGCGCCTCCTCGCTCACCACCGGCGCGGTGTTGATCTTCTCCGCCAGCGCGTAGGCGCGCTGCACCGCCGGACGCTCGCCCACCAGCGCGAACCAGCGCGCCAGATGCGGGAAATCCTCCAGCGTCTGCTTCTGATTTTTGTGGAGCTTGATCCAGGGATGGCAGGCCATGTCGGCGATGGAGTAATCCCCGGCAATGTAATCGCGCCCGGCCAGGCGCTTGTTGAGCACGCCATAGAGACGGTTGGTCTCGTTCACATAGCGGTCGATGGCATATTGAATTTGCACCGGCGCGTATTGCACGAAATGGTGGTTCTGGCCGGCCATCGGCCCAAGCCCGCCCATCTGCCAATAGAGCCATTGCAGCACTTCGAAGCGCGGGCGGGGCGCGCGGGGTAGAAATTGTCCGGATTTATCGGCCAGATATTCCAAAATCGCGCCGGATTCGAAAATGCTGAGCGGCCCGGCGCCGTCCTCGGGCGTATGGTCAACCATGGCAGGCATGCGGTTATTGGGGGAAATCGCCAGAAATTCAGGCGCGAATTGTTCACCCTTGCTGATATTCACCGGCACGATCTTGTAAGGCAGACCGGTCTCCTCGAGAAAGATTGTGACCTTATGGCCATTTGGCGTGGTCCAGTAATAAAGATCGATCACTTGCATCAAGCTCCTGGTTTAAGGGTTAGTCCGAGCGGGGCCAGGTTGGCCTCAACCAGCCGGCGCAGGCGCACCGGGTCCGGGTCCAACCGGGCGAGAACACGCAACGCCAGCACGGCGCCAAACAGCCCTTCGGCCGCGCGGCTTGGCTCGGTGCCCGGCGGGAGCAGCCCGGCCAGCACGGCACGCTCAATCTGGGCGCGCAGGAAGGCTTCCACCTCGCCGAGCCGTTCGCGAACCAAGCCGCGTGTGGCGGTGTCCGCCGCACCGTCCAGCGCGGTGTTGATGAGCAGACAGCCAGACGGCGTTTCGGTCGAGCAAGAGAGGGCGATTAGCGCCGCGAACAACCCGGCGATGGCGTCACGAGGGTCGGGCAAGGCGGCCAAGCCCGGCAAGAGCTGACCGCTCAGCCCGGTATCGGCATAGCGGCGCAAGACTTCACGAAACAATCCAGACTTATCACCGAAGCGGTTATAAAGTGCCGCCGTGGATAATTTGGTGGCGTTCGTCAGATCCCGCAGGGAGGTGGCGGCGTAGCCTTGACGCCAGAATACGTCACGGGCGCGGTCGAGCAGGGCGTCATCATCGAGTGTACGGGGGCGTGCCATCGATCAGATAATAATAGATCGATCGGTTTATAACAAGATCGCTGCCGTTTACAAAACAGCCCCCCAAGGCCATCCCACCACAGGATCTTCACCAGATCGCCGCGTTTGCCGCGGAACACATAGAGCGTGCCGTTATGCGGATCGAGGCTCAGCATGGTCTGCACCTGCGCCGCTAGAGCCTCAAGCTTTTAGCTTGAGGTGCGCCCATTGCGGCGCGGGCATGACGCTGCGGACCGGCAAAGGCTATCGCTATTACACCTGCGCCGGACGCGCCCAGAAGGGGCCTACGCGCTGCGGAGGCTGCACCGTCTCGATGCCCAAGCTCGACCACGCGGTGATCGACACGCTGTCCGAGCGCATCTTCGCATCTGACAGGCTTGCCAACCTCGTCTCTGCTTATCTCGACAAGGCCAAGGCCGACGCCCAGCAGCAGCGCAGCCAGCTCGGCCAGATCAAGGCCGACCTGACCGAGACGGACGGCGCCATCAAGCGCCTGCTGCGCATGGTCGAAGACGGGCTGATGGAGGTCGACGATCCCGCGCTGCGCGAACGCATGACCGCGCTGAAAGCCAAACGTAAAACCCTCACCGCGCAGCTTGACCAGGCGTCCGCCCTGCAACCGACCAACCGCCCGCAGCTTACAGAGGCCAAACTCCAGCGCCTCAGCGAAACCGTCCGCGCCACTTTGCACAAAGCACAGCCGGACCTGCGCAAGGCCTACATCAAATTATTCGTGGACAAGGTTGTCGTCAGCAAACAGGCGATTGAACTCACCGGGCCGAAATCTCTGCTTGTGCGGGCTGCTCTTGCTGACCTGCCAAACACGCCGAACGAAGTTATTACTTTTGTTCGGGAATGGCGTCCCCAAGGGGATTCGAACCCCTGTTACCGCCGTGAGAGGGCGGTGTCCTAGGCCTCTAGACGATGGGGACTAAAGGTGGAGCGCCTGATAAGGCCCTCTTCGTCCCGCGTCAAGCCGGCGCGGCGTCGGTGATGAAAAAACCTGCCGAGACCCTGCCCTGCCAGGATTCCGCCCGCAAATGTCCCGCCAGATGCAGCGGCGCGCCGCCGACGCGGCTCAGCGCCTCGGCCAGCGGGCCGTCCTTGGCGCGGAACAGCAGCGCCTTCATCCGCCCACCGCCCTCGCCTTCCAGCATCACCCGGATGGTGTTGCCGTCCTTGCCGATGCGGTCGGTCTTCACCACCCGCGCGCGCGGCAGCACGAAGAGCGGCTCCTCATTGCCGGTGCCAAACGGCCCCAGCCGGGCCACCATCTGCGCCAGCGCCGCATCCGCCCCGGCCAGCCCCAGCACGCCATCCAGCAGCAGCTCGGCACTCGGCGGCAACAAAGCCGCGCTGGCCAGCCGGTCGTTCAGGAAGCCGTGGAAGGTGGAGAGGGCGGTCTCCGGGGCGGAGAAGCCCGCCGCCATCGCATGGCCGCCACCGGTCGCCAGAATCCCGCTCTGCCGCGCCGCGATCACCGCCGCGCCGAGATCGATCCCCGGCACTGACCGCCCGGAGCCCTTGGCGATGCCATCGGCGATGCCCGCCACCAAAGCCGGCCGGTTGAAGCGCTCCTTCACCCGCCCCGCGACGATGCCGACCACGCCCGGGTGCCAGCCTTCCTGCGCCAGCAGGATGATGCCGTGCCCGCCCGCCACCTGCGCCTCGGCGCGGCTCATCGCGTCGCTCGTCACCCCGGCCTCGACGGTCTGGCGCTGCTTGTTCACCGCATCCAGCGCCTGGGCCAGTTCGGTGGCGAGCTCGGTATCCTCGGCCAGCAGCAGCCGCAGCCCCATATCCGCCTCGGCAATACGCCCGGAGGCGTTGATCCGCGGCCCCAGCGCGAAGCCGCAATGCATCGCCGTCGGCGCCTCGTTCAGCTTTGCCACCTCCAGCAGCGCCGCCAGGCCGGGGCGGGCGCGCCTGGCCATCACCTTCAGCCCCTGCACCACAAAGGCGCGGTTGAGCCCGCTCAGCGGCATCACGTCGCAAATCGTCGCCAGCGCCACCAGGTCGAGCATCTCGCGCAGATCCGGTTCCGCTCTATCGGCGAAGAAGCCGCGCCGGCGCAGCGTGCGCAGCAGCGCCACGGCGCTGAGAAAGGCCACGGCGGCGGCACAGATATGGCGCAGCTCGGAGGGGCAATCCAGCCGGTTCGGGTTCACCGTGGCGCAGACCGGCGGCGGCGGGCCCTCTGATTTATGATGGTCCAGCACGATGATGTCGGCGGCATTATGCAGTGGCGCGAAGGCGGCATGCGCCGCGGTGCCGCAATCCACACACACGATCAGGCTCGCCCCGCGCTCCACCATCGCCCGCAGCGCATCGCTGTTCGGGCCATAGCCCTCGGTCAGCCGGTCCGGCACGTGATAGGTCACCGCGCAGCCGAGCTGGCGCAGCAGCGTCACCATCAGGGCCGCCGAACAGGCGCCATCGACATCGTAATCGCCAAATACGCCGACCATCTCGACCTTGAGCACCGCATCGGCCAGCCGCCCGGCGGCGACATCCATGTCGATCAGGCTGGACGGGTCCGGCAGCATCGCCCGCAGCGTCGGGTCCAGGAAGGTGGGGGCGTGGTCCACGGTGACACCGCGCGAGGCCAGCAACCGCCCCATCAGCTCAGGGATGCCCAGCTGCTGCGCCAGCCCCTCGCCCTGGCGCTCCGCCTGGCCTGGCCGCCAGATCCAGCTTTTGCCGCTCAGACTCTGGGTGATGCCGAAAACATGCGCGTCCATCCGCCGGTTCAGCCAGAATGCGCGAGTCGATGCAAGCGTTCAGCGGATCAGCTGGTAATGCACGGTGTAGCGCACCGTCACATGGTCATCCTTCGCATCCGGCGGGAAAGGCGGCAGGGTATTGTCCCTGAACAGCTGCTCCCAGGCCTGGTCCAGGAACGGCGAGCCGGCGGAATCCAACAGCTTCAGCCCGGTCACATGGCCCTGGCGGTCGACGGTGAATTCCACCGTGGCGGTGCCTTCCTGGTTCTGCTCAATCGCGGCTTGCGGATAATAAGCGTGCTCCTGCACCCATTTGGTCAGCGCCGCATCCCAATCCGCCCCGGCATTGCCCTTCACCGAGAAATCCGAGGCGGTGGCCGCCTGCGCGTCGGAGGTCGGCATGTTCAGTTTCAGACCGCGCGGCGCGGGTGGCGCGGCGGGGGCGGCCGGTGACGGATTGCCGTAAT
>NZ_JH976207.1:1643115-1662744 GCF_000306035.1 Acidocella sp. MX-AZ02
GCCGGCTGCGGCGGGCCGTGCAGTGGGCTCTGCGGCGCGGTGGTCTGCGGGCCGGTGCCCTCGCTGTCGAACACCACAGACAGGCCGGGCGGGCTTTGCGGCTCCGGCGGGGGGCGCACCCGCACCAGCAGGGCCGCGGCAATCACCAGCGCATGCAAAAGCAGCGCCGCCCCCCAGGCCCATGGGTTGCGGCGCCATTTGCGAACCGGCGTGGCGAGATGCGCTCTCGCCAGCGTTACATCGTCAATCCCGACCCCGGCAGGCTCAGGGACGGTAATAATAATATCCCGGAGGGGGCGGAGGTGGCGCGGCATAATAGGCGGGCGGCGCTGCGTAATAGGCCGGTGCGGCAGCTTGCTGGATCGTCTCGCCATGTCCCACCATGCACTGCGCGTAGGCTACATTATACCGGTGCTGCAGCGAATCCGCCGTCGCCTGGGTATTATTACCCGCCACGGCGGCGCCGCCAAGCAGCCCCGCCCCGGCGCCGATGGCCGCCCCCGCGCCGACATTGCCGGAGAGCGAGCCCAGCACCGCGCCAGCGCCGGCGCCAATGGCGGTGCCAAGCGCCGCGGTGGCGACGGAATTATTCTGCGAATTCTGCGCGGTTGCCCCGGCATAGGGCATCTGCGACTGGGCATAGGCCTGGCAGCTCGCCTGATCCGCCTGGAACTGCTCCCAGCTTTTGCCGGGGCCGGGCAGTGCCGTAATGGTAGGGCCGGTCGGCGTGGCCGCCGTGCAGGCCCCCAGAGCCAGCAGCGGCACCAAGGCCGCCACCGTGATTTTGTTCAACATCCGAAACTCCCTAACAAGGCTTTCAAACCACCCACTTATCTAATCCCTGGCCGGGTCTTCGCCAACGCGCCGGCCAAATGGATTACAATTCGTAGCGTGGCGAAATTGCCGGATTTATAGGGCAGAAATAGGACTAATTGCCCTCCGCGACACCTTTTAAGAAATCCTTCACCTTCGCGAAGAAGCCCTCATGCTCCGGGCTGCCAGCCTGATGGCTGGCGGATTCCTGGTCGAACTGCTCCAGCAGCTCGCGCTGGCGCTTGGTCAGGTTCTGCGGGGTTTCCACCGCCACCTGGATATACATATCGCCACGCTGGGTCGAGCGCAGCACCGAGAACCCCTTGGCGCGCAAGCGGAACTGGTCGCCGGACTGGGTGCCGGCCGGGATCTTCACCCGCGCGGCGCTGCCATCGATCGCCGGTACCTCGATCTCCCCGCCCAGGGCCGCCTGGGCCATGCGCAGCGGCACCCGGCAGAAAATATTCGCCCCGTCGCGCTGGAAGATCGCATGCGGGCGGATCGCGACATGCACATAGAGATCGCCCGGCTGGGCACCGCGCGGCCCGGCCTCGCCCTCGCCGGCCAGGCGGATGCGGGTGCCATCCTCCACCCCGGCGGGGATCTGCACCGCGAGCGTGCGCTCACGCGGCACCGTACCCGCACCGGAACATACCCGGCACGGGTTGCGCACGGTATGGCCGCTGCCGCCGCAGGTCGGGCAGGTGCGCTCGACCACGAAGAAGCCCTGCTGGGCGCGCACCCGGCCAGCCCCGCCGCAGGTGGCGCAGCTATCGGCGCTGGCATTCTTGTCGGCGGAGCCGGAGCCGTTACAGGCATCGCAGGCCATCCGGGTCGCCACGCGCACATTCGCCTTGGTGCCGGCGAAGGCTTCCGTGAGGTCGATGGTCACGGCGGCCTTGATGTCGGCGCCGGTCTGCGCGCGCTCAGCGCCGCGCCGGCCGCCACCGCCGAACATCTGTTCGAAAATATCGCCGAGCCCGCCCTCAAACCCACCGAAGCCGCCGCCAAAGCCGCCACCGCCGCCCATGCCGCCATTCTCGAAGGCGGAATGGCCGAAGCGGTCATAGGCGGCGCGCTTCTGATCGTCCTTCAGAACGTCATAGGCTTCGTTCAACTCCTTGAATTTCGCCTCCGCCGCCGTGTCGCCCGGGTTGCGGTCCGGGTGATATTGCATGGCGAGCTTGCGGTAGGCCTTTTTCAGCTCATCGGCGCTGGCGCCACGCGCGACCCCCAGCGTGGCGTAGTAATCCTGTTTGGCCATGGCGGCGCTTTATTCCCTAGCGGCTAGAGCATCAAGCTTTTAGCCTGACGCTCTAAGTTTTGTTTTAGCGAGCAATTTCATGTGTTTATCTTGACGCTGACGCGTCAACCTAAACATATATTGCTCTAGAAACGGAAAATCCCGGGGCCCTCGCCCCGGGATCTTTTTGTCAGCTCAAACCCGGTTTCAGGCGGATTTGTTCTTGTCGTTGACGTCCTCGAAATCGGCGTCCACGACCTTCTCGCCATTCGGCCCAGTGCTCTCGGCCCCCGGCTGCGCCGCGCCGGCGGCGGCCTCGGCCTTGTACATCGCCTCGCCGATCTTCATCGCCACCTGGGTCAGCTTCTCGGAGGCGGCCTTCACCGTCTCGGCGCTGCCGCTCTCCAGCGCGCTCTTGGCTTCGGCAATCGCGGCCTCCGCCTCGGTCTTGTCGGCCGGGGCGATCTTGTCGCCGCCATCCTTCAGGGTCTTCTCAACCTGGTTGATCAGCCCTTCGGTCTGGTTGCGCGCTTCCACCGCCTCGCGCCGCGCCTTGTCAGCCGCCGCGTTCTCCTCGGCATCCTTCACCATGCGCTCGATATCGGCATCGGACAGACCGCCAGAGGCCTGGATACGGATCTGCTGCTCCTTGCCGGTCGCCTTGTCCTTGGCGGAGACGGAGACGATGCCGTTGGCGTCGATATCGAAGGTCACCTCGATCTGCGGCACGCCGCGCGGCGCGGCGGGAATGCCCTGCAGGTCGAAATTGCCCAAGAGCTTGTTGTCCGCCGCCATCTCGCGCTCGCCCTGGAAGACCTTGATGGTCACGGCCGTCTGGCCGTCCTCGGCGGTGGAGAAGGTCTGGCTCTTCTTGGTCGGAATCGTGGTGTTGCGGTCGATCAGACGGGTGAACACGCCACCCAGCGTCTCGATGCCCAGCGAGAGCGGGGTCACGTCCAACAGCAGCACGTCCTTGACGTCGCCCTTCAGCACGCCGCCCTGGATGGCCGCGCCGATCGCCACGACCTCGTCGGGGTTCACATTGCGGGCCGGCTCCTTGCCGAAGAAGCTCTTCACCGTCTCGATGACCTTCGGCATGCGGGTCATACCGCCGACCAGGATCACCTCGGAGATCTCACCGGCGGTGACACCGGCATCCTTCAGCGCCGCGCGGCACGGGGCCAAGGTGCGCTCGATCAGATCCTCGACCAGGCTCTCCAGCTTCGCGCGGGTCAGCTTCAGCACCAGATGCTTCGGCCCGGTGGCGTCGGCGGTGATGAAGGGCAGGTTGATCTCGGTCTCCTTGGAGGAGGACAGCTCGATCTTCGCCTTCTCCGCAGCTTCCTTCAGGCGCTGCAGAGCCAGCTTGTCCTTACGCAGGTCAATGCCCTGGTCCTTCTGGAACTCGGACGCCAGATAATCGATGATGCGGGCGTCGAAATCCTCACCGCCGAGGAAGGTATCGCCGTTGGTGGATTTCACCTCGAACACGCCATCGCCCAGCTCGAGCACGGAGACGTCGAAGGTACCGCCACCAAGGTCATAGACCGCGATGGTGCCGGCGTTCTTCTTGTCCATGCCGTAGGCCAGGGCGGCCGCCGTCGGCTCGTTGATGATGCGCAGCACCTCAAGCCCGGCGATCTTGCCGGCATCCTTGGTCGCCTGGCGCTGGGCGTCGTTGAAGTAGGCCGGCACGGTGATGACGGCCTGGGTGACGGTCTCACCGAGATACGCCTCGGCGGTCTCCTTCATCTTGGTCAGGATGTAGGAGGAAATCTGGCTCGGCGAATATTTCTCGCCACGCGCCTCAACCCAAGCATCGCCATTATCGCCCTTGGCGATGGTATAGGGCACCAGCCCCTTATCCTTGGCCACGGTCGGGTCGTCATAACGGCGGCCAATCAGGCGCTTGACCGCGAACAGCGTGTTGGTCGGGTTGGTAACGGCCTGGCGCTTGGCGCTCTGGCCGACGAGACGCTCGCCCGAGTCAGAGAAGGCGACCATGGACGGCGTCGTGCGCGCGCCCTCGGCGTTCTCGATGACGCGGACATCCTTGCCCTCCAGCACCGCCACGCAAGAATTGGTGGTACCAAGGTCAATACCGATGACTTTGCTCATATATATGCTCCTTTGCAGCGGGTGGCGCCGGCCCGAAGCACCGGGGTCACCCCTTTGAGATGAGTTCTATCTATTCATTGAAACGCCCGGACACAAGAGCTTTGCGCTCATGTCCCGGGCGTGAAAAACGCGCCGAAAAATTAACTTTTGCCGGGGAAAACGGTGCTATACTGCCCGATTCCCCCGGTTTTGGGCGTTACGCGCTCATCGCCTCCGGGGCGGTGCGGGCGCGCTTGGTCACCAGCTTGTTCAGCGCATGGATATAAGCCCGCACGGCGGCGACGATGGTGTCGGTATCCGCCCCCTGCCCGTCCACGCTCTTGCCCTCCTCGGTCAGGCGCACCGTGCAGCGGGCCTGGGCGTCGGTGCCCTCGGTGACGGCGCCGACCGAGAACAAGGCCAGCTCGGCGGTGTGCGGGAAAATGCTGCGCATGGCGTTGAAGGCGGCATCCACCGGCCCGTCGCCGCGTTCATCGGCGGCTTTCACCGCGCCGTCGATCTCCAGCTCCAGCTTGGCCCGCGCCGGCTCGCGCGAGCCGGCCCAGACCTCCAGCCCGATGAACTTGATCGTCTCATGGCTGCGCACGACCTCGTCATCCACCAGCGCGACGATGTCCTCGTCATACACAACCTTCTTGCGGTCGGCCAAAATCTTGAAGCGGGAGAAGGCGTCGTTCAGCGCGTTATCGCCGATGTCGCCATAACCCAGCGCGTTCAGCTTGTCGCGGAAGGCGGCACGGCCGGAATGCTTGCCCATCACCAGCGAGGTCTTCTGCCAGCCCACCGATTCCGGGGTCATGATCTCATAGGTGGCGGCATTCTTCAGCATCCCGTCTTGATGGATGCCGCTCTCATGCGCGAAGGCGTTGCGCCCGACGATCGCCTTGTTCGGCTGCACATCGAAGCCGGTGATCGTCGCCAGCAGCTTGGAGGTGCGCAGAATGCGCGGGGTCTCGATCTGGTGCTGGTAGGGCGCGGCATCCGGCCGGGTGCGGATGGCCATCACCACCTCTTCCAGCGCGGCATTGCCGGCGCGCTCGCCGATGCCGTTGATCGTGCATTCGATCTGCCGGGCCCCGCCCTTCACCGCCGCCAGCGTGTTGGCCACGGCCAGGCCCAGATCATTATGATTATGGGTGGACAAAATCACCTGGTCCGCCCCCGGCACCTTCTCGCGCACGGTGGAGAAGATCCGCACCATATCCTCCGGCACCGCATAGCCGACCGTATCGGGGATATTGATGGTGGTGGCGCCGGCCTTGATCGCCGCCTCCACGCAGCGCAGCAGGAATTCCATGTCGGTGCGGGTGCCGTCCTCGGCGGACCATTCCACGTCGTCGGTGAACTGGCGGGCCAGGGTCACGGATTTGGTCACATGCTCCAGCACCACCTCCGGCTCCATCTTCAGCTTGTACTTCATGTGCAAGGGCGAGGTGGAGATGAAGGTGTGGATGCGCTTGCGCTCGGCGTCGCGAATGGCCTCGCCGGCGCGGGTGATGTCATTGGGCGCGGAGCGGGACAGGCCGGTGATCACCGGGCCCTTCACCGTCTCGGCGATTTTCTGCACGCTCTCGAAATCGCCTGGCGAGGCGATCGGAAAGCCGGCCTCGATCACATCCACGCCCAACGAAGCCAATGCCTCCGCCATGCGGATCTTCTCGTCCAGATTCATCGAGAAGCCAGGGGATTGCTCGCCGTCGCGCAGCGTGGTGTCGAAAATAATGACGCGGTTTTCGTCGATCTTGCCAAAATTGGGGTGCGTAAAGCTCATAACTCTGCTCCGAATTTATCTGCCGTGGGCGGTGTTTCTGGCATTCCCCTGAGCGGCGGGCGCGGTCATCGGACACGCGCGAAAAATCACTTATCGCTCAGGGGCGGATAAGTCGAAGGAGCAGCCCAGCGAAGGTGGGGGCAGAAGCCATGCCCTCCGCTTAGACAAATTCCGGGACCAAGGCAAGCAACGTTTCTCTTATGCCCACTTGGCAACAACCCTGCCCCAATCCAGTATCGCCGCATGGATATTCCTGCGCACATCCAGGGCCTGATTTTCGATTGCGACGGCACGCTGGTGGACACCCCGCCCCTCTACGCCGCGGCCTGGATGGCGGCCTTGGCGGAATTCGGGGCCCGGCTGGAGCTGGAATGGTTCCGCCCCCGCGCCGGCCTCTCCGAGGACCTGCTGCTGGACGATGTGGAGCGGCATTTCGGCACCACCCTGCCGCGCGAAGACGTGGCAAGGCTGACCCGCGCGCATGTGATGGACAATCTGCACAGCCTGCGGGAGATTCAGGCCGTCGCCAACATCGCCCGCGCCCAGGCCGGGCGGCTGCAACTGGCCGTCGCCTCCTCCGGCCCGGCGGAGATCGTGCAGGCCACGCTGGAGGCCACCGGGCTGCGGCCATTATTCAACCAGATCGTCACCATTGAGGATGTCGCCAACGCCAAGCCGGCGCCGGATCTGTTCCTGGAAGCCGCACGGCGCATGGGGCTGGCCCCCGCCACCTGCCTGGTGTTCGAGGATAGCGCCCAGGGGCTGCAGGCCGCCTTGCTGGCCGGGATGCCGGCGATCGACATCAACAAGCTGATGGCGGACACCGCCCCGCCGCCGGACGGGCTGAACCGCGTCTATCTGCGCAAGTATCTATAGAGCAAAAGTTTTTTTGGTGCCGCTTTTTTTACAAAAAAAGCGGCGAAAAACGTTTGGGGCGTTGGCAACGGCGGTGCCAATACCCCAAACGTTCGTGGGAACTTTTTGGAAAAAGTTCCTACACCCTCAAAAACTTTTAGACCGTTTCCAGCTCCAGCCTGGCCAGATCTTCCAGCATGGTCGGCCCGGTCGGACTCCAGCCAAGCGTCTCCCGGGTCCAGGCGCTCGAAGCCGGCATGTCATGCCCGGCAAACATCGCCAGCCAGCCGAAATAGCCCTGCGCCTCGTCCGGGGTGATCGACTTCACCGGCAGCTTCAACTGCGTGCTCAGCACCCGCGCGATGTCGCGCATCGCCACCCCTTCCTCGGCCACGGCATGATACACCGCCCCCGGCCGCGCCGCCTCCAGCGCCAGCCGGTAGAGCCGCGCCACATCCACCCGCGCCGCCGCCGGCCAGCGATTCGTCCCCTCGCCGATGAGCGCCAGATAGCCATGCTGCAACGCCAGCTGAATATAATAGCTCACCAGCCCCTGCCGGCGCGGATCATGTACCTGCGGCAGCCGCATGATCGCCCCCGCCCCGCCCTGGTCCGCCAGCGCCCGCGCCGCCTCTTCGGAAGCCGCGCGCGGCACGCTCGCATCCGGCCGCGCGTCTTCCGTCGCCACCGCCCCCGCCTCGTTGCGGGCAATGCCGGTGCCGGAGGTGACGATCAGCGGCTTTTTGCTCCCCGCCAGCCCCGCCCCAAGGGCTGCGACAACATGCCGGTCATCCTCGCAATTCGCCATGAAGGTGGAGAAATCATGGTTGAAGGCCAGATGCGCCACGCCATCAGACTCAGCCGCCGCTTTGGTCAGCAATTTGTAATCCTTCATGTCGCCGTGCAGGGCGGTGGCCCCGGTCGCTTCCAGCGCGGCGCGCTTGGCCTCGTCACGATACAGCCCGGTCACCTCATGCCCGGCCAGTATCAGCTCTTTCACCAAAGCGGAGCCGATAAACCCCGTGGCGCCCGTTACAAAAACACGCATGCTCAAATCCTTCCATTTTGCCTCTGGCGGAAGATTTGGCCAGCGCGCTATGGTAGAAAAGACGTGAGTTTATCCTATTATAATGTCTCCTAGCCTCGCCCCCGCCAACGTGCTCGGCACCTATCTGAAAGACCGCCGCGCCCGGCTGGACCCGGCGGCTTTGGGTCTGCCCGCCGCGCGCCGGCGCACCCCCGGCCTGCGCCGCGAGGAGGTGGCCCAGCGCGCCAATATCAGCCCGGCCTGGTACACTTGGCTGGAACAAGGCCGCGGCGGCGCCCCCTCGGCGGATGTGCTGGAGCGCATCGCCCGCGCCTTGATGCTCACCGATATCGAGCGCGAGCATCTCTTCCTGCTTGGCCTCGGCCGCCCGCCGGAGGTGAAATATCGCAGCAGCCCGATCACCCCGCGCCTGCAACGTGTGCTGGACGCGCTCTCCCCCACCCCGGCCGTGATCCGTACCGCGATCTGGGATGTCGCCGCCTGGAACCGCGCCGCCTGCGTGCTGCTGGCCGATTACGATTCGCTGCCGCCGGAGAACCGCAACATCTTGCGCCACATGTTCCTGGAGCCCCGCGCCCGCGCCGCCCAGCATGACTGGGAAACCGTCGCCCGCTTCGTGCTCGGCGCCTTCCGGGTGGATACCGCCCGCAGCGGCGCCGCCGCCGAAATCGCCCCGCTGGTCGAGGAGCTGTCCCGCAAAAGCCCGGATTTCGCCCGTCTGTGGCAGGAGCACGACCTCCACGGCGCCCCTGGCGAGGCGGTGAAGCATATCAAACACCCGCTGCTGGGCCCGCTCGCCTTCGAATATTCCGCCTTCGCGGTCGATGGCCGGCCGGATCTGACTATGGTCATCTACAACCCGCTGGAGGCGAAAGATCTCGCCCGCCTCGCCGCTTTGCTCGACAAACCCCAAGACAAACCGTGAACAGCCACCTATAACCGGGATGATGCCGCCCCTTCCCGCCTTGCCCGCATTGGCCGCCGGCCATGGCCGCGCCGTCCTGCTGGATGGTGACGGGGTGATCACCACCATCAAGCCCGGCAGCGTGGCGCGCCAGGTCGGCGCCTCCATCCCGCTCGCCATCCATGTGCCGGCCACCCTGCGACGCCTCGGCAACCCCGCCATCCAGCTGCTCGACCTGCTGGAACTCTTCGCCTTCGTGCACCCGGCGCAGAGCCTCGCCCCCACCCCGGCCGGGCTGGCGCGGGCGCTGGAAATCCCAGTGCCGACCTCGCTCGACTCCGCCGCCCAGGCGCTGCCGGAAATGGCCGAACTGCTGCTCACCCGTCTGGCCGCCGGCAAGGACACCCCGGCCAACCGCGACGCCCCTGGCCTTGCGGCCCGCATGGGCGCCGCCGGCTGGCTCTGGGCGCCCTATGTCCTGAATGCCCTCGGCCAGCCCGACGCCAAGCCGGACGGCATGGCCATGCGCCTCTGGAAACGCCTGCCGAAATGGGAGGAAGTCGCGCCGCGCCCGCCGCCGTCGAGCTTTCCCATCACCCCGGTCGAGGCCCGCGCGCGCCTCGCCTCCCTGCTCGGCCCCGAGGCCGAGCAGCGCCCCGCCCAGGCGGATTTCTGCTCCGCCGCCACCGCCGCCTTTGCGCCAAGGGAGGTCGAGGGCAGCCCGCAAGTGGTCCTCGCCGAGGCCGGCACCGGCACCGGCAAGACCATGGGCTATCTCGCCCCCGCCTCGCTCTGGGCCACCCGCAACAAGGGCGCGGTCTGGGTTTCCACCTATACCCGGCATCTGCAGCGCCAGATCGAGCAGGAGGCCCAACGCCTGCCCGCCGGCAGCAATGTCGTGCTGCGCAAGGGCCGGGAGAATTATCTCTGCCTGCTGAATTTCGAAGACGCGATGAACGCCGAAACCCGCGCCATCCCGCTCGGGCTCATCGCCCGCTGGGCCGCCGCGAGTGCCGATGGCGACCTGTTCGGCGGCGACCTGCCCGGCTGGTTCGCCGAGCTTTACGGCCAGGGGCTGCTGGCCTCCATCGCCGACCGGCGCGGCGAATGCATCCATGCCGCCTGCCCGCATTTTTCCACCTGCGTCATCGAGCGCGTCATCCGCAATGCCCGCCAGGCGGATCTGGTCATCGCCAACCATGCGCTGGTGATGGCGCAATCCGTCTGGGGCGGGCTGGATGATGACAGCGTGCCGACCCGCTACGTGTTCGACGAAGGCCACCATATTTTCGATGCCGCCGACAGCGCCTTTGCCATCGAGCTCTCCGGCACCGCGATGGCGGAGCTGCGCCGCTGGCTGCTGGGAGCGGAGGGCACGCGCTCACGCGCCCGGGGCCTGGCCAAGCGGCTGGAGGATATGGCGGCGGTGGACGAGCCCACCCACAAAGCCATCCTGCAGGCGGTGCATCTGGCCAAATGCCTGCCCGCGCCGATGTTCTCCGTGCGCCTCGACCCGGAACTCGCCGCCGACGACAATCCGGCCGAAGCCCTGCTGCGCGCCCTGCGCGCCCAGTCCCGCGCCCGCGCCACCGAGGCCGACCTCAACGCCCCCTTCGGCTTCGAGACCGATCTGCACCCGCTGAATGAGGACGCGCTGCCCGCCGCCCGCAAACTCTCCAAAGCCATGGCGCAGCTGCGCGCGCCCCTGGTGGCCTTGCGCGCGCGCATGCTGGAACGGCTGGAGACCGAGCCGGACCTCGAAGAGGCGATGCGCCAGCGGCTGGAGAGCACCGCCCGCAGCCTGAAGCGCCGCGCCATCGACCCGCTCTCCGGCTGGGGCCGCATCCTGGATGGCATGGAGGCCGAGCCCGCCCCCGGCGAGCGCCCGGCGCGCATCGAATTCCTGCGGCTGGACCGCGAGGCCGGCACGGACAAGGACATCGCCCTGCTATCGCATCTGCTGGACCCGACGGAAGCCTTCACCCAATCCATCGCCGCCCCGGCGCATGGGCTGCTGATCACCTCCGCCACGTTGCGCGACGGCACGGATATGGAAGAGGCCTGGGAAAATGCCGAGGCCCGCACCGGCGCGGCGCACCTCGCCGCGCCGGCCATCCGCGCCGCCTTCGACAGCCCCTTCGATTATGGCGAGCGCACCCGCGTCGTGCTGGTCTCGGACGTCAACACCCAGGATCTCGGCCAGCTCGCCGGCGCCTACAAGGCCTTGTTCGAGGCCGCTGGCGGCGGCGGCCTCGGGCTGTTCACCGCGATCTCACGCCTGCGCGCCGTGCACGCCAAAATCGCAGCCCCGCTCGAGGAGAAAAACATCCCGCTCTACGCCCAGCATGTCGATGCGATGGATAACGCGACGTTAGTGGATATCTTCCGCGCCGAGGAACATTCCTGCCTGCTCGGCACCGATGCGATGCGCGACGGCGTCGACATCCCCGGCAATTCCCTGCGGCTGGTGGTGTTCGAGCGCACCCCCTGGCCGCGCCCGGACATTCTCCACCGCACCCGCCGCACCCATCTGAGCCACGGCGCGCCGAAGGATTACGACGACGCGATCGTGCGCCTGCGCCTGCGCCAGGCCTTCGGCCGCCTGATCCGCCGCGCCGACGACCGCGGCGTCTTCGTCCTGCTCGACCGCGCCTTCCCCTCAAGATTGCTCACGGCCTTTCCGGAACAGGCGCGGATCATACGGTCCTCACTGTCGGAAGCGGTGACGGGGATTGGGCGGTTTTTGCGGGAGGAGGTTTGAGGGGGGGAGTGGTCCGGAAGGGGAATGGCGGGTTCAAAGTGTGATTTCAAGGAAAGCTGACATACGTAGCCGAAGGGTAGAAGGCACGTCACGACCCACCGCCGACATCCACCATACTGGCCAATAACACAAATTGTGTTACAATCTCTACGTCAGAAATCATCAGTGAGAGCTCGTTATGGCTTATGTAAATCCTTCGACACAGTCCATCAAGACCTGCTTTCAGAGCCATTATTCTCTACCGTATTTTCAGCGTGAGTATAAATGGGAGTCTAAGCATTTCGTTGAGTTGCTTAACGATATACAGAACGCTTTTGTCCTGAGCTACGACTCTTCACACGGGCGGAAGGAAGTATCAAACTATTCCCCGTATTTCCTTGGGTCGATAATCACTTCAACCGCCGTGAACGCTAAAAAGCCACTAATCGATGGGCAGCAAAGACTAACGGCCACATTTTTGCTTTTGGCCTATCTCGAAAGATATCGAAGAGATCAGAACATTCCCGACGCCTTGGATTTGTCGACACTTCTAGGCAATGTCAATTACGGGGAGATGGATTACTCAGTTGAGTTTTCAGCCACTCGCCGCGCCATTTTCGACAAATACCTAGACAAAACGAAGTCACTAGCCGAGGCCATGGCGAACGCTGAGGAAGTACCCAACATTGACGATGGCGACAAAAAACTCTTGGAAGCTCTCCGAGCGACGGGAGACCTCCTAAATGACATTGTCCGAGGAGCTATCGCCTACTTCATTGATTACGTCGTTGAGCGAGTTTTATTGATCGACATCTCGGTGGATAGTGAATCTGAAGCCCACCGAGTATTCGTCACAATGAACGACCGTGGGCTACGGCTAGGGCCAATCGACCTGCTCAAAGGTCAAATTCTATCAAAGATTACATCGCCAGAAGACAGCTACTCGTGCCACACAGTCTGGATCGACACCATCAACAAACTTCGGGACATTGACCCAGAGGAGGATTCACTTTTCTTCCGAAATCTGTTTCGTGCTAAATGGGCTAAAACCATACGAGGCAAGGCTAAAGGAGACCCGGCGGGTGATTTCGATCAGATAGGCGATGCGTATCACCGCTGGTTCGAGGAACATACGGTTACCCTTGGGCTTGCGACGGCCGACGATTATGTCCGGTTTGCGCGCGACGATATTACGCGTTTTTCCGAAATTTACAGATTTATCAAACGGGCAGAAGAGGACATCACGAACGGTTTCGAATGTGTCTACTATAATGCTGCGCGACGCTACGGATTCCAATCTATGGTTCTACTCGCATCCGTAGAGGTCAACGATAACACTACGGAATGGAAAAGAAAGATTTCTCTTGCAAGCAAACTGATCGATATTTTGCTTACATCTCGGACTATTGAAGGAAAAGACAACAACTACGATAACTTGAAAGACATATCATTTCAGCTTGCAAAGGATCTTCGCGGAAAGAATGTTTCTGACCTTTTGGCTTACGTGCAATCCGAATGGGGAAAGTATTTTTCTGTGCTAGCGAACCTAGGTCATTTGAAGTATCAAAAAGCTGATCGATCGGATATCCTCTTTATCCTGGCACGTATAGCATCGTATCTCGAACAAGAATTTTCGTTGACAAACAAAGTTGGATTCCCAACATACTGGCAACGCGACCGAGGTGCCAGAACGTTTGACATTGAGCACCTGTTGAAGGAGGCTTTTGATAGCGCAGCCCTCCCGCCGAGTCATGGCTTCGCTGATGCGACAGACTATAGCAACTCTCGAAACCTCATCGGCGCGCTCACATTGCTCCCTCGGTCTCGCAATCGTTCGCTCCAGGATAAACCTTACCGAGAAAAGCTGGCCGCCTACGCGACAGAGGGCATTCTTGCACAAACCCTCTGTGAAAATCTTTATCAGAACAATCCAAACGTCGCTACTTACGTAGCCAAGCAACCGGGGCTAGGTTTGATCAGCTTTGCCGACTTCTCAAAACAAGATATTGCTCATCGGGCAAATTCATACACCGCAATTGCACAGCTCCTCTGGCAACCGCCAAATTAGCAAGCCGTAGATGGGTGGAGCGTAGCGTAGCCCATCGCTTTGTTCCAGCTCCCGGCCGTTTGATGGGTTACGCTACGCTCCACCCATCTACAAATGGCAGCTTTCGGGAAGGCGTCCGGCCCTCGGGAATGACCATAAAGGGCGCGTTGCCGCCAGCCCCCCTACCCTCCCCGCAACCGCTCCCGTCCCGCCAGCAGAACCTGCCCCAGCGCCGTCACCGCGTCGTTGCCGCCATAGGTGCCGCCCAGCAGCACGAACTCCACCGGCCCCAGCGAGGGCAGGCCACTGGCCGGCAGATCCTCCAGCCCGGGCGGGATCAGTTGGCCCGCCAGCGGCACCACCCCCAGCCCCGCCATCGCCGCCGCGCGCAGCCCGCTCAAACTGCCGCTGGTGCAGGCCACGCGCCAGGGGATGCGGTTGGCGTCCAGCACCCCCAAAGCGCGTTTGCGGGTCATGCTGGGCGGCGGATAGATCACCAGCGGCACCCGCGCCCCCGGCGCCAGCACCAGCCCCTTGCGCCCCACCCAGCGCAGCTCGTCCACCCAGGCGCGCTGGCCGCGCACATCCCCCTCCCGGCGCTTGGCCAGAATCAGATCCAGCTGCCCGGCATCGAAGCGCTCATATAAATCCTCGCTCAACCCCACCGTCAGTTCGAGATCCACCTGCTCATGCCGGTCCCGGAAATCCGCCAGCAGCTCCGGCAGGGCCGAGAACACGAAATCCTCCGAGGCGCCGAAGCGGATGCGCCCGCGCAGCGCCCCCTCGGCCAGATATTCGCCGATCCGCGCATTCGCCCCCAGCACCTGCCGGGCAAAGGGCTGCACCGCGTCGCCATCCGTGGTCAGCCGCACATGGTGGGTATCACGCGCCAGCAGCCGCCGGCCGGTCTGCGCCTCCAGCCGCGCGACGTGCTGGCTGACGGCGGACTGGCTGATCCCCAGCTGCCGGGCCGCGGCGGAAAACCCGCCCGCCTGGGCGACGGCGACGAAGCTGCGCAGCAGAACGGGATCGAGCAACAGGTCCATGAGTCTGCTTATAACGAATCACAATAACAAATATAACTGTTATTTCGTTTCAAAATCGCGCAAAGCATCGCCGCAGACAAGGAGTATTTTCCCATGAGCGGCACGGCGCGGCATTCCCTGAAACTGGCCCTGGTGACCATCCTGGTCGGAATCGCCGGCGGGATCGGCGGCGGCAGCATGGCGCTGCTGCTGCATGCCGTGCAGCATGTCACCTATGGCTACAGCTTGCGGGATCTGGTCGGGCCGGAGAGTTTCCTCACCGCCGTCGCCGCCGTGCCGCCCTGGCACCGCGCCCTGGCCCTGCTCATCGCCGGGCTGGTGGCGGGGCTGGGCTGGTGGGCGGTGTATAATCGCGGCGCCAAGCTGGTCAGCATCAAAGCCGCCGCCAGCAGCGGCAAGCACATGCCTTACGGCAGCACCACGGGGCACGCGCTGCTGCAGATTATCACCGTCGCCATGGGCTCGCCCCTGGGGCGGGAGGTGGCGCCGCGCGAAATCGCCGCGCTGCTGACCCAGCGCCTCACCGGCTGGGCCGGCATCACCGGGGAGGAGGCGAAAATCCTGCTCGGCTGTGGTGCTGGGGCGGGGCTGGCGGCGGTGTATAACGTGCCGCTGGGCGGCGCGGTGTTCGCGCTGGAGGTGCTGATCCTGCGGCTCGACCCGCGCTCCATTCTGATGGCGCTGGCCAGCTCCTGCATCGCCGCCATGCTCGCCTGGTCGGTGCTGGGCGATGTGCCGCAATATCACATCCCGGATTTCACCCTCTCCGCGCCGCTGCTGGTGCTGTGCGTGCTGGCCGCGCCGGTCATCGGGCTGGCCGGGCATGGCTTCGCCCGCCTCACCGCCGCCGCGCGCAAAAATATGCGCACGGATGGCCGCCTGATCCGCCGCTGCCTGGTGGTATTCACGCTGGTCGGCCTCGCCGCCATGGCGTTTCCGCAACTGCCCGGCAACGGCAAGGGGCCGATCCAGCTCGGGCTGGAGAGCGCGCTGCCGCTGCATCTGGCGCTGGCCTTGCTGGGGCTGAAGGTGGCGGCCATTGCCGGCGCCCTCTGGGCCGGTGCGGAAGGCGGGGTGCTGACACCAGGGCTGACCGTCGGCGCTTTGCTCTCCACCTTGCTCGTGCTGGGCTGGAACTTGGTGCTGCCGGCGGTGCCGGCCGGCGCCTTCGCCCTGGTCGGCGCTGCCGCCTTCCTCGGCGTCTCGATGGAGATGCCCTTCACCGCCGTGGCGCTGATGTTCGGCTTCACCCGCGTCGGGCAGGATTTTTTGGTGCCGCTGATCCTCACCGCCGCGCTGGCCAGCGCCACCAGCCGGGCCGTGCCCCTGGTCCAGACCGCCTTGGCCAACCGTCGCGCCCCCGCCCCGGAGGGCGAAACCGCGATTTAGGCCTGCCCAACCAGCGGCGCGGCGCCCTCATGCGTCAGGCCGCTGGCCTCCTTCAGCCCCACCCCGGTCAGCCCCCGGCGCAGCGCCTCGCGCATCAGCCAGGCCAGCATGTCCGCCGCCGCCTCGGCCGAAAGCCCGCCCTGGCCATGCACGTTGGAGATGCAGTTGCGCGCCGAATCCGGCGTGCCGCGCTTCGGATCGAAGGTGAGATAGACGCCCAGAGAATCGGACACTGTCAGCCCCGGCCGCTCGCCGATCAGCATCACCACCAGCCTCGCCCCCAAAGCCGCGCCGATATCATCGCCCAGCGCCACCCGCGCCTGGGTGGCAATGACCAAAGGCGCCAGCTTCATGCCGCCCAGCCGGGCCAGCAGCGCCTGGGCCACGGGCACCGCATTCTGCATCACGGCGGTGGCGGAAAGCCCATCGCCGATCACGATCACCGCGTCGTAATCGCCCTTGGGCAACGTCTCCAGGCACTCCGGCGCCAGCGCCCGGCCGAGATCCGGCCGACGCAGATAAATCTCCCGGTCCTTGGCGGCGCTGTGCACCTGCAGCGCCCCCGGCAGCGCGGCCTTCAGCGTCGCCACATCCAGCTTCGCGTGCACCGCATCGCGCGCCATGGCATGGGCGAACTGGAAGTCCAGCACATCGCCAATCTTCATCGCATCCCCCGCCCGGCCGAGGCCGATGCGCGCGCGCGTGGCCTGACGCAGCAGCACCCAGGGATCGTTTTCCTCAGGCGGCATTGCGGGCCTCCAGCAGGCGGCGCTGCGCCTTGTTCTGCGGCCCGGGCAGGCGCATCCGCCCATGCCGGTCCAGCATCTCCATCTTCTCCAGCCAATCCTCGAATTCCGGCGCCGGGCGGGCGCCGAAGCTGGAGCGCAGATAGAGAATATCGTGATAAGAGAGGCTCTGGTAATTCAGCATCACGTCATCCGCCCCCGGCACCGCGATGACGAAGGAGACGCCGGCCACGGTCAGCAGCGTCATCAGCGTGTCCATGTCGTCCTGGTCGGCCTCGGCATGGTTGGTGTAGCAAACGTCGCAGCCCATCGAGATGCCGAGCAGCTTGCCGCAGAAATGATCCTCCAGCCCGGCGCGGATGATCTGCTTGCCGTCATAGAGATATTCCGGGCCGATGAAGCCGACCACGGTATTCACCAGCAGCGGCGAGAATTCCCGCGCCACCGCATAGGCCCGCGCCTCGATGGTCTGCTGGTCCAGCCCGAAATGCGCCCCGGCGGACAAAGCCGCCCCCTGGCCGGTCTCGAAATACATCGTATCCTGGCCGATGGTGCCGCGCTTCAGCGATTGTGAGGCCTCATAAGCCTCGCGCAGAATGCCGAGATTGATGCCGAACCCGGCATTCGCCGCTTCCGAGCCGGCGATGGACTGGAACACCAGATCCACCGCGCCGCCGGCATTCATCACCTCGATCGAGTTGGTCACATGGGTGAGCACGCAGGTCTGGGTCGGGATTTCGTAGCGGGCGCGCAGCTCATCGAGCATGGAAAGCAGGGAGATGCAGTTCTGCACGCTGTCGGTCGCCGGGTTGATGCCGATGACGGCATCGCCGGTGCCGTAAAGCAGCCCGTCCAGCGTCGAGGCGGCGATGCCCTTCAGGTCATCCGTGGGATGGTTCGGCTGCAGCCGCGAGGAGAGCCGGCCCTCCAGCCCGATGGTGTTGCGGAAGGCTTTCACCACCCGGCATTTGCGCGCCACCGCGATCAGATCCTGGTTGCGCATCAGCTTGCTCGCCGCCGCCGCCATCTCCGGCATCAGCCCCGGCGCCAAAGCGGCCAGGGCGGCGGCATCCGCCTCGTAGGAGAGCAGCCAGTCCCGGAACTGCCCGACCGTCATATGCGCCACCGGCTTGAAGGCCGCCTGGTCATGCTTGTCGAAAATCAGCCGCGTGACCTCGTCGGTCTCATAGGGGATCAGCGGCTCTTCCAGGAACATCTTCAACGGCAGATCGGCCAGCACCGCCCGCGCGGCGACGCGCTCGGCATCCGAGGCCGCGGCCAGCCCGGCCAGCTCATCGCCCGAGCGTTTGGCCGAGGCCTTCGCCAGAACCGTTTTCAGATCCGGGAAACGAAAGCTTTCCCCGCGAAAGGCATGCGCAAAATGTCCCATGCCGCATATGCAACACCGGAATTTATTGCCGTGCAATATAAATTAGCGGGAGGAATGCCGGTTTTCAGTCCGCCATCATTGACTGGATCTTCTTCGCCAGCCCATCCAGCGAAAACGGCTTGGTGATGATCTCCATGCCTTCGGCCATGGCGCTGCCATTGCCGACCTCGATATTATGCGCATAGCCGGTCATGAACAGCACCTTCAGCCCGGGGCGGATCTGCTTGGCGGCATCGGCCAGCTGGCGGCCATTCTGGCCGGGCAGCGTCACGTCGGTCACCAACAGATTGATCGGCTGGGACGAGTTCAGCACCATCAAAGCGGAGGGCACGTCCTCCGCCTCGAATGTCCGGTACCCCTGCTCCTCAAGCGTCTCGACGACCAGCATGCGCACCATGGGCTCGTCATCCACCACGAGCACCGTATTGATAACTGGCGGGAGTGACCCGGCTTGACCCATCATGAACCCCTTTGCGCTTTTGTACCCGCCGGGCGGACTCCCGCAAAGCGCCGCCACCTAAGCGAAACCTAAAGAATCCGTTAGCCGGCGGGGTCAGCCAGGGGTGCGCGTTAGTTCATATAACGCCACCGCGCCGGCGGCGGAGACATTCAGGCTCTCCATGCCGCCCGGCATCGCCAGGGCGCAGATCTCATCGCAGGTTTCGCGGGTGAGCCGGCGCATGCCCTCGCCCTCGCTGCCCAGCACCAGCGCCACCCGCCGGCCGGCGAAGGCCTCGCCGCGCAGCCTGGTCTGGCTATGGCCGTCCAGCCCGACCACCCAGACATCGGCGTCCTTCAACGCCGTCAGCGTGCGGGAGATGTTGGTGATGCGCAGCAGCGGGATCGTCTCCAGCGCGCCGGAAGCGGCTTTCGCCAGGGCGCCGGTCTCTTCCGGGGCGTTGCGGTCCTGCGCCACCACCGCGCAGGCGCCGAAAGCCTGGGCCGTGCGCATCAGCGCGCCGACATTGCGCGGGTCGAAAATCTGGTCGAGTACCAGCACCGGGCCGGGGCGCAGCAGCGCCTCCTGCAAGGAGGGCGCCTCCAGCTGGTCGGCCAGCAAGGCGATGCCTTGATGCACGATGCCCGAACCCGGCTTGGCGGCGAGAATCTGGTCGATCCGCTCGCGCGGCGAAATCTCCGGCTGGATCGGCCAGGGCAGCGGCGCTTCCGCCGCCAGGCTGGCCTGCGCCTCCTCGGTGATCACCAGCCGGCGGAACAGACGCTCCGGGTTTTTCAGCGCCGCCGCCACCGCATGGGTGCCGTAGAGCCAGACCGCGCCGGATGGCGTGGAGGGGCCGCGCCGGGCCGCGCCGCGCTTTTGCGCCTCGCGCTGGACCTGGGTAGGGGGCTGGGGCTGGATTTGGGGCTGGGCTTGGGGCTGACGCTCGGCACGCAGCGGGGCCTCAGCGCGGCCCTCGGCCTCACGCCGTCCCCTGCCCCTCATTGCGCTTCGGGCCTTCATGCCGCGCCGGGGCGTCATGGCGGGCAGGCGCGAAGCCGCGTCCCGCCCCCCCGGCAC
>NZ_JH976207.1:1662844-1672990 GCF_000306035.1 Acidocella sp. MX-AZ02
CTGGCGGAACTGGCCGTCCTGACGGGGCTGCTCCTGGCGCGGCGCGCCCTGACGCGGCTCTTTTTTCCGCGAGTCGTCGGGACGCGATCCCCGCGCCTCGCCAGCTGAACGTTGACGGGGAGCGTTTTTTCCATGCGGGGGGCGTTTTTGAACCATGCCCCTCACTATCTCCACCCCCATGCGTTGACAACCGATGCCAACCGTTGCAAGACGCGCCCCACGTGGAAGGGTGCCCGAGTGGCTAAAGGGGACGGACTGTAAATCCGTTGGCGTGCGCCTACGTTGGTTCGAATCCAACCCCTTCCACCACTTCCCTCAAAACGCGGATCACCAGCCTTGCGGCATTCATTCGCCGCCTTGCCCAAGCCAGGATCAGAGGCAGGATTTCGCCTGCATGGCGGTCTGCAGAGAGGCAAGCACGTCCGCGGCGATGGCCGGGTTGTCGAAGACTGACAGATCGACCGTCCCGCCCGTCCGCAGATGCCCGACTATCCAGTAGCTCGCCCCGCCGCGCACCGCATCCCGCTCCTCGACGCTCAGCGCGCGCACATCGCATAGCGCCACCGGCGTCGATCCGTCGCTGATCACACCACGATCCTGATTGACGGAGACCCTCAGGGCGACGTCCGGCGGCGCCAGAAACGCCCCGGTGCAGAGCACATTCAAAACGACCACCGCGACGGCCACGAGATAGGGCATGAAGGTCCCGCGCAGGACCCAGGCAACCAAAGTGAAATAGAGCGTGAACGCGACCGAGAAAATCACCGTTCCTAGGCCGGTCTGGTCCGCGCCGGCGATCGTCAGGACATGGCCCGGCCCGTGTTTCCAGAACAGGTCCAGATCACTGTCATTGCCGCCGGGATAAGGCGAATAGCCCGACGCCAGCAGCCGGTTCTGCACGCTTTGCGCGCGCTGCAAATACGCGGCGGCACAAACGAGACTGAACGGCACAAACGCCGCGATCATGGCGGGCTTCAGCCAGCCCCGCCCGCTCTTCACCGCCGCGACGGGCGGTGCCGCATTGGCTTGTGGCGGCGGCAGGTGCCGATTTTTATTGGACAAGGCTGCGCACCCAAATCTGAGATCGAAACAGATAGCCCGCGCAGTATGCCCCCGACATTACCGCGAGGAAATAGCGGGGGCCGGAGGCATCGATGAACGCCGCGCCGGCCTACATCAGCAGGCCACGGGCAAAATTTCCGAACCCGATCTCCGGCTGGCCGCCCAGGGCAGCCACCCGGCCGGGGACGCCGTGATCGAGCCATCCGAGCAGATGCACGCCAAACAGCGACAAGGCCCCCGCCGCCAAAACCAGCACCACCACCAGCCCGACCCATTCAAACGCCCGCACGCTGTTCTCCTTCATCGACGCGCGGGCGGTTCAAGCGCCGAATTGGGGCCAAAGCATGGAGCAAAAACGCGCCAATTATGGTCGCCAACCGGTGATCCGATCGCCCCGCCTTGCCGTAACAAATATATGACCCGGCTTTTTCCCGTCCTCGGCGACCAGCTCAGCCTGGGGCTCGCCAGCCTTGCCCAGTGCGACAAGGCCAAGGATGTCGTGTTGATGATGGAGGTGCGTGGCGAGGCCACAACCCCGCGCCATCACAAGATGAAAATCGCCTTCCTGTTTTCGGCGATGCGGCATTTCGCCGCGGCGCTGCGCGAGCAGGGCTATCGGGTCGATTATGTGGCGCTTCAGGATGAGGGCAATACCCACAGCTTCGAGGGCGAGCTGCGCCGCGCGCTGCACCGGCATAAGGCCGAGCGGATCATCGCCACCTGGCCTGGCGAATGGCGGGTGAAACAGATGCTGGAGGGGCTGGGCGCCGAGATCCTGGAAGATACACGCTTCCTCGCCCCGCTCAGCGTCTTTGCCGAGTGGGCGCAGGGCCGCACGCAATTGCGGATGGAATTCTTCTACCGGCTGCTGCGCCGCCGGCTGAATATCCTGATGGAGGGGGATGAGCCGGCCGGCGGGCGCTGGAATTTCGACAGCGAGAACCGCCACCCGCTGCCGCCCCAGAAGAAAATCCCGCTCACCTACACGCAAGCCCCGGATGCGGTGACGCAGGAGGTTCTGGATCTGGTGGCGGCGGAATTTCCGGAGCATTTCGGCGAATTGAAGGGATTCTCCTACGCCGTCACCCGCGCCGGGGCGCAGGCGGCGCTGGCGCGCTTCATCACCCAGCGCCTGGCCAGCTTCGGCGATTACCAGGATGCGATGCGCCAGAACGAACCCTGGCTGTTTCACTCGCATCTCAGCCTCTATCTGAATTGCGGGCTGCTGCTGCCGGGCGAATGCATCGCCGCCGCCGAGCGCGCCTGGCGCGCCGGCGACGTGCCGCTGAACGCCGCCGAGGGCTTCATCCGCCAGATCCTCGGCTGGCGCGAATATGTGCGCGGGCTCTATTGGCTGAAAATGCCTGATTACGCGGCGCAGAACGCGCTCGGCGCCACCCGGCCCCTGCCCAGCTTCTACTGGGATGCCGGCACCGAGATGAACTGCCTGCGGCAATGTGTCCGCACCACCCGCGACCATGCTTATGCCCACCATATCCAGCGGCTGATGGTGCTGGGCAATTTCGCCCTGCTCGCCGGGCTCGACCCGGCGGAGGTGAATGAATGGTATCTGCTGGTCTATGCGGATGCCTATGAATGGGTGGAGATGCCCAATGTCACCGGCATGATCCTGTTCGCCGATGGCGGGCTGCTGGCCAGCAAGCCTTATGCGGCGGGCGGGGCCTATATCAACCGCATGTCGGATTATTGCGGCCATTGCAGCTTCAACGTGGCGCAGAAAACCGGCCCGGAGGCCTGCCCGTTCAATTATCTCTATTGGGCCTTCCTCGACCGCCACCGCGACAAGCTGGGCGGCAATGCCCGGCTGGGCCTGGCGTATAAGACCCTCAACACCATGCCCAGCCCGGCCTTGGCCGCGATCCGCGACAGCGCGCGTAGCTTTCTGGAGCGTCTCTGATCTAAAAAGCTGAAATGGCCCACGTCATCGTCGACCGCCTTGGGCAACGGCAGAAGACAGGATGCCTCCCCCGCACCGGGGGATTGGCCTTATGCGGATGAGACCGCGTGCCTTTTACTGCCGGCGGTAGAAGCTGGTCTGTCCTGTCCGGCGTCAGGCCAAGAGCAGCAGGTTCAACTGGCCATCGGCCTCCTGATTATCGGAGCTCCAGAGATACAGCGATTTTCGGCCATTCTCTGTATAGAACTCAACGCCAGGGCGTGTTCTTGGAACTTGCGGGCCGAATTTGAATTTATAATTCGCACCATTGGTCGGATAGGCCGTCACGAAATGCAAATAATCCTTGCCGGAATCGCGGCCGCCATTATCCACGACCAGCACGACATGCTTAACTTGGCCAGAAGCATCCACTGCCCCGCCTGACTTCACACGGATATTGAAGTTTCCGCCTGGGCCGGAAACTGGGTTGGCGTGGATGGTCATGCGCGCCCCCATGGCCACATTCAGCAATTTCAACGCCGCCTGACCGAACGGCGAATTCAGGATCTTCGCCACCACGAAGGGCTGGTCGGAGACCGTGCGTATTTTCATCCGCCACGTCTGCCCGATCATCGCCGGGTCGAGATAAGTGCCCGTGGCGTTGGTCTGCTGGGAGATGATGAAAGCGGATTTGTTCTTCGCGATCAGGTCGCTATCGCTAATGCCGTGATGGTCCCGGAACGCATGGCCGACATTGCCGGGATTATACGGATGCGGTTTACGTTCGGAAATGGCGATCATCGTTTTGATCTCGGTAACGCTGTAGTCACGGTCATAGCGTGCCATCTTGGTTCCCCCTCGTGGACAGGGACGGTAAAATATCCATTCCAGCAACAACTTTAAAGTGAATTTTCGCGTACCCCGCCGGCCCGTGCAGATCCTTGGCCATTGCCCAGGGCGCTGACAGCCAGACATCCCACGCGTCCGGTGCGATCAGGATCACCGGCATGGCCTTGGGGTGGATTGGCGTCACCCCCTCGTTCGCGGCGGTGGTCAGGATACCATGGATCTCGGCTGCGAACTCTTCGAGGCGTGGCGCCAGCTGACAAAAGCGGTGGAGGATTTGTTCAACAACACCCCACCAAAAACTTTGGTTCTGTCCCAGATCTTCATTCATCTGACCATTATGTCGATCCCGAGTCTCTTCGCCTTTTGCCCGTGGCGTCAAGGGGTTTACTCGCCTTCGGCGACGCGCGGCGAAGCCGCGCGCCCTTGACGCCACGGGCAAAAGGCGAAACCCTGCAATGATCGAAATAATGCTGATCCTTCAAGGCGTTGAAGGTATAAGCTGGAAAGTTATCTGGGACAGCCCCAAACTGTCGCAATTCAGCGCGAAGAGGCCTGCCAGGCTTCGCTGCGCTGCTGTGCCGCTATCTCCTCCTGCCCTGCCAGTCGCTTCGCCGCCGCCGCGCAGATGAAAGAAAGCACGCAAATCCCGGCCAGGAAGGCCGCAATCGCCCAGGGCTGGCCGCCATCCGCCTTGATCAGCCAGGTGCCGATCAGCGGCATGAAGCCACCCGCGATCGCCGAGATCTGATAAGCCAGCGACAGCCCGGTATAGCGCGTGCCGGGGCTGAAGAGTTCCGTGAAAAAAGTGGCCTCGACAGCGAACATCAGCGTCGGTCCGAGATTATAGGCGAGGATGAAGGCCAGCCAGATGATGGCGACGGATTTGGTGCCCAGCAGCAGAAAGAACGGATAGCTGAACAAGGCCATGAACCCGGCCCCGGCCAGATAGACGCTGCGCCGCCCGAACCGGTCCGAGAGCCCGCCGAACAGCGGACACAGAAAAATGCCGATGAGCGAGGCCACCATCATCGCATGCAGCCCGGTCGAGCGGTTCATGCCCAGATCATTGACGATATAGGCAATGCCAAAGGCGTTGATGATGTTGGAGGAGATCGTCTCCGCCAGCCGCGCGCCGGTGGCCAGGGCGGTGTTGCCGGCATGGTTGCGCAAAAGCGCGCCCAGCGGCGTGCGCTGCGGCTTGCCCTTGGCCAGCATCGCCCGGAAATCCGGCGTCTCCATCAGGCTGACGCGGATGAACAGCCCGATGAAGGTGAACAGCCCGCTGATCAGAAACGGAATGCGCCAGCCCCATTGCAGGAACTGGTCCTTGGACAGCCCGCCCAGCAGCGCGAAAATCCCGGTGGCGAGCAGAATGCCCGCCGAGGCGGCGGATTGCGGCACCCCGCCCCAGAAGCCACGGCGGTTGGCCGGCGCGTGCTCGATCGTCATCAGCGCCGCGCCGGCATATTCGCCGCCCAGCCCGAAGCCCTGCACCAGCCGCAGCGCCAGCAGCAGCATCGGCGCGCCGATGCCGATCTGCGCATAAGTCGGCAGCACGCCGATCAGGAAGGTGCCGAGCCCGATGATCACCAATGTGGCGATCAGGCTGGCCTTGCGCCCGATCCGGTCGCCGATATGGCCGAAGACGATGCCCCCCAGCGGCCGCGCCAGGAAGCCGACGCCGAAAATCGCAAAGGAGCCCATGATGCCGTTCAGCTTGCCGGCATTGGAAAAGAAGATCGGCCCGAAGGCGATGGCCGCGGCGGTGCCGAAAATGAAGAAATCATACCATTCGAGCAGGGCGCCGATGAAGCTGGCAATCGCCACCTTGCCCATCGGGCTTCTCGGGGCAGCCTGGGTGCTGCTATTTGTCATTGTTGTTTCCTCCGGTTTTTGGATCGGGTGGTCAGCCCATGTCGATCAACACTTTCACGCTGTCGCGCTGGCCGGCTTGTTCATAGGCGTCCTTGGCTTCGGCCAGAGGTCGGATGGCGCTGATCAGCGCCCCGGCCGCGATCTCGCCCGCCGCCAGCGCGGCGATGGCAGCGTCGATATCGGCGGGCACATACATGCCGCTGCCCAGCACGTCGATTTCGAAACGCTGCAGCCGGGGCAACGGCAAAGCCCGGGCGGCATCAGCCACGCCGACCACCACCATCGTCCCGCCCCCGGCGGTGGCACGGCAGGCTTCATCCAGGGTCGCCTGCGCGGCCACGCAGTCGAACACCGCGCTATAGCCGCCAAGCCCGGAGAGCGCCTCGGGCGCGTGAGCGGCGTTGGCGCCGAGCCGCAGCGCCAGCGCGCGCTTGGCGGCGACGGGCTCGACAATGTCGATCGGCCCGGCCCCGGCCAGACGCGCCGCCAGCAGCACGCACAGCCCGATGGTGCCGCCGCCGATGATCAGCACCTTGTGCAGGTCCCGCGCCCGGCCGACGGCATGGATGCCCACGGCCAGCGGCTCCGCCAGCGCCGCCAGGGTCGGCGCCAGCCCGTCCGGCACCGCGTGTAATTGTGCCGCCGGGGCGTTGAGATAGGTGCTGCCCAAACCAGGCAGGCGAAAGCCCAGCACCTTCGCCGATTCGCAATGGTTGGGCCGGCCTGCCTGACAGGCACGGCAGATGCCGCAGGCCAGCAACGGGTTGACGACGACACGCTGGCCAGGGCGAAACCGCGTCACCGCCGCCCCCACCGCGACCACGCGCGCCACCACCTCATGCCCGGTCCGCACCGGCGGGCGCACCCAGGGGTGCTTGCCGTGCAGCACGTGCAGATCGGTGCCGCAGATGCCCAGATAATCCGGGCGCAGCAGCACCTCGTCCGGCCCGGGCGCGGGCGGGAAAGGGTGCGAGATCAGACTGACCTCGCCCAGCGCCGGGAACTCGATCGCCTGGATGCGGTTGGGCAGGGCGGTCATGGGGTCAGCCTTGCACCGCGCGGTCCGCGACCTCGCACAGGCGCTTCAGCCGGTCCGTCGCCTCGCCGGCCAGGGCGGCCTTGAGGTTCGGCTGGCCGATCACCGGCTTCCACACCGCGCGCCCGGCCAGGAAGCCGGAAGCGCCTTCCTTGCAGGCCAGCTCCACCGCACGGGGGAATTCATCCGGCTCGACGCCGGAGGAGAGCACCACCCAGGGGGATGAGATGGCTTTGGTCAGCGCGGCGCAGGCAGAGCGCAGCGCCGCCTCGCTGCCGCGGCCATGCAGCGGCACCTCGGCCTTGTAGAGATCCGCGCCCAGCCCGCCCAACTCCTTGGCGGCTTCGAGCACGCCTGCATTCCAGTCATAGGGCACAGCGCCGCGCGGCGGCTTCGCCACCGGCTCGATGATGCTGACCAGGCCGGCATCTTTGCATTGCGCAACGAAGCGGCGGGTCATTTCGATGCGGGTTTCCGCGGCTTCGTCCTGGCGCCAGATCACCAGCAGCTTCAGCGCCGTGGCGCCATCGGCCATGACTTCGGCCGCGACCACCGCCGGGTCGATCTCGACCTTGTCGACAAACGCATCCGGGCTCGGAATGAACAGATCCGCCGCCGCGATCAGCGCGCAGGAGGGGGCCACCGCCTTTTGTGCCACCGCCTGGTCCCAGACGAACTGCTTATCCAGCAAAATCGCCGAGGCGTGCGGGGTCAGGGCGCGGGTGACTTCGAGTTTGAAATCGGTGACCTGCTGGTCGCTCACCGGGCCGCTCTGATGCGCGGCCAGCATCGCGCGCAGCGCCTCGCGTTGGTCGATGGCGAGCATCGCGAAGGCGCCGGAGGGGCGGGCGAGGCTGGCGAGCCCGGCGCGGGGGCGGTCTTCAATCTGCTGCATGGGAAAGCTCCGTTATGTCGTTGGTCAAAGCGCGTTGCGCGGGCAAGGCGCGCATCACGGTATCGTGGTCGGGAATGGCGGACCGCCCATCGATGCCCCGGCAGGAGAGCGCGGCGGTGATGCCGGCATAGGCGGTGGCCTCGGCACAGCCCATGCCGCGCATCCAGCCCGCCACCAGGGCACCGTGGAACACATCCCCAGCGCCCAGCGTGGAGAGGCATGGCGCGGGCAGGAAGGCCGGCACATGCCAGAGCCGCTCCCTGGTGCGGTCCAGCGCGTAGGCGCCGGCGGCGCCGGCGGTCGCCACCACCCAATCCGCGCCGGCCGCGCGGCGCAGCAGCGTGGCTGGGTCGGCCGGGCCGAACATCGCCTCCAGCCGGGCAATGGTGGGCACGAACAGCCGGGCGGCGCGATGGTCGAGATCGGGGATCGGGTTGCCGGCATCGATGGAGAGCGGCGGCAACGCGGCGCCCAATGCGGCGAGCTTGCCATAGCCGATCTGGTCGGCATGGATCAGCGCCGCCTGGGTGATCATCCGCGCCTGGAGGCTGCCGGCCGTCAGGGTGAAATCCGGCGGCAAAGTGGGGCAGAGGGCGCGGGTGGCCTGGGTGCGGTCCGCCAACACCAAGGCAGCGCAGGAGGCGGTGTTGAGCACACGCACCACGCCGGAGACATCCACGGTTTCCGCCCGCAGCGCCGCCAGAATTCGGTCTCCATACACATCATCTCCGACCGCGCCGATAAAGCAGGCGGGCACGCCGAGTCTGGCGCAGGCAACGGCGGCGGTGGCGGCGGGCCCACCCCCGGCCTCGACGATGCACTCCGCGACCAGCCGCCCGTCCGGCGCCGGAAAGCCCGGTAGCAGAGCGATCATGTCCCAGGAGGCGAGGCCGACAAAGACAGCCGGCTTTACGGTTTGGGTTTCGATCAACATTCCCTCGGACACTTGTTATTTTTGAGTTTGGTAAATAATTACCAATTATGGTAGTAAATTATCTAAATCATGGATGGTTGTAAATGGTCTTGTTGGGGATTTAAGGATTGCTCATGTCCGAGAAAGCGGCGCAGGCGCCGTCATTGACCTATGGCGCCGCCGCCGGGCGGCTGGAGATGGTGTTCGCGCGCATCGCGCAGGCCGGGTTCATTTCCATTGCCGATCTGGCGGCCGCGTTGGGGGTTTCGCCAATGACGGCGCGGCGCGATGTGCAACGCCTGGCCCAGGCCGGGCGGGTGGCGGCGCTGCATGGCGGGGTGAAGCTGCTGGCGCCGCCGGCGCAAACCGGCTTTGCCCAGCGCCGCCAGGCCGCCGCCGCCGCCAAGCAGGCCATCGCCCGGGTCGCGGCGGGGCGGATCGGCCGGGAGGACAGCATCGCCATCGATGCCGGTACGACCACCTTGCATCTCCTCGAGCATCTGCCCGCGGATTTTACCGGTAGCATCGTCAGCCATTCTGTCCCGGTGATGGCGGCCTTGATGGAGCAGACGGGGTATCGGCTGGTGATGCTGGGCGGGGATTTGCTGCCGGACAGTGCCGCGCTGGTCGGCCCGCTTTCGGTGGAAGCCGCCTCAAGGCTGCGGGTGCGCAGCTTCTTTCTCGGTGCCGCCTCGGTGGATGCGCGCGGCGTGTATGTAAAGGCGGATATCGAACGCCCGACCAAACGGGCGTTGATGCAGGCGGCGGACCAGGTGGTGCTGCTGGCCGATCATTCGAAATTCAGCCTGTCGGAACCGGTGCTGCTCTGTGGGCTGGACGAGCTGGACGCGCTGGTGACAGATCGCCCGCCCCCTGCCGACGTTGCCGCCGCTCTGATTCGCGCCGAGGTAGCCCTAAGCTTGGCTGCTCCGGGTTAGAATAATGTGTGTTTAGATTGACGCGGCAGCATCACTCTATGTGCCAGGTCAGTGCCCCATCCACTTCCTTGGATTTACCCCAATAATGGAGGAAGTCAGGAATGGTGGACGGTAAAGAGGAATTATTCTGCATCAACTTTGCCTCGCTTGAATCTGACAGAGGCAGAGATTTTTGTGTCGAAAGCGACAACCAAGGGCATGACTTTTCATTCCAGCGATAATTAACAAGCCCCAGTCATTTTGATATCACATGCCGCCACAATTCCACGCTTCAACGCCGCAAGCCATACCTTATGCCGGAACTAAAACCCTTAACCAACATTTTCACTCAGACCGTAAGACTTCACGCCAGCAAGCTGTTTTAGCTGAGTCAGGGCGTCCCTCACCTTCTGGGCGTCGAGAGCAACAAAATCCGCGATGGTAGCGACACCAAGCCACTTCAGCTTCAGCGCAGACTGACCGCCGATGCCCCAAACTGTTTCGATTGGGGTATCGGCATAAAAAGCAGCCCACACCCCAGCACTGCGAAGCTCAAAGAGACCCTCCATTGAAGGCCGCTCCTTGGCAACCCTGTTCGCCAACTTGGCGATGGTCTTGGTGGCCCCCAACCGATGCAGGTTGGAATCTTGGCCAGGCGCCGCACCTCGTCGCGGATGCGCCGGAAGTCCGGGTGCCGCAAGT
>NZ_JH976207.1:1673090-1674653 GCF_000306035.1 Acidocella sp. MX-AZ02
CCTTGGTCAGCCGTGGCGAGGTTTGGAACGCGCCCCCTGCCCTGGACTATCTCCGGAACGCGGCGGACGGCCCCGACAAGGCGATTGCGCGGCTGCTGGCGGCCATCGGTGAGCGGATGTTGCAAAGGGGCGCGGCATGAGCGCAACGGCCGGGGCGGCCTTTGTGGCGGCCCAATTCATTCCCGGCCTGGACGTCGCGGTCGACGCCGTGGCACTTGGCATCGCCGGCGCCGCGGCAGTGAGCGTCATTGGGGCCGAGATCTACCAACATGCGGGCCATCAGGCTGTCCAGGCGAATACCAAAGCCGATGAGCAGCTCAAGGACTCCGATGCTTCCGAGCCTTGCGTGGAATGTGATGAAGACCCTTGCGCTCACTTGCGCAAGGGCAATGGTGGAGGCAAATACAGGGGCGGCGCACATGGCGAAACCAAAGGGCCAAGTAAGGATGGGCTGGATTCTCACCATACGCCGGCGGCCCAGGCGAGCAAAGAGGGAGGCGGGCCTGCAAGGGATGATGGGCCGGCTATCCAGATGGAGCCCAAAGATCATCGCGATACGGCAAGTTATGGCGGAGGCGCAGGGCCGGAGGCATATCGAGAGAAGCAGGCGGAACTTATCAAGGAAGGAAAACTTCTTGATGCCACCAAAATGGATATTGAAGACGTCAAAAAAATTGCTGCGGCCTCCGGTGATCCGGCCAAGTATGATGAGGCGTTAAAAGAAATGCAGGCTTACGCGGAGTGCCTGCAAAATCAGATAGATAAGGGCAAGCCATGATGATCAAGGAAGGAGATAAGAATGCAATGGAAGATTGACCCCTATGAGGGGACTGGCCCGATAAAACTCGGTATGAAGCCAGAGCAGGTGCAAAAAGCATTTCGTCCATTTGAGAAAACGATAGAGCGATCTTCTGAATATTTTAATGCTTATTTTCCGGATCTCGAAACTCCAATTCTTGGATTTCGTAACGGTTTACTCGTAGACTTCGGTTTTGGTTGGAGAACGGAAGCCGTATATATTCTCGATACAGATTATTTTCATACAAAACCGAACGTGTTTTTGCAAAGCGTAAAGCGTCTCGATTCTGGACTCAAAAAGAGCAGAGGCGGGAATATCTTGTCATCGACATTTGGCATTTCCTTCGACCTCATCGATCTTGATGAAAGCGACAAGACGATATGGGCGTTTTCCCATGAGGAGTTCCTGCCTCTTTTTGAAAAAGCTCGCCCTTTTGAAGACTGACCTGCCCCCAAGAGTTCCCTCGCCGTGACGTGATGCTTCCGAGCCTTGCGTTGAATGTGATGAAGACCCGTGTGCGCATTTGCACAAGGGCAATGGTGGAGGCAAATACAGGGGCGGCGCGCATGGAGAAACCAAGGAGCCCAAAGGTGATGGGCTGGATTCTCATCATATGCCAGCCGCTCAGGCCAACGAGGCAGGAGGTGGGCCAGCGCGGGATGATGGACCGGCAATTCAGATGGAACCGGAGGACCACAAAGATACGATGAGCAATGGCTCCGGCGAAGACGCGAAACTCTATAGCAGTTTGCTGAAAAACCCCG
>NZ_JH976208.1:0-21572 GCF_000306035.1 Acidocella sp. MX-AZ02
GATGAAATCGGTACGAAGATACGCCAGCGATTAGCACGAGGCGATGACATTCCCGGTTTCGGCCATCGATTGTATCCATCTGGAGATGTTCGCGCGGCAGATCTGCTGTCGTCCATGGCGCCCCTCGATCGCGACTGCGAAGAGCTCATGAATCACGGGCAACATCTGACCGGGGCCCGGCCTTCCATAGATCTTGCGCTTGTAGCCCTACGTCGCCAGCTTCGGCTACCGCTCGGAGCTGCTTTCGGTCTCTTTGCCTTGGGCCGTTCTATCGGTTGGATCGCCCACGGTCTCGAACAGCGACGCAATCCCGAAATCATTCGGCCACGCGCGGCTTACACCGGGCTTATACCATCTGCCACTGATCAAGTTTTCGAGTGACTCCGGAAGAAGCATGAACTCCAAGGGGTAAGCGCTATCTTCGCGTGCAGTTTTCCCTAAGCGGAAAATCATGCGGTGATGAAGCTGACCTCGTTTGGCTTGAAATCCTCCAGCACCTTATCTGGCGCATCATTGTCAATGATCACCGACGTCACCTCGGAAAGCGGAATGATACGATAGGGTGATGCGGCCCCCAGCTTTTCGTTCTATGATCTTGCCAATCTTGCGCTCGATCGTGGTCAGGCGGCTCTGGTCATGCGCCCGGTCGGCATTGCTCTCGGCGGCCAGCCGGTTCCACTCGGCGGTGAATTCGGCGACGAACTCCCGTACCGCCTCAGGCTCCATCCTACTTGGAAGTTGGAGCCTCCGGCAAAGCCGGGGCGGTTCATCCAAACCGGCAGCAGCTCATAGACCGGAGGCAACCGCCAAGGTGGCGGAGAGCTGGTACAGTGTAATGCCCAGCCATTGCAGTTGATGCAGCCAGCCAGCCGAAGGCGCTGGAGCGCCACGCCCCACCTCTTCCTCAAGCGCCCCGCTTGCAGCCTTGCGTGCTGCTGCGCTCCCGCGCCGCCAGCGCTTCGCTTGGCACCACCAGGCGGATCCACTAGGCACTGTTATATTTCAGAATGACGTTCTATTTTAATTTGCAACGTCGTTCTGTTTTTGCTTAACTGGCGCCGAGGCTGGCGGGCGAGCGGTGAATGGCGTGCGACGGCCCTCAAAAAAATAGTGGAGGTCTCGGCGGTGAAGCTTGTTTGTACATTCGGCATTAGAATTCCGTTCGCGGCGGCTGCACGCCGATGAGATCCGTGCTTGTGACCGGTCCGGCCCTGAACGAAGCCGCGATGGCGCTGGCTGCCCGCCACAATGTGCGGGTAATAACCATGACACCGTATGCCGCCCCTGATGAAGCCGCTGCCCTCCTGGCGGCGGAGCAGGCTGATGCCGTGATCGTGCGTATGGGCCGCCTCACCGATGCGGCGATCGCCGCATCGTCGCGGTTGAAGATCATCGTGAAGCACGGCGTCGGTGTCGATACAATTGATGTCGACGCCGCCACAAAACGTCAAATTCCCGTGCTGACGGCCCTTGGCGCGAACGCACAATCGGTTGCCGAGCATGCGCTGGCGCTGATGTTCGGCGTATCGCGATCGATCCCGTATTTGGATGGCCGGATCCGCCAGGGGCATTGGGATAAGGCGACAAGTATCGGAACCGAGTTGTTTGGGAAAACGCTCGGTATTGTCGGGCTGGGAATGATTGGCCGCATCCTTCTGTCGCTGGTGCAGCCTTTGCGCATGAAACTGCTGGCGTTCGATCCTAAAATCTCCGCGGATATGAAGGAGACGCTGGATATAACGGGCTTGACGCTCGTGGACGATCTGGACGCGCTCTTGCAACAGAGCGATTATGTGAGCCTGCATTGCCCGCTGACGCCCTCGACCCGAGGCATGATCGGCCCCTCGCAGCTGGCGCTGATGAAGCGGGACGCATTTTTGATCAATACCGCGCGAGGGGAATTGGTTGATATGGCGGCGCTGGCCAGCGCGCTTGCCGAAGGAAAAATTGCCGGCGCCGGCCTCGATACGTTTTCGATCGAGCCGCCGCCGGCCGATAGTGATCTATGGCCGTTGCACAACCTCGTGGTCACGCCGCATGTGGGAGCCAATACGCATGCCGCCGCCGCCCGGGTGGGCTTGATGGCGATGCAGCACGTTCTGGATGCGCTGGATGGAAAAGCCATCGATCCCCGCTTCGCGGTGAATCCCTCCGTACTCAACCTTAAAGCCGTTACTACCGCCTAAAAAGAGCGAGGCATCACCAAGATGCCATCCAAAAAACCCTGATTGGGAGACGTTCATATGAAAACAAAAATAACCGCCGCCGCAGCGATGGCTGGGGTTGGCGTTAATAACCAGACTGGCCGCGGCGGGCGAGATGACGCATCGGCGAGTATCGCGGCGCGGCTTGATCGTTTGCCAGCGTCGCGAACAATCTGGATCATGGTGTGTCTCATCGCCCTGGGCGGCTGGTTTGAATTCTATGACGTATTTTTCATCGGATATGTCGCGCCGGGGATGATCAAGTCTGGCTTGTTCAAGCCGGAATCGCTTGGCATATTATCACATCTGAGCGTGCTTTCCTTCTCTGGTTTCGGCACGTTTGTGTTCGCGACCTTCGCCGGGTTGTGGGTCGGCACGCTGATGGTCAGCCAGTTGCTCGACCGCTTCGGCCGCCGCGCCGTCTTCACCTGGGCGCTCCTCTGGTATCTCGGCTGCAATGCCGTGATGGCGTTCCAGCAGACCGGCTTCGCGCTCGATGTCTGGCGTTTTCTCGGCGGCATCGGCATCGGCATCGAATTTACCACGATCGATACGTACCTCGCGGAATTGATGCCCCGCCATATCCGTGGCCGCGCTTTCGCCGTTCAACAGATGGTGTCGTTTTGCGCGGTTCCCTTTGTCGCGCTGTTATCGTGGCGCCTGGTGCCGCTTTCCCCCTTTGGGTTTGACGGCTGGCGCTGGGTTGTTTTGATCGGAACCGCTGGCGCGGTTGTCGTCTGGTTCATGCGTCTGGGGTTGCCTGAGAGTCCGCGCTGGCTGGCAAAGCATGGGCGGTTCGTGGAAGCGGATCAGATCGTGAGCGGCCTTGAGCGCCGTGTCATGGCCGAAACCGGCCGCGTCCTGCCGCTGCCGTCCGCCGACCTGCAGGACGATAGCGGGAAAGGCAGTTACGGTGAGATGTTCCGAGCACCTTATCTGCGCCGGCTCGTGATGCTCTCACTGTTTAACTTCGCTGGCGCATTCAGCTATTACGGCTTCGCGGCCTGGGTGCCGACGCTGCTTGCGCATCGTGGGATCACCGTTACGCATAGTCTAGAATATGCCTTTATCATCGCCATCGCCAATCCGTTCGGGCCGTTGTTCGGGCTCTTATTCGCCGAACGCTTCGAGCGCAAATGGATCATGTGCGTCGGCCTGGCGGCGATGATGACGTTCATGTTGCTGTTCGCGCAACTTTCCTCGGGAGCAGCGTTGATCGCTTGCGGGGTGCTGTTCACGCTTGCCGCGAATATCCAGGCTTTTGCCAGCCACAGCTATCAGTCGGAGATATTCCCGACCCGGTTCAGAATGCGCGCCGTGGGGTTCGTCTGGTCCTGGCTCCGCCTGTCCTCGGCCTTCTCCGGCTTGATCGTTGGGTATCTTCTCAACTCCGGTGGCGTTCTGTCCGTCGCCGTGCTGATCGGCGGCACGACCTTGCTGCAAATCTTGCTGATCGCCATTTTGGGCCCGAGATCGACGGGGCTGGCGCTTGAAGAGATCAGTCACTGACCGGTGAACCGAAGCATGAATGCGCAGGGTCAGACAATGTTGCTCTGGTCGGGTACGGTGCGCGGACCGGCGATATCCGTACCGGCCGGGGCGACCGATTGTCATCATCATATCTACCAGTCTCGCTATCCCGCGGATCCGATGGCAAGCCTGCCGCATGCGGATGCGAGTCTGGAAGATTATAGGCGGTTGGCAAATTGCCTAGGATTCACGCGGCATATCATTGTTCAGCCGTCTCTCTATGGCATAGATAATCGTTGTATGATGGAGGCGCTCGGCCTTGCCGGGGCCTACGCCAGAGGGGTCGCCGTGATCGACGGATCCGTCCCGCGGCGCGCGCTTATAGAGATGCACGCACGCGGGGTACGCGGCATCCGGATCAATGCGCGCCTGCCGGGACGTGTCGGGCTGGCAAACTTGCAAGAGCTTGCCTGGATAGTCGCTGAATTTGGCTGGCATGTTCAACTCGCCCTGTCGCCCGACCAGCTGGTCGAGATCGCGCCGCTTTGCAGGCGCCTTCCTTGCCAGCTTGTGTTCGATCACATGGCCTATCTGCATGCGCATGGCGGCGCCGGACATAGTGGATTTGGGGTGCTCATTGACCTCATGCAAACAGAGAAAGCCTGGGTGAAATTATCCGGCCCTTATATCGGGCGGCCCTTTGCCGGGCCGGCCTACGAGGATGCGGTCACACTCGGGGCGATGCTCGCGCGCGCGGCGCCAGATCGGCTGCTCTGGGGAACGGACTGGCCCCATCCCACGGTTCAGTCTCCCAAGCCGGATGATGCGGCATGGCTGGACCGGCTGGCTGAGATCGTGCCGAACGACACGGATCGACTCCGTATTCTCGTCGAAAATCCAGCCAAAATGTACGATTTTCAGAAACTTTAAAAACTAAAACATATCGAGGTAGGCCCCATGGACTCGTCCCAAACTGGTAAATTTCATGCCGAGGCGTCGGCGCCAAACACCCTATCCGCCGTGCGTCTCGATCCATGGCGAGTATCCCTGGCGGCCGCTATGGGATCCTTCCTGGAGTATTACGATTTTGGTGTGTACGGGGTCCTGGCGATCTCCCTGGCGCCTTTGTTTTTTCCGGCCGGGGACGCCACGGCGTCTCTGCTTTCGGCGTTGCTGGTTTATGCGTTCGCTTTCGTGGTCAGGCCTATCGGCGCCGTTTTCTTCGGTTGGTTGGGCGACCGCCACGGCCGCAAGAATGCGCTGATTGCCACGATCATTGGCATGGGCCTGACCAGCGCGCTCGTCGGCGTTCTTCCGACTTATGCGCGTATCGGCTCGTTGGCGCCGATCCTTTTGGTGCTGCTCAGAATCGCCCAAGGGTTCTTTGCCGGCGGCGAGGTGAGCGGTGCCGCCACTTATGTTGCGGAATGCGCCCCTGAAGGCCGGCGCGGCTTTTTCGGCTCCATCAATGTGGCGGGTGTTGTCGCCGGCGGTGCCGGCGCGGCGATTACCGCTGCGATTGTGCGCACGATGGTCTCGCACGCCGCGTTGCTCAGCTGGGGCTGGCGGATTCCGTTTTTTCTGTCACTCCCATTGCTGTTTGTTGGCCTTTACGCGCGGCTTCGCCTGGCGGACTCACCGCATTTCCTTGAGGTGGCTGAACGGCACGAGACCGCGAAAGCCCCCTTGCATACGGTGCTGACGCAACATCTTGGCGGCCTCCTGCAGACGATGGGGCTGGCATTTGGCATGACCCTGACGGGTCTTTTCTCCAGCGTGTATTTGTTCATTTATCTTGTGCATGTCGTGAAATTGCCCCTGGCCTGGGCGTCCTGGGTCTTCGCGATTGTCGAGCTCGTCGCGGTAGGCCTGATTCCCCTGGTGGGATGGCTCTCGGATCGCGTCGGCCGCAAGCCGCCCGTGGTGCTGGGTTTTCTGGGTTATCTCGTCATCACACCTCTGAGCATGATCGTGATGCACGACCAAAATCTTGCCCTGGATGCATTCATGCTGTTGTTGCTGGCGGTTCCGCATGCCGCGGTGCAGGGGGCGGCCTACCCGATTTATCCGGAGCTGTTTCCCACCCGCGTGCGCTATACCGGCATGGCCACCGGCTTCAATGTCGCCATCGTCCTGGGCGGCGGCCTGGCGCCCTACATCTCCACGCTGCTCGCCGGCCTCACCGGGGCCTCCTGGGCGCCCAGCCTCTACGTCATGTTCGGTTCAGTGGTTGCGCTCATCACCCTGGCCACGATCCGCGATGTTCGCCGTTCGCCGCTTGCGGACTGAGGCGTCGGAAATTTCAATAACAGTTAGCATTCAATAACAGTTAGCAAAGGAGATATGCCATGCCGATAGGTTTTCGGATTTGTGAACGGACCCGCAAGGTTGATGCGCAGACGGTCGAGGGGTTTCGCGCGCTTCCCGTCGCCAATGTGAGCGACGCGATGAGCCGTATGGCGGCTGGCGGATCGCGGCTTCGCCCGCTTCACGCCGGCGGCGTGCTGGCCGGGCCGGCGATCACGGTGAAGGCCCGGCCCGGGGATAATCTGATGCTGCACAAGGCGCTCGACATGGCGGATCCAGGCGATGTCGTGGTGGTGGATGCCGGCGGCGATCTGACCAACGCGTTGATCGGCGAGTTGATGATCGCGCATGCGCAAACGCGCGGCCTTGCGGGCATCGTGATCAATGGCGCGGTCCGGGATCTCGCGGCGATCCGGGCCGGTACCTTCCCGATTTTTGCCGCAGGTGTCACCCATCGCGGGCCGTACAAGGATGGCCCAGGCGAAATCAATGTAAACATCGCGATCGACGGCATGGTGATCGCGCCGGGCGATCTGATTCTGGGCGATGATGACGGGCTCGTCGTCGTCCCGTTCGAGGAGACGGAAACGGTTTTCGCCGCCGCCAGCGCGAAGCATAAGGCGGAGACCGCGCAAATGGCGCAGATCCGCGGCGGCGGGCAGGACCGAAGCTGGGTCGATGCAACGCTCAAGCGTTTGGGTTGTGCCGTATGACGGACCGGCCGCCGGCCGCATCCTCCCCGCATATTCCGGTCCGGCCGGAATGGCTGGACTTACGCGACGAGTCCCCGCTGCCTTTTGAGGCGCCGATCATCGATGCGCATCATCATTTGTGGGACCGCCCGGGGTCTCGCTACCTCGAAGCGGAATTGCGGGAAGATATCACGCAGGCTGGCGGCGTCGCGGCGACAATCTATGTCCAATGCCGGTCATTTTACGCTGCCGACGGGCCGGAGGCGTTCCGGCCCGTCGCCGAGGTCGCGTTTGCCGCGCAATTGGCGGCGCAGGCGCAAGCGGCGGGCGGCCCGCGCCTCTGTGCCGCCATCGTCGGTGGGGCAGATCTGTGCCTGGGGGACCAGGTGGCGCCGGTTCTGGAGGCCATGCAGCAGGCCGGAGCGGGCCGGTTTCGCGGCATCCGCAACCCGCTCGCCTGGCACCCCGACCCTGCGATCCGCTCCAGCCCCATTCTGCCCCCGCCCGGGCGAATGGCGGACCGGCGGTTTCGTGAGGGGGTGGCATGGCTTGGACGCCTTGGTCTCACCCTCGATATCTGGGCCTATCAGACGCAGCTGGCCGAGGTTTTTTCACTGGCCGCCGCCTTTCCGAATGTTTCGATCGTGCTCGATCATCTCGGCGGCAGGCTGGGCGAGGCGCAGGACCAAAGCTGGCGGGCGGAGCTGCTGGCGCTTTCGCGCTTGCCAAATACCTATCTCAAACTTGGCGGCCTGGGCATGCCCGTGGCGGGGTACCGGTTTCATGAGGCGCCTGTGCCGCCCTCCTCGTTGGTGCTGGCTGAGGCGTGGCGCGCGCCGATCATGGCCTGCATCGAGATGTTTGGGCCCGATCGCTGCATGTTTGAGAGTAATTTTCCAGTGGATAAGGGAATGTTCGGCTATGTCACGCTCTGGAACGCGTTCAAGCATCTTACCGAGCGCTTTACCCGATCCGAGCGGAGCGCCTTGTTTGGCGGCACCGCCTCGCGCGTTTACGATCTTGCGCTTTAACCAGGAGAGCGGATTATGAGCTTCTTCCCGCCGCCTTACCGGACCGAGACCACGGTTTTCACCCGGCTGCCCGACCGCTTTCGCGCCTCCAGGCGTACCGCCTGGAGCGATGCGAACCGGATGGGACAAGAGGTGGATTCCTTTCTAGAAGGCCCGTCCTTCGATCGCGCCGGCTGGCTGTACGTGACGGACATCCCGTTCGGTCGCATTTTTCGTATCTCGCCCGACGGCGAGTGGGAGCTTGTCACCGAATATGATGGCTGGCCCAACGGCCTCAAAATCCACCAGGATGGAAGGTTGTTTGTAACCGACTACAAGCAGGGGTTGGTCGTCGTCGATCCAGCAACCGGCGCGGTCACACCGCTTCTGGAGACGGTGGGCTCGGAGGGGTTCAAAGGGGTCAATGATCTCATATTTGCGGCGAATGGCGATCTCTATTTCACGGATCAGGGCCAGACCGGTTTGCAGGACCCCACCGGCAGGGTCTATCGACTCTCCGCTACCGGGGCGCTGACATGCCTGATCGGCACGATACCAAGCCCCAACGGTATCGTTATCGGGCCGAATATGGATTATCTGCTTGTCGCCGTGACCCGCGCCAACCAGATTTGGCGTATCCCTCTGCTGGCCAGCGGCCTGGTCGCGAAGGTCGGCATATTCTCGCATCTCCATGGCGGCCCAGGCGGCCCGGACGGTCTGGCGCTCGACGAGGAGGGCAATTTGCTGGTCGCCCACACCGGGTTCGGCACGGTCTGGCGCCTCTCGCCACGGGCTGAGCCGCTGGAACGGATCGTCTCCAGCGCCGGCTATTCCACCACCAATCTTGCCTTCGGCGGCTCGGCGCGGCGCGAGCTGTTCATCACGGAATCGCAGACCGGGACGATCTTGAAGGCGGGGCTTGCGGTGCCGGGCCAGCGCTTATACAGCCATAGCTGATGATAATTTTCGGGCGACGTGACGAACCCAAGCGGGCGCCGGAACGGCTGAGCGTCAAGGGCGCGATTGAAGGCGATGGATAAGGATCAGGAGACCGCGGCGGTATCGGGCGTTGCCGCGGCAGACAGGGTGCTGACAATACTGACGGCGTTCCAGAAGGGCGACGGTGCGGTGGAGCTGGCGGAGCTGGCCGCGCGTACCGGGCTCGTCAAAAGCACGATCATGCGTTTGGCGGTGTCGCTCGAACGGTTCGGCCTGGTTGTGCGGCTGCCGGGCGGCCGTTATCGTTTGGGCGCGGAAGCGCTGCGTCTGGGCGCCGTCTACCAGCACTCCCTGGACATCGAACAATTCGTGATGCCGATCCTGGAACGGCTGGTTGCCGGGATAGGTGAGACGGCCTCTTTCTATGTGCCTCATGGCAAGAGCAGACTCTGTCTCTATCGGGTCGACTCGATGCACAGCCTGCGCATGCATGTGCAGCCCGGCGATATCCGGCCGATGGATCAATCCGCGATCTCCCAAGTTTTGCGCGAATATGCGGCGGGGCCCGGCAGCGCGGCCGAACTGGATCCGCCGGTTTACAGCGGCGGCATTACCGACCCCCATACCGCCGCGCTCGCGATGCCGGTCTTCGGGGCGGGGCAGCGTCTTGTCGGCGCGCTCGCGGTATCAGGGCCGATCACGCGGCTGACCGCGGCGCGCGCTACCCAAGTCCGCGATCAGTTGCGCAATGGCGGGCTGGAGCTGACCATGAGTTTGGGCGGCGACCGCAGATAAGCGCGCACGGCGCCTGCTCCCTTTCTGTGGTTTACTCCCCTGGCGGCGCTCTAGCACTACAGTTGCATTTTATTGCGAGTTCTCAATCAATGGGCAACCGTGATACAGGCTCTGATAAGTGGCGATGCATCTGCTGAAGAGACATTGGGGCGTTGGGCGTCATCGCTCCGAGATGTGAAGGGCGCATACGGCCCTTATTCACGCAGTCTCGTATTACGGCGTCGGCGGGTGGTGCTGGCCTCTGGCGGCAGTTTATCGCGAAGGAGAAACCAGATCGCGGGGGAGCAAAGTAACCTGATTGCCGCCCTTGCGCTTGGAGAGATACATCGCCTCATCCGCATGTTTGAGCAAAATCTCCGGTTCCGAAAAATCCAGCGGATAGATGGTGGCGCCGAGGCTGGCGGTTATTTTGTATCGTTCATCGTTGCTATTGCAGCCTTCGAGAACGGCGCCGACGATACGGTTCAGGATCGAAAGAATTTCCTGGGAGGAACGTAGATCCTCCAGGATGACGACAAACTCGTCCCCGCCAAATCGCGCGACCATGTCGATGTCACGGACGATGCTTTGGATCGCGCTGGCCGCCAGGAGCAGCCGTTGATCTCCTGCGGCATGGCCGAGTTCGTCATTGATGATTTTGAAGCCATCCAGATCGATCACGGCGAGCGCCATGAGGGACTGGCTGCGGCAGGCGCGCTTTTGCGCGTTGACGAGGCGCAGCATGAATGTGCGCCGGTTTGGCAAACCTGTCAGCGGATCCGTGAGGGAGAGGGTCTCAAGCTGCGCCTCTAAAGCCTCACGATAGACGGCTGAGCCGGTAAGGGCGGCGAACATCTCGGCAATGGCAAGGCTTGTGGCGTTGGGTGGCGCTGGCTGCCGGTGCAGCCAGGCAATTGCGATGGCGCCGCTGAAGCCGGCCGGGCCAGGCAGTGGCACAACCAGATTGGCGCGCAGCCCCGCCCCCACGAAATCCAGCATGGCATCCGCGCTGTTGGGATAATCAGGCGTAAACAGCGCGCGGCCCGAGGCGAGCGCGCGCCCAACCGTGCCCTGGCTGGCGGAGAAGCTGAATTTGACGATAGGGGTTTGGTTGAGCTGTTCCAGTCCGTGGAACAGTTTGTAGCGTAACTGCCCTGGTTCATCGTAAACGATCAGCGCCACGCCATCGGCGCCGAGGAGCTGGGCCAGGCGCTCAGCGGCCGCGGCGAAGAATTCGGGGAAAGAGAAAATCTTGAGCAAGCCGGTCGTGGCCCGCATGGCCATCTCCCAGCGTTGTATATCATCCCAGGCCGACTGCTCCATATCATGCATTGGCTTATGCCCGTTTCGTTCTACCGATCATCTGTACCGTTCCGGTGGCGTCGTGTGGAGCCGGGGCCGCGCGGAAATCGATGCATTCAAGTAGGATAGGGTGATGATCATTGTTCGGAGAATCCGTCCTCGCACATGTTCTTACCACACTCCGCATGAAATACATATTATAGTTTATAAACTTAAAGTGTGTAAGCGGGCAATGCATGCCGCATGGATATGCGGCAATTGGTGGGACGGAATTTTGCCCGGCTGCGCAAGGCCAGGGGCCTGACGCAGGAAGAGGTTGAAGCGCGTTCGGGTGTCAGCCAGCAATATTTGAGCAGCTTGGAGCGGGGGCGGCGGAATCCGACCGTGATCACGCTATATGAATTGGCGCGGGTGCTCGACGTTACCGTGGGCGATCTGGTGCAGGTGGATGAGGAATGAGCCGCTCGGCGGATCGCCCAGAAGCGCACCCCTTGCGGGTGCGCAACCAGGGGCTTGGCCCCCTTGGTTACCTTATCTCTGCCTGCCTCAATGAAAATCGCGGCTTTTGCCGACAACCCGTTCCTGGCGCGGATGGCCGGGGCGACGGTTCGCGGGCGGGGCGGCATCAGGGCCATCGAGGCCGGTGATCCAGCCGGAGCGGTCGGCCAGGCGTTCGACGGTGATGTGGGTGACACCTTCTTCTGAACGTTGCAGCCGCCCTTCTGCGATGAGCAGCGTGGCGCCGAGGATTTTTTGCCGCAGGCTTTGCACCAGCGATGGCCAGACGATGAGGTTGGCGATGCCGGTCTCGTCCTCAATGGTGATGAACACCGTGCCCTTGGCCGTGCCGGGGCGCTGGCGGACGATCACCACCCCGCCCAGGCGCAGCTTTGTCCCGTTCCGGGCCTGGGTGGTCTGCATGCAGGTCACGGCACCGGCTGCCGCCAGTCTGTCGCGCAGCAGCGCGCAGGGGTGAGCGCGCAAGCTGAGGCCAAGGCTGCGATAATCCGCCACCACTTCCTCGCCTGCACTCATCAAGGGCAGTTCGGCTTGCGGTGCGGCGCATGGGGCGATCAGCGCCGCGCCTGTCTGGCGCACTGCCACCTGCCATAACGCCTCGCGGCGGCCAGAAATCAGGCTGCCCAGTGCGCCGGAAGCGGCTAAAGCTTCCAAAGCGGCTTTGGGCAGGTGCAGCTCTTCGATGCTGGTGAACCGCCGCCCGGCCAGTTGCGTGGCCCAGCCTTGCTGGAACCCGTCTACGAGCCGCAAGCCCAGCCGCAGCGCACCGCCTTCCAATGTGCAGTCCCAGGCGGACGCATTCACATCCACCGGCAACACCTCCACCCCATGCGCGCGGGCGTCGCGGATGATCTGCGCCGGGGCATAGAACCCCATTGGCTGGGCATTGATGAGTGCTGCCGCAAAAGCCGCCGGGTGGTGGCATTTGAGCCAGGCGGAGACATAAACCAGCTTGGCGAAACTCGCCGCATGGCTCTCGGGAAACCCGTAAGAGCCAAACCCCTCGATCTGCCGGAAACAGGCCTCGGCAAAGTTTCGTTCATAACCACGCTCGACCATGCGCCCGACCATCATGGTTTTGAATTTGTCGATGGTGCCGAGATTACGGAAGGTTGCCATGGTCCGGCGCAAGCCGTTGGCTTCCTCGGGCGTGAATTTTGCCGCCACCATGGCGATCTTCATGGCCTGCTCTTGGAACAAGGGCACGCCCATGGTTTTGCCGAGAATCTCTTCCAGTTCATTCGGCTGGCCGCCGGCGCGGGCCGGGTAGCTCACGGCCTCCTTGCCCTGGCGGCGGCGTAAGTAAGGATGCACCATATCCCCTTGGATCGGGCCGGGTCGGACGATGGCGACCTCGATGACGAGGTCGTAGAATGTTTGCGGGCGCAGGCGCGGCAGCATGTTCATTTGTGCCCGGCTTTCCACCTGGAACACGCCGATCGAATCACCTTGGGCCAACATCTCGTAGGTAGCTTTGTCCTCGGGCGGGATATCCGCCAGATCATGGATGCCGAGCAGCGCAAAGCATTTGCGGATGCAGGTAAGCATCCCCAGCGCCAGCACATCCACTTTCATCATTTTCAGCGCGTCGATGTCGTCCTTGTCCCATTCGATGAAGCTGCGGTCCGCCATGGCGGCGGGACCGATGGGTACGCTCTCATCCAGCCGCCCTTTGGTGAGCACGAAACCGCCAACATGCTGGGAGAGATGACGCGGCAGCCCCACCAGATCGCGCGCGATGATCAGCGCGCGTTTGAGGCGCGGCTCCTCCGGATCCAGCCCGGCCTCGCGCAGCGTATCCGCCCCCCATAACTCGTCGCCGGGATTCCAGGTCTGGGCCGCCAATATCGCGGCGGTGGCGTCGGGCAGGCCCAGCACCTTCGCCACCTCGCGGATGGCCGAGCGCGGGCGGTAATGAATCACCGTGGCGGCGATGGCGGCGCGGTGGCGGCCATAACGGGTGTAGAGGTACTGGATGACCTCCTCGCGCCGCTCATGCTCGAAATCCACATCGATATCTGGCGGATCGCCCCGCTCGGCGGAGACGAAACGCTCGAACAGCAGGTCGCTCTCGGCAGGGTCCACGGCGGTGATGCCGAGCGCGTAGCACACCGCCGAATTGGCCGCCGAGCCGCGCCCCTGGCAGAGAATTTTATGCACGCGCGCATGGCGCACGATGTCATGCACGGTGAGGAAATAGCGCGCATAGGCCAGCTGGGCGATGACGGAGAGTTCCTTGTCCAGCAAGCTTTGTACTTTCCGCGGCACGCCAGCGGGGTAACGCCAAGTGGCACCTTCCTGCACCAGATTGGCCAGATGCTCATCCGGTGTCAGCCCCGGCGGCACCGGCTCATCCGGGTATTCATAGGAAATCTGGTCCAGCGAGAAATGCAGCCGGTGCAAAATCTCCTGCTGGCGGCTGAGCGCTTCTGGGAATTTGCGGAACAGCCGGGTCATCTCCGCCGGGGATTTGAGATGCCGCTCGCCATGCGGTTCCAGCAAAAGCCCGCCCTGCTCGATGGTGCGGCCATGGCGGATGCAGCGCAGCACATCCTGCAACTCCCGGATGGCGGGGCTGTGATAGAGCACGTCATTCGCCGCGACGAGATGTAGGCCGTTGGCTTGCGCGAGATTTTGCAGGGCGGTGAGCCGCGCCAGATCATCCGGCGCGTAACGGCGCAATGCCGCGACATAAAGCTGCCCGCGCAATTTGGCGGAGGCCAGGCGCAGCCAGGCGGTGAACGCATCATCCAGTATTGGCGGCGGCACCGCGATGAAAATCTGCCCCTCGGCATGGGCCACAACATCTTCAAACCGGAGCCGGCATTCGCCCTTGGGCGCGCGGGCTTTGCCCAGGCTCAACAACCGGCAGAGCCGCGCCCAGGCGGCACGGTCAGAGGGGTAGCAGACCAGATCCGGCGCATCCTCCAGCACCAGCCGGCTGCCCGCCAGCAGGCGTAGCCCCGCCGCCTTCGCCGCCACATAAGCGCGCACCACCCCGGCCACTGTGTTGCGATCGGCAATGCCGATGGCGCCATGCCCCAGCGCTTGCGCCTGCTCCACCAGGCTTTGCGGATGCGAGGCCCCTTCCAAGAAGGAGAAGGCGCTCTGGCAGAGCAGCTCCGCATACATCAGGCGAACAGCCCGTGCAGATACCAGCGCGGTACGGCTACGCCCTCATGCAGCCCGGCGCGGAACAGCCAGAAGCGGGCCGCTTCCATATCTTCCACCTGATAATAATCCCGAATCTTCTCCGCCTCCGGCCGGGTGGGGTCATGCGGGTGCGCCCACCAATCCCGCGCGATGCGCTCCGGCCCTGTCGCCCAGCGCAGCCGGTGGGTTTTACCGTCCCAGGTGAATTGCACCGGCGGGTCATCCGGCACCGGGGCGATGGCGGTGATAAGCACAGGCGGGTTCAGTAAACGCAGCGGGCGGGGGTGATGCGGCTTGGGCCACGCCACGGGTTGGGCCTTCACGGTCACCCGCTCCGTGGCGAATTCGGGGATATGCGAGGCATGCGGCGCCACGCGCCAGATGCGGGTGGAACCCAGACGGTTGAGCAGCGTGTTCAGGGGGCGGGCATAATCCGGGGGTTTGGCGCCCATATCCTGTTGCACCAGGGCCAGCGGTTCGGTGAGTGGGGCCTCCAGGGCAACCGCCTCGATGCCAAAGCCTGGATCGATCTCCTGCGCCAGTTTTTCGATCAGCAATTTGGCGATTTGCGCTTCATCCCGGCAGGGGGCGGCAAAGGCGAGGTGGATCGCCGGGCAGGCGCGATCCACCCGGTAAAACCGGGCGGTGAGTGCGGTTGCGCCCAGTGTGGCCGCGGTCAGGCGCGCGCAGAGCCGGGCCGCCAGCTTGGTCAGCGCCGCCTGTAACTGTGCGGGCAGCCATAACGGTTCCATAAACGGCTCCGCTTCGCGCCATTCCGGCGGCGCGGTGATGAAGCGGATGACCTCCGGCGCCTCACCCAGCGCCTGGGCCAGGCGTAAGGCGGGCGCTTGCCCATAGCCCGCCACCAGCCCGGCCCGTGGCAGCCGCGCGAGCTGCCCGATGGTGCGAATGCCGATGCGGCGCAGCCGGGCGATGGGTTCCGGTGCAAGCCGCAGGGCTGCCAGTGGCAGGAGCAAAATATCAGGGCTGCCCGGCTTGCCGTAGCGCGCCAGCCCCCAGGCGGCGGCGGCGGTATCCGCGACCGCCATGCGGGCATTGGGGAGCCGTGCCGCCAGCCGGGCTAGCAGCCCGGTCTCCCCGCCAAACAGATGCGCGCAGCCGGCAATGTCCAGCATCACCCCGTCTGGCGGATCAAGCGCGGTGAGCGGTGTAAAAGCCTGGCACCACAGCGCCAGGGCGGCCAGATCATCCGGCCCGGCGCAGGCCAGGGAGAGAAAGCGGCGCTTCTGCATCCCATCCCTCCTTCAGCGCAAACAGATATGTCCCCGGCATGGCGCCCTTGGCGTAGAGCAGCTCCGCCCGCAACGCCGGGGCATGGGGGCTGCCTGGGGCCGGATGCACCATCCAGCGCGAGGCAAAGGCGGTGGAATCCTCCCGCGTTTGGGCGGCGGCGTGGCGCAGCACCAGCCCCAACCCGCCGCCTTGCTTTGCCGCCAAAGCCAAACGTTTGGCCGCCAACCGCGACAGAGCTTCGCACGCCACGACCCCCGCCATGCCGCCGCGCAAAGCCACTTCCGCCGCACCCAGGGCTTCGGCATCGTCCCTCGCCTGGGCAAACAGGCAACAGGCCGGATCAACCCCCGCCCAGGCCAGCCCTGGCGGGTACCAGTCCGGCACAGTGCTTACCCACAGAACAGGCCGTGGCCCCCAGACCAGTCCCAGCAGCAACGCCGCCAGCCCCGCATGTGCCGCCGTTCCCGCCGGCGCGCGCAGCTCATGCACCGCCGGGCAGGCGTGCAGAAATGCCGGAAAGGCGGGGGCAATAGCGAGGTGAGAGATAGAGAACATAACAAGAACACTGAATCCACAACTCAGCCGAAGAGTCGAGTCAGGATTTGTGCGTCTGTACCATGACAGAAGCCGGCCTCTGCCTGATGAAAAGTGAATCGCCCGGCGGACTCCAGGAGCGCAGATCTCGCGGGCGGGCAAGTAGGGGCTTCGGCCATGCAATGGGAGTTTGGCCCCCCCCTTCAGGCGGCGAAAAATGCGTGTAAGGTGCGCTTAGTCATAGAATTCACAATTGATCGCGATTTCAGTCAAAGAGGCCGACAGTTTGCCCGGCGCCCAGATCGAACAGGAAGGCGCGCCCCGGCTCCTTTACTTCCGGCGTGATGAAAGCTCCGTTTGTATACTGCAGATCAGAAAGACCTGCGGCTGCACGCGGGATCTACAAGCTGAACGCATTTTCCCGGGGCGGACTAATTGAACGACCATGAGATGTATGGCGATGGGTTATTCTCGCGAATGTGATAGGCGGGAGAAATGGGAGTACCGGCCCCTGAAGCAGAGGTGCCTCACTCATACCGAATCGCTCGGCGAGATAAATATCTGAAACTATTTGCTTCATCTTAACTCCTCGCTCTGACATGCCTCACAGAGGTTGCCTTGCGGTTCTATCTGTTGCGCGCCGCGACAACATGTCACTGTAGCGCTCGTGCATCCACATAATATCAAGGATTGCGTATAGCCCAGTGTGATTGCTGAAGCTCCAGAGCGAGAGGGGTTTCCACCCAGGCATCTTTTATGTTTTCTCAAGCAATTTCGCGTGTTTATCTTAACACGCTCGCATCAAGATAAACAGATATCGCTCCAGCCGCCTGCAATGGCGCGCATCAGCCTCGGCGCCATCTCTGCCACGAACCGAGGGCCGCCATGTTCACAGCGAGGCAGGCACCAGCAGCGAAAATCGCGACGGCGAGATCGCGCGCGCTGAGCGGTGAAAAGCCGAATAAATGGCGCAGTTGCGGTACCGTGATAACAGCGCCCAAGGCAGCGACGGCAACCGCCGTGACAATCCCCAGCGCGGGGTTCGGCCGGCGCAGTGCCGCAAGCCCCCTGGCGCCGAGCATCCTGTTGCTCACCACAAGGCCAAGATTTCCCGCCACCAACGTGATGAACGCCATGGCGCGGCCGGCGCTCTCTCCGGCCGCGCCTTGTGCGCCGAGCAGGAAGACGAGCAATGACGCCGCCAAAACCACGACGCCTTGCAGCAGCCCCCCGATGAGCAAGGCCAGGTTGAACAAGGGCGCGCCCGGCCGGCGCGGCGAGCGGGACATGCTGTCGGTGTCGTCCTGTTCCGCTTCAAAGACAATCGATGAAGCCGGATCGATGATCATTTCCAGGAAGACAACATGCACGGGCCCAAGCATCAGCGGCCAGCCCAGCAGCACGGGAATGAGGGACATGCCGGCAATCGGCACATGCACGGCGAGGATATAGGAAAAGGCGCGGCGCAGATTGGCGTCGATCCGCCGGCCAAGGCGGATGGCGGCCACCAGCGAGGTGAAATCATCATCCAGCAACACCAGCGAGGCGGCCTCGCGCGCCACATCCGTACCGCGCCCGCCCATGGCGACACCGATATGAGCGGCCTTCAGCGAGGGGGCGTCGTTCACGCCGTCGCCGGTCATGGCGACGATCTCACCATTGGCCGCGAAAGCCTGCACCAGGCGCAATTTCTGCTCCGGCATCACGCGCGCGAAAACCCGGGTCTGCGCCACCGCTTTGCGCAAGGCGGCGTCGTTCAGCCCCGCTATGTCCTTGCCGGTGAGCACGCGGCCGGTCTCAATGCCGGCCTGAGCGGCGATGGCCAGGGCTGTCGCCGGATGGTCGCCGGTAATCATCGCCATGCTGATGCCAGCCGTCCGGCAGGCCGCAACGGCTTGCGCCACGCCGGGACGCAGCGGGTCGGCAAGGCCGGCCAGGCCAAGGAAGGTGAACTCAAAATCATGCTGGGTCTCTGGCCAGCCTGGTTTGGCGTGAAACCCCTTGGCCACGGCCAACACGCGCAGACCGGCCGCCGCCATCTGCGCGACATCGCGGCGCAGCGCTTCCAGCTCGGCTTCGTTCATATGACAAAGATCCGCGATGGCCTCCGGCGCCCCCTTGGCGGCGATGACATGGGCGCCCTCGGCGCCGCCGCGCCAGCCTTGCGACATTGCCAGCATGTCCGGCTGCAACGGGTAGCTATGCACAAGACTCCAATCGGTGTGCAGATGTTCCGTGTTGGCGAGCCCCTGCTGCCCGAGCCGGTGGAACGCCCGCTCCATCGGGTCGAACGGGTCCGGCCGGCTGGCCAGGATAGAAAATTCCACTACCTCATGGAAGGCTTCCGGCAGTGTCGCCGTGGCCTCGTTCACCTGCAAAATTTCCCCTCCCACGGCCAGACACGCCACCGACATGCGGTTTTGCGTCAGCGTGCCGGTCTTGTCCGTGCAGAGCAGCGTCGCCGTGCCCAACGCCTCAATGGCGGCGGCGCGGCGCGCCAGCACGTGCTGGCGCGCCATGCGCCAGGCCCCCAGCACCAGAAAGATGGTGAGAACGAGCGGGAATTCCTCCGGCAGCGTGGCCATGGCCAGGGTGATGCCGGCCAGCACCGCCTGCAGCCATTGCCCGTGCAGCAGCCCGTAGGCCAGAGCCAGCAGTGCCGAGGCGCCGATGCCGACCGCCGCGAACAACCAGACCAACCGGCGCATCTGCACCTGCAAGGGCGGCGGGGCAGAGTCCACGCTGCTCAGCGAATGGCCGATGCGGCCAATGGCGGTGCGTGGTCCGGTGGCGGTGACGCGCGCAATGCCACTGCCGCCGGTGATCAGGCTGCCTGCCCAGACGAAAGGCGAATCTTCGCCCCCCGGCGTGGCGTCTGCTAAGGGTGGCGTGCCAACGAGCTTGCGGACGGGAACAGATTCGCCGGTGAGCAAGGCCTCATCCGCCTGGAGGGCGGCAGCGTCCAGCAACACGGCGTCCGCCGGCACGCGCTCGCCTTCCGCCAGCCCGATGAGATCATCCACGACGAGCTGACGGGCCGGGATGCGGATTTTTTCTCCATCGCGCCATACCTGCGCGTGCGGGCTGGCGAGTTCGCGCAGGGCCGCCAGCGCTGATTCCGTGCGGGCTTCCTGGACAACGACCATGACGACATTGAGCACGGCGAAGCCGAGCAGGATCAGCGCTTCGGCGAGACTGCCCAGGAGCAGATAGATGAGCCCCGCCGCGAGCAGCAATTGCAGCATCGGTTCGCGCACCGCATCCCACGCGATGCGCGGCAAATGGCGGCGCTGGTCTTGCGGGAGCTCATTCGGCCCATCCTGGCGCAGGCGCGCCTCGGCTTGTGCTGTTGTCAGGCCATCGGGGGGCGTGGAGGTGCCGGCGGCGCCTAGCATGGGCCAGACACTTCCGGCACGGGAAGACTGCCCGCGCGCCGCGGCGGCGGCGCGCCGAGGATGGTTTCGACATAGAGGATTTCGACGATGACCAGCACCAGCAGCATGAGCGGCGTGGCCAGCAGCACCGCCGAGATGCCAAAGAGAATGCTGAAGCCGACCGTGGAGAGCAGCGAAAGCACTGGCGGCAGCGCGGTGGCCTCGGCCTGCACCAAAGGCGTGATGAAATTGCCTTCGATGAAATGCACCCCGGCATACATGGCGATGACCCAGAGCGCATCGAGCGGCGATTGGGTGAGGGCGACAAGCGTTGCCGGCACCGCCGCCATCACCGCGCCGAAATAGGGGATGAAGGTGAGCAGCCCGCCAACCAGCCCCAGGGCAACCGGCGCCTCGATGCCCAGCGCCCACAGGCCGAGGCCGGACAAGATGCCGATCGTCAGCATCACGATGAATTGCCCCAGCAGCCAGCGCAGCAAGAGCTGCCCCGTCTGCTCGTACAGCCTTGCCGCGACCGCGCGCCGTCCCGGCGGCACCAGGCGGAGGAGCAGGCGCCGATAGAGGTCCGGCTGCGCCGCCAGATAGATGGCCACCAGAAAGACCAGAATGGCGTAGCCGGCCGTCGTCACCGTGGATTGCACGATGATCGCGGCAGCGCGGCCGGCCATTCCGGTGACGTCGGCCGGGGCAATGCCGCGCGCCTGCGTCAGGATGTACGGGCCGTAAGGCTGCTGGCGCAGCCAGTCGAGCGCGATTTTGCTGCCCAGGGGAACCTGGCGGGCCAGCTCGCCGAATTGTCCGGCCGCGACGGTGCCAAAGAAGCTCAGCGCCGCCGCGAGCGCCACGAGGAAAACAAGCACAGCCACGGCCAACCCGCCGGCCGGGCCGATCCTGGTCCATTTGCCGATCCCGCAGGCGGCCCGGCGCAGACCGATGGCGATGAGAACCGCGCCAAACAGCAACAGCCCAAGATCGGCCAGTCGCCACGCCGCTACCGCCAGCGCCGCAAACAGGGCAACGATGAGGACCCGCTTGGCGAAACTGGCAAGCCCGCCATCGCCTGCCATCCGGCTGTTATCATGTGCCTGGTCCAATGGACGCACCTCACGATATGACCCGCGGCAGCAATGGCATGCGCGGGCTATCCATCGCCTTGATTTAGCGCAACATGGGTTCGCGGCGTCGCGCTTATGCTGTGGTCGCAAATGGCGTAGGGTCTCAACATGCAAAAGGTTCACACGGAAAACCACCTGATCGAGCGGACCGGCTGGCTGCGCGCCGCGGTGCTGGGCGCCAATGATGGCATCATCTCGACCGCGAGCCTGATACTCGGTGTCGTCTCCGCTGGCGGCGGGCGTCACGAGGCGCTGGTGGCGGGTGTGGCGGGGCTGGTGGCCGGCGCCATGGCGATGGCGGCGGGCGAGTATGTTTCCGTCAGCTCCCAGGCCGATACGGAAGATGCCGCCTTGGCCAAGGAACGTCACGAGCTCGCCACGGACCACGCATCCGAGCTGGCGGAGCTCGCGCATATCTATGAACAGCGCGGCGTGGACGTGGCGCTGGCGCAAGAGGTGGCCCGCCAGCTCATGGCGCATGACGCGCTGGGCGCCCATGCCAGGGACGAGCTGGGCCTCTCCGAACATACCAGCGCCAATCCCATCCAGGCGGCTTTGGCGTCGGCGCTGACCTTCTCGGCTGGCGCGGCCGTCCCGCTCATTCTCGCGGCCGCCATCGCGCTGCCATGGCTGATGGGGGGCATTGGCCTCGGCGCGCTGCTGTGCCTTGCCGTTCTCGGTGCCATCGGCGCCAAGGCTGGTGGCGCGCCGGTGCTCAAACCGGCGCTGCGCGTCACCTTCTGGGGCATTCTGGCGATGGCGGCGACCGTCGGGATCGGCAAGCTGTTCGGCACGCTAGCCTAGCAGTTTGCTGAAAAACTCCTGGCGGCCGGGATTATGATGTGATTCACTTTGGCTGGCAGGTTTTGTGAGGCGTGGGGTGCGGGGTTCTTTTCGAGATCAG
>NZ_JH976208.1:21672-22666 GCF_000306035.1 Acidocella sp. MX-AZ02
GCTAGAGCGTATTCCGTTCACGTTGGTGCAGGGAATACGCTCTAGCCTTCTGTTCGAACGAGCAACCTTATCCGATCAAACGAGTCCGTTTGATCGGCGTGGGCTCGCGCGCGGCGATGCCGGTGGCATTGGTCAGGGGGCTGTTCTCGCGTGAGGTCTGCCCATAGGCCTCGTTAAAAATGGTGGGGTTACAACCGCCCAGAAACTGAAACGCGCCGGGTGAAATTCTACGAATATGCTCCGTTAAAAAACGGGGGGATTACCTTGCCTTTGGCTGCGCCGTCTGGCTCGAAGATCACACTGATCTTCTTCGCGGTCAGTCAATGAACTCCAATCCAATGGCTTTTCCCATCACCCATACGCGGCGTACAAGCCGTGGTTCTTGGGTTCCTGCCTGGAAATAGAATGTTTCTGGAACTTGCGTCAGCCATTCAGTCTCAACACGTGCGCCTCTCTTCGAGAGTTCGACAACTAAACAGTCAACACCACTTCGCCGCTCATAGCTAAAAAGCAGCTTGCCTCCCCAAAGAATTCGATGGCGTGCGACCTTTCTCCGATCCTGCGTGCTCGCTGGAAAAGGCAGGATAACACGCGATTCATTCGGTTTCATCTGTAAGATTTTCTAAGTGCCAGCCCCGGAAATACGAAAATTCTTGCACGACAGATCGATATAATCACCTGAATATGACTGATGATAGTCTCTGAACATGTCGAGATATGCTTCCGCCTCTTTCATGGCCTCTTCGGCTGATGCGAAATTCCGAATGCCTCCATTGTCAGCCATGAGGCCCCATGGGCTCAAACCATTTTCGTCAGCCGCGCGTGGAACCATGACAACCCATGGCTTTCTGATGCCCGGACGACTGACTGCGGCAAAGCCTACACAGATGAAGCAGTTCTGCCCACGTTTTTCCCAAACATAGCTAGAAGAGCGATTAGTTTCTTTACTTTTTCTAAAGATATTCATTCTAACCGCCACCATTAGGGGTCCCTT
>NZ_JH976208.1:22766-37076 GCF_000306035.1 Acidocella sp. MX-AZ02
GGTCTCTTCTTCGACTACGCGCCCATAGGCCTGAGAATGTTAATTCGATTATGGGACAGCAAATGAGCAAAATTGGGTATGCCCGCGTGTCAACGGATGAGCAAAATTTGAGCCTTCAAATCGACGCTCTGAAAGCCGTTGGGTGTGAGAAAATTTTCTCTGATCAAGGCATCTCGGGAAGTCTCGCAAGTCGACCAAACCTCAACCGAGCTCTCCGAACCTTAAGGCCCGGAGACAAGCTCGTCGTATGGCGTCTCGACCGGCTAGGCCGGTCTCTGGTCAACCTGATCCAGCTGCTCGATCAACTGGGAGAGAAGGGGGTCCGGTTTCATTCTCTGAATGAGAATATTGACACCACCTCGTCGGGTGGCAGACTGGTTTTTCACATGATGGCCGCTCTGGCCGAATTCGAACGCACTTTAATCAGTGAGCGGACCCGCGCCGGCATGGCTGCCGCGAGGGCTAAAGGTAAACATGTGGGGCGTCCCCCGTCATTAACTCATGAGCAGTGCCTCGACGCGATGCGGTTGATCAAGTACGAGAATCACTCGCTCAAATCTGTTGCAGAACGTTACAATGTTACTGCACACACACTGCTCCGCCGGATCAATTTGGAAATCAAACAAAACGAATGTTGCTGATTAACAACGTTTATGTTGTTACGGCCCTTATGCTGTTGAGCGCCCGTCACCTCGATCAGCGATAAGCGCTGCTGCCTTTGGCCGGGGGGATAGGAGTTCGCGGGTACCTTTGGAGCCGTTGCTCTGGCCTTCAGTGAGCCGCGGCGCTCTTGCTGATCGCCTCAATTGAGGTTGAGTGGCGAGCGCTCTGCGCCGCGGCGGCGTAGGCAAGGAAGCCGCGGGCGGTCCCGCGCGGCAGACGCGATTTGATCATTTGAATATCCCTGTTGAGTCGCCGGGTATCCAGTGGCCGTAAATGGCAGGCGAAAGGCAGGGACGTGCAGTTTTAACGACGATCACCGGCGCCAGGATCTTCATTTACATCTCAAGCACGATCATCGCCGGGCTTGGCCCGGTCGATGAAATGCAGCCGCGCAATCAGCCCCAGCCCGGCTTGCAGCGCCGCCCCGGTGGCGCAGACCAGCTGCGGCAGCACCAGCCATTCCAGCGTCCAGGCAGCGCCCGAACGCTCATTCTCATGCACCAGCGCCTGGTTCAGCGTCCCCGCCAGTCCGCCGGCAAAGCGCGCCAACGCCACCAGATGCTCCGCCGTCACCGGATTCACCTTATGCGCCATCGCCGAGGACGCGCCGCCGCCCTCGATCTTCAGCGCCCCATTCTCGCTCTGCGCCAAAATCGCCGCATCCTGGCCGATCTTGCCCAGCGCCCCGGCGATCATCGCCAGCAGCGCGCCGAACGCCACGATATTATCCCGCGCCGTATGCCAGCATTGCGCATCGCCCAGCCCCAACCGCGCCGCCAGCCTGGCCGCCACGGCATCTGCCGCCGCCCCCAGCTCCGCGCGGTTGCCCACCGGCCCGCCGAGCTGGATCACCAGCAGATTTGGGGCCAGCTCCGCAAGCCGGGCCAGATGCCGGTGCAAAGGCTGTTCCCAGCTCGCGATCTTGTCGCGCGCCAGGATCGGCAGAGCCGCCTGCATCCGGGTCTGCCCCATCAGTTGCACCGCGCCCTGCGCCGCGCTCAAATCTTGCAGCGCTGCGATCAAAGCCGTCAGCCGCGCCGCGAGGATGCTCAGAACCGGCTTCAGCCTTATCGTCAAAGCCGTATCCGTCACATCCTGGCTGGTCGCGCCCAGATGCAGCGCCTTTTGGTGCTCAACAGGCAGCGTCTTTCGTAGCGCTGCGACAAAGCTTGGCCCGAGCACCCCATCCTTGAACAGCCCGGCCCGCAGCGCCGCCTCGTCCGGGGTGAATTCCGCGCAGGCTTGCGCGATGGCCTGCGCCGCCGCGCCAGAGATCATCCCCGCCTCGGCCTGGGCGGCGGCCAAGGCGGTTTCGAACGCCAGCATGGCCCGCAGCTCCGCCGCGGGGGCGAAGAGCGGGGCCAGCTCAGCATCGTCGATCAGGGCAGAGGTGAGGGGCAGGGCGGTCATGGGGTCAGATATCGAAGAAAATCGTTTCTTTGTCGCCCTGCAAATGGATGTCGAAGCGATAGACCGGCACGCCATCCTCCTCACCATCCCGCGCCGCCACCAGCGTCGCCAGCCGCGCCCTCAGCTCGAAGCGGGTAAAGATCGGGTCGGCCTCGTTCGCCGCCGCCTCATCCGGGAAATACATCCGTGTATGCAGTCCGATATTGATGCCGCGCGCGACGATCCAGAGTGTCACATGCGGCGCCATCTTCCGCCCATCGATGAAGGGCACGGCGCCGGGCTTGATCGTCTCGAACCGGTAAATGCCGGAGACGCCATCCACGGGCTGGCGGAACCAGCCGGGGAAATTGGGGTCCGCCGCGCCGCGATGCTCACCCCGGCTGGGATAGAGCCCGTCCGCATCCGCCTGCCAGAGCTCCAGCAGCGCATCCCTCAGCACCGCCCCGGAGCCATCGAAGACCTGGCCGGTGATGATGATGCGCTGCCCATTGGCCGCGGCCGGGCAGGGGGCCAGGCCCAGATCCTGCGCGTAGACATGGTTGATGCCGATGAAATTCGGTGTGGTGCCGATATGCACATAGGGTCCGGCGGTCTGGGACGGGCTTTCTTTCAGCCGGCTCAGCGATTGCACCATGGCTCAGTTTCCTTCCATGCGGTTTTCGAACATCGTCGAGCGGCGGCCGCGCAGCACGATGTCGAATTTATAGGCCAGCGTGTCCATCGGGATGGTCGCTTCGCGGTCCAGCGCCGCCACCAGCTGCGCCACCGCCGCCTTATCGGGGATGCCCATGACGATCGGGCATTGCCAGATCATCGGGTCGCCCTCGAAATACATCTGGGTGATCAGGCGCTGCGCGAAGGCATGGCCGAAGATCGAGAAATGGATATGCGCCGGGCGCCAGTCATTCACCCCGTTCGGCCAGGGATAGGCGCCGGGCTTGATGGTGCGGAACCAGTAGCGGCCTTCCTCATCCGTGATCGAGCGCCCGCAGCCGCCGAAATTCGGGTCGATGGCGGCGAGATAGCTCTCCTTCTTGTGCCGGTAGCGCCCGCCGGCATTGGCCTGCCAATATTCCAGCAGTGCGCCCGGCACCGGCCTGCCATCCTCGTCCAGCACCCGACCATGCACGATGATGCGCGGGCCGATCGCATCGCCGGTGGTGGCGTAATTGCGGATCAGGTCGTTATCCAGCTCGCCCAGCATGGCATGGCCGAAGACCGGCCCGGTCATTTCCGAGAGCGTGTTGTTGAGCGAGAGCAGCGCGTGTTTCGGGCTGCGCAGCACCGAGGTCTTGTAGTTCGGCGTGAAGGCGGGCGGGTGCCAGGCGCGGTCGCGCTGGTAGAAGCCGCCATTATGGTTTGGCGCGGGGGCGTTACGCATTTCTGTCCTCCTTTGGCGCCGCCATTTCGGCATAGGCCTGGGCGGCGATCTTGAATGCGTGGTTGGCGGCGGGCACGCCGGCATAGATGGCGACGTGCAGCAGCGCCTCCTTGATGTCGTCCATGCTGGCCCCGGTATTGGCGGTGGCGCGCACATGCATCGCCACCTCGTCATGATGGCCAAGGGCCGCCAGCAGCGCGATGGTGAGCATCGAGCGTTCGCGCAGGGGAATGGTGCCGCGCGACCAGACATTGCCCCAGGCGGCCTCGGTGATCAGCTCCTGGAAATCCGCATTGAAGGGCGTGGTGTTGGCCACCGCCACATCCACATATTTGTCGCTCAGCACCTTGCGGCGCGTCTTCATCCCCTGGGTGTAGCGGGGGGAGGGGTCAGGCATTCAAATGCTCCTCGAAATGCCGCGCCAGCAACGCCAGCAGCGCGGCGGGCTGTTCGGCGGGGGGGATATGGCTGCAATGTTCAATCAGCTCGAAGCGCGCGCCGGGAATGCGCGCCGCCGTCGCCTGCACCAAAGCGGGCGGGGTGGATTGGTCGCCATCACCGCAGACCACGAGGGTCGGGGGGCGGATGGCGGCGATTTTGTCGGTCAGATCCGCCGCGCGCAGCGCCGCGCAGGCGGCGGCGTAGCCGTCATTCGGCGTGCCGCACAGCATCTGGATCCAGCCCTGCAGCTCCACTTGCCTTTCGGCATGGAAGGCGGGGGTAAACCAGCGCTCCATCACCGGCCCGGCGATGCTGGCCAGGCCGTTTTCCGTCACCGCCTTGATGCGGGCATTCCAGCTCGCATCATCGCCGATTTTCGCAGCGCTATCACAGATGACCAGGGCGGTAAGGCGCTCCGGCGCCTTCAGCGCGATCTGCTGGGCGATCAAGCCGCCGATGGAGAGCCCGACAAAGGCGAAGCGCGCCAGCCCGAGATGATCCGCCAGCGCCAGCGCGTCATCCGCCAGCATCGCAATGCTGTAGGGGCCGGGGGCGTTTTCCGAGAGGCCGTGGCCGCGCTTGTCATACAGTACCACCCGGTAGCGGTCAGAGAGGGCATGGGCGATTTCGTCCCAAAGCCGGCAATCCGTGCCGAGCGAGTTGGCGAAAATGATCGCCGGGGCGTCGGCCGGTCCGGCCTCGCGCCAATGCAGCCGCACATTATTCAGCTGGGTGAATGCCATGTTTCGTTTCCTCCTGGGCGCGTGGCCCCGTTGCGATTGACTAAAATACTTTCAGAGTTTCATGTAAAATGAGATATTTCACATAAACCATAACCTGGGGGTTATATGCCAAATCTGCGTGGCGAAGGGCTCGACCCCCGCATCAAGCTGCGTCACCTTAGCGTGTTTCTGGAAGTGGTGCGTACGGGCAGCGTGGTCCAGGCGGCTTCGGCGCTGGGGCTGACCCAGCCGGCCTTGTCCAAGACCATCGCCGAGCTGGAAGAGATATTGCAGGTCAAACTTTTCGACCGCGCCGGCCGCAAGCTGAGCCTGACCAGCTTTGGCGAGGTGTTCCAACGCTATGCCGGCGCCAGCCTGACGGCGCTGAAGCAAGGCATGCGCTCGATGGCGCAGGCCCGTGACGATCAGGCGGCGGCGTTCTCCATCGGCGCGCTGCCCACCGTCTCGGCGCGTATCCTGCCGCGCGCGGCGGCGCGGTTCATGGCGCAGGGTCTGGGGTTGAAGCCGCGCATTGTCACCGGGCCGAACGGCTATCTGCTCTCCCAGCTGCGGCTGGGGGAGGTGGATCTGGTGATCGGGCGGATGGCGGAGCCGGAGATGATGCGCGGCTTTGCCTTTGAGCATCTGTATGAGGAGGCCATCGCGCTGGTGGTGCGGCCGGCGCATCCGCTGCTGAAATCGCAGCGCTTCGATTTGGCGGCGATTGCCAATTACCAGCTTTTGATGCCCCCGCCCGGCTCGATCATCCGCCCGACCGCGCAGCGTTATCTCACCGCACATGCGCTGGGGCCGTTCGCCGGGGAGATCGAGACCATCTCCGACAATTTCGCCCGCGCCTATGTGCGCGCCTCGGATGCGGTGTGGATCATCTCCGAGGGGGTGGTGGCGGAGGAGCTGGCGCATGGGTTTCTGGCAAGGTTGCCGGCGGATACCAGCGCGACGCTGGGGCCGGTGGGGCTGACCACCCGCACGGATGTGCAGCCCTCCTTGCCGGCCCAGCTTTTCGCCCAATCCGTCCGCGAAGCGGTGGCGGCGCTGGGGTGATCAGACCCGCTCCAGCGCCAAGGCCAGCCCCTGGCCGACGCCGATGCACATGGTGACCAACGCGCGCTTGGCACCGCGCACCTCCATGCCATGCACCGCCGTCATCGCCAGGCGCGCGCCCGAGCAGCCGAGCGGATGGCCCAGCGCGATGCCGCCGCCATGCGGGTTGAGATGCTCCGCCGCCGGGTTGACGCCGAGCTGACGCAGCGAGGCGATGACCTGCGAGGCGAAGGCCTCGTTGAATTCGATCAGATCGAAATCATTGATGGTCAGCCCGAGTTTCGCCATCAGCTTGCGGCTGGCCGGCACCGGGCCGATGCCCATCACATCAGGCTCCACCCCGGCCGTCGCCATGCCGAGGATGCGCGCGCGGGGGGTGAGGCCGTGTTGTCTCGCGGCCGCTTCGGAGGCGATGATCATCGCCGCGGCGCCGTCATTCACGCCCGAGGCATTGCCGGCGGTGACGGTGCCATCGGCGCGGACGATCGGCTTCAGCTTCGCCAGCCCCTCCAGCGTGGTCTCGGCGCGGGGATGCTCATCGACGCTGATGCTGACCTCGCCTTTTTTGCTTTTCACGATCACCGGGGTGATCTCGGCGGCGAGATAGCCGCTGGCTTGCGCGGCGGCGGCGCGCTGCTGCGAGCGCAGGGCGAATTCATCCTGCTCCGCGCGGGTGACGCCAAAGCGCTGGGCGACGTTCTCGCCGGTCTCGGGCATCGAGGCGGTGCCGTACATCTGGTGCATTTTCGGGTTGACCAGCCGCCAGCCGACCACCGTGTCCTCGATTTTCATGTCGCGGGAGAACGGGGTGGCGGATTTCGCCATCACGTAAGGGGCGCGGCTCATGCTCTCCACCCCGCCGGCGAAAGCGAGATCGATCTGCCCGGTGATGATGGCGCGCGCGGCGGTGCCGACCGCATCCGCGCCGGAGGCGCAGAGCCGGTTCATGGTGGTGCCGGGAATGCTTACCGGCAGCCCGGCGAGCAGGGCGGCCATGCGGGCGACATCGCGGTTATCCTCGCCGGCCTGGTTGGCGCAGCCGAAGATCACCTCGTCGATCGCCTCGACATCGAGCTGGGGGTTGCGGGCGATCAGCGCGGCGATGGGGATGGCGGCGAGATCGTCCGTGCGGGTGGTGGCCAGCCCGCCGCCGAATTTGCCGATCGGGGTGCGGATGGCGTCGCAGATGAAAGCCTCGCTCATGCCGCCACCTTCACCGGCGCGGCGGTGCGGGCCTGCACCTCTTCGGCGGTGATGCCCGCCGCCAGCTCCACCAGCGTCAGCCCACCATTGATCTTGTCGCAGGCCAGCACGCAGATATCGGTGACGATGAGATCCACCACCCCGGTGCCGGTCAGCGGCAGGTCGCATTTTTCCTTGATCTTCGGCGAGCCATCCTTGGCGTTATGGTCCATCACCACGACGACGCGCTTGACCCCGGCGACCAGATCCATCGCCCCGCCCATGCCCTTCACCATCTTGCCGGGAATGGTCCAGTTGGCGATGTCGCCTTTGTCGGACACTTCCATGGCTCCCAGTACCGCCATGTCGATATGGCCGCCGCGGATCATCGCGAAACTGTCGGCGGAGGAGAAGAAGCTGGAGCTGGGCAATGTGGTGACGGTCTGCTTGCCGGCATTGATCAGATCCGGGTCGGCCTCGCCCTCATAGGGGAAGGGGCCGATGCCGAGCAGGCCGTTCTCGCTCTGCAGCGTCACGTTCACGCCCTCGGGGATGTAGTTTGCCACCAGGGTCGGGATGCCGATGCCGAGATTGACGTAGAAACCATCCTGCAATTCACGCGCGGCGCGGGCCGCCATCTGTTCACGGGTCCAGGGCATGTCAGGCGGTCTCCCTCTTGCGCTCGGTCAGTTTCTCGATGCGCTTTTCATTGATCGTGCTCTTGATGATGCGGTCCACATAGATTCCGGGCGTGTGGATATTTTCCGGGTCGAGACTGCCAACCGGGACGATCTCCTCGACCTCGGCAATGGTGATCTTGCCCGCCGTGGCCATGTTCGGATTGAAATTGCGCGCGGTCTTGCGATAGACCAGATTGCCCGCCTCATCCGCCTTCCAGGCTTTGACGATGGCGAGGTCGGCTTTCAGCCAGGTCTCGCGCACATAGGCGATGCCATCGAATTCCTCGACCGGCTTGCCCTGCGCGACCACGGTGCCGACCCCGGTGCGGGTATAGAAGGCCGGAATGCCCGCCCCGCCGGCGCGGATGCGCTCGGCCAGCGTGCCTTGCGGGTTCAGCTCCAGCTCCAGCTCGCCGGAGAGGTAGAGCTGCTCGAACAGCTTGTTCTCGCCAACGTAAGAGGAGATCATCTTCTTGATCTGCTTGTTGTTGAGCAGCATCCAGAGGCCGAACCCGTCGGCGCCGCAATTATTCGAAATCACCGTGAGGTTTTTCACCCCGGCATCCCGGATCGCCGGGATCAGGCTTTCGGGGTTGCCGGAGAGGCCGAAGCCGCCGGACATGATCGTCATCCCGTCAAACAACACGCCCTTGAGGGCGGCTTCAGGACTCGCGTAGATTTTTTGCATATTTCCTCTTGCGTCCAATCCCGGAATAACCGATTATCGGTTAAACTGTTCGTTAATCGGAGATATCGCGCCAATGGCTGAGGAAGTCAAGGAAAAAGCAGAGGCGCTCGATCCGCGCTTCATGACCTCGCTGGCGCGCGGGCTGGAGGTGTTGGCGGCGTTCGAGGGGCAGGAGGGGTTGAGCGTCACCCAGGCGGCGAAGCTGACCGGGCTGCCGCGCTCGGCGGTGGGGCGCTGCCTGTTTACGCTGGAGCGGCTCGGCTATGTGGCGGCGGAGGGGACGAGCTACCGGCTCTGCCCCGGCGTGCTGCCGCTGGGCCGGGCCTTTCTGCTGGGCGACAGCCTGGCGCGGGCCGGCCAGCCGGTGGTGGAGGCGCTGCGCGACCGGCTGGGGGAATCCAGCTCGCTGGCGATGTTCGATACGCGCAGCCGGCACCGCGCGGTGCTGTATGTGTGCCGGGCGGAGACGATGCGCATCATCTCGGTGCCGCTGCTGATCGGCAGCATGTTGCCGAGCTATTGCACCTCCAACGGGCGGGTTTTACTGGCTGCCCTCACGCCGGACGCGCTGCGGGCCTATCTGGCGGGGGCGGAGCTGGCCGCGCGCACGGCCAAGACCCTGACCAACACGCAGGCGCTGCAGGCGGAGCTGGCGCGGGTGCGCGACCAGGGCTGGGCGATGACGGATGGCGAGCTGGAGCCGGGGCTGCGCTCCATCGCCGTGCCGGTGCGCGGGCCGGACGGGCAGGCGCTGGCGGCCCTCAACCTCGCCACCCAATCCGCGCATCGTGACCAGGGCTGGCTGCTGCACACCGCCTTGCCGGAATTGCAGGCGGCGGCGGCGCATCTGGGGCGGGTGGCGTTTCGGTAGGGGGTAAAGATGCAGGCCGAGCCGCCGCCGCGGATCACCATCCTGGCTCTGCTGGTGGCCGGGACGAATTTCATGGAAAATCTGGACGCCACCGCGATCACCCCGGCGGTGCCGCAAATGGCGCGCAGCTTCGCGGTGCGGCCGGTGGATCTGAATAGCGGCGTCAGCGCCTATATGCTGACACTTGGCATTTTCATGCCGATCAGCGGCTGGATGGCGGAGCGCTTCGGCGCGCGCCGGGTGTTCGGGCTGGCGATCGCGCTGTTCACCCTGGCCTCGCTGCTCTGCGGGCTGGCGCGCGGGCTGGATGAATTCGTGCTGTTGCGCATCCTGCAAGGCGTTGGCGGGGCGATGATGACGCCGGTGGGGCGGCTGGTGGTGCTGCGGGTGACGCCGAAGGCGCGGCTGATCGATATTTTCGCCTGGCTGGTCTGGCCGGCCTTGGTGGCGCCGGTGCTGGGGCCGCCGCTGGGCGGGCTGCTGGTGGACCATGGCGGCTGGCGCTGGATCTTCTACCTCAATTTGCCGCTGGGGGCGGTGGCGTTCGGGCTGGTCTGGTGGCTGGTGCCGGATACGCGCGGGCCGCATCCGGCGCGGTTCGACAGGCGGGGCTTTCTGCTGTCCGGGCTGGCGCTGGTCTGCCTGCTGACGATGGCGGAATTGTTCAGCCGCGCGCGGATCCCCTGGCGGGAGGTGGCGGCCTTGGGGTTCGCCGGGGGCGTGCTGCTGGCCGCCGCCCTGCTGCATATGCGCAACCATGCCGCCCCCTTGCTGGATCTGTCCGTGCTGCGGGTAAAAAGCTTCGCGGTGACCATTCTCGGCGGCAGCCTGTTCCGGATGAGCGTGGGCGCGGTGCCCTTCCTGCTGCCGGTGATGTTCCAGATCGGGCTGGGCTATGACGCGTTCACCGCCGGCACCCTGCTGATGGCGGTATTCGCGGGCAATCTGCTGATCAAACCGGCGACGACGCCGATCCTGCGGCGCTTCGGGTTTCGCAATGTGCTGATCTTCAACGGGCTGCTCAACGCGCTGGCCCTGGCCTGTTGCGCCGGGCTGGGGCGGTTCATGCCGCTGCCGGTGATCTGCGCGATTCTGTTTCTGGGCGGGGCGACGCGTTCGATGCAGTTCACGGCGTTGAACACCATCGCCTTCGCGGATGTGCCCCAGGCGCGGATGGCCGGGGCGAATACGCTGTTTTCCACCGCCGCGCAGCTGGCGATGGGCCTTGGCGTGGCGGTGGGGGGCATCGCCTGGCGGCTGGGCGAGGCGCTGGCGCCGGCGGCCCCGGCCTGGCCGTTCCGCATCGCCTTCCTGGTGGTGGCGCTGCTGGCGCTGCTCGGGGTGCTGGATTGCCTCTCCCTGCCGCGCGGGGTGGGGGCGCATGTCAGCAAGGGAAAAAACTGAGGGTTCAAGCCGCTGGGTCTGGCGGTTCTGCGGCCAAGTGGCATATCGGAACTTGGTTTTATGATAGAATGAAGATCAGGATTTGCGGCTGTCCGTCGGCGCTTGCGATTGCCAGCCGGGCTTAAATTTGGAAAGGAGCGGGCCATGTCCGCCGTGCTCGACCGTGCCCTGAATATTCTGGAATGTCTCGCCCACAGCCCGGGGGGGCTGCAGCTTTACGTCATCGCCGAGCGGCTGGACATGCCGCGCAGCGCCACCCACCGGCTGCTCGCCGATCTGGCCCGGCTCGGCTATGTCGAGCAGGATCCGGTTTCGGAAATCTACCGGCTGACGCTGAAGATTTCCGCGATGGGGCAGGTTTTCCTGTCGCTGAACGGGATTCTGGATATCGCCCAGCCGATCCTGGAGGCGCTGGCGGCGAAGGCGGAGGAGCTGGTGCGGCTCTCCATCGTCAGCGATGAGCGGCTGACCTGGGTGGCGCGGGCGCAAGGGGCGCGCACCGGCTTTCGCTACGACCCTGATGCGGGGGCGCAGGCGCATCTCGCCTCCACCTCCTCCGGCCATGCCTGGCTGTCCACCATGTCCGACGAGGAGGCGGTGCGGCTGGTCAGCCTGCAGGGCTTCGGCGATCCGCGGCAGCTCGGGGTGAACGCGGTGATGACGGTGCAGGCGCTGCTGCAGCGTCTGCAGGTGGCGCGGCGCGATGGCTATGCGCTGGTGGTGGAAAGCTCCGCCCCGGGCCTGTCGGCGATTTCCACCCCGGTGCGGACCCGGGAGGGGACGCGCACCATCGGCGTGCTGAGCATCGCCGGCCCGTCCCTGCGTCTGCCGGAGGAGCGGCTGCGGCAGCTGGCGCCGGACCTGCTGGCGGCGGCGGCGGAGCTTTCGGCGGCCAGCCTCGGCTCCGCCTATTTCGGCGGTACCTGGCGGCTGGGCCAGGAGGCGGCGCCGGGCTGAGAGGCTTTGCGGCAGCCTGCTACAGCGCGCCGGTGAGATGGGTGGCGGCGGCGTAGGCGAAGGCGAGGCCCGGCCCGATGGTGATGCCCGGCCCTGGATAGACGCCGCCCATGACCGACTGCATGTCGTTACCCACCGCGTACAGGCCGGGCAGGGGCGTGCCGTCCTTGCGCATCACCTGGGCATATTCATTGGTGACCAGCCCGGTGGCGGCGCCGATATCGCCGGGCAGCAGCCGCACCGCATAGAAGGGCGCGGTGGCGATGCGGCCGAGATTGGGGTTGGGGCCGTGCGCGGGGTCGCCATTGACGCGGTGATAGGCGCTGGTGCCGCGGCCGAATTCCGCGTCCACCCCGCTCGCGGCATAGTCATTCATCCGGGCGACGCTGGTTTGCAGCCCTTGCGCGTCGATGCCGAGCCTGCCGGCGAGGGCGGCGAGGCTGGGGGCTTCGACCAGATAGCCATCCGCCAGAAACGGCTTCAACCCGCGCCCGCCGGGGCGCACCATGCCCAGCCCGTATTTGCGCAAGGCGGTGGCATCCGCGATCAGGAAGGCCGGGATGCTGGGGCTGTGCCGATGCGCCGCATACATGGCGCGGGTGAAGAGATGGTAGGAGGTGGCTTCGTTGACAAAGCGCCGCCCCGCCGCGTTCACCACGATGGTGCCGGGCTTGCCGCGATCGAGCACGAAATGCGGAAAGACGGCGAGGCTGCCATCCGCGCGGCGGCGGGTGGAAACCGGGGCCCAGAAGGCATTGTCCAGCGCGCCCTCGCCATAATGCGCGCCCAGCGCCAGCGCCATGTCGTGGATGCGGCCGGTATGGCCGGGGGCGCCAGGGGAATAAGCGGCGGTCGGCTGGGGCAGCATCTCCGCCCGGCGGGTGGGGTGGCGGTTGAAGCCGCCGCTCGCCATCACCACGCCGCGCCTTGCCGTGATGTCGTATATGCGGCCGTTCTGGCGCAGTTTGATGCCGGTGACGCGGCCGTTTTCGGTGAGCAGCGCCTCGGTCTCGGCCTGGGTGACGATCTCCGCCCCCGCCGCGTCCAGCGCGGCCAGCAGCCGGCCGATCAGCGCGTTGCCCATCACCAGCCGGGTGCCGCGCTTATGGGTGAGGCGGTCTATGCCGTAGCGGCCAATGAGTTTGGCGGCGTAGAGGAAGCTCTCCGGGTTTTTCGTCATCTTCAGCAGATGCGCGATGTCGTCGCGGTCGATCATCAGCCCGCCGAGAATGGTGAATTCCGGGATGGGCGGGCGGATCAGCGCCAGGCGCTTGCCGAGGGCGCGCCCATCGAAGGGCAGCGGCTCCAGGGCGCGGCCGCGCAGGCTCGCCCCTGGCGCGTCCTGGATATAATCAGGGTGCAGCGGCCGGGCGCGCAATTGCACCTGAGTCTCGTTCTGCAGCCTGGCGATGGCTTGCGGCCCCCAGCGCAGAAAGGCCTCGCGCATCGCCGCGCTGGCATGGGTGCCGACCGTCTCGTTCAGGAATCTCCTGGCCTGGTCGATATCGTCCGGCGGCGCGCCGACGCTGGCGGCGAGCGGCGAGCCCGGCACCCAGATGGTGGCGGCGGAAAAGGCGCTGGTGCCGCCGAGATGCGCGGTGCGCTCCACCAGCAGGGCGGAGAGGCCATTGAGCCGGGCGAACAGGCAGGCGGCCATGCCGGCGGCGCCGGCGCCCAGCACGATGACATCGTAGGCGGATTTCATGCGAAAGCCTCCTCCGCCAGTTTCTTCGAGGCGGCCAGGCAATCCTTCGCCCAGTTCAGCGGCCCGCGCGCCGGGGCGAGGCGGATATTGGGCATCTCGACACTCAGCGGCAGATCGGCCGGCAGGGCGCGGAGCATGCCGGTTATGTCGATGCCGCCAGTGCCGGGGAGCAGACGCTCCTGCCGGGCGGTGTGGATGAGGCCCTCGACCGTGGCGGGGATTTCGGCCGGGGCATCGCAGATCTGGGCGTAATGCAGCAGCCCGCGCGGGATTGCCGCCACGGCGGCCGGGCCGCCGGGGCTGCGGGCGTAATGCAGCGCATCCACCAGAATGCCGGCATTGGCTGGCTGGCCGGCTTGCTCCACCAGCCGGCGCGCGGCGGCGATGTCCGGCACCGCGGTCCAGGGCATGAACTCGAGATCGGCGGTGAGGCGGCGCGCGGCGGCGGCGGCGCAAAGCGCGGCATAGCTGGCGGCGAGGCGGGAAGGGTCGGGATCGTCCCCCGCCAGCAGCACGGCGCGCGCGCCCAGCGCGGCGGCGGCGTCCAGAAATGGCAAAGCCGGCTCGATCTGGAAATCCGGGCCGAGGCGAATGATCTCGACATCGAAGATCTCAAGGCCGGTCGCCCGCAGGCGCGCCTGTGTCTCGCGCAGCAGCGCCGGGCTGGCGGCGAGATCATAGAACAGGCCGCCGGGTGCGGCGGGGCGCAGCCGCAAGCCGGCATGGCTGTAGCCGGCGGCGGCGGCGGTTTCCACCAGCGCGGGCGGGTCCAGCTCCAGCAGGGTGAGATGGGCGAGGGCGTAGCGGCGCATCTCAGGCCTCCCGGTTTTGGTGGCCGGGCGGCGTGTAGAAATCCAGCATCAGCGCGCACACGCCGTTGAACATCTCCACCCCGGTGCGGGTGCGGCAGCCTTGCGCGCGGGCGGCTTGCAGGAAGGGGGTTTCCTCCGGAGCGGTGATCACGTCGGCCGCGACCATCGCCGGGGAGAGGCGGGTGATGTCCACCGGCAGCGGGTCATCGGCGCGCATGCCGGCGGGGGTGGCGTTGACGACGATGTCGAACCCGGTGGGGTCGGCGCTGCCGGGGCAGGTGCGGCCATTGGCGGCGGGGGCGAGCAGGCTGAGCAGCGCCGCGCGCCGG
>NZ_JH976208.1:37176-55497 GCF_000306035.1 Acidocella sp. MX-AZ02
CGCCCACCAGCAGCACGCGCTTGCCCGCCGGCGCGCCGCCGCCGGCGATGAGCGAGGCGACAAACCCCTCGCCATCGAAAATATCGCCGTGCCAGCCGCCATCCGGGCGCCGGCGCAGCACATTCACCGTGCGCAGCAGAAGCGACCGCGCGGAGGTGCTGGCGCACAGTGTATAGAAGGCGAATTTATGCGGCACGGTGACGATGAGGCCGGTGAGGTTTCTGGCCGCCGAGATGCCGGCGACGAAGCCGGTGAGATCCTCCGGGGTGACATGGAAGGGTACGACGACGGCATTCAGCCCGCGCGCCATCAGCCCGGCCGTCATCCCGGCGGGGGATTTCACTTGGGCGATCGGGTCGCCGACGATGCCGATGACCGCGCTGGCGCCGCTGAGCAAAGAGAGAGTGTTCATTCTGGAGTTTCCTTCGGCCGGGAGGCTCAGCGCAGCGGTGAGATGGCGGTGGGCACGTAGAGGCCGGCCTGCATCTCCGGCGTCAGCCAGACCGCGCTGCGCGGCGGCCAGACCCCGGTGGCGACCGATTCAGCCCGCCTGGCGAAGCGGGCATTGGCATCCGCGTAGGGCCAGATATGGGTGATGCGCGGCGTGCCATCCAGCCCGTAGAGCGCGATGGTGAGCGGGGAGAGGGCGGTGCGCCCCGGCAGTTTTTCCGCCCAGCCCTCGAAGGTCGGCAGCAGACCGCCGGGTTTCAGAACATAGCTGCGGATTTCATAGATCGCCCCGAAGGCGCCGGGCGCGGGGGCGGGCATGTTTGGGAAGGGGGCGTAGCTCTCCATCTCCAGCCGGGTGAGCCAGGACGCCGCGCCGAACGGGTTGCTGGCGGCCAGGCCGCGCTGGCGTTCGCGCAGCATCTCCGCGTCATTTTCGAATTCGCGCAGCAGCACCAGCCGGTTGAGGGCGCCGACCTCGGCGAGCCAGGCGCCGAGCAGGCGGCCTTCACCCTCCCGCACATAGGCCTCCACCCCGGGCAGGGCGTTCGTGGCGCTGCCCATCTGCAGAGACAGGGTGGCGAGTTCGTAGCGTTTGCTCATGGTCTAACTTTCCTGATGATCGGCGATGAAATGCGCGGCGAGCCAGCCGAAGGTCATTGCCGGGCCGAGGGTGATGCCGCCGCTGGGGTAATGCCCGCCCATGATGCTCGCCATGTCGTTGCCGACCGCGAACAGGCCGGGGACCGGCTGGCCGGCCGCATCCAGCACCCGGGCATGCTCGTCCGTGTTCAGCCCGGCGAAGGTGCCCAGACTGCCGGGGACGATTTTCACCGCATAGAAAGGCGGTGTGGCGATGGGGGCGAGGCAGGGGTTGGGGCTGATCCGCGCATCTCCGCCGGCGCGCTGGAACGGCGTGCCGCCACGGCCGAAGGCACGGTCCTCACCGCTGGCGGCATCCGCGTTATGGGTGGCGACGCTGTCCGCCAGGGCGGCCGCATCGATGCCGCAGGCGGCGGCGAGGGCGGCGAGGCTGTTGCCGCGCTTGAGATAACCGGTGCGCAGATAAAAGCCTTTTGGCACCGGAAACGGTTTCACCGCGCCCAGCCCGTAGCGATGGAGAAACCGGAAATCGCAGATCAGCCAGGCCGCCACGCTCCGGCCGGTCGGGGTGGCGGCGAACAGGGCGCGCATGAAATCATGATAGGGCCCGGCCTCGTTGACGAAGCGCCTTCCATCGGCGGTGACGGCGATGAGGCCGGGCTTGGCGCGGTCGATCAGATGCGGATACCGGCCGACGCTGCCATCGCGCCGCGGCGGCAGGGAGACCGGCGCCCAGGCGGCGGCATCCACCAGATCCGCGCGGACCTGCCCGCCCGCCTGCTCGCCCAGCCGCAAGCCCGCGCCGTTATTCTCCATCGGCGCCGCCGAGGCGTGCGGGGTGCCGGCGCGGACATGGGCGAACAATGTTTGCTGGCGCAGCGCATCATGCGGAAAGCCACCGGTGGCGAGAATCACCGCCCGGCGGGCGCGAATGGCGCAGGGGCCGTGCGGGGCGTTGAAGAGCGCGCCCGCGACCCGGCCCTGTTCGATGATCAGCCGCTTTGCTTCGAGATTTTCATGCAGGCCGATATTCAGATCCGCCGCCGAGCGCAGCAGCCGCGCCGCCAGGGCGTTGCCGTTGACCAGCTGCATGCCGCGCCCATGACGCAGGCGCTGCGCCAGATGCCGGCCGAAGCGCCGGGCCACATGCAGGAAGGAGGCGAATGTTCGGGTGGCGTGCAGGAAATGATAGAGATCCGCGCCGGCGGCGATGCCCATGCCGCACAGCGTGGTTTCCGGTATCGGCTGACGCAGCCGGGGCAAAAGCGGCCCCAGCTCGCGGCCATCATAAGGGGCGGCGACCATGGAGCGCCCGCCCTTCACGGCGCCGGGCAAATGGCCGTGAAAATCCGGCACCGAACTGCCGGGCAGGAATTTCACCGCGGTCTGGCCGGCGAAAAATGCCGCCATACGCGGTGCGGCGTGAAGATAGGCGTCGATCTTGCGGTCGTCATACTGGTTGCCCAGCACCGCGCGCAGATACATCCGGGGCGCGTCCTCGGGCTCCTCAAACCCGTCGGCGCGGACGGCGTGATTATGCGGCACCCAGAGCCAGCCGCCGGAATAGGCCGTGGTGCCGCCGAATTGCGGCGCCTTTTCCGCGACCAGCACCCGCAGCCTGCGCGAAGCGGCGGTGATGGCGGCGGCGAGCCCGGCGGCGCCGGAGCCGATCACCAGCACATCCACCTGCGCGGGCAGGGGGGGCGATTGATAGGCTGGTGTCTGCTGCATGTCCCCTCGATCCGCCCTGCAATGAACCCGACGTTTAATTATTGAAGGGTCTAGTATCAGATTATAATCTGGAATACAATTCCAATTTATCGATGATCACGAACGCTGAAACCGGGGGGAGGCAAAATTCTCTGTTGTAATCTGGTTCCCTCCTGTGATACGGGCGAGGAAGGGTTAAACAATAAGCAATCAACGCCAAGGGAGCGCGCTTAAAAATAACTAAACAGATGTTACATAAATCGGGTTAAAAGCCCGATCATCCGCTGACCAAAGACAATTTAGTACAAACCATAAAGCAATAAAATCAAGCGAGGGAACCATGGACCAAGACCAGATTCAGCCTGTTTTCACCACGGGCCGCCGCCGCCTGCTGGGTGCCGCCGCCGGGGTTGCGACGGGCTGCGCGCTGGCGATGCCGCATATCGCGCGCGCCGCCGCGCCGATCCGCATTGGCCTGTTGCAGGCGAAGGAAGGCTCCATTGCGGTGCAGGCGGAATATCTGCAGCGTGGTACATTCCTGGCGCTGGAGCAGATGAACAACCAGCTGCTGGGCCAGCCGGCGGAGATTGTGTGGGTGGACGAACCTTCCGCCCAGGGTGCGGCGCAAAATGCGTTGCAGCTGATCCAGCAAAACAATGTCGTGGCACTGCTGGGTGGGTCGCTGAGCTCCAACGCGCTGGCGGAGGAAGCTGTTGCGGGGCAGCATAAGATCCCCTTCATGATCAATAACGCCGCGGCGGAGGAGATCACCGGCGCGAAATGCAATCCCTACACATTCCGGCTGCAGCCGCCGGTGCCGGTGCAGGCGGCGGCGATGCTGCCTTACCTGCAAAGCATCGGCAAACGCTGGTACTTCCTGACCTCCGCCTACGCATTCGGGCAGGATATCGCGGCCTCCTTCAAGACGCTTCTGAAGGGCATCGGCGGGACGGTCGTCGGCGACGATTCGGTGCCGATGGGCAGCAGCGATTTCAGCTCCTATATTCTGAAAATCCGTGAGGCGAAGCCGGATCTGGTCATTGGCGGGTTGACTTCGGCGGATCTGTCGAACTTCCTGAAACAATGGAAGCAGTTCGGCCTGGCGGACAAGATCCCGTTCACGGAAATCGCGGTCGGCGATACCGATCTCTGGGCCGTGGGTAAGGAGAATGTCGCGGGCACCTACACGACCCTGTGGTATTACAAGGACCCGAACAACTCCCCCTCCGACAAGGCCTTCGCCGCCGCCTTCCAGAAGAAATACGGCAAGCCCGCCGCCGACAAAGCCTGGATGGGCTGGTATTCGGCGAAGATCATGTTCGAGGCGATCAACAAGGCCGGCTCCACCGACCCTGACGCGATCGTCCATGCCCTGCAGAACTGGCAGGAGCAGGATGGCGGCATCACCGTGCATTTCGACAAATGGAACAACCAGCTGGTGCATCGCTTCCTGGTTGTCGGGGTGAAAAAGAACATCCCCGACGATTACGATTATTTCGATGTTCTGCGGTCGATTCCGGATTCCGACGCGGCGGCGCAAAAGGCCTTCGGCACCGCGGCCGACAGCGCCTGCCACATGACGCCGCTTTAAAGCCGAGGAGCTGGCGCCATGCTCGATATGATGATCATGCAGGCCGGAAACGGCCTCGCATTGGGGTTTCTGTACGTTCTTATCGCCCTCGGGCTGTCGATCATTTTTGGATTGCTCGGAATCGTCAATTTCGCGCATGGCGTGTTCTTTGCCCTGGGCGCGTATTTTTCGCTCACTTTGTTCAATCTGATGGGCTGGTGGGGCGTGCCCTTGGCGCTGGCGATTGTCTGCGTCATCGGCATGATCACGGAAGTTCTGTTGATCCGCAGGCTCTACGACAAGGAGCCGCTGGTGAGTCTGATCGTCACCTTCGCGCTGGCATTGCTGGCGCAGGCGGTCATTCGCGCGGTGTGGGGCGCGCAGGGGCAGCCTTTCAACGCGCCGGGCTGGCTGAATGGCGTGATCATCGCTGGGCCGTTCATCATCGCCAGCTATCGCATCGCGATCATGGTCTGCGCGGTGGTGATTTTGCTGGCCTTCTGGGCGTTCATGAATTTCACCCCGTTCGGTCGGGTGCTACGCGCCGGCTCGCGTGATCCGCAGATGGTGCAGCTGCTCGGCATCAATCTGCCGCACGTGCTCACCGGCACCTTCGGGTTGGGATGTTTGCTGGCGGCGATTGCGGGTTTGCTGGCCGCGCCGATCTGGACGGTGGCGCCGACGATGGGCACCGATGCGATCATGCCGGCCTTCGTGGTGGTGACGATCGGCGGGCTCGGCTCCTATGCCGGGGCCATCGTCGCCGGGCTGGCGGTAGGGCTGGTGCAGGCCTTGACCATTCAATTCATGCCGGATGCTTCGACCGCGGCGATGTACGTGCTGATGGCGATTGTGCTGCTGCTGCGTCCGCGCGGTCTGTTCGGCGAGCAATGGGAGCGTTTTGAATGAACGCCGCGATGAAACATCCTGTTTTGATTCTGAGCGCGGTGCTGGTGGTGCTGGGCATCGCGGCACCCAGCCTGGGCATGCCGCTGAGCAAGCTGACCGAGATCGTGATCTATGTTCTCTACGGGCTCGGCGTGAACATGCTGGTGGGCTATACCGGGCTGGTGCCGTTCGGCGCCTCCGTGTTCTTTGGCTGCTCCACCTACTTCGTCGCGATCTTCATGCTGCGCACGGGGGGCAATGAGGTTGTGGCGCTGGGTGTTGCGGTGCTGGGCTCTCTGCTGCTGGCGCTGCTGCTGGGGCTTTTGATTCTACGCCGGCGTGGGCTATATTTTTCGCTGCTGACGCTGGCGGCCTCGCAGATCGCCTTCGAGGTGGCGTTCAAATGGACGGCGCTGACAGGCGGTGAGAACGGCTTGCAGGGCGTTTCGCTGAGCATGCTTACCACGCCGCTGCGGCTTTATATGTTCACCGCCGGGGTCGCGGTGGCCGTGGCCTGGGGGCTGTGGCGGCTCGCGCATGCGCCGTTCGGGCGGGCCTTGCAGGCGCTGCGCGACAATGAGCAGCGCATGTCCTGCCTGGGCTATAATACCGCGCATCTGAAACTTGCCGCCTTCTGCCTGTGCGGCGCGGTGGTGGGGCTGGCCGGCGGCCTGCTGGCGCTGCTGCTGCAGGGCGCCTACGCGGATAATCTCGGCTGGGAACATGCGGGCGATGCGCTGCTGATGACGGTGCTGGGCGGGGTGCATCAATTTCTCGGGCCGCTCTGGGGGGCGATCGCATTCGTCACCTTGCAGGACCGGCTTTCGCTGTTCACCGCCAATTGGTGGCTGATTTTCGCGCCGATCATCATGGGCTTCGCGTTGGCCTCGCCGGAAGGCATTCAAGGTCTGGCGCAGCGTCTGCTGGGCCGGCAGAGCTGGACGCTGACCCGCAACGCCATCCCCAACCGCCCGGATGTGATCGCGCCCTACCAGCCGCGGGTGAAGCAGATGGATCTGAGCCAGCCGGTGCTGACGGTGCGCAACCTCACCAACCGGTTTGGCTCGCTCTATACGGCGCGCAATATCGATCTCGACGTGATGCCCTGCCAGCTGCACAGCTTCATCGGCCCGAACGGCGCCGGCAAGACGACGTTTTTCAATCTGCTCACCGGCCTGCTGCAACCGACGGAGGGGCGCATCAGCCTGGCCGGGCGCGATATCACCCGGTTGAAGCCCTATCAGCGGGTGCGGCTGGGGCTCAGCCGGTCATTTCAGATTGTCAGCGTGTTCAAGAATCTGACGGCGTTCGAGAATGTACGCATCGCCGTGCAGCGCCGTCACAAGCCGCGTTTTGCGCAGCTGCTCGTCGATGCCTACCGGATGGACCAGGTGAATGCGCGCACCTGGACGCTGCTGGCGGCGGTGGGGCTGGAGCAGCGGGCGGCGGAGCAATGCGTCAATCTCTCGCATGGCGAACAGCGCCTGCTCGAAATCGCGATTTCCTTGGCAACGGATGCAAATTTGCTGTTGCTGGATGAGCCCCTGGCCGGGTTGGCGCAGGCGGACCGGCAGGTGGTGGGCGCGCTGATCCGGCGTCTGGCGGAAGCGCATGCTGTGCTGCTGATCGAGCATGACATGGACCGGGTGCTGACATTGTCTGATCGCATCACGGTTCTGCACCAGGGCGCCTTGATCGCCGATGGCAAGCCGGCGGATGTGGCGGCGAACCCGGCGGTGATCAGCGCCTATCTCGGGGCTGAGCGGGAGGCGGCGCAGGAGGTGCACGCGCGGGAGCCGAGCGCGCCCGGCAAGCCGGTTCTGGAGGTGAAGGCCCTCACCGCCGGCTATGCGGGGAGCGTGGTGATCGACAAGGTCAGCTTCACCCTGCGCGAAGGCGAGGCGCTGGCGATTCTGGGGCGCAACGGCGTGGGCAAGACCACGACGCTGAAAAGCCTGATGGGCGCTGTGGAGATTTCCGGCGGCGAGGTGCTGCTGGATGGTCAGGCGATCACCGGCCGCAAGCCTTTTGAGATCAACCGGCGCGGCATTTCGCTGGTGCCGGAAGGGCGCAGGCTGTTTCCCAACCTCACCGTGCTGGAGAATCTGCGCCTGGCGACGCGCCCGGGCGGCGCCACGCTCCATGAGGTCTACGCGCTGTTTCCGAAATTGCAGATCCTGGCGAAATCGCGCGCCTCGTCGCTCTCCGGTGGCGAGCGGCAGATGGTGGCGGTGGCGCGCGCGCTGATGGTGCCGAGCCGCGTCATTCTGCTTGACGAGCCGTTTGAAGGGCTAGCGCCCGCGGTCGTCAAGGAGGTGATGGAGGCGGTGGTGAAGCTGCGCCGCAAAGCCAGCCTGATCATCGTCGAGCATCATGCGGAATCGGTGCTCTCGATCGTGGATCGTGCGGTGGTGCTGGTGAATGGCGAGGTGGCGTATGAGGGCACGGCGCAGGCACTGGCCGCCGACGAAGCCTTGCAGGCAAAACTGCTCGGCGTGGTGAATCCCGAAGCCGCTTAGCGCGAGGCGGGTTCACACCCGTCAGCGCTGAGCATGTTTTGGCGAGACCGGATGCGGGCAACGCATCCGGAAGGTGGGACTCGTCCCTCTATAATCCAATAACAGGAGGTTTTATGAAGACGACATATTTGCGGCAGGCCATTCTGAGCGGGGTGGCGAGCTTGAGCTTCGCCGTGGCGGCGCATGCCCAAACCATGACGCAGGATAGTTTCCTCAACAGCCTGCTCACCCGCAAGACCATGACCGGCGACTGGAATGGCGGCCGCACCCGGCTGAAAGAAGCCGGGCTGACCTTCAAGGGTTTCTATGACGGTAATTTCGCCGATGCGGTGTCCGGCGGTAAGCGCACCGGCAATGGCTATGCGCAGCAGCTGGGCATCGGCGTGGATGCCGATATGGGCAAGCTGTTTGGGCTTGAGGGCGGCACGTTGAGTGTTGGCTTCAACCAGCGCCAGGGCCGCTCGGTGAGTTCGGATTTCATCGGCAACAGGCTCGCCGTGCAGGAAGTCTATGGGGCCGGCGAGACGCTGCGCGTCACCGAACTCTCCTATACGCAGAATTTCGCGCACGGGCTCGTGCAGACGAAAGCCGGCTTCTATCCGATGGGCAATGATTTCGCCGGCATCGAGGATGGGTGCGATTTCATGAATGTCGGCTTCTGTGCGCATGCGCAGAATCTGCCGGCCTCCTCCGGCTGGTCCGATTACCCGACCGGCAAATGGGGCGGGCGCATCAAGCTGTCGCCGACACCTTCGCTCTACATCGAAACCGGCATCTATGATGTGAATCCGGGCTATTATCAGAAGAATAACGGGCTGAAGGTCAGCACCTCCGGTTCCACTGGCGCGCTGATCCCGCTTGAGGCCGGCTACAAGGTCAATCTCGGTGGGCTGCCCGGCCTGTATAAGGTCGGTGCCTATTACGACACCAGCGATGCCGCCTCCGTCACCAACGCCTCGGATATGCAAAGCGGGCGCTACGGTTTTTATGCCATCGCCAACCAGATGCTGGTGAGCTTCGGCGGGCCGAAGCGTGGGCTGATCGCGATCGGCATGGTCTCCTATTCCGATCCCTCCACGGCGCTGTTCCAGGGCTCCGTGCTGGGCGGGTTGATCGCGCAGGGGCCCTTTGCCGCGCGGCCGCAGGATTTCATCGATGTCGGCTATGTCCGCGCCATCCTGAACAAGCGCGTGGTTGATGCGAAGGAAGCCGCGAACGCGACGCTGACCAACCTGTCCACCGGCGAGGGTGTGCTTGAAATCGGCTATGGCTTCCAGGCGACGCCCTGGCTGCAGATCCATCCCAATGTCCAATATGTGATGGATCCGGGGACCTTCTCCTACTCCCATATCCCCAATGCCTGGGCCTTCGGGTTGCAGGTAAAAGCCACACTCTGAACCAACATCTCCACCGCCCTTTGCAAAAAGGGCGGTTTTTTTCTGGATGCGAGGCAATGCGATGAAGCCGGCGATCGATTTCTATTGTTATCACCGTTATTTCGGCGAGATCTATCCCGGGCTGGAACAGGATCCTGGCACGCGCATCACGCTGGATGAGGCGCTGCACCGCGCGGTCTCGCTCGGCGTTGCCGGGGTTTCCATCGAAACCTGCTTTCTGCCGGGATTTAGCGCGCGCGTTGCCGATGCGCTGGGGCGCAAACTGGACAGGCTGGGGCTGGAGCGGATCTGGGCCTGGGGGCATCTCTCGGGGCTGGGCTCGGGCGGTGCGCCGGAACGGTTGCGGGATTTGCGGGATCATATCGAGATCGCGGCGCGCGTGGGGGCCAGGGTGATGCGCATCTGCTGCGGCAGCCGCCTGACGCGCCCGGCGGAATGGTCCCGCCACAAGGCCGCGCTGCTGCCCTTGCTGCATGAGGCGGTGGCCCAGGCGCGGGCGCATGAGGTTGTACTGGCGATCGAGAATCACATCGATTTTCTCGCCGATGAGCTGGTGGAGCTGATCGAGACCATCGGCTCGCCCTGGCTGGGTGTCTGTCTGGATACCGGGAATACTTTGCGCATGCTGGAGGACCCGCTGCAGGCGGCGCTGAAGCTCGCCCCTTATGCGCGAGCGACGCATGTGAAGGATGTGAGGGCGCGCGCGGGGGATCCGCGCAGCTTCGCCTTCTGGCCCAGCGTGCCGCTCGGGCAGGGGCTGATCGATCTGCCGGCGATTTTCGCGGCCCTGCGTGCGCATGGCTATGATGGGCTGCTGGCGCTGGAGATCGATTATCTCGACCCGGCCTACACGAGCGACGCGCAGGCGATGGCGCAGAGCCTGGATTATATGCGCGGGTTGCTGGCGCGCGCATGATAAAGGGCCGGCCAGATGCTGGCCGGCCCTGCTGTGATAGGCGCGGATCAGTCGCGATGCGCGAGCACGATCGGCTTCAGCTCGCCGATGCCGAAAATCCAGGCCAGCGCGCCAACCAACGCCACCAGGCCGACGAACACCAGCGCGCCGACGAAGGAGCCGGTATCCTGCACGATGAAGCCGATGACGATGGGGATGACGATGCCGGAGAGATTGGCGGCGGCGGAGAACAGCCCGCCCAGCAGGCCGAGCTTGCCGACCGGCGCGATTTCAGAGAGCACCGACCAGCCGGAGGAGGACATCGCCTGGCAGAAGAAGGCGAAGGAGAGGATGGCGATGACCAGCGTATCGGACTGCACATAGTTGCAGGCGATGATGGTGGAGGCGCCGAGCAGCCCCATGATCACCGGCAGCTTGCGCGCCAGCCCCAGCTTGGCGCCGCGGGCGAGCATGAAGTCCGACAGCACGCCGGCGAAGAGAATGCCGAAGAAGCCGGCGATGTAGGGCAGGGACGCGAAGAAGCCAACCTTGATCCAGCCCATATGCCGCGCCGTGGCGAGGTAGGTGGGGAACCAGGTGAGGAAGAAGATGAAGGTGGAATAGACCGCGAACTGGCCGATCAGCAGCCCCCAGACCTGGCGGTGGCGCAGCATCTCGCCCATATCCGCCCATTTGAATTTGGAACCGGAGACGCCCTTGCCGGTGAGCCCGCCGCCGGCGGCGATATGCTCGAGCTCCGCCGCGCCGACGCTATCGCTCTCCTGCGGATCACGATATTTGAAAATCCAGACGGCGCCGACCAGCAGCCCGGCGAGGCCGGTGATGATGAACAGGGACTGCCAGCCATAGCTTTTCAGCAGCCAGAACAGCCCCGGCGTGAGAAAGCCCAGCCCGACATATTCCGCCGCGGTATAGACGCCGATGGCCCGCGCGCGCTCCTTGCGCGGAAACCACATGCCGACGATGTTGCTGTTCGCCGGAAAGCAGGGCGCTTCCGAAAACCCAAGGCCGACGCGCAGACCGATGAATCCCGCCACCGACGAGGCAAAGCCCTGCGCCAGCGTGAACAACGACCAGAAGGTCAGCGCCAGGAAATAGATGATGCGGTTGCCGAAGCGGTCCAGCATGATCCCCACCGGCACCTGGGCGATGAAATAGCTCCAGGAGAAGGCGGAAAACACGATGCCCATCAGCGCCGCGTCGATATGCATTTCGCTGCGGATGCTGGGGGCGGCGATGCCGAGGATGGCGCGGTCGAGATAATTCACCAGCACAGCGGCGCAGACCAGCGCCAGCATGAAGAAGCGGACCTTGCCGACGCGCGTGGCGCCGGCGGCCCGCACCCCGGTTGAGGTGATGTCGGACATTATGAACTCCCTAGATTTGAACGATTTATAAAGGTTTCGCGTGGCCTTGCGAGCGTCAGCCCGCGAAGCTGGCCAGCATGCGTTCGGCATCGGGTTCGCGGCCGGTGAACAGGCGGAAGGCGGAAACGGCCTGGAACACCGCCATGCCGCCACCATCGCTCACCTGGCAGCCCAGGGCGCGGGCGGTTTGCACCAGAGCGGTCTCCAGCGGAAAATAGACGATCTCCGCCACCCACAGGCTGGGGCGCAGCAATTCGGCGGCCAGCGGCAGGCCCGGATGCGCTTCCATGCCCATCGGCGTGCAATTGACCAGACCGGTGGCGGTTTGCAGCGGCGCATCCGGGGTGAGGGCGGCTTCGATGGCGACACCCGGAAACAGCGGCGCATAGCGCGCGGCCAGGGCCTCGGCGCGGGACAGGTCAGCGTCGATCAGGGTGAGTTTTTTCGTGCCCAGCTTCAGCAGCGCGTAGGCCACGGCACTGCCGGCGCCGCCGGCGCCGATCTGCACGGCGTGGGTCATATCGGCATCGCCGAGGCGGCGGCGGAAGCTTTCGGAAAAGCCCGACCAGTCGGTATTATGGCCGATGCGCTGGCCATCGCGGAACAGCACGGTGTTGACCGCCCCCAGCGCCCGCGCATCGGGGGAAAGCTCGCTCAGCAGCGGGATGATCGCCTGCTTGCAGGGATGGGTGACATTGACCCCGGCATAGCCCGCCGCCTCGATCTCGGCGAGCAGCCGGGGCAGGTCCGCGACCGACAAATTGCGTTCATGCAGATCGAACAGATCGTAGCGGATGTTCAGCCCCTGCGCTTGCCCTTCCTGCATGTGCAGGCGCGGGGTGCGCGAGGGGCCGATGCCCTCGCCGATCAGCCCCAGCAGCGTCTGGCCGCTGGATGTGGCGGGGCGGATGGCGGTGACGGCCGGGGAGAGATGAACCATGTATGTTATGACCCAAGCGAGTAACAGCGTCGGCAACGCTGCCAGAGTAGGAGAGCGTGAAAAAAGACGCTAATCTAGCCGTGACGACCAATGACCAGCCTCTGCTGGATTTTTAGTAACTAACCAAATAGAACATTTCAAGCAGTTTTTTTCCGCCTCGGGTCGCGGATGATGATATATAATGCCGGTAAGGAGGGTGTACGCCTTGAATATATTACAGACTCAACCGAAATCCATCGCCACCGTGTCACTGTCTGGTACATTATCGGACAAGCTGGAGGCAGCCGCGGCGGCCGGGTTCGAGGGCGTGGAAATCTTCGAGGCGGATCTTCTGGCCTTCGATGGCGCGCCGCGCGATGTCCGCCGTATGGCCGAGGATCTCGGCCTGGCGATTTTCATGTTCCAGCCTTTCCGCGATTTCGAGGGCATGGGCGCGGCGCAGCTCCGGCGCAATCTGGACCGCGCGGCCCGCAAATTCGATGTGATGGCCGAGCTGGGCACCGATCTGCTGCTGCTCTGCTCCAATGTGCAGCCGCATGCGGCGGGCAATCCGGCGGCGTTGACGGCGGAGCTGGCCGAGCTGGCCGAGCATGCCGGCACGCGGGGGCTGCGCATTGCCTATGAAGCGCTGGCCTGGGGAACGCATGTGAAATTCTGGCGCCAGGCGTGGGAGCTGGTGCAGCGCGTCAGCCATCCGGCGCTCGGTCTGGCGCTGGATAGTTTTCACACGCTCTCGCTCGGGGATTCGCTGGCGGGGATCGAGCGTGTGCCGGGCGAGAAGATCTTTTTCATCCAGCTCGCCGATGCGCCGAAGCTCTCGCTGGATGTGCTCTCCTGGAGCCGGCATTACCGCAATTTCCCTGGCCAGGGCGATTTCGATGTCGCCGGCTTTACCCGCGCGGCGCTGGATGCCGGGTATAAGGGGCCGCTCAGCCTGGAAATCTTCAATGATAATTTCCGCGCCGGCCCCACCCGGCCGACCGCGCTGGATGGGCTGCGCTCGCTGATCTGGGTGGAGGCGCAGGCCGGGCGCACCCAGCTGCCGCGCCCGCCGGAGCTGGGCGGCGTCGCCTTCATCGAATTCGCGGTGGATCACAGCGCCGGCGTGGCGCTGGGCGCCTATTTGAAGGCGATGGGCTTCACCCGGGCGGGACAGCATCGCTCGAAAGCGGTGGAGCTTTACCGGCTGGGCGGGGTGAATATCGTGCTCAATGCCGAGCCGGACAGCGCCGCCTCCGAGCATTTCGTGCTGCACGGGCCCTCGGTCTGCGCCCTGGCGCTGCAGGTTGATGACGTGCAGGCGACCCTGGCGCGGGCGCAGGCCCTGCTCTGCCCCACCTGGAGCGAGCGCACCGGCCCGGGCGAGCATCGCATTCCCGCCGTGCGCGAGCCGGATGGAACCTTGCTCTATCTGGTCGATGCGGCCGCCTCGCGGCAGATGTGGCAGGATGATTTCGACCTCGCCCCGGCGCCGGAGGAGGCCGGGCCGGTGCGGATCGATCATGTCGCCCAGGCGCTCAATCCGGGCTCCATGGACCGGTTCATCCTGTTCTACCGCACCTTGTTCAACCTGGTGGCGGAGCCGACCATCGAATATGCCGACCGTTTCGGCCTAGTGCGCTCGCGGACGATGAAAAACGCCAGCGGCAGCGTGCGCATACCGCTGAACATCTCGGAGAGCCCCTCCACCGAAACCGCGCGCTTTGTGGCCGCCGGGGCCGGGGCGGGGGTGCATCACATTGCGCTGGCGGTCGGCAACGTGGAGCAGGCCGCGGCGCAGGCCGCCACGGCCGGTCTGGCGCCGGTGCCGATTCCGCTGAATTATTATGAGGATCTGCAGGCGCGTTTCGGGCTGGAGGCGGACCAGCTGCGGCGGATGCAGGCGCATGGCGTGCTGTATGACCGCGATACCGGCGGTGAGTTCTGGCACGCCTACCTGCCGCATTTCCAGGGGCGGTTTTTCTTCGAGCTGGTGGAGCGCCAGGGTTATGAAGGCTATGGCGCCAGCAATGCGCCGATCCGTCTGGCGGCGATGGCGCGGCGGCTGGCGGTGAGTGAATCAGCCGGGGTTGGTCATCAGTAGCAGGATGGAATCCGCAATATGGCGGCGATGGCGCTCGCGCGTTTGCGGGGCGCCGAAATCGATGCTGAACAGCGTGCCGAAGGTGGCGCGGTTGGAGACACGGTAGAATGACAGCGCGCTGATCATCATGTGCAGCTCGCGCGCTTCGATCTGGCGCTTGAACACCCCCGCTTTGTAGCCGCGCTGCAGAATGTCGCTCAGCACCTCGATCGCCGGGCTGTTGGTGCGGCGCAGATCCGGCGCGTCCTGGATATGCGCCCCGTTATGGATGTTCTCGATCATCACCAGCCGGACGAATTCCGGATGCGCGTCATGATAATCGAAATTGAATTCAACCAGCCGGCGCAAGGCGGTTTCGGGATCGAGCTTGTCGAGCTTCATGCCGGATTCGATCTCGCGGATGCCGGCATAGGCGCGCTCCAGCACCGCGGTATAGAGCCCTTCCTTGCTCTCGAAATAATAATAGATCATCCGCTTGGTAGTGGAGGTCCGCGCCGCGATCGCATCGACCCGCGCGCCGGACAGCCCGTACTTGGCAAATTCATCAGCGGCGGCGTTGAGGATATCCTGCCGCGTGCGCTCCGGGTCGCGCGTTCTGGTGCTGGGCGCCGGTGTTTCGGTCTGCCCCGCAGGGTTGTCTTTGGTCATGTCCCGCCTTGCCAATCGGATAGGGTTAGCGATCTATCATGACCCTGCCAGGGGGCAAAGACCATTGCGGGGCGATGGGCGGCCTGCTGAAGCCGCGCCACGCCAAGACAAACCTATCTCTAGAGCGTATTCCGTTCCCGTTGGTGCACGGAACACGCTCTAGCTTTTTGTTCGAGCGAGCAACTTTATCCGATCAAACGAGTCCGTTTGATCGGATGTTGCTCTAGCCGACGCGATGCACCCAACCATACGGGTCGTCGCTCTGGCCGCGCTGGATCTGCACCAGCCTGTCCTTCAGCGCTTTGGTGGTGGCGCCGGCATGGGCGCCATCGCCGATCACCACCTCGCCGCCGGAGAATTTGAACTTGCCGATCGGCGTGACCACCGCGGCGGTGCCGCAGGCGAAGGCCTCGCGCAACCGGCCGCTGGCGGCATCCTCGCGCAGCTGCTGGAAGGAATAGGCCTCCTCGCGCACGCGCAGCCCGGCGGCGCCGGCCAGGGTGATCAGCGAATTGCGGGTGATGCCGGGCAGGATGGTGCCGCCCAGCGGCGGGGTGAGCAGGGAGCCGTCCTCGAACACGAACATCATGTTCATGCCGCCCATTTCCTCCAGCCAGCGATGCTCGGCCGCATCCAGGAAGGCGACCTGGTCGCAGCCCTGGGCGCTGGCCTCGGCCTGCGCCAGCAGGCTGGCGGCGTAGTTGCCGCCGCATTTCGCGGCGCCGGTGCCGCCGGTGGCGGCACGGCTGTAATGCTCGCTCACCCAGACGGAGACCGCCTCGGCGCCGCCCTTGAAATACCCGCCCACCGGGCAGGCGATGACGGCGTAGATGAAGGTTTTCGACGGCCGCACGCCCAGGAACGCCTCGTTGGCGAACATGAAGGGGCGCAGATAGAGGCTCTTGGTCGGATCGTTGGGCACCCAGTCCCGGTCGGCGCGGATCAGCTGCTCGATCGATTCAACGAACAGCTCGCTGGGCAGGTTCGGCATCGCCAGGCGCTCGGCGGAGTCCTGGAAGCGCTTGGCATTTGCCGTCGGGCGGAACATCGCGATCTCGCCGGAGGGGAGGCGATAGGCCTTCAGCCCTTCGAAAATCTCCTGCGCGTAATGCAGCACCGCCGCCGCCGGATGCAGGGTAATCGCCTCGCGCGCCTGGATCCTTGCATCATGCCAGCCCACGCCCTGGGTGTACTCGATCACCGCCATATGGTCGGTGAAGGAGGTGCCGAAGCCGGGATTTTCCAGCACCGCGGCGCGCTCGGCCGCCGGCAGCGGCGCGGCGTTTGGAATATGTGCAAAGCTGATACCAGAGTTCACGATACGATCTTTCGTTATTCACCCACTGAAAGCAGGTTTGTAATAAAGCAGCCTTCCCGTGAAGACAGTCGCCGTCATGGCTGCCTTGTTGAGAAGAGAGATCTTGGGGCACGCGCCCAGGCCCGGACCGCCGCGCCCGGCCATTCCTTACCCCGAAGCTCTTCCTGCCGAAAGCCGTTGCGCGCCTCAGCCGCCCAGCTGGAAGCCCTCGCGCACCGCGGCACTGATCAGGCGGACATGATCATCCATCAGCCATTGGCCGATCTGCGCGCTGGCGCCGCGCGCATCCGCCAGCACGCCGCTTGCGCGCAGATAGCCGGGCGGCGGCGGGTGGATGTCGTAGGGCGGAAACTGCGCCCGGCCTTCCTGCGGGATTTTTTCCACCGCCACCAGGTCCGGGCGCAGCAGCAGCATCAGCGAGGCTTCGATCAGGCTGGCATGTTCCAGCTCGGTGCCGGGGAAACCCTCCGGGAAAATCCTGTCCAGCGTCGCGGGCGTGACGAAATCCCAATATTCCAGCCGCATCGCGGTGACATCGCGGATGCCTTCGGCGCGCAGGTCGCGCAGCGCCAGATCCAGCCCCTCCACCGACGGCCAGGCATTCTCGAAATGCCCGTTGAGGATGACGAAGCGCCGCGCCCCATGCAGCCCCATATCGCGGATGACATCGCGGATGGTGTGGCTGAAGGTGGCGGCATCCAGGCTGGCGGTGCCCGGAAAGCTCTGCCCGCCGCCGGAGCGGGGCATGGATTTATAGCCGTAATTCAGCGTGGGCGCGACCAGCCCGCCGACCTGCCGGGCGACGCGTTCGGCCACAGCCGTCGGCAGGATCACATCGACATTCAGCGGCAGATGCGGCCCGTGCTGTTCGGTGGCGCCGAGCGGCAGGAAGATGATGGCGCCGGCCTGGATCCTGGCCTCCCATTCCGGCCAGGACAACTCCGCCATGAACACGCTTTCAACCATTCGCAAGGCTCCTTGGACGTTGTGATGAGAGGGGGGCAGGTTTCAATGCATCGCGGCGCCGCCATCGGCGCTGTAGCACTGGCCGGTGACGAAGCTGGCGGCTTGGCTGGCGAGAAACAGGATCACCGCGGCCACCTCTTCCGGCCGGCCGATCCGACCGAGCGGGTTGCCGGTTTCCAGCGTCTGCAGCGCCGGGCTCATCGCCGCGAAATTCAGCAAGGGGGTGTCGATCGGCCCGGGGGCGACGGCGTTGACCCGAATATCCGGCCCCAGCTCGCGCGCCCAGGAGCGGGTCAGCCCCAGCATCGCCGCCTTGGTGGCGCAATAGCCGGAGGCTTCGGCGCGGCCCAGAAAAGCCAGCTCCGAGGCGAGATTGATGATCGACCCGCCCTTGGCGATGTGCGGCAGCGCGGCGGCGGCCACCAGCATCGGCCCGCGCAGATTGATGGCGACCATCCGGTCCAGCCGCGCCAGATCCAAAGCCGCGAGCGGGGCGTCATATTCCACCCCGGCGGCGTTCACCAGCACGTCGAACCCGCCCAGCCGCGCGGCGGCCTGCGCTACCGCGGCCGCCACTGCCTCCGGGCGGGTGAGGTCGGCCTCCACCCAAGGCACCTCCGCCGGCGGCGGGGCGATATCCAGCCCGATCACCGCATCCCCGGCGGCGAGAAAGGCGCGGGAAGTGGCCAGGCCGATGCCGCTGGCCGCGCCGGTGACTAGCGCGCGCATGGGCATCTGACGGTATTAAGCCGTTGTAAACGCATCGATCTGCCCTTCCTCATGGATGATCTCCCATACCGCGCCATCGATCAGCAGCCGGCCTGGCCGGTCGAGAGAGAGGCGCAAACGCTGGCCTTCCCGCCAGGGCAGGGTGGAGGCGTTGATCACCCAGCCCGAAGCCGTGCCGCGCGAAATCTCACAATCCAGCAGCGCCTGGCGGGCTGTGGCG
>NZ_JH976208.1:55597-72373 GCF_000306035.1 Acidocella sp. MX-AZ02
CCCGGCGCGCGGCCGCGCGCCAGCATGAATATTGGCCCGGTGCGCACCAGAATCGCCGCCTGCCCGGTTTGCGCCGCGCGCAGCCGCAGCGCCGCGCAAGGGTGGTTCGGCTGCGCTGCTTCGTGCCAATGTTCCAGATAGGGGCTGTGCAGCCCGGTCTCGACCAGGGTTTTGCCCTCCCAGGAGAGGGTGCCTTCATCCGGCGTCGGCCCTGGCGGCTGGTAGTCGATCTCGCGCTGCCAGGTGGCGCGGTTTTGGGCCACGTGGAAGCTGCCGGCGAAGCCCTGCTGGCCGGCCAGCCAGGTTTCGGCCGCGATGGAGAGCTGCGCGAAGCCTGGCACCAGGCAGAAGCCAGGGCGCGCGGCGGGCTGGCGCAGATCCACGAATAGTTCGGGCCCCTGCAGCCAGGAGACCGCGCTGCTCACATCGCGCTGCCCATCCGCTCCGACCAGGAGGGAGCGTGTCCATAGACCGTGCCAGTGCGGGCGCGTACGGGGCGTGGCCGAAACGGATGGGTCGCAAGCTGCCATGCCGGAAGCTTAGGCAAGCCGCGCGCGCGGCAAAAAGGACGATTTCGGGAAGCGTACTTGACTGAAACGGCAACAGAGTGGGCCGATACAGGCCTAGCCACCCATCGCCAGCTCATATTCGCGGCCCAGCTCGGCCAGGAAATTGCGCGAGGCCGGGGAGACATGGCCGCGCGCCCGGGTGGCCAGCTCGAATTCCACCAGATAGCCGAACCGCGCCGGCAGCACCGCGCGCAGCGGCAAGCCGAAGCGGGTGGCGCGCACATAATGGTCCGGCAGATAGCCGATATAGCGGCCGGTGAGCACCAGCAGCGCCACCCCCTCGACATCATTGGCGGTGGCGCTGCGCACCAGGCCGCTGGCGAGCTGCCGGGCCTCGTCCTGCTCGGCATAGCTGCGCCCGACCACTTCACAGCCCATCAGCATGTCCGTCGGCACCTCGTCCGGGCAATAGCGGTAGAGCGGATGCGGCTCGGCGCAATAGAGATTATTCTGCTCGGCATAGAGAAACCGGTAGGTCAGCCCCGGCAGGCGCTGGCGCACGGACACGATGGCGGCGTGCAGCCGCTCCTCCAGCAGCGCCTTTTCCAGCAGGTTCGGCGGATCGACGCTGATATTGATCTGCACCCGTGGCGCCCGCCTTTTGGCGGTGGCCAGAACCTGCGGCAGGCGGAAATGCGGGTCGGTGATCAGCGTATCGATGATGCCGAGATTAAGCTCGCCGCCGATTTCGGTGTGGATATTGCTCATCCGCTCGCGAAACCCATCCAGCGCGCCGAGCAGCTGGCGGACCTCCACCAGCACCGAACGCCCCTGATCGGTCAGCGCGAACCCGCCGCGCCCGCGCCGGCACAGCGTCACCCCCAGACGGGTTTCCAGCGCTTTCAACTGCTTGGAGATGGTCGATAGCCCGACCTGCAGTTCCGCCTCCGCCGCGGTGAAGCCCCCCGCCTCGGCGACCGTGGCGAACAGCCGCAGCAGGCGAAGATCGACATCACCAAGATTGCCGCTGAAGGGGGCGGAGGGGCGGGACATTCTTTCCTGATACGGAAAGTAAATGGGCATATCAAGCTATGTACGAGCCGGATTTGAGTAGATACGAATATAAAATAGTCATTTTGTGGAATGGCCGCGCGGATATCTCGGCCTTCATCGAACAAAAAGAACAAAAAAAGTGCAAATGAGTGTTGTTTAGCCGTTTTGGTCATTCCTCGTCAGGAGATCAGCATGAATGATGCCCGCCCCTCGGCCCGCGATGAAGCCACGCCCCCGTGCGGTGCGTCGGCATGAGCCAGACCCGTTTGTTCCGCTACCCTGGTGGCGCGCTCTATAATGGCGCCGGCATTTTTTATGCGTTCGCCGCTTATGCCGGCGGGCTGGTGCTGATCACCCGCGCCAGCCTGGCACTCAATCTGCTGGGCACGCTGCTGCTGGCGCATGGCCTCGTGATCTGCGCCTATTTCATCCATGAATGCGCGCATGGGGCGGTGTTCAGCAAAATGCGCCGCAACGACCAGGCGGGCGAAGTGATGGCCTGGATCACCGGCGCCTGCTTTGCCTCCTATGCCGGGCTGAAGGAAAAACATCTGCGCCACCATGCCGACCGGATGGATGTGGCGGCCTTCGATTACCGGGATATTCTCAAGCGCGCGCCAGGCTGGGTGCGGGGCGCCGTGCTGGGGCTGGAATGGGCCTATATTCCGGCGGTTGAGTTGCTGATGCATGGCATGGTCATCATCACCCAATATCGCGGCACGCACGCCATGCGCCGGCGCGCCGGCCTGCTGCTGCTCTCGCGGCTGCTGTTGTTTGGCGCGTTGGCCTGGGTCTCGCCCTGGTCATTGGGCTTCTATGCCGTTGCCTATCTGCTGATGCTGCAGGTGCTGCGCTTCATGGATGCCTACCAGCACACATTCGATGTCTATGTGCCGCATTCCAACTCCTCCCCGATGATCGTCAAAAATCGTGACCGGGCCTATGAGCATGAGAATACCTACAGCAATATCCTGTCGCTCTCGCATCCGCTGCTGAATCTGCTGACGCTGAATTTCGCCTACCATAACGCGCATCACGCCCGCCCCGCCGTACCCTGGCACGCGCTGCCGGCACTGCATGAAACGCTGTACGGCGCGGATACAACCCAGGTGCTGACGGCGCGCCAGCTTTTCGGCAGCTATCACCGCAACCGGGTCAAACGCGTAATGTCCCCCGATTATGGGGAGGTGCACGCGAACGGTGACCGCGCGCAGGATTTTCTGGGCGCGGTCGGGGTGTCGTTTCTCACCGCCATCTGAAGCGCGGCGCTCAGCTTTTCACTGCAAGCCGCGCGATCCGGTTATTCTTGACGCGCGCGACGAAGGAGCCTCATGAGTACGAAAAAATTTCATCTCGGCTGGTTCATGAATTTTACCCCGGATGAATGGCGAGAGCCTTTTGGCCAAGGCGGCATGCCCTGGGATGGGCAATTCTATATCGAGATGGCGCAGACGCTGGAGCGTGCCTGCTTCGATTATATCATGATCGAAGACAAGCTGATGGTCTCGGAGACCTATGGCGGCTCGCGGGAAAAAGGCCTGCGCGGCGGGGTGATGGCGCCCAAGCACGACCCCGCGCCGCTGGCGGTGGCGATGGGCATGGCCACGCGGCATCTCGGCGTGATCGCCACCATGTCCACCCTGGCCTACCCGCCCTTCCTGATGGCGCGGCTGGCCTCCACCATCGACAGCCTGACCCGCGGGCGCTTCGGTTGGAATGTGGTGACCAGCGCGGAAGATCTCGCCGCGCAGAATTTCGGCCTGGATAAATTGCCGCCGCGTGAGCTGCGCTATGAGATGGCCGAGGAATATATGGAGGTGATGGGCAAGCTCTTCGGCAGCTGGGAGGAGGGTGCCGTGCTGCGCGACCGCGCGCGTGGCATCTATGCCGATCATGACAAGGTGCATCCGATCAACCATGAAGGTAAATTCTTCAAGGTTCGCGGCCCGCTGAATACGGTGCGCTCTCCGCAGGGTCGCCCGGTTTATCTGCAGGCCGGGGCCTCGCCACGGGGGCGGGATTTCGCCGCCAAGCACGCGGACTCGATCGTCTCCGTCGCCAACGGGGTTGAATCGATGAAGGCGTTTCGCGACGATATTCGCAGCCGCGCGGCGGCGATGGGGCGTGACCCGGACAGCATCAAGGTGATGTTCTGCGTCACGCCGGCGCTGGGCGATACCGAGCAGGATGCGCGCGAGCGGCTGCGGCGCCAGCACAGCGCGCCGCATTTCATCGACGACATGCTGGCCTCGATCTCGGCGATCACCGATATCGATTTCGCGCAATTCCCGCTGGATGAACCGTTGCCGGGCAAGCTGACGACCAATGGCGAGCAGGGCTCGCTCGATAAATTCCAGCAATGGGGATCGGGCAAGACATTGCGCGAACTGGTTGTGGATGGCGCCGGCGGCATGGTCTCGTCGGTTGAGCTGATCGGCACGCCGCAATCCGTCGCGCTGCGGATGCGCGAGGTGATGGAAGAGGTCGGCGGCGACGGGTTTTTGATCACCACGCCGGTGCTGCGCGTCGGGCGGCGCTATCTCGTGGAAGTGGCGGACGGGCTGGTGCCGGAGCTGCAGAGGCTGGGCTGCGTGCGCACCGCCTACAAGCACCAGCTGCTCCGCGATAATCTTTTGGAATTCTAAACAGTCTGGCATCGTTCTTGCACTGTCTTTGTTTTTGTAACGTCTTTTGCAGAGTCTGATCTCCATCTGAGGGGTATCCATGAAACGGGCGACCAAATTTGCATCCTTTCTCTCCGCCGCGGCGCTCTCGCTGCTGGCCAGCTTGCCGGCAAAGGCCGAAACGCCGCTGCGCATCGGCTTCAGTGACTGGCCGGGCTTCACCGGCTGGCAGATCGCCGTCGATAAAGGCTGGTTCAAGCAAGCCGGCGTTGATGTGCAGATGCAATGGTTTGATTATTCCGCGTCACTGGATGCCTTTTCCGCAGGCAAGTTGGATGGCGATTTTCTCGCAACCGGCGATGCGCTGGCGCTCGGCGCAAACGGCACCAAAAATCAGCTCATCATGCTGACCGATTATTCCAGCGGCAATGACCAGATTCTGGCAAAGCCCGGCATCACCAGCGTCAAGCAATTGCAGGGACAGAAGGTTGGCGTCGAGGTTGGGCTGCTGGAACAGATGCTGCTGGAGCACGCCTTGCAGGCCAATGGCATGTCGCTGGATTCGGTGCAGCTGGTGAATACGGTGACCAACAGCACGCCGCAGGTTCTGGCCTCCGGCGCGGTGGCGGCGATCGGCTTGTGGCAGCCGATCGCGGATCAGGCGCGCCTGGCCGTGCCGGGGTCGAGGGCGATCTATACCTCCGCGCAGGCGCCTGGGCTGATCTATGACGGTCTGGCGGTATCGCCGCAAAGCCTGGCGGCACGGCCGCAGGATTGGGCGAAGGTAATCAAGGTCTGGTATCGCATTCTGGCCTATATCAACGATCCGAAGACGCATGCCGATGCGCTCAAGATCATGGCCGCGCGCGATGGCGTGTCGCCGCAGATCTATCAGCGCTACGTCAAGGGCACGCATCTTCTCAGCTTGGCCGAGGCAAAGGCCGCCTTCGTGCCCGGCACCGGCCTGAACTCCGTGTACGGCTCCGACGAAAATTCCGATGCCTTCAATGTACGCAATAAGGTTTATAAAACCCCGCAGGATGTGAAGCTGTACATCAATGGGTCGTTGATCGACGCCTACAAGGAGGGGAATTGATGCTGGATCGCTCGGAGATCGCGGCCGTGAAGCCGGCCGCCTCCGAGACGGGTGATCTGGTGCGCGGGCAATGGTTCCGCGTCCGCGCGCCTTTGACGCGACGCTTGCGCATTTTTCTGGCAATTGCCTCGTTTCTGTTGCCGCTCGCGGTCTGGTCAGCGGTCAGCTACGTGCCGTTCATCTGGCATCCGGACGTGTTGATTTCGGATCCTGGCGATGTCGATTACTACATGCCGGGCATGCGGGTGACCAAGGCCGATTATGCCGGGCAACTCGCGGCGGCGAAGACCAACCATACCGCGCCACCGGTAGGTACGCCGTGCAATCCGGTCTATCTGCCCGCGCCCGGTGACGTTGCGGCGGCGTTCTACACCTCCTTCACCACGCCGCCGGCCGATCAGAACGGGCTCTGGCTGCATCAAAGCCTTTGGCAAAGCATCCAGACGATTTTCTGGGGCTTTGTGATTTCTTCCATCATCGGTGTGCCGCTGGGTATTTTATGTGGGGCGCATAGCGGGTTGGCGCGGCTGGTTGAGCCGTTTGTCGAGTTCTTCCGCTACCTCCCGGCACCGGCCTTCGGCACGTTGGCCGTTGCGGTGCTGGGCATCTATGCCGGGCCGAAGATCGCGATCATCGTCATTGGCACATTATTTCAGCAGATTCTGATCATCGCCAACACGACGCGCAAGGCCGATTTCGCCTTGGTGGAAGCCGCTTTGACGCTGGGGACGCGTAATTTGCGGCTGCTGACCAGCGTGATCATCCCCAGCGTGCTGCCGGATCTGTATCGTGACCAGCGGATTCTTCTGGGCTGGGCGTGGACTTATCTGATCGTCGCGGAGCTGATCGGCGCCACGTCCGGGATTTCTCTCTTCATCACCCAGCAATCGCGCTACCAGCATTATGCGAATGTCTATGCGGCGATTGCGATGATCGGCATTCTGGGGCTTGGCGGCGATCTGTTGCTGGCCGCGCTCGGCCGAAAACTCTTTCCATGGGACAAGTCAGCCGCATGAGCGTTTCCTATCTCGATCAACCGCCAGAGGTGCAGGCGCGGCTTGCACGGCTGAAGGCCCGCGACGTGATATTGAGCGTCGATGGCATGAGCAAGCGCTTCAACAGCGGGAAAAACAACGTCACCGCGATCGAGGATTTATCTTTCCAGACGCATCGGCGGGAATTCCTCTGCGTCATCGGCCCTTCCGGTTGCGGTAAATCGACGTTGGCGCGGATTCTGGCGGGGCTGGATACGGCGAGTGAAGGCTGGGTCTCGCTCGATGGCAAGCCGGTACAGGGGCCAGGCCGCGAGCGGGGCATGGTGTTCCAGGGCTATACCTTGTTCCCCTGGCTCAGCGTGCGACGGAATGTGATGTTCGGGTTGCGCATGGCCGGTGTCGGCAAGGTTGAGGCGCAACGCCAGGCCGATGAATGGCTGGCGCTCGTCGGGCTGGAAAAATTCGCCGATGCCTACCCGCATCAACTCTCCGGCGGCATGAAACAGCGTGTGGCGATCATCCGCGCCTTGGTCAATCGTCCGCGTGTGCTGTTAATGGACGAACCCTTCTCGGCGCTGGACGCGCAGACCCGCCAGCGCATGCAGGCCTATTTGCTGGAGATATGGAAAAAGGTCGATATAACAATTATCTTCATCACCCATGATCTCGATGAGGCGGTGTTTTTGGCGGACCGGATTCTCGTTCTCGATGCGCATCCGGGGCGCTTGCGGGAAATGATCGAGGTGCCGCTGCCACGCCCCCGCGATGCCGCGCAGATCGCAAGCCCCGCCTTCGCCGCCACCAAGGCGCGGCTGGAAGCGTTGATTCACGGCAAGGAGGCGGCGGATGAGGATGAGCCCTACCCGGCCGTGCCGCTGCTGACGGATGTCAGCGACGAGGTGGAATAAAAAAGGCCGGTGCGAACCGGCCTTTTTTATTCAGGACAAGGAAGAGCGGTAGGCGCGCCAGCCGCCATGCACGGTAATATCCTCGGCACCTTCCAACGCGTAGGCTTCACAGAGAAAGCCAGGATGCGTCGAGCCATCTTCCAAGGTGACCCGCCCGATGCCCATGGGGGCGGGGAGGGCGGCAAGGAATTCACCGAGCGCGCGCGCGTTCATCCGCCAGAGTTCGACAGCGATTCCAGTGCCTGCGAAGCCGGGGCTGTGCACCAGCCCGGGTTTCGGCGGCGTGGTGGCGAGGGCGAATAATTTATAGTCGGGGGCGGTTCGGGCCGGGCGGATCAGTTGGGCACCGAGCCTGGTCAATTCATGGTTCAACACCATGCCCGAGAGATGCGCGCCGGCGACAACCAGCGTTACCTCATCCGTCATCGCTTCGTAGGTGCCGCAAGGCTGGACACGGCTCAGCCCGGACCCAGCCCCCAGCGCTTTATGGAGTTTGTCCGCGTAGGCGCAGAGGCAGGCTTCCGAGAAGGCCGGGCCGATCAGCGTCACGCCAAACGGCATGCCGTTTGCGGTGAAACCGGCGGGCAGCGCAATTGCGGCTAGGTCCAGTAGGTTTACGAAATTCGTATAGAGGCCAAGGGTTGAGTTATGCTTGACCGGTTCGGCCAGCATCGCCTCCACTGTGAAGCAGGTAGGTGCCGTGGGCAGCAGCAAGGCATCGCATTTTGCCAGCTCGACATTCGTCAGATGTCGCAGGGCCTGAACCTTGTAGATATCGTCGAAGGCGTCGGCAGCGGAAAACTTCATCCCGCCTTCGACGATGCCGCGCACGACCGGAAGCATCTCTGCTGCATGCTCGCGCAGGAAGTCCCGGATGGCGGCGGTCCGCTCTGCCACGAAGGCACCGCCATAGAGCAGGGCGGCGATCGTGCGGAACGGCGCGTAATCGATCTCGGTCAACTCCCAGCCCAGTGCCAACGCCTGCGCCAAAGCGGCGTCGTAGAGCGAAGCGGCCTCATCGTCCCCGGCGAAATCCCTGTCCTTGGCAGCAAGCACGCCAAGGCGCGGGCGTTGCGGCAAGCTGTGGGATGCGGGCGGGCGGGAATAGGCATCCTGCGCGTCATAACCTTGTGCGGCGTCCAATACGGCCATCGCATCCGCGGATGAATTGGCGAAAACCGAGATGCAGTCTAGGCTTTTACATGCCGGCACCACACCGGTCGCGGAGAGGCGGCCGATTGTCGGCTTCAGCCCGATCAGATTATTGAACGCGGCGGGCACCCGGCCGGACCCTGCGGTATCCGTGCCGAGCGAAAACGCTGCCAATCCGGCGCCGACCGCCACCGCAGAGCCCGAGGAGGAGCCGCCGGAGATGTAGGCGTGGTTGAACACTGAGCGCGGCGCGCCGTAGGGTGAGCGGGTGCCGTTCAGGCCGGTCGCGAATTGATCCAGGTTGGTTTTGCCGAGCAGAATCGCCCCCGCTTCGCGCAACCGCGCGATGGTGACGGCATCCTGCGCCGGTGTGTAGGCAAAGGCCGGGCAGCCAGCGGTTGTCGGGATGCCCCTGACGTCGATATTGTCTTTCGCAACGAAGGGAATGCCGTAAAGCGCCTTGCCCTCCGCGCCGCCAGTCTCCAGCGCGGCGGCCTGTGCCAGCAGTTCCTCCTCCGCCACCAGGCTGATGAACACCGCCTTGTCCGGGTACGTGGCGATGCGCGCCAGCAGGGCTTTCACCAGCATGGTCGGGGTCAAAGCCCCGCTGGCGTAGGCGCTCCGCAGGGTGGGAAATTCAAGCAGCTCAGGGATCATCGTCAGGACTCCGTGGTGATGATGCCGAGGCGTTGCCCGGCGCGAATAATTTGGCCTGGCCGTGCGGTCAGGCTGGTCAGGCGGCCGGCCGTGCTGGCTTCAACCCGTACCTCCATTTTCATGGATTCAAGAATCATCACGACATCTCCGCGTTTCACCTGCGCTCCCGGTTCGGCCAGGATTTTCCAGATGCTGCCTGGAACCGGCGCGGCGATGGCGCGCGCGCCTGGCGGCAAGGGCGCTTCCTCCGTCGCCGGGGGCGTCTCCGGCTCCTCAAACGAGTTCAGCCCCTTTGCAGCCCAATCCTCACGCTCCACCGCGAAGGCACGGCGCTGGCGCGTCTGAAACGCGTCGATGCTCTGTGCATTCTGCGCGCAGAATTCCCGGTAGGCGCGCAGCGAAAAGCTGCTTTCCTCGATCTGCAGCGGATATTTGCCGTGCAAGAAGCCAGCGCGGGCCTCTTCCAATTCGTCTTCGGAGACCTCCCGGAAGCGGATGCGATCAAAATGGCGCAGCAGCCAGGGCTTGCCGTCTTCGAAGGGGGCCGGCTGGCGATGGGTATTCCAGACCTGGATGGTGCGGCCGAAAAGCTGGTAGCCGCCCGGCCCTTCCATGCCATAGACGCACATATAGGCGCCGCCGATGCCGACGGCGTTTTGTGGCGTCCAGGGGCGCGCGGGATTATATTTGGTGGTGACCAGGCGATGCCGGGGATCATAGGGTGTTGCCACCGGCGCGCCGAGATAGACATCGCCCAGCCCCAGCACGATGTAGGAAGCGTCGAAAATGATTCGCTTGACCGCCTCGATATCCTCAAGCCCGTTGATGCGGCGGATGAATTCGATATTGTCCGGGCACCAGGGCGCGTTGGGGCGTGTGGTCTCCTGATATTTGCGCATGGCCAGCCGCACCTGGCTGTCATTCCAGGAAAGCGGCAGGCAGAGTGTGCGGGTTTTCATCTCCATCGCTTCAGGATCCGGCAGCTGCGGCAGAATATCCCGCACCGCCGCCATGATTTTTGCCGTATCGGTCTGCTCTGAATCGAAATGGATCTGCAGGGAGCGGATCCCCGGGGTCAGATCGATAACGCCCTTCAGCGCGCTGGCCGCAAGCGCATCACGCAGCGCCTGGGCGCGCAGGCGCAGCTCGAAATCCAGCTTCATCTCGCCGAATTCGATCAGCACATCCTCATCCCCGGCGCGGCGGATAACGACATCCTGGCTGGCGGCGATGATCGCGGGGGCGGAATCCACGCGCGCGAAGCGGACCTTGTCGCCGGGCTTGAGCTGACCCAGCTTCCAGAGATCCGCCTTCGTCACCACCGCCGGGCAGACGAAGCCGCCCAGCGAAGGTCCGTCCGGCCCCAGCAAAATCGGCATGTCGCCGGTAAAGTCGATCGCCCCGACCGCGTAGGCATTGTCGTGAATATTCGAGGGGTGCAGACCGGCTTCGCCGCCATCGCGCCGCGCCCAGGCGGGTTTGGGGCCGATCAGCCGAACCCCGGTGCGCGCGGAATTATGGTGCACCTCGTAGGTGGCGTGGAACAGTGTGGTGATATCGTCATCGGTGAAAAAATCCGGCGCGCCGTGGGGGCCATAACGCACGGCCAGAGTCCAGCTGCGCGCCAATGTCGCCGGCGCGGGGGGCGGTTCGGTTGGCGCGGGCAAAGGCGAGGGAAAATGCAAAATATCCCCGGCGCGCAAGGCGGCGCCGGTGGTGCCGCCGAAACCGCCCAGCGTGAAGGTGGCGGCGCTGCCGAGATAGGACGGTGCCTTGAAGCCACCGGACACCGCGAGGTAGGTGCGTTGGCCCGGACCGTCGATCATCCCCAGCTCCAGCACCTGCCCGGCCTGCACCTCCACGGCGCAATGGTAGGCCACCGGCTGCTCATCCAGAAGCGCTGGCATATTGGCACCGGAGAGCGCGATCCGCGTCGCGCTGAGAAAGCGCAAGCTCGGCCCGGTATGGGTGAGCTCAAGCGTGGCCGCGTCAAACGCATTGCCGAGCAGCGCGTTGGCGTGGGTGTGGTGGAGATCATCCATCGGCCCGCTCGGTGGCACGCCGACCTCCCAATAGCCCAACCGCCCCGGCAGGCTTTGCAAGCTCGATTGCGCGCCGGGGTCCAGCACCTCCACGGCCAGCGGGGTGAAGCTGAAATCCGCCAGGCTGCGCGTCGTCATCTCGCCAGCCGCGAAGGCGGGCAAAGCGAGGATGGCGCGCAGATAATCCAGATTTGTCTCGACGCCGAAAATTTCACTCTGCCGCAACCCGGCTTGCAGCGTGGCGAGCGCGCTGGCGCGGCTCTCCCCCTTGGCGATGAATTTCGCCAGCATCGGGTCGTAGAAAGGGGTGATTTCCGTGCCGGTTTCCACCCAGCTTTCCACGCGCAGGCCGGGCGGCGGCGTGAAGGCGCTCAGCTGGCCGCTGGATGGGGCGAATTGGTTGCCGGGCGCTTCGGCGTATAAGCGAACTTCGATGGCCGCACCTTGCGGTTTCAGTTCCGCCGGGGACGGCAGCACGAAGCCCCCCGCCGCCTGTTCGATCATCCAGCGGACCAGATCGACTCCATAAATTTCCTCCGTCACGCAATGCTCGACCTGCAGGCGTGTATTCACCTCCAGGAAGTAAAATCTCTGCGCCTCGGCATCGTAAACATATTCGACCGTCCCGGCGGATTCATAATGTACCGATGCCGCCAGCGCGATGGCGGCCTCCTCCATGGCGGTGCGGATCGCATCAGGCAGGTTGGGGGCCGGGGTTTCCTCGACCATTTTCTGGTTGCGCCGCTGCAAGGAGCAGTCGCGCGTGCCCAGCGCCACCACGCCGCCTTTGCCGTCGCCGAAAATCTGCACCTCCACATGCCGGGCGCGGGCGACGTATTTTTCCAGGAACAAGGCGGCATTGCCGAAATTATTGGCGGCGAGCCGGGCGATGCTGTCATAGCGCGTGGCCAGCTCCGCCGCGTCCTCGCACAGCACCATGCCGATGCCCCCACCCCCGGCGCTGCTTTTCAGCATCACCGGGTAGGTGATGCGCGCGGCCTCGGCCAGCGCCTCTTCGCGGCTGGTCAGCACGCCGGTGCCGGGCAGCATCGGCACGCCAGCGGCCTTGGCCAAGGCGCGGGCGGTGTGCTTCAGCCCGAAATCACGCAGATGCGCGGGGCGCGGGCCGATGAAGCGGATCCCCGCCGCTTCCAGCCGCTCCGCGAATTCCACCCGCTCGGAGAGGAAGCCATAGCCGGGATGCACGGCCTGCGCGCCGCTGCGCTGGCAGGCCTCGAGGATCGCGTCGATATCGAGATAGCTCTGCGCCGCCGGGGCGGGGCCGATATGCACCGCCTCGTCCGCCGCGCGCACCGGCGGGGCAAACTGGTCCGCATCCGAATAGACAGCGACGCTGGCGATGCCCATCTGCTTCAGCGTGCGACAAACCCGGCCCAGAATTTCGCCGCGATTGGCGATGAGGATTTTGCTGAACATCGTCTAGCCGTTGATCAGGATTTGAATCGGCGTGGGGGTGAAGCCGTTGCATGGATTATTCACCTGCGGGCAGTTGGAGATCACCACCAGCACATCCATGTCCGCGATGAACTCGACATACCCGCCAGGTTTGGAAACCCCGTCATCCACCGTCAGCTCGCCATTCGGGCGGATCGGCACATTCATGAAGAAATTCACGTTGGAGACCAGGTCGCGCTTATCCATGCCGTATTTCGCCAGCTCGGTGAGGAAATTCTCCCGGCATGAATGCATGAAGCGTGTTTCATAGCCGAAGCGCACGATATTGCTCTCACACGAGCAGGCCCCGGCACAGCTATCGTGAAAGCCGCAGCTATCGGCGGTGAGTGTCACCATCGGCCGGCCCTCGTTGGAGCGCAGCACGGCGCCCGTGGTCAGGTCGTAGCGCCCGCCTTGCAGGGCCTGTGCGGCCAGCGTGTCCTGCGCCGAATAGCGCTCGCTGGTATCCTGTGCGTTGTAGAACAGCGCATCCACCGCCTGCTGGCTTTCCAGATCGATGATGCGCATGGTCTGGCCCTGTTTCAGCACCACCGAATAGGGGGCGCGGGCGGGCACGAACTGGTCTGAGATCAGGGTCATTGCGCGAAATACCGATCATTATTGGCAAAGCCGCGGGCGGCCTCGGCGGTGAAATGGCGGCAGAGATCGTCCGGGCCGGGCGCGCCAGCGCGCCAGGCGGTGTAGGCGAGCGGGCCGGTCGCCTGCTGCACCGGGCTGAGCGCATGCGGGGTGTTGGAGAGGACGAGGAGCAGATCCATCTCCGCGCGCAGCTCGAGCATGGCGCCGGCGGGCGGGTTGCCGCGCCAGCGCATCACACCCTGCGCATCCACCCCAACCGGGGAGAACAGTGAGAGCGCCGGGGCGAGATCCCGGCGCGACAGCCCGAATTTGGCGGCGCCGCAACGCAGATTATCCCGCCCGTTGCGCCCTTGCGTCTGCGCCGGGCCGTTGGGGCCGATGATGCTGTCATGCCCCGCCCCGCTATCGGCGGTGATGGCGGCGAGGACGCGCCCCATATCCGAGAACAGCACCCGGCCGGTGGTCAGGTTGGTGGTCCATTGCAGCTTGGTGGTGTCGCCGGCGTTGAAGCGCTCGGAGGGGTCGGCTTCGTTCCAGATGAACAAAGCCGCGCCGGGCGTGCCCGCGATATTGGTCAGGCGCAGCGCCGCCCCCCGGCGCAGCCGCAATGAAGCGTACCAGCCGGGCGGAATCACATCCTGCGCGATCACCGCATCGGGCGGGATCTCCGGGAAGCTGGCTTCTGTTTGCGGGGCGGCGGCGCGGGCACGGGCGGCTTCCTGCAGGGCTTCGTAGCGGGCGCGGTATTCGGCCGGGCTGAGCTTGTCGAGGTCAAGCATCGGCGCGGCATCCGGTCAGGAACAGGGTCGTCATATGAACTCCCATCGTTGAACAGTCACGTCTCAGCGATGCGAGGGATACGTGGAGAGCCGACGCGTATCCCCACGCATCCATGCTCTCCCGGGCTTTTGTCCCGCCGTGCATCATGCGGATGTCTCCCGCATGACCGCCGCTCTCGGACCAGCGCCGGGCATTTGCCCGGCCGGAACCCTAGCGGCCTTCGAAAAAGGTAAAGCAAAGATTGTGCCGAAATCAAGCGGGCGCGGTTTCAGGGCCGGCGCTGGCAGCGGCGGGGGCGTGCCGGGCAGAGCGCGGCGCATTTCTGGGCACCCTGGCGCAAATGCCGCCATTTCGTCTCCCGGCATTTTGCGGCATGATCGTCTCCCACCCTGGAGCCGTCCCGCCATGTATGTGCCGCCCGCCTTCCGCGAAACCGAGCTTGCCGCCCTGCATGAGACCATGCGCGCCGCCCGCGTGGCGAATCTGGTGACAATGACGCCGGACGGGCTGTTCGCCACCCCCTTGCCGCTGCTGCTGGCGGCGGAGGAAGGCGAACACGGCACGCTCTATGGCCATGTCGCACGCGCCAACCCGCAATGGCACCTGAAGGTGACCGGCGAGGCGTTGGCGATTTTCATGGGGCCGGAGGCCTATATCTCGCCCTCCTGGTATCCCTCCAAGCAGGAGCATCACAAGGTGGTGCCGACCTGGAACTATATCACGGTGCAGGCGCACGGGCCGGTGGAGTTTTTCGACGACCCGCAGCGCCTGCTGGATGTCGTCACCCGGCTGACTGCCCGGCATGAGGCGCCGCGCGCCCAGCCCTGGGCGGTGAGCGACGCGCCGGAGGCGTTCATCCGCGCCCAGCTCAAAGGGATCGTCGGGCTGCGGCTGCCGATCACGAAGCTGACCGGCAAGCGCAAGATGAGCCAGAACCGCAGCGCGGCCGACCGCAACGGCGTGGCGGCGGCGCTGCGCGACAGCCCGGACGCGGCGGACCGCGCCGCGGCGCCCTTCATCCCGGCATGAAGGGGCTCAGCCCCGCCGGCGATACGGGGCGATCAGCGCGTCCAGCATCGCCTCCTCCTCGGCGGTGAGGTCGCAGAGCGGGCTGCGCACCTTGCCGGCGGCGAAGCCCTGCAGCCGCACCCCAGCCTTGATGGCGGAGACGGCATAGCCCTTCTGCCGGTCGCGGATGGCCATGAAGGGATAGAAGAATTCCAACAGGATTTTTTCGCAGGCCGCGCGCTCGCCCTGGCGCAGCGCCTTGTAGAACTTCATCGCCAGCGCGGGGACGAAATTGAACACCGCCGAGGAATAGGTGGTGAAGCCGGCGCCGAGATAGGCTTCCGCGAATAATTCCGCTGTCGGCATGCCGCCGAGATAGGTCAGCCGGTCGCCCAGCTTCGCCGTCACCTCGCGGACCAGCCCGATATCGCCGGTGCCGTCCTTGAACCCGACCAGATTGGGGCAGGCCTCGCAGAGCCGCGCCAGCGTATCCGGCCGCAGCACCGCATTGTCGCGGTTATAGACCATGACGCCGATGCCGACGGACTGGCAGACCCGGCGCACATGCTCGTAAAGCCCGGCCTGCGGCGCGTCGATGAGGTAATGCGGCAGCAGCAGGATGCCATCCGCCCCGGCCTTTTCGGCGCCACGGGCGATTTCGATGGCGATTTCGGTGCCGTAGCCGCAGCCGGAGACGATGGCGGTCTGCCCGGCGGCTTCCTTGGCGGCGGCGACGATGGCGGGGATTTCCCCTGGTGTCAGGGAGAAGAATTCCCCGGTGCCGCCAGCGGCGAAGAGCACCGGCGCGTCATAGCCGGCGAGCCATTCGATATGGGATTGGTAGCTGTCCGGCAGGAAGGCGCCTTGCGCGTCGAAATGCGTGACCGGAAAGGAGAGCAGGCCGGAACCCAGCCTGGTTTTGATGTCTTGCGGTTCCATGGACGACCTTATGATGTAAGAAGGCCGATCCATAGCTTAGTCATCATACAAATGTAAATAGTAATACTACAACATGCCGTGCAGCGCCGCCTTGTAGCGCTGCTGGCTGCCGCGCAGATGCGCGCGCATGGCGGCGCGGGCGGCCTCCTCGTCGCCTAGGGAAATCGCCTCGACGATCTTGCCATGCTCGGCATGAATCTGCGTCGCGGTGAGGGTGGCGGCATCCGGCTGGGTTTTGTCCAAGGCCCGGCGCGGGATCATCGCTTCGCCGATCAGGCCCAGAAATTCCACGAAGCGGTGATTATTGGTGGCCTGGGCGATGGCCAGATGCAGCTCGAAATCCGCCCCTGCCGTCGCCTCCCCGGCGGCGGCCAGGCTGGCGATGCGCGCATGCGCGGCGAGGATCAGCTCCTCCTGCTGCGGGGCGCGGCGCAAAGCGGCCAGGCCGGCGGCCTCGATCTCCACCGCGCTGCGCAGCTCCAGCATCTCGATGACCGAGGAGAGCCGTTCAAAATCAACGCCCTGAAAGCCATGTGCTGGCCGGGCGGGCGGGGGGAGAACAAACACGCCAGCCCCCTGGCGGGCCTCCACCAGCCCGTCCGTGCGCAAGCTCGCCAGGGCTTCGCGGATCACTGTGCGGCTGACCCCATGGGCGCTGACCAGCTGGCTTTCGGTGGGCAGCTTGTCGCCCGGGGCGAAGCCGCCTTGCTGGATGGCGGCACGTAATTTGGCAGCGATCTGTACGACGAGCGTTTCCCCGGTGCGGCGTTCGGGTTGGTTGGGGCGCGGGCTCATCTGGTCCACCTTGGGCTGCATTCAGGCGCGGATGGGCGGCGCCCATCCGGGGATGATCGCATGTCCGTTGCCGGGGCTCAAGCCGGAGAGGCTGGGTTATGTTATGAAAATTTAAAATTCATAATATGAATATGCCGTGCCCTACCAGCCGCCGGCGCGTAGC
>NZ_JH976208.1:72473-87240 GCF_000306035.1 Acidocella sp. MX-AZ02
TGCCGTCAATGCGCCAGAAACTGCCCTCAGCGCCGCGTGTCACCGCCACGGCGCGCGCCTTTGGGGCGTCAATGGCGGCCAGGGCCAGGTGCGGATCATCCTCCCCGGTGCAGGCGCGCAGGCCATGGCTGGAGAACACCGGATAATCCGCCAGCGCCGCCAGGGCGCGCAGCGTTGCCGGTTCGCCGCCCTCGGCATCCAGCACGCTGGGCACATTGGCGGCTTTGAGCAGCGCGGCGGAGAGGTCCGGAAACCGATGATCGACCAGCAGCGCGTCGGCCTGCGGCAGGTGCGGCGGGAGGCGCGGCGCCACGGTGCCGCGATCCACGATCAGGCAGCGCGCCCCATCCGGGGCGACCAGCGCGCAGGCAATCGGGGTGCGCCCGCCTTCGATGATCTGCAATGCCTCCAGCCCCACGCCGAGCTGGCGCAGCTCCGCTTGCAGCCAGTCCCCGGCCGCATCATTCCCCACCGCGCCGAGATAAAGCCCCTCCCCACCCAGCCGCGCCACCGCCACGGCGGCGGTGCCGGCGATGCCGCCGCCGCTCTCGCGATAGGCGCTGGCGGTGTATTTCGCCTCGCCCTGGGGCAGGGTATCGAGCGCGTAGATCCGGTCCAGCACCACGATCCCGGCGCAGAGAACCTGTTTCAAGCGGGGCGCATTCAAGCCGGGCACATCAGCGGCTTCAGCCTTTCGCCGCGCGCGAAGGCGGCGAACAAGGCTTCCAGCCCGGCGAGGTCGGCTATGTCATCCACCAGTTTTTCAAAGGTTGCGCGGTGGGCGCGCAGCAGCTCGATATTCGCCTGATACTCGCCCAGCGGGAAATAGAAAGAGCGGATCAGGAAGAAATCCTTGCGGCGCAGCGCCTTGGTTTCGGTGATCTGCCATTGGTCGCTCTCGCCCAGCTGCACCGCCGCGCCCATCGGCGCCACCGCCGCCAGCGCCAGAGCGCGCCCGGCATCCTGGCCGCTGGCCTCGATCACCAGCGGAAAAGCCCGCGCGGCGGCGGCCTCGGCGGAGAGCAGCTCCACCCCGAGGCTGGCGGCGAAATTCGCCCGTGCCGGGTTTGGCTCGCACACCGCGAGCGTCCCCCAGCCCAGCGCCTGCAGCACCATCAACGAGCCCAGCCCGATCGGCCCGGCGCCGACCACCAGAGCCGCCCCCGGTTCCACCACGCGCGAGGCCAGCCTGATGCCATGCGCGGTGGTGCCGATGGCATCCAGCAGCAGCGGCGCCAGATGGTCCGGAATATCGTCCGGCACCGCCAGCAGGCATTGCCGCGGCACGGCGAGGGCTTGCGCATAGCCGCCCGGGCGCTGCCAGCCGAGCAGCTCCGCCCGCGGGCAGAGATTGGTCCGCCCGGCCTGGCATTGCGCGCACTGGCCGCAGAAAGTGGGGATATAGACCAGCACGCGCTGCCCATGTGCTGTGGTGCCCGGTGCACGCACCCGGCCGAAAATCTCGTGCCCTGGTGTTACCGGCCAGCCCTGGCGCAGGGGCCGGAAATCGCTGCCGCACAGCGCGCAGGCGGCGACATCCACGATCACCTCATCCGGCCCGGCCACCGGCTCGGCGGCATCCTCGATGGCAATCCGCCCTTCGCCGAGAAACCGCGCCGCTTTCACGCCGAAACCTTGTCGAGCACGTTGCAGAGCGTCTCCAGCCTGGGCACCGCATCCTCGCGCAAGGCGCGGCGCAGATCCGGCTTGCCGATGGTGCCGGACCAGATGCCGCGCCCGGCGAGAAAGCCCGAAGCGCCCTCGCGGCAGGCCCATTCCACGGCGCGCGGGAAATCATCCTGTTTGACGCCGGAGGAGAGCACCACCCAATCGCCATTCACATGCCGGGACAGGGCGGCACAACCACGCCGCACCTGCGCCTCCGGCCCGGCGCCGTAATAGGGGATTTCGCATTTATAGAGATCCTGCCCGCGATCTCCCAACTCCTTGGCAGCTTCGATGATCGCCGCCTCGCGGTCCCAGCCAGAGCCATCACGCGGGGCGCGGGCCACCGGTTCCACCACGCTGGCCAGCCCCGCCTGGCGGCAGATGGATACAAACTCCTCCACCATGGCGATGCGCGGTTCCGCCGCCTCGCCCGGCCGCCACAGCACCAGCAGCTTCAGCGCCACCGCGCCCTGCGCCTTCACCTTTGCAGGCACCACCTCATGGTCGATCTCCACCCGCGCCACCAACTCATCGGCGCTGGGGATCAGCACATCGGCGGCGGCGATCAGCGCGCAGGACGGGTCGACCGCCTTCGCATCCAGTGCCTGCTGCCAGGCCAGCTCCCGGTCGATCAGCACCGCCGAGGCGTAAGGGGTGAGGGCTTCGATCACCTCCAGCTTGAAGCGGGTGAGGTCCGCGTCCGTCACCGGACCATCCTGATGCGGCGCCATCATCGCCCGCAGCCCTTCGCGCTGGTCGATCGCCAGCATCGCATAGGTGCCGGAGGGGCGCGCCATGCGCGTCAGGGCGGGGGGGCTGCCGGACATTCGGATCTGCTCCTTTGAGGCGTTTGCTTGGGGTTTCCATTTTATCGCGCCTGTTGACCGATGCCGGTTTGACAAGGCGGCGCGGAGGCGTTAGCTCTATGTCATACTAAAAGCCATACGACAGGTCAATAGACTGAACGTTTGCACTCTGTTGGGAGAAACAGACCATGGTTGCTCGGCTCGTGAAGCGGGTTTCAGCGGCGGCACTCGCCTTGTCCTTGCCCCTCGGCGCCCACGCCGCCGGGTTCGACTGGCAGAAATATAAAGGCCAGACGCTGGATGTGCTGGTCGATAATAACCCGATCGGCCAGGTCATCGCCAATAATGTCGCGGCGTTTGAGAAGCTGACAGGGATCAACGTCAAGGTTGATATCTTCACCGAGCAGCAGATGCGCCAGCGTCTGGTGACGGTGCTGGATTCTAACAGCTCCCAGGTGGATGTGTTCATGACGCTGCCCTCGCGCGAAGGCCAGCAATTCTCCGGCGCGGGCTGGTACACGGATCTGGCGCCGATGGCCAAGGATGCAAGCCCGGACTATGATTTCGCCGGATTGAGCCCGGCTTTGCTGAAAGCCGCGACCTTTGACGGCAAGCTGACCAGCATCCCGATGAACATTGAAGGTCCGGTGCTGTATTACCGCACGGATATCTTCAAGAAATGCAATCTCACCGTGCCGACCAGCCTCTCCGGCATGCTGGACACCGCCAAGGCGCTGAAAAAATGCAATGCCGCCACCACACCCTTCGTCTCGCGGGGCTTGCGCGATGCGCTGGCCTATACCTACAGCGTGTTCTTCCATAATATGGGCGGCCACTACATCGAAAACGGCAAATCCGGCCTGTGCAGCCCGGCCGGGCTTTCGGCGCTGTCGCTCTATGGCGATCTGCAGAAACATTACGGCCCGCTCGGCGTGGTCAATTACAGCTTCTACCAGATCTCCTCGCTCTATCGCGATGGCCGCGCCGCGATGGCGTTTGAATCCTCCAATGAACTTTCGGATGTGATGCAGGGCGGCGCGCGGCTGAACGATACCGGCATCGCGCTGCTGCCGCCGGGGCCGGGCGGTTCGCATCCCACCGCCATCGCCTGGGGTTTGGCGATGTCGCCCTACAGTACGCATAAAGGTGCCGCCTGGTATCTGATCCAATGGGCGACCAGCCCGGCGATTCAGGCCAAGGACGAGATCGCCGGCATCGCAGCACCACGCCCCGCCATCGCGCAGGATCCGCAGGTGAAAGCCTGGCTGGCTGCCGCACCCGTTCGGCAGGTCTGGCAGAATGCGGTCAACCAGCTCGCCAATACCGGCACCTCCAATGTCGGCTACCCGATCACCGATAATCCGGAATCCCGGCAATATATCGGCGAAGCCGTGGACAAGGTGATTGTCGGCTCCGACAAGCCGGATGCCGCCTGTGCCCCGGCCGATCAGTCGCTGAACGCGCTGATCGCGAAAGACAAGAAATAAGTGACCTCCTCCTCCTTTGCCCTGAGCGATGGGTTTCATGTCGCCGTCATTGGCGGGTGCGGCGACATCGGCGCGGCGATCTCAGCGCAATTTCTTGAGCTTGGTGCTTGCGTTACCGCGACCGGGGTGAATGAGGCGGCTGTCAGCGCCACCTCGCTTCCCGCGCATGAACGGCTGCGTCTGGCGGTGCTGGACGTGACCGACGATGCGGCGGTGCGGGATTTTGCCAAGGGCTTCCCGCGCATCGATGCGGTGATCAACTGTGCGGGGATTCTCAGGCGCGATCTGGAGTTCGATATCGCGGTGTTCCAGCAGGTGCTGGATGTGAACCTTACCGGCAGCTTCCGTGTGTGCAGCGCCTTTCGCGACGGGTTGGCAAGACAGCGTGGCAGCATCGTCAATATCGCCTCGATGAACGCGTTTGCCGCGCTGCCGCGCCTGCCCGCCTATTGTGCGAGCAAGGGCGGGGTGGTGATGTTGACCAAGGCGCTGGCGCTGGCCTGGGCCGAAGAGGGGATCCGGGTGAATGCCGTCGCCCCCGGCTATATCGAAACCACGCTCAACGCCGAAGGCCGCAAGGATAAAGCGCATTATCAGCGCATCGCCGAACGCACCGCCTTCAAGCGCTGGGGCCAGCCGGAGGATGTGGCCGGCGCTGTCGCGTTTCTCTGCATGCCCGCTTCCGCCTACATCACCGGCACGGTGGTGAATGCGGATGGCGGCTTTCTGGCGGGGTGAGGCATGAGCTTTTCCGCTTCCTCGCGCCAGCGCGGCGCCATCGCTCTGCTCTCGCTACCGGCGGTGTTTTTCACCGCCTTGATGGTGGTGTTTCCGGTCGGCTATACGATCTGGCTGAGCTTCCGCAGCGCGCCGCTCGGCCATGCCACGCAATTCGCCGGCCTTGCCAATTACGCGCAGCTTTTCCATTCGGGCAGTTTCTGGAACAGCATCGAGGTCAGCCTGGCGCTGTATCTTTTGTCACTGGCGTTGCAGCTCATCGCCGGCACCTATCTGGCGCTGCTGCTGTTCCACGCCCGCCGCATGCCCGCCATCCTGCGCTCGATCCTGATCTCGCCCTTCATGGTGCCACCGGTCGTGGTCGGCATGATGTTCCTGGTCATTCTCGATCCGTCGCTGGGGGCGGCGAACTGGATTCTCAGCCTGTTCGGTCTGCCGCCCTCCGCCTGGCTCGCCTCGCCGCAATGGGTGATCCCGACCATCGCGCTGATCGATACCTGGCAATGGACGCCGTTCGTGGCGCTGATTGTCCTCGGCGGGCTGCAATCGCTGCCGCCCAGCGTCTATGAGGCGGCGAAGATCGACGGCGCGCCGGCGCATCTGGTATTCTGGCGCATCACCTTGCCGCTTTTGCTGCCGACGCTGATGACGGCGGCGATCTTGCGCAGCGTCGATCTCTTGCGCTTCTTCGACATCATCTATGTCACCACCCAGGGCGGCCCGCTGGATGCTTCGGATACGTTGAACGTGCTCGGCTTCCATATCGGCTTTGAGCTGTTCCAGTTCGGCTATGCCAGCGCGCTGGCGGTGACGCTGACAGCGATGGTGTTCGGCGTGGTGCTGTCGCTCAACCGGCTGCGCAAAGCCGTGGCGTGGTGAGGCGGCGATGAACAAGCGCATCCTGCATATATTGGTGGTGGCGCAGCTGGTCGTGGTGGCGCTGGGCATTTTGTTTCCGATCGTCTGGATGGTGATGTCCTCGCTGAAATCCTCGGCCGATGTCACCGCCTACCCGCCGAGCTTCCTGTTCAAGCCGACGCTGGAGAATTACACCCATCTGCTGGAGACCACGCCTTTTTTCGCCTATGCGCGCAATTCGCTGATCGAAAGCGGCGCCTCGACGATATTGGGGCTGGCGCTGGGGATTCCGGCGGCCTACGCGGCCTCGGTCACCCGTTCGAGCTGGCCGGCTTTGGTGACGCTCTCCGCGCGCATGGCGCCGGGCACCTTGTTCCTGGTGCCCTGGTATGTGGTGTTCAAGGCGTTGGGGCTCGTCGGCACCTACGCGGCGTTGATCCTCACCCAAGCGGCGATCACCTTGCCGATCGTGATCTGGGTGCTGCTGCCGGCTTTCGATGCAATCCCGCGCAGCATTCTGGAGGCGGCGCTGGTGGATGGGTGCGGGGTGCTGCGCAGCCTGTGGCGGGTGGCGCTGCCTTTGGTGAGTTCCGGCCTCGTCATCGCCACCATTCTCGGCTTCGTATTTTCCTGGAATTATTTTCTGTTCGCGCTGGTGCTCTCGGATGAAGGCACCAAGCCGCTGGTGGTGGCGGCGTTCAATTATATCGGTGAGGGCTCGACCGATTGGGGCGGGCTGATGGCGGCGGCGACATTGATCGCGCTCCCGCCTCTGGTGCTCGCCATCGCCGTGCAGCGCTGGCTGGTCGCGGGGCTCACTCTTGGCGCGGTGAAGGGGTAAGGCATGGCTTCGGTAAGATTGCAGGGTCTGCGCAAGCGCTTCGGCACGCATGATGTGATCCCCTCGCTGGATCTCGAAATCAACGATCATGAATTCATGGTGTTTGTCGGCCCCTCGGGCTGCGGCAAATCCACGCTGCTGCGCATCATCGCCGGGCTGGAGCCGATCACCGAGGGCGATCTGTTCATCGGCGAGCGCCGGGTGAACGACCTCACCCCGGCGCAGCGCGACATCGCCATGGTGTTCCAGGATTACGCGCTCTACCCGCATATGACGGTCTATCAGAACATGGCCTTCGGGCTGGAAATGCGCCACGCGGCGAAGGCGGATATCGAAACGCGGGTGCTGGCGGCGGCGCGGATGCTGGAGATCGAGCCGTTGCTCAAGCGCCGCCCGCGCGATCTCTCCGGCGGGCAGCGCCAGCGTGTCGCCATGGGCCGCGCCGTGGTGCGCGATCCGCAGGTATTCCTGTTCGACGAGCCGCTCTCCAATCTCGACGCCCAGCTGCGCGGCCAGGTGCGCGGCGAGATCAAGGCGCTCTCACAGCGCCTGCAGACCACGATGGTCTTCGTCACCCACGACCAGGTGGAGGCGATGACGATGGCGGACCGCATCGTGGTGCTGCGCGGCGGCGTCATCCAGCAGGTTGGCACGCCTGAGCAGATCTACAGTACCCCCGCCAACCGCTTCGTCGCCGGTTTCATCGGCTCGCCTTCGATGAATTTCCTGCCGGTGACGCTGGAGGCGGGCGGCGCGCGGCTGGAGGATGGCACATTATTGCCGGTGCTCACCGCGCGGCGCGGCCCGGCGGTGCTGGGCATCCGCCCGGAGCATTTCGAGCCGGTGGGTGAGGGCGGGCTGGCAGTGCAAATCCTGCTGGTCGAGCCGCTGGGGGCGGATACGCTGGTGCATTTCAACGTCGGCGCGGTGCGCTGCATCGCCCGGGTGGCGCCGGATACCAGACCGCAAATGGGCGAGACACTGCGGCTGGGTGTCGCCCCCGGCAAGGCCTTCCTGTTCGATCCCGAGAGCGGCGTGCGGCTCGGCTGAGCGCGCCTTCCCCCCGCCTTCGCCATAAAACTCAGCATCCTCGTGAACGGCCAATCCGGGTGGATGGGCCGCACCCTGGCGCGCATCTTGATCTGACCGGCGGTTTCAAGCCCAATATGCCAGAGACAGAGGGGCTGGTGACGGCGTGCGGCCGGGTGTTCATATATAGGGCGGTGCGGCGCGCGTGATCTAAACGCCGCGATCCGCGCGTATAGAGCACCGGCCGGCGCCGCAAAAAGCGCCTGCCGTCTGGGGACTGAACGATAACAAAGAACGGGATAAAGATGAGCGCGAGCAAAGACGAGACACAACGCACGGGGCTGGCCGCCAGCCTTGCCCTGCGCTTCACCAGCTGGGCGGAATATTGGTTTCCGGACGCTTATATCTTCGCCGCCCTGGCGTTGATCGTGGTGGCCGGCGCGGCATTGCTGATCGGCGCCAAGCCGGTGGCGGTGGTGGGGGCTTTTGGCGACGGGTTCTGGAGCTTCATCGTGTTCTCGATGCAGATGGCGTTCATCGTCATCACCGGCTACGTCATCGCCACCTCCGCCCCGGCGGCGCGGCTGATCAACTGGCTGGCCAGCCTGCCGCGCAGCGGGCCGGGGGCGGTGGCCTTCATCGCCTTCATCAGCATGGGCACCTCCTTTCTCAATTGGGGCCTCAGCCTGGTGTTCAGCGGGCTGCTGGCGCGGGCGATGGCGGCCCGCGGCGATTTGCGGATGGATTATCGCGCCGCGGGGGCGGCGGGCTATCTCGGCCTGGGCGCGACCTGGGCGCTGGGCCTCACCTCCTCGGCGGCGCAGCTGCAGGCCAACCCGGCCAGCCTGCCGAAGCCGCTGCTGGCGATCACCGGCGTGCTGCCCTTCACCCAGACCATCTTCCTCTGGCAGTCAATGACCATGGCGGCGGTGCTGGTGGTGGTCTCGGTGCTGATCTGCCGTTTCTCCACCCCGACCGGCGACAAGGCCGTCACCGCCGAGCAGCTGGGCATCGAGCCGGGGCTCGCGGTGCCGGTGCTGCCGCCGCGCACCCGGCCGGGCGAGTGGCTGGAATATTCACCGCTGATCACCATTCTGGTGGTGCTGATGGCCGCCGGCTGGGGCTGGCAGCAATTCGCCGCCCATGGCGCCAATGCCATCGCCAACCTCAACACCTATAACCTGATCTTCCTGATGGCCGGGCTGTTGCTGCATTGGCGCCCGAAAGCCTTCCTCAACGCGGTGGCGAAAGCCGTGCCGGCGACGACCGGCGTGCTGATCCAGTTCCCGCTTTACGGCGCCATCGCCGCGATCATGACCACCGCCAAGGGAGCCGGCGGGCATAGTCTGGCCGAGTTGATCGCGCATGGCTTCGTGGCGGCGACCACCACGGGCTCCTTCCCGGTGGTGATGGGCGCCTATTCCGCCATTCTCGGCTTCTTCGTGCCCTCGGGCGGCGGCAAATGGATCATCGAGGCGCCGTATGTGATGAAGGCGGCGGCGGATCTGAAGGTGCATCTGGGCTGGGCGGTGCAGGTTTATAACGCCGCGGAGGCGCTGCCGAACCTGATCAACCCGTTCTGGATGCTGCCGCTGCTGGGCGTGCTGTCCTTGAAGGCGCGGGACATTGTCGGCTTCACCTTCCTGCAGCTGATCGTGCATGTGCCGCTGGTGCTGTTCATGCTCTGGCTGTTCGCGCAGACGCTGACCTTCGTGCCGCCAATGATGCCTTAAGTCTCAAAAGTTTTTGAGGGTGTGGGAACTTTTTTCAAAAAGTTCCCACGAACGTCTGGTGTGATGGCAACGTCTCTGCCACCACCCCAGACGTTTTCGCCGCTTTTTTGAAAAAAAAGCGGCACCAAAAAACTTTTTACGCCAGCGTCAGCGTGCCATCCATCCGCCGCGCGATCCCGTACGGATTCGCATCCCGCACCGCTTCCGGCAGCAGCTTCTCCGCGACATTCTGATAACAGACCGGCCGCAGAAACCGCCGGATCGCCAGCGTGCCGACGGAGGTGGTGCGCGCGTCCGAGGTGGCGGGGAAGGGCCCGCCATGCACCATGGCGTGGCAGACCTCCACACCGGTCGGCCAGCCATTCACCAGAATCCGCCCGGCTTTTTCCTCCAGCAGCGGCAGCAGCTTGGCGAACAAAGCCTCGTCCGCCTCGGTCATGTGTACGGTGATGGTGAGCTGGCCTTCCAGCCCGCGCAGCAAAGCCGCCAGCGCTTCATCATCCGCCCCTTCCACCAGCAACCCGGCGGCGCCGAAAATCTCGTCGGCGAGGTTGGGGTTGGCGATGAAATTTTCCGCCTTGGTGCGGAAGAACACCGGCTGCGCGGCATTGGCGCCGGTCTGCCCGGCGGCGAGCCGCTCCACCCCCGCCGTCGCCGCATGCTGGGCGACGCCTTTTTCGTACGCCGCCAGAATGCCCTTATGCAGCATGGTCGCGGCCGGGGCGGCATTGATGGCGGCACTGGCGGCGGCCACGAAATCCTCCAGCCCGGGCCCGGGGGTGGCCAGCAGCAGGCCGGGATTGGTGCAGAACTGCCCCGCCCCCATGGTCAGCGAGCCGGCGAAAGCTGTTCCCAGCGCCGCGCCATTGGCCGCCAGCGCGCCGGGGAGGAGCAGCACGGGGTTGATGCTGCTCATCTCCGCGTAAACCGGGATCGGCTCCTGGCGCGCCGCCGCCAGCTTACCCAAAGCCAGCCCGCCGCCGCGCGAGCCGGTGAAGCCCACCGCCTTGATCCGGGCATCGCTCACCAGCGCCTGGCCCAGCGCATCGCCCACGCCGAACAGCAGCGAGAACACGCCCTCATGCAGCCCGGCCTCCTTCACCGCCGCCTGGATGGCGCGGCCGACCAGCTCCGAGGTGCCGGGATGCGCCGGATGCGCCTTCACCACCACCGGGCAGCCGGCGGCCAAGGCCGAGGCGGTGTCCCCCCCCGCCACCGAGAAGGCCAGCGGGAAATTGGAGGCGCCGAACACCGCCACCGGCCCAAGCGGGATCATCCGCAACCGCAGATCCGGCCGGGGCAGCGGCTTGCGCTCCGGCAGAGCCGGGTCGATCCGCACATCCTGCCAGCCGCCCTCCAGCACCTCCTTGGCGAAGAGCCGCAGCTGGCCGACGGTGCGGCCGCGCTCGCCTTCAATGCGCGCCCGCGGCAGGCCGGTCTCGGCGCAGGCACGGTCCGTCAGCGCATCGCCCAGCGCGTCGATCTTCGCCGCCGCCAGCTCCAGAAACGCGGCGCGGGCTTGCGGGCTGGTGGCACGGTAGGGGGCGAAGGCGGCCTGCGCCAGCGCGCAGGCACGGGCCACATCCTCTGGCGTGGCGCCGCCATAAGCGGGCGCCAGCACCGCGCCGCTGCTGGCATCCACCCCGGAGAAGCTCTGTGCCGTGCCGCGCGCGCTGGTCGCGCCGATCAGTAAGTCGCCGGTCAGTTCCATGCCATCTTCCTCAATGTTGTCTAAAAATTTGTAATTGATTATAACCAATTTTGATCGGGCGCGCCATGGCGACATCCCGCAAAAACGCCGCGCAAAAGACTGTTTTCTTGTGGTTGTCATTCTGCTCATTGCTGGTTTGAATGGTCGCCATTCGCGGCATGCGCCGTCTGTCCGCATCATGCCTTTCCTCGCGGCCCGCGCGGCGGCCGCGATCTCACCCAGAACCGGAGCGAAGCGCGATGCCTGACACCCTCACCCCCCAGCCCATTCAGGCCCGCAATGGCGGCTTCATCCTGGTCGATGCGCTGCGGCGCAATGGCGTCGATACGGTCTATTGCGTGCCGGGCGAGAGCTATCTGCCGGTGCTGGACGCGCTTTATGACACGCCCCAGATCCGCACCATCGTCACCCGGCATGAAGGGGCCGCCTCCAACATGGCGGACGCCTATGGCAAGCTGACCGGCCGGCCGGGCATCTGCTTCGTCACCCGCGGCCCAGGTGCGACCCATGCCGCCAATGGCGTGCATACCGCCCGGCAGGATTCCACCCCGATGATCCTGTTCATCGGCCAGGTGGAGCGCGCCGCGATGGGCCGCGAGGGCTTCCAGGAAATGGATTACCGCCAGATGTTCGGCGGCGAAGTGGCCAAATGGGTCACCGAGATCGACGATGCCGCGCGCATCCCCGAAATCGTCTCCCGCGCCTTCGCGGTGGCGATGTCCGGCCGTCCCGGCCCGGTGGTGGTGGCGCTGCCGGAGGATGTGATGTTTGCCAGCGCCGCCGTGTCCCCGGCGCCCGCCGTGCGCATCGCCCATGCCGCCCCGGATGCGGCGGCGATCGCCGAGATCGGCACGATGTTGGCCAACGCGAAGCAACCGCTGGTGATCCTGGGCGGCACCGGCTGGGACGAGGCCGGCAGCAAGGCCCTCGCCCGTTTCGTGGACAAGTTCAACCTGCCGGTCGCTGCCTCTTTCCGCCGGCAGGATCTGTTCGATAATCGCGACCCGCATTATGCCGGCCAGCTCGGCCTCGGCACCGCGCCGGCCCTCACCAGGCGGGTGCAGGAGAGCGATCTGCTGCTGGTCATCGGCTCGCGCCTCTCGGAGACGGTCTCCGCCGGCTACACGCTGATCCAATCCCCCAAGCCGGTGCAGCCAATGATCCACATCCATCCGGACCCGCAGGAGCTGGGCCGGGTCTATCAGGCGGATCTGCCGGTGCTGGCCGGGCTCTCCCTGGCGGCGCGGGCGCTGGCGGCGCTGCCGGCCCCGGCCAGCATCCCCTGGGCGGGCTGGACCCAGGCCGCGAACGCGGATTACCGCGCCCATTCCACCCCGCGGCCCAATCCGGAGATCCAGGGGGTGGATCTGGCGCAGGTGATCGGCCATCTCAACCAAACGCTGCCGGAGAGCGCCACTATCGCCAACGGGGCGGGCAATTATACCGTCTGGGTGCATCGCTATTACCGCTACCGGCAGCCGCGCACGGCGCTGGCCCCCACCAACGGCGCCATGGGCTATGGCTTCCCCGCCGCGGTGGCGGCGAAGCTGCAGGACCGCGACCGCATCTCCATCTGTGTGGCCGGCGATGGCTGCTTCATGATGTACGCGCAGGAGCTGGCGACGGCGGTGCAGTTCAACGCCCCGCTGATCGTGCTGCTGGTGAACAACAACATGCTGGGCACCATCCGCATGCATCAGGAGCGCGAATATCCCGGCCGCGTCAGCGCCACCGATCTGCACAACCCGGATTTCGTGGCGCTGGCGAAAGCCTATGGCGCGCATGCCGAGCTGGTGGAGGCAACCGACGCCTTCCCCGCCGCCTTCGCGCGGGCCCTGGCCGCCGGCAAGCCGGCGCTGATCGAGCTGCGCACCGACCCGAAGCAGATCACCCCCACGGCCCGCCTGGCTTAAATTTCGGGGCCAACGGCCCCCCATCGCCACGGCAGGGCTTGCGCGATACGGGGTGTTTGCGGGCGCCGCGACACTATATAAGCGGCGCCGCGCCACCCATCGGCGCAGCCTGAGAGCATCAAGCCTTGAGCTTGATGCTCTCAGCTTTGGTTTAGCGAGCAACTTTATCCGATCAAACGATTCCGTTTGACCGGATGTTGCTCTAACGGGGAGCCGCATGTCATCCATCATCACCGTCTCGGGGCTGCGCAAGGCCTACGATACCGGGTTCGTCGCCTTGGACGGGGTCGATCTCGACATCGCCAAGGGCGAGATTTTCGCCCTGCTCGGCCCCAACGGCGCCGGCAAGACGACGCTGATCAGCATCATTTGCGGGCTGGTGCGCGCCAGCGCCGGCGAGGTGCGGATCGACGGGCACGAGATCAACCGCGATTACCGCGCCGCGCGCGCGGCCATAGGGCTGGTGCCGCAGGATATCTCGCTGGAGATTTTCGCCACGGTCTGGGACACGGTGCGCTTCAGCCGCGGCCTGTTCGGGCTGAAGCCGGATAACGGCTTCATCGAGACGCTGCTGCGCGACCTGACGCTGTGGGACAAGCGCCATGCCCGCATCCTGGAGCTCTCCGGCGGCATGAAGCGCCGGGTGATGATCGCCAAGGCGCTGGCGCATGAGCCCAAGCTGCTGTTCCTGGACGAGCCGACGGCGGGGGTGGATGTGAATCTGCGCCGCGACATGTGGACGCTGGTGCGCAGCCTGCGCCAGCGCGGTGTCACCATCATTCTCACCACCCATTACATCCAGGAAGCCGAGGAGATGGCGGACCGGGTCGGCGTCATCGCCGATGGCAAGCTGCTTCTGGTCGAGCAGACCGCCGCCTTGATGCACCGCTTCGGCAAGCGCCGGCTGAGGCTGGAGCTGGCGCGGCCTCTGGCGGAGATCCCCGCAAGCTTGAGCCGCTGGAATTTGGAGCTGGCGGAGGATGGGCGCTGTCTGGTCTATCATTTCGACGCGAACACGACCGAGAACGGCGTGCAGGACCTGCTGCGCGCCCTCGGCGAGCTGGGGCTGGATTTCACCGATCTGGAAACCGGCCGCAGCTCGCTTGAAGATATTTTCCTGACTCTGGTGGAGCAGAAAGTATGAATGCCCGCTTCAACCCCCGTGGCGTTTGGACAGTCTATCGCGCCGAGATGGCGCGCATGCGCCGCACCTTCTGGCAGAGCATCGCCACCCCGGTAATCACCACCATCCTGTATTTCGTCGTCTTCGGCGGGGCGGTGGGCTCGCATATGCACAGCGTGCAGGGTGTGAGCTATGGCGCCTTCATCGTCCCCGGCCTGATCATGCTGACGCTGCTGACGCAGAGCATCTCCAACGCCTCGGTCGGCTTCTATTTCCCGATCTTCACCAAGGCGATTTTCGAAATCCTCTCGGCCCCGCTTTCGGCCTTCGAGACGGTGACGGCCTATGTCGGCGCCGCGGCGACGAAATCCGTGCTGCTGGGGCTGATCATCCTGATCACCGCGAGCTTTTTCATCAAGCTGCAAATCCTGCATCCGGTCTGGATGGTGGCGTTCATGCTGCTCACCTCGATCACCTTCAGCCTGTTCGGCTTCATCATCGGCATCTGGGCGCGCAATTTCGAACAGCTCTCGATCATCCCCGCCATCATCGTCACCCCGCTCACCTTCCTGGGTGGGGCCTTCTATTCCATCGACATGCTGCCCGAACCCTGGCGCACGCTCAATCTGTTCAATCCGGTGGTGTATCTGATCAGCGGGTTTCGCTGGAGCTTCTATGGCGCGGCGGATGTACGGGTGATGACAAGCCTGGCCTGCACGCTGGGCTTCATGGTGGCGTGCCTGGCGGCGATCTGGTGGATTTTCCGCACCGGCTACCGGCTGAAGCCGTAAAGTTAATAAAAGTTTTTGGGGGTCTGGGGACTTTTTTCAAAAAGTCCCCAGAAACGTTGGGTGGTGATG
>NZ_JH976208.1:87340-104322 GCF_000306035.1 Acidocella sp. MX-AZ02
ACGTTTTTCGCCGCTTTTTGAAAAAAGCGGCACCAAAAACTTTTACAACTAATGCTGTTGCAGCAGCGCGGCCACCGCCCCCGGCGGCAAATTCAGCGGCGCGAAGCCGGGCGGCGGCATGAACCCGTCCGCTGGCTGCGGCCCGAAATTGACGGCGGTCGCGGTCACATCCGCGCCGCCATGCGCATCATGCCCGACAAAATGCAGAACCACCCCATCGCGCGTCAGGCACGCCGTGGCGGAACCGTGCTGGTCCGTCACCAGATAATTCCGACACGCCAACCCGGCATAATGCCCTTGCCCCAGCGGGCTGAAATTCGCTCCGTCCGCCTGGCTGATCTCGGCGGTCAGCGCCGAGAAATCCGGCGCGCTGACAATGGCGTGCAAGGCCGGCACCACCAGCTTCGCCTCGCCGCGCGGCAGATCCGCCAGCACGAAAAACCCGTTCGGGCTGTCCACCCGCGCCAGCTGGTGCTGGGCATTGTAGCTGAGCTGGTAATTCTGCGGCGCCTGGCCGGTGCCTGAGAGGGTGTAATCCACCTGCACATCGCGCGTCGGCAGAAAGGCCGGGGTGGCGGCGGCGAGGCCGGGAATCAGGGCCGCGCAGGCGGCGAGAAGCAGATATTTCATGGAACCTCTTTTCGGATGGCCTCAAACTCGCGCAGCAATGCGGCGGGATCGGGGCGGTCTGGAAACCGGGCGGGATGCTCCAGCGCCTCCGCCAGCAGCGCGTGATAGCGCGCGCGCGGCACCTCATGCGCGCCGAAGCGGGCGAGATGGCTGGTGATGAATTGCGTATCCAGCAGCACATAACCGCCGAGGCGCAGACGCGCCACCAGATGCGCCAGCGCCACCTTGGAAGCATCCGTCGCGGTGGAGAACATGCTCTCGCCGAAAAACGCCCCGCCCAGCGCCGCGCCATACAGCCCGCCCACCAACCTGCCATCCTCCCAGGTCTCGACGCTATGCGCGAAGCCCAGCCGGAAAAGCGCGGTGAACAGGGTCTCGATCTCGTGATTGATCCAGGTCTCTGGCCGGTTTTCGCGCGACGCCGCGCAGGCGGCGATGGTGCCGGCGAAATCCGCATCGGCGGTAACGGTAAAGCGGTTGCCGCGCAGCGTCTTCATCAGGCTGTGGGAGATGTGAAACCCATGCAGCGGCAGCACCCCGCGCGCATCCGGGTCCAGCCAATGCAAAGTCCGGCTCTCGCGCGATTCCGCCATCGGAAACAGCCCGAGCCGGTAGGCGCGGAGCAGCAGATCCGGTGTGAGCAGAAAGGGCCGGGCGGACATGGCGGGATTTCACACCCAAGCGGACGGTTTGCCAAGCGGGCAAATGCTGTGTAGCCAAAGGCGTGCCGCAACAAGCTCGCGCCAAACTGGGAACATTGGAGCTGGGGCGCTTCATCGCCGCATCTGTCGTCGCCCTGTTCCATGCCAGCTGGGCGGTCGGCCAGCTCAGCGCACACCCGCGCCCGGCCTCTGGCCTGCTGGCGTTGCTGCCGCTGCCGGCCATCCAATATTTCTTCGTGCTCAGCGGCTTCGTCATGCTGCACGCGCATCGCGACGATTTTGGCCAGCCTTATGCCACGCTGCGCTTCTGGTGGCGCCGCGCCTGCCGCATCTACCCCGTCTATTGGCTGGCGCTGGCGGGGGCGATGCTGCTCTGGCACGCCGCCCTGCGCCCGGCCTTGCTGGCGCCGCTGATCACGCTCTGGCCCGGGGCGCATGATGAATGGGTCGCCCCGGCCTGGACGCTGCGTTACGAAATCGGCTTCTATCTGCTGTTCGGGCTCTGCCTGCTGCCGGGGCTGGCGCGCTGGGTGCTGGGGGTCTGGGCGTTGGCGATCCTGGCCCGGCTGGCCTGGCCGGCTGAGCTTGGGCCGCCTGCGGCGGGCGGGCTGTTCACCAGCACGGATCTGCTGTTTTTCGGCGGGCTGCTGGCGGCGTGGCTGTATCATCGGCACAGCCTGAAGCCGCCGGCCTGCCTGGCGCTGCTCGGGCTCGGCATCGCCTTCGCGCTGCCGGGGGCGTTGGTTTCGTTTGGGGATGCGCCGCTGGACAAGGCGCTGAAGGCCGGCTGCGCCGCGATCGGCTTTGGCGGGTTGATCCTGGCCCTGGCCGGGCTGGAGCGCCGCGGCGCCGTGCGCACCGGCCGGCTGGCGCGCGGGCTGGGGCAGCTCTCCTACCCGCTCTACATTCTGCACATGGTCATCCTGGCGCTGCTGCTGGCCTGGGGCAAAGGCCGGATTCAGCTGGGCGCCACGGCGCGGCCCTGGGCATTGCTGGTGGTGATCCTGCTGATCTACGCGCTGTGCACCGCGGCCACGCTCTGGCTCGACCAGCCGGTGCAACGCTGGCTGCGCCGACGCAAAAACGGCCCCCGGCGGTGGAACCGGGGGCCGTCCTGCCATCCCTAAACCTGGCTTTTTTTATGGTTTTTTAGAGCAACATGACCCTGAATGGAATCATCCAGGGTCATAAAGTTGCTCGTTAAAATAAAGAGCTAGAGCGCGCTGACCGTTTACGGTCAGCCTGAAAGCGCTCTAGCGGACGGTCGAAGACATGGCCCAGAAATGGCCATGGACCAGGCCATCATCGTAATTGTCAAAATCAGCATGGTGCTCATGGTTGGTCTCCGCGCGGCGGTGGGTCGGGGTGGGCTGGGGCGAGCGGCCGCTGGCGCGGGCGTCACGCGCCACCACCACACCGTTCCCGCCGAGACCGTCGGGAGAGAAGCAGGGGTTCATCTGGTTACGCATAGTGACACTCCATGGGTTGAGAGCAGAGCCTTCACCAATCCGGCGTTGGAAGGTGCATGGAGAGGTCGCCGGACCAGTGAAGGTAAGAGTGAATTTATTTACACCACGGCGATTGCGCGAGCGGTTTTTCGCCCGATCCGGCGAAATCTGTGCGTGACTTTACTGTAAATTTTTGCAAAATGTAAAACATGTCAAAAGTGATGATCGGCAAGACCATCCGGCGGCTGCGGATGGAGCAGGGCTTCACCCAGCAAGGCCTTGCGCAGAAGCTGGGGATTTCAACCTCCTATCTGAACCTGGTCGAGCATGACCAGCGCAATGTCACCGCCTCGCTTTTGTTCAAGCTGACCGAGACGCTGAAAGTGGACCTCGCCGCCCTCTCCGGCACCCAGGAGCGCGAGTTCGAGGTGGCGCTGCGCGAGGTCTTCACCGACCCGCAGCTGGGCGCGGACGCGGTGCCGGAAAGCGAGCTCCAGGCCCTCGCCGCCGCCCCGAATGCCGCCCGCGCCGTCCTGGCGCTGCATCGCGCACTGGCCGGGGCAAGGGAGGAAGGCACCGGCATCACCTTGCCCTCCGGGCGCAAGATTTTGCTGCCAAATGAGGAGGTGCGGGATTTCTTCCACGCCCATGAAAACCATTTCCCGGCGCTGGAGGATGCCGCCGAGGCGATTGGCAAGACGCTGGATGTGGCGGGCTTTGGCTCCTCGCACGCGCTGGCGGAGCGGTTGCGGCGCCAGCACGGGCTGGTGGTGCAGGTGCGCCCGCTGCCGGGCAGCTTGCGGGTGTTCGACGCCGCCAACCGCATGCTCACCCTCTCGGAGGATCTGCCGCGCGAGAGCCGGGGGTTTCAGATGGCCTTCCAGCTCGCCTTGCTGGAAGCCCGCGCCCCGGTGGAGGCGATCGTCAAACGCGCCGAGCCGACGACGCGCGACGCCGCCGAGCTGCTGCGCATCGGGCTGCTGAACTATATCGCCGCCGCCTTGATGATGCCCTACGAACCGTTTCTCGAAGCCGCGCAATCGCTGCGCTACGATGTTGACGGGCTGGCCGCGCGGTTTGGGGTTTCCTATGAGCAGGCCTGCCAGCGTCTATCCTCCATGCAGCGGGCCGGGCAGCGCGGGGTGCCGTTTTTCTTTCTGCGGGTGGATGCGGCGGGGAATGTCAGCAAGCGGTTTTCCGCCGCCGGCTTTCCGTTCATGCGCTATGGCGGCACCTGTCCGCGCTGGGTGGCGCATTCGGCCTTCGCCACGCCCGGCGCCATCCGCGTGCAGGTGGCGCAGCTTTCCGCCACCGAGACGTTTCTCTGCTTCGCCCGCGCCATCACCGGGCGGCCGGCGCGCTGGGGGGAGCCAGCACCGGTGCGGGTGGTCGCCATGGGGTGCGATGTGTCGCACGCGCGCAGCATCGTCTATGGCGACGGGCTGGACCTGGCCGGGGCGGCGGTGGGGATCGGGCTCTCCTGCCGGCTGTGCGAGCGCCAGGAGTGCCGCTCCCGCGCCTTCCCGCCGATTGCCCACCGGCTGGCGCTGAGCCCCGATACCACCAGTGCCAGCCCCTATCGTTTCAAATCCATGCCCGGAGACAGCAGATAATGGCCAAGCAGCGTGTGGATGTGATGCTGGTGGCGCGCGGGCTGGCGGAGAGCCGGGCGAAGGCGCAGGCGCTGATTATGGCCGGGCTGGTTTATGCCGGCACGGCGCGGGTGGCGAAGGCCGGGGATACGCTGCCGGAGGACGCGCAGCTTTCGGTGAAAGGCCAGGAGCATCCCTGGGTTTCGCGCGGCGGCATGAAGCTGGCGCATGGGCTGGCGCATTTCGGGTTTGAGGCTGCCGGGCGGATCGGGCTGGATGTGGGTGCCTCCACCGGCGGGTTTACCGATGTGCTGCTCAGCAACGGGGCGGAAAAAGTTTACGCGGTGGATGTGGGGCATGGGCAGCTGGCCTGGAAGCTGCGCTCCGATCCGCGGGTGGTGGTGATGGAGAAGACCAATGCCCGGCATCTGAGCGCGGAACAGATCCCGGAGCCGATCGGCGCGATTGTCTGCGATGCCAGCTTTATCGGGCTGCAGACGGTGCTGCCGGCGGGGCTGGGCTTATGCGCGCCCGGCGCCTTCGCGGTGGCGCTGATCAAACCGCAATTCGAGGCCGGGCCGGAGCAGGTGGGCAAAGGCGGGGTGGTGCGCGATCCGGCCGTGCATGAGCAGGTTTGCGCGCGGATCGAAGCCTGGTTTTCCGCCCTGCCGGGCTGGGAGGTGCTGGGGATTACGCCAAGCCCGATCAAAGGGCCGGAGGGGAATGTGGAATTTCTGATCGGGGCAAGGCGGGTGGGGTGAGAGTGTTTTGTTCTTGGAATGTTCCACGTGGAACATGGGTTGGCGTTTAAAATAACAACGCGTTAGATTTCAGTGGTTTATGAAGGGGTTTGCGGTTGAAGGTTTCATTCGTCTGAGGCAGGCGGTGGCTTCACCCCAACTCTGTCGATTGCCTTTAATAGCTCCGGCATGGTCGCGTAATTGCCCTGTGACATGAGATCACTCAAAGTCTGATCAAAAGTGATCTTGGTTTTTGACGTGATGTAGATGAGGGGCTGGTAGATTGGCTGGCCACTGGGGCCGCCTGATACGCCGATGACGATAATGTCGGTATATTTGCTGCCTCTCAGGCGGCGAAAGGCAACTGATTTGACCTCCGCCGTGAGGGTGTTCCAGGCGTAATCGGGCGTGTTTGGCCATGTCAGGTCGTGGATGTCTTTGCCGTTCTGGTAGAGGCTCAGGGCAATGTAAGCTGTATCCAGCGCTTGGTGGTTGATCCCCTCATCGCCAAGAGGATCATTGATGATATGGCCAACAAAGCAAACATCCCCATATGGCTTTAACGTTACGGGAAAGATTGTGTTTGGGATAATCTTTGATGCGTCCAGATCCAGATGCGCGCATTGCCCCGACGGGGGCGGCACGGAGGTACTGGCGGCCATGGCGGTTGCAAGGCTGATTGTGGAAAAAGCTAGAATAAAAAGAGATTTTTTCAAATTAACCCGCATTGTGAAGCATCCGTTCCATGATCGTTCTCGCGGCAAGTTTCCGATTTGCCTCTCTTGTCGCCATATTTAGCCCGCCAGGATTGATCGCATGGATAAGGCTGATAAAATCATAATTGTCGGCATAATGGTTCAAATGACGCATACCCCAATACCAAAGGGCGGATGCGACCGCATATTGTGGTTCGGCTACAAGATCTGGATTTTTTACAAAATCGATCTGCATACTCTTTGAGAATTGAGTATAGTTATATAACCCCGTAATTTGTAAGAGACCGCGCCCGCGATATCGCCATCCGTTACCGTTTCCAAATGGTCCGTTTCCAAGAAAGCGAGCGCGCTCGCCACTATAAACGTAATTGGCAAGAGCTTCTGGGTTGTTGACATACGGTTCTGCGGCTTTTGTGGACTGGATGCCGAATGTGCGAGCTATGCTTGACGCGCTTGTATATTCAAGATCTTCCACCAATCTTGTAAATGCCCATGATTCTTCACCGGCATTGCCAAGAAAAGCCGAGATTCGTGGTATAGTGCTGGTATTAAAAAGCGTCGCGTAGAAGCCGATCCATGGTGCAATTGCCTGTATAATCTGTCTCTGATTATCATATGCGGCTTGCTTATCCTGTATGTCGAGTTGCTTCTGCGCTTGTGCATGCAACCTTCTTTCTATCTCTGGTAAATCTTGGTGTTTTCCTATGGCGGGTAATTTCGCTTGAGCTGACTTGCTCTGGTAAAGAGCAGCCGGAGCCTTGTGATGATGGATTGGGGGAGGTCCAGCAATCTGCTGCAAGAGCGTTGGGTCAATAGACACGCTGCCGAACGAGGTTATAGTAGCGGGGCTGGGCTGTTTACGGCCCGTTGCGGCTGCATAAAGCTCTCCGTACCAAAAATTGTATTCAGCCGCATCGATGCAGCTTATTCGATCCAACGCGCGCGATAATGGTAAGGGAGCCGGACGCTGGAGCACTCCGCGTCCAGGCGCGATTCCGAAGACCTGCTCAACGACAGAAAGCATGGATTTCTTTTCGCATGATTAAAAGCTTTTAGCCTCTTTGGCAGAGGCCTGGCTAGACTTTACTATGTTCCTGTTTTGTATCCGACTACTACGAGTACGGAGCCTCGCCGGACGAGCGTAATAAGCAAAACGGCGTACCTGTATTTGACTGGTAATGCTTTGCTTCACCCTCATCGCAATGATGTTGCTGGAGCCAGAAATGAAACAGGCCGGACCCAATGGTCCGGCCTTTTCCTCATCTAACCCGGATCAAAACCCTTACGCGGCGCTCTTAATCGCCGCCGCTTTCACGTCCTCGTCCACATGCTCGGCAAAACTCTCGAAATTCTCGATGAAGCGCTGCACCAGGCCCTTGGCGGCGGCGTCGTAGGCAGCCTTGTCGGACCAGGCCTGGCGGGGATCGAGGACCTCGTCGGGAACGCCGTCCACATGCACGGGGATGGCGAGGCCAAAGAACGGGTCGGTGCGGTAGTCGACATGGTCGAGCTCACCGTTCAGGGCGGCGTTCAGCAAAGCGCGGGTATGCTTGATGGACATGCGCTTGCCGACCCCATAGGCGCCGCCGCTCCAGCCGGTATTGACCAGCCAGCAATGCGCGCCGTGCTGCTTGATCAGCTCTTGCAGCAGCTTGCCGTAAACCTGCGGGTGGCGGGGCAGGAAGGGGGCGCCGAAGCAGGTGGAGAAGGTGGCCTGGGCGCCGCTGCCCAGCCCCTTTTCCGTGCCCGCCACGCGCGCGGTGTAGCCGGAGAGGAAATGGTACATGGCCTGCGCCGGGGTGAGGCGCGAGATCGGCGGGAGCACGCCGAAGGCATCGGCGGTGAGCATGATCACGTTCTTCGGAATGCCGCCCTGGCCGGAGAGCTCGACATTGGGGATGAACTCGACCGGATAGCAGGCGCGGGTGTTTTCGGTGAGGGTGCGGTCGGTCAGGTCCAGCCGGCCGCGCGGGTCCGCCACCACATTTTCCAGAACCGTGCCGAAGCGGTGCGAGGCGGCCCAGATTTCCGGCTCGTTTTCCTCGGAGAGGTCGATCACCTTGGCGTAGCAGCCGCCCTCGAAATTGAACACACCATGCGGGCCCCAGCCATGCTCGTCATCGCCGATGAGCCGGCGGGTGGGGTCCGAGGAGAGGGTGGTCTTGCCGGTGCCGGAGAGGCCGAAGAACAGAGCCGCATCCTCATTCGGGCCGATATTGGCGGAGCAATGCATCGGCAGCATGCCCTTGGCAGGCAGCAGCCAGTTCATTACGGTGAAGATGGATTTCTTGATCTCGCCCGCATATTCGGTGCCGGCGATGACGATCAGTTTTTCGGCGAAGGAGAGGGCGATGGCGGTGGAGGATTTCACCCCGTCCAGCGCCGGGTCGGCCTCGAAATCCGGGGCGTGGAGGATGACGTAATCCGGCTCGAACCCGGCCAGCTCGCCCTCGGCCGGGCGGATGAACATGTTGCGGGCGAAGAGGGCGTGCCAGGCGCCGGTGGTGACCAGGCGCACCCGGATGCGGTGGTCCGGGTCCGCGCCGGCGTACAGATCCTGGGTGAACAGCTCGCGCCCCTGCAGATAGGCCTGCACGCGGCCCTTCAGAACGGCGAATTTTTCACGCGGCAGGCGCTGGTTGATCTTGCCCCACCAGATGTCGTTGGTGGTCTCGGGCTCGTCGACGACGAATTTATCGGCCACCGAGCGGCCGGTATGGATGCCGGTTTTGACGATCAGCGCGCCCTCGGCGGAGAGGCGGGCTTCGCCCTTGCGCAGCGCGTGGGCGGTGAGGCCCGGGGCGGTGAGGTTGGCATGCAGGGCGGCGGCGAGGCGCACGCCCGTCCCTTTCAGCGGGGCGGCATCGCGGAGCGCGGATTTATCGGTCATCGGCTGGGCTATTCCTTCTGGAAACGCGGATATGCACGATGGTTCATATGCGCGTCACGCCGGAGATTCAACCGGGCGGGCGCATGGCGGATTTGAAAATCTGATTTTGCAGCGCGGCGAATTGGAAAGATGACGCATTCGCAAAACCGCCGACATAATTTGAGCCTAAAATAAATAGCTTCCAGAAGGTGAAGTCTGCGAAGTCTATATACTGAGTGGCGTAAGGGTGGGTTTTCAGGAAAATCTCGCGCTTGGATTTGTCCGGCAGGGCCTTGGCCTCGCCGGTCAGGCAGAGGCGCGGGGTGGTTTGCGGGTTGTCGCTGCTGGGCGTGCCGGTGACGAGCAGAGCGCAGGATGGGTGGGCGCGCAGATGGCGCGTATGCACGGCCAGGTTGGAGAGCAGCAGGAGGGGCTGGGCGTCCTCATCCAGCGCCGGGGTGACCAAAGCGGCGTGCGGCATGCCCTCATGCACCGTCGCCAAGGTGGCGCTGCGGGCGGTAAGGAGCAATTGCGCGGCGTCGTGAAGTCTTTGCTCTTGATTTACTGCCATAATCCGGTCACTCCCTGGCGGCAGAAAGGCCATAACCGCCACTGATTGGGTCTGCACGATGAAACAAACCATTGCCCTGGTCGATGACGACCGCAATATCCTCACTTCGGTGCAGATGACACTGGAGGCCGAGGGCTTCGTGGTGCGCACCTATACCGATGGCGAGAGTGCCCTGCAGGCGCTGCTGGCCAAGCCGGTGGATCTGGCGGTGCTGGATATCAAGATGCCGCGCATGGACGGGATGGAGCTGCTGCAGAAGCTGCGCGCCCGCTCGGCGCTGCCGGTGATTTTTCTCACCTCCAAGGATGACGAGCTGGACGAGCTGATGGGGCTGCGGCTGGGGGCGGATGATTATATCACCAAGCCGTTCAGCCAGAGGCTGCTGCTGGAGCGCATCCGCGCCCTGCTGCGCCGGCATGAATCGACCCGGGCCGAGGCCACCGGCGCCACCCCGGCGAGTATCCTGACCCGCGGCGATCTCAGCCTGGATGAGACCAAGCATCAATGCCTGTGGAAGGGCAAGGATATTCAGCTGACGGTGACGGAGTTCTTGCTGGTGAAGGCGCTGGCGCAGCGTCCGGGCATGGTGAAGAGCCGGGACCAGCTGATCGACGCCGCCTATGGCGAGAATGTCTATGTGGATGACCGCACGATCGACAGCCATGTGAAGCGGCTGCGCAAGAAATTCCGCAATGTGGATGGCGAGTTCGACCAGATCGAGACGCTGTACGGCATCGGCTATCGCTATAAGGACGCCTGAAGCTGGCCCGGAAAACCCGCCTGTCGCGGTTGCTGCGCGACATTCTCCTGGTGAATTTGCTGCCGCTGGTGCTGATCTTCGCGGCGCTTTTGTATCTGGATCAGTATCAGCAGGGGCTGCTCTCCGCCGAGGTGTCGGCGCTGCGCGAGCAGGCGCGGATCTATGCCGGGGCGATCGCCGAGACGGCGGTGCAGGAGAGCAACAACCAGCCGGCGTTGAATGCGGACCTGGCGCAGCCGCTGCTTTATTCCCTCACCGAGCCGACGCCGAATGCGCAGGCGCTGATTTATGGCGCGGATGGCGAGCTGATCGCCAATTCCAGGGTGCATCCCGGCGCGGGCGGGGCGATTGTGACGGAGCCGCTTTCGGCGCCGCCGCCGCCAGGGCTGTTCTCGCGGGTGATTTCCTTCATCTATGACCATCTTTCCGGCTCGGTGACCGGCAACCAGGATGAATCCGGGGTGATCGGCTCCGGCGCCGGGCAGGACCCGAACACGCTGGGCTGGCAGCCGGATGCGCGCACGGTTTTGCAGATGACCAACGCCGCCCAGGGCAAGGAGGCGCCGCCTTTCGTGCGCCGCGACCCGCAGGGGATTTTGCTGGTGACGGTGGCGGAGCCGATCGAGCATGGGCAGCAATCGGTGGGCACGGTGCTGCTCACCCGCGAGGCCTCCGAGGTGGATGCGGCGGTGCTGGCGGTGCGGATTTCGATTCTGCTCCTGTTCGCCCTGGCGCTGGCGCTCACCGTCATCGTCTCGTTCTACCTTTCGCGCACCATCGCCAGCCCGATCTCGCGCCTGGCGGCGGCGGCGCAGCGCATGCGCGAGGGCCGGGCCGGGGCGCAGACGCTGCCCAAGGCGGTGACCGGGCGCAATGACGAGATCGGCACGCTGGCGCGCACGCTGGAGGGCACCTCCCAGGCGCTTTGGTCGCGCATGGATGCGATTGAGAAATTCGCCGCCGATGTCGCGCATGAGATCAAGAACCCGCTCTCCTCGATCCGCTCGGCGGTGGAAACGCTGACGCGGGTGGAGGATCCGGCCCGGGCCTCGCGGCTGCTGGCCATCGTCAACCAGGATGTCTCGCGGCTGGACCGGCTGATCACCGATATTTCGGACAGTTCGCGCCTGGATTCGGAGCTGTCGCGCAGCCGCTATGAGATTGTCGATATGGCGCGGCTGCTGGCGACGTTGGCGGAGATCCACGACGCCACCCGCAAGGAGGGCGCGCCCTTCATGGAGGTGGACGTGCCGGCGGCCGATCTGCTGGTGCGCGGCTCCGAGACAAGGCTGGTGCAGGTGCTGCGCAACCTGATCGGCAATGCGATCTCCTTCAGCCCGGCGGAGGGCAGGATTTATCTGCGGGGACGGCTGACCGGCGGGCTGGTGGAGCTTTCGGTGGAGGATGAGGGGCCGGGCATTCCGGATGGCAAGCTCGATTCCATCTTTGACCGCTTCTATTCCGAGCGGCCGCAGAATGAGCAGTTCGGCAGCCATTCCGGGCTGGGTCTGTCGATCTCGCGGCAGATCGTGGAGGCGCATCAGGGCCGGATTTCGGCCGAAAACCGCCGGGACGAGGAGGGCCACGTGATCGGGGCGCGCTTCGTCATCCGGCTGCCTAAGGCGGGGGAGTGAAGCGATGCTGAGCGTGATCGACCATCCTCTGGTGCAGCATAAGCTCACCTTGCTGCGCAAGACGGAGACCACCACCGGCGGCTTCCGCCGGCTGGCGCGGGAGATTTCGCTGCTGCTGGCCTATGAGGTGCTGCGCGACCTGCCGCTGGAGCCGATCACCATCCAGACCCCGATGGAGGAGATGCAGGCGGTGCAGGTGCAGGGCAAGAAGCTCTGCTTCATCTCCATATTGCGCGCCGGGGCGGGGATTCTGGATGGCATGCTGGATCTGGTGCCGGCTGCCAGGGTCGGCCATGTCGGGCTCTATCGCGACCATGAGACGCATGAGCCGGTGGAATATTACTTCAAGGTGCCCGAGGCGCTGGAGGAACGGCTCTGCGTGGTGGTGGACCCGATGCTCGCCACCGGCCATTCCGCCGCCGCCGCCGTGCAGAAGCTGAAGGATGCCGGGACGCGGCAGCTGAAATTCGTCTGCCTGCTGGCCGCACCCGAGGGGGTGGCAAACTTCGAGGCGGCGCATCCTGATGTGCCGATCTATACCGCCGCTTTGGACCGGCAGCTCGATGAGAATGCCTATATCCTGCCCGGGCTGGGCGATGCCGGGGACCGGCTGTTCGGCACCAAATGACCGCCAAGCCGGGCGAGATCGCGCCCTCCAAGCCGATGAAGAAGGCGGATGTGGCGCCGTTTCTCACCGCCATCGCCGCGGGGAATGACGATCCGCGCACGGAGCTGGATTATGGCACGCCGTTTCAGCTGCTGATCGCGGTGATGCTCTCGGCCCAGACCACCGATATCGCGGTGAACAAGGTGACACCGGCTTTGTTTGCGGCAGCACCCGATGCGGCTTCGATGGCGGCTTTGGGGGCGGAGGGGATCGGCCAGCATATCAAATCCATCGGCCTCTGGCAGGCCAAGGCGAAGAATGCGGCAGCGCTTTCCCAGCAATTGCTGGAGCGCCATGGCGGTGAGGTGCCCGGCGAGCGCGAGGCGCTGGAGGCGTTGCCCGGGGTGGGCCGCAAGACCGCGAATGTGGTGCTGAACGAGATTTTCGGCCTGCCGACGATGGCGGTGGACACGCATATTTTCCGCCTCGGCAACCGCACTGGCATTGCCCCCGGCGCCACCCCGCGCGCGGTGGAGGAGGGGCTGCTGAAGCGCATCCCGAAAGAGATGCTGAAGCCGGCGCATCTCTGGCTGATCCTGCACGGGCGCTATGTGTGCAAGGCGCGCAAGCCGGAATGCTGGCGCTGTGCCGGCGCGCCCTGGTGCAGCTTCAAACCCAAACCCACCGCCCCCGCTGGGCTGAAAGCGACGCCATGAGCCAGACCGAACCTTATTTCCTGGAAGATACCGACGAGACGGCGATCTCCTCGGACGTGGCCGGGCTGGGCAATCTGCTGGTGACCACGCAGATCCCGCTACGCCCGGATGGCGAGCTGGAGCTGGGCGATATCGTGACGCAGAGCGAGGCGACGCTGACCTGCCTGAAGACCTCGCTGGAGGCGGCGGGAGGCAGGCTGGCGGATGTGATCCATCTGACGATCTATCTGACGGACATGGCGGACCGCCCGGCCTTCAATGAGGTCTATTGCCGGTATTTCGCCAAGCCCTACCCGGTGCGCTGCGCGGTGGGGGTGAGCGCGCTGATGGACCCGGCGATGAAGGTGGAAGTCACGGCGATGGCGGTGCGCAGGGGTTAGCAAAAGTTTTTTGGTGCCGCTTTTTTTCAAAAAAGCGGCGAAAAACGCTGGGGTTAACCCCAGAGCGGCGCGCTCTGCCCGACATCCAGCGTGAAGAACCGGTCCGGTGAAATCCCAGCCTGCGTCAGCGCCAGGGTCAGTTCCTTCTCCGGCGCGTCGATCGGCTCGGCGGTGAGCTGGAAGGTGCCGAAATGCATGCCCACGGCGCGCTTGGCCTGCAGATCGCTGAAGGCCTGCACCGCCTCCTGCGGGTTCATGTGCACGCTCTTCATCATCTCGCGCGGCGCATAGGCACCGATGGGCAGCAGCGCCAGGTCCGGCGCGCCGAGGCGGCGATGGATCTCGGTGTAGAATTTCGTGTAGCCGCTATCCCCGCCGAAATAGAGCTTATGGCCGTGATAATTGACCATGAAGCTGACCCAGAGTGTCTGGTTGCGGTCCCATAGCGTCCGGGCGGCGAAATGCCGGGCGGGGGCGGCGGCGATATGCGCGCCCTGCACGGTCACACTCTCCCACCAATCCAGCTCGGTGGCGCCGGGGAGCTGGGCGCGTTTCAGGAAGGCGGCGTTGCCCAGGCTGGTGACCAGATGCGCCGCCGGGAAGCGCTTGCGGATCTGGCGCAGCGAGTCGAGGTCCATATGGTCGTAATGATTGTGCGAGAGCAGGATCAGATCGATAGGCGGCAGCTGCGCGATGCGCAGGCCGGGATCGCGCACGCGCTTTGGCCCGGCGAAGCGCACGGGGGAGCAGCGCTCCGAAAATACCGGGTCTGTTAACATTGTTAACCCGCCAAAGCAGACCAGGAAGGAGCTATGGCCGATCCAGGTGACGCTGGGTGTGGCGGGGTCCGGCGCCGGATAAGGCTTGTTCTCGATGCGCTCCGGCCATTGCGCCCAGAGGGCCGGGTTTCTCGTCATCCTGGCTCGCAGGATTCGCATCATCCCGCCCCGGCTGCGTTTGCCGGTCTGCGGCGCGGCCTCTGGATTGAAAAAATATGTACCGTTGAAATGATCAGTTTCGGAAGAGCGCATTTGCATGATATTGGGAAGCGCGCGAACGACTTAAATAGCCGGAAACGTCTTGTTACAGCCAGTTATCGCGGGTTTTGGCGCCGTCTGCCGTGTTAGATACCTTGTATCGGCGCGCACGCAACGGATATGTAATCCGGGACTTATAAGGATTGTGGATCAGCAGCGATGACTGAGGTGAAAAAGACCCGGGTTTTGATCATTGGCGCCGGCCCGGCGGGTTACACGGCGGCGATTTACGCGGCCCGTGCCAATCTGGCCCCGGTGCTGGTGGCCGGGTTGCAGCCCGGCGGGCAGCTCACCATCACCACGGAGGTCGAGAATTATCCCGGCTTCGCCGATCCCATCCAGGGCCCCTGGCTGATGGAGCAGATGGCCAAGCAGGCCGAGCATGTCGGCACCGAGATCATGTATGATCTGATCACCAAGGTCGATGTCTCCAAACGCCCCTTCATCGCCGAGACCGATGGCGGGATCGTGTTCGAGGCGGAGAGCGTGATCATCGCCACCGGCGCGCAGGCGCGCTGGCTGGGGCTGGAGTCAGAGAAAACCTATCAGGGCGGCGGCGTTTCCGCCTGTGCGACCTGCGACGGGTTTTTCTATCGCGGCAAGAAGGTCGCGGTGGTCGGCGGCGGCAATACGGCGGTGGAAGAGGCGCTCTACCTCACCCATCACGCCAGCCATGTCACGCTGATCCATCGCCGCAACAGCTTGCGCGCCGAGCGGATTTTGCAGCAGCGTTTGTTCGAGAATCCGAAAATCTCGATCATCTGGGATCATGTGGTCGAGGAGATCACCGGCACGGCCAGCCCGGCGGTGGTGACGGGGCTTAATCTGAAACACGCGACGACCGGCGAGGCCAGGCAGATCGAGGTGGATGGCGTGTTCATCGCCATCGGCCATTCGCCGACCACCGCTTTGTTCCACGGCCAGGTGCAGCTGGATGATGAGGGTTATATCATCACCCGTCCCGGCACCACCGAGACCTCCATCCCCGGCGTATTCGCGGCCGGCGACGTTCAGGACAAGATCTACCGTCAGGCGGTGACGGCGGCCGGCACCGGCTGCATGGCGGCGCTGGAGGTCGAGAAGTTTCTGAGCCATATTCCTCTGCACGTCAGCGAGGCGGCATAAAATGACCGGACAAAAAATGGATTGGGACAAGCTTCGGGTTTTTCACGCTGTCGCCGAGGCGGGCAGCTTCACGCATGCGGGGGATACGCTGAATCTCAGCCAGTCCGCCGTGTCGCGGCAGATTTCGGCGCTGGAGGAGGCGCTGGCGGTGCCTTTGTTTCACCGCCATGCGCGCGGGCTGATCCTCACCGAGCAGGGTGAGGCGTTGAACCGCACCGTGCGCGAGGTGTTCGCCAAGCTGGCGATGACCGAGGCGCTGCTGGCCGAGAGCAAGGAAAAGCCGGCCGGGCGCTTGAAAGTGACCACCACCCACAGCTTCGGCGTGACCTGGCTGGCACCAAGGCTGAAACATTTCCTCGCCGCGCATCCGGATGTCACCGTCTCGCTGCTGCTGGATGACACCGACCTGGATCTGGCGATGCGCGAGGCGGATGTCGCCATCCGCATGCATCCGCCCCGCCAGCCGGACCTGGTGCAGCGCCATCTGGGCGAGATCCGCAGCCAGATCTGGGCCTCGCCGGATTATCTGAAGGCGAATGGCACGCCGGAGAGCGCGGACGATCTGGACAAGCATAAGCTGATCCTGTTCGGCGACCGCAAGCCGCCAGTGCCGGATGTGAACTGGCTGGGCGAGCTGGGCCGCAAGGATGGCACGGCGCGGCGCGGGGTGCTGGAGGTGAACTCGCTGCAGGCGATGCTGGCCTGCATCCGGGCCGGCATCGGCATCGGCGCGGTGCCGGATTATCTGGTGGGCGATTCCTCCGGCCTGGTGCCGCTGCTCGCGGATGTGAAGAAGCCGCCGGTGGATATGTATTTCGTCTATCCGGAAGAGCTGCGGAACTCCAAGCGCGTCGCGGTTTTCCGTGACTTCCTGGTGAATTCTATTGCGGAACGCAACGGCGTGAAGGGCTGAAGTGAGGCGCGCCCTGGAGTCGTCCGGGGCGCTGCTACACCATGTTACACAAGATCAACAGGGTTACGATTTTCACACTTAAAAAATCTCTGATGTGGCTTATATACAACATATCCGGTCCCGAGAGGGGTTGGAGTGGGACTTCGGTCCCAACGTCTCCCAGACGTGAAGCCTCCCTGTTGACTTGACCCGCTGGCCATTGGCTGGCGGGTTTTTTTTCGTGCCGAAGGATGAGATGCGGTTTTGGGATGAGACGAGCCGGGGGCTGAGCCTGGCGGTGAAGGCGCAGCCGGGGGCGAGGCGGGTGGCGATTGGCCCGGTGGTGCCTGCGGCCGCAGCGCCTGGGTGGCCGCAGGCGCGGCTGAAAGTGGCGGTGAACGCGCCGCCGGAGGATGGCAAGGCGAATGAGGCGATCATCGCGGCGCTGGCGGCGTGGCTGGGGGTAAAGGCGGGAACGATTACACTGGTGGCCGGCCAGACCAGCCGCGAAAAACGCTTCCTGATCACGCCCTCGGTGCCCGTGCCCGAATTATAGAAGCGCCCGGGCCGGAAGGTCACAAAAGTTTTTGGGGGTGTGGGGAC
>NZ_JH976208.1:104422-120404 GCF_000306035.1 Acidocella sp. MX-AZ02
CCAGATCATCGCGGTGGATGACCTCATCGCGCCCCGAAACCCCAGCAGCCCCTCGAAATCCTCGGAACGATGGCCGGCGATGCGCGCCGCGTCCTGGCTGGAATAGGCGGTGAGGCCGCGGGCGATGCGGGTGCCATCCAGCGCCAGCACGTCCACCGGATCGCCACGCTCAAAGGCGCCGTTGACCGCCCGGATGCCCGCCGGCAGCAGCGAGGAGCCCTTGGCCAAAGCGCGGGCAGCGCCGTCATCGATGGTCAGCGTGCCCGCCGGGGCGAGGTGGCCGGCGATCCAGCTCTTGCGGGCGGAGCGGCCTTCCGGGGCGGGCAGGAACCAGGTGCATTTCGCCCCGGCGGCGACGGCGGCGATCGGGTTCTCGCGATTGCCGATGGCAATCGCCATGGCGCAGCCGGCCTGGGTGGCGATCTGCCCGGCGACCAGCTTGGTGCGCATGCCGCCGGAGGAATAGCCCGGCGGCGGCTCACCGCCCATGGCCATGATCTCGGGCGTCAGCGTCTCCACCACCGGGATATGGGCGGCCTCCGGGTCCTTGCGGGGGTCGGCGGTGTAGAGCCCGTCAATGTCCGAGAGCAGCAGCAGCGCGTCGGCCTGCACCATCTCTGCGACGCGCGCGGCCAGCCGGTCATTATCGCCATAGCGGATCTCGGCGGTGGCCACCGAGTCGTTCTCATTGATCACCGGCACGCAGCCCAGCGAGAGCAGGGTGGCGAGGGTGGCGCGGGCATTGAGGTAATGGCGGCGGTTTTCGGTGTCGCTCAAAGTGATCAGCAGCTGCGCGGCGGTGAGGTTTTTCTCCGCCAGGATTTGCGCCCAGGCCTGGGCCAGGCGGATCTGGCCGACGGCGGCGGCGGCCTGCTTCTCATCCAGCCGCAGCTTGGCGCCGCTGAGGCCAAGCTGCCGGCGGGCGAGCGCGATGGCGCCGGAGGAGACGACGATCACCTCCGCCCCATGCGCCATCAGCGCGGCGATATCCGCCGCCACGCCACGCAGCCAGGCCTCGCGCGGGCCGGCGGTTTCGGGGTCGACGATCAGCGCCGAGCCGATCTTGATGACGATGCGCTTGGCGGATTTCAGCGAGGGGATCATGCCCCGGCGCGCTCCGCCTTGGCCTCGTTGATGACATCCTGCAGGGCGCGCAGCACCTCGCGCACGCCCTCGCCGGTGACGGCGCAGATGCTCATCACCTTCGCGCCAGAGGCTTTCGCCAAAGCGGATTTGCGGGAGGAGAGCTCGCGCGGGCTCATCGCGTCGGTCTTGTTCAGCACGATGATCTCTGGCTTCTCGCTCAGCCCGCCGCCATAGGCTTCCAGCTCGCCGCGGATGGTGCGCCAGGCATCCACCACGCCGCCGGCCGCGCCATCGATGAGGTGCAGCAGCACCGCGCAACGCTCGACATGGCCAAGAAAGCGGTCACCGAGCCCGATGCCTTCATGCGCGCCCTCGATGAGGCCGGGAATGTCCGCCAGCACGAATTCCTCGGACATGTTCAGCCGCACCACGCCGAGCTGCGGGTGCAAGGTGGTGAAGGGATAATCCGCGATTTTGGGGTTGGCGCCGGAGACCGCCTTCAGGAAGGTGGATTTGCCGGCATTCGGCAGCCCGACCAGCCCGGCATCGGCGATGAGCTTCAGGCGCAGCCAGACCCAGCGCTCCTCGCCCGGCCAGCCTTTGTCGGACCGGCGCGGGGCGCGGTTGGTGGAGGTTTTGAAGCGGGCATTGCCGAAGCCGCCATCGCCGCCTTTCAGCAGCACGATGCGCATGCCCGGCTTGTCGAGATCCGCCAGCATGGTCTCGCGCTCATCATCGAAAATCTGGGTGCCGACCGGAACCTTGATGACGAGCTGCGGGGCGCCGGCGCCGGTCTTGTCCGACCCGGCGCCATTGCCGCCTTTTTTCGCCTTGAAATGCTGGGTGTAGCGGAAATCGATCAGCGTGTTCAGGTTTTCGACAGACTCGAAGATGATGTCCCCGCCCTTGCCGCCATCGCCGCCATCCGGGCCGCCGAATTCCACATATTTCTCGCGCCGGAAGGCGGTGACGCCATCGCCGCCATCGCCGGATTTGAGGAAAATTTTCGCCTGGTCGAGGAACTTCATCGGGGGAACTCAGTCTTAAAAAAGGGGCGGCCTGGGCATAAAAAAAGCCGGCTCGCGCCGGCTTTTTCGGGTGGGCGCGGGCCCAAAAACTTACTCGGCGGCCTGGGCCACCGGCTCCACGGAGACGTGCACGCGGTCATCAGCCTTGCGGGTGAAGACAACCTTGCCGTCCGCCAGAGCGAACAGGGTGTGGTCACGGCCGACGCCGACATTCAGGCCGGGCTTCACCTTGGTGCCGCGCTGACGGACCAGGATGTTGCCGGCGATGACGGCCTGGCCGCCAGCCTTCTTGAGGCCGAGGCGGCGGCCTTCGGTATCGCGACCGTTGCGGGACGAGCCGCCAGCTTTCTTATGTGCCATTGGTGAGTGCTCCTTTAAGCCGCGTTGATGCCGGAGATGCGCAGCACGGTGACGTGCTGGCGATGACCGTTCTTACGGCGGCTGTTCTGCCGGCGGCGCTTCTTGAAAATCAGGACCTTATCCAGGCGATCCTGGGCGATGACGGTGGCGGTAACCGAAGCGCCGGCGACCACGGGGGCCCCAAGCTTCAGGCTGCCTTCGCCGCCGACGGCGAGGACATCAGTGAAGGTAACCGTGCTGCCGGCTTCCGCCTCCAGCTTCTCAACCTTCAGCACCGCGTCTGGCGTGACGCGGTATTGTTTGCCGCCGGTGCGGATGACTGCGAACATGGTATAATCCAATCAGGTGTCGACTCAAAACCTAGAGCGCGCCCAGGAGACCCCAGCCGCGACGAGTGGCGCGTTATAGCCGGGCCAAGGGCGCTGTCAATGCTGATTCTGCTTCCGGCACGGTTTGGTTTTTTGCAAGCCTGTTGCGGTGCGCCCCACCCTTGCCTATAAGCCCCCAGCCGAGACCCACGGAGAGGTGCCAGAGTGGCCGATTGGGGCAGTCTCGAAAACTGTTGTACGTGCAAGCGTACCGTGGGTTCGAATCCCACCCTCTCCGCCGCAGACCGTTTAACCGTTTGATTTGCTTAAATTATCTCGATTTCCCAGGGCTTTTGGCCGCCGACTGTAGCACCGAACTGTTACGCCAGAGGTCATGGAAAAGATGCCGGAACACCATGGCGGCATTGTCATTCCAACCGCCGACCAGACAGAGCCCCAAAGGCTGACCCTGCCGCCAAAATTCAGGAAGGTGACCCTTCCCGGAGGGATCTTTTGGGACGCAAATGGGTTTGCGAATATTGCGGTTTCAGGGATGCAAGGCTTGGCGGCGTTGTTACCTCTTCCGATGAGGAGGGGGTCGCGAGCCGGAGGCGCAAGCTGCTAGAGCCGCTTGGCCCAAATGAGCGTCGCGGCTTTTTGTCATTCCGAATTGCGGCCGACGTCGGTCGTGATAGCATGCTTGCAGCACTGGAGATGCAGCATGCCTGAAACGCCATCCTCGCCGCTCGACCTGTCATTGTTCGATACGGGGCCTATGTCTCTTCCCGCCGGGGAGCCTGCACCGTCCCTCCCGGCGCCCTTGCCCGAGGCGTTGGCGCCCCTACCACCGGCGCCGCGTCTGGTGGAGGTTGCGAATCTGCCGTCTGAGGAGTTTGCCGCCGCCCAGGCTCAGGCCGCCAAGATCGACTTCGCGTCCTCCACCTCGCTGATGGCCCATGGCGAGGGCGCGCTGTCAGGCATCGCGGCGTCATCCCGGCAGCTGCTCTCGGGCGTGCGGCTGGGCGATGCCGGTGAGGCCGGGCAGATTGCCGCCGCCGTGCTTGATGGCATCAAGATCCTGCGCATTTCGGACCTTCAGGCGGAAGCGGCGGCCGGCGTGCAGCGCCCTGGCCTGTTCGGCAAACTGCTCGGCGGCATCGCCCAGGCGCGCAGCGCCTTCCAGGGCTTTGCCGAAAGCCGCAAGCAGTTCCTCACCCTCATGGACCAGGAGCAGGCCAAGGCGCGCAAGACCAAGGCCGATCTCGCCGTGTCCATCCAGCTGCTGGACCAGCAGGCGGGGTCCATCCGGGAGGGGCTGTATAACCTCAAAATTGGCATCGCCGCCGGGCAGATCGCGCTGGATCGCGCCGAAGCGGAGTTGGAAGCGAAGCGCCTGCGCGCGATCGAAACACAGGAGGCCGCGGATGCCGCCGAGGTTCAGGCCTTCCGGTCGGGGATCGCGAATTTCCGCGCCAAGCTTGCCGACATGCGCGAGGCGCTGGTGGGCAGCGCCATGCTCATCCCCATCATCGCCCAGAACCGCGCCGCCGCCGAAACCCGGATGCTGAAGATTTCCAACGGCATGCTGGTGGTCATCCCGCGGCTGATGGCGGTGGCCAGCCAGGCGGTGGTGCAGGTGGAAATCCGCAACGCCGCCGATGCCGCCGCCAAGCTGGATGAGGCCAATCGGCAGATCACGCTGCTGGCCGCCAAGGGCGCGCATGACGCCGCCGTCACCGCCGCCCAGTCGCGCGGCGGCGATCCACGCAATATCGATGTGCTGGCCCAGGTGGCGGATGAAACCATCCGGACCATGAACGAGGTGATCGACATCGAGCGCGAGGCGGCGGCGCAAGAGGCCGCGCGGGAGCAGAAGCTGGCCGAGATCCGCGCCAAGCTGGTGATCGGCATGCAGGGGGTGAATGCGCGGGTGTTGGAGACATGAGCGAGAATTTCGACCTCCAGGCGGCATGGCTGCGGCGCTTTTCCGCCGATGCCGCCTCCCATCTCGGCGCCTTCGCCCATCGCCTGGCCGAGGCGCTGCCCGGGCAGGTCACGATCCATGAGAAGAAGGGGCTGTTTGCCAGGTCCGGCACCGTCACCGGTGTCACGCTGGAGCTGGGCGAGAGCCGTTACAAGCTGGAGATCGTCAACGGCCATCTGGTCGCCAGCATCGCCATGGTGGTGCGCGGCATTACGCTGAACACCAAGACCATCGATGCCGCCGAATGGTTCGCCCGGCTGCGGGCCGAAACCGAGAAAGCCTCGGCCCATGCCCAGGCGCTCAGCGCCTCCCTGCAAGCCTTCATGGTGTCCTGATGGGGCTGTTCGATTTCATCAAGGGCAAGACGGCGGACCAGAAACTGGCCGAGGCGCAGAGTGCCCGCCGCCAGGCGGACATTCTCAACAGCGTGCAGACCGGGCGGATTCCGCGCGACACGCTTGCCCGCCTCACCGAGACCGCCGAAGGCCGTAAGCCCTGGATGGCGACGCTGACGCCGGCTGAGCTGCGGCTGGCGCGCTCCCACGGGCTGAAGCCCATCGCCGCCATCTCCGCCACCTGCTGGCTGCATTATGGCTGGTCCTGGACGCTGGGCCACGCGCAGGGCTGGGAGACGGCGCTGAAACGCCTGGCGGATGAGGCGCGCGCCTGCGGCGCCAATGCGGTGCTGGATGTGAAGATGCGCACCATCCCGCTGGATGTGGACAGCTCCATGGATTTCTCCCTGACGGGGACGGCGGTAAAACTGGAAGGCCTGCCGCCCTCTAACGATCCGGTCATCGCCACCGTCCCGGCGCTGGAATTCGTGAAGCTGTTGGAGGCCGATGTCGTGCCGACAGGCATTGCCATCGGCGCCCATTACGAATGGCTGCGTGACTGGCGCGGTTACGCCGCCAATCCCAGCTTGTGGTTCAATGTCGAAGCCAGCCAGCTTTCCGGCTTGTGGGAGATTGTGCGCCGCAAGGCGCACGCCAATCTGCGCGAGACGGCGCGGCCACGGGGGAATGGTGTGCTCGCCCATGTCAATTTCTCCCAGATGTTTGAGGTGGAGCGCGACTATGGCCAGCAAAAAATCAAGGAATATCTCGCCCGGCATATTGTGGTGGCGACCACGGTGGATGCCCGCCGCGGCACCAAGTTGCCGCATGATGTCGTGATGATGGTGGATATGCGCGACGGCCTCTCGCCCCTGACCGGCACTGCCGCGCACCATCAATCCTACGCCACGAACCAGACTGACGGAGCCATCTGAATCATGACCTTGAATTTGCCTTTGCACGCGCAGGAACGCCTGAAAGGGCTACGCTCCTCGGCCCATTCCACCGGCGTTTTCACATCCGATTTCTCGGTCAATGAGTTTCTGCTGGTCCGCAAGGCGGGTTTCGAGCCGATTGGCCTTTGCGTGGGCTCCTGCGTTTACCATGTCGGCGTTCAATATTCCTCCTGGGGCAAGAACCAGGAGATGGAGGTGCTCTCCAAGGCCATGTACCATGCCCGTGAACTGGCCATGAGCCGGATGCGCGCCGAGGCCGCCGCCATGGGGGCCGATGGCATTGTGGGGGTGAAGCTGACCATCAAGCGGCTGGAATGGGATGAGCATCTTCTTGAGTTCATCGCCATCGGCACCGGGGTTGTGCATGGCGAGGGCCATAAGGGCTTTCGCGCTCATGATAACGGGCCGTTCACCTCGGATCTCTCAGGCCAGGATTTCTGGTCGCTGCTGCATGCGGGCTACCGGCCGGTGGAAATGGTGATGGGCTCCTGCGTCTATCACGTGGCGCATCGCGGCGTGCTCTCCGGCCTTGGCGCGGTGGGGCGGAATGTTGAGCTGGAGAACTTCACCGCCGCGCTCTACGAAGCCCGCGAAATCGCCGTCGAGCGCATGCAGCATGAGGCCGCTTCGGCGAAGGCGGAGGGTGTCGTGGGTGTCGATATTCATGAAGGCAGCCACAACTGGCAACCGCATGTCATCGAATTCTTCGCCATTGGTACGGCGGTGGTGCCGCTGGCGGCCGAAATCGCCCCGGAGAAAATCCCCGACCCGATGATGGTGCTTTCCGTCAACGATTAGAGTATATGCCGAGAAAAGCGCGTAGGAATGATAATCGTCGCATGACTGCGAACCCGGAGGGTCGCCTTTACGGGCAATTGGCTCCGTTCGTCGGTTGGCCTATTCCTCTCATAGGCGAGGTTATGCTGCCTGAAGACTTTGGTGAGATCTTGAGGCGTATAGTTACGTTGAACTCAGACCATCACTGCCAGGCCCGGCGAAGCGCGCAAGCGGGCTATGTCGCGTGCCGGGGGCTCTCCAAAATGGCGGCGATATTCGCGGCTGAACTGCGTCGGGCTTTCATATCCCACGCGGTAGGCGACGGTCGTTACGTCCAGGTCCTGGACCAGCATCAGGCTGCGCGCATCTTGCAGCCTGAGTTGCTTCTGGAATTGCAGCGGCGTTATCGCCGTCACGGCGCGGAAATGCTCATGCAGACTGGAGGGACTCATGCCGACTTCCGCGGCGAGCCTCTCGATGCTGAACCGTTCGCGGAAATTCTTGCCGATCCAGGCGATCGCCCGGCCAATCTCGGCCACGCGGCCCTGGCTGGCGGTGATGTGGCGCATCCGCGCGCCATCTGGCCCCGCGAGCAGGCGATATAGAATTTCCTGCTCGGCAAGCGGCCCGAGCACGGGCAGTGCGGCCGGATCGTCCAAAAGGCGCAGCAGGCGGAGGGCCGCGTCGAGCAGGGACGCGCTGGCGTCGGAAACGGTCTTGCCCGTCGGCACCGAAGCGGCGCCGGGCGGCAGCGGCACACGCAGGGTCAGGTTTCCCAGCATCACCGGATCGAAATCGAGATACAGGCAGAGATAGGGCTTGTCCGGTCTCGCCTCCACCACATGGCCGAGCGCTGGCAGATCGTAGGTCACGATCCCATAGCGCCCCGGACTATATCGGAATAGGTGCTCGCCCATCGTGACGTCTTTGCGCCCCTGCGCCACAAGACATAGTTGCGGCCGGTAGACATTCGGCATCGGCATCGTCACCGTGGAGGAGCGAACGAGTGTCAGGCGCTCCATCGCGGTCGCCTGGAACCCGTCCTGCGAGGTGTGGCGTGCAATGACAGCCGCGATATCAGCCAGCGCTTCCATGGGCTGAGCATCGCATGCACATGCGAGAGCGACAATGCGGAGCCCGGCTTCTGGAGGATTGGGCAAGAAACTCGGCGCATCAGGCTAACCGCTCAGCATCATCACACCTCAAACTATGAGAATCGCCCAAGGGACGGCCGTTTGGGCGCGGATAAATTGGAGCCTGCATGATGAGTGACAAGATAAGCCCACCCGCCGTCGCGCTCGGGACCTGGGCCTGGGGCGATAGCGGCGAGGCCGGGGACGGCTATTTCGGCAGCAGCCTCGCGCTGGACGGTCTGGAGGAATTGGTCGCGAAGGCGTATGCGTGCGGTTTCACCTTCTGGGATACTGCCCGCGTCTACGGCATGGGCCGTGCGGAAACCCGTCTCGGACAGGTTTTGATGCGCTTCCCCCGCGGCGACTATCAGCTCTCTACGAAGTTTACGCCGCAGGCGGCGGGACGCGGTGACGACCCGGTGGCGGAGATGCTGGAGCAGAGCCTGGCCAGCTTGAATACCGATATAATCGACCTCTATTGGATTCATAATCCTGCCGACGTCATGCAGTGGACGCCGCACCTGATTCCTTTGCTGAAGAGTGGAAAGGTCAAACATGTTGGCGTCTCGAATCACAGTTTGGACGATCTAAAGCGCGCCGATCAGATCCTCGGCGAGGCTGGATTCCGGGTCGGAGCCATCCAGAACCATTACAGCCTGCTCTATCGCAACCCCGAACATGCCGGCATCCTGGCGCATTCTCGTACCCTCGGCATTCCCTTCTTTGCCTACATGGTGCTGGAACAGGGCGCCTTGACCGGCCGATATGGTCCGGCGAACCCGCTGCCAACAGGCAGCAGGCGGGCGGAAATTTATAATGGCATGCTGTCTCGGGTGGAAGCGCTGACGAATAAGCTCACCTCCATCGGCAAGACGCATAATGCAGTGGCCGCCGAAATCGCGGTCGCCTGGGCCATCGCCAAGGGGGCCGTTCCGATCATTGGCGTAACCAAGCCTCAGCATGTCGGGGGCCTGGTCAGAGCCCGCGACATTGCGCTTACCGGTGAGGAGATCGCAGATCTGGAGGCCGTGGCCGACGCTGCCCAAGTGAACACACGAGGCTGGTGGGAAAAGGAAATGTGATGAGCAGCCCTGCTGCAGAAGAATTCTTCGCACTCACATCCATGAAGCGTTTTTGCCAAACCAATCGGCGAGAAACGCAATCAGCCGGCGCAGCTTTGCGGGGACGAGCGATGCTGATGGATAGACGACATGAATATCAAGGCTTTCGGTCGTGTAGTCCGGCAAGAGCTGCTCCAGCCGGTTCGTCTGGAGATATTCGGAAAAGACGAAAGCCGGCCCATAAACAATGCCCGCTCCCGCGAGAGCGGCGTTCAAAAGAATATCCATGTTATCCGCGGCAATCTTTGCCGTCCCGGAAATCTTGCTGGTTATGCCGTTATGATCGGTAAAACACCAATCGCCAATCGTGGTGGCGCGGCTAAAGGCGAGGCGGTCAAAATTCCGCAAATCAGCAGGGTTTTGCGGGCGCCCTTTTTTGGCGATGTAAGAGGGCGAGGCGCAGGCTAGCATGTTTGTGCGCGCGAGTTTTCGCGCGACGAGGCTTGAATCCGCAAGGCTGCCGATCCGGATCGCCAGATCAAACCCGCCGGCGACAAGATCGGTGATCTGGTCGGTCAAACTCAGCTCAATTCTTAAGCCAGGATACTGCCCGATGAAGGCCGCCAGTGGCGCGCCCAAATGCCGCGGGCCAAAGCTGGCGGGGGCTGCGATACGCAACAGGCCACGCGGTTCGTCCTGTAGTTGCTGGGCGGCATTGTCGGCGTCTTCCAGGGATTCCAAAATCTTGCGGCTGCGATGGTAATAATCCTCGCCAGCCTCGGTCATATGCAGCTTTCGCGTCGTGCGGTGGAGGAGGCGCACCCCGAGCGCCGCCTCCAGGGCGGAAACATGCTTGCCCGCCATGGCCGGCGTCATCCCGAGTGCGCGCCCCGCCGCGGCCAAGCTCCCCTGCTCAACGGTCGCGACAAAAACTGAGAGGCTTAACAGCCGGTCCATGTTGATTCGATCACCTTATTATCGAGTGTAGCTCACCATAACGGGATTATCGTTTAAATGGGATACTCTTATCGTCCTGGCTAGATTTCATGCATAGAAAGGACATCGACATGCTGGTCTCCGCGAACGGTATCACGCTCCACGCCGAAACGGCGGGATATGGTGATTTGACGCTGGTATTTCTCCCCTATTTCGGCGGCACGGCGCGCAGCTGGGCGCCCGTCATTGAGGCGCTGCCTGGTTGGGTTCGCAGCATCGCGCTGGATCTGCGGGGGTGGGGCGGTTCAGACCGGCCGGATACAGGCTATGATATCGCGACATTGGCGGATGACGTGCAGGCCGCCATCTCAGCGTTAGGGTTGCGGCGTTACATCCTGGTCGGCCACTCCATGGGAGGAAAAATAGCCCAGCTGCTGGCCTCGCGCCGCCATGCGGGGCTTGAGGGGCTGGTGCTGGTGGCGCCTTCGCCCGCGCAAGGCAAAATACTTTCCGATGCCGAACGCGAAGGCATGGCGGGGGCGTATAATAGTGCCGAAGCCATCTCCTGGACGATCGATAACATCCTGGCTGGATCAAAGCTGAAGCCGGAATGGCGCGCGCAGATCATCGCCGACAGCTTAGGCGGCAGCGCCGCGGCGAAAGCATTCTGGCCGGCTTGCGCCATTGCCGAGGATGTCAGCGCCGAGCTGCAATCGATCAATGTCCCGGTTCTGGTTTTGGGCGGTGAATTGGACAAGGTGGACAGCATCGAGATGTTGCGGACAATCGTGCTTCCGGCATTGCCCGCCGCGAAATTGAAAATCATAGCCGGCGTCGGACATCTCATTCCTTATGAAGCGCCTGAAGCGTTGGCGCGGCTGCTTCGTGCTTATATTTCCGAATTGAAACTTGGCGAGCCGAAGCTGACCTTGCAGCCGGAAGATTTCGCCAGCAGGTTTGATCAGGCATTTTGTAGAGGAGACCTGGATGGGTTGATGGCGCTCTTTTGCCAGGATGCCATGATGCGCATGACTGACGGTACGCTCGTCAACGGCGCCACAGCCTTGCGTAAAGCCCTTGGCGACCTCATTGCAACGGCACCGAAGCTGCGTAACAGCATCCGCCGGATGATTGTAAATCAGAAGACCGCCTTGTTGCTGCTCGACTGGGAGCTGTGTGTCGCACAACCGGGTGGACAAGACATCGTCCAGCGAGGGACCGCGACGCAGATATTGGAGTGCTGTCCCGATGGACATTGGCGCTTACTGATTTCCAATCCTTTAGGGATTGCATGACCAGCCCACATATGAAATGGCGCGCTGATACGGAATTCAGAGCGGCCGGCGCCGGGCCATTCCCGCCTGCAGGCGCGGATAGAACACGCTCACCGCCAGGCCGCAAATGACCAGCAGGGCCGCGCCCAGCTTCCAGGCCGGCATCGGCTCGTGCAGCCATAAAACCGCGCTGCCCATGCCAAAAACCGGCACCAGCAGCGCCATCGGGGTAATGGTGGCCGAGGGGTAGCGGGCGAGCAGCATGCCCCAGCAGGCATAGCCGAACCAGCTATTGCCGACGGCTTGCCAGATCAGCGCCGCCCAGCCGCCCAGCGTGGCGTGGCTGACGGCATGAGCCATCGCCGCCGGGCCTTCGGTGAGCAGGGACAGGCCCAGCAGCGGCGGCGCCGAAAACAGGCTGCTCCAGGCCACGTAGGCGAGAAAATTATCCGGCCGTCCTTCGCGCGCGACGATATTGCCGCTGGCCCAGCAGCTGGCCGCCATCAGCACCAGGGCCAGGCCAAGAGGCGTGGTGTGGCCATTCACATGCGCCGCGATCACCAGAATGCCGGCGATGGCCAGCAGGCAGGCGACAATCTGAAAGCCGCGCAGCCGTTCGCCATTGCGCAGCATCGCCAGGAAGATGGTGATGAACACCTGCACCTGGATGACCAGCGAGGCCAGGCCGGGCGAGATATGCCCGCTCAGCGCCAGAAACAGCAACCCGAACTGGCCGGTGCCGATCAGCAGCCCGTAGGCGGCGAGGTTGCGCCAGCTGACATTGGGGCGGGGCAGCAGAAACACCAGCGGCAAGGCGGCGAGGGTGAAGCGCAGCCCGGCGAAGAGGAAGGGCGGAAACTGCTCCAGCCCCAGCCGCGCGACGACGAAATTGCTGCCCCAGATCGCCATCACCGCCAGGGCCAGCAGGGCATGCCGCAGGCTGAGTGTCGTATGGTGCATCCGCAATCCCCCCGTTGAAGCCGTTTTGCGCGTCGGCATGTGGATTTAGCGCAGGTTCGGCGGGCAGGGGGAATGGGACCGCGCGCAGGGCTCGCCTGCGCGCGGCGCGAGATCCTGATGTCAGGGACGCAGCTACCGCAAACGGAATTGCGGACGGCCTGGCGCCGCCGCGGGGCCGCGATGATGGCCAGCCTACGCCCGCGCGGGTCGTTCCGGCTTGCCGACAAATCCCCGCCCCCGGGCATGGTGATATCATAATGAAGGTGATAGCATCGCCCCGCTCAGCCTTGCGGCTGTGCAACATTTGGGGAAATGTTCGGAATCAGGCATTGCGGGCCAAGCCGGGCCCCGCGCGGCCGGGCTGGAGGCGGTCTCGCCGTTTCCGGGACGACAGGAACGGATGGGTGGGTCATGGGCGGAGAGTTAGATTTTTTAACGATCACGACGCCGTTGCCGGATGCGAGCTTCGGGATCGCCGCCGTCAATGGCAGCGAGCGCTTGAGCCGGCCCTTCCAATATACGGTCCAGCTGCATTCCGGCAGCGCGTTGCTGGATGCGAACAGCCTGCTCGACAAGGCGGTGACGGTGAGCATCGCGGCGCCGGATGGCGGCGCGGCCAGCCGCTACATCTCCGGCCTGGTCAACGCCGTGCGGCAATTGCCCTCGCAATCCACCACGCTGTGGCAATATGAAATCAGCGTCGTGCCGAAGCTCTGGTTTCTGAGCCAGACCATGGATTGCCGCTTCTATCAGAAGCAATCGGTGCTCGACATCGTCAAATATGTGCTGGGCAAATTCAGCGTCGCGGTCAGCGACAAGACCAGCGGCAGCTTTCCCGTGCGCGATTATGTGGTGCAGTTCAACGAATCCTATCTGCATTTCATCCAGCGGTTGATGGAAGATGCCGGGATTTTCTATTTTTTCACCCATAGCGAGGGCGCCCACACGATGGTGCTGGCCAACGCCAACACCGCCTTCGCGGATATTGCCGCGCCGCAGATCTATCTCGATGAGACCCATGGCGGGTTCGGTGTGCTGAATAGCTGGCACCGGATGGACCGCACGGTGATGGGCAGCGTGCGCCGGGATGATTACAACCCGGTGACGGATACGCTCGCCCCCGGCGCGATCACCGGCACCGAGAGCACGGTGCTGCAGGCCTCCGCCGCTTCGCAGCGCACCCATTATGGCTGGCCGGCGGTGCGCGATGCCACAAGCAACGCCAAAACCCTGGCCAAGACCCATATGCTGGCGGCGGAAGCCGGGGCGCAGCTTTATACCGGCTCCGGCCAGGTCGCGGATTTCATCGCCGGCGGCAAATTCACTTTGATGAACGACCCCGCCACGGGGGCCGGCACGGAATATGTTATCCAGTCGCTCGGGCTGCATGTGGTGGACAGCAAGGCCGGCGGCCAGGGCGGCCACCGCGCCTCGATTTCCGCCAGCATCGTCGCCTTCCCCTCCAAGACGACCTACCAGGACGAACCCGCCTATGCCGCGCCGGTGATGGCGGGGATGTACAGCGCCATCGTCATCGGGCCGAAGGGCGAGGAGATCTACACGGATGATCTCGGCCGCATCCAGGTGCAGTTCCCCTTCGACCATGAGGGCGACATCACCACCGATAAAACCCTCTGGGTGCGGGTGATGCAGGGCTGGTCCGGGAATAACTGGGGCAGCCAGTATATTCCGCGCATCGGCATGGAGGTGGTGGTCTCCTTCCTGGAAGGCGATGTGAACCGCCCGGTGGTGGTGGGCTGCCTGTTCAACGGCAATAACAAGCCGGTTTTCGCCGCTTCCGAGAAGAACAAGAGCGGCCTGCGCACGCGCTCCACCATGCAGGGCGGCACCGCGAATTTCAGCGAATTCTCCATCGACGATACCAAGGGCAGCGAGGCCGTGTATCTGCATGCGGAGAAGGACCTCAATATCGAGGTCGAGAACGACCGCAACGTCACCGTCACCAAGGACGAGACGGTGAAGATCGACGGCAAGAAGACCGACACGGTGAAGCAGGATTTCACCACCACCGTCTCCGAGGGCAATAAATCCACCACGGTGAGCCAGGGCAATGAATCGCTGGATGTCAGCGTCGGGACCATCACCCATAAGGCCGGGCAGTCGATCACGCTGAAGGTCGGGGGCAACTCGATCGTCATCGATACCAGCTCGATCACCCTCACCGTCGGCCCCAGCTCGGTGAAGCTCACCGCCTCCGAGGTGGATGTGAAGGGCATTCAGGTGAATGTCACCGGCCAGGCGCAGACGGCGGTGAAGGGGGCGATCGTGCAGGTCTCCGGGGATGGGATGCTGGAGCTCAAGGGCGGCATCACCATGATCAATTCGTGACGCGGGGAGGGCACATAAAATGAGTGCTGCGACGCAGAGCAAATTATCCGCCGCCGCCCTGCCGGTGGTGCTGCAGCGCGCGGATCTGCAGGGGCCGGCGCTGGCCAGCGTGGACGGGCTGGAGAGTGTGGAGGCGGTGGTTGCCGCGCTGGCCCAGGCGGGGTTCGGGATTGAGGCGACGCGGGTTCTGGCCCATGCCCTGCCCAAGCGCGAGGCGGTCTGGTGGGCCTGCATGTGCGCCCTGCACACTGCCCCGGCGGCGTTGCCGGAGCCGGACCGCAAGGCGCGCGAGCAGGCCGAGGGCTGGGTGCGCCAGCAGGGCATGACCCAGGCCCGGGCGGCGATGGATGAAGCCCGGCGCGCCGGCTTTCAAAGCCCCGAGGCCTGGGCCGGGGTGGCGGCATTCTGGAGCGGGGACTCGCTGGCACCGCCGGAGGCGCCGGCGGTAACGCCGCCGCCGCATCTCACCGGCATTGCGGTGGCGGGGGCGCTGGCCCTCGCCTCGGTGCGCGGCGATGCCGCCCGGCAGCCGCAGCGCCTGGCGATGTTCCTGCAATCCGCCCAGGATATCGCCGCCGGCGGTCCGGGCCGCCTGCCGCCGGAGGCGCCATGACCCTGACCCTTTCCATTCTGCGCTGCCCGGATGCGGTGCCGCCCGAGACCAAGCAGCTCTCCGGCGGGGAATTCCGCATCGGCCGGGGGGCTGATAATGACTGGATCATGCCGGATCCTGACCGGCTGCTCTCCAAGCGCCATTGCGTCATCGCCTTTCGCAATGGCGGCTGGGCGATTGCGGATATCAGCACCAACGGCACCTTTCTGAACCACGAGCCCGAGCCGATCGGCAATGGTCAGATCCGCGCGCTGCGCGACGGCGACCGGATCCGCTTCGGCGCCTATGAGATTGAGGCCAGGGTCGAGGACGGGCAGGGATTCGGGGCGTCCAGCTTCGGCAAGGCCAGCTCGCCCTTCGATGATCCGTTCGGTGGCGATGTGTTCGCGCCACCACCACCGCCGCCCGCCAACAGCTTCACCAGCGCCGCCTTCGGCCCGAATGACCCGCTCTTTGGCGGCCCGCCGCAGCCCCCGTCGGTGCAGATGCCCGACCGGTTCGACCCGCTGGCCGGGCCGGAGAGCGATTTCCTCGGCGCACCGACCCAGCCTGACCACACCCCCTCCTTCAGCGACGCCTTCCGCCCGCCCGCCGCCCGGCAGATGCTGCCGGAGGATGATGATTGGGACCTCTCGCCGCTGCCCGGCCAGCAGCCAGCCCGGCCGGCGGCACCTCCGGCCTTCACGCCGTCGCCCCAGGCGCCGGCGCCGGAGTCCTGGGCGTCCACCCCGTCCCCGTTCGAGGCAACGCCCCCTGCCGCGCCATTGCGCCGTCGCCCGTCGCGCGACCTTCCATGCCGCCGCCGCTGCCCCCGCGCCCGGC
>NZ_JH976208.1:120504-123018 GCF_000306035.1 Acidocella sp. MX-AZ02
GACCTCGCCTGTCACGGCCCAGGCGCCCGCGCCGGGTGGTGACGCGTTGATGGCGGCCTTCCTGCGCGGCGCCGGGCTGGAGGGTAGCACTCCAGCCAATCCCGAGGCGCTGATGCAGGCGCTGGGCGCCACCTTCCGGGCTGTCGTCTCCGGCATCCGCCAGGCTTTGATCGCGCGCGCCACCATCAAGGGCGAATTCCGCATCGAGCAGACGATGATCCGCGCCCGTGGCAACAACCCGCTGAAATTCTCCGCCGATGACGATGACGCGCTGACCGCCCTACTGGGCCTCGGCCGGCGGGTGGATATGGGCCCGGATGCGGCGGTGAACGACGCGCTGCGCGATATGCGCCTGCATGAGCTGGCCACCATGGCGGCGATGCAGGATGCGGTGCGGGCCTTGCTGGCCCAGCTCGACCCGGCGAAGCTGCAGGTGGAAGGCGGCATGGCGTTGCTGCCGGCGCAGAAAAAGGCCCGTGCCTTCGAGGCCTATGAGAAACTTCACGAAACCATCACCCGCGCGCTGGCTGATGATTTCGACAGCGTGTTCGGCAAATCCTTCGCCCGCGCCTATGAAACCGCCTTGCGGGAGGTTTCGGCCCGCGACCCCGGACCAGGAGAGATGTCATGAAACGTTCGGCTTTCCTCGCCGCCTGCCTGGTGCTCGCCGGCTGCGCCGCGCCGCCGCCCCCGCCGCCGGTGCTGACGCTGAATATCGCAGGATCCGCCGGGCAGAATCCCGATCCCGCCGGTCAGGGCACGGCGGTGGCGGTGCGGGTCTATCAGCTCGCCGCCAGCGGCAAGTTCCAGGCGGCGGATGTCTATACCCTCACCGGCAATGAAACTGCGGCGTTGGGCACGGAGGCGCTGGGCGGTTCCGCGCAATATATCGTTTCACCCGGCCAGAAGCTGACGGAAACGATCAATCTGACGCCGGGGACGACCACGCTCGGCGTCGCGGTGCTGTTCCGGGACATCAATCATTCCACCTGGAAACTCACCGCCCCGGTTGCCGCGCATGGGCCAACCGTGCTGACACTGCATATAAACGGGCTGACCGCATCCCTTGGCGGATGATGCGCAAGCCGTAATAATGACGCGGCGCCTCCGGGTGCCGTGTTTGGGAGATTTGAAGATTATGCGAGCCGCTTCGTGAGCTGGACCAACCGCGTCATCTGGCAGGAGGGCATGTTCCTCCGCTCCCAGCATTTCCAGCAGCAGGATCGCTGGTTGGAAGCAACGTTGCGCGGCCGTGTCGCGGCGCTGCGGTCGCATGGCTGGGGCCTGACCCAGATGATGCTGGACCGCGATCTGCTCGGCACCGGGCGTTTCGCCCTCTCCAGCGCCGCCGGCTTGTTCGAGGACGGCACGCCCTTCAGCCTGCCCGGCGAGGCGGACCACCCCGCCCCGTTCGAGGTGCCGGAAAATACCCGCGGCGTGCTGATCCATCTGGCGCTGCCAGTGCAGCAGGCCGGCGCGGTGGAGATTGCCGCCGCCGATGGCAGTGCCGAGGGCCGCTACAAGGCGCAGAGCTTCGAGGCCTACGACACCCATTCCGCCTCGCCGCAGGCGGCGGAATTGCTGATCGGCCGGCTGAAGCTGCGCTACCTGCTGGATAGCGATGACCGCGCCGGCTATCTCTGCATTCCCGTCGCGCGGATCATGGAGGTTTCCTCCGACAAGCGTGTGACGCTGGATGAGAACTGGCTGCCCCCCGCTCTGGCCTGCCACGCGGTGCCGGGCCTCTCCGGGCTGGTCACCGAATTCGCCGGCATGATCAACCAGCGCGGCGAGGCGCTGGCGGCAAGGGTGAATGCGCCGGGTGCGCGCGGTGTCGCCGAGGTGGCGGATTTCATGCTGCTGCAGGCGCTCAATCGCTGGCAGGCTTTGCTGCAGCATTGGGCCGATGCCGCGAATATCCATCCCGAGACGCTCTATACCGCCTATGTGCAGATGGCCGCCGAATTCGCCACCTTCACCGAGGGGCAGCGCCGCCCGAACAAATATCCCGGCTATCGGCATGAGGATCTGCAACGTTCCTTCGCCCCGGTGATCGCGGATCTGCGCCGCGCGCTCTCCTCGGTGATTGAGACCAACGCCACGGCGATCCCGCTGCAGGAGCGCCGGCACGGCGTGCATGTCGGCCCGATCAATGACCGCAATATTCTGCGCGCGGCGAATTTCGTGCTGACGGTGCAGGCCGATGTGCCGACCGAGACGATGCGCCGCCTCTTCCCCGCCCAGGTGAAAATCGGCGCGGTGGAGCATATTCGCGAGCTGGTGAATGTGGCGCTGCCCGGCATCGCCGTGCGCCCGCTGCCCGTCGCCCCCCGGCAGATCCCGTTCTATGCCGGTGGCTCTTATTTCGAGCTGGACCGCAACAGCCCGCATTGGCAGCAGATGCAGACCTCGGGCGGCTTCGCGATCCATGTCTCCGGAGAATTTCCTGGCCTGCGCATGGAGCTTTGGGCCATCAAAGGGTGAGCGCGCGAAGCGCTGAGGGAGAGAGACGAT
>NZ_JH976208.1:123118-126982 GCF_000306035.1 Acidocella sp. MX-AZ02
CAGCGCCCCCGCCGCCGCCTTGCCGGCGGATGCGCCGGAGACGATCTCCATGGGCGGCGCGCCGCTGATCGCCGCCGCCGCCCCCTTGCTGCAATTGCTGGCGCGGCTGCGCAACACGCTGCAGGCGCCTGATTCCGGGGATCTGCGCGAGCGCGCCGTGCGCGAAATCCGCCGTTTCGAGGAAACCGCCCGGGCGCGCAACATTCCGATGGAGCAGCTCCGCCCGGCGCATTACGCCCTCTGCGCCAGCCTGGATGACGTGGTGCTGGCGACCCCCTGGGGTAGCCAGGGGGCCTGGGCGCAGCGCTCGCTGGTCTCCACCTTCCATCAGGAAGTCCGCTCCGGCGAGCGCTTCTTCGACGTGATGGCGCAGATCCGCCAAAATCCTGGCAATTTCCTGCCGGTTCTGGAATTGATGTATTTCTGCCTGTCGCTTGGCTATATGGGCCGCTACCGGCTCTCCCCGCGCGGCCCGGCCGAGATCGACCGGCTGCGCGAGGAAACCTACGCGGTGCTGCGCCGGCAAAACCCGCCGGGAGATCCGGCGCTCTCCCCGCATTGGCAAGGTGTTGCGGCGGGCTATAAGCCGCGCCGCTTCGGCGTGCCGGTCTGGGTGGTCGCCATCGTGGCGCTGGGTGTGCTGGGGCTGGTTTATGCCGGCTGCCTGTTTTCGCTCTCCGGCAAGTCCGACGCCGCCTTCCAGGCGCAGGTGAGCGCGCCGCTGCCGCAAATGCCGCAGATCGTCCGCGCCCAGCCGGTGGTCGCCCCGGCCGAGCCCGCGCCCATCGGCCCGACGATCCTGGACCGTCTCTCCGGCTTCCTGCAGCCTGAAATCGCCGCCGGCAAGGTGAGCGTGCTGGGCACCACCCATCAGCCGATCGTGCGCATCAACAACCAGGGCCTGTTCGGCTCCGGCAGCGCCACGGTGGAAGATACCGATGTGCCGCTGCTGCGGAAAATCGGCCAGGCGCTGGCAAAGGAAACCGGCACGGTCGTCGTCACCGGCTATACCGACAACCAGCCGATCCACACGCTGCAATTCCCCTCCAACTTCGTGCTCTCGCAATCGCGCGCGCAGGCGGCGGCGGCGATTTTGGACCAGACCATCGGCGACCAGAGCCGGATCACCGCGAAAGGCATGGGCGATGCCGACCCTGTCGCCAGCAACGCCAGCGCGGCGGGGCGCGCGCAGAACCGGCGCATCGAAATCGTGCTGAACCACCCTTCGGGAAACTGACATCGCCATGAAAAAAATTCTCGGCTTTCTGGCGTCGCGCTGGGTTTTGAGCTTCGTCGCCGCCTTGGTGCTGGCGGCTCTGGTGTGGTTCTTCGCGCCCTTCATTCACGCTTTGGCCGGCATCATCGTCCGGCTGGTCATCATTCTGGTCATTCTGTTGGTCTGGCTCGGCGCCAATCTGCTGCTGGACCGGCGGCGCAAGACACGTGACGCGGCTTTGGCCGCCGGTGTCGCGGATGCCGGGGCGGCCACGCAGGACAAGGCGGCGGCGGAAGAGCTGGCGGCGCTGAGCGAGAAGCTGAAAAAATCCCTCGCCTTGCTGCGCAAGGCCAGCGGCTCGCGCGGCTATCTCTATGAGCAACCCTGGTACGTGATCATCGGCCCGCCAGGGGCCGGCAAGACCACAGCACTTCTGAATGCCGGGCTGAAATTCCCGCTGGCGGCGGAGTTGGGGCAGGGGGCGGTGGCCGGTGTCGGCGGCACCCGGCTTTGCGACTGGTGGTTCACCGAGCAGGCGGTGCTGATCGACACCGCCGGGCGCTACACCACCCAGGATTCCAACGCTGCCACCGACAAAGCCGGTTGGGAGGGCTTCCTCGACCTGCTCAAGCGCACCCGCCAGCGCCAGGCGCTGAACGGCGTGGTGGTGGCGATCTCGCTGGCCGACATCGCCGCCGCGCCGCGTGAGGAGCGCCTGGCCCATGCCCGCGCCATCCGCACCCGCATCAAGGAGCTCACCGCCCGGCTGGATCTGAAGCTACCGGTCTATGCGCTGCTGACCAAGGCGGATCTGCTCGCCGGCTTCACCGAGTTTTTCGACGATCTCGACCAGGAAAAGCGCGCCCAGGTCTGGGGCACCACCTTCCCGGCACAAAACACCAATGCGGTGGCGCAGTTCGATGCCGAGTTCAAGCTGCTGGTGCAGCGCCTGGATGAACGGCTGATCGATCTGCTGCAGCGCGAGCGCAGCCCGGAGCGCCGCGCCCTCATCGCCGGCTTCCCCACCCAGGTGGCGAGCCTGGAAGCTCCGCTGAACGAGTTCCTGGCCGAGGCCTTTGGCGGCTCGGCTTTGGACCCCGCCCCTTATCTGCGCGGTGTCTATTTCACCTCCGGCACCCAGGAGGGCACGCCGATCGACCGGCTGACCGGCGCGCTCACCCGCGCCTTCGGCATCGATCAGCGCCGCGCCCCCTCGCTGCGCGCCGCCTCCGGCCGCAGCTATTTCCTCTCCCGCCTGCTGCAGGAGGTGATTTTCGGCGAGGCGATGCTGGCCGGGCAGAATCCGGCTCAGCGCCGCCGGCGCCTCCTGCTGCAAGCGGCGGGCTATGGCGCTGTTGGCATCGTGTTTCTGGGGCTGCTCGGCGGGTTCCTGCTCAGCCGCGCCCATAACCAGGCGGCGATTGCCGCCAGCGACCAGGCGGTGGCCAATTACCAGCAGGCGGCCAAGAGCCTGCAGCTGGATCCGGTTCAGGATTCGAACCTGCAAACCGTGCTGCCCTTGCTGGATGCCGCCCGCGCCATGCCCTTCGGCGCTGGCGACACGGCAGATCATGGCGCGATGGGGCTGGGGCTGAATCAGGCGCCCAAGCTCAGCGCCGGTGCCAACACGCTCTACGCCAACGCGCTGGATAATATCCTGCTGCCACGGCTGATCCTGCAGCTGGAAGCGGAGATGCGCGGCGGCTTCGACAAGCCGGAATTCCTCTACCAGGCCACACGCGTCTATCTGATGCTGGGCGGGCAGGGGCCGATGGACAAAAACCTCGTCGAAGCCTGGATGAAGCTGGATTGGCAGCGCCTTTATCCAGGCATCGCCAACCAGGATGCGCGCGAGGATCTGATGCAGCATCTGGTGGCGATGCTGAACGCCCCGCTGCCGCAGGTGCCGCTGGATGGCGCGCTGGTGGAAGCCGCCCGCGCCACCTTCAGCCGGGTCTCGGTGGCGGAGCGCGTCTATTCGCGCATCCGCGATTCCCAGGCCGCCGCCGCCGTGCCCGCCTGGGTGCCGGCGACGGCGATGGGGGCGGCCGGCGTGCCGCTCTTCACCCGCGCCTCCGGCAAGCCGCTGACCGAGGGCGTGCCCGGTTTCTACACGCTGAAAGGCTTCCAGCTGGTGCTGCTGCCGGCCCTCACCCACGCCACCAAGGATGTCGCGGATGAGAGCTGGGTGCTCGGGCCCGGCCAGCAGGTCGATCCGTCCAGTCCGGACATGCAGAATCTGGAGCAGAACGTCATCAAGCTCTATGAGGCCGATTACGAGGCGCAGTGGAACGCGATGCTGGGCGATCTGAACCTGAAGCCGGCCACCAATATCGGCCAGGCGGTGCAGACGCTCTACATCCTCGGCTCCCCGCAATCGCCGATGCAGCGTCTGCTGGCCAGCATCACCACGCAGTTGCAGCTCTCCAAGGGCGTCGAACCGCCGAAGCCGGCCGCGACCTCGAAGATCCCCGGTGCGGCGGCGTTGAATGCGGATGCCACGGCGCTGCAAGGGCTGATGGGCGCGGCCACGGCCAGCGGCGGTCCCGCCCTTGGGTCCGAGGTGGATAATTACTACGCGCCGCTGATCAATTATGTCGGCGGCGGCGCCGGCTCGCCGATGAGCCTCACGCTCAACCTCATCAACG
>NZ_JH976208.1:127082-146037 GCF_000306035.1 Acidocella sp. MX-AZ02
CCCGTTGGGTGATTTCGCGCATCTCTTCGCCCCCAACGGGCTGCTGGACAGCTTCTTCACCCAGCAGGTGCAGCCTTTCGTCGATATGTCCGGCCGGACCTGGCGGGTGCAGGCGGTGAATGGCGTCACTCCGCCGATCAGCCAGGGCGCCCTGGCGGAGTTCCAGCGCGCGGAGACGATCAAGCAGCTCTTCTTCGCCGCCGGCGCCACGCCGTCCGTGCAGTTCAGCCTCAGCCCGACCGCGCTCGATGCCGGCGCGGCGCAGGCGGTGCTGCAGCTGGGCGCGGTGAATGTCTCTTACGCCCACGGCCCGCAAGTGCCGACGATGATCTCCTGGCCCGGTGCCGATGGCATGCAGACGGCGCGGCTGATCATCACCCCGGTCGGCGGCGGCAACCCGGTGGAGCTGGATGCCTCCGGCCCCTGGGCGTTGTTCCATCTGTTCAGCCAGGGCACGCTGGCCCAGGCCGGATCGTCGGACCAGTACACGCTCACCTTTTCCGCCGGCGGGCATAGTGTGAGCTACAGCATCGGCGCCAACTCCGTGCTCAACCCCTTCGCCCCCGGCATGCTGGCGGATTTCCGCTGCCCCAGCCTGCAGGGATGAGCATGTTCCAACCCGCTCTGACCGGGTTTTTCGGCAAGCTGCCGGCGCGCGGGGATTTCCTGCGCGCCGGGCTGCCGGAAGATGCGGTCGAGCCGCTCGATCTCTGGTGCCGGGACTGCCTGACCCAATCGCGTGCCGATCTCGGCGCGGGATGGGAACAGGCCTGGATGAGCGCGCCGATCTGGCATTTCTTCCTCCCTAACGGCGCCTGCGGGGCGCGGGCGATGCTGGGGGTGTGGCTGCCGAGCATGGACAAGGCCGGGCGGCATTACCCCTTCATTCTGGCCGCGCTGGCGGATGATCCGGCCGCATTGGCGCAAGGCGGCGCCTGGCTGGCGCTGGCGCAAGCCGAAGGGCTGGCCGTGGTGGTTGACGATAAGCCGCACGAAGCGATCGCCGCTGGCCTGGCCGCGCCGGTGGAAGACGTAGCCCTGCCGCCAATTGGCTGGTGGACCGAAGGCAGCCCGCTGGTGCGGCCTTGCCGTTTCGAAATGCCGGGGCTGTTGCCCGCCGCGACCCATGCCGGCGCCATGCTGCGCGATCCTCAGTCCCATGATTCTCAGCCCCATGATCCTCAGCCCGCGGAGGGGCTCAATTGATGCCACGTTCCTGGGCGCAGACGGATGTCGGCGCGGTCCGCAAACATAACGAGGATAATCTGCTCGCCCGGCCGGAGCTGGGGCTCTGGGTGGTAGCCGATGGCGCCGGCGGCCATGCCTCGGGTGAGGTCGCCTCGGGCATGATCGTCGAGGCGCTCTCCCGCCTGCCCGCTGACCTGAGCGCGAGCGAGCTGCTCTCGGGCATTCGCGTCACCATCACCCAGGTGCATGATGCGCTGCGCGCGGAAGCCGCCCGGCGTGGCGGCGATGTGATGATCGCCTCGACCTTTGTCGGGCTGATGATCCGTGACCGGCATTTCGCCTGCCTCTGGGCCGGTGATTCACGCGCCTATCTGCTGCGCGGCGGCGTGCTGCAACAGATCACCCGCGACCATTCGCTGGTGCAGGAGCTGGTGGAGGCCGGCACGCTGCGCCCGGAAGATGCGGAGAAACACCCGCACGCCAATATCATCACCCGCGCGGTGGGGGCGGATGACGAGGTGCTGGAGCTGGACAAGGTGATCGGCCAGATCCAGCCCGGCGACCGGTTTCTGCTGTGCAGCGACGGCTTGAGTAAAACCCTGAGCGAACCGGAACTCCAAAGCCTGCTCGGCGCGCCAGAGGGCGTGCCACCGACGGAATTGCTGATTGCCGCCGCCCTGGCGCACCGGGTGAATGACAATGTGACGGCGGTGGTTGTGGAGGTTTAGGCAAAGCAAAATTTAGAGCCTTCAGATCACAGCTGAAGGCTCCAGGTTTTGTTTTGGCAAGCAATTTCTTGTGTTTATCTTGACGCCGGCGCGTCAACCTGAACCCATCTTTCTCTAACGCGCCACGATGCTACGGCAGGCGCACCAGTGGACCACGGCACCGTCGCAGATATTCCAGTTCGCGGCCAGCAAGGCGATGATCGGCACGCCGCGGTCCTTGATGTCGCCGGAGAGCGGCGGCATCACGACATAGCGCTTATCGCCGGGGATGCCCGGTGGCGTTTTGGCCGGGGATGCGGGATTGATCGCAGGATTATACTTCGAGGACGGGATATTTGCGGGCTTGTTGCCAAGGCTAAGCCCTGATGGATATGTCAGCCGGTAGTTCCAGATTTCCGAGCCGCCAGGAACGATTTCGGGAACTTTTTTGGAGTACCCGGCTCTTTCCGCAGCCTCGCTGAGATAATCGGGCAAGCCATTCACATCTTCATGAGATTCGATAAAGCTGCCAATGGAATCCAGAAGCTCCTCGCCATGCAGACACCAAAACACCATTGTGATATTGGGAGGCAGCCGAACTTTTGGAAAATTCTTGTCGGTGATGGTGTTGAAGGAGCCATGACCGGCGAAGATGACCCGTTTGGTGGTACCCGCCAGCCTGTCGCTGCCGATCGGCCCTGAGATAGTCAAAGGCTTTGTTTTTGGCTTTGATTTCCAGAACGGCATGGGAAACTCCTTTGAGTTGATCCGCCAAGATCACGGCGCAGAGAATTTGGGTTTCGGCAGGGTAAAACCTAAAGCAGACGGCGCGGGAGAATTCAAAAAAGACTTTAATTTTAGAGGTTTTTTTCTTTGTGTACGCTTAAAAATTGTTTCACGCGTTCAGAGGCCTGCCTTTTCAAGGCCGTCCTGGTCACCATCGCTCTAGATGCCTAGGGACATCAGTTTTCAGCTGAAATCTCAAACTTTTATTTTGGCGAGCAATTGCTTGTTGATGGTTTGCCGCTGCGCGTCAGCCTAGACCTGGTAGTGCTCTCGTGTGGAAAAAAGGCCGGCGCTTTTGGCGCCGGCCTTTGCGTTTTCAGGACAGCTTCTGCAGCCCCAGATCGTAGGTGACCGGGAAGGGCGAGCCGGCGGTGCCGTCGGATTTCTGCGGGGTGAACTTCACTTCGATCTTGGTGAAGTTGAAGGAGACGCTCTCGCTCGGCCGGTCGCCGCCAGAAGAGAGGCTGTAGCCGCTGATCATCGTGTCGGTCAGGGTGACCTCCAAATAAACGACGGCGCCGTTACCGTCGGTGCGGGTGAAGGAGATTACCAGCTTCGCCTTGCCGCCGCTGCTCAGCGCCTCTTTCAGCAGGCCACCGGAGGCATTGTCCAGCATCTTGGTGACGGTGATTTCGGAAACGCTCGGCGAGCTCGCCTCACGGTTGCCCGACGAACCGGTCGGCGAGCCGACGCCGCGGCCGACGCCCCACTGGAAGCTGTTGACCTCGATCTGCTTGTCGAAGCCCTGGGTGGTGACGTCGCCATCCACCGTCGGGCTGGTATATTTGATGTAAATCGCCATGTCGTGCTCCTGTTATGGAAGAGAGAGTCTTTAGCTGAGCGCGTAGGAGAATGATCCCTCCGGCCCGATCCCGACCGAGATGTTTGCAATCCCCTCGCCCGCGGCCATGCGGGCCAGAACCTCGGCGGAGAGTTCCGGCAACAGGCTGCGCGAGAGAATATTTTCTACATTGCGCGCGCCCGAGGAGGATTCCTTGCACCGCGCGGCGATGGTTTCCACCAGCTCCGGCGCGTAGGTGAACGAGGCCTTGTAGGCTTCCTTCACGCGTTTCTGAATCTTGTTGAGCTGCAGCCGCACGATCTGACGGATCACCTCGTCGGAGAGCGGGAAATACGGCACCAGCGTCACCCGGCCGAGGAAGGCCGGCTTGAAATATTTCATCAGCTCCGGGCGCAGCGCCTCGGCCAGCCCGGCCGCATCCGGCGCGGTCTCCGGATCAGCGAAGAGCTTCTCGATCAGATCGGTCCCGGCATTCGAGGTCATGATGATGACGGTGTTCTTGAAGTCGATATCGCGGCCTTCGCCGTCCTTCATGTTGCCCTTGTCGAACACCTGGAAGAATACATCCTGCACGCCAGGATGCGCCTTCTCCATCTCGTCGAGCAAAATCACCGAATAAGGCCGCCGGCGCACCGCCTCCGTGAGGATACCGCCCTCGCCATACCCGACATAGCCGGGCGGGCTGCCCATCAACAGCGAGACCTTATGTTCTTCCTTGAACTCGGTCATGTTGATGGTGGTCATGTTCTGCTCGCCGCCATAGAGCAGATTGGCCAGGGTCAGCGCGGTCTCGGTCTTGCCGGTGCCGGAGGTGCCAACCATCATGAACACGCCGATCGGCTTGCGTGGATCGGTGAGCTTGGCGCGGCTGGTGCGGATCGCCTGCGCCACCGCCTCCATCGCATGCGGCTGGCCGACGACGCGCTCTTCCATCGCCTGTTTCAGGTTCAGCACGGTGTTGATCTCGTCGGACTGCATGCGCCCGGCGGGAATACCGGTCCAGCTCTCGACGATCTCCGCCACCGCCTGGCCATCCACCACCGGGAAGATCAGCGGCGTCTCGCCCTGCAATGTCCGCAAATCTTCATGCAGCTTGTTGAGCTGCGCCCTCAGTGCGGCCTTGTCCTCGGTGTTCTCCGCATCCTCGATCTTGGCGCGCACGGCGCTGATCTCGGTCGCCAGCGTCTTTTCCTCGGCGAAACGGGTCTGCAAAGCCGCCAGCGCCGCTTCCAGCCCGGCCTTCTCCTCGGCCAGCTCGGCGATGCGCGCCTCATGCGCGCCGCCCGCCGCCATCTCGCGCTCCAGGATCGACACTTCGGTATCGATCAGCTCGATACGCCGTTGTTTGTCCTCGATCGGCGCCGGAATCGCGGCCTGGCTCATCGCCACCCGCGCGCAAGCGGTATCGATCAGGCTGATCGCCTTGTCCGGCAGCTGCCGGCTCGGGATGAAGCGCGCCGAGAGCCGCACCGCTTCGGAAATCGCCTCGTCCAGAATGCGGGTTTTGTGATGCCGCTCCAGTGTCGCGGTGAGGCCGCGGATCATCGCGATCGCCATCGGCTCGGAGGGCTCTTCTACCTTCACCACCTGGAAACGCCGCGTCAGCGCCGCATCCTTCTCGAAATATTTCTTGTACTCGGCCCAGGTGGTGGCGGCGACGGTGCGCAGCTCGCCGCGCGCCAGCGCCGGCTTCAGCAAATTTGCGGCATCGTTCTGCCCGGCCTGGCCGCCGGCACCGATCAGCGTATGCGCCTCGTCGATGAACAGGATGATCGGCTTCGGGCTGGCCTTGACCTCGTCGATGACAGATTTGAGACGCTGCTCAAACTCGCCCTTCATGCCCGCACCGGCCTGCAGCAGCGCCAGATCCAGCGTGCGCAGCGTCACATCCTTCATCGCCTCCGGCACATCGCCGGCGGCGATCTTCAACGCCAGACCTTCAACCACGGCGGTTTTGCCAACGCCGGCCTCGCCGGTGAGGATCGGGTTATTCTGCCGGCGGCGGGTGAGAATATCGATCGCCTGCCGGATCTCGAAATCGCGGCCGAGGATCGGGTCGATCTTGCCCTTCCGGGCGCGGTCGGTGAGGTCGTAAGTATAAAGATCGAGCGCGCCGCTGCCGGCGGGGCGGGGCACGCCGTTTTCATCCGCCACCGGGGCGGCGCCATCGGCGGCCAGCGGGGTGCTGGCTTCGATGCTGCCGGCGGTGATGGTGGCCAGGTCGCGCTTCAGCACATCCGGCTGAATTTTCAGCAGCTGGCTGGAGGCCTCGCGCGCGCGCCGGGCCAGGGTTTCATCCGAGAGCAGGGCCAGCAGCACATGGCCCGAGCGCACCCGCGAGAGCCCCTGTTCGATGGAGGCGAGCAGCCAGGCCTGCTTGGCGGTATCGACCACATCCGGCGCCAGGCCAGGGGCGCGGGAATTGCCGGTTTTCAGCCTGTCCAGCGCCTTGTTGAGATCGGCCATGAAACGGCCGTGATCAATCTCATATTGCCGGAAGATCGCGGCGATATCGGTATCCGTGCCGTCGGCCAGTTTCACCAGCCAATGTTCGATTTCGACATTGTAATGGGTGCGGGACATTGTCAGCCCGGCAGCGGCTTCCAGCGCGCGGCGGCAATGCTCATCCAGGCGACCGATTAACGACCGGAGGTCAAGTGTGACCAAAGCGTCCCCCTCCAAGAAGGTCTCGCGTCCAATGAAGCGTTTACCAGGAGGGTAAACGCCGATCCGACACGCCCATACCGAAACAAAGCGCATCTTACGGTGCGCTAATTTAACAATATTTCGTTAGCTTGAGTTACCGTTAATGTCCAGCTAATACAAGCAGGGGAAGGCCGGTTCGTTGATGCAATTTTGATGATATCGCGTCACCAGCTGAACTCCCTCGATGGATAATGCAACAGCGTCGCCATGGTCGATGGCGATAGGGCGGGGAAGAGGGCAGATTCGTGGCGATTGAAGGCTTGGATCTCGAAAGCTTGCTGGCGCCGATCAGCGATGATGAGCCCGCCGGAACGGATGTCCGCAGCGATTTCTCGCCGACCTCTCCTTATTTCCGGCTGCGCGACGCGCGCGCCGATGCCCGCGCCGCCGAACGCGCGGCGGATGCCAATCCGGGCGAGGTGGCATCGCCGGAAGGCTGGCGCCAGGTGCGCGCCCTGGCTGTCGAAATTCTCAGCACCCAGGCCAAGGATCTGGAAGCGGCGGCGTGGCTGACCGAGGCGCTGGTGCGCAGCCATGGGTTGGCCGGGCTGGCCTTCGGCGCCAGCCTGCTGGGCGGGCTGGCGGAGCGGTACTGGGAGCATCTGTTCCCGATGCCGGACGAAGACGGCATGGAAACCCGCGTCGCCCCGGTGACCGGCCTGAATGGCGAGGGCGGCGAGGGCACGCTCAGCCAGCCTTTGCAGAAATTGCCTTTGTTCAAGGACCCGAACGGCGAAATGGTGATGTTCTTCCAGTATCAGCAATCGGCTGAGCTGGAAGCGATCGCCGACGCCAAGCGTGTCGAGGCGCGCATCGCCGCCGGCGTGGTGCCCTACGATACGATGCGCGCCGCCGCCCGCGCCGCCAGCCCCGGCGCTTATGTTGCGTTGCGACGCGATCTGGAGGAGGCGCGTCTGGCCTGGCGCGGCATGGGCGATATCTTCGACCGGCTGGCCGGGCATGATGCCCCACCCACCGGCCGCATCGCCGAAGCCCTGAACCAGATCAACGATTTCGTGACGCGTTATGCGCCGCTGGAGGCGGCGAGCGCGGCGGTGGCGGATGAGCCGGCGGCGGCGTCGGACGAGGCCGGGGCGCAGGCGGCGCAGGCTGGTCCCGGCAGGCCGAAACGTTTGGCCAACCGCGAGGATGCTCTTGCAACCTTGGCTGAAATCGCCGAGTATTTCCGCCGCACGGAACCGCAATCGCCGCTGGCTTACACGATCGATGAAGCCATCCGGCGTGGCCGTCTCACCTGGCCCGAACTCATCGCCGAGCTGGTGCGGGACGATCAGGTGCGCAACAGCATTTTGACCAGCCTTGGCCTGAAAACCGATCAATAAACGTCTAAAAAGACTTTCCTTTGAGTTTATCCAGCGCGGCCGCAGACGATTTAAAGCCTCTTTCACAACACCGCTTTGCATTGTCATGAACCGCAAGCCTTTCGGGAGACCTAGAAGATGAGTGGCAGCGTACACAGCAAACTGAACCGGGTCCGCAAACCGCGCGTTCACATTACCTATGAAGTCGAGACCGACGGCGCCGAAATCCAGCGCGAGCTGCCCTTCGTGGTCGGCGTGATGGGGGATTTCTCCGGCGATCCGACGCAGCCGCTGCGCCCGATGGCCGAGCGCAAATTCACCCAGATCGACCGTGACAATTTCAACGACATCATGTCCCGCATGTCGCCGGGCCTGAACATGAAGGTCGAGAACACGCTGGCCGACGATGGCAGCGAGATGGCGGTCAATCTGAAATTCAACTCGATGGATGATTTCGACCCGGCCCGCGTCGTCGACCAGGTGCCGGCGCTGAAATCCCTGCTGGAGACGCGCAACAAGCTGCGCGACCTGCTGAGCAAGGCGGACCGCTCCGAGGAGCTGGAGACGCTGCTGGAGCAGGTGCTGCAGAACGATGCCGAGCTGAAGGGGCTGTCCAGCCAGCTCGGCCTCGACAAGAAGGAGGGCTGATCCATGTCCGAGACCCAATCCAGCCCGCAAGGCGGCACCGGCGCCACCAGTGAAGGCGTCAGCTTCCTCGATCAGGTTGTCACCGCCACCAAGCAGACCGAACCGGACCGCGCCCAGGATCTGGTCAAGACGCTGGTCGAGCAGGCCCTGGCCGGCACCGTCACCTTCGACAAGAACCTGACCCGCACGATCGACAAGGCGATCGCCGCGATCGATCAGAAAATGTCGAAGCAGCTCAACGCCATCATGCATCATGAAAAATTCACCAAACTGGAAGGCAGCTGGCGTGGCCTGAATCATCTGGTGATGAACTCGGAGACTGGCACCGGTCTGAAGATCCGCGTTCTCAACATGACCAAGCGCGAGCTGAACCGCGACCTGACCAAGGCGGTGGAGTTCGATCAGAGCCAGCTCTTCAAGAAAATCTACGAGAACGAGTTCGGCACCCCGGGCGGCGAGCCCTATGGCGCGCTGATCGGCGATTATGAATGGACCAACCATCCGGACGATATCGAATCGCTGCGTCTGGTCTCCAACGTCGCCGCCGCCGCCTTCGCGCCCTTCATCTCCGCCGCCGGTGCCGGCATGTTCGGCTTCGATGACTGGACCGAGCTGACCAAGCCGCGCGATCTGGCGAAGATTTTCGACACCGCCGAATATACCAAATGGCGTGGCTTCCGCGATACCGAGGATGCGCGCTTCGTCTCGCTGGTGATGCCGCGCGTGCTGGCCCGTGTGCCCTATGGCGCTGCGACCAAGCCGGTCGAGGATTTCGCCTATGAAGAAGCGCCTTATGACGCCACCGGCGCCGCCCAGGCGCTGAATCACAAGGATTATTGCTGGATGAACGCCGCCTACGCGATGGGCGTGCGGATGACCAATTCCTTCGCGGAATCCGGCTTCTGCGTCGCCATTCGCGGTGCCGAGGGCGGCGGCAAGGTCGATAACCTGCCCACCCACATCTTCCAGTCCGACGATGGCGACATGGACGGCAAATGCCCGACCGAGGTCGGCATCACCGACCGGCGCGAGTTCGAGCTTTCCAATCTCGGCTTCCTGCCGCTCTGCCACTACAAGAATACGGATTATGCCGTGTTCTTCGGCGGCCAGACGGTGCAGAAGCCGAAGAAATATGACCGCCCGGACGCCACCGCCAATGCCGCGATCTCGGCGCGCCTGCCCTACATCATGGCGACCGGCCGTTTCGCGCATTTCCTCAAGGTGATGGCGCGCGACAAAATCGGCAGCTTCATGGAAGCCAATGAGTGCGAGCGCTGGCTGAATCGCTGGATCACCAACTACGTGTCCGACAACCCGGATGCCGGGCCGGAGACCAAGGCGAAATATCCGCTGCGCGAGGCCAAGGTCGAGGTGAAGGAAATTCCGGGCAAGCCGGGCTCCTACAACGCCGTCGCCTATCTGCGCCCCTGGCTGCAGATGGAAGAGCTGACGACCAGCATGCGCATGGTCGCCCGCATTCCGCAGAAGGCCTGATCCCGGACCGCCGCGCCCGAACCGGGCGCGGCGCACGGGCGTGTGTGATGACGGGGGATGAGGAAGATCCGGACGCGACGATCGTCTGGAGGCCCGCCAGCCGGCGCCTCCCGCCCACGCCTGCGCCCGAACCAGCGCCTGACCCAACGCTGCCCGAGATGCGGACTGACGAGGCTGAGCCCGTCCCCGAACCGGCCCAACTTGAACCCCCAGAGCCTGCCCCCGTGCTGCCGCCTTTGCGCGATGCGGTGCTGAACGGCCGGTTTTTCGGCGCGGCCAATGCCGAGGCCGCCACCCGCCTGGCGGAAATGCTCGCCGGCCAAAGCTCCCCCCTCTCCACCTGGTTCGGCGCCGATGCGAAAACCCTGATCCATGACCGCGCGGCGCTGGCGGCGCGGCTGGACCATGACATCGCCCGGCTGGATGCGATGATTGCCGCCCAGCTCGATGAAATCCTGCATCACCCCCGGCTGCGCCGGCTGGAGGGGAGCTGGCGCGGCCTCGCCTGGCTGGCCGCCCGCCTGCCGCTCTCCGGCCGGGTGAAACTGCGCGTGCTCTCCGCCGGCTGGGGCGAGATCTGCCGGGATCTGGAGCGCGCCGCCGCGTTCGATCAGAGCCAGCTCTTCCGCCGTATCTATGAGGATGAATTCGGCATCGCCGGCGGCGAGCCGTATGGGCTCCTGGTCGCGGATTACGAGGTCCGCCACCGCCCCGGCCCGGGCGCGATCACCGATGACGTCACCGCCCTCGCCTCGCTCGCCGCCGTCGCCGCCGCTGCCTTCGCGCCGCTGGTCATCGGCGCCGCCCCGGCTCTGTTCGGGGTGGACGAGTTTTCCGAGCTCAGCGGTGTGGCTGATCCCGCCTCCACCATGGCCTCGGCCGAGTACCAGCGCTGGAAGCGCCTGGGCATGCTGGATGATTCGCGCTTTCTCGCGGTCACGCTGCCGCGCCTGCTGATGCGCCTGCCCTGGGCGGAAACGCTCGCCCGCCATCGCGGTTTTCGCTATCAGGAGCGGCTGCGTGACGGCACCGGCCGCGTTTCCAGCACGGCGGGCTATCTGGTCGCGGCCTGCGTCATCCGCGCCTTCGAGACCTTCTCCTGGCCCGCCGATATCCGTGGCTACGACATTGACCGTCTCGGCGGCGGCGTCATCGAGGATCTGCCCGAGCCCTGGTTCTCCACCGACCCCGCCGATGGCTTCGGCCGCCCGGCCCCGGATGTGATGCTGACCGACCGGCAGGAGCGGGCTTTGGTCGCCGCCGGGCTGCTGCCGATCTGCGCGCTACCCTATGGCGGCGAGGCGCTGATCGGCGCCGCGCGCAGCCTGCAGACGCCCACCACCAGCTATATCGGCGCCAATGCCGGTGTTGCCGCCGCCAATGCCCGGCTCTCCGCACAGTTCAACAGCGTCATCTGCGTCGCCCGCTTCGCGCATTATGTGAAGATCATGGGCCGCGAGATGACCGGCTCCTTCAAAACCGGTCCCGAAATTCAGCGCCGCCTGCATGACTGGCTGATGCGCTACACCAATTCCAACACCTCCGCCGGGCCGGAGACGATGGCGCGCTACCCGCTGCGCGATGCCAGTGTGAAGGTGGAAGAGGTGCCGGGCAAGCCCGGCGTGTTCACCTGCGCCATCCATCTGCAGCCGCATTTCCAGCTGGACGATGTCGCCGTCTCCTTCCGGCTGATGACCGAGCTGGCCGCCCCCGGCCAATCATGACCCACCCAATTTCTGAAATGGAATCACGCACATGGTAGAGACCGCCCTTCAGGCCGCCGATCTGTTCCGCGCCGGCCGCCTGGCCGATGCGCTGGCCGCCGCCAATGCCGAGGTGAAGGCCGCGCCGACCGATCTCGGCCGCCGCGTGCTGCTGGCCGAGCTGCTGCTGTTCTCCGGCAATCTGGAACGCGCCGACGTGATCCTGGATGCCGCCGGCCAGCTCGACCCGTCTGTTGCCGTCGTCGTCTCGGAATTCCGCCAGCTGCTGCGCGCCGAGACCGCGCGGCGCCAGCTCTACCGCGATGGCCGGGTGCCGGAGCTGCTGGGGGATCTGGAGCCGACCGGCCAGGCCTCGATGAAGGCGCTGGTGGCGCTGCGCGAGGGCCATCTGGCCGAAGCCGCCGCCGCCGCGCAGGAGGCCGAAGCGCTGCGCCCGCGCATCACCGGCACCGTCAACGGCCAGAGCGTCGATGATTTCCGCGACGCGGATGATCTGATCCCGGGCTATATCGAAACCCTGACCACCACCGGCAAATATTTCTGGATTCCGGTCTCGCGCATCGAGAGCCTGGAATTCCATCCGCCCAAGCGCCCGCGCGACCTCGCCTGGCGCCGCTGCTCGATGAGCGTGACCGCCGGGCCGGATGGCGATGTCTATATCCCCGCCCTCTATTTCACCGCCGAGGAAACGGATGACGCCCACCGCCTCGGCCGCGCCACCAGCTGGAGCGAGGGCGAAGGCCCGGTGCGCGGCATCGGCCAGCGTGTGTTCCTGGCCGGGGAAGAGGATCTGACGATCATGCAGCTCGACGCGCTGAGCTTCCAGCCGGCCGCATGAGCGACGACACGCTCAGCCGCGGCGCCAACGCCAATCTCTTCATCGAGCGGATGCGCGATTCCGGCGCGCGGGTGAAGCTCTCGGTGCTGGACCGGCTGCTCGATGATGCCCCGGAGATGGAGCGCGACCGCCCGCTCTCCGCCACCGAGGCACTGAGCGTGCTGCGCCGCGCCGTGCGGCGGGATCTGGAGGCGCTGCTGAATGGCCGCCGCCGCCTGGCCTCGGTGCCGGCGGGGATGAATGAGCTGGCCAATTCCTCCTTCACCTTCGGCCTGCCGGATTTCACCGCCGGGGCGATGCAGGAGGATGGCGCGCGCGAGACGCTGCGCCGCGAGATCGAGCGCAGCATCCGCCAGTTCGAGCCACGGCTGATCCAGGTGGCGGTGAAGCTGGTGCCGGCGAAGGAGGAGACCAGCACCACGCTGCATTTCCGCATCGACGCGCTGCTGCAGGCGGACCCGGCCCCCGAGCCGATCAGTTTCGAGACATTGGTGAACGCCGCCACCACCGACATCGCGGTCGCCGGAGGCGAGATTGGCTGATACGCTGCTGCCTTATTTCAACCAGGAGCTGGCGGCCATCCGCCAGCTCGCGGCGGAATTCGCCCAGGCGCACCCCAAGGTCGCCGGCCGGCTGCGGCTGAGCCCGGACACGGTGGACGACCCGCACGTGGCGCGGCTGCTGGATGGTGTCGCCTTCCTCTCCGCCCGCGCCCAGGCGCGGCTGGATGATGAATTCCCGGAACTCACCGACACGCTGCTGGATATTCTCTATCCGCACTACCTCGCGCCGTTCCCCTCCTGCGCCATCACCCAGTTCAGCGCCAAGCCGGACCTCGCCGCCCAGGTGGAGGTTCCCGCCGGGTTCGAGCTGGAGACCGAAGCCGTGCGCGGCCAGAGCTGCCGCTATCGCACCACCAGCCCGCTCACCCTCTGGCCGGTGAAGCTGGAGAGTGCCCGCCTCACCGGTCTGCCCTTCACCGCACCGGTCAACCAGCTTGCCAATGGCGCGGTGGCGGTGCTGCGGCTGGTCTTCACCACGCTGAACCCGGATGTGAAATTCAGCCAGCTCGGCATGGATAGGCTGCGCCTGTTCCTGCGCGGCGGCCAGGCGGCGGCATTGCAACTCTACGAGCTGCTGGCCGCGCATACGCTGGGCGTCGCGCTGGCGGATACGCCGGGGGATCTCTCGCCAGTGCTGCTGCCGGCCAGTGCCGTGCAGGAGGTCGGCTTCGCGCCGGAGGAGGCGCTGCTGCCCTGGCCGGCGCGCAGCTTCGAGGGCTTCCGCCTGCTCAGCGAATATTTCGCCTTTCCGCAGAAATTCATGTTCCTCGATCTCGCCGGGCTCGGCGCCAAGACGCTGGTGCAGGACAGCAACCGGCTGGAGGTGTTTCTCTATCTCGACCGGACCTCGGCCGAGCTGGAGCGCGGGGTCGATGCCAATATGTTCGCGCTCGGCTGCACGCCGATGGTCAATCTCTTCGCGCAGCGTTGCGAGCCGGTGGCGCTGGACCATACCACCACCGAATATCGCGTGCTGCCGGATGCCAGGCGCGCCAGCGTCACCGAGATCTGGAGTGTCTCCAGCGTGCGCGAGGTGCGCCAGGACGGCACCAGCCGGCCCTTCCTGCCCTTCTACCGGCTCAGCCGTAACGAGGCCTCGGCGCCAGGCGAGGGCGGGTCCTATCTCGTCGCGCGGCGGGACGGGCCGGCCGCCCTCGGCGGCACGGACAGCTTCATCTCGCTGTTCGATGCCGGCTTCGACCCCGAGGCGAAGCTGGACAGCGTGCTCTCGGTCGAGGCGCTCTGCCTCAACCGGGACCTCCCGGCCGATTTGCCCTTCGGCGGCGGCCGCCCCGGGCTGAAGGCCTTGCAGCCCCATACCGGGATCGCGGCGATGGCCTGCGTCACCCCGCCGACGCCGACGCTGCGCCCGGAGCGGCGGGCGCGCAAAGCCTGGCGGCTGATCTCGCACCTCTCGCTCGGCCATCTCTCCGTCACCGGCGGCGCGGAAGGGGCGGCGGCGCTGAAGGAAATCTTGCGCCTGTATGATCTGCGCGAAACCGCCGATACCCGTGCGGCGATCGAGGCGCTGCTCGCCGTCACCGCCCGCCCCGGCACGGCGCGTGTCCCCGGCGCGCGGCTGGGGGCCTTCTGCCGGGGGCTGGATGTGGAGCTGGAATTCGACCAGCGCGCCTTCCAGGGCTCCGGCCTCTATCTGCTGAGCGCGGTGCTGGCGCGCTTCCTGGCGCTGCATGCCAGCATCAACTCCTTCGTGCGCACATCCGTGCGGCTGCGCGGCAAGCCGGAGCCGGAGCTGCGCTTTCCGCCCCGCGCCGGGGCCAAGGTGCTGCTCTAGACGATGGCGCCGAAATCCCCACTCGAACGCCTGGCCGCCACCCCGCATCTGTTCCGCTTCGATGCGGCGGTGCGGCTGTTGCGCCTGGCCGCCCGCACCCGGCACAAGGATGACGCGGTGCGCTTCGCCGCGCCGCCGAGCCTGGCCCAGCCGGTCGCCGAGGTGCTGGAGGCGCAGGCGCCGTCGGGTGGCCGTCGCGCCCGGCTGGTCAGCACCCTGATCGGGCTGATCGGCCCCTCGGCTGAGATGCCGCGCTGGTACACCGAGCTGCTGGCCCAGGCCAACCGGCAGAAATCCCGCGCCGTGCTGGATTTTTTCGATCTGCTGGCGCAGCGCCTGATCTCTGGCTTCGCCCTGGCCGGCGCCAAATACCGGCTGCCGCGCTCGGCCGAGCAGGCGGCGCAGGCCGGGGTGGAGGAGCCGATCGGCGCCGGGCTGCTCGCCTTCACCGGCTTCGGCACGCCGCATCTGGAACCGCGCCTGCCGGTGGGGGCGGATGCGCTGCGCCATTATGCCGGTTTCTTCGCCGCGCATCCGCGCTCTTCCAGCCGGCTCGCCAGCATGGTCTCGGATTATCTCGGCCGGCCGGTGGAAATCCGGGAATTCGCCGGCGCCTGGCTGCCGATCGCCCCGGACCAGCAAAGCCGGCTGCCGCGCGGGCGCATCCCTGGCGCCTTCTGCGCGCTGGGGCAGGATGCCGCCATCGGCACCCGCGCCTGGGACCAGCAGGCGCGCTTCATCGTGCGCATCGGCCCGCTCTCGCGCGCCGGCTTCGAGGCGCTGCTGCCGGACAAAGCCTTGCTGCCCGCCTTGGTTTCGCTGATCCGCGCCTATGTCGGCTGGGAGGCGGATTTCGCCATCAATCTGGTGCTGGACGCGCAGGAAATCCCGCCGCTCAGCCTGGGCGGCGGGCCGGGGGCGGCGCGGCTGGGCTGGACCAGCTGGGCGCCGTCCTCCACCGCCGGGCTGAAAGGCCGGGTTCTGGTGGACGAGACCCTGTTCAGCGCCGCAACCGTGGAGCGGCTTTCCGCGTAAACCGGATCGTTGCTCTCGCCTAACGGGAGGGTTGGCGCTACAATCCCGCTCAAATCAAGGAGGTTTTAGACCATGCGCAAAACCAGCTTCAAACTCGCTCTTTCTGGTGTGCTGCTCAGCGCCGCCTTTGCCGCGCCCGCCCTGGCGCAAAGCGCGCAACAGCTGATCAACCAGCTCAAGCCCAGCGGCGCGCTGAGCGACACCACCCGCGGCATCAAGCCGATCGCCCCCGGCGAGGCCCCGGCCCCGGCGATGCAGGCCAGCCCCGCCGCGATGCCGGCGATGAACGCGCCAGCCGCGAAGCCGCAGGCGATGCCGACCGCGCCTTCGGCCAATCTGATCGTGGATTTCGCCTCCGGCTCGGCCGCGCTCACCCCGCAGGCCCGCGCCACTCTGGACCAGCTCGGCAAGGCGCTGACCAGCCAGCAGCTCGCCGCCTATCATTTCAAGATCGTCGGCCATACCGACACAACTGGCACCGCGCCGCAAAACCAGACCCTCTCCGAGCAGCGGGCCGATGCGGTGAAATCCTATCTGCAGACCAAGTTCGGCGTCGCTGATACCCGCCTGCAGGCCAGCGGCGTGGGCGAGGCGGATCTCGCTGTGCAGACCCCGCCGAACACCCCCAACCGCCAGAACCGGCGCGTCGAAATCATCAATATCGGCCAGTAACCATCTGCCATGGGGGGGCGGGGCGGAAACGAGGACGATACCATCGTCATCCGGAGCGCCCCTCCGGCCATTGCTTCACGCCGGCGCGGCCTGCTCAAGGCCGGGCTTGGCGGCGGTGCCGCGATGCTGGCGCTGGCCGGGTTCGGCGTCGCCTGGTGGGCACGCGGGCCAGCACCAATCGCCATCGGCACCGCCAGCGAAGCCGAGATCGACGCCACCCAGCCCTGCGAGACCATCGTCACCTATTTCGCACCTGACAAATCCGTCGTGGTGGTGGATTTCCCGTCTCTGCTCGCCCAGGGCCAGGCTTTGGACCGGGTGGCGGCCTTCGTCGAGAAAGCCAATGTCCCGCATGACCGGCTGCTGGATGATGCCGCGTTGAACGCCGCCATCGCCGCCGGCGGCGAGACGGTCGCCAGCTATTATTACGGCCACGATTATCAGGCGGCGGACCTGGCGCGGTTCTTCGCTCTGGCGAAATCCGAGAATATCCAGCTCAATCCAGAGGAATTATGGCTGCGCCGGCTGCTGCGCCAGCTTGGCTGGCTGCGGGCGGGGGCGAATGGCGCGCTGATCACCCTGCCGGCGGCGGGTGGCGATGTTTCGCCCGAAATGCGCGCGGTGATTTTGCGCCATGAAATCTCCCATGGCGCCTTCTACATCGTTCCCGAATACCGGCATTACACCGAACGCTTCTGGGCCGGCCTGACGCCGGCAGACCGCGCCGCCTTCACGGGCTTCCTCGGCCGCCAGGGCTACGATACCAGCCTGACCGAGCTGATGCTGAATGAAACCCAGGCCTATCTGATCTTCACCCGCGACCCGCGCTTCTTCAACGCTGCGGCAGTGGGGAAAACCGAAGCCGAGATCGACCAGCTGCGCCAGGGCTTCATCGCCAACATGCCGAATTTCTGGCTCACCCCGCTCGCCACCGCGCCATTGCCGCCGGTGCCCGCCACCATGCCGACATGCCCGACAAAGCAGGCGATGGCGGTGACGGGGCAGAGGCGGATGTGCTTATGTTATCGCAAGGGGGGATTCGAAGCGACGTGGGTATGACATGTCGGGGTACCGCGCCGCTCAGCAAACTCGTTTAAAGCCGGCTCAAGCGCCGCAGGCGGATCGGTGTTGCCCGTTTCGTCATCCCACAAAAAACGGCCATTTATCCAGCATGCTCAGAACGTGCAAAGCAGCCTGGATACGCTCGTAATAACCGGCTCAAACACCTCGGCGGATGAGATGCCGCCAAACCAGGAGTTTTTCACCTTTTTGCCGTACAGAAACGTGCTCGAATAAACATACCAACGTGTCCTGCCGCGCACCGTGACCAGGTAGCTGACATGGGCAGGGAATTCTTTGGTCGTCATGTTGTTGGCGAGATTGCCCGGTCCGGCGTAGGTCTCGTAATTGACGCGCGCGACAACATTGCCGGGAGTCAACTTGCCTTTGAGCGATACGCCATTGGCATCATGGTAAAAATGCAGGTTCGATCCTGAATCATTCACCTGCAAGCTGCAGCCATTCATCGCGCCCGTGAGCACGAGCGTTCCCAGCGGCGCGTTTTTGGGGACCACGCATGTGCCGACGCCGCCATAGGGAATATGCACATAAGGATAAAAATAATCGCCATTGCCGGGCGTCACCTGTAGCTCAAAGACGTTCTTGTTCTTGCCGTGGGAAACGCATTTAACCGAGCATGGGCCACCGATGGTCTCGGTATTGCCGGTATAAGCCGTAGACTGCACAAGATAAAAGTTGGATTGATAGGCTTTGTCCGGGTTCGACCGTAAATTGGTCATCGCCAGATTATTGCACGGCGGCAAATTCACAGATGCGGACATCTTCGGTGGTCTCCTGTTCCGCGGTTTGTTTTTGTCAAAGGCGATGGGATGTTTCATCCCGTGTCAACGGACGTCATCTTGTGCCCCTTCTTGCCAGGCAATCTCGGCGCAGGTCAACAGACGTTGCGAATATCGAATGTTACAACGGGGTGTCATTTTATCGATGGCTTTGGCGTCGATCCTGGCACGGTAATGGAAGCGCCGTGTACCGCCGCTATTTCGCCAGCGTCACCACCGGGATCGCCGCCACCGAAATTTTTGCCCCTCCCGCCGCAGCATTCTGCAACGCCTGGCGCAACGCCGGCAGATAATCGCTGGCGGTCTCATCCTGCGGCCGCAGCTTGGCAAAGAGCGGCACTGAGGAGGCGATGGAGATGATCATGTCCGTCCCAAACGGCGCGCTCACCTGCCAGCTCGCCCCGCCACGCGCCGGATCGCCGAGAACCTTGGCGCCGCCTGCGGCAAATTGCTGCGCGGCGTCGGTGCTGGTGGGGTAGAGATGCAGCACCGAGCCATCGGAGGAGAAATAATCCGTTTCCAGATAGCCGCTGAAATTCGGCATCGTCTCGTCGATGGTGATCAGATCGTTATTGTAAAGCTGGGTCTTGCCGCCGGCGAGGGCGAGTGACAGGGCGCCATCGCTGCCGGGGAACAAGGCGTGATACGGGCGGATCGTATCCAGAGCCGTGCAATAGGGCCCGTCCACGGTATCGATCTGGTTCACGATGCCGCCGGGATCTGGCAGGGATTGAATGGCGCCGCTCAACGCGGCCTGCGGCGCCCCCGCCCCGGCCAGGCCGGTCAGGGTTTGCGTTGGCAGATTGGCGCTGAGCA
>NZ_JH976208.1:146137-149031 GCF_000306035.1 Acidocella sp. MX-AZ02
GGCAGAGCGCCCAGCGTCGCGCTGTAGCGCGCCTGCAACTGAGCAGGTGTGAGGGCGGGAGCAGGGGCCGGTTTCGGCGCCACCGGCGCGGGGGCCTGCGCCACGGCGGGAGCGGGCGGCGAGGCGGGCGAGGGTGCCGCCTGCTTATGGCCGCCGAACAACGCATATCCGCCACCGCCCAGCACCGCGAGCACCAGCACGGCGGCGCCCCCCAGCACTGCCGGGCTCGGGCCGTTTTTCTTGGGTACCGGTGCGGGCGCGGGCGGGGGCGTTGGCGCCGACGGCGCGCTGGGGCGGCGCGGGGCCACCATCGTCGCCTCGGCATCGCCGAAATCCTCAGCCCCCAGGCCGAAACTCTCCACCGCCGCGGTCTTCGCCTCAGCCGCCTCACGCAATGCCAGAGCAAAATCGGATGCCGCGGCGAAGCGGTCCTCAGGCCGTTTCGCCATCGCCTTTCTCACCACCGCATCCAGCGCCGGGGTCACGCTCACGGAGAGCGCGGAGGGCGGCGGCGGCTCGGTATGCAGCACCTTGTGCATGATCGCGGTCAGCCCGCCCTCGAACGGCTTTTCCCCGGTCAGCAGCTGATACAGCATTACGCCCGAGGAATAGAGATCCGTGCGCGCATCCACGGTCTGCCCCATGAACTGCTCCGGCGACATGTAAGAGGGCGTGCCCAGCATGGTGCCGGCCTGGGTCATCGAGCTGCTCTCGATCCGGGCGATGCCGAAATCTGCGATCTTCACCTCGCCGGCCTGGGTCAGCATGATATTGGCGGGCTTGATATCGCGATGCACGACGCCGCGCCCGTGGCTGTATTGCAGCCCGGCCATCAGCCCCTCCATCAGCCGCACGATCTCGGGCACGCCGAAGCGCTCGCCCTTGTCCAGCACATGTTTCAGCGTCGTGCCGTCGACGAATTCCATGACGATATAGGCGATTTCAGGGGTTTCGCCGTAATCGAAGACACCGACGATGTTGGGGTGGCTGAGCCGCCCGGCCGCCTGCGCCTCGCGCTTGAAGCGGGCCAGCTCCTCCTGGGCTTCCACATCCTCGGCATCCGGCAGCTTGACGGTCTTGATCGCCACGCGCCGGTCGATGATCGGGTCATAGCCCTCATACACCGTGCCCATGGCGCCCTTGCCCAGCACCTGGCGCAGCTCGTATTTGCCCAGCATTTCGGTCATGGTTTGGTTATAGCCGTCACTTGCCGGAACCGGAAAGAGCTTCGGCGCCGCCATCGCCGATGACGGTGAAGGCGGCCCAGTAAAACGGATCCGCGATCTGCGCCGGGAAGCCCTTGCCGGCACCGCTGATCAGCGCCAGCTGCGCCGCCCGCAAGCTGCCCGCCGCCCCGCCGGCGCTGGCCGCATGCAGGCGCGAGAGCGTATCGGCAACCAGATAGGCCGAGACCTGATCATTTACCGACCATTGCGTCACCAGCATTGCCCGCGCGCCGGCGAAGAAGAAGCTGCGCGCGAGGCCCGAGAGCGCCTCGCCGCCTTCCTCGCCGCCGCCGGTATTGCAGGCGGAGAGCACGACGAGATTGGCATCCAGCTTCAGCCCCATCACGTCGCTGGTGGTCAGCTGCGCCTGGTCGGCGGATGCCGCTCCCGCCGGGGCGGAGGTGACGATCGCCGGCTCCGCCTGGCAGGGCAGGTCGGTGGGCAGAAGCGCATGGGTGGCGAAATGCAGGATCTGGAAATTCTTCAGATCCGCTTTTTCCACATCCGGCACGGTGAAGCCGGCACCCAGCAGCTCATCCTGCGGCCCGGCGCCGAAGATCGCCGATGCCGCCTGCAATTCCAGCTTGGCGTAAGGCAGCTGCGGCAGCCCGGCGAATTCGGCCGCGGCCTGCGGGCAGGCGGCGGGGCTGTAGGTCGCCTGGGCCTGGGCCAGGCTCACCGGTCGGAAATCGCCGAAGCCGAACCAGGGCTGCTTCGCCGCCGACGTTCCTTCTGCCCGGCGCAGGGAAACGAAATTCGCCGCGGCCGGCACATAGGCCAGGGTGGTCTGGCGGATCAGCCAGGGCGCATGCGCGAGATCCGTGGCGCTGGCCGGGCCGGTGGGCAGCAGCGCGAAGGGCAGGGCCAGCAGCGCGCCGGAGGGCGCCACCACCAGATCATGCACTCCCGCCATCTGCGCCGCGAACGGGCCCAGCGTATCGGCATAGATCGTCGCCGCGTCGGCCATGTCGAACGCCGGCAGGCCATTGGTGCCGGGTTCGATGCTGGCGCGCACCTGCTTCACCAGCCGCGCCATGCCAAGCTCGGTCTCGTTCGCCTGGGCCACGTCCACGCGTCCGGCATGCAGGAAGAACAGCCAGCTATGCCGGGGCGTGGTGGTGATGCCGAGGAAGGCCTCATCCGGGCGCAGCAATTTCAGCACCTCGGTCGCGGGCACCACCTGCTGCACGAGCTGCCCGTAATTCGGCGCCGCCGCCTGCTCGGCCAGCCCGGCCTGTTGCAGCCGCGCGGTGGCGGCGGCGATGTCCTTGTCCAGCCTGGCCAGGGCCGCGCCATTATTGGCCGTGTGCGCCGCCTGGTCGCGCTGCTGATAGAGATCGGCCAGCCGGTGCTGCGCATCCTGCTGGGCGCGGATGGCGGTTGCCACTTTCGGATCGCTGGCGCTGGAGGCAAGCCGCGCCGCCGCCTGGGCGATTTCCTGGGTGGTGACGCTGCCTTGGGTGAGTTCGGCGGCCTCGAACATTTCGCCATGCAGCGTGCCGGCCCGGGCCGGATCATCCGTGGCCGCCTTGGCGTAAACATCCAGACATGGCCCGATCAGCCCGGCGGTGCCGCCCAGGCGCAGCTTGCGCAACAGCGCGATACCGTCACGGCAGGCGGATAAAGCGGCCTGGGTGTCGCCGCTTTGCGCCAGCGCCGCGCCGCGCA
>NZ_JH976208.1:149131-153907 GCF_000306035.1 Acidocella sp. MX-AZ02
GCTGGCCAGCACGGCGCGGGTGCGGTCCAGCCGCGCATCCAGGGAGGGCGGTTCCAGCCCGTTGGCGCTGGCGATGCGCCGGGCATTGGCGATGGCCGCGTCGCTGCCGGCCCGGTCGCCGATCCGCTCCAGCACCAGCGCCTGATAGCGCCAGGATTCGATCACCCCGAGCAAGGCCGCCTGCGTCACCGGGCTGTTCAGCGTCACCTGGTCGGCCAGCAGCGTATCCGCCCCCGCCGGCGCGCTGATCGAGAACAGCGCGTTATTCTGCGCGGCCTGCGGCTGCGCCTGCAACAAGGCTGGCGGCACCAGCGCGGCATAGGCTTGCCGGGCCTCCTGCAGCCGCGCCAGCGCGCGCTGGCTCTGCCCTTGGTTGAGCGCGTCCAGCGCCTCGTCATAGCGCAAAACCGCCGGCGCGGTGGGGTCGCTGGCGCGCGGTGCCAGTGCGGCGGCGGTGGCGAACTGCGCCTGGGCCTGGGCGTACAGGCCCTGGTTGGAAAGGTTGAGCCCCAGCGCCAGCATCGGGATCACCGTGCCGGGATTGTCCGCGCCGAGCTTCTTCTGCTGCAGCGCCAGCGCGGCGCGGTAGGCGATGACCGCGGCGGGGAAATTCTCCGCCTGATTGGCCTGCGCGCCCAGCGCCATCAGCGCGTCATACTGGCCGACATCGCCGGAGCTGAACGCATGCGCTGCCAGCCTTTGCGCCAGCAGCTGGTCGGATTGCGCGACCCCGGCCTGGCCGGCGGCGGCGGCGGGAACCCGGCCGCTGACCACGCCAATGCCGCGCTGCATCGCCGGCAGTGCGGGCTGCACGCCATCAGCGTAATAAACCTTGCCGTCGATCTCCGCCGCCAACGCCACATAGGGCCAGCCGCCGAAACGCTGGGTGCAGGGCAGAATTTCAGCCGGCACGCCATCGAGGATTCGCGCCGGCTGCGGCGCCTCGCAGACATAGGCGGCATCCAGCCCGGCCCGCCACGGGCTGCTGGCGGCAAGGCCAGGCAGGGTGGCCGCGCTGGCCGCGCCGCCAATCTGCACATGCGCACTCGGCTGGTCCCAGCTGCCGCAATAAATATCAGCCCGGCCATCGGCCAGCCTTTGCAGGGTGCAGCCCTCCCCGGCGCTGTTCTGCCCCACCGGCAGGCCGGTGCTGGTGCTGCTGGCCTGCTCATAGGCGCTGGCCGGCGGCTTGCTGCAGCCCGCCACCGTGAGCAGCAGCGCCAAGGCGGCGGGCGTGTGGATAAAACCTGCAATCCTCATGGCCTGCCCTTTTAAAAATCCCGCGCCGCGACCCCGGGCTGCGGCACATTCTTGTCCAGCTTCTTGCGCTTGCGCGGCGAGAGATCGAAATTCTGCAGCGGGCTGGCTTGCGGCAGCCCGGCAATGGGCAGGATGGTGCAGTTCACCGAGCCGATCGGGCAGGTATTGAACCGGTATCCCGGCTGCGGGAAGGGGAAGGCGGAGCCGTTACCGGCCGCGGTCGGGCCGGTGATGCTGCCGATGGAGCCGGTCATGTCGGTCGAGGCCGCGCTCACCACTTCCAGATGCAGCACGTTGATATTGCCGGTGATCACCCCGGCCGGTCCGCTGGCCAGGACCAGATCGGTATTCGGCGCGTCGAGCAGCCCCGGGGTCGGCGCCAGCGCGATGCTGCCGCTGCCGCCAAGGCGCATGAACAGGGCCGCGACCGGGCTGGCATTGCCGAGATAGGCGGCGAGATTCGGTCCGGAATCGATGTAGAAGGTCCCGGTGGAGACGATTGACGGGTCGCTGCTCACCAGCACGGAATCGATTCCGGTGCGCGGCTGGGTGGCCGTGCTGCTGATGGTGGAGCCGCTCAGGAACAGGCCGCCGGCCGGGTTGCCCTCCAGCGTCAATGCGCCGCTGGCGGTGATGCTGGCGACATTGGCGACCAGCGGGCCCAGCAGCGTCAGCGCCTCGCTGTCATTGAGCAGGATGGTTCCGCCCGGCATCAGGAAGCTGCCCAGCGTGGCGATGTCGCCCGGACCGGTGAAATTCGCCAGCTGGCCGGCGGTGCCGCTCAGCGTGCCGGCATCCAGGCTGCCCGCCAAGTGTAGAATCTCGCCGCTGGCCTGCAAAGCCAGCGCGCCGGTGATGTCGGTGGCGCCGGAGAGGGTGATCGAAGGGGCGCTGATCGTCGCCGTCGCCGCGCTGATCGACCCGCCGGTCTGCACCACCGCGCCGTTGGCGGTCAGCTTCAGGCTGTTGCCGATCCGCGCGGTGCCGCTGCTGGTGAAGCCGCCGGCGGCGCCCAGCGTGGCGTTCTGCGCGCTCAGCGTCCCCGCCAGCTCGTTGACATTGGCGATGCTCACATCGCCGCTCGCGGTGACATTGCCGAGCTGCGTGATGGCGGTGCCGCTCAGCGAGATGGCGCTGGCAACCGCATTGAAGACCGGCGTGCTGACCAGCCCGCCGGATTGGCCGATGGCGCCGCCGCTGGCCAGGTTGAGGGCCTGCCCGGCGGTGATATCGCCGCTCAGGGTGAGCGGGGTGCCGGTGGTCAGCTGCACCAGGCCGGTCGCCGCGAACGGCCCCAGCACCGGCACCAGATTGCCCGGCTGGCCGAAGCGGGCGTTGCCGCCGATGGTCCCGCCATCGCTGGTCAAGGCGGCGGCGGTGATGCTGCCGCCGGTCTGGGTGATGCTGCTGGCATCCCACAGCGCCAGCGTGCCGCCCAGCGCCACCGGCGCGCTGATGGCGAGCGCCGTGCCATCCGCCATCGCCAGCCCGCCGGCAGCGTTGAAATTGCCAAGCTGATCGATCCGGTTGGCGCCGCTATTGAGCACCGCGCCGCCGGAGAGGCTGCCCGTCCCGGTGGTCAGCAGCGCGGTGGTGATCGCGGCGCTGGCGCCCTCGCTGGCGCTGCCGCCATTCAGCTGCAAGGCGCTGCCGGCATCGAGGACGCCGTTCAGGGCCAGGCTCGGCGCATTCAGCGTCACCGTGCCGGCGCTGAGCGCGCCGGTTTGCGCCAGCACCGCGGCGCTGGTCAGGTCGATGGCGCCGGTCGCCGCCAGATCATTCACCACCGGGAACAGATTGCCCGGCTGGGCCATGATGATGTCGCCCTGCACGGTCCCCAGGCTGCTCAACGTGCCCGTACTCACCGCCCCGCCGCTTTGCAGGACGCTGCCGGTGCTGGCCAGCAGCAATGTGCCGGGAACCAGCACGGTGCCGGAGAGGTTCAAACCGTTGCTGGTCAGTATGGCATTGCCGGCGGAGAGGCTGCCGGCCTGGTTGAGGGCGCCGGCATCGCGCAGGCGCAGCGTGCCGGTAGCGCTGAAATTCGCCAGCGTGCCGATGCTGTTGCTGGCCGCATCGAGCGTCGCGTCGCCGCTGATATTGCCGGTCAACAGCGTGGCGTTGATGGAGCCGGTGGTCTCGGTCACGCCATTGCTGGCGATGAGCGCCAGCGTGCCGGCGGTGATCGGCGCCGCCAGCGTGAGGGTGCTGCCGGTGAGGCTGACCTGCTGGCCGCTGAGCGCGCTGGCCTGGGTGATCGCGCCGGCGCTGCGCAGCACCAGCCCGCCGCTGGTCGAAATCGGGCCGGTGATGGTCAGTGGCTGGGTGTCGGCCAGGGTGAAATTGCCGCTTCCGGGCGTCTGGGCGCTGCTCTGGGCGAAGCCGCCGCTGCCCAGCGTGAAGCTGCCGAGCGTGCCGAAGTTGTTGGTACCCTGGCCGAGATCGACATCGCCGACGATCTGCCCGCCTTGCTGCAGCAGGCTGGCGCTGAGCACATTGCCGGCGGTGGAGGTGATGCCGGCGCCGCTGGCCAGCGCCAGCGTGCCCGGCAGGCTCAGCGTGCCGGCGAAGCTTATGCCGTTGGCGGAGAGGGAGAGCAGCTTCGTCGACAGGCTGGCCGCCCCATCGGCGACGATGCCGCCTTGGGTGGAGATATCCAGCCGCGCCGCCGAGATCGCCCCCAGCAGCGTGCCGGACAGATCCAGCCCCGCCGCGCCGCCGCCCAGATCCACAGTGCGGGTGGCGGTCAGCGGCGAGATGTCCACGGTGCCGTTGCCGGCCTGGATCGCGCCGCCCGCATCGTTGATCGTATCGGCCGCCAGGCTGACATGCGGGCTGATCAGGGTGTTGCCCAGATCCAGGGTCGGCGCCGCGAGGGCGATGCTGCTGCCGGCACTGATCCCGCCCGCGACGCTGAGCGCGCCGGCATCGTTGATGGCGATGCCGCCGGCGGCGGTCAGGCCGGTGACGCTGGCGATGCTGTTGGCGCCGCCGGTCAGTGCGATGCTGCCCCCGCTGCCGGAGAGGCTGGAGAGGGTGAGCCCGTTGCCGCCGGTCTGGCTGATCGCGCCGCGCGCCGTCAGGCTCAGCGCGGTGGCGTTGATCTGGCCGTTCAGCGCCAGGCTGGTGCCGGTGAGGGCCAGATTGTTAGCACTGAGGTTGCCGGTCTGGGTCAGCCCGCCGGTGCTGTTCAGCGCGACGATGGCATTGGCGAAGGACACCGCGCCCTCGCTGAGGATGCTGTTGGCGGTGGCGCCGTCGGCGGCACCCAGCCTGATCACCGCGCCGCTGGCAAAGGCGCTGACCAGGGCTTGCGATAATTGCAACCCCGCCAGCCCGGTGCCGCCGAGATCGAGCCCGCCGCCATTATACGGGGCGATGGCGATGGTGCCGGCCGCCAGGCTGCCGCCAGTGCCTTCCACCAGGCCGGCGGTGACCAGCGCCAGGCTGGTGCTAGCACTCACCGGGCCGTTCAGCGTCATCGTGCCGGTATTGGCGATCAGCATGTCCCCGCCA
>NZ_JH976208.1:154007-154952 GCF_000306035.1 Acidocella sp. MX-AZ02
GCCTTCGCTGTAAATGCTGCTGGCCTGCACGCCGTTGGCGGCGCCGATAATCACCACCGCGTGGCTGTCAAAGGTGCTGACCAGCGCCTGCGCAAGCTGCAAACCCGCCACCGCGGTGCCACCAAGATCGAGCGTGCCGGCATTATACGGGGCGATGGCGATCGTCCCCGCCGCCAGGCTGCCGCCGGTCCCCTCCAGCAAGCCGGCGGTGACCAGCGCCAGGCTGGTGCCTGCACTCACCGGCCCGTTCAGCGTGATCGTGCCGATATTGGCGATCAGCATGTCCCCGCCGGCGCTCATGCTGGCGAGCGTGGCAATGCTGTTGGCCCCGCCCAGCGTCAGCCCGCCGCCGATGCTGCCCGCCAGCCCGCCGACGACCAGGCTGCCGGCGCTCTCACCCACCGCCTTGCCGTCGGTAAGGGTCAAGGTGCCGGGGGTCGTCACCAGCCCTGCCAGCGTCAGGGATTGCGCGTCATTCAGCGCGATATTGCCGCCGGCGCTCAGCGTGCTGAGCGTGGCGATGCTGTTGGTGCCACCCAGCGCGATGGAGGCGCCAGCGCTGCCGGTGAGGCTGGCGGCGGCAAGCCCGGCGCTGCCGGCCTGATTGATCGCCCCTGTGGCGGCGAGGGTGGCGGTGGTCGCGGTGATGCTGCCATTCAGCCCCAGGCTGGAGCCGGAGAGGCTGATATCGGTGCCGGTCAGGCTCCCGCTCTGCACCAGCGTGCCGCCACTCGCCAGCTCCAGCGCGCTGCTGGCCGAGACGTTGCCGCTCAAAGTCATGGCCGTGGCGCTCAGCGTCACCGCGCTGGCGCTGACGCTGCCGGTCTGGCTCAGCGCCCCGGTATCGGTCAGCGCCAGCGTGCCGCCGGCGCTGAAATCGGCCAGCGTGCCGATGGTATTGCCGCCATTGCTCAGCACCGCGTCGCCGCCGATGCTGCCGGTGAG
>NZ_JH976208.1:155052-167813 GCF_000306035.1 Acidocella sp. MX-AZ02
CTTGCGCGGCGCGGGCGAGGTCGGTGCCGAGCGCGATGGTGCCGCCGCCCGCCTGGCCGGAGGTGTCGATGACAGCGTGCGGGGCCACCGCCACCGTGCCGCTCGCCACCGCCTCGATCTTGCCGCCGCTGCTGGCGACCGCATGGCCCTGCGCCAGCAGGTTGCCGGCGATGTTGATGCCCCCGCCCACCGCCTGCAGCGAGATGCTGCCGCTCTGCCCCTCGGCGCTGTTGGCGCGCAGCGTGCCGCCCACCTGCAAGAGCTGCGAGATCAGCCCGTCCGCATCCGCGGCGGTGAGGGTGATCTTGCCGCCATCGGCGAGGATCAGACCTTTATTGGTCACCAGAGCCGGGACGATTTTGCCCTTCAGATCCACCTGCGTCACCGCCTTGGTGACATCCAGAGAGATCAGCCTGTCGCCATAGAGATCCAGCGTGAAGGCGTCCGCCCCGGCCAGCACCACCTGGCCCAGCCGGGCGGTGATGATGCCGTTATTGGCCACTTGCGGCGCCACCAGCCCGACCAGCCCGGCCTGCCCGGCGGTCAGCTTGCCATCATTGACGATCTTCGCCCCCGGATTCGGCGTGCCGGTGAAGGCCATCTTCCCGGCCATGAAGTCGGAATCAGAGATGTTGGAGGTGGAGACGAGGATCGCCTGCGCATTCACCTCCGCCCCCTTGGTGAACACCACGCCGGACTGGTTGATCAGCACCAGCTGGCCATTGGCGCTGATATGGCCGGCAATGACAGAGGGGTCCGGGCTGACGACCCGGTTCAGCGTCACCGCGCTGGACGAAGGCTGCACATAGGTCACCTGCGCATTGCTGCCGACATTATAGCTCTGCCAGTTGATCGCGGCGCGGTCGCTGCTCTGGGTGATGGTGGTGCTGCCGGTGCCCTGGGTGATGCTGGCATTGCCGCCCACCACCACGCCGCCTTGCGGGGTGGCGGTGGAGGAGAGGCTCTGGGCGCGCGCCGGTGCGGCATGCGCCAGCACGGCGCTGAGCGCGGTGCTGGCCAACAGCCAAGACCCGCGCCAGGCGGCGCGGCTCTGGCCGCGTAGAGGCGATGATTTGATCTGCCGTTCCAGTGCCATTTTCAGTCTCCCGCCGCGCCGCTTAGAAGCGCGCCGTTACACCCCAGTAGATGATCGTCTCGGAGAGCGGCGCCACGTGGGTGGAGCCGGGTACCAGCTGCGTCACCAGCCGGTGCGTCACTTCGCCATCGAGTTCGAGATTGCGCGTCAGCCCGAGCCGCACGCCGCCGCCGACAGAGGCGATGCGATGATTCAAATCCGTCGGCAGGTTGGCCCAGGTCTCGCCCCAATCATAGAAGCCATAGAATTGCGCGCCCATCTCAAAATCATGCTTGAACAGGGTGAAATCCGTGCCGGTGTTCAATTGCAGCTCGGCGGTGGCATAGGCCGCCTTGTCGCCCACCACCTCGCCGGAATAATAGCCGCGGGTGAAGCGGGTGCCACCGAGATAGAATTCCTCCGCCGAGGGCAGGATGGCGGTGCTGTACTGGCCGCCGACCTCGGTGCGCAGCGCCACATCCGCCGCCGGCCAGGGCGAAAACAGCGTCTGCACCCGGCTGATCGAGCCGTTGAATTTCCAGAAATCGAATTTCGCCTGGGCGCGGCCGCCCGGCGGCGCGGTGCGGCCATCGGCGGAGCTGCCCAGCAGCGGCAACCCTTGCGAATATTGCACTTCCAGCACGTTCAGCGCATTGCGGCTGTTGCCGAGCCAGAGATCCTGCCAGGCATATTGCCCGCCCAGCCGGGCCACGCGCAGGCTGTCGGCGCTGTTGGCGCCGCTGGCCCCGCTGCCGGCGAACATGATGTGGCTTTGCGCCGCGTCCAGCCGCACCCGCGCGATCAGCGCCTGGTTGCGGCGCAGCAGCACCGGATAGCTGAGCTGGCCGCCAAATACCTCCACCTGGCTTTGATAGCCGGCAGACCGCAGCACCCCGCTGGGATGGGCGCGCCCGGCGCCGCCATAGAGCTTCAGCTGCAGACCCGACGTGCCGATGAAGAAGCTCTCTGAAATCTGGCCGAAATTATCGGTGTTGCCGCTGGTATGGAAATACGAGATCTCGGTCTGGTCGCCATGCGCGGTCAGGCTGTTGATGTCGGCCACCAGCAGCCCCTCGGCCGGGCCGGTTTCATCGAAGCCGCGATTATCCGCCGTCACCAGCCCGGAAAGGGTCTGTTTGGAAACCTCGGCCACCAGCGTCAGCGCCCCAGGGTTGCCTTGGTCGGCCTGCAGCACCGCATGCACGGACACGCCCGGCACCTGCTGCGCCAACAGCAGCCAGCGCTCAAGGGCTGCCTCGCGCAGCGGGCGCTCCTGGGTGAGGTGATTGAGAAACCCCAGCACCATGGTGCCGGCCGGGCCGATATCCTTGGAAAGTTTGACATTGGTGACATAGCCTTCCGTCACCACGAAGCGCACATCGCCGGTGGCACTCACATCCAGCGTCACGGTGGAGAGAATATAGCCATGGCTGCGATAGAGCCGCACCAGCGCCAGCCGGGCGGCTTCCAGCTTGGTGAGCGGCACGCTCTGCCCCGCCAGCCCGGCGATCATGCCGTTCAGTTTCGCGGCGGGAAAGGCGGTGGCGCCGACAATGCTGGCCGAATGCACCTGAATCGAAACCGCCGGCAACGGCCCCTCAGTCCCGGTTTTTGAAAAATCCGGCAGCCCCTTGCCGAGTGTCGTCGGGGTTTGCGGCATGATGTGCGGCAAGGGAGAGGTTGTCAGGCTGGGAACGCTGGCCGTCTGAGCCAAAGCGCAATGGCCGGCCACCATAACAAGGCCCGCGCCCGACATGGCGGCGCGCGCGATTCTTCCGGCCTTGAACGTTGCGCGTCGCATTTTGCCTCGCCTTCATCCCTGTACCGGATCGTTATAAACAGAAAACTTTTTCAACGCTAACGCGTATCCGTGAATTTTGGACGTTTCGCGGATTAAACTACACCCGGTAACGAAATCATTGGCTCTTTCATATTGAAGGGCTGCCCCCCGCGGGGCTAAGCTGCCGGCATGCCGATGCCCGCCGCCCGCCTGACCGATATGCATGTCTGCCCGATGGTGGATGTGCTGGTCCCGCATGTCGGCGGGCCGATCATCGGCCCCGGCGCGCCGACAGTGCTGATCGGCGGCATGCCCGCCGCGGTGATGGGTGACAGCCTCACCTGTGTCGGCCCGCCGGATAGCATCATCAAAGGCTCGGCCACGGTGATGATCGGCGGCAAGCCGGCGGCGCGGATGCTGGATAATTGCGCCCATGGCGGCATGATCGTGCTCGGCTGCTTCACTGTGATGATCGGCGGCTGAACCGCGCCGTTTTGGTTGGGGCGCGACAGGTTTGTCACCTTTATAATAAAAAACGCCGCGTCATTGCTGACGCGGCGTGCGATGCGCTCATCCTGCCGGGCTTAGAGCCTCAAGCTTTTAGCTTGAGGCTCTAATTTTGATATTGGCGAGCAATTTCATGTGTTTATCTTGACGCTGCCGCGTCAATCTAAACACATATTGCTCTAGTACCCCAGAGCGCAGCCATCCTTGCGCGGATCGGAGCCGCCGATCAGGATGCCCTTTTCACGGTCGATCTCGATCACCTGGCCGCCGCCATGCGCATCCGCCGCCGGCACCACCTTATGGCCCATCGCGGCCAGCGCATCGCGGGTGGCCTGCGGAATGCCGCGCTCCGCCTCGACCTTGCCCGCATAGGGGAAGATGCGCGGCAGATCCAAGGCGGCCTGCGGGTCCATGCCGTAATTCAGCATGTTGGAGAGCACCCAGCTCTGCCCCATCGGCTGATACTGTCCGCCCATCACGCCAAACACGAAGCGCGGCAGCCCGTCCTTGAAGGCCATGGCGGGGATGATGGTGTGCATCGGCCGCTTGCGCGGCGCCACCTGGTTGGGGTGGCCCGGCTTGGTGCTGAAGGAGAAGCCGCGATTATGCATCACCACGCCGGTATTGCCGGCGACGATGCCCGAGCCGAAGCTCTGGAAGATCGAGTTGATGAAGCTGCAGCAATTGCCGTCCTTGTCGACGACGGTGATATAGACCGTATCCTTGTGCGCGTGTCCGGCCGGGGGCAGCGTGTCCAGCGCCCGGTCATCCTGGATCAGCCCGCGCAGCCCCGAAATATAGGCGTCGCTGAGCAGATGCTCCACCGGCACATCCACCTGCTTGGGGTCGGCCAGGAAGGCGTCGCGGTCGCGATAGACCAGCCGCGCCGCCTCCAGATGCCGGTGGAGGCGCAGCACCGAGAGCGGATCGCCGGGCGGGGCGAAGCCGTCCATGATCCCCATCAGCATCAGCGCGATGATGCCCGAGCCGTTCGGCGGGCATTCCCAGACATCATGTCCGGCGAACGGGCGCGAGATCGGCGTCACGAATTCCGCCAGGCTCAGCCCGTCAGCGAAATCCTCCTCGGTATGGAAGCCGCCACGGGCGCGCAGATCCTTCACGATCTCGGCGGCGATCGGCCCGGTGTAAAACGCCTTGGCGCCGTCCTTGGCGATGGCGCGCAGCGTCGCGGCCAGCTGCGGGTTGCGCATCACCGTGCCGGTGGCCGGCGCCTGCCCATCCTTCAGGAACAAGGCGGCCTCGTGCTTCCTCAGCTTGGCCAGCACATCCGGGTCGGCCCAGTCATCGGCGACGCGCGGCGCCACCACATAGCCCTCCTCGGCGAAGCGGATCGCCGGGGCCAGCAGCTCATCCAGCCCCTTGCGCCCATGCGCCTTGACCAGCGCCTCCCAACCGGCGACGCCGCCGGGAATGGTGACGGCATGCGGCGAGCTGTTCTCGTAGGCGGAAAGCCCCTGGGCGGCCAGCGCCTCCAGCGAGAGCCCGGCCGGGGTGCGGCCGGAGGCGTTCATCGCGATCACCTTGCCGCTGCCGGCGGGTGAATAGAGGCAGAACAGATCCCCGCCCACCCCGGTGGAGTGCGGCTCCACCACCGCCAGCACGGCGGCGGCGGCGATCGCGGCATCCATCGCATTGCCGCCGGCTTTCAGCACCTCGATGGCAGTCAGGCTCGCCTGCGGCATCGAGGTCGCGGCGATGGCGTTGGTGGCATAGATCGGGCTGCGGCCCGGCGCGTGGAAGTCCCGCATTCTGTGTCTGTCCCTGAATTTTTTTGTGAGAGAAGAGTGTCGCGCCCGGGGCGCGGCGTCAATGCAGCACGGCGCCGAGCAGCCTTTGCGTCACTGGATGGCTGGGCGCGCCGAACACCTGCTCCGGCGGCCCTTGTTCGATGATCCTGCCCTGCGCCATCACCACCACCCGGTCCGCGACCTGGCGGGCGAAGCCCATCTCATGCGTCACCACCACCATGGTCATGCCCGACTGCGCGATCTCGCGCATCACCGCCAGAACCTCGCCGACCATCTCCGGGTCCAAAGCCGAGGTCGGCTCATCGAACAGCAAAATCGCCGGGTTCATCGCCAAAGCCCGGGCAATCGCCACGCGCTGCTGCTGCCCGCCGGAAAGCTCGGAGGGATAGGCCTCCTCCTTCTCCGCCAGCCCGACGCGCTTGAGCAAAGCCCGCGCCTGCGCCTGCGCCTCCTGCTTTGCCGCCTTGCGCACCAGCTGCGGCGAGATGGCGATGTTGCGCAGCACATTCATGTTGGCGAACAGGTTGAAGCGCTGAAACACCATGCCGACATCGCGCCACTGCACGGCGATGTTGCGCTCCCGGTCCTCAATCAGCTTGCCGCCGATTTCCCGGTAGCCGATCATCTTGCCATTCACCATGATCCGCCCATGCTCGATCGTTTCGAGATGGTTGATGCAGCGCAGCAGCGTGGTCTTGCCCGAGCCGGACGGGCCGATCAGCACCACCACCTCGCCGCGCTTCACGGTGAAATCGACATTATCCAGGATTTTGTTGGCGCCGAAATATTTATCGACATTCTGCATATCGACCAAAATATCATCCGCCATGCTCATGCCTCCGCCTCCGCCGCCACCGCCTGGATGCGCACGATCTTTGACTTACGGCCCAGCTGCAGCCGTTTTTCCACCCAGCCCATGAACAAGCTCCAGGCGCTGGTGAGGATGAGGAAATAGATGCCGAGCACGGCATAAAGCTCGAAGGTGCGGAAGGTGGCGGAATTGATCGTCTCCGTCACCAGAAGCATTTCCGACACGCCGATGACGCTGACCAACGTGGTATTCTTCAGCAAAATATTGAACTGATTGCCGATCGGCAGCAGAATCACCCGCAGCGCCTGCGGCAGCACCACATGGCGCATCAGCATCAGCGGCGGCATGCCCAGGGCTTTCGCCGCTTCGGTCTGGCCCTTATCCACCGCCATGATGCCGGCGCGGAAAATCTCCGCCATGTAGGCGCCCTCATGCAGCCCCAAAGCCAGAATGCCGGCCTGCAGATTTCCCGGAATGGTAATCCCGGCCAGGGTGAAATCCGAGAAATGCATGATCCCGGCGGCCGCCAGCCCGGTATAGATGAATACGATCTGCACCAGCAGCGGCGTGCCGCGCAGCGCCCAGATATAGAGGCTGGCGATCGCGCGCAGGCTGCGCCGGCGCGAGAGCCGCAGCTGCGCGAACAGCAAGCCAAGCACCACGCCGATGATCTCGGCCGAGACCGCCATGGCGACGGTCAGGCCCAGCCCGACCAGGAAGGCGCTGCTCGGGGTGAGCAGCTGAGCCCAGAAATACGACCAATCGAAATGCACGGGATCAGACCTGAAAGATCAAGGCTGCGGCTGCATCGGCGCGTCCAGCACGTCGGACGCCAGATCCCATTTCTTGAAGATGGCGGCGTAGCTGCCATCCTTCATCATGTCCGCGAGCTGCGCCGCGAACGCATCGCGCAGGCCGGGCTCATTCTTCCTGGTGGCGATGCCGGTGAGGATCTTGAAATAAGGCGCGCCACCGGTGACGAATTCCCCCGGCGCGGTCTGGTTATAATACCGCCCGATCTCGTAGGACACGCCGTAAGCCGCCACCTGGCCGAATTGCAGCTGCTGCAGCGCATCGGTGTTGGAGGGGAAATCGACGATGTTGATCAGCGGTTTGCCCGCCGCCTTCAGCTTGTCGTTCTCCGCCTGCAACAGCACCGTCGCGGTGGTGCCGGTGACACTCGCCACCTTCTTGCCGGACAGGCCCGCGAGTGTATCAACCGTCGGCATGCCTTTCTTGAACAGGATGATCTCCTGCGAATACATGTAGGGGACCATATCCACCACCTGCAGCCGCGCCGGCTTGATGAAAAGCTGGGAGATGATCGCATCGCAGGCGCCGGCCTGCAAAGCCGGGATCAGCCCTGAAAACGGCGTGTTCACCCATTTCGCCGTCAGCCCCAGCCGCTTGGCCAGCGCGTCGCCCAGCTCGATATCCGCGCCTTGCGGCTGCTGCTGGGCATTGACGAATTCCATCGGCGGCTGGCTCAGCGAGCTGCAGAAGGTCAGCGTCTTGCTGCTGGTGATGCTGGCGGGTAGCCCATCCGCCCGCGCGCTCACGGGAACCAGACAGGAGGATGCGAGCATCAGGCCCAACGCCATGCCGGTGAGTTTATCGAACATCGCCATTCCAATCATCTCCATGACACGAACACGCCCGCGGCGGGCAGGTTTGAGAGGCGCATGGTGATGATGAAGACAACGGTATACAATCATATTCTTAGGCAAAAACGCAGGGATGAAACGCGGCCTGCACACAGATTCATCGGCGTGATGGCATTTTCATCTTAGATTGCTCAGGATTGCGCAGATACCGTCCGGCGCAAGGAAGGTGGGTTTAAAATATTCAACGCGCCATGGGGTGCTTCGGCATATGCGCCGCCGGATCGCCCTCCAGCTCCTCCGCCACCGGGTTGATCGGGCCGGGGCGCGAGCCCACCCACTCCCGCCAGACCAGGATCAGCGCCGTCATCACCGCCGGGCCGATGAACAGCCCCACCAGCCCCCAGGCCGAAACCCCGCCCAGAATGCCCAGCAATACCCATAGAAATGGCACACGTGACGCCCCGCCGATCAGCACCGGGCGGATGAAATGGTCGGCGACGAAGGTGACGATGACGCCGATCACGACGATGCTGATCGCCGCCGCCAGGCTGCCCGTTGCCAGGATCACCAAAGCCACCACCGCGATTGCCACCGCCGCCCCGAACGGCACCATCGCCAGAATCGCGGTGAGCAGCCCGAACAGGGTGGCGTGCGGCACATGCGCGATGAAATAGGCCGCACCCAGCACCACGCCCTCGCCCAGCCCGACCAGTACCAGCCCGTTCACCGTGCCATGCACGGAATTGACGATCTGCCGGCCGATATCCTCGCCCGCGCTGCCGAAGGCGCGGCGGCTGGCCACCAGCACCTGGTCGATGATGTAGTCGCCATCGCGCAGAAAGAAGAACAGCCCGAGCAAGGTGAAGCCGAACAGCACCACCCGGTGCACCGTCTCCTGCCCGAAATGGCTGAGCAGCTTCGCCCCGCCGCCCTGCATGGCGCCATGGGTGAGGGTGGAAATCTGCCCCGGCTGGCCGATTTTCTCGTCCCAGAGCGAAATCAGCGCCCCGCCATGCGGCAGCTCGCTGAGAAAGGCGGGCGGGTCGATGCCATATTGCTGCGCCTGCATCCACCATTCCCGCGCCGCATGCGCGTCCATCGAGAAGGGGATGGCGATGACGATGGCCGGCAGCACGAACACCACCACCACGGCCAGCACGAAGAGCGCCGGCAGCAAAACCCGGCGATGCCCCGGCCAGCGCGCGGCGGTGCGGCGGAAGGCCGGCCACAGCGCGATGGAAAAAATCGCCGTCCAGGCCAAGGCGGGGAGAAACTCACGCAAGGTGAACAGCCCGGCCAGCACCAGCAGCGCCACCGCGGCGAGGCTGCAATAGCCCTGGGTCCGGCTCATCCCCGCCTGCCCCTCGCGCAGCCAGGTTCCGGCCGGGGCGGCGTTGTCTTCCGTCATGTCGGTGTCATCTCCACAGATCCTCGTCTCTATCTGCGACAAGGCGCGGAAAAATCAATTAGAGCAACATCCGATCTACCCCGTCTGGCCGAGCAGCGCGCGCTTCAGCCCGGGGGCCTGCACATGCGGGCCGATGAACATGGCCAAAATCAATTTGGCGAATTCCGGGTCCGCGATCTGGCCGAGATAGTGGCTATTCTCATAGGCGTCGGCCTTGTCGTGCTGGAAGATGAACGTCACCGTCTCGCCGGCGGAAACCGCGTTCAGCGACGCGAGAAACCGGCTCAGCTCGGCTTGATTGAGGCTGCACGGGGCCAAGCAGTTCGCCGCCAGCCCGGTGGCCCAGGCCTTGCGCACCTGCGGCGCGGCGACATTATGCACGAAATGCAGTTGCAGGATTTTCGGCGAGTCGGAATTCAGGATGGCGGCGGCGTTGCGGCTCGGATGCGCCAGATACAGCCCGGCGACATAGATATGCACGTGAAACAGCGAATAGGTGCGCAGCCCCATGCCGTTGAGCTGCAATTGGTGGGTGCCGAGCGTCTGGCTGTCCGGCAATTGCACGCCGGCCATCTCGGCGGCGCGCGCCTGCAGGCCCGTGACGCAGCTCAGAGCGAAAACGGCCGCGCAGAGGCGGGCTTTGCTGAAGCGGATCATCCGCAACCCTATAGGAGATTTTCGTCCGGCGCGGCGCGCGAAAAAACGCTGTCTTAACGGATCATAATCTCCTGGTACGGCTGCATTCACCTGGTGCGAGGGCCTGTCTGCCGTTAGGGCGGGTGGGGTTGAAACCCACGCGCTCTATGTATGTTTCAGCGCGCCAAGCTGAACGCATCTTGTTCTAGGCCGCTGCCTCCAGCGCCTCCGCCGCTTCCAGCCAGGCCAGCTCCGCAGCCTCGATCTCGCCTTTCAGCTGTCCCAGACGCAGCGTGATCTTGCTCAGCTCGGCGGCCTTGGAGGCCGCGTAAATCCCCTGGTCCGCCAGCTTGCCCTCCAGCAGCGCCTTCTCCGCCGTCAGCTTGTTCAACGCGCTCTCCGCCGCCTTCGCCGCCTTTTGCAGCGGCGCCAGCCGGGCGCGGGCCTGGGCGCGCTCGGCCTTGTCGTTCTTTTTCTCCTCGGCCTTCTTCGCCTGCGCCGGGGCGACGCGCTCGGACATTGTGGCGGCATAGGCGGCGAGATCGCCCTCGAACGGCGTCACCTTGCCCTGGCCGACCAGCAGCAGCCGGTCCGCCGCCAGCTCGACGATATAAGGGTCATGGCTGATCAGGATCACCGCCCCCTCGAAATCCGTCAGCGCCTTGATCAGCGAATCCCGGGCATCGATGTCGAGATGGTTGGTCGGCTCATCCAGGATCAAGAGATGCGGGGCATCGCGCGTGGCCAGCGCCAGCAGCAGCCGGGCTTTCTCGCCGCCGGACATCTGGCCCACCGGCGTATTCACCCGGTCCGCATCCAGCCCGAAGCGGGCCGCCTGCGCCCGCACCTGGGCGGGGAGCGCCTGCGGCAAAGCGCGGGCGAGATGGTCATAGGGCGTGTCGCTCAGCACCAGATCATCCTCCTGATGCTGGGCGAAATACCCCACCCGCAGCCCCTTCACCCGGAATTCCCGGCCGCGCAGTGCGCCCAGGCGCCCGGCCAGCAGCTTCGCCAGGGTGGATTTGCCGTTGCCGTTCTGCCCGAGCAGCGCGATGCGGTCTTCCATGTCGATCCGCAGCGACACCCCGCTCAGCACCGCCTTGCCGTCATAACCGATATCGACCCCTTCCAGCTGCAGCATCGGCGGCGGCAGCTCCTCCGGCGAGGGGAAGGAGAAGGGCACCGATTGCGCCTCCACCACGGCATCAATCTGCGGCAATTTCTCCAGCGCCTTCAACCGGCTCTGCGCCTGCCGGGCCTTGGTGGCCTTGGCGCGGAAGCGGTCGACGAAGGCCTGCATATGGGCGCGCTGGGCGGCGACGCGCTCCGCCGCGCGGGCTTGCTGCATCGCCCGCTCGGTCTTGATCCGCACGAATTCGGCGAAGCCGCCCGGGGTGAGGTTGAGCTTGCCGGCTTCCAGATGCACCGTCGCCTCCACCGCCTTATCCAGAAGCTGGCGGTCATGGCTGACCAGCAGGATGGCGCCGGGGAATTTCTGCAGATAGCCCTCCAGCCAGAGCGTGGCTTCCAGATCCAGATGGTTGGTCGGTTCATCGAGCAGCAAAAGGTCCGGTTCGGCGAAGAGCACCGCGGCCAGCGCCACGCGCATTCGCCAGCCGCCGGAATAGGAACTCATCGGCCGCGCCTGCCAGTCCTCGTTGAAGCCGAGCCCGGAGAGGATGCCCGCCGCGCGGGCGGGGGCGCTGTCGGCCTGGATGGCCAGCAGGCGGTCATGGATTTCCGCCAGCTTTTCCGCCGGGGTGGCGGGGTTTTCGGCGGCCTCCAGCAGTGCCGCGCGCTCGGTATCGGCGGCCAGCACCACCTCCAGCGGGGTGATCGTCCCGCCCGGCGCTTCCTGCGCGACATAGCCAAGCCGCACCCGGTTGCCCAGCATCACCTTGCCGCCATCCGGCCGCAGCACCCCGGCGATCAGCTTCAGCAAGGTGGATTTGCCCGCCCCATTGCGGCCGATCAGCCCGACATGCTTGCCCTCATCCAGCAGCAGCGAGGCATGCTCCAGCAGCGGCCGGCCGGCGATGGAGAAGGACAGGTCTTCAAGGCGCAGAACACTCATGGGCTTCCCTGTATATTAACCTGCCAGGGCTTGCTACGCCTGGGCCGCCCGGCTATTGCGCGCGCAACATCCTTTAGGAAAGCGAGTATCATGGCCACTGAGCGCACCCTCTCCATCATCAAGCCGGACGCGACCCGCCGCAACCTGACCGGCAAGATCAACGCCAAGTTCGAAGAGGCCGGCCTGACCATCGCCGCCTCCAAGCGCCTGCACCTGACCAAGGCCCAGGCCGAGGCGTTCTATGCCGTGCATGCCGCCCGCCCGTTCTTCAATGATCTGGTCTCCTTCATGATCTCCGGCCCGGTGGTGGCGCAGGTGCTGCAGGGTGAGAACGCCATCGCCAAGAACCGCGAGATCATGGGCGCCACCAACCCGGCGAACGCCGAGCCCGGCACCATCCGCAAGGAATTCGCCGAGTCGATCGAGGCGAACTCCGTGCACGGCTCCGACAGCCCGGAAGCCGCCGCGCAGGAAATCTCCTTCTTCTTCGCCGCGATCGAGATCGTCGCGTAATCAGCCTTCAGGCTGATGTCTACAAAACCCGCCGGGGTCTCCCGGCGGGTTTTTTCATGGCTGAGGTCAGGGCCTGATCTCAACCGTCAGCCGCGCATCGTCGGGCGGGGTTTTCAGCCCGTGCAGATCAATCGCCAAACGCTGCCCCGGCCGCAGCGTCACCCAGCGCCGATACAGCACCGCCTCCCCAGCCAGGATGCGCAGCAGCCCCTTCACGGGCGCCACCGGATGCACCAGCAGCCGCCCGCGCAGCGGCACCACATGCGCCAGCATCTGCGGTGTGACCCGCGCCACCCCGTCGCCGGGCAGAACCGCCAGCCCGCCCTCCCAGGAGGGCAGCCCGCCTTCCAGATCATCCGCGATATAATCGCCGACCAGGTGCCCCGCCCCGGCGGCATCGCCCTGCCCGGGCACCTGTTCCACCACATCCCCGGCGGCGAAAAAGGCGGGGTCGGTGCAGCGGCCATATTGGTCCTGGATCAGCCCGGAGGCGTCCCAGCCGAGATGGCTCTGCCGGGCCAGACCGGCCTCCGCCACCCAGCAGCCGGAGAGCAACACGCCATCGCAGGCCAGGCTGCCGCCAT
>NZ_JH976208.1:167913-205096 GCF_000306035.1 Acidocella sp. MX-AZ02
CGCGCCGGGCGCGCAGCCGGGTTGGCCCGTCCGGCGCCGCGATCTCCAGCCCACCGTTGGGATCCAGGGCCCGCACCTCATGCCCCAGCCGCAACTCTACCCCTGGCAGAGGCCGCGGCAGGGCCACCGCGCCACGGCGCTCCAGCAGCAGGATCCGCCGCACCCCGCGCGCCTGCAGCCGCTGCGCCGCCGCGACTCCGGCCTCTCCGGCGCCGATGATGGCGGCGTCGATCATCGGCTTTGCGCGCTTTGTGTCATCATGCCCATGCCGCCATCAGGGCCCGGTTTGCCGCGCGGCGTCAACCAAGCGGCGGATTTCCGCCCGGCATTGGTTGAAAAGCGAAACTGCCCATGGCCAAATAGATGAACGCAATTATATTGCGTGAAACCTGACCCGGATTATGCATGCAGACCGAGACCGACGCCCTCATCCTCGATGAAATCGACCGCAAGATCCTCGCGGAATTGCAGGAGGATGGGCGCATGACCAATGTCGAGCTGGCCAGGCGGGCCGGCATCTCGCCCCCGCCCTGCCTGCGCCGGGTGCGCCGGCTGGAGGAGGCCGGCTATATCAAAGGCTACCATGCCGACACCGACGGCCATAAGCTGGGCTGGCAGATCGCCTTCTTCGTCGTCGTCGGGCTGGAGAGCCAGAAACTTTCGGTGCTGGAGGCGTTCGAGGCATTCGTCGCCGGCTGGCCGGAGGTGCGCGAGTGCCACATGATCCGCGGCGGCGGGGATTTCCTGCTGAAACTGGTGGCGCGGGATGCGGCGCATGAAAACCAGCTGACCCAGCGCCTGACCAACGCCCCCACCGTGGCCCGGGTGCAGACGCTGCAGACCATCCGCACCAGCCGCGCCCTCTCCGGCGTGCCGATGGACCGGCTGCATGGCTGAGGCGGGGCTCATCCTCCTCACGCTGCTGGTGGGGGGGATGTGCGCCTATATCCCGGCCGAGCTGCCGTTTCTGCTGCCCTTCGTCTTCAACCCGATCGTCTTTCTCGGCTGCCTGCTGCTTGGCCTCTGGTACTGGCGCGGGCTGCGCCGGCTGGCGGAAACGCCCGGGCGCGTGCGGCAGGGGTTTTTCTGGCTGGGGCTGCTCGGCACTTGGTTCGTGCTGCAGACGCATTTCGAATATCTCGCCCAGCATATGTTCTTCCTCAACCGCGCCCAGGCGCTGATGCTGGGGATGATCGCGCCTTTCTGCGCCGGCATTTCCTGGCCGGGGGCGGTGCTGGCGGCGGGCGCGCCGGGCTGGGTTGTGGCCGCCGCGCGCCGGCTCTGGCGGCCTTTGCGCCCGCTTACCCACCCGCTGGCGGCGATGGCGGTGTTTCTGCTCAGCGCCGATATCTGGCTGATCCCAGACGTGCATTTCGCCGCGATGATCGACCCGTTTCTGTATGGGGTGATGAATCTCTCCTGCCTCGCCGGCGGGGTGCTGTTCTGGATGGTGGTGCTGGACCCGCGCCCGCAGCCGCCTTGCCGGTTCTCTTACCTCACCCGGGCGGGCACCGGGTTTTTCGTGATGTTTCCGCAAATCGCCATCGGCGCCTATATCGCGCTGACCGGGCGGGATCTGTTCTCCTTCTATGAGCTGTGCGGGCGGCTGTTCCCGACCATCTCTTCCGCCCATGACCAGATGCTGGGCGGGATCATCGAATGGATCCCCTCGGGCATGATGAATGTGGCGGCGCTGATCATCACGCTGAATGCGCTGCGGCTGGCGGAGATGAAGCTGGATGCGACGATCGAGGCGCCGAAGGGGGCGAAGATCTATGAGGCGAAATGGACCGGGCGCTGAGATAAAATAAAAATTTTGGGGCTATCCCAGATAAGTGTCAGGCTTCTACCTTCAACGCCTTGAAGGGCCGTGATAATGGCCAGATGAATGAAGATCTGGAACAGCCCCAAAGTTCTTTGGTGCCGCTTTTTTTCACATATGGCTCCTAACCGGTTTCCGCCGTCACCAGCAGCCGGACATTATGGCTGTTCAGGCTGCTCGCCAGATTTTCGGGCGGCGTGGCGTCGGTCACCAGCGTGCCGATCTGCGTCCAGCTGGCATAGCGTGTGGCGAATTGCTGGTTGAACTTGCCTTGGTCCGCCACGACGATGGATTTGGCGCTGTGCCCGAGCATGGCGGCGTTCACCGCCGCGGTTTCCGCCAGGGCGTTGTTCGGCCCGTCCTGATCCACGCCGCTGGCGCCGAGAATGACATAGTCGGCATAGAGATTTTGCAGAAAGACGATGGCATGGCCGCCGAACACGCAGGCTTCCGCGGCATGATAGAGGCCGGGGATCAGCATCACCTCGATCGAGCTGTTGCTGGCAAGCGCCGCGGCGACGCCGCAGGAATGGGTGGTGACCATGATATTGTCGAGCCGCGCGGCAATTTCGCGGGCCACATGCTCGACCGTGGCGCCGCTGCCCAGCAGCAGGGAGCGCGCATCCCCCACGAGCCTGGTGGCGGCCTGCGCGATGCGCCGGCGTTCCTGCAGATTGATCAGCTTGCGTTCGGCGATGCCGGGCTCGCTGCCCTGCGGGCGTACCGCGCCGCCATAGGTGCGGTTGAGCAGCCCGGCCTCGGTCAGCTCATCCAGATCCCGGCGAATGGTTTCGGTTGAGACCTGCAAGGACGATGCCAACTCGGCCACGCGCAGGCTGGGAGCTTGGCCGAGCGCGTCGAGAATCTTGGCTTGCCGGTCTCGCTTCTCCTGCCTCATTCCATCACTCGCTGAGATTGCGTGTTAGTATGATTGCTGAGTCGGAATTATGCAAATATTGGAATTACAATAAATTTCCCTGGCTCTTGTTAGGCCGTCTCAATAATTAAGACGAGCTGGGGGAAAATACCCAAATCCCTCATCGGATCACGCGAATTTGAGAATTAAAAAACCGCCAACAAGGATGATCGCGAACAGGGCCGTTAACAATCCGAGCCGTTTTTCAATGAAAACCCGTGCTGGATCGCCGAACAGGCGCAGCAGAATCGCCTCCAGAAAGAAGCGGACGCCGCGCGTGATCAGGCTCAGCCCCATGAACAGCCAGAAATTGAACTTCGCCGCTCCGGCGGCGATGGTGACGATTTTATAGGGAATCGGCGTGAGACCTTTCACCAGAATGATCGCCGCCCCGTAGGTGGCGAATTTCTGCTGAAAGGCCGCGAAGGCGGCATCGTAATGGTAGAAATGAATGATCGGCTGCGCCAGCTTGACGAACAGCGCATAGCCCAGCGCATAGCCGATGGCGCCGCCCAGCACGCTGCCCAGCGTCGCGATCGCGGCGAACAGCAGGGCCCGGCGCGGCTTCGCCAGCGCCATCGGGATCAGCAGCACATCCGGCGGCAACGGGAAAACGCTGGCCTCCGCCATCGCCACCAGAAACAGCCAGAGCGGGGCCAGCGGGCGGGCGCTGAGATCCAGCGCCCAGTCATAAAGCCGACGCAGCATGCCGGATCAGTTGCTCTGCAGGATCACGGAGCGGTGGCGCAGCTGGTCCATCATCTGCTCGGATTCCAGCTGCACCCGCCGGTCCACGATCATGTTGGCGATCTGATCGTCCGGCGGCAGCTGGGCCTTTTCCTGGGTGCGGTTGCAGATCATCACCACCGAGACGCCGGCGGCTTCCACCAGCGGGCGGCTCAGCGTGTTCAGCGGCAGATTGGCGAGAATCTGCTGGAAGGCCGGCGGAGTGACGGTGGCGAGATTGACCGGGCCGGGATTGGCCGGATGCACATTGCCGTAAGACGCATTCAGCGCTTCCACCGCGGCGCAGCTCTTGGCCTGCTGCGCCTTGGCCATGAAGGCGTTGATGAAACTGATCTGCGCCGGGCCAAGCTGGCCGCCGCTGATGGGCTGCGGATATTGCCCATAGGCCTGGCGCATATCCAGGATGGTCTGCAGCGCGTCGCCCTCGTCATGCTTGGCGATCAGCTGCACGATCTCGAAGCCGCCGGGCACGCGGATCGGGTTGGAGATCGCGCCGATGGGCATGATCTTCACCGTCGCCGCCACCTGCGGGTCGAGCTGGCTGAGCTGCACGAAGCCTTCATCGCCGCCGGCGAGGGCGGTTTGTGCCTGGGAGAACTGCGCCGCGACGATCGGGAAGGGCGCGCCCTTATGCAGCTGCGCGATCACGGTGTTGGCGAAAGTCTCGGCCGGGGCCTCGTCGCTGGGGTCGGTGACGGGGATGAAGATTTCGGCGAGATGATATTGGGTGGCGCCAAGGCTGGCCTGCAAGGCGGTCTTCTGTGCCGCCAGGTCGCCGGGGGTGGGCTGCAGCCCTGGGCCCAGCACCTTGTGCAGCACCTGCTGCCAGCCGAGCGAGGTGCGGATCTGCGCCAGCAGGGTGGAATAGGGCACCCCGGCTGCTTCCAGCTTGCTCTGCAGCCCGCCCGGCGCCATGCCGTTGCCCTTCTCGATATTGGAGATGGCGTTTTCCACCTCCTCATCGGAGACATTGATGTTGAGCTTGTCGATCTCCTGCTGCTGCAGGGTCTGGTCGATCAGCTGCTTGGTCACTTGCGGGGCGAGGCGGGCGATGAGATCCGGCGTCGGGTGGATGCCCATGGTCAGGGCCAGCAGCTGGGCGCGCGCGGCGACATCCTGGGTGGTGATGACCTGGCCATTGACCACGGCGGCCATGCCGACGGCACCGGGGGCCGCGATGGGCGCCGGGGCGGGGGCCGGTTGGGCCAAGGCCGGGGCGGTGCAGACCGTGGCGAGAAGAGCGGCGCGGAGCAGGAATTTCATAGGGCGTTGAATCCGACGGTTCCAAGGGTTTTGAAATTGAACTGCAGGAGCACCGCGGTGCTGCCATTGTCCAGGTTGAAAGAGGTGAAGCGCTTATAGAACAGCAGGTTGACGCCGAAACAGTCATTCTGCCAGCCGATATCGGCATTGACGACGTCAAACTTCCCGGTTTTCAGGTTGCGCTGGCCGCCGCCGGAGAGGTTCCATTGGCCGACCTGGCTGGAGACGTTCAGCGTCGCTTCCTGGCGCGGGGTGAAATAGGCGGCGGGCGGGTTCAGCGTGTCCACCTCGCCCAGCACGGTATTGTCGTACAGCGCGTAAGGGTTGGTGCTGGTATAGAGATAGCCGCCGGAGACGCGCAGCCTGGCCGGGCCGACATTCGCGGTGACATCGGTCATCCGGTTGCCCAGGCTCGTATGCGAGAAGCGGCCGCGATAGGTGATGTTGAACCAGCTGGTCGGCGCCACCACGGCGCGGGCGACGATGTCCGAGGCATTGTCGGTCAGGCCGGAGGCGGGGAGATAGACCGAATCCTTGTGGAAGCGGTAGGACTGGCCGATCAGCCCGTCCAGCGTCATGCCGCCGGGCAGATACCAGGCGGCATGCATGGCGTAATCCACCCGCGAGCCGCCTTCCAGCCGGTCGATCCCGGGATAGCGGTTGAGCGCGAACAGGTTGGCGTCCGAGAATTCCAGATCCAGGCTGTCCTCGTTCGGGATGCGGTCATTCTGCGAAATGCCGATATTCGGCGAGGCGACGAGCTGCACGATCGGCTCGATCAGCTGGCTGCCCCAGCGCGCGGTCGGGCGCATCAAGGGCCAACGTAGCATCACCGCGCCGTAAGGCTGGGCGCGGCCAATGCTGGCCTGCTGGTCCTCGCTGTAGTTGGGCTGCTGGTTCAGCTTGTCGGCATTGTAATAGGCGGCGTCCAGCTGCAGCCGCGCGGTGCCGATGATGCCGGCCGGCAAGGTGAAGGGCACGGAATAGGACGGGATGAAGGCGAGGCGGCGGGTATTGGTGCCGACATCGCGCATCACGTTGAAGAAGCTGGTGTCAATCTTCAGCGTGCCGTTCAGCGGACCGCTCGGCGGCGAGACGTAATGATACTGCGCATAGGGCCCGACGATCGGCAGCTCGCTTTGATTCACCGAGGCGACCAGCCCCTGATAGGTCTGCGCATCGATCCGCGCATAGGAGCTGGTGGTGAAGCCCTCCAGGAAGACGTTGCTTTCCAGATAGGAGGCGTTGGGCAGGATCGAGAAATCGTCGAGATATTGCGGGTTGGAGGCGCGGTTGTAGGAGAAGCCGGCGCGCCAGTTCTGGTTCAGATCGAAGGTGCCGTTGGCGAAGACGCTGTCGCCGAATTCGCCGCGATCCTGGCCGCCGGAGAGTTTCACATCGAGATAGCCCTGGTTGAAGGCCTCGCGGAAATGCGCCTTCAGCGCCGGGCCCTGCTTGGTGGCCAGCACCGGGGTGAGGGTGACATCGGCGGTTTTGCCCAGGGTGAGATAATAGGGGATGACCGCGAAGGCGCCGAGCTGCGAGGTGGCGCCGCCGCTGGGGATCAGGAAGCCGCTCTGGCGTTTCACCGAGGGGTCGGGCTCGGACAGATAAGGCAGCCAGAACACCGGGATGCCCTTCATCAGCAGCGTGGCGTCGCGGAACTCGATCATTTTATGTTCGAGGTCGCGGGTGGCGCTGGCGGCGCGGATCGCCCAGGTCGGGGGTGAGCGGGGATCGCTCTTGCAGAGATCGCAGGCGGAATAGACCGGCTTCGACAGCTCATCGAGCTTGGCATCGTAGCGCCGGCCGCCATTGGCGATGATGCGGGCATTCTGCGCCAGCCTTGCGGCCACCGCTTCCATCACCCCGTCCTTCATGTTGTGCGAGAGCACCACATGCTCGGCATAGACGGTATTGCTGCCGTCCGGCTGGGTCAGCACCACATGGCCGTCGGCGGTGACGACATCGGTGGCGCGGTTGATCGTCACCTTGTCGGCATGCAGGGTCTGGTCGTTCTGGATGGCGACGACATGGCCGGTGGCGGTGATAATCTTGCCGGTTTTGTCATAGGACAGGCTGTCGGCGGTGAAGCTCACCGGGGCGTTCTTGTCCCCGGAGGCGGATGAGCCGGTGGCGAGCGTGCCGATGGATTGGGCGAGCGCGGAACCACCGAGGGCCGTGGCGGCGGCGCCGCTCAGAGCGGTGGTGGCGAGCAGGAGCAGAAACTTGCCGGTGCGGGTCATGGTTCAGCCATCTTCCAGATGCAGCAACAAGGCAAGCGCCAAAAACAATCCGGCCAGCGCCGGGGCCCAGGCGGCGAGGCTGACGGGGATGGCGCCGGAGGTGCCGAACTGGTTGGCGACCTCGGAGATCATGAACAGGGCGAATCCGAAACTCACGCCGGAGACCAGCATGGTTCCCGCCCCGCCGCGCCGCGAGGGGCGCATGGAAAATCCCGCCGCGACCAGCGCCATGGTGGCGCAGAGCAGCGGCAGGGCCAGCAACGTCTGGAAGGCCAGCTCATGCTGGGTGGCGGAGAAGCCGGAGCGCTTGAGCAGATGGATGAAGCCCGGCAACGCCCAGAAGGAGAGGGCGTTGGGCGAGGCGAAGCTTTCCTGCACCCGGTTGACGGTGAGGTCCGTGGGGAAATTCATCTCCGCCACCAGCTGCGGGGCCTGGTCGGGTTTCAGCACCGAGACGTTTTTCAGCGCCCAGTTGCCGCTGGAGAGGGTGGCGCTGCGCGCCTCCAGCCGTTCCAGCAGGCTGGTCTGCGGGTCAAGCCGCAGGATCGAGACCTGGTCGGCCGCCAGCTCGCGGCCCTTCAGCGTCACATCGTTCGCGTGCAGCACGGCGATGCCGCCGGGCACCAGCCCGCTATCGGTCTGGCGCACCCAGAGCGAGCCGCCATTCAGCGAAAGCGGGCCGCCGGAGGGTTTCAGATAGGCGTTATAGATCTGCTCGCCGCGCCCATACATCAGCGCTGAAAGCGGGCTGACCAGGGTGGTGCAGACCAGCCCGAGCGCGCAGGCCGCCAGCACCGGGGTGGAGAGGAACTGCCAGGCGGAGATGCCGGCGGCGCGCGCCACCACCAGCTCGGAGGAGCGGGCCAGGCGCCAGAAGGCGTAGATGCCGCCCAGCAGCACCGCGAAGGGCATGATCTGCATCATGCTCCACGGCAATCGCAGCGCTTCGATTTCCAGGATGATACCGAAGCTGGCGGCCGGCGCGGTGGCGGATTCGCGCAGCAGCTCCAGAAAATCGAACAAGGCGACCAGCCCGGTGAGCCCGGCGGTCATCGCCAGCACGGCGGTGGCGAAATGCCGGCCGAAATACCAGGACAGCGTGAGCGGAAACCTCATGCCCGCGGCGCACCCTGGCGCAGCAGCAGATAGAGCGAGACCAGCCCGGGAATGACCGCCCAGACCCAGATCAACGGTAGCAAGGCGAGGTTACGGGCGGCGAGATTGTTCACCCCCAGCCCCAGCGCCACCAGGGCGGTGACGATGACCACGGCGCCGATGATGCGGGTAATGCCGCCATGGCGGCGGAAGGTGCCGCCAAGGGCGGCCACCAGCGCCACCAGCGTATAGCCGAGGGTGGAGAGCGGGGCGGTGAGGCGGCGCTGCGCCTCGACGATCCATTTCGCGCGGTCCCCGGCCTCCATTGTCGCGGGCGGGTGCAGCAGCGCGCCCAGAGGTTCCTCCGCGGCGTCGTTATCCACCGGCCCGCCCGCCCGCGCGGCCTGGGCCAGGGACAGCGTGTTGCGCTCGAAGGTCAGCATGTCCAGCTGGCCGGTCTTCGGGTCGATCTGCTCGCGTGAGCCATTTTCCAGCACCACCACCGGGCCTTGCGCGGTGGTGAGCAGCTCGCCGGTGCGCGCCAGGATGGTCGCCGGGGCGTTGGGGTCGCGGTTATCCTCGATGATGATGCCCTTGAGCCCGCCGGCCGGATCGCGGGATTGCACATAGACCATGATATTCGCCGAAACCGGGGTGAAGACCCCGGGCTCCAGCAGGAAGGCGGCGATCTGGTTGCGGATCTCGTACTGATAGGTGCGGAAGGTGGATAAGGTGGCCGGCACCACGCCCAGGCTCAGCCCATAGCCCAGCAGCGTCACCGCCAGCGCCAGCGCCAGCGCCGGGCGGGCGAGCTTGAGGTCCGACAGGCCGATGCCGCGCATGATGGTCAGTTCACGGTCGCCGGAGAGCCGGACATAGATGAACAGCACCACGATGAAGCAGGTGATCGGCAGGATGGTGGAGAGGAAGCTCGGCACCAGCAGCGCCGTCAGCTTCACGAACACGAACGGGGAAAGCCCGTGGCTGACGATGATCTGGATGAAGCGCAGCGACTGGGTCAGCCAGATCAGCGCCACCAGGCCGGTGGTGACCAGCGCCAGCGCCAGCGCCAGCTGGCTCAGCACATAACGGTCCAGTCGGTGGAGGAAGGGCAAGGCTTGCATCTCGGCTGCATCTCTGGCCGGGCGCGGGGGCAATGGCAAGACTGGGTGTTGCGGTTGGAACATGCCGTGACAAAACAGTCAGGAAACGGCAAAATTTTGCTTTGCACATGCCACAAAAAATCGTTGTATTTACCACAATGCAATAAGGTGGCGAAATAATGTGCTGTGCGGGCACGTCCGCGGTTTATCTGACGGATGGCGGAGTTTGCGGGGTTGTGACAGGTCCAACACTTAAGGTTGCGTTATGGCACGGGTGAAGGCGCTTGCGCGTCCGCGCCTGGCGCCGACGGATGATATGGAGGCGCAGGCCGGCCGCCTCCAGGCCCGGCTGCGCCGCTTCGGCTCCCCCGCCGCCTTGCATTACGACAAGCCGGTGGAGATCGTGCGCGGCGATGGCGCGCTGTTGTTCGATGTCGCCGGCCAGCCTTATCTGGATTTTCACGCCAAGGGCGTGCTGGTCGGGCATGGTAACCCGGATGTCGCCTCCGCCGTGGCGGCGCAGACCGCGCGGCTGAACGTGCAGACCCGTTATCTGCACGATCTGGTCGATGGCTACGCCGAAAGGCTGCTGACGCTGTTTCCCGCGCCGCTGGACAATGTGGTGATGACCAATTCCGGCAGCGAGGCGATGGATCTGGCGCTGCGCACGGCCCGGCTGGTGACCGGCCGGCAGGGGGTCATCGTCACGAGCGGCGCCAGCCATGGACGCACCAGCGCGGCGGCGGAGATCTCGCCGCTCTTCGCGCCGCGCGGCCTGCCGACCTATGTGCGCACCATTCCGGCCCCCAACCTGGCGATGGCCGGCAACCAGAAATTGTCGGCCTGGTTCGCGGCGCAGGTGCGTGAGGCGGCGCAGAGCCTGGCCGCCAGCGGTGCCGGCGTGGCGGCGCTGGTGGTGGACAGCGTTTTCGCCTCCGATGGCGTCTTTACCGATCCGCCGGGCTTTCTGGCCGAGGCGGCGGAGGCGGTGCGGGCTGCCGGCGGCCTGTTCATCGCCGATGAGGGCCGTGCCGGATTTGGCCGCGTGGGCGGCGTCATGTGGGGATTTGCCCGGCATGAGATGGTGCCGGATATCGTCGTGCTCGGCCGCGCCCTGGGCAATGGCTACCCGTCCGGCGCCATGCTCACCCGGCCGGATTATTTGACCCGTGCCGCCGAGGAGGCGCCGTTTTTCGCCAGTTTCGGCGCCAATCCGGTTGCCGCCGCGGCCGGACAGGCGGTGCTGGAGACGATCGCCGAGGAGGGGCTGCTGCGCCATGCCGCCCGCGCCGGGGAGCATCTGCGTCGCGGCCTGAACAGCCTGGCGAAGAGTTTCATGCGCGTCGACATGGTGCGCGGGGCCGGGCTGATTCTGGGCGTGGACATCGCCAATCCGGAAAATGGCGAGCCGGACCCCGCCGGGGCGCGGCAGATCGTCAATATGATGCGGCAGAATTTCGTGCTGCTCGGCATTGGCGGCGTCCACGGGCAGACGTTGAAACTCTGCCCGCCGCTCTGTATCAGCCTGGGGCAGCTGGATCTTTTCCTGGAAAAATTCCGCGCCGTGCTCGCGGCGATGGGCTGAGCCGCACCGGCCGGGGTGCGCCTATGCGTGCCGATGCCTCGACATCTGGCTGTCACATCGCTAGTTGGAGCGCGGGATCAGCAAGGCGGGACTTCTATGATTGACGATGACAAGCCGCATGAGGAGTGCGGCGTTTTCGGCGCCTGGAATGTGGCGGATGCGGCGGCGATCACGGCGCTCGGGCTGCATGCGCTGCAGCATCGCGGCCAGGAGGCGACCGGCATCGTCACCCATGACGGCGTGCGCTTTCATTCGCATAAGGGCCTCGGCCTGGTCGGCGATAATTACGGCGATGCCAAGGTGATGGCGGGGCTGCCCGGGGCGCGCGCCATCGGCCATAACCGCTACGCCACCACCGGCGACACCGTGCTGCGCAATGTGCAGCCTTTGTTCGCGGAATTCGAGTTCGGCGGCTTCGCCGTTGGCCATAACGGCAACCTCACCAACGCGCATACGCTGCGCAAGGCGCTCACCCGCCGGGGCTGCCTGTTCCAGTCCACCATGGACTCGGAAGTGTTCGTGCATCTGATCGCGATTTCGCTCTATGCCAATGTGGTCGACCGGCTGATCGATGCGATCAAGCAGGTGATCGGCGCCTATTCGCTGGTGGCGCTGACCAATGAGCAGCTGATCGGCGTGCGCGACCCGCTGGGCGTGCGCCCGCTGGTGCTGGGCAAGCTCTCCGGCGCGGATGGCAAGCCGGGCTGGGTGCTGGCCTCCGAGAGCTGCGGCCTCGATATCGTCGGCGCCGAGTTCGTGCGCGACATCGACCCCGGCGAGATCGTGCTGATCGATGATAGCGGCGTGCAGAGCATCAAGCCTTTCGCGCCGACCAAGCCGCGCTTCTGCGTGTTTGAATATATCTATTTCGCCCGCCCTGATTCGATCATGGAAGGCAACTCCGTCTATACCGCGCGCAAGAAGATCGGCGCGCAGCTGGCGCTGGAGGCTCCGGCCAAGGCCGATGTGGTGGTGCCGGTGCCCGATTCCGGCGTGCCCTCCGCCATGGGCTTCGCCGAGGCGGCGGGGATTCCCTTTGAACTCGGCATCATCCGCAACCATTATGTCGGTCGCACCTTCATCGAGCCGACGGATCAGATCCGCCATCTTGGCGTGCGGCTCAAACATTCGGCCAACCGTGCCATGATCGAAGGCAAGAGCGTGGTGCTGGTGGATGATTCCATCGTGCGCGGCACCACCAGCCAGAAAATCGTGGCGATGGTGCGCCAGGCCGGGGCGAAGGAGGTGCATATGCGCATCGCCGGCCCGCCGACCACCCATTCCTGCTTCTACGGCATCGACACGCCCGAGCGCGGCAAGCTGCTGGCGGCGCGCAATTCCGTGGAAGAGATGGCCAGGCTGATCGGCGTCGACAGCCTCGCCTTCATCTCCATCGACGGGCTCTACAAGGCGCTGGGCAAGGAAGGCCGCGACCCGGCGGCGCCCGCCTTCTGCGATGCCTGCTTTACCGGCGATTATCCGATCTCGCTGACCGACAATGCCGAGACCCGCGAGGCGCGACCCAGCCTGCTGGCCGAACTCAGCTAGAGCAGCATCCGATCAAACGGATTCGTTTGGTCGGATAACGTTGCTCCCTCGAACAAAAAGCTAGCGCGCATGCGCAAGCTGGCGGCGGGCGGCGGGCGCGGGCGCTGAGAGCTCGAACTGCAGCAGCAGGCCGTTCAGCTGTTTCGCCTGCGCTTCCAGCGTGTGGATCACCGCCGTCGCTTCCTCCACCATGGCGGCATTTTGCTGGGTCACCTGGTCCAGATCGGTCACCGCGCTGCTGACCTCGCGCAGGCTCGCCGCCTGCTGCACGGTTTTGCCGGAAATATCCTGCACCGCCTGGTCGATCTGCTTCACCTCGTCGACGATATGCCCCATCAGCCCGTTCACGTCGCGCACCAGCCTGACGCCGGTTTCCACCTCGGCGCCGGCATTGGCGATCAGCGCCTTGATCTCCTTGGAGGCATCGGCGGAGCGCTGGGCGAGGCTGCGGATTTCGGTGGCGACCACGGCAAAGCCGCGCCCCGCCTCGCCGGCGCGCGCCGCCTCCACCCCGGCATTGAGCGCCAGCAAATTGGTCTGGAAGGCGATTTCATCGATGACCCCGATGATTTCGGTGATCCTGGCGGAGGCGTCTTCGATCCGTTGCATCGCCGCGGTGGCCTGGCGCAGCACCTGGCCGGATTGATCCGCATGATCGCGCGCGCCGGTGGCTAGCCCCTGGGTCTGGGCGACGAAGGCGGCGGTGCTCTGCACCGAGCCGTTGATCTCATTGAGCGCCGCCGCGGTCTGCTCCAGCGTCGCGGCCTGGCGCTCGGTCCGCTGGGATAGATCCTCCGAGGCCTGCATGATCTCCCGGGCCCCGCCGGAGACCTCGTCCGCCCCGGCCTGGATCGCCTGCATGGCCTGCGCGAAGGTTTCGAAGGCCTGATTGAGATCCGCCCGCACGCCCTCGAACGCGGCCGCCAGCCTGGTGGTCACGCGGTGGCCAAGGCGGCCTTTCGCCATGGCCGCCAAGCCTTCGGAGAGGGCGTGCAGCGCTTCACCCTGCGCGGCGGCGGCGCAGCGCTGCTCGTCCTCGGCGAGGCGCCGCTGGTCCTCGTAGCTCTGCCGTTGCTCAACCGCCGCAAGCGTATCGGCGGCGGCCGCCTCATTCAGCCGTCCCAGCAGGGCAAGGCCGCCGGCGAAGCTCGCCGGCATACGGTTTTGCGTGGTCACGCTGGTTTTCAGCACCCCGACATAGAGCACGCCGATCACCTCGCCGGCGGCGAGCAGCGGTTCATAATAGCTGTAATAATCCTGGCCGAGGATCTGCGCCTCGCCCCGATAGGCGATTTTGCGGGTGAATAGCGCCTGATGCGCCGGGCCGGGGGCGAGCCTGGTGCCGATGGCCCGCTGCCCGTTCGGCTGGGTGACATTGGTGGCGATGCGTTCATCGCGCAGGAAAATCGTCGCGGTGCCGCCATGGGCGGCGCGGATGGAATCGACGATCTCGGTATTCCCATGCAGGCAGGTTTCGCCAAAAAACAGCTTGTCGTCCGCCAGCTGGGGCGGGCCGAGCCGGGCCAGGGCGGCGCGCAGAGCATCGATATTGCGGTCCAGCCCAAGCTGGGCGCGCACCGCCGCCTGCCGGGCGGTGGCCTCCGCCACCAGCCTGGAGAGGGCGCGCAGATCATCCCGCCGCTGGCGCCTGCACCACCAAATCCCGGCGGCGAGAGCCAAAAGTTCGAGACAAATCAAAGCGTATAGCATGCAAAGCGGCCCCTTGTTGGGTTTCCAGCTGATTTTAATCGGCGCATGCTAAGCCGCGCTTAACGGAGGGGCGGGATTTGCCCGGCCGTGCCGAACCGGATAACAGCGCCGCATTCATCCCAGAGGCGGGACGCCCAGATGCGCGTGTTACAGATCATGGCCGGCGCCAAGAATGGCGGCGCCGAGCTTTACTCCACCGACATCATGCTCAGCCTGCACGAGGCGGGGCTGGAGCAGCGCATCGTCATGCGCCGCGCGGCGCCGCGCTTCGCTGAGCTGGCGGGGGCGGGGCTTTCGATGGCGCCCGAGGTGCTGGCCGCCCCCCTGCGCCCGCTGCAGCGCCGGCGGCTGGCGCGGCTGATTCGCGATTATCAACCGGACATCATCCATTGCTGGATGCGCCGGGCGGTGAGCCTGGTCGCCCCCGGTGCGGCGCCGGCGATCATCGGCTGGTACGGAGATTATGAGGAGCAGCAAAAGCATTTCTCCGCCTGCACGGATTTCATCGGGGTGACGCAGGATCTGGTCCGCCACGCTTATGCGAGCGGCGCCGCCCCCGGCAGTGCCTTCTACGTGCCGACCTTCCCGTCGGTGGAAGAGGCGGCGCCGATTGCCAAGCAAACCCTCGGCACGCCGCCTGCGCGCAAGGCGCTGCTGATCCTCTCCCGGCTGCATCAGGTGAAGGGGATCGACACGGCCCTGCACGCGCTGGCGCAACTGCCCGATTGCGATCTCTGGATCGCCGGCTCCGGCCCGGAGGAGGCGGCGCTGAAAGCGCTGGCGGCGCGGCTGGGTGTGGCTGAGCGGGTGAAATTCCTGGGTTGGCGGAATGATCGCGGGGCGCTGCTGCGCGGCGCGGATATCTGCCTGCTGCCCTCGCGCTACGAACCCTTCGGCACGGTGATATTGGATGCCTGGTCCACCGCCACCCCGTTCATCGCCTGCGAGTCGGACGGGCCGCGCGCCACCATCCGCAATGGCGAGAACGGCATGATGGTGCCGGCCGACGATCCCGCTTCGCTCGCCGGGGCGATTCGCGCGGTGCTGGACGATCCGGCCTTGCGCGCGCGCATCGCCCAGACCGGCCATGCCGAATATCAGGCCGGTTTCACCCGCGCGGTGGTGACGCAGCGGATGCTGGAGACGTACCAGGCGATTCTGGCCCGGCACGCAGCGCCAGCAGCATCGGCAGCCAGATAATATACCAGAGCGGCGAGGGGCCCTTGATCACCTGGGTCAGGTCCGACAGGCCGGAGACCAGCGGCACGGCGAGCAGCGCCAGCGCCAGGGCGCGCTGAAAGCCGCGCTGCCGGCGCAGCACATGCCGGCAGAGCAGGATCTGGCAGAGCCCGTACAGCGCGAAGCCGACCAGCCCGCTATAGACCAGCAGCGAGAGATAAAGATTATGCGGGCTCGGATAGGCCGGGCAGGCGCCGTGCGGCAAGATCGGCAGCCGGGCGGACGGGCCATAGCCGATCACCGGCTGCGCCAGGAACAGCCCCCAGGCGGTGCGCCAGATGGTGATATGGCAATCCGTGCCGCGGGCCAGGAAATTGCCGATCACCGCTTTCACCCAGACCGGGCGCATCAGCACGACGCCCGCCAGCGCCGCCAGCGCGCAGAGCCCGGCAATGACCAGGGCCCGGAAGGCGCGCCAGCTGCTCAGCCCCAGCATCATCACCCCCATCGCCAGCGAGAGCAAGGCGGTGCGGCTGCCATTCAGCGGCAGATAAACCAGCATCGGCACCAAAGCGGTGGCGTAGAGCCAGCGCCGGGGCCCGGCCTCGGCAACTCGCCCCAGCGTCAGCAGCACGCAGATGACGATGACCGAGGCGCCCCAGACCGGGGTTTTCAGCGCCCCCCAGCCGCCGAGCCGGCCCGTCCAGTGGTCCTGCACCGCGAACAGCGCGATGGAGAGCAGCGCCGTCGGCACCGCGCAAAGGATGAAGGCGCTGACCGCGCGGCGGCGGGCGCTGGCATCCTGGCGGGTGGCGAAGTCGAAACAGAGCAGGAAGGCGAGGGTGCAGAGCGCATTCAGCAGCCAATAGCCATGGCCATCCCCCTGGCCGGAAATATTGCGGTCCCAGGCGATGGTGAGGCTGGACCAGGCCCAGAGGGCGAGCATGGCCAGCAGCGGGCGGTTTGCGGCATCCGGCCGGGCGCCGCGCCAGAGCTGCCAGCCTATGGTGGGCAGGCCGAGGATATAGAAGAAGGTGGACCAGGCGGCATTGCTGGGCAGCAGCAGCCCGGCCGCGAGGGTGAGCGGCAGCGCCAGGCGCGGTGTGAACAGAAAGCCAGGGTGCCAGCGTCGTCTGCCGGCCTCAACAGGGCGCATCGCAGCTTTGGAGGGGAGAGCCATATGCGCATGGCGATGGCGCAGCGATGCGGCAGGTGTCAAGGCCACCCCCGGGGCTGGCGGTTTCGTTGACTTCGCCGCCCCCTTCGCGTAACGCCCCAGACTGCCTTGCATCCAGCCGCGCAACAAGGACATCAGCCTGCCCATGCTCCGGATCGTGCATATCGGCTACGCCCCGGTATCGCTGAAAAGCCTCAACCAGCACGCCACCGGCATCAAGCTCTGCAACGGCTTCATCCGCAACGGGCATCAGGTGCTGGCGCTTTCGGACCGGGATCTGGCGCGCGGCTTCGGCTTTGGCCACAGGCGGCTGGGGCGCGGGCCGTTCAACCGGATGATCCGCGATTATTGCCGGGCGCATAAGCCAGAGCTGCTGGTGCTCGGCCATGCGGATATGGTGGATGCGCAGACGATTGCGGCCATTCGCGGTGATCTGCCGGGCTTGCGGGTGGTGCAATGGAATGTCGATCCGCTGTTCGAGCCGGATAATATCCGCCGCATCGAGGGCAAGCTGGGGGTGGTTGATCTGACCCTGGTGAGCACCGCCGGCGCCTCGATGGCGGCGCTGCGCCGCCCTGGCGTGCGGGTCGGCTTCATGCCCAATCCGGTGGATCTCTCGATCGAGCGCGGGCGGATGGATGAGGTGGAAACCCCGGATTTCGATATTTTCTATGCCTGCGGCAACCCCTCGCGCCCGCCGCGCCATGTTTGCGGGCAGGATTGGGATATGCGGGATTTCGTGGCCGGGCTGCAGGCGCGGCTGCCGGGCCTGCGCTGGCTGACACCGGGGATCGACCGGCCCTTCCTCAATGGCGCGGCCTATCAGGCGGCGCTTTGCCAGGCCGGGATGGGGCTGAATATCAGCCGGCGGGGGGATGATTTCCTCTATAGCTCGGACCGGCTGGCGCATCTCACCGGCAATGGCCAGCTCGCCTTCATCGAGCGCGCCACCGGCTATGACCGGTTTTTCGGCGAGGATGAGATGGGGTTTTTCTCCTCGCTGGAGGAGCTGGCGGAGATGCTGGCGCGCTATAAGGCCGAGCCCCGGGCGCGGATGCGCGCGGCGGCGGCGGGGCGGGCGCGCTATGCGGAATTGTTCAATGAGCGCCGGGTGGCGGCCTATATCGTCGAGGCTGCTTTCGGCGAAACGCGGGAGAGCGACTATCCCTGGCCGGACCATCCGGCCTGAGGATTGTGCAACCTTGCCCCGCTCCGTCTTGCCCCTCTTCGTCTTGTTATGGTCCATTCCGGCGCTACATGCTGTCTTCGAATTCAGAATTTTAGGTGATTGAAAATGTCCGATCTCGTTCCTGTCACCGTCCTCACCGGCTATCTGGGGGCGGGCAAGACCACGTTGCTCAACCATCTGCTCACCGGCACGCATGGCAAGAAATATGCTGTCGTGATCAATGAGTTTGGTGAGCTGGGGGTGGATAACGACCTCGTCGTGGATAGCGATGAGGAAGTGTTCGAGATGAATAATGGCTGCATCTGCTGCACGGTGCGCGGCGATCTGATCCGCATCGTCAGCGGGCTGATGAAGCGCAGCCAGAAATTTGATGGCATCATCGTCGAGACCACCGGCCTCGCCAACCCGGCCCCGGTGGCGCAGACCTTCTTCGTGGATGAGGATGTGAAGGCCAAGACCCGGCTGGACGCGATCGTGACCGTGGTGGATGCCAAGCATTTCCTCACCCGGCTGGAGGACAGCCCGGAGGCGGCCGACCAGGTGGCGTTCGCGGATGTGATCGTGCTCAACAAGCTGGATCTGGTGAATGCGGAAGAGCTGGCGGCGGTGGAGGCGAAGATCAAATCCATCAACCCCTATGCGGTGATCAAGAAGACCACCAAGGGCGATGTGCCGGCGGATGAGCTGCTGGGGCTGGGCGCGTTCGACCTCAAGCGCGTGCTGGCGAATGTGCCGGACTTCCTGGAGGAAGACAGCCACACCCATAACGAGCATCTGACCTCGATCAGCCTCTCCACCGACAAGCCGCTCTCGGCGCAGAAATTCAACACCTGGATCGGCCATATCTTGCAGAGCCAGGGGCAGAATATTCTGCGCACCAAGGGTATCCTGAATTATGAGGGCGAGGAGCGGCGCTTTGCCTTCCAGGCTGTGCATATGATCGCCGATGGGGATTTCCTGGCGCCGTGGAAGGCGGATGAAAAGCGGGTGAGCCGCATCGTCTTCATCGGCCGCGACCTCAACCGCCCGGCTTTGCGCCGGGGCTTTGAGAGCTGCGCTGCCTGAGCTGAACCGTCTGGGCTGAGCGGCCATGCTGTGCCGGGATCTCGGCTGGGTCGAGCCCGGCGCGGCCTTCGTGGCGCTGGCCGGGGAGGTGCCGCTGGTGTTTCTGGACAGCGCGGCTACGGGCGATGCGCGCGCCAGGGTCAGCTATATCGGGCTGGAGCCCTACGCGGTGCTGGACCTGGCCCGGGCCGATGAGCTGCCGGGTTGGCTGGCTTCTGCCCGGCCCGAGGATGATGCCTGCCCGCCGGACTGGCCGTTTGCCTTCAAAGGCGGGGCGATGGGCTGGCTCGGCTATGGCGCCGGGCTGACGCAAGCCGGGATTGAGTCCCGCCACGCGCCGATTCCCGGCTTGCCCGAAGGCTGGTTCGGCATGTTCGATCTGGTGCTGGGGTTCGACCATGCGGCGCGACGGCTTTGCGTGCTGGCCGGGGATCGGCCAGGGCAGGGGGCGCAGGCGCGGATTGCGGCGCTGGCGGCCCGTCTGCGGCAACCCGCCGCGCTGCCGCCAGGGCCGAAGCCGGACTGGCAAGAGGAGACGCCGCGCGCGGCGTATGAGGCGCGGGTGGAGAGGGTGCGGGCTTATATCGGCGCCGGGGATGTGTTCCAGGCGAATTTCACCGCCCGCTTCACCGCGGCGCTGCCCCCGGGTTTTTCGCCCGCCGCTTATTATGCCGCCTTGCGCCGCCGCAGCCCCGCGCCCTTCGCGGCCTTTATTCAAACCGGTGCCGGGGCGGCCTTATGCAGCGCCTCACCAGAGCGGTTTCTCTCGGTAAACCGCAGCGGCGCGGTGGAGACGCGGCCGATCAAAGGCACCGCCCGGCGCGAGGCCTGCCCGCGGGAGGACGCGCGGGCCGCCGCTTCCTTGCGGGACGATCCGAAGGAGCGGGCGGAGAATCTGATGATCACCGATCTGCTGCGCAATGATCTCGGCCAGCTTTGCGAAATCGGCTCCGTGCAGGTGCCGGAGCTGTTCGCGGTGGAGAGCTTTGCCCAGGCGCATCATCTGGTTTCCGCCGTCACCGGACAGCTGCGCCCCGGGGTGGGGGCGGCGGATCTGCTGCTGGCCTGCTCACCCGGCGGCTCCATCACCGGGGCGCCGAAGCATCGGGCGATGCAGATTATCGACGAGCTGGAAGCGGGTGCGCGCGGCGCCTATTGCGGCGCCCTCGCCTGGATCGGGCTGGATGGGGCGATGGATAGCGCCATCATCATCCGCACCGCGGTGGCCACGCCTGAGTGCCTCTACGCCCAGGCCGGGGGCGGCATCACCTGGGACAGCGATCCGGCTTCGGAGTATGAGGAGATGATGCTGAAACTCTCCCCTTTGATCGCGCATGGCTGAGATCGTCTGGCTGAACGGGCGGCTGCTGCCGGCGGAAGCGGCGATGGTCCCGGTGACGGATCGCGGCTTCACGCTGGGGGACGGGATTTTCGAAACGCTACGATTGAGCGGCGGCGTGGCGCAGGATGCGGCGGCGCATTTCGCCCGGCTGGCGGCGGGGGCAAGGAAGCTGCGGCTGGCGCTGCCCTTTGAGGCGGACGGAATGGCCGAAATTCTGGCGCACACCGCCGCCGCCAATGGCATTGCGGAGGGTGGGGCGCGCCTCACCCTCACCCGTGGCCCCGGCCCGCGCGGGTTGTTGCCGCCCGCTGAACCCCGCCCGACCGTGCTGGCCACGGCCTTTCCCCTGCCCGCGCCGGGGCCGGTGCAGGCGATCATTTGCCGCTCGATCGCGCGCGATGAAACCTCGCCGCTCTCACAGGTGAAGACGCTGAATTATCTGCCGCACATTCTGGCCCGGCAGGAGGCTGAGGCGGCCGGGGCGCAGGAGGCGATTTTGCTCAACCGCGCCGGGCGGGTGGCCTGTGCCAGCATCGGCAATCTGCTGGTGAAATATGAGGGGTTGTGGCTCACGCCGAAGCTGACGGAGGGCGCGTTGCCCGGCATTCGCCGCGCCAGGCTTCTGGCGTCTGGTACGGTGGCGGAGGCGGTTATCAGCGTCGAGATGCTGCGCGCCGCGCGGGCGCTGGCGGTGTGCAATGTGCTGGCGCTGCGGCCGGTTCTGGCGCTGGATGGGGTGGCGCTGCCGGAGATGACGACGCCTGAGTGATCCGCATCAGGGCGATCAGCCTATGGTTCCGCGGTTTGCCCGTGGCATCAAGGGGTATACTCGCCTGCGGCGACGTGCAGCGAAGCTGCGCGCCCTTGACGCCACGGACAAACCGCGAAGCGGCTTGGGAGCGGCAAATGGCGGGATGGATGCCGATCCGGGGAGGGTTTGCGAGGCCGCTAATCCACCAGCGCGAATTTATCCACGTCCACCACGCCCATATCGGTGATTTTCAGATGCGGGATCACCGGCAGCGGCAGGAAAGCGAGATGCAGGAAGGGCTCGGCCAGCTCGCAGCCCATGGCGCGGGTGGCGGCGCGCAGGGCAATCAGCTCCTCGCGCACCGCCTCGGCGGATTTTACCGACATCAGCCCGGCCATCTTCAGCGGCAGTTCGCCGACCACCTGGCCGTTCGCCGCCGCGACGAAGCCGCCGCCCAGCTCCACCAGCCGGTTCACCGCCAGCGCCATCTGCGCATCGTCGGTGCCGGCGACGCAGACATTATGGCTGTCATGCCCGACCGAGGAGGCCAGCGCGCCATTCTTCAGCCCAAACCCCTTCACGAAGCCGCGCCCGATATTGCGGTTCTTGCCATGCCGGGCCAGCACCGCGATTTTCAGCACGTCATTCGCCAGATCCGGCAGGCGCTCGCCATTGCGGTAGGGCAGCGTCATGGTCAGATGCTCGGTGACGATCTTGTCGCGCAAAATGCCGATCACCGCGGTGGTCGGGCCGGTGCCGGGGGTGCGGAAATCCTCTGGGCTCACCTTTTCCAGCTTCATGCTGTCCAGCCCGACAAAGCCGGGCAGGGCGCGGGCGGCGAAATCGATCTCCTCCACCAGCCGCCCGCCAGCGATGACCCGCTTCACCGCGCAGGCCTCCAGATCCTCCAGCAGCACGATATCCGCGCGCTGCCCGGGCGCGATCAGCCCGCGATCCCGCAGCCCAAAGCCCCGCGCGGCGGCGTAGGAGACGGCGCGGTAGGCGTGCAGCGGCGCCACACCGGAAGCGATGGCCTTGCGCACGGAATAATCCAGATGGCCCTCGGTAAAAATATCCAGCGGGTTGCGGTCATCGGTGCAGAAGGAGCAGTTGAGCGAGGTCTCCGGCGTCAAAGCCGGGCTCAGTGTCGTCACGTCGCGGGTGACGGTGCCTTCGCGGATCAGCAGATGCACGCCCTTGCGCAATTTCTCCCAGGCCTCGGGCAGGGAGGTGGTTTCATGGCAATTGCGGATGCCGCAGGAGAGATAGGCATTCAGCTCCCGGCCCGAGAGTTTCGGCGCATGGCCGTCGATATGCTCGCCGGCGAAGGCGTAGAGCTTTTCCATCACCACCGGGTCTTTATGCAGAACCCCTGGGAAATTCATGAACTCCGCCAGGCCGAGGATTTTCGGGTGGCTGAGGAAGGGCAGCAGATCGCCGGCGCGCAGCTCGGCGCCGGAGGTCTCCAGCCCGGTGGCGGGCACACAGCTGGAGAGCTGCACGCGCAGATCCATCGCCAAAGCCTCGGCGCTTTGGGTGAAATACGCCAACCCCTGCGCGCCGAGCACGTTGCAGATCTCGTGCGGGTCGCAGATCGCGGTGGTGGTGCCGCGCGGCAGCACGATGCGGTCGAACTCGCCAGGTGCGACCAAGGTGGATTCGCAATGCACATGGGTATCGATAAAGCCCGGCACGGCGAACAGGCCACGCCCGTCAATCTCGCGCACCCCCTGATAGCTCTCATAGGTGCCGATGATGCGGTTGCCGGTGATGGCGATGTCGCTGACCGCGATCTCACCGGTGATCAGGTTGAGGATGCTGGCACCCTTGATGACCAGATCGGCTTGGGTGCGGCCGATGGCCTGGTCGATGCAGCGTTCAAGAAAGCCCGGAGGCAGTTTGGCTTTGGTCTCCATGACCCATGATACAGAGATGGCTGGGGCTGGCCAGACGTAATTTCGTGAGGCAGCCTTGTTCGAGGCTCATTATATTTTCGACATGACAGGCCAGGCGTGCGGCGGCGCCCCCAAATCGGACGGATGACCCGAAAAGCCCCGCTCAATCCCTTCGCCGCGTATCTCTGGCTGGCTGAGGCCGGCTTTGTCTTCGCCATGCACAGCGCCCAGCTCTGGATGCAGCCGGGCAAGGCGGCCGGGCGGCTGGCGGCGTTGGGGGCGGAAAAGCAGCAGGCCTTTGCACAAGGCGCGATGCAGGCCGGGCTAGCGGCGCTGCGCGGGGCGAAGCCGCAGGCGGTGGCGAATGCCGCGATGGCCCCGGCCAAGCGGCGGGTGCGGGCGAACAAGGCGCGTATCCTGAAGGGCAAGACACTGAAGGCACGTTGACCGGCCTGTCGAGGTTTTCAAAAAGCTCTCACAGATGTTCGGGGCGGGACGGCGGCGGTGCGTACGCCCAGACGTTTTTGCCGCTTTTTTGAAAAAAAGCGGCACCAAAAAACTTTTGTGATGAAGGCGTTTCTTAGCTCGTCGGGATGGTCAGGATCGTTCCCGGTGTCGCGCTGGTCTGGGCCAGGGACAGCAAGGTCTGCACAATCGAAAAAGCCACCTTGCTGTTGAAATCGTCATTGGCGATCCAGAACCAGGTGGCGCCGTATTTCACCGAGACGAAGGCATCTTTCGGCGCCTTGTCGCCCGAATGCACGACGACGACCGGGTGTTTGGCGATGCCGATCGTGCCCAATGTCGGGGTGGTCAGCCCGGCTTTGACATCCGCCTCCGGCACCTCCACCTGGATCGCGAGCTGGTTGAGGATGCCGAGCATCGGCCTTGTCTGCAGCATGATCTGCCCGGAGGGCGGCTTGCCGGTGCCGTAATAGACCGTGGCGGTCTGTTCGTTCGGCTTCATGCCGAGCAGCGCGCGGGTTTGCGCGGCGACGCGGGCGAGGTCCGGATCGTCCGTCGGCTCGATCGCCAGGATGGTCTTGGTCTGGGCCGGGCTTTTGCCGCTGGCGGGCTTGGTTTCCACCTGGCCGCCATCCAGCACCCCGCCGATCTGCAGCAGCCGCAGATCATGCAGCAACAGGAAGAAATCCGGCGAGCCCAGCCCATCTGCACCGCCCAGCTCGCGGGAATTTTGCAGCCCGTTGATGGATTGCACATCCAGCCGGAACAGAATGTCCACCGGGATGCCGCCGCCGACGAAGGGGATCAGCTCCGCCGGGGAGAAGGGGCGCAGGAAGCTTTCGGCGAAATTCTTGCCGGTGATCGGCTCCAGCGTGAAGGTCGGGCTCTGCTGGAAGGTTCCGCCCAGCCCGCCGGAGATATAGTTGCCGGCCGAGGTGGCGGCACTCGGATAGGCCTCCAGCCCGGCATTCAGCGTCTGCTGCAGCTGGTAGGAGGAGATGATTTGCGTGGTCTGCAGGAAGCTGGGCGAATCCGCGTAGCGCAGCCGCACCACGTTGAGCAGCGTCTGCTGGTTCTGGGCGTTGCCCAGCGCCTGGGCGTAGCTGACCGTATCCTGTTGCAGCTGATGCGGCCCGAGCTGGATGCAGCCGGCCAGCGGCAGCGCGGCGAGGCAGGCGGCCAGCAGCCGCCTCATTGGCCAACCAGGGCCTGGGCGAATTCGGTGGCGTCGAAATCCCGTAAATCGGCGATCTGCTCGCCGGTGCCCACCGCATGGATCGGCAGCCCGTATTTTTCCGCCAGCGCCACGACGATGCCACCGCGCGCCGAGCCGTCCAGCTTGGTGACGATGAGGCCGGAGAGATCCACCATCTCCTTGAAGATGCCGACCTGGGTGACGGCGTTCTGGCCGGTGGTGGCGTCCAGCGTCAGCAAAGTGGCGTGCGGGGCGGTGGGATCGAGCTTGCGGATCACCCGGATGATCTTGCGCAGCTCCTCCATCAGGGCGGTCTTGTTGTGCAGCCGCCCGGCCGTGTCGATCAGCAGCACATCGGCGCCGGTTTTCTGGGCGCGGCTCAGCGCGTCATGCGCCAGCGAGGCGGGGTCGGTATTGGCCGGGGCGGTGACCACCTCGCAGCCCGCGCGTTGCCCCCAGACCTGCAGCTGTTCCACCGCCGCGGCGCGGAAGGTGTCGCCGGCCGCCAGCATCGGGGTGAGGCCCTGTTCGCGGTAGAGTGCCGCCAGCTTGCCGATGGTGGTGGTTTTGCCGGCGCCGTTCACGCCGACCATCAGGATCACATAAGGCTTATGCGCCCGGTCCAGCTCCAGGGGCTTGGCGACCGGGGTGAGGATTTCGGCGATTTCGGCGCCCAGCGTCTCGCGCACCTCGGCATCCGTCACCTCCTTGCCGAAGCGGGTGGAGCGGAAGCCCTTGATCACGCGCGCCGCCACGGCGGGGCCGAGATCAGCGGCGATCAGCTGCTCCTCCAGCTCTTCCAGCGCCTCGTCATCGAGCTTGCGCTTGGTGAAAATGGCGGTGATGCCGCCGGTCAGTTTCGCGGTCGAGCGCGAGAGGCCGGATTTCAGCCGGGAGAAGAACGAACTGGCCATGGCTTAGAGACTTTCGGGAATTTCACCGGCAAAGGCGGTCACGGCGGGGCCGCGCATCAGCACATGGCCGGCCTGCGTCCAGGTGATCAACAGCTCACCGCCATCCATCTCCACCACCGCCTGGCGGCCGGTCAGCCCCCGGCGATGCGCGTTCACCAAAGTGGCGCAGGCGCCGGAGCCGCAGGCAAGCGTCAGCCCCGCGCCGCGCTCCCACACCCGCAGCCGGATGCGCGAGGGGCTTTCGATCCTGGCGAAGCCGATATTAGCGCGCTCGGGGAAGATGCGGTTTTTCTCCAGCATCGGGCCGATGGTCTCGATCGGCAGATGCGCGAAATCCTCGATGAAGAAGGTGGCGTGGGGGTTGCCCATCGAGCAGGCGGCGGGATCGGCGACGGGGCCGAGGGCGAGGGGCAGATGCAGCGTGTCGGCGGGGGCCGCGAGCGGCACGTCGCCCCACTCCAGATGCGGCGGGCCCATATCGACCTCGACCAGGCCGGGACCGAGGATTTCCGCCTGCAACAGCCCGCCGGCGGTGCGGATGGAGACATGCCGCGCGCCGCTCTCCTCCGCCAACAGGGCGGCGACGCAGCGCGTGGCATTGCCGCAGGCGCCGCTCTCGGAACCATCGGAATTCAGGATGCGCATGAAGGCATCCGCCCCCGCGCCATCCGGTTCGATGATGATCAGCTGGTCGCAGCCGACCCCGCGCCGGCGGTCGGCGATCTTGCGGATCGCCTCGGGGGCGAGGGCGGGCTTGGTCACGCGGCCATCCAGCACGACGAAATCATTGCCGGCGCCATGCATCTTGATGAACGGGAGCATGCGCCTTCCTTACCGTCTCGCCCCAGGCGGGGCAAATCCGTGCGGGGTAATGACAAGATGGTTAGAGCAACATCCGATCAAACGGAAGCGTTTGATCGGATAAAGTTGCTCGTTCAAACAAAAAGCGAGAGCGTGGTCCGCGCGCCAAGCTGAGCGGAATACGCTCTCGTGCGGTTGCGCCGCGCAATCGCGCCCTTATCTAGAGTTTTTGGGCCAGGGGAGGCGGGATGCGGCGCAATCTGTGGATCAGGATCACCTGTCCCATCCTTATACTGATCCTGCTGCTGATCATCTTCTGGAACTGGGACTGGTTCATTCCGGTGGTGGAGGCCAGGGCCTCGGCCGAAACAGGCCGGCCGGTGAGCATCCAGCATCTGCATGTGACGCTGGGCAGGACCATCATCATCCGCGCCGATGGCATCACCATCGCCAACCCGAAGGGCTTCCCGGCGGAGGACCCGCCGCTGGCGCAGATCCCCGAGCTGCGGGTGGAGGTGGCGGCGCTGCATTATCTGCGGCACCAGCAGCTGGAGCTGCCGGTGATCGCGCTGGAGCAGCCGGTGATTTCGCTGCGGCAGACTGGCGCCGAGACCAATTATACGCTGAAGCTGGCCGCCTCGCCCAGCTCCAGCACCCCGCCGAAGCTGGGGGTACTGCTGATCCATGGCGGCCAGGCCAGCGTGAAACTGCCAAGTTACAAAGCCGATTTCAATCTGGCGATCGAAACCCGCCCGGCGCCCGCCGACAGCAAGCTGTTCACCGGCGGCGAGATCGTGGTGACGGTCAAGGGCACCTATGCGAATGCGCCGATCACCGGGGATTTCACCGGCGGGGCGCTGCTCTCGCTGCGCGATGCGGCGACCCCCTATCCGGTGGCGCTGCATCTGCAGAACGGCACCACAATGGTGAAGCTGGCGGGAACGCTGAACGATCCGGCGCATTTCGCCGGGGCGCATCTGAAGCTCTCTTTCTCCGGCCAGAACATGGCCAATCTTTACGCACTGACCGGGGTGCCGATCCCCGACACCCCGCCTTTCAGCCTGACCGGCACCGCCGTGTATCAGGACAAGGCCTTCCGGCTGCAGGATTTCACCGGCCATGTCGGCTCTTCGGATCTGGAGGGCACCATCGCCGAGGCGCCGGGCGAGCCGCGCCGGCAGATTACCGCGCGCCTGACCTCGAAGCGGGTGGATCTGACCGATCTCGCCGGCTTCCTGGGCGGCACGCCGGGCAACAAGAACACCCCCGGCCAGAATGCGGCGACCAAGGCCAAGCTGGCGAAGGCGGCGGACAGTTCAAAATTATTGCCCTCGACGCCGATCAATCTGCCGAAGCTGAACGAGGTGGATGTGGATCTGCGCTACAAGGGCGAGCACATCATCAATAAGGGCGTGCCGCTGGATGATCTGGTGGCGCATCTGGTGGTCAAGGACGGCCGGGTGACGGTGGATCCGCTGAATTTCGCGGTGGGGACCGGGACCATCGCCAGCGCCATCGATCTGACGCCGGATAAGAACGTGCTGCATGCCAAGGCGAATATCGATTTCCGGCGCCTGCAGCTCTCGCGCATCGTCGGCTCCACCACCGGCTTTGCCGGCAATGGCACGGTCGGGGGTTCGGCCTGGATTTCCGGCACCGGCAATTCGATGGCGGCGATCCTGGGCCATGGCGATGGCCATGCTTCGCTGTTCCTGCAGCATGGCGGCGATATCAGCGCGCTGCTGGTGGATCTGGTCGGGCTGCAGGGCGGCCCGGCGATCCTCTCCGCGCTGGGGGTGCCGAACAAGACGCCGATCGAGTGCCTGATCTCGGATGTCTCGCTGAAGGATGGGCAGATGAACACCAATGCCTTCCTGGTGGCGACGAAGGAATCGAACATTCTCGGCAAGGGCACGGCCAATCTGGATACCGAGACGCTGAATCTGCATATGTGGACGGAGGCGACGCATTTTTCGATCGGCAATCTGTCCACCCCGATCAATATCGGCGGCACGCTGAAACATCCGAGCATCATGCCGGCCCCTGGGCCGCTGGCGGCGCGGGTGGGCAGCGCGGTGGGGCTGGGGGTGCTGTTCCCGCCGCTGGCGATCATCCCGACGATCCGGCTGGGGCTGGGCGATAAAAACGCCTGCGAAGACACGCTGGCCAAGCTGCATAAATAAAACCCCGGCCGGGGCCGGGGTAGAATGGGAGCAAAAGTTTTTGAGGGTATGGGAACTTTTTTCAAAAAGTTCCCATGACTTCAGTACATCGCGGAGGTCACAGAGCGCAGATTGCGCTCCTCCAGCGCCCGCCCGGTGCCCAGAGCCACGCATTGCAGCGGGTTCTCGGCGACCATCACCGGCAGGCCGGTGGAGACGCGCAGCACCTCGTCCAGCCGGTGCAGCAGGGCGCCGCCGCCGGTGAGCATGATGCCCTTATCGACGATGTCGGCGGAGAGTTCCGGCGGGGTGTTTTCCAGTGCCACCTTGATCGCCTCGACGATCTGCCCGACCGGCTCGGCCAGGCTCTCGGCGATCTGCCGCTGTGTCACCGTCACTTCGCGCGGCACGCCGTTGATCAGATCGCGGCCCTTCACATAGCGGCTCGGGCCATCCTGGTTGCTCTCCACCCAGGCGGCGCCGATATCCATCTTGATGCGTTCGGCGGAGCTTTCGCCGATCAGCAGATTGAAGGTGCGGCGGATATAGGAAATGATCGCCTCGTCCAGCTTGTCACCGCCGACGCGCACCGAGCGCGCATAGACGATGCCGCCCAGCGAGATCACCGCCACCTCGGTGGTGCCGCCGCCGATATCGACGATCATCGAGCCGGAGGGCTCGGTGACGGGCAGGTTGGCGCCGATCGCCGCCGCCATCGGTTCCTCGATCAGCAGCACCTTGCGCGCGCCAGCGCTCTCGGCGGATTCCTGAATGGCGCGGCGCTCGACCGCGGTGGAGCCGGAGGGCACGCAGATGATGATCAGCGGCGAGGCGTAGCCACGGCGGTTATGCACCTTGCGGATGAAGTGCTTGATCATCTCCTCCGCCACCTCGAAATCGGCGATGACGCCGTCGCGCAGAGGCCGGATGGCTTGGATGTTGCCGGGGGTGCGGCCGAGCATCAGCTTGGCGTCCTCGCCGACGGCGAGCACCTGCTTGCGGCCCTTCACGTCCTGGATGGCGACCACGGAGGGCTCCGCCAGGACGATGCCCCGGCCCTTCACATAAACCAGTGTGTTCGCGGTCCCGAGATCGATCGCCATGTCGGCCGACATGAGGCCGAGAAGTTTGGAAAACATCAAAACCCTTTCCGCTTAGTCCGGCGAGATCTTCGCCGCGCCGTCAAGAACGCCGCATTGCGCTGGCCTTACAGCCCGTACAGCAAAGGGGCAAGCCTCAAAGAAGCCCTTCATTCGCCATATTGCGCGCCCAATATATCGTTTAGACCAGATTGCTGATTGATCAAGGAGATGTAAACGTGGCGTACAAAGTCACCCCTGTTGTCCTGTTGGCCGTAGCGGGCTTGAGCCTGGCCGGATGCGGCTATTCGCCTGGGTCGCGCGCGCTTTCGGGCGGTGCCATCGGCGCGGGTGCCGGTGCCATCATCGGCAGCGTGACCGGCGTGGGGCCGGGCATTGGCGCGGCGGTCGGCGGTGGTGTCGGCGCGGTCGCCGGTGCGGCGATCAGCCCGCATAATCTGAATCTGGGGCGTCCGCTGGTCGGGAATTAACGGCGTCGGCCGATTATGACTGAAGGTTTCATGAAGGAATCGTCAGGCGATCGGCGGCCGGTTGAATTTCCGAAGGCGGACTAAATATCCTTTTTGTTATGTTATGAACCACGGGAGTTGGAAATGCTTCGCAAAATCTCTGCCGGCCTGTTTCTGGCCGCGTCCCTGACCGCGCTGACCGGGTGCGGCTACTCACCCGGCCATCGCGCCCTCACGGGCGGCGCGATCGGCGCGGGCGGTGGCGCCATCATCGGCGCCGCGACGGGCCTGGGGCCTGGGACCGGGGCGTTGATCGGCGGTGCGGCCGGTGCCGTCACCGGTGCCGCCACCAGCCATCGCCAGCTGAACCTGGGTAACTGATTCTGGGCAACTGATCCGGGCGCTGGTCTCTCCTTGCGGAGAGACCAGCGTTACGCCCCATTCAGGAAACCGTGACGATCACCACGTGGTCGGCATCCACCTCCTGCAAGGCCTGATACAAGGCGCTGATGCCGGCCAGCATGGCCTGGCCGGCGCCTTTTTCGTCCTCGTCGGTGAAATCCTCATAGGCGTCCTGCAGCTCTTTGGCTGAGAAGCCCTCCGGGTCCAGCTGGTCCATATATTTGCTCTGATCCTCCTTGGTGAGGATGATCACCAGCGCATCCGTCGCGTCCGCCAGGTCGGCGACGATGGAATTCTCGCTGGTCTCCAGGTCGATGTCATAATCATCGGCCAGAACCGGGATCAGGACGGAGAAAATATCCCCGTCTTCCTCGAATTCGACCACCGATGTGCCGGTGGCGGCCAGATAATCGGCCAGGCCCTGCGGGTCGTCCCCGTTGGCGGCATCGGTCAGGTCGCGCAGATTTTCCCGTGGCAAACGCACGAAAGAGGCAGTGGCCGGCATGTCTCGCTCCGCTATGGATGATGGGCGTCTTACCAAGCTGGTGGGGGCGCTGCCAATCTCAACCCTCTTGGCCGCGCGCGCCAGGAGCATTACATCCCCGAGCTGAAATCGTTTGAATACAGGAGGGTCGCATGAGCGAAGAGACACGGAATTTCGGCACCGAAGTGGGCCGGCTGCTCGATCTGGTGGTGCATTCCCTTTATTCCGACCGGGAGATTTTCCTGCGCGAGCTGGTGGCCAATGCCGCCGACGCCACGGATAAGCGCCGCTTCCTCGCCCTTTCGGATGAAAAGCTGGCGCTGCCGGACAATGCCGCCATCCGCATCGCCGCCGATAAGGGGGCGAAGACGCTGCGCATCGAGGATAGCGGCATCGGCATGGCCAAGGAGGAGCTGGCGGAAAATCTCGGCACCATCGCCAAATCCGGCACCGCCGGCTTCGCCGCGCAGCTGGCCTCGGCCAAGCCAGAGGAGCGGCCGAGCCTGATCGGCCAGTTCGGGGTGGGCTTCTATTCCGCCTTCATGGTGGCGGAAAAGGTGGAGGTGATCTCCCGCAAGGCCGGGACCGACGAGGCCTGGGAGTGGATGTCCGACGGGCAGGGGCAATATACGCTCAAGCCCGCCGAGCGCGGCGCGCCGGGTACCACCATCCTGCTGCATCTGAAGCCGGATGCGGAGGAATATCTGGAGCCGATCCGGCTGAAGACGGTCATTAATAAATGGGCCGACCACATCACCCTGCCGGTGGAGGTGGAGGACAACGGAACGTTCGAGGCCGCGACCTCCGGCCAGGCGCTATGGCGCAAGAGCCGTTCCGAGATCACCCCGGAGGAATATACCGAGTTTTACCGCCATGTTGGCCAGGGCTGGGACGAGCCCTTCGCCACCATCCATTGGCGGGCCGAGGGCGCGGTGGAATTCACCGCCTTGCTGTTCATCCCCTCCTCCAAGCCGTTCATGCCGGTGGAGGAGACCAAGGAGAGCCGGCTGCGTTTGCATGTGAAGCGCATGTTCATCACCGATGAGGCGAAGCTGCTGCCGAACTGGCTGAATTTCGTCGTCGGCGTGGTGGATACCGAGGATCTGCCGCTGAATGTCTCGCGCGAGATTCTGCAGGCGACTCCGGTGCTTGAGAAGATCCGCAAGGCGCTGCTGAACCGGGTGATGACCGAGCTGAAAAACAAGGCCAAGGACGAGGCGGCGTTCAAGCCGTTCCTGGAGAATTTCGGCTCGGTGCTGAAGGAAGGGATTTACGAGGATACCGGCCATGCCGCCGAGATCGCCGCGCTGCTGCGCTTTGCTTCCAGCAAGGAGGAGGCGACGACGCTGGATGGCTATATCGAGCGGATGCCGGAGGGGCAGAGCGACATTTATTACCTGGCCGGGGATGCCGCGCATCTGAAGACCTCGCCGCAGCTCGAGGGCTTTGCCGAGAAGGGCTATGAGGTGCTGCTGCTGGGCGATGCGATCGACGCGTTCTGGCCGGGGCGGCTGGGCAGCTACAAGGAGAAGAAGCTGGTTTCCGTCTCCCAGGCCGGTTCGCTGTTCGAGGCGGCGGAGGCGCCAGAGGCGATCACCGCCCTTTGCGCCAAGCTGAAAGAGGCGCTGGGGGCGGAGGTGTCCGAGGTTGCGGCGTCGTCCCGGCTGAAGGATAGCCCGGCGATGCTGGTGGCGGCACAGGCGGGGCCGGACCTGGCGATGCAGCGTTTGCTCAAACGCGCTGGCCGGCCGACATTCGGGCTGCCGCCGAAGCTGGAGATCAATCCGGGCCATAAGCTGGTGGAAGCGCTGGCGGCGAAGGAGGATGTGAGCGAGGCGGCGCGCCTGCTGCTGAATCTGGCCAAGCTGCAGGATGGCGATTTGCCGGAGGATCCGGCGGCGTTCGTGCGCCAGGTGGCGGCGGCGCTGGCAAACGCTTAATTTATAAAAGTTTTTGGGGGTGTGGGGACTTTTTTCAAAAAGTCCCCACAAAGGTTTGGGGTGGTGGCAACGGCGTTGCCACCACCCCAAACGTTTTCGCCGCTTTTTTGAAAAAAAGCGGCACCAAAAAACTTTTGCTCCTATTTTCCTTCGCGGGCTTCCAGAACCCGCATCAGCGTCACGAACTCCGCCACGCTCAGCGTTTCCGCCCGCCGCGCCGCGTCAATCCCCGCCGCCTCACACAAAGCCTCGCCGCCCAGCGGCTTCAACGCCCCGCGCAGCATCTTGCGCCGTTGCCCAAAGGCGGCGGCGGTGAGGCGCTCCATCAGCTTCAACTCGGCCTTCGTCGGCTGCGCGGCCTTCGGCACCAGCCGGATCAGCGCCGATTCCACCTTCGGCGGCGGCGCGAAGGCGCCGGCGGGAATGCGCATCAGCATCGTCACATCGCATAGCCACTGCGCCAGCACCGAAACCCGGCCATAGGCGCCGGTATTCGGCTGCGCGCAGACCCGCGCCGCCACCTCCAGCTGGAACATCAGCGTCATCGACTGGAAATCCGCCGCGTTCTGCAGCCAGTTCACCAGCAGCAGCGTGCCGATATTATAGGGCAGATTGGCGACGATGGCGCGCGGGGCCGGCACCAGCGCCGCCAGGTCCGCCCGCATCGCATCCGCCTCGATGATGCTGAGCCGCTCCGTGGTGCCGGCGAGCTGGGTGATGGCGGCCACCGCCCGCTTGTCGAACTCGATGGCGGTGACATGCGCCGCCTCGCTCTCCAGAAGTGCCCGCGTCAGCCCGCCCGGGCCCGGGCCGATCTCGATGACATTCACCCCTTTCAGCGACCCCGCCGCCGCGGCGATGCGCGAGAGCAGGGCCGGGTCCAGCAGGAAGTGCTGGCCGAGGGATTTGTCGGCCCGCAGATCGAAGGTGCGGATGGTGTCCGCCAGGGAGGGGAGAGATATTTTAGCCATGGCGGCTTGTTACCCCACGCCGCGCCATGGCAACAGGGAGCTGTGGATAAGCCGGACGAGAAGGCAGGGTTCATGCAGGTTCCGCGTCTGCTGCGCGCTTTGGTGCGGGTGGATGAGGTCTGGCTCGTCCTGCTGGCGGCCGGGGTTGGGATTCTCGCGGGATTCGGCGTGGCGCTGATGAACGAGATCTCGTTCCTGATGCACCAGAATCTGTTCGCCCTGGCGCCCGGCCATGAATTGTCCGAAACGCCGGACCTGGACCCGTTGCGCGCCTTTGGCGTGCCGACGCTGGGCGGCTTCATCCTGGGGGTGGTGCTCTGGGGGCTGGCGCGCTTCCGGCCGAAGCCGATCGTCGATCCGATCGAAGCCAACGCGCTCTATGGCGGCCGGATGTCGCTGACCGATTCGCTGATCGTCGCGGCGCAGACGGTCTGGTCCAACGGCGTCGGCGCTTCGGTGGGCATGGAGGCCGGCTATGCGCAGCTGGGCGCCGGTATGGCCTCTTGGTTTGGCAAACAGTTCCGCCTGCGCCGGAATGATCTGCGCACGCTGGTCGGCTGCGGGGCGGCGGCGGCCATCGCCGGGGCGTTCAACGCGCCGCTCTGCGGGGCGTTTTACGGCATCGAGCTGATCATCGGCATCTATTCGGTGGTGACACTGCCTTTCGTCGTCATCGCCGCGCTGCTGGGCACGCTGACCGTGCAGATTCTGGGCTTTTCCTCGCCGCCTCTGGTGGTGACGCTGCCGGCGACAGTGCCCAACGATATTTACGGCGTCATCCTGATCGAGGGGATTGCCTGCGGCATGGCGGGGATCGTCATCATGCGCGGGGTGACGCTGATCGAAACCGCGTTTCGCCGCAGCCGCATCCCGACCTGGCTGCGGCCGATGCTGGGCGGCGCGCTGGTGGGGCTGCTGGGCTGCCTGACGCCCAAGGCGCTCTCCTCCGGCCACTCCGCATTGCATGCTTATATAGATGTGAGCTTTCCGTTTCTTCTGGTTGCGGGGTTTTTCCTGGCCAAGGCCATTGCCTCCGCCTTCTCCATCGGCGCGGGCTTCCGTGGCGGCCTGTTTTTCGCCTCGCTGTTTCTGGGGGCCTTGTTCGGCAAGGTTTTCGCCGGCATCGCCCTGCTGGTGCCGTTCATCCACCCGATGCCCAGCGGCCTCTACGCCGTGGTGGGGATGAGCGGCATGGCCGCCGCCATCATCGGCGGGCCGATGACGATGACCTTCCTGGCGCTGGAAAGCACGCAGAATTTCAACGTGACGATGGCGGTGCTGGGGGCCTCGATCGTCGCCACCATCACCGTGCGCCGGCTGTTCGGCTACTCCTTCGCCACCTGGCGCTTCCATTTGCGGGGCGAGCAGATCCGCTCCGCGGTGGATGTCGGCTGGATCCATACGCTCACCGTCGGCCGGATGATGCGCCCGGTGCAGATGACGGTCCGCCCGCAGACCAGCCTGGCGGTGTTCCGCCAGGAAGTGCCGCTGGGCACCACGCAACGCGTGGTGGTGGTGGATTCGGACGGGCGCTATGCCGGCATCGCCTACCCTGCGGAGGCGGCGTCGGTGACAGGGGAGGGGCGGCAGATTACCGACATTCTGCATCTTCAGGACTATTTCCTGCGGCCCGGGATGAATGTGAAGGAGGCGCTGGCGCTGTTCGAGGCCGCGGAAGCGGATGCGCTGGCGGTGCTCGATGGCGGCGAGAGCCGCAAGGTGCTGGGGCTGCTGACCGAGCAATATGCGTTACGCCGCTATAATGAGGAGCTGGACCGCAAGCGGCGCGAGGTGTCCGGGGAATAAAGCCGTTAAAGCCCGAATTAAGAATAGGAAATTATGTCTTGTGGGTCATGAAAACAGGGCTTCAAGAACGATTTCGAAACGAGAAAAAATTAATGTTATTTAGACGAAATTCCAAGAATGAAACTTGTGTTGTAGAAGAAACGAAACAAGGGAGAATTGTCTAATAAAAATTGATAAATCTACAATAATAGTTAGATTTGCTCGAATATGGCGGTATGTATTGTTTTTTTAATGATATTTTTGTCAATGATATAGATTAAGTCCAATTTTTGACGTAAAAATTTTTGTGCTTCGCAACACGTTCTTAACAATCTGAGGTGGCCTTTTCCTTGCAATTCCACTTCGGAGGCGGTACTAAACTCGCAAAGGTGGAGATTTTAAGGGGTTATTATGAGCGGATTTTTGACTGTAGGTGGCGCGTTTAACGGCCAGAATGGTATTCTCAGTGTTCCGTCCGCTCTGTCGAGCCCGGTTAACACTCTGTTGCAGACCTATCTGAACGGCGTTACGGCGTCAGTGACCGGTGGGACTGCGAGCTTCACCAATATCGATATCACCGCCGGCACGGTGTTCGGTATAGGCGTCGGCGTTGCGCCGCATTTCACCGAAATCACCAATGTTGACGCCAATGGCGCCTCCACCAACGGCGCCGCCGCTGGCGTGGCGACTGTCGGCGCCGGCACCACCGACCTATTCGTGCAGGTTCCGGGCAATGTGACCGTCGATGGCGTGGCCTCGACCTCCGTCGCGATCTTCGGCGGGAACAGCAATGTTACCTATAATGTTGGCGGCGGCACCGGCTCGATCTTCGCTGCTGGCGGCGCTGACTCGCTGAACGCGACCGGCAGCGGCTCCAGCTACAACGTGACCTCCGCGGGTAACGACACGCTGAACTTCAACGGCACCAACGGTGTCGAGACCGTGACCGCGACCGGCAACGCCACCACCTCCGTGTTCCTCGGCGGCGGCGATGTCGCGACCGTGACCGCGACCGGCAATTCCAAGGTCAGCGTGGTGTTCCATACCAACGCCGGTGGTAACCTGGACTTCGTGAATAATTCCTCCCAGGCGCAGACCATCTTCTCCGGCTCCTACACCACTGGTGGTGGCCAGAATGTGTTCGCCCCGAACTCTATCACCGTGTTCGGTGGCCAGGGCGGCGGCTTCTATGTTGGCGGCCGTGGCGGTTTCAACTCCATCAATGGCGGCAGCGGCAGCTCGACCTTGGTCGGCGGTGGCCAGGGCGACACCCTGATCGCTGGTGGTGCCAACAACCAGCTGTTCGCCGGCGCCGGCGGTGAGACGCTGATGGGTGGCGGCACCGTGAACGGCTTCTATCTCGGCCTTGAAGAGCCTGGCATTGGCTCCATCCAGGCGGTCGGCGGTCTCGCCTCCGCTGGTGGCTCCGGCACCCAGACCTTCCTGCTCGGCAATGTTGATGGCACGACCCTGACCGGTTCTACCGTCTCCGGCTCGCAGAACGTGTTTGACGTGCTCGGCTCCTACACCACCACGGGTGGCGAAGCGCTGACCTTCGGCGGCTCCTCCTTCACCATCAATGATTTCAGCGGCAACGACACCATCAACCTGCTGAAATCCGTCTCCAACGGTGCCGGCGGCCCGTCGGTTGAGAGCGTCCAGGCTGGTCTGGCTGGCGGCACGCAGATCCTGCTGTCCGACAACACCGTGATCACCCTCTCGAACGTGACCACGAGCCAGGTGAGCGTCAACGGCGCCCACAATGTGATCACCTTCGTCTAATCCGGCTCCCGGATCTCACCTGGAAACCTGCCTTGGTCCGCCAAGGCAGGTTTTTTTGCGCTGATGGTTGCGGGCAGGTCTTAGAGCATCAAGCGTTTAG
>NZ_JH976208.1:205196-220498 GCF_000306035.1 Acidocella sp. MX-AZ02
TGCTCTAAGAGACTAAAAAACAGGGTCTTCGGCCAAAGGCTGAAGACCCTGTTCTGGTTTTGGTTCAGGCCGGGTGGAAATCCAGCACTTCGCCATTGATGCAATAGCGCAGCCCGGTGGGCGGCGGGCCATCCTCGAACACATGGCCGAGATGGCCGCCGCAATTGCTGCAATGCGCCTCGATGCGGATCATGCCGTGGCTGCGATCGATGGTGGTGCCGATGGCGCCCTCAACCGGATCATTGAAGCTGGGCCAGCCGGTGCCGCTCTCGAATTTAGTGCCGGAAATGAACAGCGTCTGGCCGCAGCCCGCGCAGGCGAAGCTGCCGGCGCGCTTTTCGTAATTCAACGCGCAGGTACCGGGCCGCTCGGTCGCGTGCTGGCGCAGGATGGCATATTGATCGGGCGTCAGGCGCGCGCGCCACTCGGCGTCTGTTAATGTAAAGGGAAAGACAGTCTTACTGTCTGTGCTCATGGCCGTCTCCTTCGGGCAGGTCTGCCCGTAATATAAGGAGGCGGCTTCGATGAGCCAACGGGTATCAGTTCCCGCTGCGGGGGCCAGCCTTGCGGCTGGCCAGCATATACAGGCGCGATGCGGCGCCGGTGCGGCTTCTTAGCGGCTGGCGCTCTCGGCCGTCGGCAGCTTCTGGGTGCCCAGGGCGCGCCAGCGCTCCAGGGTCGCCTCGCGGGCGGGCTTGCCATCGTTCAGAGATGCCGCGATCAGCCGGTCGATCACGGCATGGCGAAGTTCGGCCTCGGTCTTCAGCATATTGGCAGGCATTGATTTACCCTCTGTTCGAATACTCTCGGACGCTATGTCCATGCTTGTTACAGTGCATTGCAACAAAGGCATGATTAAGGCGGCCTCTTGATTTCAATGTGACGATTCTCGGCGGGATTTTCAGCAAAAAAAATTGTTGATAACTTGTTAGGCCCCGGTGCAAGCTGCTTCGGGTTTTGATAAGGGAGACCAGGGTTTTTTTGTTTTCCCCAGGGCTTTCATGGCGAAGCGGGCTGTTTTCCGGATTTTATTCACGCTGGCCGGGCTGGGGGGCTTGGGCGCCTGTGCGGCGCCGCCGAAAATCGCCGCCGGCAATGATCTGCCCCAATCGGAACAGGCGCTGAAAGGCTCGACCCCGCAGGTGCTGGACGCCGATTTCGGCCAGCCCTCCCTGCGCCGGACGGACGGGCAGGCGCAGGTCTGGCTGTATCATTCGCCGATCTGCGGGATGAATGTGTTTCTCTATCCGGATGCGCATGGCGTGCCGCGTGTGGCGGCGGCGGTGGCGGATGCCGGGGATGATCCGCAAAGCTGCATGATGAGCCTGGAGCATCCGGTGGCGGCGGCGGCCCTGGAGCGCAACGCGTCCTCCTGATAGCCTGAGGCTAGTCAGTCATGAGGACAAAATGGCGTCTTTGAACATCGCCGTGCAGATGGACCCGCTGCACAGCATCGATATTACCGGCGATTCCACCTTCGCGTTGATGCTGGAAGCCCAGGCCCGCGGCCATAGGCTCTGGCATTATGAAGTTCCGCATATGTGGCTGGACGGCGCCGTGCTGAAAGCCCGGGTGCGGCCGGTGGAGGTGCGCAACGAGGCGGGGGCGCATTATAAATTCGCCGATGAGCAGGTGATCGATCTGGGCAGCATGGATGTGGTGCTGATGCGCCAGGACCCGCCCTTCGACATGGCCTACATCACCGCGACGCATCTGCTGGAGCATATCCACCCCAAAACGCTGGTGGTGAACAATCCGGCTTCCGTGCGCAACGCGCCGGAGAAGCTGCTGGTGACGCATTTCCCGCAGCTGATGCCGCCGACGCTGATCTCCTGGGATCGCGGCGCGATCCGGGATTTCCGGGCGCTGCATAAGGATATTATCGTGAAGCCGCTATTCGGCAATGGCGGCATCGGGGTGTTCCGGATCAAGCCGGATGATGAAAATCTCGGCTCGCTGCTGGATATGTTCTTCGCCGCCTCGCGCGAGCCGTTGATGGTGCAGCGCTATGAGCCGGCGGTGCGCAAGGGGGATAAGCGGATCATCCTGATCGATGGCGAGCCGCTGGGGGCGATCAACCGTGTGCCGGCGGAGGGCGATTCGCGCTCCAACATGCATGCCGGCGGCAAGGCGGAGCCGACCAGGCTGACGGCGCGCGAGCAGGAGATCTGTGCCGCGATCGGCCCGACCTTGAAGGCGCAGGGGCTGTTGTTCACGGGGATCGACGTGATCGGCGATTATCTCACCGAGATCAACGTGACGTCGCCGACCGGGCTGCAGCAGATCGCCCGGTTCGACGGCCTCAATCTGGCGGCGGCGATTCTAGAGAAGATTGAGGCAATCCGCGCCGCGTAAGTCGCAAAAGTTTTTGGGGGGCGCAGGCGCCCAAGGTTCCAGCGCTGCGTAGCAGCGTTGGAAAGGCGCCGGAGGGTCGGGGGGCTTTTTTCAAAAAGCCCCCCGAGACTTCACCCCAGCTTCGCCAGAATCTGATGATAAGCCCGCCCATGATACACCAGCCCCGACCCCGTCGGCCCGAGATGGATGGCCTGCACCTCGCAGAAGAACACGGTATGGGTGCCGACTTCGGTCTGTTGCACCACTTTGCAGTCCAGGCTGGCGGTGGCGGTCTCAAGCGCCGGGGCGCCGGTGGCGAGGCGGATCCAGCTGCCATGGCTGAAGCGCTCTTCCATGCCGAGATCGCCCTTGCCGGCGAAGATCGGGGAGAGCGCCTCATGCTCATGCGCCAGCACATTCACGCAGATGATGCCGGCGGTCTTGAAGGCCTCATATTGGCGGCTGGTCCGGTTGATGCAGACCAGCAGCGTGGCCGGGCTGTCGGTCACCGAGCACACGGCGGAGACGGTCATGCCGACATCACCTTGCGGGCCGCGCGTGGTGATGATGTTAACGGCGGCGCCCATGCGGGCCATCGCCTCGCGGAACAGGCTGGTATCTACGGCAGCGCTCATCGTTAAAATCCCCTGAAGCCGTCGGGTTTTAATCCTTACCCCTGGGCGGGCGCAAGCTGCGGCCGCGCTGAACGGCCTGTTCCCCAAACCGCAACCGCAACGCGTCGATGGCGTCCTGCCGGGCGCGGCGGCGCGGCGTTGAGGTGTCCGCCAGATCGCCCAGATCCGCCTGCGCGGCTGGGGCCAGCGGCGACGCGCCAATGCCGATGAGCCGGAAGCGCGGGCCGGTCGCCTCTGCGGCCAGCAGGGCCTGGGCGGCCTCGAAGATGGTCTCGGGCAGGCGGGTGGGGGCGGGCAGGCGCTGGCTGCGGGTGCGTTGCTGGAAATCCGCGGTTTTCAGCTTCAGCACCAGCCCGGCGGCGGCGACATCCTCGCGGTGCAGGCGCCGCCCCAGCTTCTCGCACAGCGGCCAGAGCGCGGCCTCCAGCGCGGTGCGGTCCGAGAGGTCGGTCTCGAAGGTGGTTTCGGCGCTGATGGATTTGCTCTCGCGCTCAGGCCGGACCGGGCGGGTATCCTCCAACCTGGCGCGGGCGACCAGCGCCATCCCCTCATTGCCGAGCCTGTTGGCCAAATGCGGCTCCAAAGCGGCGAGCTGGGCGATGGTGACGAGGCCCATCGCTTCCAGCTTTTTCACCTGGGCCGGGCCGATGCCAGGCAGCAGCCCGACCTTCTCATTGGCCAGCAGCTGTGCCGCCTCCTCGCCCAGCACGGCAAAGCCGCGCGGCTTGCCGCGCTCGGCCGCCAGCTTGGCCAGCATGCGGTTGCGCGCCAGCCCGATGGAGATGGTGATGCCGAGCTCCGTCTCGATCCGCCGCGCCAGCCGGGTCAGCACGATGGCGGGGGGCGCGCCGTGCAGCGCCTGGGTGCCGGAAAGGTCAAGGGCGGCTTCATCGATGGAGAGCGGCTGCACCAGCGGGGTCAGCGCCTCCATCATCTCCCGCACCTGGCGGGAGACGATGGCATATTTCGCCATGTCCGGGCGCAGCACCACGGCGTTGGGGCAAAGCTGCTTGGCCTTGAACATCGGCATCGCGGAGCGCACGCCATGGATGCGCGCGATATAGCAGCAGGTGGAGACGACGCCACGCACCCCGCCGCCGACGATCAAGGGTTTGTCGCGCAATTCCGGGTGGTCACGCTTTTCGACAGAGGCGTAGAAGGCATCGCAATCGATATGGGCGATGGCCAAGGTGAACAGCTCGGGGTGCGACACGATCCGCACCCCGCCGCATTTCATGCAGGCGGGGCCTTGGCAGATCGCGTCGCAATCGCGGCAGAGGGCGGGCATCTCAGCCCGCCCGCGGCGATGTTATTCGGCGGCGAGATGGATTTTCTCGTCGTCCGGATTGGCCGGGGAGGCCGGAATCTTGCCCTTGGGTTGCGGGTTTTCGATATAGTCGAACGGCGCCTCGTTCCAGGGGCCGCGTCCCTCCTCGCCCTGGCTGAGATTGAACACCACATCCACCGTGTCGTCCGGCTTGACGTTGCCGAACATCGGATCGTCGAGTTTGCCGATGGCGTCGAGCGCTTTCATGAACATGTTGGTGTGGGTGATTTCTCGGGTGAGCAGATGCGTCAGCGCGTCGATGGTGCCCTTGTCCTTGGTGCATTTCAGCAGCGCCTCGTAGGTCTGCCGGGCACCGCCCTCCGCCGCGATATTGGCGCGCAGATCGCGCACCACATTGCCACCTTCGTTGATATAGGTGGCGGTCCAGGCCGAGCCCTGGCTGTCGACAAAATGCGGGCCGATGCCTTTCATTTTGAAGAGCGGCGCCTCGTACACCTTGGTCTGGTCGAGCTTGGCGGTGTGCTGGGTGATCAGCTTGCCGACCATTTCCAGATGGTTGAATTCTTCCAGCGCGATATCCTGCAGCATGTCGCGCAAGGCCGGGTTTTCGACATGGAAGGACTGCACCCAATATTGCAAGGCGGCGGTGAGTTCGCCGGTGGCGCCGCCGAATTGTTCGAGCAGGAACTGGCCGAATTGCGGATCCGGCGTGCCGACATTCACGGGATAGAAGAGTTCTTTTCTGTGGTAGAACATGCTGGTGTCTCCTCGGGGTTTCGGAACCCTGAGAGTCGGCATCCGGTGCCGCCTGCGCAAGCATATTCGATGTCATGAAGTTGCTTTTAAGGACCTCGTTATTTTCAAACTTGGCTGTCATCGATGACATAGGAGGCGGTGAGGCCGCCATCGATCGTGTAGGCGGAGCCGGTAATGAAGCTGGCGTCATCGGATGCCAGGAATGCGACAAGGTTGGCGATCTCGGCGGGTTCAGCGAGACGGCCCATCGGGATATAGCGCCGGCGCAACGCCCAGGCCTCCGCATCCGCCAGAAACGCCTTCACCAGAGGCGTCGCGGTGGGGCCGGGGCAGATGGCGACGGCGCGCAGTTTCTGGCGGGCATAGATGATGGCGAGCTCACGCGTCATCGCCAGCACGCCACCTTTCGCGGCGGTGTAGGCGATCTGCGGAAAGGCGGAGCCAACCAGCGCGACGATGGAGGCGTTGTTGATGATCACGCCGTTGCCGGAGGCGAGCAGATGCGGAATCGCCGCCTTGCAGCAGAGGAAAACCGAAGTGAGGTTGGCGGCCAGGGTGGCGTTCCAGCTCGCGAGCGAGGTTTCCACCGGCCCGGCATCATCGTTGCGGCAGATGCCGGCATTGTTGAAAATCACCTCCAGCCCGCCGAAATGCCGCACGGATTGGGCGATCATCGCGGCGCAGGCGTCCTCTTTCGTCAGATCGCCCGCCACCGCGAGCGCCTCGCCGCCGCCCGCGCGGATGCTGGCGGCCACCGCTTCGGCGGCCTCCCCGCGCAGATCGGCGCAGACAACCCGTGCGCCTTCCGCCGCGCATTTTTCCGCCGTGGCGCGGCCAATGCCGCCCGCCGCCCCGGTGATGAAGACCCGTTTGCCCTTCAGACGCATGACATGATCGCTCGCAGCTGTCCGGCGAGAGTTTCGCCCGGCGCGAAGGCGCCGTCAAAGGCGGCGGAGCCGACGGTGAATCCATCCGCCCCGGCCGCGCGCAGGGCTTTGATGCGGGCCGGGCTGTCCACCCCGCCGGCGCAGATCAGCGCCGCACGCCCCAGCCCGTGCCGCGCGGCGCGCACCAGCGCAAGCGGGTCAGCCTCGGTGGCGCGATAGGCCAGTAGATCCACCCCGGCGCAGCCCTGGGCGATGAAATCGGCGCAATGCGTCTCCACCAGGGCTTCATCGCCGCGAAGCTGGGTGGGATGGCCGACGGGCGTGCCGGGGAAGGGGTAGTAGCCGATGCCGGTGCCCGCGAGCAGCGCCAGCGTGGCCGCCACCTCGGTGCCGCCGAGCAGCCGGTCCACCCCGATCGCCTTGCCGATCCGCGCTGAGTCCAGCGCGCTCTGCGGGGTGGTGGCGACCACTTCCAGATAAGAGACCGCCCCCAGCGCCTTGATCCGCGCATTCAGCGTCCGCAGCGTCTTCTCATCCGCGCCGATATCCTTGAAGCCGATATGGCGCAGACCCAGCGGGGCGATCTCGTCCAGAACCGCCAGGCAGTCCGGCACCGTGCGGTCGTGGCGGGTGAGCATGAAGATGAAATCCATGCCCCGATGCTGTCATTCCCGGACGGGGCGGGCAATAACCGGAGGGAATAATTTTTTCTTGCTCTGTCGCATGAAGGGCAGCTCGACGACGTGATGCAGCATGGCCGCGAGGAAGCAGGAGCCCAGCACCGCCAGCACCAGGAAGGCCAGGCTGAACCAGCCCGGATGCGCGGCCAGAGGCGGGCCGAGCCAGAGTGCGAGCAGCCGCTCCACCGGTTCGTTCACCAGATAAAGCGGGTAGGAGATGGCGCCGAGATAGAGCAGCCCCCGATTGGCCAGAAGCCCCCCCCAGCTTTGGGTCTGCGCCAGCATCAGCGCCAGCCAGAGCAAGGCGGTGAGGGCGCGCTCCGGCGTGCCCAGCAGCGCCAGCAGGCAGAGCCCGGCCAGGCAGGCGAGAAACGGCGCGGCGCGGCCGGAGAGCAGCCAGATGCGGCTGCATAGCCCGAGCGCGAACCAGCCGGCCTGGGCGGGCAGGAAGGCGCGGGAGAATTCGGTGTGTGCCGGCAGCAGCGCATAGAGCAGCGCCACCGCGAGCAGCAGCGCCGCCAGTCCGCCCAGCCGCTTCGGCGCGGCGAGGCCGATCAGCAGATAGAACTGCCATTCGGTGGAGAGCGACCAGGCCGGGCCGAGCAAGGTCACCCAGCCATAAGGCAGCAGGCGGTCGGGGATGATCCCATGCAGCAAGGTCAGATGCGCCAGAAGATGCGCCCAGAGCGGCTGCGGCAGGCCGGGCGAGACGATCTCGCGCGCCGCAGCACCGGTCCAGGGCAGGGCGGAGAGCGGATCGCCCAGGGCTTCGATGCTGATCGCGGCGGCCAGCACCAGGAGATAGACCGGCAGCAGCCGCCGGGCGCGGGCCTGGATGAAGGGCCAGAAGCGGCCGCCATGCCGCTCCAGCGCGCCGGCGATCACCAGCCCGCTGAGGGCGAAGAACAGCTCCACCGCCGCCTGGCCATGGGCCAACAGGCGTTGCGCCCAGAGCGGGGCGGTGGTCAGCGGCAGGGCGTGGCTGAGCAGCACATACATCGCCAGCAGGCCGCGCACCCCATCGAGGCGTCGCATCCGTTGCATGATTGCAACCTAAACGCGAAATCAATTCGCGGCCAGAGCGTTATAAAAGTTTTTGGGCGGAGGCGGCAAAGGTTCCGCCGCTGTGCAGCAGCGGTGGAAAGCCGCCGGAGGGTGTGGCCCTTTTTTCAAAAAGGGCCACGAAAGGTTCGGGGTGGTGGCAACGACTTTGCCACCGCCCCGAACCTCTTCGCCGCTTTTTTGAAAAAAAGCGGCACCAAAAAACTTTTGTTTTTTAGCGCTATTTCAGAGCGGCAGCAGCGCCACCAGCAGCGGTACGATAATCGCGGTGACGATGCCGTTCAGCCCGATCGCCAGCCCGCCAAAGGCGCCGGCGGTCTCGTTCAGCCGGATCATATGCGCGGTGGCGATGCCATGCGCCGCCGTCCCCGCCGCCAGCCCTTGCGCCTCCCAGGCCCGCACCCGCGCCGCCTTGTAGAGCGGCCCGCAGATCAGCGTGCCGAACAGCCCGGTGATGATGACGAACACGGCGGTCAGCGCCGGCAACCCGCCCAGCTGCTGCGCCACCCCCATCGCGATCGGCGTGGTGACGGATTTCGGCCCCAGCGACATCACCACCTCATGCGGCGCCCCCAGCGCCTTGGCGATGAGCATCGCGGACAGCGCCGCCACCAGCGAACCGGCGCCGAGCGAGACCAAAATCGGCACGAAATTGCGGCGGATGGCCGGCCAGTTGGCGTACATCGGCACCGCCAGCGCCACCGTGGCGGGGCCGAGCAGGAAATGGATATAGACCGCGCCGGAGAAATAGGTCTGGTAGCTGGTGCCGGTGAGCAGCAAGGCGGCCACCAGCATCGCCACCGCCAGCACGGTCGGGTTGCTGTAGGCCTTGTGGCCGGCGCGCTGGTCCAGCAGGGCGGCCACTTCCCAGGCGCAGAGCGTGGCGGCCAGGCCGAGCAGCGGCTGCGTCTGCAGATAGACCCAGACATGAAAGAAAGGCAGCGGCAGCAGCTTATGCATGGGGCTTGGCCTCGCGCCGGCTGAGGAACCATTGCATGGTCACCCCCGTCACCAGCAGCCCCAGCGTGGTGGAGACGGCGATGGCGACCAGAATGGCCACGGCATTTTCCCGCAAGGCCCCGAATTCATTGACAATGCCCACCCCGGCCGGGACGAAGAGCAGGCCAAGATATTTCAGCAGCCCTTGCGCGGTCTGGCGCAGATCCTCGCTCGGCGGCCCGAATTTCAGGAACCAGGCCAGCGCCAGGACCAGCCCGATGACCGGCCCCGGCACCGGCAGCCCCAGCCCTTGCTGGATGATGGTGCCCACCAGCTGGTACAAAACCAGTATTGTCAGCGCTCTGACCACTTAAGCTCTCCCAACGCCTTGGCGGACGGCCACGCCAGGGCCATGTTGCAATGCGATGCCACCGCTTGCCTAAACCGTGACGGAGCCAAAAACCATGCCCAGCTGGCAGTCTTATCTGGTCAACCCGCTGTTGCGCATCTTCGTCAAGCGCAAGTTGGCGCGATCCTTCACGCCGCAGCAGGCGCGGGCCGCCTTTGGCCGGCGCCCGCCGCAAGCGGTACCGGGTGTCGCCTTTACCGCGACGCAGGAGGGCGGCGTGCCGGGCGAATGGGCGCGCCAGCCGGGCCATGCCGGGCGGGTGATGCTGTATCTGCACGGGGGCGGTTATTTTGCCTGCTCGCCGGCCACGCACCGGCCGATCACCGGCGGCTTCGCCCGGCTGGGCTTCTCGGTCTTCGCCCCGGATTACCGGCTGGCGCCGGAGCACCCGTTCCCGGCGGCGGTGGATGACGCGCTGGCCGCCTATCGCGGGCTGCTGGCGGCGCATGGGGCGCACAGCCTGGTGGTGGCGGGGGACTCGGCCGGGGGTGGGTTGGCGCTGGCCTTGATGCTGGCGGCGCGCGAGGCCGGGCTGGAGATGCCCGCCGCGCTGGTGCTGTTCTCACCCTGGACGGATCTGGCCGCCACCGGCGCCTCGGTGAAGACCAACGCCCGGCGCGATGCCATGCTGATCGGCCATCGCATCGAGGAGGCGGCCAGCCATTATCTGGGCAAGGCTTCGGCCCGCAACCCGCTGGCTTCGCCGCTCTACGGGGATCTGCACGGCCTGCCACCGATGCTGATCCAGGTCTCGGACAGCGAGATCCTGCTGGATGATTCCACCCGCCTCGCGGCGAAGGTGCGCGCCGCCGGGGGCGAGGTGGAGCTGTCCATCTGGCCGGGGCTGCCGCATGTCTGGCAGATCAGCCAGAATTTCCTCCCAGAGGCGCGGGCTGCCCTGGTTCAGGCGGGCAGATTCGCGCGATCGGCCCTTGCATCGGCCTCCGTGCCAGCTTAAAAGCCGGGCCTTCCTCGCTGCCGGTCGGGATCGGTGGCTTTTTCGTATGGAGTTTACACGGTGAAAGCTAACATTCATCCGGACTATCACGAGGTCAACATCATCATGACCGATGGGACCGAATACAAAACCCGTTCCTGCATGGGCGTCGCGGGCGAGACCCTGCGTCTGGACATCGATCCGAAGTCCCACCCGGCCTGGACCGGCGTGCAGCGCGTGATGGACACGGGCGGCCAGGTCGCGAAGTTCAACAAGCGCTTCGCTGGGATCGGCACCCGCAAGGCGTAAGCGTACTCGCGAGGAGCGCTTACGGAAAAGCCGCCTTATGGGCGGCTTTTTTATTGCGCAAAAGTTTTTTGGTGCCGCTTTTTTTCAAAAAAGCGGCGAAAACGTCGGGGGTGGTCGCAACGGCGTTGCCACCGGTCCGAACCTTCGTGGGGACTTTTTGAAAAAAGTCCCCACACCCCCAAAAACTTTTGCAAATTTTTCAAGATGTTGTTTCAGGCCTCGGCAATCAGCCGGCCGGCCTCCGCCATGCCGAGCGCCTGCAGGCTGCGCAGCGCCGCGCTCAGCCCCTTATTGAGCTGCTGGGCGCGCCGGTTGGCGGCGGCGGAGCGCTTGGCGAAGCGCCCCAGCGCCCCGCGCAGCGTCTCTGCCAGGCGGGCGGCCTCGCTCTGTTCGGCCTCGCGCAGCTGGATAGCGGCGGCGGCGAGATTGGCGGCGCCGAGATGGCCCATCATCGTCGCGATATCCGCGAAAGACGGCGCGGCATGGTTCAGCGCCTGCTCCAGCAGCGCCGCTTCCTGGGAAATCTCGTTCGGCTTGCCGCTCAGCATCAGCTGGTCCAGCCGTTGCAGTTTGGCGCTCAGATCCTCGACCAGCGCCAGCCCATCTTGCAGAATGACGCTGATGCTCGCTTTTTCGCTGAGCAAAGGCGGCAGTTCCACCGGCCGGAATTGCCCCGAGACACTCACGAGCCGGTCTCGTTCAGCACGGTGGAGATGGCCTGGGCGAGTGTCTCCGGTGAGACATTATAGGTGCCATTGGCCAGAGCCTGACGGATGGCGGTGACATTGGTCTGGTCGATGCCGCTGGAGGTGCGGGCGGCGGTGAGCAAGGCGGTGCCGGTCTGCGCGGCCTCGCTGAGGGTGACGCTATCCGTCTGCGCGGTTTGCGGGCTGGCGGCGGCGGTTGCCGGCTTGGCGGTCTGCACCGGCGGGGGCGCGGCGGCATCCGTGCCTTGCGGGCTGTAGGATTGGATTCGGCTGGTCATGCTGCCACCACGCTTTCGGGCTGGTTGGTCATCTCAGTGTCGAGCAGGGACAAGGCGGCGTCGAAATCCCGCAACGCCTCCAGGCTGTTTTCCGCATTGGCGCGCAGCAGGGTGAAGCGCAAGGCGGCATAGATGGTCATCAAGGCCGGGCCGAGCGTGCTGCCCTCCTGCGTATCCAGCACGCCGCTGAGCAGGGTCAGCAGCTCATCCGCGCGGGCGATCATCAGCGCCTTGGTGGGCTGGTCGGCTTCCTCGATGGCCAGGCGCGCCCGGCGGCCATATTGGCGCAGCGCCCGCCAGCCGGGCCGCAGCCAATGGATGCCGGGCGGGCCGTCAAACATCGCCGCGCGGTAGGTGATATTGATTGCATCCATGCTCATCTCATTCATGGTTTAGCCCGAGCTCGAAGAATTATTGCCGAGGAAAATACTGAGATAGGCCTGGGTGACGCTGGCGGAACTGGCCGAGGTTTCGGCGGCGGTATATTGTTTCTGCAGCTCGGTGATGGTGGCGGAAGCCTGTTTGCTGATCAGGGTGATCTGCTGCTGGATCGAATTGATCGCATCGTTCAGCGAGGAGGTTTGCGCGCTAATGAAGCCGGTGATGCTGCTGGCGCCGGTGGCGCTGGAGGCGGCGGCGCCGATGGCGCCCGTGGTGAGGTTGTCCAGGCTGGTATAGAGCTTTGAAACCAGCGTCTGCACCGCGGACGGGTTCTTGCTGAAGGCGGAGGAGAAGGCGGTGCTGCTGAAGCTCACCGTGCCGGCGCTGGTGAGGGTCAGCCCGATCGCCGCGGCGCTCAACCCGCTGGATTCCAGCGAGCTGACCGCGTTCATCAGCTGGTTTTTCAGATTCGCGGCGGAGAAATTGCCAAGCAGCACGCCGGATTTCGCGGAGCCGGAGGAGGCGGCGGTGCTGCTGGCGGTGCCGACATATTTGGTCTCGGTGCTGATCGCGGACAAGGCGGTGTTGAGGCTGTTGGCGACATCGAGCACGCTGCCGGACAAGGCGGTGGGCGAGGAGCTGACCGAGACGCTGGCATTACCGGAGCCGGCGAGGGAAATGGTGACGCCGGCGATAGCGCTGCCCAGGCTGTTGCTGGCGCTGGTGATGGGGATGCCGTTAAGGCTGAGGCTGGCATTCACCGCGCTCTGCGCCTTGATCTCGCTGCCCGGGCTGGCGCTGCTATAGGCGAATTGCGCCAGCGCGCCGGTGCCGGAGACGGAAAAGGCGGCGCTGGCGCCGGTGGCGCTGCTGTTGAACACCAGCCGCGCCCCGGCCGAGGTGCTGAGCACCGAGGCCTGCACCCCGCCATGCTGCTTGTTGACGGCGGCGGCGATGTCATTGAGCGTCATGCTGCCGGAGCCGAGCGAAATCGTCTCGCTCTTGCCGCTGGCCAGGGTGAAGGCCAGCTGCCCGGCGCCGCCCGAGAGCGTGGCATTGGATGAGCCGAGCAGGCCGGAATACAGCTCCTGCCCTTTGGCGAGGCTGATGCTGGTGAGATTATAGGTGCCGGTGGCGGCGGTGGCATTGGCGGTGGCGGTGGCGACCAGTGTGTTGTTGCTGGTGGCGGCGCGCGCATTGATGGTGGAAATGTTCTGGATGTGAACCAGACTGTCCGAGAGGCTGGAAATCGCCCCGCTGATGCTGCCCCAGGCGGAGATCAGCGCCTTGTCCGCGGCAACCTGGGTGCCGAGCGACGTGATCGGCGCTTCCAGCCTTTTGGTGACGGCGGATATATTGCTGTTGATCGCGGCGGAGCTGAGCGAGGAGACGGTCGACATCGTTCACCTTCATGGCCGGGTTGAAACGGAATTGGCCGGGGCAATTTGCCCCGGCCAGGTTAACCAATCGATTACGGCAGCAGGGAGAGATAGCTCTGCTGCAGCTGGGTCGAGTTCTTGAGCGCCGCCACGCCGGACTGCGCCTGGATCGTCGCCTGCGTCAGCTTGTTCGCCACCTGCGGGATGTTGGCATCCTGCACGACGCTGAGCGCGGTGGTGACGTTGGTGGCGGTGGTGTTCAGATTATTGATGTTGGCGGTGAGGCGCTGCTGCACCGCACCCAGCTGGCCGCCCTGATTATTGAGGCCGGCCAGAGCGTATTTGATGACGTTGATGGCATTGTTGGCGCCGGTGGTGGTGCCAACATTGATGCTGGCGAGCGAGGTGAGCGAGGCGGCGCCAGCCAGCTTCGCGGACCCGCTGACGCTGAAGGCGGCGCTGGACTGGAACTGCACCTGGCCTTGCTGCAGATCATTCGCGACGATGGCGGCCGCCGTGCCGGTCGTGGTCTTCAGCGAGCCGCTCGCCGCCGCCGTGGTGCCGACGGTCTTGAACACGATATTCTGACCATTCAGCTGCTTCAGGTTCAGCTTGCCGCTGGCGCTGGAGGCGACGATGCCGCTGGTGCTGGTCTGCTGGTTGATCTGCGAGACGACGCCCGAAAGGCTGGAGGCGTTTACCGAGATCGCCCCGCCGATCACCGTGCCCGCGGCACCGGCGGCGGAAGAGGCCTCGATCGAGAATTTCAGCCCCTTGGAGCCGAACGTGGTGGCATAGGTATAGTTATTGCTGGCCTGGGCCTGCACACCGGTCTTGCCGGCGATGTTGGTGGCTGCGGCTGCAATGTTGGCGGCGGATTCGCTCTTCGTGGTCGAGAAGGTGCCGGAGCCGCCGGTGGGGCCGTTCACCGTCACCGTCGAGCTGCCGAAGGCGCCGGTCGCCGCGGCGTTCACGGCCGCCGAGGAGGTGCCGCCGAAGGTGGAGGTGCCGGTGGCGGCGAAGGCGGTCCCGGCCGCCGTGGCGTACATGCCGATATTGCTGGCGGAGGTGTTGCCGATCGACAGATTCAGCGTCTGGCCCTCATTCGCGCCGACCTGGAACTGCACGCCGGAGAAGGTACCATCCAGAAGATTGATGTTGTTGAACTGAGTCTGCGAGGAGATGGTGGTGACCTGGCTGGTCAGCTGCCCGACCAGGGTTTGCAGCGATTGCGACTCAGCCGCCGTCTGCGTGCCGTTGGCGGCCTGCACGGCGATGGAGTTGAGCTGCTGCACGATGCCGATCTGCTGGCCGATGGCGCTCTGCGCCGTCTGCAGCAGGGAGACGCCCTGGTTGGCGTTGGAGGTCGCCTGGGTCAGGCCGTTGAGCTGGGAGGTGAAACCCTGCGCGGTGATATAGCCCGCCGGATTGTCAGCCGGAGAGTTGATCGACATGCCGCTGGCCAGCTGGCTCTGCAGCGAATTATTCGTCTGCGAGGTGGCGGCGATGGAGTTGAGCGCCGACAGCGCCCCGGTATTGGTGAGGATGGATCCGATGGCGGACATTAGGCAAAAGCTCCTTGGTTATGGTTGCCGTACCTATTCATTCGCGCGGGACCCGAAAAGTTTGCATGCAGATAATGAAAGAATTTTGCTGATTCCGGCAGAAAAAAATCAAAATCTATTAGTCAAATATTTACTATTTTGGGCTTGATAAATTGACTTAATAAATAACGTCTCGTTAGTTCTTTGCCATGCCTCAGTTCAGGTGCAGCGATACGCCTTGGGCGGTCACCTCGGCGGAAAAGCGCCGGCCGCTTTTCGGGTTGGTCAGCAGAATCGTATCGCCGAGATGGCCGGGCTGGTCGGCCGTTGCATCCAGCGCCAGCTCCACCCCGCCGCTATAAACATGCACGCTCACCGTCTGCCCGGCTTTCACCAGCAAGGGCGTTTGCAGCACATCCTGGGTGATGACCATGCCGGCGGCGATCGACATCACCGCACTGTCACCCTCGATCTCGGTCGGATCGGTGAAGATTTGCCGGCCGGCGAAGGCCTGCACCGGCAAAGCGCGACGGACGAGATCCGCCGCGCCGAGCGTGGCGCCGGCGGCGATCGGCCGCGCCGCGACCACCACCTCCTCGCTCTGCGCCACGGTGACGGTGACATAGAGCGTCCAGCGCGCGGCGGGGCATTCCACCTTGGCCTGTTCATAAGGCGCCACCCCGCTGAGGCTGACCGTGAGCGGCGAAGCGCAGGCCGGCATGGCGCGCGCCCCGGCGGTGCTGCCGAGGCTGATCTGCGCTCCTGGCGGTGCCAAAG
>NZ_JH976208.1:220598-223442 GCF_000306035.1 Acidocella sp. MX-AZ02
ATGAAGATCGCTTCCGGCAGCCGCTCCACCCGCGCCCCGCGGGCCGCGAAGCGCAGCTGCACATCATATTCCTCGGCCCCGGCGCGGCGTTCGTCAAAGCCGCCGGCCGCCAGCAGCGCCTCCCCCTGGTACCAGACCCAGTCCCCCAGATAGGCCGCCTGGCGCAGCCGGGTGACATCCCAGCCCGGCTTCTGCCGGATCCAGGCGCCTTCCGCGCGCGGCACGATCTCGTCGGAATAGAGCAGATCCGCCTGGCTTTGCGCCGCCAGCAGCGCCATGCGCAGGCAGCCATCCGGGGTGATCATGTCGCCGGCATTCAGGATCGCGACATAATCCGCGCTCCGCGCCGCATCGTTGAGGGCGGCGCAGAGGGCGCGCGTCATCGCTTCCGGCGCGTCCGCGACGGTGATGGTTTCGATCCCCGGCAGGCTCAGCGCATCGGCGGCGAGCACCTTGATGAGTGCGGGCGGCGCCCATTGCGCGCGCAAGCTCTCCAGGCTCTGCGTCACCGCCGGCGCCTGCCCGGCGGGGGCGGCGAGCAGCACGGTCAGGCGCGGCAGTGCTCCAATTTGATTTTGGATCGCCAGCAGCCGGGCTTTCGCCGCTTCGTCCGTGCGTTCGCTGGGGCGGGGCATTGCGGTGACGTCGCGCGGCGCCTCCGCCGCCATCGCGGCGCCGCCGAAGGCCGGCAGCGCGCGCGCCCGGCTGGCCCCGATTTCGTTGAGAAACCCAACCAGGTCAGCGGTTTCCTCGGTCAGCTCATCCCACAGCCCCGGGTCGAAATGCCGCGCCTGGATCGCCGCCCATGTCGCCTCGACCAGCCGGCGCAGCGGCTGGCTCAGCCCCTCGCTCGGCAGGTTTTCCGAGCGGTTGAGCTGGCCGTTGAGATGCGCGCAGGCGGCCCGCAGGTCGCGCTTGAAAGTCAGCCCCAGCTCGGCGCCGATGCGGGGCAGCTGCGCCTGCGGGTCCGCCAGCAGCTCCTGATAGGTGAGCCAGGTGCGCGGCAGATGCCGGGCCTGGCGTTCCGCGTCCGTCGCGTAGCTGAGCCAGAGCAGCAGCGCATGGGCGCGGGTGAGGCCGTTCTTGCGCGCCTGGCTGGACGCCGCCGCCCAGGGGTCGCGGAAAATATGCACCACATGCGGGCTGTGCCCGGCCTGCCGGGCGGCGCGCTCATAAAGTGGCAAGGTCCGGCACAGATGCGGATGTTTCAGCCCCCAGAGCCGTTCGCGCGGGGGAAAGCGCCGGCGCAAAATCTCATCCAGCCGGGCGGTGAAGCTGGCCATGTCCGGCCGCTCCGCCCAGCCGGCGGGCAGGCTGCGCACATCCGTCCAATCCACGCCCAGCCGGTTGAAGAGATCGACATCGAGCTGGATCAGTTCCGGAATTTCATAGAAGCCAAGCGGGTTATGCTCGTTGGCATCGGCATCGTTGTAGAATTTGACGCCGGCCTTTTCCAGCGTGCCGGAAAGGGCCGAGGTGCCGCTGCGGTAATAGCCGACGATGAAGATCGCATCCGACATTTTGGGGACTCGCTTTCAGAGATAGCTGAACAGGCTCAGGCTTTGCGCGCTGGCGAAGCTTTTCATCGCCGCCTGCATGGCGGTCATCGTCTGTTCCAGCGTGGTGATGGCGGCGGGCATGTTGACTCCGGTGGCGCTGTTGACGGCTGCCTGCGCCGCGGTCTGCTGGGTGGTATCGCCGGTCGAGGCATTGGCGAGGGCTTGCAGCGTCACCCCGTTCTGTGCCTGCGCGGTGGTCACGGATTGCTGATATTGCGCCAGCGTGCCGAGGCTTTGATTCAGAATCTGCCGGGTTTGCGCCACCTGCGCCGGGGTGGAGGTGGTGCTGGCCAGGGTCGAGGCGATTTGTTGCAGCAGCGCGAAGGCGGTTTGCGGCCGCGCCGGCGCGATGGTGAAGCTGTCCCCGTTCGCCGGCTGGCCGGTGATCTCATAATTCACCCCGGCCAGCTGCAGGCTGGTCTGGCCGGTGCCGTTGCTGACCAGCGTGCCGGTGGCCAAGCTGCTGCCGCCCTGCGTCGCGCTATAGGTGGTGGCGCCCGTCGCGGAGACGGCGAAGCTGACCGTGATCGAGGCGCTGCCCTGCTGGAAGGCGTTGGCGGCGCCGGCATTCACCAGCCCTTGCTGCAGGATCTCCCCGGTGCCGGTATTGGCGCTGGCGGCACTGACATACGAGATGCCGTCCCCGCTCAAGGCGGAGGTGAAAACCTGGCCATTGACCAGCGTGTTCGCCGTCTGCCCGGTGCTGATGCTGGCCTGACTCTGCCCGCCATCGCCGTAATAGGAGATGGTGCCGCTGGCATTGGGCTGGAACGGGGCCAGCGTGCTGCGCGAGCCGCCGAACAGATAATTCCCGTTCGGCCCGACACTATTGCCCAGCGCCAGCAATTGCAGCCCGGCACTTTGCACCTGCGAGGCCAGCGCCCCGAGATTCTGTGTGCTGGTGCTGCCGTTCAGCGCCTGCAGCATGATCGATTGCACATTATCCAGCAGCGTGTTGGTGGCGCTGTAAGCGTTGTTGGCGGCGCCGAGCTGGGTCTGGATCGAGGCCTGGGCGGTATTGTCGTTATTGAGCCGGCTGATCTGATCCGTGGCCAGCGCCGCGGTTTCATAGGCGGCCGGATTCTGTGAGGGCGTCTGCACCGCCTGGCCGGTGGAAATCTGCTGCTGCAGCGTGTTTATCTGCGCTTCCTGGGCGCTCAGATTGGCGATGAAATTGCTGTAGAAGGCGGTATTCATGGCGGATTCCCTTCAGATCAACGGGGCGGCGGGGCGGTGGGGCTGGTTGCGCGCGGCGCGCTCCAGGGCGGCGCGCAGCGCCTGGGCG
>NZ_JH976208.1:223542-225377 GCF_000306035.1 Acidocella sp. MX-AZ02
CTTTGCCCTTCCAGATGCCGCATCGCGTGCAGGGCCTGGCTCAGCGCCGTCTCCAGGGCGCGCTCCTCGGCGGCGGCCAGCAGATCCAGCTTTTCCAGCGTGCCGAGCTTCATGGCGCCTCTCCGAACACGGCGCGCAGCCGCGCCAGCGCCTCATCCAACCCGACCGGCATTTCCGCCTCCTGGCGCAGCAGCGCTTCCATCGCCGGGGCGCGCTGCAACGCTTCGTCCAGCAGCGCGTCGCGTCCGGGCGCATAGACACCGAGATCGATAATGTCCTGCTTTTCCGCCTTTCGTGCCCACAGCCCGCGAAACCGCGCGGCGAGGCGCAGATGCTCGGGCGAAACCAGGCCCGGCATCGGCCGCGAGAGCGAGGCGGCAACATCGATGGGCGGATAGATCGCCGCCTCCGCCATGGCGCGGGAGAGCACGATATGCCCATCCAGGATCGCCCGCGCGGTATCCGCCACCGGATCGCCGACATGGTCGTCCCCCTCCACCAGCACGGTATGGATGGCGGTGATCGAGCCCTGGCCCGGCCCGCCGGTGCCGGCGCGCTCCGCATAGGCGGAGAGGGCGCCGAACACCGAGGGCGGATAGCCGCGCGTGGCCGGCGGCTCGCCCGCCGCCAGGCCGACTTCGCGCAGCGCCATCGCCAGCCGGGTCAGGCTGTCCACCAGCAGCAGCACATGCTGGCCCTGGGCCCGCAACGACTCGGCAATGGCGGCGGCGCGAAACGCGCCATGGGCGCGGGCCAAAGCGGTATCATCCGCCGGAGAGGCGATGACGACGCTGCGCGCCAGCGCCTCGCCCAGATGATCCTCGATGAATTCCCGGATTTCCCGGCCGCGCTCGCCGATCATCGCCAGCACCACCGCATCCGCGCGCGCATGCCGGGCGATCATCCCCAGCAACGTGGTTTTGCCCACGCCCGAGCCCGCAAACAGCCCGATGCGCATGCCCCGCCCGAGCGTGGTCAGCGCGTTGAGGGTGGCCACCCCGGTATCGAACGGGGTTTCGATCCGCGCGCGCTGCATCGGGTTGATGGTCTGGCCGCGCATCGGCCAGGGTGTTTCCAGCAGCGGCGGCGCCGTGCCATCCAAAGGCTGGCCGCGCGCATCCAGTATCCGGCCGAGCAAAGCCGGCCCGGTCATCACCGCCAGCGGCCCCGCCTCCACCCGCGCGCGGGCGCCGCGCAGAATGCCGCGCGGCCCCTGCTCGGCCATCGCCAGCAGGCTGTCGCGGTCAAAGCCGATAATTTCCGCGCTCGCCTCGCCATCTTGCTGCTCGATCAGGCAACGCGCCCCCACCGGCGCTTCCAGCCCGCCCAGCCGCAGCACCTCGCCGCTGGCCTGCAGCACCCGGCCATAGCGATGGATGGTGGGCTGCGCCAAGGCATGGCGCAGCCGCGCCTGGGTGCGCTCCCGGATGCTGTCCAGCGCGATCATGCGCCCGCCTCGCCCGGCAAGGCCAACGCCGCGCGCAAGGCCGTGAAGCGTTGTTCCAGCCGCGCATCCCACTGCGCGGCGGCCGCCCCGTCCTCGCCGACCAGCTCGGCCAGGGCGCCGCCGGGGGTGATGCTGGCATCCGCCACCAGCTCGGTCCCGGCGGCTTCAGGGAGGTTGGCCACCCCGTCGAAATCCAAAGGGTTGAGCCGCAGCCGCAATTTTTGCCCCGGCGCCATGCCGGCGGCGGCCTCCCGCAGCAAGCTTTCGACCAGCCCGGCCAGCTCGGCGCGCGCCTGGCCGCTTTCCCCGCCGGCGATATGGCGGGCGAGCAGAAACCCCATTTCCAGCACCAGCCCGGCCAGCTCCTGCTCTTTCTGCGCCAAGGGCG
>NZ_JH976208.1:225477-232927 GCF_000306035.1 Acidocella sp. MX-AZ02
AGGGCACCACGAAGCTCATGGATCAGCCCCGCCCTGGTCGGGGCCGCGCGCATCGGCGATCAACAGCCTCAGCCCTTGGCCGGTCAGTTTCAGCAGCGGGCCGAGCAGCGCCAGACCCGCGCGGGTCAGCAGCGCCACCGCCAGCGCCCCCAGCCCCCACGCGCCGACCAGCCCGGGATTGGCGAAGCTTCCCGGCTCATGCGTCGCCGCCCAAGAGGTCATCGCCGCCAGGCTGAGCCAGATCGGGCTGAACAGCTTGCTGGCTTTCGGGGGTTTCGCTTTGGCCATGGGCTTTACCCTTTGCCCGCGCCGGGAGCCGGGCCGGCGCCGGGAATGGTGCCGAGGCTGGGCGCGGCGCCGGTATCGCCGGCCGGGTCCGGCGCATGCACCACCACCACCACGCGCCGGTTCTGCGCGCGCCCGGCATCGTTCGCATTGCTGGCCACCGGCGAGAACTCGCCGAACCCCTCCGCCGCCAGCGCGTTGCCCGGCACGCCATTGGCGGCGAACAGCGACACCACGGCGACCGCGCGCTCCGCCGAGAGCGACCAGTTGGAGGGAAACTGCGCCGTGGAGATCGGCTGGTTATCCGTATAGCCCTCGACGGTGACGCGGAATCCAGGAGGCAGATGGGTCAGCCCGGTGCCGACCTTGGCCAACAGGCTGGCGGCGGCGGGCTTCAGCGTCGCGGCGCCGGAATCGAACAGCACCGAGGCATCGAGCTGGATGGTCAGCGTCAGCGGCGTGCTGGTCATGCTGACCTCATGCGCATCCGTCATCGGCTGAAAGACCTTTTGCAATTGCATTTGCAGCGCCTGCAGGGCTTTCATTTCTGCATCGAGCTGCTTGGTCATGCTCTGCGGCAGTTTCGTGGCGGCGCGTGGCGGTGCCTCGATCCTTTGCGGAATCGGCGAGACATTATGCTGCAACACCCCGCGCGACCCCGAGGGCGGCTCCACGATCGCCGGTGGATTGCCATGAAATGCCTGGATGAAGGCCATGGCGATCTCGTCTTCCTTGTGATGATTGCGGGTGGAGGAGGCATAGAGCACCACGAAGGTCGCCAGTAGCAGCGTCACCAGATCCGCATAGGAGATCACCCAGCGCTCGTGATTGGCGTGGCCTTCCTCTTTCTTCTTTTTCGGGGGCAGCAGCGCCATGGTCAGGCCGCCTGCGAGGCGCCGTCCGGCGCCGCTTCCGTGGTCTCGTCTTTCGCCTTGGCCTTGCTTTTCTCCTCATGGAGGAAATTCTTCAGCGTCTGGCGAATGATGATGCCGGGCTTGCCCTCCGCCAGCAGGATGAACCCTTGAATGACGACCACACGCTCCTGCGCCAGCTCCTTGCTGATCGCCTTCAGCCGCGCCCCCAGCGGCAGCGCGATCAGATTGGCGAAGCCGACACCATAGACGGTGGCGATAAAGGCGGTGGCGATGCCAGCGCCCAGCAACTCCGGATGGTTCAGCTCCATCATCACATGGATCAGCCCCATCACCGCGCCCATGACGCCGACAGTGGGGGAATAGCCGCCGATCGCCTCCCAGAAATGCCCAGGCAGTTCCTGGGCATGATCCTTCTGCTCGGCGGCGGCGGTCAGCATCGCGGCGAATTCCTCGGGCGGGGTGTTGTCCACGATCATCTGTAGGCCCTGGCGCTGAAAATCGTCGGCGATGTTCGGAATTTCCGCCTCCAGCGCCAGCGTGCCGGCGGCGCGGGCCTTGGCCGACCATTCCGCCACCTGTTCGATATAAGCGTGCAGATCGATCCGCGGCGGCTTGGCAATCCACATCACCGCCTTGAAACATTTTCCGAACGCGCCAAAGCCGAATTGCAGCGCGCAGGCGGACGCGGAGCCGCACATCACGATGATGAAGGCGGTGAGATTGAGCAGCGAGCCGATCGGCACATGATCCGACAGCGCGCCACCAACGACGACGAGAATGCCGAGAAACAGCGTGACGAGGTTGATCAAGGCATGGTCTCTCCGCTTTGAGCCGCATTCATGTGGGTGCCCAGCAGCTCCAGCGCGCGCTTGCGCAGCCGCGAGGCATAGCCCTCGCTGATATCCAACACCGCCGCGATTTCCCGATTATTAAGGTCGTTGTAAAAATGCAGCGCCAGGATGCGATATTCCAATTCCGGTAAGGTTTTCAGCGCCGCCACCAGCAGCGTGTAATTGTCGGTCCGCGCGAGCAGGGAGAGCGGGTCCACCTGGCCGTAGGAATCCTCCTGCACGGTGTTTTCCATCACCTCCGGCGCCAGCACCGCCTCGTCGCGCCGGCGCGCCCCTTCGCGGCGCAGCCCATCGATCATCGCGCCTTTGATCCGCCGCGACGCGAAAGCCTGAAACGCCACGCCATGCGACGGATCGAAGCGCTGCGAGGCTTCCATCATCCCCACCGCGCCCCATTGCAGCATCTCGTCCAGATCCGCCCAGGGCATGCGGGCTTTCAGCAGCAGCGCCATGCGCTTGATCCAGTCGCCGTACAGTGAGGTCAGGGCTTTATGGTCGGGCGGGCTCTGGTCAGGCATGGGCGGGGGCGGGCTCCGCGGTATGCACCACCTGCAGCTTCATCGTTTCGGGAATTTCCTCCAGCGCGATCACCGGGATCACCCCGTTCAGGCATTTCGCCACGGCGCGGCGCATCGGCCCTTGCACCACCAGCACCGGCTTGGCGCCGCGCGCGCGCATCGCCTTCGCCGCCTGCTCCCCGGCCTGGCGCAGATGGGTGGCGATCTCCGCCTCCACCTCGCTTGCCCCCTCGCGCGCGCTGCGCAGGGATTTGCTCACCAGCTCCTCGAGCTTCGGCTGCAGCACCGCCACCCGCAAGGCCGGCTCCGGCCCGGTGAACTGGCTGACGATGAAACGCCCGATCCGCAACCGGACCGAGGCGAGCAATTTTTCCGGGTCCTTCTGGCCGCTATCGCTGCCTTCCACCAGGGCTTCGGCAATGCGCTCGAAATCGCGCACCGGCACCTCTTCGGCGAGCAGCCCCTGGCAGACCTGGCGGACCAGCCCGACGGACAGCCCCGCCCGCAAATCCTCAGCCAGGCGCGGCGTGGTTTCCGCCAGCCTGGTCATCAGCCCTTCCACCTGCGGGCGGCCCAGCAGCTCGGCGCCATAGCGCTTCAGCACCTCGGCGAAATGGGTGGCGATGGCGCTGGCCGCGTCCACCACCGTGTAGCCCAGCTCCTCCGCCTGCGGGATCGCACCATGCGGGATCCACACCGCATTCTGGCCGAAGGCCGGGTCCTTCACCGCGCGGCCGGTGGTGAGTTTCTCCACCACCATCGGGCCTTCAATGGCGAGCCACTGGCTGGGCCAGGCCTCGCCGCCGGCAATCGCCGCGCCGCGCAATGTGAAGCGATAGCTATGCGCCGGCAGCTCGGCGGAATCACGAATATGCACGGCGGGCACCAGAAACCCCATGGCGCGGCCATAACGCTGGCGCACGGCGGTGAGCCGGCCGAGCAGCTTGCCCTCGCCCGCCCCCACCATCGGCGCCAGGGCAAAGCCGATATTCATGCCCAGCGGGTCAACGCCGGAGACATCGGTGAGGCTGTCCGGCTTGACCTCCGGCTTGGCATCCTCGCTCTGCTTGGCGCCGGGCTGGTCGGCGGCGTCGTCCGGCGTGGCGCGGGAGAGCCGCCAGGCGGCGAGCCCCAGCGCGCCGCCCAGCAGCAGAAACGGGATATGCGCCATTTGCGGCACCAGCCCGATCGCCGTGGTGATCACCGCCGCGATCGCCAGCGCCTGCGGATATTTCGACAGCTGGGATTTGATCTGCCCGCCAATATCCTCGCCGGTGGCGACACGGGTGACGACCAGACCGGCGGCGACCGAGATGGTGAGCGAGGGGATCTGCGCCGCCAGCCCATCGCCCACGGTCAGCAGCGTGTAGGTGCGCGCGGCATCGCCGATCGGCAGCCCATATTGCAGCGTGCCGATGACCAGCCCGCCCAGCATGTTGATGACCAGGATGATCATCGCCGCCACCACATCGCCGCGCACGAATTTCGAGGCGCCGTCCATGGCACCGAAAAAATCCGCCTCCCGGCGGAGCATGTCGCGCCGGCGCTCGGCCGCTTGCGCGGAGAGGATGCCGGCATTGATCTCGGCATCGATCGCCATCTGCCGCCCGGGCAGACTATCCAGCATGAAACGCGCCGAAACCTCCGCCACGCGCGAGGCGCCCTTGGTGACGACGACGAAATTGATGATGATGAGAATGGCGAAGATGATGCCGCCGACGACATAATTGCCGCCGACCGCGAATTGCCCGAAGGCCTCGATCACATGCCCCGCCGCCCCCGGCCCGGTATAGCCGTTGAGCAGAATCGCCCGCGCGGTGGCGACATTCAGCGCCAGCCGCATCAGCGTGGTGGCGAGCAGGATGGAGGGAAAGGAGGAAAACTCCGCCGGCGAGCCGATATAGAGCGAGGCCCCGAGAATCACCAACCCCGCTGAAATATTCAGCGCGAACAGAAACGAGATCGCGGCCGGCGGCAGCGGCGCCGCGAGCATTACCAGCACCATCAGAATGATGGCGGGGCCGGAGAGCTGGCTCGGGCTCAACAGCCCGGGGCGCGGCGCGGCGCTGGCGTCAGCCATGCAGCAATCCCGGAATCGCGTGGAACAAAGCGGTGCTGTAGCGTTCGATGCCACCCAGCATCAGCGTGCCGCCGGCGCTGATCAGCGCCGCCAGCCCGCCCAGCTTCAACACGAACGGGATCGAGGCTTCGCGCACCTGGGTCGCGGTTTGCACCAGCCCGACCGCCAGCCCGATGACCAGCATCAGCAGCAGCACCGGCCCGGCCAGTTCCGCGAAGGCCAGCCAGGCGCCGCTATTCACGCTGGCCGCACTCATGGCGCCGGCTCCTCCTCCGCGGGCACGTCCTCGGTCAGGGCGGTCACGCGCACGCCGTAGCGGTCATTCGCCACAGCCACCACCTCGCCATAAGCGAGCTTCTGGCCGTTCGCGTAAATCGCCAAAGGTTCGCCGATCATCTGGTCCAGCTGCAAAATCTGCCCGTGGCGCAGCGCGCGCAGATCCTTCACGGTGATGTGGGTGCGGCCGAGTTCCACCGTTACCGCCACCTGCACCCGGTCCAGCACCGCCTTGGCGGTAATCGCCGGCGCGCCGCCGGCGCGCGCCTGCAGCCGTTCCAACTCCACCCGCTCGGTCTCGACGAGTTTCTCCGCCCCGGTGACGCGTTCTGTCTGCTCGCTCATTTCACTCTCCTCCTCATCTGATTCGGCGCGCACCCGGCAGCAGACATAACCGTCCTGCTGGCCGTAATCGGCCAGGAACAGATCCACCCCGCCGGAGACCGCCACCGCATGCGGCCACAGCGTGAAGGGCAGCACGTCGCCCGCCTGCAGCGCCTGAAACACCGCCAGCGGCACCTCCGCCCGGGCCAGCTCGAAGCTCAGCGCCAGCCTGGTGGTATCGGCCAGCAGCTCGATGCCGCTGGTCCAGTTCTGGTCCGGTCCGCGCCCGCCCAGCAGGCCGGACTGGGTGGCGATTTTCGCCTCCAGCGTTTCGAAGGCGGAGTAGGGGACGATGACGCGGATGGTGCCCGACCCCAGCTCGGTCTCGAAAATGCCGGTGACGGCGATCATCCAATCCTGCCCATCGGCGATGGCGAGCATGCCGGTGGCGTTCTCATAAGCCAGGGCCTCCAGCTGCATCGGCACCACCGGCGCGAAGGTGTCGGTGATGGTGGCGAAGGCGAGGTCGATCATTTGCTTGCCCACGCGCGTCTCCAGCGCGGAAAGCTCGTAACGCTCGAACGGATGCGCGGCGGTGGCGCCGCACATCGCATCCACCATCGCGCCGATCAGATCGCCATCGATCGCCAGCAGCATCCGCCCGCGCAACGGGGTGAGTTCGGAGATGCCCGCCAGCATCACCTCCGGCAAAGCGGACATGGCGGATTCATGCGAGATCACATTCTGGATGCAGGAGAGAACCTGCACCGAATGGCGCATGCGCTGGAACAAAGCGAAGGCGATCTGGCGCATGAACCGGTCCGCCAGCGTCTCCATGAGAATGGAGCGCAGCAGCGGGGCACGCATCGGGTCGAGCAGATCGAGCAGCTCGACATCGGCGTTTTCGTCAAGCATAGGCGCTCAGGCCGCTCGCCGGCGGGTTGTCGCTGCTGGGCTGCGGGGCGCTGGCCTGCTGTTGCGGGGCGCGTTGCTGGTGCTGCCCGCTCTGCCCGCCGCTTTGCGCGAATTGGCCGCCCACCTGCGCCTGGCCCAGCGTGAGGCCGGATTGCGCCATGGCGCCGGACAGGCCGGGCAGGGCGGATTGCAGCGCCTGCGCCGCATCCGCGGTGCTGGGCACGAACAGTAAATTCACCTGCCCCTGCGCCCCCAGCCCGACCTGCACGGAGAGATGGCCAAGCCCTGGCGGATCCAGCCGCAGCACCGCGCCGCTTTGCCCGGCCTGGTGCAGGGCGGTGACGGTGGCGGCCAGGGCGGTGGCGCTGCCGGCGGCCAGAACCGGGCTGGCGCTGGCGTGGCTGGTGGTTGCCGCCATGATGTTTGCTGCCATAGTGGCGGGCTGGATGCCGGGGGCGGCCATTGGCAGGGCGGAGGCAGGCCCCAAGACGCTGTTGCTGGACGCGGAGGCGGCATTTTGCGCGTGCGGGGCGGGGCTGGTGATGGCAGCCGTGGCGGCCGCCTCCCTGACCGCCAGCAAGGCGGCCGTGCTCGCCGGGGCAGAGCCAGGCGCGGACGCGGAGGCCGCGCCAGGACCGGATTTTGCTGGACCTGATTTTGCTGGTGCGGCGCTGGCGGCGCGGGGCGTCACGGCGGAAGGCACGGGACCGGGCGTGCCAGAGCCAGGCCGCGGGGCAGCCGGTGCAATGTTTTTTGCCGTGGTCGCGTCGCCGGTGGCGGCTGGCGCGAGGCTGGCGCCCGGCGCCTTCGCGGCCGGCTTGGCGTCCTTGCCGTCGCTGATGAGGGGAGGCGCGCTCGCGCTGGCCATAACGGGCGAGGCCGCCCCGCCGTCCCCTTGCGCGGGGGGCTCAGCCGAAGCGGCTTTGGCGCTCATGCCGGTGCCGATGCTGGCGCTGGTGCTGGTATGGAGGCCGACGCCGGCGATGGCCTTGGCGCTGCCCTTCCCGCTGGCCGGTTCATCCGTGCTGGAGGGCTGTACGCCATGCCGCGTATCAATCGCGGCGGCTTTGTCCGGCAGTCCGATGGCGGCCGGTTCATCCATGCTGGAGGGCGTCACGCCATGTCGCGTACCGATCGCGCTTGTGCTGTCCTGCGGGCCGGTGGCGGGTGCCACGGCGGCGGATGGCTGCTGCGTCGCTGGATCAGCCAGCGGGATTGTGAGCGGCGCCACCGCATCCTGGCGCGCCGCTTTCCGGGGGCTTGGCGGGCTGGCCTCGCTCGCCGCCTGCGCGTCTTGCGGCGCGCGCGCGCGCGCGGCTTTGGGCT
>NZ_JH976208.1:233027-234891 GCF_000306035.1 Acidocella sp. MX-AZ02
GGGGCAGCGCGGGCGTGGCAGCGGCGTGGCTGGGCGCGGCGGCGTCGGACGCGGCGGCGTCGGGCGCGCCGGTGCCCGCTGACGGTGCCTCCATGTCCTGCTGCGCCGCCTGCAGGCTCTGCGCCCAGGCCGCTTGATCCGCCACCCCCGGGCTGTTGGGGGGGGGCGCGCTCGCCTTCGTCATCGAGATCGGCGTGGCCATCGGCATCACAGCATCGCCCATCACACCATCTCCTCGGTGGCGCTGATGGTGATGCGCCCCTCGGCGGCCAGGCGCAGCGCTGCATCGACGATCTCGCTCTGCGCCGCCAGCGCGTCCGAACGGCGGATCGGCGGGCCGCCGCTCAGCTCCTCCTTCAGCACCTCGGTCTGCCGCGCGGAGAGATTGGTGAAGAACCGGTCGCGCAGATCCTGCTCGACCAGCCGCAGCGCCGGGGCCAGCTTGTCCGCCGGCACCTCGCGCAGCAGCAGCTGCAGATTGCGGTCGGTCAGCTTGCCGAGATCGACGAAGGTGAAGAGATTTTCGCGGATCTTCTCGGCGGTCTTGCTGTCGCGCTGGTCGATCGCGGCGAGCACGGTGTCGGACATGGCCGAGGGGAAATGGTTGAGAATCTCCGCCGTCTGCTTCGCGCCGCCGAGATTGGTGACGCGCCGCCCGCCGGTGCCGGTCTGCATCGCCAGCTCCTCCAGCATGTCCCGCAGCTCCTTCACCACGCTGGGCGAGACGACATCGAGATTGGAAAACCGATACAGCGCCTCCGCCGCCAGCGGCTCGGGCAGGTAGGTCAGCAGATTGGCCCCCATATCATGCGGAATATGCGCCAGCAGCAGCGCGATGGTCTGCGGCCGCTCATGCATCATCTGCATCGCCAGCGTCCGGGCATCGGTATTTGGCGGCAGCTGGAAGCTGGAGCGCCGGTCATTGCGGCGCAGCCGGTCCAGAATCTCCTTCGCCTGCGGTTCGCCCAGCGCATTCACCAGCACTCGGCTGAGAAATTTGATGCTGTCGCCGCCGATGCTGGTGATGCCGAGATCCGAGGCGAAGGACAGCATGATGTCCTCGCGGAGCTGCGCATTGACGCCTTTGAGATTAGACATCGCCACCGAAATTCGGCCGACGGTCAGCTCGTCCATCTCCTTCATCACCGCGGCGGCGGTTTCCTCGCCCAGCTCGCGCAGCACCAGCGCGGCGCGCTCAGGCCCGGTCAAACCGTTGGACAATGCAAGATCCGTGCTTTGTTCAGTCATTTTCTTCAGCCCAGCTTTGCAGGAGCCGCGCGACGCCCGGTATGTTTTCCGCCGCCTGGTCGCGCAGCTCGGTGAAATCGCGCGGCGGCACCACCACCGGCAGCGGCCGCTGCGGCAGCGGCGCGGGCGCTGGCGGCGGGATCAGCGTTTTCAGATTGACATTGGCCAAGCGCCGCCCCGCCGGCAGCGCCAGCCCGAACAGCAGCGCCAGCGCCGCCACCACCTCCAGCAGCGCATGCGCCACCGGATTGGCCGCCGCCGCCAGCGGTGCCGCCGCAAGCCCACCGCTCGGCTTCTGGAAGGGCGAGGCCAGCACATTCACGCTGACATTCGGATAGGCGAAGCCGGCGGCGATCGCGGCCTTCACCTGCTCGGTGGTCAAGCCCTTCGGCAGCGCCGCCTGGTTCAGCACCACGGATACGGCGAGCCCCTTCACCGCCCAATCCGGCTTGGTGATATCCGCCTGGGTCTGGTCATTGACGAAGCTCTGATCGAGATCGTCGCTGCTTTTGCTGGGCAGCGTCGGCTTGCTGGCGGGCGCGCCGCTCGTGCCGGGGGCGGCGCTGGCCGTGGTGCTCGCGCTCGCATTGGCGCTGGCCCCGGCGGCCCCGGCGCT
>NZ_JH976208.1:234991-248866 GCF_000306035.1 Acidocella sp. MX-AZ02
GGGTGGGCCCGTAGCTGGTCTGCTGGATATGGGTGCGGGTGAAATCCAGCTGGGCGGACACATCGGTTTGAAAATTCCCGGCCCCCACCAAGGGGATCAGCAGCCCGGCGACACGCGCCGCCGCCCCGGCCTCGACCTGCGAGACGGTGGCGAATTGCGCCCCGGTGGTCAGGCTGTCGGAGGGGGGGTAGAGCGTGGTGCCCGCGGTGGTGACCACGGTGACGCCCGTCTCCTCCAGGCCCGGCACCGCGCCGGCGACCAGCCGGGCGATCGCCTCGGCCTGGCTGGCGGCCTGGCCGGGATCGGCATCCAGCACCACCGAGGCGGCGGGCTTGGGCTGGTCCGCCAGAAACGGCGTTTCCGGTGGCAGCGCCAGGAACACTTGCGCGCTGCGAATGCCGGCCAGCTGCTGGATGGATTGTTGCAAGGAGAGTTCCAGAGCCTGGGTCGCCATCGCGCTCTGGGCGCGCTCGGAGGTCGTCATCGGCGCGGTTTCAAGCTGGGTCCAGGCGGCTTGCGTGTTCGAGCCCGGCACCTGCGCCGCGCCCAGCTGCAGCCGCGCCTGCGCCAGCTGCGGGGCGGGCACCAGAATCACGTTGCCGGCGGCCTGCAGCTGATAGGGAATGCCGAGCTTTTGCAGCTGCGCGATCACCTTGCCGCCATCCGCCGGCGAAAGCCCCTCGCTCAACACCGCATAAGGCGGCCCGGACAGTTCCAGCCAGGCGACGATGCCGAGCGAAAGCAGCACCACGCCGCCCGCCGCCCAAAGCAGCTTCGGCAGCCTGGCCGCCGCCGCCCGCCCCCGCGCCAACATGTCGCGCGCCCGCTCCATCGATCAGAACTGCATGTTCATCACCGCCTGATAGGCGGAGACAATTTCATTGCGGACCGCCACGGTGGCGTTCCAGGCCACATCCGCCCGGTCGCTCGCCACCAGCGCCTTGCCCAGCGTGGCGCCCGGAAGCCCGGCGCTGTAGCCGGCCTCCGCCGCCGTGGCCGCCTGCTGGCTGGCGCTGACATGTTGCAGCGCGTCCGAGACCAGGGACAGAAAATGTCCGGGCTGCGGTGCGGTCGCGGCCGACGCGCGCGCGCCGGCGGCCACGCCCTGCCCCAGAATCGTTGAGATCATCAAACAGCTCCTTTATGGACCGAGGATAAAAGCGGGAGAGGCGCGGGGCGGGATCGCCCGCGCCGCCTCAGCGCGGCCGCCGCCCGCGCCGGGGAAATTTATTTTCGGAAATCAGGAAAACTTTGCTCATGCCGCACGATTAAATCCGTACGCCTAATCAATTCTTAAAATCGGCGCGGGCGATTTTTCTTGTCGCTTTAACCGCCTCTCAACACTTCCCAGCCATTCTGTCGCGACCCTGCGCAAATATAGCTGATTGGAGCGCCGTTCTCATGCCGATTATTCTTGTTCTCGACGATTCCGCCACAATGGTGATGAGTCTGTCACATATCCTGAAAGGAGCGGGTTATGAGGTCGAGACCGGCATGAACGGGCGCGAGGGAATCACCAAGCTGAGCGGGGGGTTGAAGCCGGCGGCGATCCTGACGGACCTGAACATGCCGGAGCTGGATGGCATCGGCTTCATCAAGGAAGCCCGCAAGATCGCTTCCGCGCGCTTCACGCCGATCATTGTGCTGACAACGGAATCAGGCGGGCGCAAGCGCGACGAGGCGCGGGCCGCCGGGGCCTCGGGCTGGCTGACCAAGCCGGCGGAGCCGAACCAGCTTTTATCCGTCGTCAAGCAGCTTTGCCCGGTAAAATAAAGGAGATCGGACATGAACGGGATGGCTGAGGCAAATGAAAAGCTGGTCTGTGCCATCCTGGCCGAGCAGGTTGCGCATTTACGCGACAAGATGGATGCGAGCGACGCGTTTGATCTGCTTTGGCGGACCTCGGCCTTGCTGTCCTGGCTGTCCGGATTGCTGGCCGATATTAATCGGCAATCGCCGCAGGCCAGTCCGGTGGTGGAGCGCGAACGCAATGAGGCGATCAGCGAGATCGCCGAAATCCGCCGCAAGCTGGACCATCTCGCCTTTGTCGAGGCGCAGCGGCAGGATTTCGCCAAGCAGATCGCTGATTGCGTGATTGTGGCGCTGGAGCGCATGTCCGATGCGCAGATGCCCCCGGGCACGCATTTTGCTTCCGCGGATCTTGCGGCGCTTTATGTGAGCGAGGATCAGCGCCGCCTGCATGAGGAGGTGTTGCAACGCTTGAAAGGGCAAGCGGCCTGAACCAGAAAAAAGTGCCTCTGGGCACTTTTTTTTTGCCAAGATCGGCGCCGCCAGGAAATCCGGCGCCGTGGAATTCGAATATAGGGATGGATACAGGACAGGCAGGATCAGGCCTGTTTTTACCATTTCTTCATCCCACCCGGATAGATCTCTTCCTGAAGCCCGAATGGGGCGGCAAATGCCGTGATCCCGTCGGTGGAATGAAGGAAGCTGATGATGCAGGCAGGATTTCTGGATTTCTATGGCGCCGTGCTGAATGTCCGGCAGGAGCGCGCGGATCTCATCGCCAATAATGTCGCCAATGCGGATACGCCGAATTACAAGGCGGTCGATATCTCCTTTGACTCTGCCCTGGCCAGCAGCCTGGGCGCAGGCGAGGGGCAGGATGCCGGTGCGCAATATCGCATGGATGGCGTGGTCGGGCTGAATGGCAATGATGTCTCGCTCGATAATGAACGTATCGAGGCCGTGCAGAATGGCGAGCAGATGCAAGCCGCCGCGACGTTCCTGCATCAATCCACCACGGCGCTGGTCACCGCGCTGCGTCCCAATCCCAGCGGCAATTAAAGGCGGTTCATCTCATGGGCAATGGTGTTTTCTCAATCATCGGCAGCGCCCTGGCGGCGCAGGATCAACGGCTCAGCGCGATTTCCTCGAACCTCGCGAATGCCTCCTCCATCGCCGCGCCAGGCGCGCAGCCTTACCGGGCGCAGGAGCTGGTTTTCCAGGCGGCGCCGGTGGTGGATGCGACGCAGATGGATGGCGCCACTCCCCCGCTCGGCGTGCAGGTCTTAACCAGCGTGCAAAGCAACGCACCGCCGACGCGCAAATACGATCCAGGCAATCCCTACGCGGATGCCTCAGGCTATGTCACCTCCTCGAATGTCTCACCGGTCGATGAGATGGTGAACATGATCGACAGCACGAATTCCTATTCGGCCTCGGTCGCGCTGCTCCAACAATCCACGCGGATCGATCAGCAAATCATCAACAGCTTTCAGGTGACATGATGACCAGCATGACCTCGCCCAGCACCAGCACCAGCGGCATTTCCAACGCCTCGGTCGCCGCCTCGACCACCGCGAGCACGGCCTCATCCGGCAGCGCCGCCAGCCTGACGCAGAATGATTTCCTGCAACTCCTGACAGCGCAGTTGAAATATCAATCGCCAACCTCACCCGCCGACCCGACGCAGATGACACAGGAATTCGCGGCGATTTCGACCGTGGATGGCATCAACCAGCTCAATACCAACCTCACGGGTTTGCAAACCGCGAATGGCGCCGCTCAGCTGGCCCAGGCTTCGGCGCTGGTGGGGCGGCTGGTGGCGGTCAACGGCAACAGCCTGTTCGCAAACAGCACGGGTAGCGCCACCGGCGCGTTCAACCTACCGAGCGCCAGCGCCAATACCGATGTCACCATTCTTAACGCCAATGGCAGTGTCGCGGGGACGATGAATCTGGGGGCGCTGCCAGCGGGACAGCAAAGCTTTAAATGGACAGGCGGCACCGCCGGCGATAGCTACAGCTATCAGATCAGCGCCGCCAGCGCCAGCGGCGTGCCGATCTCCGCCACGCCCTACACGGTTTACAATGTCCAGGGCGTCAATCTTACCAACGGCACACCAAGCCTGGATGTCGCCGGCAGCGCCAGCGCATTGCCCATTTCTTCCGTTCAAACTGTTCTGGGAGCATCTTCATGACACTGCAAACTGCCTTATCAGGCCTCACAAGCGCCCAGACGGGGCTCAACACCGTTTCAAATAATCTCGCCAATGCCAACACCACGGCCTATAAAAGCCAAACGGCGTTGTTCCAGGATATTTATCCGAGCAACGCCACCAATACGCCAGGCATCGGCTCGTCGTTGGAAGGCATGTCGACGGATCTGACCGAAGGCAATCTGACCTCGACGGGCAATTCGCTGGACGCGGCGATCCAAGGCAATGGCTATTTCATCGTCTCCAGCAACGGCGCGCAACAATATACCCGCGACGGCGCATTTCAGCTCAGCTCATCGGGCCAGTTGGAAACGCTGAACGGCTCCAAATTATTGGGCTACGCGACGGTTAATGGTGTGCAGGGCAATACGCTGGGCCCGATAACGATCAATACCGGGGCCGTCGCCGCCAACGCCACCAGCACGCTCGGACTGACGCTGAATCTGAATTCCGGCGACAAGACGATTCCCTCCACCACGACCTTCAACCCATCGGACCCGACCACCTATAGCGAGAGCACATCCGCCGTCACCTACGATTCCCTGGGCAATGCCAATCGCGTGCAGTTTTACCTGGTGCAGAACCAGCCCGCGACCAGCGGCGCCACGCCGAGCTGGACGGTTTACGCCCAGCCCGAATTGGCCAACGGCACGAATGTTGGCACGCCGCAGAATTTGACGACGCTGGGCTTCTCCACCTCGGGCACGCTCACCTCCGGCAGTCCCGCCACCTTGGCGGTGAATTGGGGAAATGGCGCGGCTGCATCGAATATCGCGATGAATTTCACCGGCACCACCTTGGCGGCGCAGAGTTTCGCCGTCGCCGGCATCACCAATAATGGCTATGCGCCGGGCAATTACACAGGCAGCAGCATCTCCGCCGATGGCTCGGTGCAAGCCAGCTATTCCAACGGGCAGACGCTGAGTGCGGGCAAAATCGCGCTTGCCAATTTCATCAATCCGGAGGGGTTGAATCCGGTCACCGGCAATCTTTACGCTGTCACCAACAGCTCAGGCCAGCCAGTGGTGAATACGCCAGGCAGCGGCCAGGCCGGAACGCTCTCCGGTGGCGAGCTGGAAGCTTCCAATGCCTCCACCTCCTCTCTGCTCGTCTCGCTGATTCAGTATCAGCAAGCCTACCAGGCGAACACCTCGGTGATCCAGACCGAGCAGCAGGACAGCCAGAGGCTGGTGCAGATCTAACAAGGTAGAACAAGATGTATTCGGATTCCCTCTATACCGGCATGGCCGGGCTGCAGGCGATTACCGCGCAGATGCAAGCCGTGGCCAGCAACCTCGCCAACGCGCAAACCGCTGGCTATGAAGCCGTGCAGGCGGTGACGGATGCGCAGGCCTATAGCGGCAGCAATGCGCCGGTGGGGGCGGATGCGGCCGTGGAAACGCTGGGGCCGGATCTGAAACCAGGCCCGATGCGCCAGACCGGCGATCCGCTGAATGTTGCCATTGCCGGCGATGGCTGGCTGCAGGTGCAAACGCCCAGCGGCACGGCCCTGACCCGCAACGGAACACTCAGCATCTCCGCGGCGGGTCTGCTGACGGATAGTTCCGGCAATCCGATCCTCGACAATAACGGTACGCCGATCAGCCTTCCACCTTTGACGAAACTGCAAATCGGCGAGGACGGGACGATCTCTGGCATCGCCGCCGGAAATCCCGGCGGGGATGCGAAAGTCTATGGGCGAATCGGCCTGGTTGCCACGCCGTCCGGCAAACTCAGCGCGCTTGGCGGCTCGCTCTACCAGGCCCCGGCGGGAACGAATTTAAGCCAGAGCAGCACAGCCTCGCTGCATCAAGGCTACATCAATGACAGCAATGTCGATCCCACCAGCGCGATGATGGAGATGATCGACAGCAGCCGGTCCTATCAGCTGCAGACGGACCTGATGAAAACCCAAAGCAGCACCTCACAGGATCTCAATAATATCTTGGCGCAGGGCTGATTCGTCATGCCAGAATTTGGAGCCGCATTATGAACCACGCATTGGACACGATCGCCACCGGCCTCGCCGCCAGCCAGACGATGATGAACACGATCGCCGACAATCTCTCGAACGTGAACACGACGGGCTTCAAGTCGGAAACGCCGGAATTTCAAACCTTGCTCTACCAGGATGGCATCCAGCCCGGGGCCAATTCAACCGGCCAGACCGTTTATCCCTCCGGACTCGAAATCGGGACTGGCGTGAAGGTTGCTTCGGTGAAGGATACCTTGACCCAGGGCGCGTTGACCAGCACCGGCAACCCGCTCGATCTGGCGATCAACGGCTCCGGTTATTTCCAGGTGCTTCTGCCCAACGGCCAAACCGCCTACACGCGTGACGGCGCGTTTCAGCTCAACGCCACGGGCCAGCTCGTCACCTCATCGGGCTATCAGGTCCTACCCAACGTCACCATTCCCAGCAACGCCACCTCGGTGACGATCGGGACGGATGGAACGGTTTCCGTGACATTGCCTGGATCCTCCACCGCCTCGCAAATCGGCCAGATCCAGCTTGCAAATTTCGTCAATCCGCAGGGGCTGCAGCCGCTGGGTGGGAATCTGTATGCGTCCACGACCTCCTCGGGCACCGCCGTCAATGGCGCGCCGCAGAGCAACGGCCTTGGCTCCGTCAACCAGTCCTATCTCGAAGCCTCGAATGTCGATGTCGTGCAGTCGATGGTGAACATGATCTCGGCGGAGCGCGCCTACCAGCTCGGCACCCAGGTGGCCAGCGCCATCGATAATCAGCTCAACTATCTGGCGCAGGCGGCTGCTGGCGCATGAAACGTTTGCTGCCCGTTTTGCTGCTCACTGGCTGCCAAACGATTGCGGCACCGCCGCCCAGTCTGGTCAAGCCGGCGGCGTTTCCGGTGGCAGCCTTGCCCCCGCTCGCATCGCAGGACGGGTCGATTTTTCCGGCTTCCACAATGGGCTCACTTTACGAGCCGCGGCGCGATTGGCGTATGGGCGATCTCGTGACAATCGACATCGTCACGAGCAGCGCCGCGAGCAATACCGACAACGCCGCTCTGAAACGGACCGGAACGCTCAACGATTCCATGACGAGTTTCATGGGAATCCCGATGAGCTTTGGCCATATCAATGGCGGCAGCCTCGCTCCTTCCATCGGCGCCACCTCCGATCAGGAATATACCGGAACCGGCGCGGCAAGTGCGGCGAATAATATTTCCGGTCAGGTCGAGGCGGTTGTCACCCATGTCGACGCCAATGGCATTCTCACTCTTGAAGGCCGCACCAACGTGAATATCAACGGCAATGTGATTTCCATCGTCGTCACCGGCTATGCCAGCCCGGACGATATCGCCGCCAATACCACCATCAGCTCGAATCAGGTCGCCGATATGAATGTGCAATATGTCGGCATCGGGCCGATCAACGGCGCACATCAGCTGCCTTGGCTGCAACGCGTCCTCAACAAGATTGCGCCATTCTGATGCGAATCTGCGCCGCAACTCTCCTGGCTCTCCTGGTGTTTGGCGGCAAGGCCTTCGCCGCCGGCGATGCGACGACCATCGGCCAGCTGGTGTCCGTCGCCGGCGCGCCCAGCAACCAGCTTTATGGCTACGGGCTGGTTGTCGGCCTACCCGGCACGGGCGACCAGACGACCCAGGTTCCCTACACGCAGCAATCCATCCTCAACATGCTGCGCAATATGGGCATCGCCTTGCCAAATGTCTCAACCATGCAGCCCAACGATGTCGCCTCCGTGATGGTGACGGCGGAAGTTCCCGCCTTCGCGCATTCCGGCCAGCATGCGGATGTCACCGTCTCCGCGGTCGGGAATGCAACGTCATTGGCTGGTGGCGTGTTATTGCCAACCCCGTTGCGCGGCGGCAATGGCGTTGTCTATGCCCAGGCGCAGGGGCCGCTGCTGGTCAGCGGATTCGCCGCGAGTGCCGGCGGAACATCCGCCAGCGTGAATGTGCCGACAGTCGGTACCTTGCCCGGCGGCGCCATCCTGGCCACGACGATTCCCGCCACCTACGCGATCAACGGCGCGTCCGCGTTGCTGCTCAACCAGCCCAGCTATCAGACCGCCCAGCAGATCGCGGATGTCATTAATCGCTATGATGCGGGCACGGCCACAGCCGTTTCGCCCGGTGAGGTCGATCTCTCCGCCCAGGGCCAGGATGCGATGCGCTTCATGGCCAATGTGCTCGCCTTGCCGATCACCCCGGTCGGCCAGGCGCCGACCATCGTGGTGGATGCGCAAAGCGGTACCATCGTGATGAATGCCGGGGTCACGCTGGGCCCGGCCGTTGTCAGCCATGGCGATCTGACCGTGACCATCCAGACGCAAAATAGCGTGAGCCAACCAGGGCCGTTTTCCAATGGCTCGACCGTCGGTGTCCGCAATACCGCGGTCAACGCCAAGCAGAGCAAGGCGCAGGTCATCAACCTGCCACGCGCCGCAACGCTGCAGGATGTGGCTGCGGCGTTGAATGCAGTGGGCGCCACCCCGCAAGATTTGATCGCCATCATCCAGGCGCTGAAGCAAGCCGGCGCCATCAACGGAACCATCAAGGTGATATGATGATCGAGGCACGGACCGCCCTAAATGCCGCCAACCCCGCGCCCACCCGGCCGACGCAGAAAGAGGCGATGCAGCATCTGACCGGGTTGCTCTGGTATCAGATGCTCAGCACGCTGAATGAAACCGGCATGGATGCGTCCACGCTGGGCCAGGGTGGCAGCGATTTTCAGAGCATGTTCCTGTGGAATCTCGCGCAGAATGATTTCGGCAAATATGATGCCCGGCTGCTGCAGGCGGCGCAGCGCCAGATTGGCGGACAGGCGCTGCAGACCCCGGCTCCTACCGCCTCAACCGCTTCCGTGCTTGCCGCCATGGGGGTGCCGGCGCCGGTCAATGAAACCCCGTTGGCGCCGGCGCCCCAGCCAACGCCCGGATCTGAACAAGAGCTGGATCAGGCGACGAATTTTGCCAAATCCATCTGGCCGCAAATCACTGCGGCCGCGCAGGCCCTCGGGGTGCCGGCGGTGGCGGTGCTGGCGCAAACGGCATTGGAAACCGGGTGGGGTGCCGCGGCACCCGGCCATAATCTGTTCGGCATCAAGGCCGGGCCTGGCCAAGCCGGCAGCCTGCGGGCGACGCATGAAATGCAGAATGGCGTAGCCGTCGCGCAGGATGCAGCATTTCGTGATTATGCCGACCCCACCGCCAGCGTTTCGGATTATGTCGGCTTGATCCAGTCCAACTATCAAAACGCCACCGGCCAGGGCAGCGTCGCAGGATTCGCGCAGGCCCTGCAAGCTGGCGGTTACGCAACGGACGATCAATATGCGGAAAAAATCATGAAAATCGCGCAATCGCCTTTGATGAGCGCGGTGCTGCAATCGGTCGGTGCATCATCTTCGAATAGCGGAGCGCAACCATGAGTGGTCTCACCAACGCCGTTAATGCCGCGCTATCTGGCCTTCAATTATTTGAGGCCGGCATTTCGACAGTTTCCAATAACCTCGCCAACGCCAATACCGCCGGCTACACCGTTGAAAACGTCAACGCGCAAACGGCGCAGGCCGCGGCCGGGCAGCCAGGCGCGGGGGTGTTGCCAGCGCAGATCACGCGTGCGGCCTCGGGCTTTGCCGCCTCCCAGCTGCGAACGGCGAACAGCGCCAGCGCCGCCGCCAGCGCACAATCCACGGCGCTGACCGACATTTCCAACGCCCTGACCAATAACGGCAATGTGCAGACGGCGATTAACCAATTTTTCTCCGATATTGGCAGCCTCGCCGCCAGCCCTTCAAGTTCCGCGCTGCGCCAGACGGTTTTGTCGGACGCCGGCAATGTCGTCGGAACCTTCCAGACCGCCGCGACCAGCATCGCCAGCGTCGTCTCCGGTCAGCAGGCCGGGCTGAGCTCGAATGTCACCGCCGCCAACCAGATTTTGCAGCAGCTCAGCACTTTGAACAAATCCCTGCAAACCGCGCCAAATTCACCGAGTCTGCTGGACCAGCGTGATTCCGCGTTAAACGCGCTGTCACAATATCTGCCGGTGAATATTATCCCGCAAAGCGATGGCGGGGTGGTGGTGGCCACGGGCGGCACCGTGCTGGTGGATCAAAGCGGCGTGCAGGCGCTGGCGCTGGCGGAAAACGCGAACGGCCAAACCACGCTCACCGCCGGCAATAACCAGATGAAGCTGACGCTGGGCGAATCCGATGGATCGCTCGGCGCCACCCTCGCCAACATCGTCGCGGGCGGGCAGGCGACGCAATCTCTCAGCGCTTTGGCGGCGGTATTTTCAGCGCAGGTGAACACCGCGCAGGCGCAGGGGCTGACACCAACCGGCACCAGCGGCACACCGATTTTTTCCGTCCCGGCGCCCAGCGTCGCGCCCAGCGGCGGCAATAGCGGCAGCGCCGTCATCACGGCGAGCCTGAGCAATGAAGCCGCGCTGCCGGCGAATGGCGGGCCCTTCACCTTGACCTACAACAGCACAAGCGGCTGGAGCGCCGTGGATCAAGCCAACGGCCAGAGCTACATTGTAGGCGGCACGCCGCCGGCTTTTGCCGGGCTGGCGCTGAGCATCTCCGGCACCGCCAATAATGGCGACAGCTTCACCGTCAATCCCGCCCCGGGTGCCGCCAATGCCATTGCCGTCGCCGCGACGACCCCCAACGATATCGCCGCCGCCGACCCTTATGTCGCGACCAACGGGACGCTGCAAACAGATGGTTCTGTTATCAACAAGAATGCCGGGACCATCAATGTCGGCACGGATTCGGTAACCTCCAGCCCCGCCAGCGGCAGCGCCGTGGTGCCGGCCAGCTATTACGGGCAAAATCTTCTGCTCACCTTTACCTCCGCCAGCGCCTATAATGTTTCCACCCTTGCCAGTCCCGGCACCATCATCGCCAGCGGCACGCTGGGCAGCAATGGCGGCAATGTCGCGGTGGCCTACCCGTCCGGTCTGGCGTCCGGGCAATATTGGAATTTGCCACTCACCGGCGCGCCGGTGGCGGGAGACACGTTGAGCCTCAGCCCCGGCGGCAGTGCCAGCGGCAGCAATGCGCAGCGCCTCGCCAATCTATGGACCGCGACCGGAACCACCAGTTCCGGCACGCTGGAGCAAAGCTTCGTTGGATTATCGACGGATTTGGGCGCCAACGCCGCCGCCGCGCAGGCGCTGGCGACATCGACAGGCTCGCAGGTCACCGCCGCCACCACCAACCTCGCCACCATCGCCGGGGTGAATAGCGACCAGCAGGCGGTGCTGATGACGAATTACGAGCAAGCCTACCAGGCGGCGGCAAAGGCCATCAGCGCCGCCAACACCATGTTTGATTCATTGTTGAACGCGATTTGAGGAGCTGCGATGAAGAAGATCATTCTCGGCGCGGTCGCCGCGCTGGTGCTCGTGGGTGGCGGCGGTGGCGGTGCGCTGGTCTATATGAAAATGACCGGCCACCACAGCCCCCCCGCCCATCCGAAACCCCCGCCGCCGAAGCCGCTCCTCTTTGGCACGCTGGAGAATATGGTGGTGAGCGTGCCGCTGGATTCCAGCGCCCAGGCCGGGCAGGGCTTCGTGCAGATTTCCATCCAATACGCCACCACGGATCAGAAGGCGATCGACAGTTTCAACGCGCTGCTGCCGATCATCAAGGCGGAGACGATCACGCTTTTGATGAAGCAGACGGCGAAGCAGCTGATGGACCCTTCCACCCATGATTCGCTGACAAAAACCTGCGTCACCCTCGCCAACCAGGTGCTGGACAAAAATGCCGGCTTCACCCCGCCGGACCCGTTCACCGCCGCCTACATCACCAACATCGTGCAACAGGATTGAGCCAAAATGGGCACGGAAACAATTTCCGCTGCGGCTTCCACCATCGCGACATTACTGATCCTCCTGGGCTGCCTCGCGGCGGGCGCCTTTCTGCTGCGGCGTCTGCGCGCCAGGGCCGCGCCGGCGGCGGCGAACATGCCTCTCGCCATTCTTGCCGCCCGGGCGCTGGGCGGGCAGCAAAGTCTCGTCATCGCGCAAGCGGGCGGCCAGGTCTTGCTGCTTGGCGTCGGGCGCGGCGGCATCGCTCTGCTCAGCCGGCTCGATGCCGATGAATAGGCCCCTGGCCTATGCCGCGCCGCTGCTGCTGGCGGGCGCCGCGCATGCCGCGCCGGCGGGGCTCACCATCGTCAACACGCTCGCGAAGAATGGCGGTGAAGCCTACTCGCTGGATGTGCAGAGCCTGCTGGTCATCACCGCGCTCGCCTTCCTGCCCGGGCTGATCCTGTTGATGACGAGCTTCACTCGCATCATCATCGTCCTCTCCATCATGCGCCAGGCGATCGGGCTGCAAACCACGCCGCCCAACATGGTGCTGGCGGCCTTGGCCTTGGCGCTCTCCGTCTTCGTCATGCGCGGCGTCATCCAGCAGGAGCAGGACAAGGCCTTGCAGCCTTATCTCGCCGGGCAGATCACCTTCTCCGAGGCCATCGCCGCCGCGCAGCCGCCGGAGCGCGATTTCATGCTTGCCCAAACCCGCAAGGCGCCGCTGCATCTGTTCGTCGATCTCTCGGGCCAGCATTATGCCGCGCCGCGCGATGTACCCTTCACCGTGCTGGTTCCCGCCTTCGCCACCTCGGAGCTGGAGACGGCCTTTCAGATCGGTTTTCTGGTCTATATCCCGTTCGTGCTGATCGATCTCGCGGTCGCCTCCATCCTGATGTCGCTGGGCATGATCATGGTCTCGCCCACGCTGATCTCCTTGCCGCTGAAATTGCTGGTCTTTGTCTCCATCCATGGCTGGGTGCTGGTTTTGGGCACGCTGGCCAATAGTTTCGGCTGATGCCGCTTTATCTGCACTTGCTGCAACATGCCTTTTCGCTGGCGCTGGCGGCGTTGTGGCCTTGCGTGGCAGTGCTGCTGCTGGTCGGCATCATCACCGCCATCATCCAATCTGCGCTGCAGATCGAGGATGCCACCTTCGCGCTGCTGCCCAAAACCATCGCCATGGCCGGGCTCGCCGTCACTGGCGGCTTCGGCGCGGTGGCGATGTTCGAGGCGCTGGCGCGGGACTTCATCCTGCACGCGGCCATTCTGGTGCATCAGCCATGGTCTTAGATGAACAGACCGTGATGCTCTGGTTCGGTCGCTTCCTCTGGCCGTTTCTGCGCATCACCGGGCTGTTCCTCACCGCCCCCCTGTTCGGCTCCGCCCTCCTCCCCAACATGGTCAAGGCGCTGCTGGCCGCTGCCCTGGCCTTGGCGCTCGCCCTCTGGCTGCCGGACCTGCCCGCCTACCCGGCGGACCCGGCCCGCGCCATCCTCACCGGCTTTGAGCAGATCGCCTATGGCGCGCTGCTCGGCATGGCGGCGCAGATCGTCCTCGCCGCGCTCTCCTCCGCCGGTGAGATCATCGGCGAGGCGATGGGCCTCTCCTTTGCCACGCTGCAATTCCGCGACGCGCCGGGCGCCAGCTCGGTGCTGGCGGATATCATGCAATGGGCCGGGCTGCTCGGCTATATGGCGGCGGGCGGGCCGGTCTGGCTGTTCATGGCGCTGGCCCATTCCTTCGCGCATGGCGCCGGGGTGGCGCCGCTGCAAGGCTGGGGGGCGCTGGCCGGCATGGGCGGGGTGGTGTTCTCCGCCGCCTTGGCGCTGGCGCTGCCGGTGCTGGCGGCGGGGTTCTGCGTCAACCTCACCGTTGGGCTTGCCACCATCTTCGCCCCCAGCCTCAATTTGCTCTCTGTCGGCTTTCCATTGCTGATTCTGGCCGGGCTCTGGGTGCTGGTGGGCATGGTGCCGGCCATTGGGGTGGCCACGTCGCATCTCACCGCGCAATCCATGGCGGCCATCGCCGGGTTGATGCCGCATGGCTGAAGGGGCGGGCGAGAAGAAGCATGCCCCCACCGAGCGCCGGCTGCGCCAGGCG
>NZ_JH976208.1:248966-251463 GCF_000306035.1 Acidocella sp. MX-AZ02
CCTTGCTCGGGCTCATCGCCGCCATCGGCGCGGCTTCCAGCCTCGCCTCGGGCGGGTTCGTCTTCGCGCTCAATCTGTTGGCGCCGGATCTCTCCAAATTGCTGCCCCAGGCTGGATTTTCGCAGATCTTCTCCGGACACGGCATGGCGGAGCAGGGCAAATCCGTGTTGAAAATGCTCGCCATCGCCCTGGCGGGCGCGGTGGCGATCCTCGCGCGCCGGCCGGATTTCACCGCCCTGGCCTGGCTGCCCCGCCCCGCCGCCAGCGCCTTCTTCGCCCTGGCCACGCAATGTTTGAGCCTCATCTGCCTGGTGCTGGGGCTGCTGGCGGGGGTGGATTTCGCGCTCCAGTTCTGGCTGCACCGGCGCAAGCTGCGGATGTCGGATGAGGATATGCGCGAGGAGATGAAGGAGGCGGCGGGCAACCCGCATGTGAAATCCCGCCAGCGCGCCCTGGCCCGCAAAATGGCCCGCGCCCGGCAGATGCAGCGTGTGCCGGAGGCCAGCGTGGTGGTCACCAACCCCACCCATTTCGCCTGCGCCATCCGCTATCGCCGCGGGCAGGACAGGGCGCCGATGCTGCTCGCCAAAGGGGCCGGGCCGCAGGCGGAGGAAATCATCGCCCGGGCGCGCGGCCATGGCGTGCCGGTGGTGCAGTCCCCGCCTCTGGCGCGCGCGGTGTTTCGCTATGTGGAGCCGGATGAATATGTGCCCACCGCCCTCTACCGCGCCTGCGCGGAGGTTCTGGCCTATGTCTGGCGGCTGCAGCGCTGGCGCGCCCAGGGCGGGGCGAAGCCGCAGCCGCCGAAACCGCAGGCGGGTGACATCGAGGTCTCGCGCTGGCTGCCGGGCGCCTGAGCAGGTCAGAGGATTTGTCTATTATTTAAATCGCTTCTCACAAATAAGTTGACGGAACGTTCATTTTACCACAAGGAAAAAAGACGCCCACATCCGGCGGCCGAACGTCTAATCCAAGCAGGGATCATAAAATAATGAGCACAATCTCGCGGGGCGGCGAACGCCTCAAGCGTGACAGCCTCGGGCTTTCGCAGATCATTGCCTCCACCCTCGCCAACATCGCCCCGGCGATGAGCTTTTTCTTTGGTTTCGGGCTGATCGCCTCCGGTGCCGGCGTCGGCGCGCCGCTGACCATCCTGGTCGCGATGGTGGTGATTTTGTTCCTCACCAACACGCTGGCGCAGTTTTCGCGCTATCGCCCCAGCACCGGCTCCTTCGTCACCTTCATCGGCATGGCCTTCGGCCCCTGGGCGGGGGCGGCGGCTTCCATCTTCGTCGTGGTCGGCTATTGCATCGCCGCCGCCTCGGTGGTGGTGATCTCCGGCGGCTGGGCGGCGCAGACGCTGCAAACCTTCCTCGGCATCAATATCCCCTGGCAGGTGCTGGCGATTATCGCGACCGCCATTGTCGGCGTGCTGGTCTCGCGCGGCATTTCGCTCTCCACCACCTGGGCGGCGATCTTCTTCTATTTCGAGCTGATCCTGCTGGTCGTCGGCGCGGTGATCATGCTGGTGGTCAATCGCGGCTCGATCTCGATGGCCCCCTTCACCATCGCCGCCGTCACCGGCGGCTGGAAGGGCATCGGGCTCGGCTTCCCGCTGGCCATCTATCTGTTCATCGGCTGGGAGAATTCCGCGATGCTGGCGGAAGAAACCACCAATCCCCGCCGCAACGTGCCGCGCGCGCTGATCGTCGGCACGCTCTCCATCGGCATTCTCTACATGTTCCTCTCCTTCGCGACGGAGACGGCCTTCCATAACGATGTGAAGGCGATCACCAACTCCTCGCTGCCGTTTGTCGATGCCTTCAAGGCGTCCGCCGCCGGCATTCTCATCATCGCCTATCTCGCAGGCGTGACCTCGATCTTCTCCTCGCTCATCGGCCTTACCAACGCCCAGGCGCGCATCCTGTTCTCCTCCGCGCGCGAGGGGCTGCTTCCGCCTTTCTTCGGCAAGATCCACCCGCAGCATCGCACCCCGCACGCGGCGATGTGGACCTATATCGTGGTGGCTTTGGTGATCGTGCTCGGCTTCGGCACGTTTTACAATATCGATCCGGTGACCCTGTTCGGCGATACCGGCACGCTGGGCACCATCCCGGTGGTGGTCACCTATCTGCTCACCAATTTGGCGCTGCCGGTCTATATGCTTCGCTATCACCGTGAGGATTTCAACGTTTTCACGCATCTGATCGTTCCGGTGGTCGGCACATTGCTGATGCTGATGCCGCTCTGGGGGCTGATCGAGCCGGGCCAGCCTTATCCGTTCAACCTGTATCCGAAGCTGGCGCTGGGCCTGCTGGTGGTGTCGGTGATTTACGGCGTGCTGCTGGCGAAATCCAAGCCGGATCTGGTGCAGCGCATCGGCTCCTACGTCGCCGACGAAGAATATTAAAAGTTTTGGGGTGCAGCCCTTTTTTCAAAAAGGGCTGCAAAACGTTTGGGGCGTTGGCAACATCTTGCCAACGCCCCAAACGTCTGT
>NZ_JH976208.1:251563-279914 GCF_000306035.1 Acidocella sp. MX-AZ02
AAACTTTTATAACTTAAGGCAGCATCTTGTCGCGGGCGCGGCCTTGCTCAACCAAATGCTTCTCAATCACCTCATCCACCGCCGCGAAACTATCCAGCTTGTACCAGACCCCTTCCGGATAAAACACCGCGCAGGGCCCCAGCTCGCACCGGTCCAGGCATCCCGCCTGGTTGACGCGGATATTTTTGAGCCCCAGCTCCTTCACCCGCACCTTCATATAATCGCGGATCTTCTCCGAGCCCTTGCTGGCGCAATCGCCGCGCGGATGCCCCTCCGGCCGCCGGTTGCCGCACACAAAGATGTGCGTTTCGAAATAAGGCGCCGGATCGCCCTCCATTCTTTCACCCAAAGCTGGTTCTCCTGTCTGTGCGCCCCTATGTAGCGGTTCAACCAGGAGAGAGCCAAATGACCAATCGCCTGCAGGACGCCTCCTCTCCCTATCTGCTCCAGCACAAGGATAACCCCGTGCACTGGCAGCAATGGGGCGAGGCCGCCTTCGCCGAGGCCAAGGCCCGCAATGTCCCGGTGCTGCTCTCCATCGGCTACGCCGCCTGCCATTGGTGCCATGTGATGGCGCATGAGAGTTTCGAGAATGAGCAGATCGCTGGCCTGCTGAATGAGCGCTTCGTCGCCATCAAGGTGGACCGCGAGGAACGCCCGGATATCGACCAAACCTACATGGCCGCGCTGCACGCCATGGGCGAGCAAGGCGGCTGGCCGCTGACCATGGTGCTCACCCCCGAGGGCGCGCCCTTCTGGGGCGGCACCTACTTCCCGCCGACCCCGCGCCATGGCCGGCCCAGCTTCCCGCAGGTGCTGGTGGCGCTCTCCCAGGCCTGGGCGAATGAGCAGGAGCAGATCGCCCGCTCCGCCGGCGCCATCCGCCGCGCTCTGGCCGAAGCCGCCGCCACCAAGCCGGGCGACGCGCCGGGCCCTGAGCTGCTGCATGCGGTGCAGGAGGCCTTCCTGCGCGGCATGGATTGGGAGCTGGGCGGCCTCGCTGGGGCGCCGAAATTCCCGAATATCCCGGTTTTCCGCTTCCTCTGGCAGCTGGGCGATGCGCGCGGGCGCGAGGCGGTGCATCTGCTGCTGGAGCGGATGAGCCAGGGCGGCATCTATGACCATCTGGGCGGCGGCTATGCCCGCTATGCCACGGACGATGCCTGGCTGGTGCCGCATTTCGAGAAAATGCTCTATGACAATGCGCTGATCCTGGAGCTGCTGGCCTACGCCCAGGCGGACAAGCCGAATCCGCTCTACGCCGCCCGCGCCCGTGAGACGGTGGGCTGGCTGACCCGCGACATGGCCGCCGAAGGCGCCTTCGCCGCCTCCGAGGATGCCGATTCCGAAGGCGAGGAAGGCAAATTCTACGTCTTCACCCGCGCCGAGATCGAAGCGGCCCTGGGTGACGATGCGCGGTTTTTCGAAACCGCCTACCCGATGCCGGCCGCCGGCAACTGGGAAGGCCGCATCATCCTGGAGCGTCGGCTGCCCTTTAACGGCGATGAGACCCGCCTGGCCGCCTGCCGGGCCAAACTGAAAGCGCTGCGCGACACCCGCATCCGCCCCGGCCGTGACGACAAGATTCTGGCGGACTGGAACGCGCTGGCCATCTCGGCGCTGGTGAAAGCCGGGATCGTCTTCCAGGAGCCGGGCTGGATTGCCCTGGGCGAGCGCATCTTCACCACGCTGATCCAGGCGATGGGCGAGGAGGATGGGCGCATCGCCCATGCCATGCGCGACGGCAAGATCTCCGCCGCCGGGCTGCTGGAGGACCAGGCGGCGATGATCCGTGCCGGCATCGCCCTCTACCAGGCCACCGACAAGAGCGCCTATCTGGTGCTGAGCGAGACCATCCTCGCCGCCACCGAGGCGCGCTTCGGCGATGGCGAGGGGGCGTTCTATATCTCCGCCGATGATGCGCAGGATGTCTACGCCCCGCGCGGCCGCTCGATCCAGGACGGGCCGACGCCGTCTGGCACCGGGATGATGGCGCAAGCCTACGCGTCCTTGTTCCACCTCACCGGCAAGGACGAGTACCGCGCCAAGACGCAGGCGGTTTTGCGCGCCTATGGCGGCCGCGCCCGCGCGCTCACCAACGCCCCGGAGCTGCTGGCGGCGGCGGATTTGCTGGCCAATGCGGTGAGCGTGGTGGTGACCGGCGGGGCGGAGGATTTGGTGCGTCTGGCCCTGGCCGCGCCGGATCCGAAGGTGCTGGTGCTGCGCGGCGGCAAGGTGCTGGCGCCCGAGCATCCTGCCTTCGGCAAGCCGGGGGATCTGCGCGCCGCCTATGTGTGCCGTGGCAATGTTTGCGGCCTGCCGATGGAGGATGCGGAAATTTTGCGCCAGGAGCTGCAATGTTCCACGTGAAACAATTCTGAGGCTGGAATTTAATAACGTTGCGTTAGTGGTTGAAACGGGCCGGTCTTGCCAGGGGGCGGGCCGGCCCGTAACCATGCCGGCCTGCATGGAACCGGGGCGATGAACGAGACGATCAGGATCAGCCGCAACGCCCAGATCACCTGGCGCCAGGGCCAGACCCTTGCCGCGCGCTGCCGCAATTGCGGCCATGCGGGCGAGATGGCGCTGGTGCTGGAGGAGGATTTCAAGCCGCCGCGCAAGCATTTCCTGATCAATCTGCTGCGCTGCCCGGCCTGCACCGCCTGTTTCACCGACATCGTCCCGGATCTGGATTATGGCGATAACGCGCTGGTGGAGCTGGGGCTGCCGGCCTATCTGGCGCAGGTGGGGGCGGGGCTGTGGCCGATCGCCGCCCAGCTGGCGCGGATCGACAAGCCGGCCGGGGCGCGGCTGCTGGAAATCGGCGGCGGCTACGGGTTCGGGCTGGATATCGGCGTGCATGGGCTGGGCTGGCAGGGTGTGGGGTATGATCCTTCGCCCTTCGGGGCCTTTGGCCGGCGCGAGCTGGGGCTGGATCTGCGCGCGGATTACTTCACCGAAGCGCAGCTGGGCGCGCCCTGGGACGTGATCGCGGCGACGGAGCTGATCGAGCATCTGCCGGACCCGCCGGCTTATCTGCGGCTGATGCGACAGACCATCGCCCCGGACGGGGTGATGCTGCTGACCACCCCGGATGCGGCGACGATCACCCCCGGGCAATCCACCGGCAAGCTGGTCTCGGCCCTGGCGGTGGGGGCGCATCTGGTGCTGCAGACCGGCGAGAGCCTGACACAGGCGCTGCACGCGGCGGGCTTTGCGCATGTGCGGATCATGCGCGATGAGACCGGGCTGATCGCCTATGCCTCGCCCGCGCCGCTGGCTTTGCGCGAGGGGGCGGGGCGGGGGATTTACCGGGCCTATCTGGCCAAACGCGCCGGCGATTGCGTGCCCGGGTCTGACACCCAGCTCGGCTTTGCCGGGCGCGGGCTGTTCGATGCCACCATCGATGGCGATTACGATGCCGCCGATGCAGCCTGGGCGGCGTTCCATGCCGGGGTGGTGGCGCGGTTTGGGCGCATGCCGGAGGCGCTGCCCGAGGCGGCTTTGCAGGCGAAACTGCCAGAGCTTTCCGCGCTGATGCCGCTGGGGCTGGGCCAGGCCTTGTTCGCCCGCGCCATGTCCCGCCTGGCGCGCGGGCAGGCGCGGCCGGGGCTGCAGGCGATGTTCAGCCTGTCCGCCCAGGCGGCGCGGGCCTTGTGTCAGGCGATGGAGCAGATCTCCCAGCGCGACCCGTTTGCCGAAAATATCGCGGCCTTGTCCCAGCGCGAGGCGCTGCTCTGCGCCGCCGAGGCCGGGGACGCGGCGGCGCTGCCGGCCCTGCTGGCGCAAGGCGAGGTTGCCGCCGCCTGGCGCGGTTTTGTCGGGCTGGTGAATGCTGGGCGGCGGGAAGAGGCAGAGGCTTTGCGCGCCGCCGGGCTGGGCGACCTGCCGCCGGAGGGGCTGGAGCTGGGCTTGCGGCAGGATGGCGCCTTCACCGCCGGGATGCTGGCGCTGCAAAGCCAGGATTTTCCGCGAGCCGTGAGCGCGTTCGCAGCGCTGCGATTGCTGTTGCCGGAGGCTGAGCATCCTTTGCGCTGGCCAGGGTTGCGGGGCGAAATCATCGGCTTGTTCGGGCTGGAGCGGGGGGCAGAGGCGGTTGCGTTGCTGCGCCAAATCGTAGCGCTGCATGACGGGGCGCCGGAGGATTTGCTGCAGCATCTGGGGTAGGCGCCGGCGGCGCTGCCGGCGAAGATAAAGCGCGCCTGCGCCCTTGATCCCGCCCCGCTCGCCCCAAAATCTCGTCGATGGGGTATGTTACATTTTGTTATAAGGCCGGCAAGCGCGGTGTGGCGCGATGCTGATCGCGGATCTGCTGCGCCGGGAGAATAATAATTTTGATCTGCTGCGGCTGATCGCCGCGGCGGCGGTGATCTGGGGCCATGCCTATGCGTTGGTGCTCCCGACAGGACGGATGGAGCCGATCGGCCGGCTGCTCGGGTTTGATTATTCCGGTTCTCTGGCGGTGGAATTTTTCTTTTTCCTCAGCGGCATTCTGATCACCCATTCGCTGATGGTGAAGCAGAGCGTGGCCGAATATGCCATCCATCGGGTGATGCGGATTTTTCCGGCGCTGATCGTCAGCTGCGTGGTGTGCGTGCTGGTGATCGGCCCGCTCTTCAGCGATCTGGGCCCGCGCGGCTATTTCGGCCAGGCGGGCGCGCTGAAGGCGGTGCTGCTGCATCCTTATATCGAATACGGCCTGCCTGGCGTGTTTCAGCATAATCTCTACCCGCAGACCAATGGCGCGATCTGGACGATCAAATATGAGCTGTTCATGTATGCGATGCTGGCGGTGGCGGGGCTGTGCGGGCTGCTGAAATATCGCAGGGCGATGAGCCTGGTTTGTCTGGTGGTAGCCTGCACGCTGATGCTCTGGCCGGGTTATATTTCGCTAACCGGGCTCAGCAATGTGAATCTCGGCGGCAGATTGCCGGCATTTTTCCTGTTCGGCTCATTGCTGGCGTTGCATAAGGGCTGGGCGCGGATCGATGGCCGGCTGGTGGCGGGGCTGGTGCTGCTGGCGGTGTTCATGCGGCACGGCACGGCGTTTCAGTTTGTGTTCTATGCGGCGTTTCTCACAGGCTGTCTCTGGGTCGCGAGCACGAGGTTGGCGCGGGCGATCAGGCTGCCGGGAGATTTTTCCTACGGCGTCTATGTATGGGGCTGGCCGGTGCAGCAGATTTTCGCGGCCTGCCTGCCGCATATGGACCGGCATCTGAATCAGATATTATCCTTCGCCGTGGCGCTGGGGTTGGCGATGCTCTCCTGGTATTTCATCGAGAAGCCGTCGATCTCTTTCGGAAAACGCGCCTCAACCTGGCTGGCGTGGTGCAGAAGCTGGCACCCGTTAGAAACCCCGCGTTAAAAAGCAAAACGCCTGTCCCCTATAATTTTCAGGCTTATACCTTCAATGCCTTGAAGGATCGTTATAATGGCCAGATGAATGAAGGTCTGGGGCAGTCAAAAAGATCTTGGAGAGCAGGGCATTTTTTCAAGAAAAGCCCCATCTCTTACGCCTTGTCCTGATGATATTTGAAGCTGGCATTGATCATATCCAGCAAATGCTGCCCCGCCGTGGTCGGGGGGAATTTCGGTGTCTCGCCTGGTTGCAGGCAGGTCGGCAAACATTCCACCGGGGCGTAGAAATCCGGGTCAAAGAAAAATGGCAAAGAGTAGCGCTCCTGGCCTGAGATGTTGATGACCCGGTGCGGGGTGGAGCGGAAGACGCCGTTGGTCCAGCGTTCCATCATGTCGCCGATATTCACCACGAAGCTGCCGGGGATGGGCGGGGCGTCGAGCCAGGTGCCGTCCAGCCCCTGCACCTGCAGCCCGCCGGCATTATCCTGGTGCAGCAGCGTGAGGCAGCCGAAATCCGTGTGCGCGCCGGCGCCCAATTGCGCCTCGGTGATGCGGCCTGTCTGTGGCGGGTAATGCAGCGGGCCCAAAGTGGTCATGGTGATGCCGAGCCAGGGGGAGAAATAATCCGGCTTGAGCCCGAGCGAGACGGCGAAGGCGCTGAGCAATAAGGCGCCGAGATCGACCATCTTGTCGTAATAGCCCTGCATCACGCTCTGCCAGCCCGGCAGATCCGGCCAGACATCCGGGCCGTGCAGCGGCAGCCCGGCCTTCACCCGCTCATGGTCCGGGGGCAGATCCCGGCCGATCTTGAAGCCTTCCTTGAAATCGCCTTGCGCCTGCTTGGCGGGGTCGAGATTCTCGCCGCCGAGGCGAAACCAGCCGCGATGGCAGGTGGATTTCTCGATCGCGGATTTTTCCTTCTCCGCCACCGGCAGATCGAAAAACCGCTTGGCCTGGGCATAGACCGCGTCGATCTCGCTCTGCGCGATGCCGTGATTTTTGATGTAGAAAAATCCGATCTCGCGGCAGGCGCGGCCGATCTGCGCGGCGGGGGAGAAATCCCCGTGCAGCAGCGGGGCGATGTCGATCACCGGGATCGCATCCAGATAAGCGGGGGCCAGGCCGGGGGCAAGCTCTATGGTCTCGGGCATGGGGGGGATGCTAGACCCGGAGGCGTTTTGTTTCCAGGAGCCATCGCCATGCCGGATTCATATTTGCTGGGCATCGATCTCGGGGCGGGCAGCCTGAAGGCGAGCCTGATTTCGCCGGATGGCGGCATCGTCGCCGAGGCGGCGGCGCCGGTCACCACGCAGATCAGGCATTTCGGCTGGGCGGAGCAGGATCCGGGGGAATGGGTGGCGGCTCTGTGCCAGGCGGTGCGCGCGGTGGTGGCGGGGATCGATCCGGGGGAGATCGCCGGCATCGGCATCTCCGCCGGGGCGCATATTCCGGTGCTGACGGATGCGGCCGGCGCGGTGCTGCGCCCGGCGATCATGTGGAGCGACCAGCGCGCCGCCGCCCAGGCCGCCGCCCTGCACGAAAAAGCCGGGGCGCGGATTATCGCCACCTCGCTGAACCGGGTGAACCCGACCTGGACGCTGGCGATGCTGGCCTGGCTGTTCGAGCATGAGCCGGAGGTGATGCGCCAGGCCAAGCGGCTTTATCTGGCCAAGGATTTCCTGCGCCATTGCCTGACCGGCGGCTGGGAGACGGATTATTCCGACGCGGTGGGCGCGCTGCTGGCGGATGATGAGACGAAAAACTGGTCTCCAGAGCTGGCCGGGCTGATCGGGCTGGATATGGCCATTCTGCCGCCGATCGTCCCGGCGGAACAGGTGGTGGGGGGTGTCACCGCGGCGGCGGCGGCGCGCACCGGGCTGAAGCCCGGCACGAAGGTGATTTGCGGCTCCAATGATACGACGGTGGAGTTTTTCGGCGTCGGCGGCAATGCGCCCGGCATTGGCGGGGTGAAGCTGGCCACGGCGGGCGTGCTGTTTCTGGCCACTCAGGGCAAGGCGGTGCATCCGCCGATTTCCTGTTATCCGCATATCCTGCCCGGGCTGTATTACACCGCCACCGGCACCAATAGCTGCGCCTCCGCGCATCGCTGGGTGCGGGATCTGATGTTTGAGCAAGGCGGGTTCGCGGCGATGGATGCGCTGGCCAGCGCGGCGCCGCGCGGGGCCGGGGGGCTGCTGTTCCACCCTTATCTGCAGGGCGAGCGCGCGCCTTACTGGGACCCGCTGCTGCGGGCGGATTTCATCGGCATGACGATGGCGCATGGCAAGCCGCATTTCGCCCGGGCGGTATATGAGGGCATCGCCTTTTCCATCCGCGATCTGTTGGGCGCGGCGCGGGATCTGGGGCTGGATTTTTCCACCATCCGGCTGATGGGGGGCGGGGCGCGGAGTGCCTGCTGGCGGCAGATCATCGCCGATGTCACCGGGCTGGTGATCGAGCGGACCGAGGCGGGCGATGCCTCGTTCGGGGCGGCGCTGCTGGCCGGCGTCGGGGTGGGGCTGTTCGCCGGCCCGCAGGAGGCGGTGGCCCGCGCGGTGCGGCTGCGGGATGTGACGGTGCCGAACCAGGAGGCCAGCGCTTTCTACGACCAGCTTTTCGGGCTGTATAAGGAGGCGCAGGCGGCGCTGGCCGGCATCAATCACCGGCTGCACGCGCTCACCCAGGGGTAGGGGGCGGGCCGGTGACGGTTATTTCATGACAGGGGCCGACGCGGCGGCCGCAATCGCGCCATCATAAAGCGGTTTGCTGTGCCATGGTTTTGTCTTGGTTTTTCGGAGGGTTGCGTGAACATCGTCAAATACCGCTATTACCAGCCGCGTCTGGCGCCGCGGCGCACGCGCGTCGAGGTGCCGGGCTGGGGCGGGGAGAAAGTACCGCGCCAGGATGGCGCGCATGAGCAGGGCTGGCATTGCCTGCCTTTCGTGGAAGGCGCGCAATATGGGGTGGAGCTTTTCTACCCTTACGAGACCGAGCTGCGCGTGCGCCATGAGAATGGGGCCTTCCAGTTCGAGGGGGATTTCGGCCCGCCGCCCACCCCTGGCCTGCAATGGCCGCCCTTCCGCAGCTTCGGCGAAGGGTTCTATACGCTGCAATTGCTGCTGGATTTGAAAGTGCCCGAGGGCATGGCGGTGCGCGCCGAGCCGCATCCGCGCTATTATCTCAGCCCCGCCGATGATGTGCCGCTGGCGGTGCCGGCCTTGTTGCGCACCTCCTGGTGGCCGATGATCAATTTCGTGGTGTTCAAGGCGCCGCCGAAAGGCCTGGTGCATGTCTTCCGGCCCGGCGAGCCGTTCATGCAGCTCTGCATCGTCCCGGCGGAGCCGGATTTCGCGCTGGAGCCGATGGGCGAGGAAGAGGCGGCGGAGCGGGAGATGCAGTCCCGCCGGATTCATGCCAGCCGCGAGACGCTGGGGCAGGATACACGCTGGGTCTCCGCGATGCATACGGTGTTCGATGGCACCTATCGGCGGATTCTGGGCGCGGCGCGGGCGCGCGATAAGGCGGCCGGGGATTGAAATGAGACGGGGGCTTTATTTTGGTAAAGCCCCCGTTCCGCTGGTCTAAGTTTTGTTTGAGCGCGCAACTTTATCCGATCAAACGAGTCCGTTTGATCGGATATTGCTCTAGTTCCGGATCACCACGCCTACGCCGGGCGCGGGGGAGAGGAGCACCGCGCCACCCTGGTGATGATGGTGGTGATGATGGTGATCATAGCGCGGCGGCGGGGGCGGCGGCGGCCGGTGATGGTGGTAATGCGCGTGATGATGGTGATGGTAGTTATCGTGCCAGTCGATGCGCGTCACGGCATCCCGGTTTTGCGCCAGCGCCGCGTTGCTCTCCCGCAGCGCCGCGACCGGGTTGGCCACCGGCTGCAACAGATCGGCATAGGAATTTACCTGCATCGCATTCGCGGCCTGGGCCGCGCCGCCAGCGCCAAGCGCCGTGGCGCCGGCAAGGGCGCCGAGCAGGCCGGCTTTTTTCGTATCCATCAGAATCTCCTGTGAAGAGAAGGTCTTGATTGTAACGTCGGCAGCCGGGCGGTGGATTTGAAGGCGTCACCGCATCCTGAAAGATGAATGATGCGGCGCTGCTTCATGAATAAACCGCAAACCCGGCGGCCGGGTGGGGCTGGTCAGTTGCCGATCACCACGCCGAAGCCCGGCGCCCCGAAAAACACCCCGCTGTGATGATGATGGTGGTGATGGTGGTAAAACACAGGCGGCGGGGGCGGCGGCGGATAATAATAGGCGTGGTGATGATGGTGATAGGCCCAGGGCGGCGGGTAATGCGCATGGTGGTGATGATGGTAATGGTCATGCCAATCGATGCGCGTCACCCCGGCGGGCGGCGCCTGGTTGCGCGTCGCCATCTCCTGGTTGCTCGCCTGCAGCGCCGCGACCGGGTTGGGCACGGGCGTCAACAGATCAGCATAGGACTTCACCTGCATGGCGTTCGCCGCCTCGGCGGCGCCGGCACTGCCCAGTGCGGCCATTCCGGCCAGCGCGCCGGCCAGGCCGGCTGTTTTGCCATTCATCTGACGACTCCTTGATGTTGAAATCAGGAGTGTAAGATCATTGGTCGGGATGGCGATTTCCAGCCGGAATCAAGCCGAGATCATGGCACTGACGTTCAATTTGATGAAAAATCCTTAAGAAAACCTCAGGCGAAGGCGTAGGCATCCATGCGCATGAAGCCATATTCCACCGAGCTGTGCAGCCGGGTGGGGGCGAGATTCGGCCCGCCAGCGCCGAGGGCGACATGCAGCGGCAGCAGATGCTCCTCCGTCGGGTGTTCGGCGGCGGCGTAAGGGGCGAGGCGGCGGTAATCGCACAAAGCGGGAATATCCCCGGCGACGATCCTTGCATCCATCCAGGCGGCGAATTCGGCGACGTCCGGAGTTTCCGGCGCGTCCTGGGCCGGGCGGCCATGGCGGAAGCGGCGCAGATCATGGGTGAAGGTGCCGGAGGCGAAGATCAGCACGCCCTCCTCGCGCAGGGGGCGCAGCGCCTCGCCGAGGGCGACGTGATGGGTGGTGCCGGCCTGGGTTTGTACCGAAAGCTGGATCACCGGGATGTCCTCGCCCGGATAGGCGAGTTTCAGTGGCACCCAGGCGCCATGGTCCAGCCCGCGCTGGCCATCCACCCCGCAGGTCTGCCCGGCTTTTTCCAGCAGCTGGGCGACCCGCCCGGCCAGCTCATGCGCCACCGGCGGGTTGTAATGCTGGGCGTACAGGGCGGGCGGGAAGCCGTAGAAATCATGGATGGTCTCATTCGCCGGCGGGTTGCTCACCGCGGGAATGTCGGTCTCCCAATGGGCGGAGATTGCGAGGATGGCGCGCGGGCGAGGCAACAGCGCGCCGAGACCCGCCAGGAAATGCCGGGCGGGGGTGTCTTCAAGGATGGTCATGGGCGAGCCATGGCTGATGAACAAAGCCGGGAGCATGGGCCTAGACTGGACATGAAAGCGCCTCTGGGGCAAGCGCTTTGCAAGGCTGTCCCTCCATTCCCTGCTTGCCACGGGCGCTGAAAAGGACAATCTACGAGCCAGTATCAGGACCACACCAGTCCGCTTTGCGGACGGAGGATTGCAATGTTTATCGAAACCGAAGGCACCCCCAACCCGGCGACGCTGAAATTCCTGCCCGGCCAGAGCATTCTGGGCGACAAGACGGCGGATTTCGCGGATGCCGACGCGGCCTTGATCTCACCGCTGGCCGAGGCTCTGTTCGGGCTCGAAGGCGTGGCGCGGGTGTTCCTGGGCGGGGATTTCGTCGCCGTCACCAAGGATGACGCCACCGCATGGCAGGCGCTGAAGCCGCAGGTGCTGGGGCTGCTGATGGAACATCTGATGGCCGGCAAGCCGATCTTGCGCGAGGGCATCGCGCTGGAGGATGAGGATGTGGACCCGGCGGATCAGGAGATCGTCGATCAGATCAAGGAGCTGCTGGATAGCCGCATCCGCCCGGCGGTGGCCGGCGATGGCGGGGATATCATCTTCCGCGGCTACCGGGATGGGGTGGTCAGCCTGAAGATGCAGGGGGCCTGCGCCGGCTGCCCCTCCTCCACCGCGACGCTGAAGCATGGCATCGAGAACATGCTCAAGCACTATATTCCGGAAGTGACCTCGGTTACACAGGCGGCGTAACCTTAAGGAGGCACAATGGCTCTGGATGACGCGGCGCTGGCGGCGCTTTTTACCAACGCGCGCACCCATTCCTCATTCAGCGCCGAGCCGGTCCCCGACGAGTCGCTGAAAGCGCTCTATGATCTGGCGAAATGGGGGCCGACCTCGGCGAATTGCTCGCCGGCGCGGTTCCTGTTCGTGCGCACGCCGGAGGGCAAGGAGAAGCTGCGCCCTTGCCTGTCGGGCGGGAATATCGAGCCGGTGATGGCCGCCCCGGTGACGGTGGTGGTGGCGTTCGACCCGCATTTTTATCTCAAGCTGCCCGAGCTTTACCCGGAGGCGGATGTGAAGCCCTGGTTCTCCGGCAATCCGGACCTGGCGGAAGAGACCGCGATGCGCAATTCCTCGATGCAGGGGGCGTATGTCCTGCTGGCGGCGCGCGCCATGGGCTTTGCCACCGGGGCGATGTCCGGCTTTGACCGCACCAAGCTGGACCGGGTGTTTTTCAATGAAAATGGCTGGAAATCCAACTTCCTGATCAATCTGGGCCATCCAGCCGGGGAAGAGCTGCCAGCGCGCCGGCCGCGCCTGGGCTTTGGCGAGGCGGCTGATTTCGCGTGAGTCTGATCGCGCTTGACGCGTCCGGCCCGCGCGCCGTGCTGGCGCGGCTGGCGCCGGACGGGGCGGTGCAGGCGCGCTGGAGCGCGCCGCTGAAACCGGGCCTGATCGAGACGCTGCCGCTGCTGCTGCAGGAGGCGGCGGCGGGCCAGGAGATAACGGACATCGCCATTTGCACCGGGCCGGGGAGCTTTACAGGCTTGCGCACCTCCATCGCGCTGGCGCAGGGCTTTGCGGCGGGGCGCGGGGCGAGGCTCTGGGGCATCGGCGCGGCGCAGGCTTATGCGCAAGGCGCGCCGGATTTGCGCCGGGCTTTATGGATTGCGATTCGCGCCCGGCGCGGGCGGCTGTTTCTGCTGCGCGAGGGCCAGGCGCTGGCCTGTGCGGATGACGATATTCCCAGCCCGGACCAGCCGGTCGCCCTTGGCGGGCCGGAGGCGCCTTTGGCCGCCGCCATCCTGGCCGCGCGCGGGGCGGATGTGGTGCTGACCGAGCTGCGGCTGCTGGAGGCCGAATGGGTGGGCCGCGCGGCTTTGGCGCAGCGCGCGGCGGGGCAGGCGCCGGCCCCCGCCTTGCCGCTTTATGTCGATCCGCCGGAGGCCAAGCTGCCGGCCGCCGGGTTGCGCCCGGCCCCGCTATGAGCGCCATCTTCCAAGCCGGGCCGGCCCAGGCCGCGATCATGGCGGCGCTGCACGCCCAGGCCTTCGCGCATGACCCGTGGGACGAGGCGGCCTTCGCCGCTTTGTTGCCGCAGCCGGGGATGCTGGCGCTGCTGCATGAGGCGGGCGGGCTGCTGCTGATCCGCCAGGTGCTGGATGAGGCGGAGATCATCACCATCGGCGCCGCGCGCAAGCGCCAGGGCATCGGCCGGGCCTTGCTGGCGGAGGGGCTGGCGCGGTTGCGGGCCCTGGGTGTCGCCACCTTGTTTCTGGAGGTGGCGGTGGAGAATGAGGCCGCCATCGCGCTCTATGCCGGGTTCGGCTTTGTGGAAAGCGGGCGCCGCCGGGCCTATTATGAGACTGGTGGGGATGCGTTGATGATGCGGCGTGACGAGCCGGGCGGGCAGTCATGAAAGCTTATCTTTGTCCCGCCGCCGCGTTGAGGGAGAGTGATCCATGGACCAGATGAGCCGATCCGAGCAGAATGTCGCGCCCTTCCGGCGGGCGGTGGTGGATCTCGGCTCCAACTCGGTGCGGCTGGTGGTCTATGAGGGCGAGCTGCGCAACCCGCTGCAGATTTTCAACGAGCGCGCGGTGCTGCGGCTGGCCAAGGGCATGACCAGCACCGGGCGGCTGAAGGATGAGGCGCTGGCGCAGGCGGAGACGGTGCTGCACCGCTACGCCGCCATCGCCCGCGCGATGGGGGCAAGCCCGGTGGAGGTGCTGGCGACCTCGGCGGTGCGCGATGCCGAGAATGGCCGCGATTTCGTGCAGGCGGTGATGAAGCGCCTGCCGGATCTGCGGATTTCCGTGCTCTCCGGCGAGCAGGAGGCGGCGCTTTCGGCCGAGGGCGTGCTCTGCGGCATTCCCGGCGCGGATGGGATTCTGGCGGATCTGGGCGGCGGCTCGCTGGAGCTGATCCGGCTGCAGGCCGGGCAGGTGGGCGAGGCGGCGACGCTGCCGGTGGGCGTGATCCGGCTGGCGGAGCGGGCGGGCGAGGATATCGGCCGGGCGCGGGCGGTGATGATCGAGGCGCTGCAGAGCGTGCCCTTCACCGCCGAGGCGGCGGGGAAGGATCTGTTCCTCTCCGGCGGCGCCTTCCGCGCGCTGGCGCGGATTCACATCGCCCAGACCGGCTATCCGCTGAATATCGTGCATCATTACACCATCAACCGGGACGAGGCGCGGGATCTGGCCGGGGTGGTGAGCGAGGGCGGGCGCAAGCTGATCGAGCGCATGCCCGGGGTGCCGCGCCGGCGCATCGAGGATCTGCCCTATGCGGCGGTGATCCTGCGCCGTCTGCTGCGCGCAACCGGCGCGGCGCGGGTGGTGTTTTCCGCCAATGGGCTGCGCGAGGGCTGGTTCTCCCGGCTGCTGCCGGCGCAGATCCGCGCCGAGGACCCGCTGCTGGCGGCCTCGCGGGATCTGGTGCGGGGCATGATCCGGGATGTGAATCTGCCCAAGGCGCTGGTGATCTGGACCCAGCCTTTGTTCCCGGACGAGACCCCGGCGCAGAAGCGGCTGCGCGAGGCGGCGTGCTGGCTTTCGGACATTGGCAGCCACGAGCACCCGGAATATCGCGCCGAGCAGGCCTTCATGCGGGTGCTGCGCCAGGCCGGGATGAGCCTGGACCACCATGCCCGCGCCTTTCTGGCGCTGGCGACGGCGGTGCGTTACGAGGCGCCGCCGGAAGCGGGCTTCCTGGCCCCGGCGCGGGCATTGCTGGATATGGGGGCGGCGCAGCGGGCGGAGACGCTGGGAACGGCGTTGCGCCTGGCTTACACGCTCTCGGCGGGCACGCCGCATCTGCTGGCGGGCACCGGGCTGGAGCTGACGCCGGGCCGGCTGATGCTGAGCCTGGCGGCGGCGAACGGTGTGTTTGCCGGAGAGGCGGTGCTAAGGCGGCTGGAGCGGCTGGCGCTGCTGCTGGGCCGCGAAGCGGATACCGTTATTCAATAGAGCAAAAGTTTTTGGTGCAGCTTTTTTCAAAAAGCTGCGAAAAACGCTGGGGGGTTCGCAAGAACGCCCCCAGATACGCCGACCTTACGGCTCGGAGGCGAGGGCCGGGCTGCCATGGCTGGAAGAGCCGAGGCTCGGCCCGCCATTATCGCTCAGCATCTCGATGCGGCCGGTGATCTGGCCGCCATCCTCAACCTGCAAACGGCGGCAGCGGGCGGTGCCCAGCACCCGGCCGGTGGCGCGCACGATCAAGGTGGCGCGGGCGACCAGCGTGCCATCGATGGTGCCGGCGACTTCGGCGTCGTCCACCTCGACCTCGCCCTTGAACACACCGCCCGGGGCGATGGAGAGTTCATTGGCGTTGATCATCGTGGCTTCGACCGTGCCTTCAACCACCAGCCGCTCGGCATCCTGCACCGTGCCCTGCACGGAAATGCCACGGCCAACGACCAGGGTGCGGCGCTCGGCGGCCTCACGGCTGGGGCTGCCCATCAGCGGGCGCGGGGCGGCGGCCGGCATGCCGGACGGGGTAGACGGGGTGGCGGGGACCGGCGGCGGCGCGAAAGGTGAGCGGGCCATGGGAGACTCCTTGAAGCTGGGGGGAATGAAACTGCTGGCCGGGGAGGTGTCTTCATCCGGGGGAAAGATCGAGGAGGGTTCCTCTTCCACCGTCGGCGCGGGGTTAAGCGGTTTTGGCTCTTCCATTTTGCGCTTGTTGAACACAAATCCTCCGTGCTGGCTCGTCGCGATAATGCCGGGCTAGCATGCGCGTTAAAGGCGAACAACAGCTTTGCTCATTTGCCGCTGCGGTGTGGCGATGCTAACCCGTCCGCGCTGTAATCTGTTGCGAATGTCTGGGGGGCTTGCCGAATGGCCGTGTCACAATTCGATATCACCGGCATCGGGAATGCCATCGTCGATTTTCTCCTACAAACTGATGACGAATTTTTAAAACGCCACGACATGCCAAAGGGCGCGATGTCGCTGATCGATGCCGATACCGCGACCAGGCTGACCGAAGCGATGCAGGGCGGGCACAGCGCCTCCGGCGGCTCGGCGGCGAATAGCTGCGCGGTGGCGGCGGCGTTGGGGGCCCGGGTGGCGTTTCTCGGCAAGGTGGCCAAGGATGAGATGGGCGAGGTGTTTCGCCGCGAGATCGCCGGCGTCGGCGTGCATTACGCCACCCCGGCGCTGGAGGCGCCGGTCCCCACCGCGCGCTGCCTGATTCTGGTGACGCCGGATGGCCAGCGCACGATGAACACCTATCTCGGCGCGGGCGGCGAGTTCGCGCTGCATGACATCGACGAGACCATCATCGCCGCCTCCAAGGTCACCTATCTGGAAGGCTATCTGTTCGATCCGCCGGCGGCGCAGAGCGCCTTCATCGAGGCGGCGCGCATGGCCCGCGCGGCGGGGCAGGAGGTGGCGCTGTCGCTCTCCGACGCGTTCTGCGTGGATCGCCATCGCGAAGGCTTCAAGCGGCTGATCGCCGAGGGGGTGGATATTCTCTTCGCCAACGAGACCGAGATTTGCAGCCTCTATGAGGTCAACAGCTTCGAGGAAGCCGCGACCAGGGCGGCGCTGGATGTTAAGATCGCGGTGCTGACCCGCAGCGAGCAGGGCAGCCTGATCCTGCGGGGCGAGGAGAGCGTGTTGATCCCGGCCGAGGAGGTGGCGCTGGTGGACAGCACCGGGGCGGGCGATGCCTATGCCGCCGGCTTCCTCACCGCCTATACGCGCGGCGAGGGGCTGGAAGCGGCCGGCAAGCTCGGCACCAAGGCGGCGGCGCTGGCGATCGCGCGCATCGGCGCCCGCCCGCCGGCGCATGAGCTGCGGGCGCTGGTCGGTTGAGCTGGCAGCTGCTGGTGCTGGCCCTGGCGGGGTTCCTCGCCGGGGCGCAGAACGCGGTGGCGGGTGGCGGCTCCTTCCTGACCTTCCCGGCTTTGCTGTTCGCCGGGCTGGACCCGCGCGCGGCGAACATCACCTCCACCATCGCGCTCTTCCCCGGCCAGGCCACCACCGGCTGGACCGGACGGCACATGGCCGGGGGGGCGGCGGGGCTTTCGCTGCGGACCCTGTTCACCGTCTCCGTCATCGGCGGGGCGATCGGCGCGATTCTGCTGCTGGCCACCCCGGTTTCGGTGTTCACCCATCTGGTGCCCTGGCTGATCGCCTTCGCCACCATCGTCTTCATCTGGGGCAGTTTTTTCCGCAAGCCGCGAAGCGAGGATGAGGCGCCGCCGATCTCCCCGCGCATGGGCGTTGTGATGCAGTTCATCATCGCCATCTATGGCGGCTATTTCGGCGGCGGCATCGGGATTTTGATGATGGCGGCGCTGACCGCCGTCGGCCTCGCGGTGCGCCATGCCGGGGCCACCAAGAATGTGCTGGCCGGGGTGGTGAATGTCGCCGCGGTGGTGATTTTTCTGGTCGAGAGCAAGCAGAACTGGCTGCTGGTCGGGGTGCTGGCGATCACCGCGATCATTGGTGGGCAGGTGGGCGTACTGATTTTGCGGCATGTGCCGGAGAAGGTTCTGCGGGTTGTCGTCAGCCTGATCGGGATCGCGCTGACCATCGGCATGTTTTTGAAAGCCTGAGATTTGAGCTACCAGATCCGTCCCTTCCGGCCTGCCGATACGCAAGGCGTGGTCGATCTCATCATCCCGATCCAGCAAGGCGAGTTCGGCGTTCCGGTGACGCTGCAGGACCAGCCGGACCTGCTGGATATCGAGAATTTCTACCAGCGCCAGGGCGGGTTCTGGGTGGCGGAAGCGGAAGGGCGGATCATCGGCAGCATCGCGCTGATCCGCTTCGGCACGGCGCAGGCGGCGCTGCGCAAGATGTTCGTCGCCGCCCCCTGGCGCGGGCGCGCGCATGGGGTGGGGCAGGCGCTGCTGGAGACGCTGCTGGCGCAGGCGCGCGCGCAGGGGATTGTGGAGATTACCCTCGGCACCGTGGAAATCCTGCGCGCCGCCTGCCGGTTTTATGAGAAGAACGGGTTTGTGGCGGTGGCGAAGGCGGATCTGCCGCCGGCCTATCCGCGCATGGCGGTGGATACGTTGTTCTATCAGCTCAGGCTGAGCTAGCGCGCTTTCAGTCTGATCGTAACCGGTCAGCGCGCTCCAGCTTTTTGTCTGTGGCTGTCCCAGATAAGTTTCAGGCCTAATCCTTCAACGCCTTGAAGGATCAGCATTATTTCGATCATTGCAGGGTTTCGCCTTTTGCCCGTGGCGTCAAGGGGTTTACTCGCCTTCGGCGACGCGCGGCGAAGCCGCGCGCCCTTGACGCCACGGGCAAAAGGCGAAGAGACTCGGGATCGACATAGTGGCCAGATGAATGACGATCTGGGACAGCCTCTTTTGTTTTGGCGGGCAACATGATCCTGACTGAGTCCAGTCAGGATCATGTTGCTCTCAGCGCCGGCTCCAGCCCGAACGGCGCCACCAAGGGCGTCGCCACCGGCGCGCCGGTAAAGCGTATGGTGCGCGGGGCGGCGCTGATCGCCAGCGTCTCGGCGATGCGCAAACTCTGCTTGGCCACCGGCATTGCCGGGTCGTGCCAGGAGATGTCCGGCCGCAGCGCCAGGAATTCCGGCAGCAGGAAGGTGTAATGGGTGCAGCCCAGCGCGACCGCGTCAATCGTGTCGCCGCCGGCTTGCGCGAAGAGCGGGGCCACGGCGGGGGCGATATCCACCGTCGCGCCGCGAAACTTCTCCTCCGCCAGCTCCGCCAGATCCGGCGTGCCGAGTGAGAGTACCCGGCAATCCGGGGCGAATTTTTCGATCAGCCCGTTCAGATAAGGCCGGCGCACCGTCGCCTTGGTCGCCAGCACGCCGATGGTGCGGCTGGTGGAGGCGCTCGCAGCGGGTTTGATCGGCGGCACGCAGCCGATGAAGGGCAGCGGGAAGGCCTCGCGCAAGGCGGTCAGCGCGATGGTGGAGGCGGTGTTGCAGGCCACCACCACCGCTTCCGGGCGCTGTCGGGCGATCGCCTCGCCCAGCAACGCGATCAGATGCGGCAGCAGAACCTCGTCCGGCTTTTCGCCGTAAGGGAAGAAGCCGGTATCGGCCAGGTAGGTGAGCGGCAAATCCGGGGCAAGCTGGTTCAGCGCCGCCACCACGCCCAGGCCGCCGATGCCGGAATCGAACACCAAAAGCGCCATCTCAGAAATCCCCCGGCTCGGCAAATTCCACGTCGCGATGCACATGGATCGACATCAGCACGCCAAAGCCCAGCATCACCGCGGTCAGCGCCGAGCCGCCATAGGAGATCAGCGGCAGCGGCACCCCGCCCACCGGGATCAGCCCCATCACCATCGAGAGATTGACGAAGCAATAGAGGAAGAAATTGGTGGCGATGCCCAGCGCCACCAGCCGGCCATAGACATGCGAGCAGGACAAGGCGGTGTAATAGGCCAGCGCCACGATCATCATCAGCAGCCCCAGCACCGCGACCGAGCCGAAGAAGCCGAATTCCTCGGCGACGATGGTGAAGACGAAATCCGTCTGTTTCTCGGGCAGGAAGTTGAGCTGGTTCTGGGTGCCGTGCAGATAGCCCTGGCCGAAAAATCCGCCGGAGCCGAGCGCGATCTTGCTCTGGATGATGTTGTAGCCCGCCCCCAGCGGATCGGAGCCGGGATTGAGGAAGATGTCGATCCGGGCTTTCTGATAGGCGTGCAGATGGTGATAGATCACCGGCGCGGACACGGCGATCACCACCACCACCAGCGCGAACCACCACCAGCGCACCCCCGCCCCCAGCATCACCGTGGCGCCGATGGTGCCGGTGATGACGGCGGTGCCGAGATTGGGCTCTTTCAGGATCAGCCCCATCGGCACCAGAATCGCCAGGATGGCGGGCAGCACGAACAGCAGATTGCCGGTCTGCTCGGGTGTGGCGCGCTTGAAATAATGCCCGAGCGCCATCGCCAGAAACAGCTTCATCAGTTCCGAGGGCTGCACTTCCACGCCGCCCACGGTCATCCAGCGTTTCGCGCCCAGCCCGACATGGCCGAATTTCATCACCGCGATCAGCAGCAATATGCCGAAAATCCAGGCCGGCCAGGAGAGCTTGGCGATGAAGCGTATGTCCACCATGGCGATGCAAATCATCAGCACCAGCGCGCCGCAGAAGCGGATCAGCTGGCTTTGCGCGTAAGGCTGCGGCGAGCCGCCGGCGGCGGAATAGAGCGCCGCATAGCCCACCCCCGCCAGCGCGCAGACGCATAGCACGAACAGCCAGTTCACCCGCATCAGCTTGCGGGCGAGGCCGAAGGAGCGCTCCCGGAAGGGGCGGCGATAGCTCAGGCTGGCATGTTCGATCACGCTTTGAGTCCGGTCGGTACGGTCGGCGGGGGTTCCGGCGGCGGGTTGGCGAGCGGGGTGTCGCGCCCGGCCGGGTCGTGCAGGAGGGCGTAGGTCATCAGGTCATGGGCGATCGGGGCGGCGGTCTGGGCGCCGTAATTGCCGTGCTCGATCAGCACCGCGATGGCGTAGCGCGGCGCGTCGGCGGGCGCGTAGGCGACGAACCAGGCATTCGGGCGCTGCTCCCATGCCATGGTCATATCATTGAAGTTTTTGGCTTTTTCGGCGGCGGTGTTGTTGTGTACCTGGGCTGTGCCGGTCTTGCCGGCCATCTGCACGTTGGGGATGGTCAGGCGTGCGCCATAGCCGGTGCCGGCGGGGTCGTTCACCACCTCGAACAGCCCCTGGCGGACCACCGCCAGATGCGCGGGGTCGACATCCAGGGTCGCCGCGCCGCCGGGCAGCGAGTCCGGCTGCAGCGTGCCGCCGATCCGCCGGGTGAGATGCGGGGTGACGGCGAGGCCGGAGGCGAGGCGGGCGATCATCGTCGCCTGCGCCATCGGGGTGAGCTGGGTGTAGCCCTGGCCGATGCCCTGCACGACGGTATTGCCCTGGGCCCAATGGATGCCGTGCCGGCGCGCCCATTCCAAAGTCGGCACCAGCCCGGCCTGGGTGTGGGGGATGTCGGAATCGAGATCCACGCCCTGGCCCATGATCGTCGCCATCGCGGCGATCCTGTCGATGCCGGTATCCAGCGCGGTTTTATAGAAAAACACGTCGCAGCTGACCTTCAGCGCGGAGACGACATTGATGTTGCCATGGGCATCGTGATTGTCGCACCAGAAGATATGGTCGCCGAGCTTGAGGAAGCCGGGGCAGTTATGGATGGTGGTCGGGGTGAGGGCGCCGCATTTCAGCGCCGCCAGCGCCACGGTGGGCTTGAAGGTGGAGCCGGGCGCGAACAGCCCCGCTGTCGCCTTGTTGAGCAGCGGGTGTTTCGGGTCCTCCATCCAGCCTTTCCAGACATCGCTGGGCACGCCTTTGTCGAACAAGGACGGATCGAAGGAGGGGGTGCTGGCCATGGCGAGGATCTCGCCATTGGTCGCATCCATCATCACCACCGCGCCGGTCTGCGCCCCCAGGCTCTGCACCGCCAGCTGCTGCAGCCCGGCATCCATGCCCAGCGCCACGGTCTGGCCCGGGGTGCCGGCATCCTGCGCCACCACGCGCATCACCTCGCCATGCACGTTGGTTTCGGTCTGCACGAAGCCGGGATCGCCGCGCAAGGAGAGGTCGTCGGCATCTTCCGCGCCGGTGCGGCCCACCCGCATGCCCGGCAGCGCCAGCACCGCATCCTGCTTCGCCTCCTGCTGGTTCGGCCGGCCGACATAGCCCACCGCATGCGCCGCCACCGGCCCCAGCGGGTAGGTGCGGCTGGCCCCTTCCTCGACGATGACGCCGGGCAGGTTCGGGGTGTTGACCTCGATCGCGGCCATGTCCGGCCAGTCCAGCCAATCCTTCAGCAGCACCGGGATATAGCCGGGATGGTCGGCGAGATCCTGGGTGATGCGGGCCTTTTCCTCGTCCGAGAGCGGCACCAGCCGGAAGAAATTCTCCAGCACCACGTCCGGCTCCGGCGCCATCGCCTTCATGAACAAGGCGCGCCAATGCTGCTGGTTGCCGGCGAGGATGGCGCCGAAGCGGTCGGTGATGATGCCGCGCTCGGGCGCCACCAGACGCTCGGAGATGGAGTTCTGCTTGGCCATCAGCGCGTATTTGCCGTGCTCGGAGACCTGCAGATGATAGAGCCGGGTGGTGATGGCGGCGAAGATCGCCGCCTGGCCGGCGCCGATCAGCAGAGCGCGGCGGGAGAAGCCGGTGCGGTTCTTGGCCTGGCGACGCATGCTTCGCTCCTTACGCCTGTTCCACCGCCGCCGGGCCGCGATGGGCGCGGATCAGGAAGGCGGCCAGCAACGGGTAGAGCCCGGCGGCCAGCAGCACCTCCAGCACCAGCGGCCCGGGCGGCAGCAGCCGTAAGGCGAGGGCGGATTCAATCGCCCAGGCCAGCCCGGCGCAGACCCCGGCCGCCAGCGTGAAGCTGGCCCAGACGATGAGAAACCGCGCCGGCACCAGCTTGCGGCGGGCGAGCAGCGTGCCCCATTGCAGCAGCAGCAACAGCACCGCCCAGACCCCGAAGGAGGAGAGGCCGAGCAGGTCCAGCAGCAACCCGCACAAGGCCACCAGCGGCGCGGGCAGGGAGCCCGGGCGGTAGAGCGACCAGAAATACACGCAGGCCATCGCATAGACCGGGCGCAGCGCCGCCTGGCCGGGAATGCCGAAGGGCATGCCGATGACGAACAGCCCGAACAGCAGCGTGACCACGGGGAATATCCAGCGCGAAATCGCGTCGATCTGGCGCCACAATTTCGTGGGCCGGCGCAGGGCGGAGCCGCGGGCCATGGCTCAGCGTTTCCGGTGATGCTTGGCGGCGCTGGCGGCGGCGGGTTTGAGATGCGGGATGGGGGTGAGGGCCGGCAGATTATCCGGATAGCTGAACAGGCGCAGCACCCGCAGCGCGTCCAGATGCGCCAGCGGCAGCACCACCGGCTGGTTCTGCGCATTGTAATGCACCACCCCCACCGGCAGGCCGGGCGGGAAGGCGCCGCCCTCGGCGCTGGTGAGCACCATCGCCCCTTCCGGCGGCGGCTGGTTCGGCGACCAGTACAGCAAGGACGGGTCCGGTCCGTTGGTGCCGGCCATCAGGGCGGGCGCGCCATTGGCGCCGATCGCCACCGGGATGCGGCTATTGATGTCGTTGATCAGCAGCACCCGGGCGGAGCGGTCCCCGGCATCCACCACCCGGCCGGCGAGGCCGCGCCCATCCATCGCCACCGCGCCGATGAGGCTTTGCGGGTTGCCATTGGCCGGCGGCACCAGCACCAGCACCGAGCGGGCATAGACGCCGCCGAGATCCGCCACCACCTCGCCAGTGGCGAATTCCGGCGTCGGGGTGGGGACGAAATGCAGCGAGGCTTTCAGCGCATCATTCTGCGCCTGCAGCGCCATCGCCACCTCCTGCCATTGCAGCAGCTCGGCGTTCTGTTCGCGCAGCTGCTCGTTTTCCTGGCTCAGCGAGAAGAGATGGCCGATTTCGCCGGTGCCGTGCTCGGCCGCCTGGATCGGGCCGGAGACCAGCATATAGGCCGGCGCCAGCATGTCATCCAAGCCAGCGCGCAGCCGGTCGGAGAAATTCTGATCCGCCCGGCCGATGAGAACGCAGCCGAGCGAGACCATCAGCATCACCGGCAGGGTCAGACGCGACAGGGCTTGGCGGAGCGGGATCGATAATCTGATCACCGGAAACCTATCTGCAAAAAGAGGACAATGACCGCCTAGCCCTTACAGGCAAATGCGCGGGACGCACAGTGGGAATGCGCGGATTCAGCCAGGGCAGCGCGTTTAAAACATTAAAAATTGTGTCTGGCGGGCGGGGCAAAGGGTCCGCTGTTGTTGAAGAAACACCCGATACCGCCAAAAACTTTCGGTAGCGTTAATTTGCCGGCGGGGTCTCGCGCCGGCCGAACAGAGCGGTGCCGATGCGGATATGGGTGGCGCCGGCGGCGATGGCGGCGGCGTAATCGCCGGACATGCCCATCGAGCGCACCGCCAGCCCGTGCGCATCGGCCATCGCGGCGAGGCGCTGGAAATAAGCTGTGGGGTCGCCCTCTGCCGGCGGGATGCACATCAGCCCTTTCAGCGCATCGCCGAAACGCGCGCGCGCGGCGCGGATGAACCCATCCGCTTCGGCGGTGGGGATGCCGGATTTCTGCGCCTCGTCGCCGATATTCACCTGCACCAGCAGCTCCGGCAGGCGCCCGGCTTTTTGCGCGGCGGCGTCGATGGCATCGAGCAGGCGCGGGCGGTCCAGGCTGTCGATCGCATCGGCCAGGCGCACCGCCTGCTCGGCCTTGTTGGTCTGCAGCCCGCCAATGATATGCAGTTTCGCGCCGGGGAGCGGGAATTTTTCCGCCGCCTCCTGCACCCGGTTCTCGCCGAATATATGCAGCCCCGCCGCCAAGGCCGCCTCCACCGCGGCGCGCGGATGGGTTTTGCTGACGGCGATCAGGGTGATCTCCTCGGGATCGCGCCCGGCGGCGCGGGCGGCTTGCGCGATCTGGGCGCGGATGATTTCGAGGTTGCGGGCAATCGGGCTAATATCGGCCATGGATTCACGGTTAATCGCCTGGGGCCGCGCGGTAAAGCGGCGCGACCCGCAGGCCCAGATCCCGCCGCTCTGGTTCTTCACCGATGCCCAGCGCACGCCCGACCCGCTGGCGGTGATCGCCCGGCTGCCTTTGGGGCTGTGCGGGGTGGTGCTGCGCCATGACCAGGACCCGGACCGCGCCCGGCTGGCGCGGCGGGTGGCGAAGATTTGCCGGGCGCGGCGGCTGGCGCTGATCATCGCCGGGGATGCGCGGCTGGCGGCGTCGCTGAAGGCGGGGCTGCATCTGCGCGGCGGGGCGGGGCGGGTGCGTCCGCATACCGGGCTGCGCAGCGCCTCGGCGCATGATGAGGCGCAGATTCGGCAGGCAAGGCGGGCGGATGTGGCGCTGGTCTTCATCTCACCCGTGCATCCCACCGCCAGCCATCCCGGCGCGCGCGGGTTGGGGGTGGCGGGTTGGCGTCGTCTGGCGGCACGGCTGACTCCAGTCCGCGGCAAGGCGCCGATAAAGCCTTTCGCTCTGGGGGGAATGAATGGCCGCCATGCTCGGAACTTGGGGCCTGCCTGTGCCGGCGTGGGGGCAATCGACGCCTTTTTTTGAAGCAATTGGCTTGAAGTTTGACCCGGTTCGGGCTCGCCCCGGAGCGGCAGGCCAAGCGTGTCTATAAAAATACTTAAACGGTATGAATATTATATCGCGCTGCAGCGTAAGCTGCGCATAGTCGCTGGTTTTTACAGGAAAAGCGCAGGATCGAATTTAACATTAACGTCATATACATGTGGCGTGCGTGCCACACTCCCCCGAATAAGCTCAAGAACGGAAAGTCAGAGATTGCGCGGGCCGGCGGATGGCGATTTATAGGCTGCCGAGCGCATCGGCTGTCGTCAGGCTGTCGGTGCACGCTTCTGGGGGCCTCACGGTCTTAAAAATTCCGCCGCACGGCGAATGATGGAGATGATTTGATGCGCAAACTGCTTCTGGCCACTGCGGCCACCATGCTCGCCACGGGCGCTGCCTTCGCCCAGCCGGCGAAAGAGGTTGCCGCTCCGGGCAGCATCGTCGTTCACCTGAACGGTTACTTCCAGTACGGCGTCGGCGCGTTCGGCTCCACCCACATGTCCGGCGGCTCGGGCACCAGCGCCTACAAGCTGAACAATGTCGGCACCAACGGCGATTTCCGCATCTATCCGGGCTTCGACGCGCAGACCACCAACGGCATCTGGTATGGTGTGCAGGCTGAAATCCGCACCACCGTCTCCTCCGCTGGCAAGTCCGCCGGCTCCAACACCACCGTTTCCGCCGGCACCGAGAGCCTGTATGTGAAGCGCGCTTATGCCTATATCGGCGCGCCGGAATACGGCTTCATCCGCGCCGGCCAGACCGACAGCGCCTGGACCCTGTCCCAGGTTGGCGCGATCGAGAGCTTCGGCGACGGCGCCGGGTTCAACTGCGATGGCGGCGCCTGCACCATGCTGCCGACCTCCCCGGGTCTGTTCATGTTCGCCGACACCTCCGGCCTCTATGCCACCAACAAGGTTGTGTATGAGTCCCCGGCCGTGGGCGTGCTCGGCGGCAAGCTGTCCGGCATCATCGGCTTCGAGCCGAACTCCAACGGCATCAAGGAAGGCAACGCCGCCAACGGCAGCACCCTGGGCGAGTCCGCGAGCTCCATCTATGGTGGCAGCAATGTCCGCCGCCGCAACACGCTGGACATGTCCGTGTCCTACGGCGAGAAGATGAACGGCTTCGACAACAAGGTCTCCGTCTCTTACCTGCACGGCGCGCCGCTGGGCATTCTGGGCGGCACCCCGACCACCGCGCCGCATGGCTATGACGAGCTGAGCGTGATGCAGGCCGGTGCGCAGACCACCTTCGCGGGTCTGACCGTTGGCGGCAACATGAAGTGGGGCCAGGTTGAAGACGGCTACGCCTTCAAGCCGAAGGGCGCGCGTAACGCTCTGGGCTATGTGGTTGGCGCGTCCTACAATGTCGGCCCGTACACGGTCGGCGCCTCCTACTTCAACCAGCAGAGCTCCGGCAACTATGTTCCGGGTTCCACCGCCGTTGCTCGCACGCTGAGCGAGTATGGCGTTGCCGCTGGCGCGAACTACCAGATCGCCAAGCCGATGGGCCTGTATCTGGAATATCTGTATGGCCACCAGCACCAGCCGACCGCGACCTCGACCGGCAACGTGCAGGAGCAGATGATCGACCTCGGCACCACCATCAAGTGGTAATCGCCTAAAGGCCGGTCCTTCTGGGCTGATCTTGAAAGGGTGGCGGGCAACCGCCACCCTTTTTGTTTGCGCGGCCGCATTCGATCTTGTGGCCGCAGCCCTTGGCGGCGCCTTGGTTGAAGGCTAAACAGCTTGCAGTTTCGGGTTTGGAGAGCAGAATTGCGGATTATTCAACGTGTCGCCGTCCCCGCCAGCCTGGCGCTCAGCCTGCTCGGGCTCAGTGCCTGCTCAGGCGGTCTGAAGACCTCCAACCCTGACGTCGCCAATTACGAGATGGGCGGCATGGGGCCGGCCGCGCCGGGCTCTGGCTCGCTGTTCACCCTCGGCAAGGGCAGCACGGGTGGCGCCGCCTCCAACACCAATATCCAGGTCAATGCCTATCTCTGGCGGGCGACGCTGGACACGCTCTCCTTCATGCCGCTGGTCTCGGCTGATCCGTTCGGCGGGGTGATCATCACCGACTGGTACACGCCGCCCGGCCAGCCCGGCACCCGCTTCAAGGCGAATGCCTATATCCTCAGCAAAACCCTGACCGCGGACGCGATTCAGGTGAGCGTGTTCGAGCAGGTGCAGCAGAACGGCCAATGGGTGGACAGCCCGGCCGATCCCTCGCTCGCCAGCGGGCTGGAGGATCGCATCCTGGCCCGCGCCGCCGATCTGCAGGCGGCGGCGAAGAACACCAAGTAAAGCTTTTCGGGTACAAAAAACCCCTCCCGTCGCCGACGGGAGGGGTTTTTTTGTTGGGGGCTGAGCCACGGGCATGGAGGGAAGATCATAAAAGTTTTTGGGCGTAGGCGGCCAAGGTTCCGCCGCTGCGCAGCAGCGGTGGAAAGCCGCCGGAGGGTGCAGCCCTTTTTACAAAAAGGGCTGCAAAATGTCCGGGGTGGTGACGACGGCGTTGCGCACACCCCGAACACCTTTCGCCGCTTTTTGTAAAAAAGCGGCACCAAAAAACTTTTGATTTTTTAAGCGCTCAGCTCTTGTTGCGGCGCTCACCGAGGAAATATTCCGCCACCGCGCCGGTGATCAGCGCCGTCAGCACCGCCTTGCGCGGGTCACGCCGGACGATGAAGGTGCCAAAGCGCAGCGCCAGGCTCAGCGTGCTCACCGCCTCGGTGACGAGGCTGGGCTGGCGGGCGCGCATGCGCCGCAGCACGGCGGTGAAGATGAGCGCGCAGAGCGCGCCCACCACCAGCAGCAGGACGCCGCAAATGGCGGACGCCCCCGCCATGCCGACATAATGCGCCAGCCAGATCAGCAAAGCGGCGGCCAGCAAACCCAGCCCGCCCAGCCCGGTGCCGAGCAGCACCAGGGCCATGCAGACCCAAAGCGCGGCGGATTTACCGACATAGGCAGCGCGGCGGCCGAGGCTCATCCTCTCTTAGCCGCGGCGCAGGAAGCCGGCGGCGAGCAGGCCGACGCCGAAGGCGATGGCCAGCGACGCCAGCGGGCGCTCGCTCACTTCCGTCTCCAGCTTGGCGACCGCATCCTTGCTCGTGCCCTTCAGCCGGGCGCCGAGAATTTCCAGCTCCTCCTCGATCGAGGCGACTCGCGAGGAGAGGTTGCCGCCATTCAGATAGGAGGTGATCTGCTCCAGCGCCGCATGCGCGTTCTCACCCAGCTTCTCCCCGGCATCGCCGAGTCCGACGCGGAATTTCTCGAATTCCTGTTTCAGCTGATCGATATCGATGGAAGACGGATCAATTCGTTTGGCGCACATCTCGAAACCCTCCTTTGCTCAAACCTCACGTCGTACGGCAGAGCGGCTTTTTCAACGCCGCCGCCGGCCGCATCACACGATAATTGCTGAGCATGCGCAACAAAGCTGCGCTTTGGCTTGCCTGTTAACCG
>NZ_JH976208.1:280014-283264 GCF_000306035.1 Acidocella sp. MX-AZ02
TGGCAGCATGGCATGGTTTGAGTGAGAGACGGAAGGGGCGGCATGGGCTGGCTGGCATTGGCGCTGGGGTTGTTTCTGGCCTGTCCGGGGGTGGCGCTGGCGCAGTTCAGCCTGTTTGAGGGCGCGCCGCATTCCCTCGCCCCGCTGGTGAAGATGGTCGCCCCCGGCGTGGTCGGCATTGCCGTCACCGAGGCGTCAGGCGGCTCCGGCGCCACCCCGGCCCCGGTGCATGGCGGCAAGGCCACCCCGCCTCTGACCCAGGCCGCCGGCTCGGGATTCATCATCAGCCCGGACGGCATGATCGTCACCAACGACCATGTCATCGCCGGCGCCGCGCAGATCACCGTGACCCTGGATAATGGCGAAAAATTCACCGCCCAGTTAGTCGGCGCGGATGACCTGACGGATATCGCTGTCATTAAAATCCATCCATCCAAGCCGCTGCAACCGGCCCGTTGGGGGGATTCTTCCAAGGTCCAGGTGGGGGACTGGGTGCTGGCCGCGGGCAACCCGTTCGCGCTCGGAAATTCGTTCACACTCGGCATCGTCTCGGCCGAGGGGCGGGATATCGGCGAGGGCCCGTTCAACCATTTCCTGCAGCTGGATGCGCCGATCAATCCCGGCAATTCCGGCGGCCCGGCCTTCAACATGCAGGGCGCGGTGATTGGGATAAATTCAGCAATTGTCTCGCCTTCCGGCGGATCGGTGGGGATCGGCTTCGCCATTCCCAGCAACAGCGCGGCGCCCATCGTGGCGCAGCTGATCGCCCATGGCGCGGTGGCGCGCGGCTGGCTCGGCGTCTCCGTCGCGGACCTGAGCGATGGCGGCCCGGGGGCGGTGATCACCGGGCTGGAGGCTGGTGGCCCGGCGGACAAAGCCGGGCTCAACCAGTCCGATTTGGTGGTTTCGGTGAATGGCGAGGCGATCTCCGGCGCTGACGGTTTGACGCGGATCATTGCGTCCATGCCGCCTGGGCGGAAGGTAGTCCTTGGGGTAAGGAAAAATGGACATATATTCCACTTGCCGGTCACCGTTGGGCGGCGACCGGCGCAGATAGGGGAGTAGAGATGCGGATACTCGTCGTAGAGGACGACAAGGATGTGGCGGGCTTCGTACTGAAGGGGCTGCGCGAGGCGGGACATACGGTCGAACATGCCGATAATGGGCGTGACGGGCTGTTCCTGGCCGCCTCGGAGAATTTCGACGCCATCATCCTCGACCGCATGCTGCCGGGCGGCATCGACGGTTTGCGACTGCTGGAAACATTGCGTGGGCAGGACAATACCACGCCGGTGCTGTTCCTCTCCGCGCTCGGCCAGGTCGATGACCGGGTGAAAGGCTTGAAGGCGGGCGGTGACGATTATCTCACCAAGCCCTTCGCCTTCGCCGAGCTGCTGGCGCGGGTGGAAGCGCTGACCCGGCGCGGCAAGAGCGACGGGCCGGCGACCCGGCTGCAGGTGGGCGATCTGGAGATGGATCTGCTCTCGCGCTCGGTGCGCCGTGGCCCGACCAAGATCGATCTGCAGCCGCGGGAATTCCGGCTGCTGGAATATCTGATGCGCCATGCCGGCCAGGTCGTCACCCGCACCATGCTGCTGGAAGGCGTGTGGGATTATCATTTCGACCCGCAAACCAACGTGATCGACGTGCATATCTCGCGTCTGCGTCAGAAGATCGACAAGCCGTTCCCGACCGCGCTGCTGCATACCGTCCGCAATGCGGGCTACATGCTGCGCTCCGAAGAACCCTGATCGCGGCTTGATTCAGAACCATGGCTAGATCCAGCGCTGAGCGTATCAAAAGGCAGCGCCCGGCCCGGCGCGGGCTGTGGCGCTCGGCCGGGGTGCGCTTCGCGCTGGTCTATGCCGTGGTGTTTGGTCTCTCCGCCTTCGTGCTGGCGCTGGCCCTCTGGTACTCGGCGCTGAATTTGCTGCAGCGGCAGGTTCAGGCTTCCATCCATGCGGATTTTCAGACGCTGATCGAGCATGACCAGATGGGCGGGCTGCCCTCGCTGGAAGCGGCGATCCAGGAACGGCTGGCAGGGTCGCTGACGCCGGATGGGATCTATTTGCTGAAGGGCCAGAACGGCCAGGTGCTGATGGGCAATCTGGACCAGTGGCCGGCGGGGATGAGCCAGGATAATGCCTGGTATCAGCTCTCGGTGCGCCGCCAGGGTGTGGCCTCCATCGCGCTGTTGCAGATGCAGAAAATGCCCGACGGGTCCAGCCTGCTGGTCGGCCGGGATGTGCGGATGCGCACCAAGCTGCGCAATGTGCTGCGGGCCGGGCTGATCTGGGCGCTGAGCCTGATGATCGCGCTCGGCATTCTCGGCGCGGTGCTGATCCGCTCGCTGTTCCAGCGCACCATTCGCGCCATTTCCGTCACCACCGGCGCGATTGCGCGCGGCGACATCACGCGGCGGGTGCCGGTGACCGGGGTGGGCGACGAGTTCGACGAGCTGGCGGTGACGATCAACGATATGCTGGACCGCATCGCCCGGCTGATGGATGGGGTGCGCCAGGTTTCCAACGCCATCGCGCATGATCTGCGCACGCCGGTGACGCGGGCGCGCGCACGGCTGGAGGATGCGGCCTTGCACGCGCGCAGCGCCGAGGAGATGCAGGCGGCGATCGACCGGGCGACCGAGGATCTGGATGGCATCGTCGCGGTGTTCGAGGCGCTGTTGCGGATTTCCGAGATCGAGGCCGGGGCGCGGCGCGCGGCGTTCGCGTCGCTGGATCTTGCCCCGGTGCTGCTGGATCTGGACGAGCTGTACCGGGCGGTGGCGGAGGAGCGGGAGATCACGCTGGAGACCGAGATCGACGCGCCGCTGATGGTGTTTGGCGATCGCGAGCTGATGCAGCAGGCGGTGGTCAATCTGCTCGACAATGCCTTGAAATTTTCCCCGCCGGGCAGCTCGATCCGGTTCAGCGCGCGGCTGGCGCACGGGGCGGTGCAGATCGTCGTCGCGGATCGCGGGCCGGGGATCGCGGAGGCGGACCGCAAGCGCGCCACCGAGCGGTTTTTCCGCGCCGAGGCGGCGCGCAGCACGGCGGGTTCGGGGCTGGGGCTGTCGCTGGTGTCGGCGGTGGCGCAGCTGCATAATGGCACGCTGCATCTGCAGGATAACGAGCCTGGCTTGCGCGCGGTGATCTGCCTGCCGGCGGATATAAGCCCGGATTAGGAGCAAAAGTTTTTGGGGGTTGAAGGGGAGTTTTTTCAAAAACTCCCCTTCGTGACAAAGGCCGGA
>NZ_JH976208.1:283364-298916 GCF_000306035.1 Acidocella sp. MX-AZ02
GCAAATTTCAGTTAGGCGACTTTGTCTTCCGCGGCACCTATGCCCAGCTGTTTGAGCTTGCGATGCAGCGCGCTGCGCTCCATGCCGACGAAATTCGCCGTGCGCGAAATATTTCCGCCAAAGCGCAAAAGCTGCGCCTGCAGATATTGCGTCTCGAACACATCCCGCGCCTCGCGCAGCGGCAGCGCCATCACATCCGCCGCCGGGTCGATCGCCAAGGCGCGTGGCGCGTGCGCGGCCAATTCGGTGGGCAGATGCTCGGCATGGAACAGCTCGCCCGGCTCGCTCGAGCGCATGATCATCAGCCAATCCATCACATTGCGCAGCTGGCGGACATTGCCTGGCCAGTCATGCGCCTGCAAAGCCGCCACCGCGTCCGAGGCCAGGCTGCGCACCGGCAGGCCGGAAATCTCCGCCGCATGGCGCAGGAAATGGTTGGCCAGGGCGGGAATATCCTCGCGCCGTTCCTTCAGCGCCGGCACCCGCAGCGGCACCACGGCGAGACGGTAATAGAGATCCTCCCGGAACCGCCCCTCGGCGATTTCCGCGGTCAGATCCTTCGCCGTGCTGGCCAAGGCGCGGATATCCACCTTCACCCTGGTATTACCGCCAACCCGCTCGAAGCTCTGGTCCTGCAGCACGCGGGCGATCTTGCTCTGCATCTCCAGCGGCAGCTCGGAGACCTCGTCCAGCAGCAGCGTGCCGCCATGGGCGCGCTCCAGCACGCCGAGCTTGCGCGGCGCCTCGGCGGTGGCCTCGGTGCCGAATAATTCCGCCTCGAATGTCTCCGGAGCCAGAATCGCGCAATTCATCACCACGAAAGGCCCATCCGCCCGGCGGGATTTGGCGTGGATCATCCGCGCCACGATCTCCTTACCCGAGCCGGGCGGGCCGGAGATCAGCACGCGCGAGCCGGTGGGGGCCACTTTCTCGATGGCGTTGCGCAAGGAGGCGATGCCGTTGCCCTCGCCGGTCAGCTTGGTGTCGCTGCCCACGCGCAGCCGCAGCTCGGCATTCTCCCGCTCCAGCTTGGCGGCTTCCAAAGCGCGCTTGACCACCAGCAGCAGACGGTCCGAATTGAACGGCTTCTCGATGAAATCATAGGCGCCGCGCTGAATCGCCGCCACCGCGGTCTCGATGGTGCCGTGGCCGGAGAACATGATGACGGGCACGCGCGGCACCTCCTGGTGCAGCACGTCGAGAATGCCGATCCCGTCCAGCTTGGAGCCCTGCAGCCACACATCCAGGATGACGAGTGCTGGGCGCCGGGCGCGATACGCCGCCAGCGCCTCGTCCGAGGTGCCGGCGCTGCGCGCCTCATAGCCTTCATCCTTCAAAATCGCTTCGACCAACATCCGGATATCCGGCTCGTCATCCACGATCAAAATTTCAGTCATCCTGCAGGCAACTCCCTCGCATCCTCTACGGCGGCGCCCTCCGGCAGCACCGGCAAAATCAACGACACCTCAGCCCCGACGCCGCCCGGTGCCTCGCGCAATGCCAGCCGTCCGCCATGGTCCTCCATGATCTTGGCGACGATGGCAAGGCCAAGCCCGGTGCCTTTCGGCTTATGCGTCACGTAAGGCTCGGTCAGCCGGTCGCGCCCGGCTTCCGGCAGCCCCACCCCGTCATCGGTGACGCTGAGCACCGCCATGCCGTTTTCCTCGCGCAGCCGCAGTGTCACATGGCTGGCACCGGGGCGCATCTCCACCGCATCGGCGGCGTTCTGCAGCAAATTGGTCAGCGCCTGGCCGATCAGCCGGCGGTCGCATTTGGCGCGCAACGGCGCCTCGATCTCGACCTGCCAGTCAATGTCCCGCTTCGCCACACGTTGCAGCACCATCGCCTCGCGCGCCAGCCGCTCCAGGCTCTCCGCGCGCATCACCGGCTGCGGCATCCGCGCGAAGGCGGAGAATTCATCCACCATCCGGCCGATATCGCCGACATGCCGGACGATGGTCTCGGCGCATTGGGTGAAGCTTTCCGGATCAGAGGTGATCTCCTTGGCGAAGCGGCGTTTCAGCCGCTCGGCGGAGAGCTGGATCGGGGTCAGCGGATTCTTGATTTCGTGCGCGATGCGCCGCGCCACATCGGCCCAGGCGGCCTTGCGCTGGGCGGACATCAGCTCCGTCACGTCATCGAAGGTCACGATGAACCCATCCGCCACGCCTTCCTTCATCTCCGCGCCGATGCGCACCAGCAGCACCCGCTTGGCTGAGCCCTGCCCATGCTCGATCTGCGCCGTCGCCGGGCGCTCGGGGGTGGCGCTCACCTGCGCGATCAGAGCAGCGAATTCAGGCACCAACAAGGCAAGATACTGGCCGACCTGCGGTGTCAGGTCGAGCCGTAGCAGCTCGGAGGCGGCACGGTTGGCCAGCTCCATGCGCCCGGCGGCATCCAGCCCGATGACGCCGGCGGAGACACCGGCCAGCACGGTCTCGGTGAAGCGCCGCCGCTCATCGAGCTGGTTGTTGACATCCATCAGCTCGGAATGCTGGGCGGCGAGCTGAGTGGTCATGCGGTTGAAGGCGCGCGAGAGCCCTTCCATCTCGTCGCCGGTGGCGCGCTCGGGCACGCGCACATCCAGATCCCCCTGGCGCACGCTCTCGGCGGCGCGGATCAGATGGCCGAGCGGCTTGGCGATCTGGTTGGCGATGACGAGGCCGAATCCGACCAGGGCGGAGAGCACCAGCAGGGTGAGCACCGCGATGATCAGCGCGAAGGAGATCTCCAGCTGCGCCCGGTTCTTCGCCAGGCGCTGATATTCCTCCACCGCCTGCTGGGTGCGGTTGACGTGATCCAGGATCGCCGGGTCCACCGGCTTTTCCAGCATCAGCATCAAAGGCGGGGTGATGTCGAGCTTGATCACCGCCTGCTCGGCGGTGCTGCCCGGCGGGCTGATCACCGGCACCTGCCCGGCATTGGCCTGGGCGATCACGGCGCGGTCCGGCACGGTATTGACCATGCCGGCGAACAGCCCGGCGGAGGCGATGACCTGGCCGCTGCGCGGATCGAAAATCTCCGCCTCGGTCAGGCCGCGAATGGTGGTCTGGCTGACCAGATAATTGGCAAACTCGTTGGGGTTGCCGAAAAACACCGAGCCGGAGAGATCGTTGGCCATGGCCAGCGCATCCAGCCGGATATCGTTCTCATGCTCGGTCAGGTAGCCCTGGGCGACCTGGTTGCTCTCGGCCAGGGCGGTTTGCACCCTGGTGTTGAACCAGGCCTGGACACCGAAATTGAAGAAGACGATGGCGAAGATGGCGACCAGCACGGCCGGCACCGCGGCCACGCCGCCGAACAGGAACACCAGCCGCACATGCAGCCTGGCCCCGGCGGCGCCGCGCCGATGCTCCAGCATCACCCGCGTCACCCGCCCGGCCAGCACCAGGATCAGCAGCAGCAGGGCGGCGAAATCCGAGACCATCAGCGCCAGCGCGCCGCCGGAATGCAGCGAGAGATGCACCCTTCCTGCCAGCAGCCCGAAGGTGAGGATGCCCAGCACCAGCGCCACCGAGGCGACCAGCAGGGTGGAGACGCGCCCCAGCATCAGATCCACCGCCCAGGTGAGACCCGAGCGGCGGGGGCGTTTTTCAGCGATGTCCTTGGCCCCGCTCATCCAACACGGCGCTGCACGAGGTTATCCCACACGGCGTTGCACGCCGATGCCATGCTCGCGGATCTTCTTGCGCAGCGTGTTGCGGTTGAGCCCGAGCAGGGCGGCGGCGCGGATCTGGTTGCCGCGCGTCTCCGCCAGTGTCATGCGGATCAGCGGGCGCTCCAGCTCGGCCAGGGCGCGCTCATACAGCACGCCTTCCTCGCCGGATTCCCGCAAGCTCGCCAGCAGCCGGCCGATATGGCGCTCGACCACGCTGGTCATGTTGTCGCTCTCCTCGCCGCCGCTCATCGCCTTTGCCGGCTCCTCCACCGGGCTATGGTCGGCCAGCTCCTGGGCGATCACCTCCTCGGTGATCACCGGCTGCGGCACCAGGGCGGTTAGGCGGCGGATCACGTTCTCCAGCTCACGCACATTGCCCGGCCAGCGATAGGCGGAAAGCAGCGCCATCGCCGCCGGGTCGATGGTCTTTGCCGGCAGCCCCTCGGCCTGCGCCTTGCCCAGGAAATGCTGGGCCAGCACGGGGATATCATCCGGCCGCTCGCGCAAGGGCGGCAGCCGGATCGGCACCACGTTGAGCCGGTAGAACAGATCCTCGCGGAACTGGCCGGAGCGGATCAGCGCGCGCAGATCCCGGTGGGTGGCGGCGACGATGCGAACATTGGCGCGGATCGGCTGGCGCCCGCCGACGGTGGTGAACTCGCCCTCTTGCAGCACGCGCAGCAGCCTTGTCTGCGCCTCCGGCGGCATGTCGCCGATTTCATCCAGAAACAAAGTGCCGCCGGCGGCCTGCTCGAAACGGCCGATATGCCGGTTGGTGGCGCCGGTGAAGGCGCCGCGCTCATGCCCGAACAGCTCGCTCTCGATCAGCTCGCGCGGGATCGCGGCCATGTTGATGGCCACGAACGGCCCTTGCCGCCGGCGGCCGAAATCATGCAAAGCGCGCGCCACCAGCTCCTTGCCGGCGCCGGATTCGCCGTTGATCATCACTGTCAGATCGGTGGTCGTGAGCCGGGCGATGATGCGGTAGATTTCCTGCATCGCCGGGCTGCGGCCGATCAGCGGCATCGCCTCGTCGGGGTTGGGCTTCTGCGCGTCCGGCGCCGCCGCCAGGGCGATCGGCTGCTTCAGCGCCCGGTCCACCACCGCCAGCAGATCGGTCAGGTCGAACGGCTTGGGCAGATATTCGAAGGCGCCGCGCTGGGTCGCCTGCACCGCCGTGGTCAGCGTGCTTTGCGCGCTCATCACGATCACCGGCAGCTCCGGGCGGATGCGGCGGATGCGCGGGATCAGATCCAGCCCGTTTTCATCCGGCATGATGACATCGGTGATGGCGACATCGCCCTCCCCATCCTCCACCCAGCGCCAGAGTGTGGCGGCGGAGGAGGTGGCGCGCACCTGATACCCGGCACGCCCCAGAGCCTGGGTGAGCACGGTGCGGATCGAACGATCGTCATCGGCGACGAGTACGGTGGGAAGCGTCATGGGCTTAATTCACGCCTTCTTCGGGATCTTCAAAAACGGGCAGATGGATGCGGAATTCGGTACGGCCGGGATGGCTGTCGACATCGATGAGCCCGCCATGATCGGCGACGATCTTCGCCACCAGCGCCAGACCCAGCCCGGAGCCCGCCGCCTTGGTGGAGACGAAGGGCTCGAACAGATGCCGGCGGATATCCTCCGGGATACCGGGGCCGTTATCGCGCACCGCGACGAAGATCGGCAGATTCGGGCGCGAGCGCCCGGCCGAGGCGGAGAGCCGCACCCCGTGCTGGAAGCCGGTGGTGAGATGGATCTCGCCATCCTGGCGGTCGCCGCCCTCGATCGCCTCGGCGGCGTTCTTGACCAGGTTCAGCAGCACCTGGATCAGCTGGTCGCGGTCCCCCAGCACATGCGGCAGCGAGGGGTCGTAGCTCTCGATGAATTTCACCTTGGCGGCGAAGCCGGAGGCGGAAAGCTTGCGGACATGCTCCAGCACCCGGTGGATATTCACCGCCTGGCGCTCCAGCGTCTTCTCGCCAAAGGTCTCCATCCGCTCGACCATGGCGCGGATGCGGTCCGCCTCGTCGCGAATCAGCACCGCCAGCTCGCGGTCCTGCGGCGGGGAGCTCAGCTCCAGCAGCTGGGCCGCGCCGCGAATGCCCGAGAGCGGGTTCTTCACCTCATGCGCCAGGATGGCAGCCATGCCGGTGATCGAGCGCGCCGCGTTGCGCGCCGACATTTGCTGGCCGAGCGCCTTGGCGGCGGATTCGTCCTGCAAGGTGAGCACGACGAAGCCCGGCTGGTCCAGCAGCGGGGCGGCGAGCACGGCGCAGCCGCGCCTGGTCATGCGCGGGCCTTCCATGATCAGATCATGCTCGGCGATGGTGACCCCGGCCGAGCGGGCGCGTTCCATCATCAGGAAAATCGGATGGTCCACCGGCAGCAATTCGCTGAGATTGGTCATCTGCAGCATGGTTTTGGAGGCGCCAAAAAACTCTTCGGCGGCGTAATTCACCTCGGCGATGATATCCTGCTCATCCACCACCACCACGGCGATGGGCATGGCCTCCAGGATCTGCGCCGGGTCGAGCTTGACCTGCGTTTCCCGCGGCGCCCGGCGCACCAGCTTGAAGGCTTTCCGAAACCCGCTCATTTCACGCCACTCCTTCGTCGCGGCGCAAAATGATTTCTCTCTGCGCGCGTGGCCGCCCCACCATCCCCACGCGCGTATTTTTTTCCGTCATCATGTGAAACAGCGTCATGCCGCCATCGCCATTTCGTCCTGGCGGATGAAGCCCTGTTCGATCAGCGGGTCGTAGAATTCATGAATCAGCGCCTCCACCGCGGCGCCGTCATCCAGCCGGTTGATCCGGGCGCGGAAGCCGGCCGAGCTGTGCAGCCCCTGGCTGTACCAGGCGACATGCTTGCGCCCCAGCCGCACCCCGGCCTGCTCGCCGAAATGCGCCCGGATGGCGCGGTAATGCCGCAGCAAGATCTCCTTCTGCGCGGCCAGGCTGGGCGGTGGGGTGCGGGTGCCGGTGGTGAGGTAGTCGATCACCTGCTGCAGGAACCAGGGCCGGCCATAAGAGCCGCGCCCGATCATCACCCCGTCCGCCTGGGCGCGGCGCAGCGCCTCGGCGGCCTTGTCCACGCTGGTGATGTCGCCATTGACGATCACCGGCAGGCTGGTCGCGGCCTTCACCTCGGCGATGAAATCCCAGTTCGCGACACCCTCATAGAATTGCTGGCGGGTGCGGCCATGCACGGTGAGCAGCGCGATGCCCGCCTGCTCGGCGATGCGCGCCAGGCTGGGCGCGTTCAGGCTGTTATGGTCCCAGCCCATGCGCATTTTCAGCGTCACCGGCACATTCACCGCGCGCACGGTGCTCTCCAGAATCCGCCCGGCCAAAATCTCGTCACGCATCAGCGCCGAGCCGGCGGTCTGGCCGATCGCCACTTTTTTCACCGGGCAGCCGAAATTGATGTCGATGAGGTTGGCGCCCAGCCCGACGGCGATACGCGCCGCCTCGGCCATCGCCTCCGGGTCGCAGCCGGCCAGCTGCACGGAATTCGGGCCGCCGGCGGAGACTACTTCGGCCATGCGCAGCGTGTTGCGGTTCTCGCGCACCATCGCCCAGCTGGCGATCATCTCGGAGACGACCAGCCCCGCCCCTTGCTCTTTCACCAAGGCGCGAAAGGGCAGATCCGTCACCCCCGAGAGCGGGGCGAGGATGACAGGGTGATCCAACCGCACCGCCAGGGGGCCCTGGCCGATGGTGATCGGTTTGATCATGGGGAAAACGTCGTTGCTCATGATTTGGGCAAATTATTCCGCCTTGCCGCGCCGCGCAATGCGTCAGCCCTTCTTTTTAGGCGAAGCCGCCCTCAGATCTCCCTTATTGACGCTCCGGCCTTGGCGCGTGCATTCCAGGCCGGAGCATTATCAGGAGAAACAGGGCATGATTCCGCGCATCGGCACCGGCTATGACGTTCACGCGATGGCGGAGAACCGCGACATGATCATCTGCGGGGTGAAGCTCCCGCATGAGATGGGGCTGGCCGGCCATTCGGACGCCGATGTCGGCATCCATGCGCTGTGCGACGCGATCTATGGCGCGCTGGCGGAAGGCGATATCGGCCGGCATTTCCCGCCCTCCGAGACTGAGTGGAAGGACATGGACAGCGCCCGCTTCCTGCGCCACGCCGCCGAGCGGATCAAGGCGCGTGGCGGCAAGCTGGCGAATGCGGACATCACCATCATCTGCGAACGCCCGAAAATCACCCCGCATGCCCCGGCCATGCGCCAGCGCCTGGCGGATCTGCTCGGGGTGTCGATCGATCTGATCTCGGTGAAGGCCACCACCTCCGAGCGTCTGGGCTTCACCGGCCGTGGCGAGGGCATTGCCGCGCAGGCGGCGGTGATCGTGCTGGTGCCGGAGGGCTGAGGCCCAACCCGCTTTGGCGGACTGCATGAAAAAGCGTCGAAAGCCTGCTTCCGGCGCTTTTTGTTTACGCATCATGAAGCATTTTGCATGCGCCGGGAGGGGGTAAATTAATCTATACTAAGCTTATGAAGAAAACTTCATTAGCCCAGCTTTTTGGTATTGCTGCGCTGCGAATTGGCCGGTTTCGCCGTTTCATCCGGCCAGTTATATACTCCACCCATAGGATGAGTGTTCTCTCCTATTTCTTGGACGTTTCCTCCCTAAACTTGGCGGTGCTTTTGTGCACCGCCTTTTTTTTGTCCTCTTCGGCGGCGCGGATAGCCAGCGCCTAAGCGATCTGCTTGGCGGCGATGATCACCGGCGGGCTGCCGAGCAGCGGGCCGGCGGCGGACAGGGCGGCTTTCAGATGCGCGCTGGCCATATGCGCGTCCACCGCCGCCTGGTCGGCATAGGCCTCATAGACGATGAAGGTGCCGGGCGCGTCGGTGGCTTCGTGCAGGGTGTAGGTGACATTGCCCGGCTCCTGGCGGGTGGCGGTGACCAGCTCTTCCAGGGTCAGGCGCAGTTCGGTTCCGCGCCCGGGGGCGGCGGTCAGGGTCGCGAAGACATAGACGATTTTATTGTCCACCATGAGGGGTTCCTCTGTCTGTTTTGGGTCAGTTCTGTCTGCGGGTGGCGCGCGGCCCCAGATCTGGCAGGGCCGGGATGCGCGGGAGGGATGATATCGCGGCGGGGATCGCGGGCAAGGTTGCGCCGCTCTGGCACAATGCGGGCCGAAACGCCGATCCGCGGAGTGGGGGGCTTCTGTTGCCCGGCGCCCCCCGAGCCGCGCTTTAGCTACTGATTAGGCAGCTGCAGCGAATGCAACGTTGTTATCGTTCGCATTTAAAAATTAGCCCGATAACGGCGGTACAATGCCGGGCAAAAGATGGGTCTTTACCACGCGTGTCGAGTCTATTTCGCCCCCGCAAATCCCCCCGTGATCGCGTCCTGATGACGTAGCGGCGAACGCCGCGAAGTCTGAATCAGGCCGCGGCGGCCCCGAAGGGCCGCAAGAGAATATGGAGGCGCCGGGTACCGCCCCCGGGTCCACAACGCTTATTCCACGCACCGTTTATCGCCATAGTCAGCAAGCTGACGAGGCTGATATAGGCGCCCTTCGCGGTTTGTGAAAGAGCCCCCGTGCTGGCCAGACTCGGCCCGGTATGGGAGAGAGGGGGATGATACGCCGCGCTTTGGGATGCGGCCCGCGCGCAAAGATTGAGGTGAGCCTTGCAGCAATATCACGATGCCCTCCGCACGGTGCTGGAGCTGGGCGAGATGTCGAGTGACCGCACCGGCACCGGCACAATCTCCTATTTCGGGCTGCAATCGCGCTATCGGCTGGCGGACGGGTTTCCGCTGGTGACGACGAAGAAGCTGCATATCCGCTCGATCATCCATGAGCTGCTCTGGTTCCTCGCCGGGGACACCAATATCCGCTACCTCAACGAGAATGGCGTGACGATCTGGGATGAATGGGCCGATGCAAATGGCGATCTCGGCCCGGTCTATGGCCGCCAGTGGCGCGCCTTTCCGGCGCTGGAGCCGGCGGGGCTGGCGCAGGATGGCGCCCCGCTCTACCGCGCCCGCGAGATCGACCAGATCGCGCAGCTGGTCGAGATGATCAAGAAAACCCCGGATAGCCGCCGGCTGATCGTCTCCGCCTGGAATCCCGGCGATGTGCCGCAAATGGCGCTGCCGCCCTGCCATACGATGTGGCAGGTCCGGGTGCTCAACGGCAAGCTGCATCTGCAGCTCTATCAACGCTCGGCGGATATGTTCCTGGGGGTGCCGTTCAACATCGCCTCCTACGCGCTGCTGCTGGTGATGCTGGCGCATGTCACCGGCTATGAGCCGGGGGGTTTCGTGCATACGCTGGGCGACGCACATATCTATTCCAACCATATGGAGCAGGTGAAATTGCAGCTCTCGCGCACGCCCAAGCCATTGCCCAGCTTGCGGATCAAGCGCCAGGTCAGCTCGATTTTCGATTTCCGCTACGAGGATTTCGAGATCCTCGGCTATGAGCCAGACCCGGCGATCCGCGCCCCGGTGGCGGTCTGATGCTGACATTGATCGTCGCCCGGGCGCGCAACGGCGCCATTGGCCGGGCGGGGGCTATCCCCTGGGAGCTGCCGGAGGATCTGAAATCCTTCCAGCGCGAGACGCTGGGCGGGGCGGTGATCATGGGCCGCAAGACCTGGGAGAGCCTGCCGGTGAAGCCGCTGCCCAGGCGGCTCAACATCGTCGTCTCGGCGCGGCCGAATGCGGCGGAGCTGGTGGCGCCGGATGTCGGCGCGGCGATCGCGCTGGCCTATGAGCGTGGCCATGATCGGGTTTACGGCATCGGCGGGGCGCGGATCTATCAGGAGATGCTGCCGCTTGCCGACCGTCTGCTGATCTCCGAGGTCGCGCTCGACGTGCCGGATGCCGACACGTTCTTCCCGGATTTCCCGGCGCAAGCGTGGCGGCTGGTGCATGAGCGGGTGTTGCGGGCGCAGGCGCCGGGCTGCGTCCTGCGCGACTATCTGCGCCGCGCCTGAGACGCCAGGGCAAGTGCGACTCAGACCGGGACCAGCGCTCCGTCTTTCCAGATCTGCAGGGTCACGAAGCTGGCAATGTTCTGGCCGCTGGCGTCGAACTGCGCGCCGAAGCCATTGGCCAGCGCGCCCGGCGCCAGCTTGAGCTGGCGCAGCGCCGCGAGCAGCTTCGCCGGGTCGCCGCCGGCCGCGTTCAGCGTGTCGAAGGTCAGCTTGGCGCCGACATAGGCGGTGCAGCTTTCCGCCGAGCGTGGCGGCACCGCGAAGCGGGTTTCATAGGCTTTCGCCACCGCCAGGGCGGGGCCGGGGAAAAACGGCGCGGCGATGACAAAGGTGCCGTTCAGCGCCCCGCCCAGCGCCACCTGGGTATCGCGCAGCCCGTAGCCGTTGCCGCAGCCCAGCAGCGCATCCGGCCGCCAATTCAGGTTCCTCATCGCCTGGAACAAAGCCAGCGTATCATCCGGCCCGGCGGCGTGCAGCAGCACCTCCACCTTGGCGCGCATCATCCGCCCCACCTGCTCGTAAAGCCCGGCCGCATCCGTCGGATAGCCGGCGGAGAGCGCCACGCTCTGCCCCGCCTTGCCCAGGGCCGTCAGCGTCGCCGCCGCGATCGCCCCGTCAGTGGCGCCGGTATTGAACAGCAGCCCGAGCTTGCGCTTGGCGAAGCGCGCCTGCACCGTCGCCGCCGCCAACCCGCCGATCATGCTGGTGGTGGGCGCGGTGCGTAGCAGGAATTTGAAGCCGCGGGTCATGATGCCATCCGCCGGGGCGGTCAGCTCGATGAACGGCGTCTGCGCCAGCTCCGCCGCCGCCGTCGCCGGGTAGGAGAGGGCGGAGCTGCCGCTGCCCAGCAGCAGATTGGCGTGGGATTGGGTGAGCAGCCCGTTCACCGCGGTGGCGGCGCTGGCCTGGGTGGACATATCCGCGCTGGTGAAGGCGACAGGCTGGCCGGCCACCCCGCCGGCCGCGTTCACATCCGCGATGGCCAGCAAAATCCCGCGCAACGCCTCATCTCCCTGCAGCGCCTCGGCGCCGGTCAAGGGCAGGGCGGCGCCGAAGCGCGCTTTCGGCGGGGTGGGGGCGGGCGGCTTCTGGGCAGTGCTGGCGGCGCGGCCCAAAGCGGGCAGGGCCAGGGCCAGACCAGTGCCCAGCAGGGCGCGGCGGGGAAGGGGGCTCATGCGCCGCCTACCTTGCACCGGCGATGGCTTGACGCAAGCCGGGCGAAGGCGTCGATATGGCGCCATGATGCTTCCCGAGACGATGCGCTTTGTCGATCTTCCCACCCCCGGCGGTCCGGAGGCGATGGTGATCGCTCATGGCCCGGTGCCTGTGCCGGGGCCGGATGAGGTGGTGATCCGCGTGCAGGCGGCCGGGGTGAACCGGCCGGATGTGCAGCAGCGCAAGGGGCTCTACCCGCCCCCGCCCGGTGCCAGCCCGATTCTGGGGCTGGAAGTGGCCGGCGAGGTGGTGGCGCTGGGCGAGATGGCGAGCGGGTTTTATCCCGGCCATAAGGTGACGGCGCTGTGCAATGGCGGCGGCTACGCGGAATATGTCGCGGTGCCGGCGGGCCAGTGCCTGCCCTGGCCGGACGGGTATGACGCCTTCAGGGCCGCCGCGATTCCGGAGAATTTTTTCACCGTCTGGGCCAATCTGTTCGACATGGCGCAGCTCGCCCCGCAGGAGAGCCTGCTGGTGCATGGCGGCACCTCCGGCATCGGCCTCACCGCCTTGCAGCTGGCCCGCGCCCAGGGGTCGCGCGTCTTCGCCACCGCCGGTTCGGACGAGAAATGCGCGGTGATCGAGCGCTACGGCGCCACCGCGATCAATTACAAGACCCAGGATTTCCAGGAGGTCATCGCCCAGGCCACGGATCAGCGCGGGGTGGATGTGGTGCTGGATATGGTCGGCGCGCCTTATACCCAGCGCAACATCAAATCCCTCGCCCCGCGCGGGCGGCTGGTGCAGGTGGCCTTCATGCAGGGCGCCAAGGCCGAGATCGATCTGCTGCCGGTGATGACCAAGCGCCTGACCATCACCGGCTCCACCATGCGCCCGCGCAGCGCCGAGGAGAAGGCGCATATCGCCGCGTCGCTGAAGCATCATGTCTGGCCGCTGCTGGCCAAGGGCAAGGTCTCCCCGGTGATCGACAAGGTGTTTCCCCTGGCGCAGGTGGCGCAGGCGCACGCGCTGATGGAGGCCAGCACCCATATCGGCAAGATTTTGCTGGACCTGGCCGGTTGAGTTTTCCGGCAAAGCCGATATGGCTGGCGCAGACCAACGGAAGCCTTATCGCATGAAACCGCATCTTGCCGCGCTGGCGGCCGCTCTGCTTCTGGCCGGCTGCGCCAGCCCGCCGCAAAGCCAGGCCGACGCCGCCAACCGGGCCGCCTGCACCGCCAGCGCCAACCAGGCCTATCAGAACAGCACGGTCAACCTGCAGGCCCGCACCTTGCAGGATGGCCAGCGTTTCGGCGCGCCGACCCAGCTGTTCCAGTCCGAGCAGATGGGGGCGATGAATGACCGCTATCAGCAGATTCAGCGTTGCGTGCAGTTCGGCAACCAGAATGGCGGCCCCAGCGTGAACAACGTGCCGGTCGTCACCCCGCATATCGTCAACTAACGGAGTTTTTCATGAGCCGTATCATCCGCACCGAGGCCGGCCCGGTTCTCGCCAAGGCCGTCGAATATCACGGATTCGTCTACACCATGGGCGTCGGCCCGCTGGATAATAGCGGCGACATCAAGGCCCAGACCAAGGACGTGCTGGACCAGATCGATGCCCTGCTGGAAGCGCATGGCACCGACAATACCCGCCTGCTCCAGGCGCATATCTGGCTAAAGGATATTTCAGATCGCGCCGCGCTTAATGAAGTCTGGACCGCATGGCTGCCGGAAGGCCAAGCCCCGGTGCGCGCCTGCGTCGAGGCCAAGCTGGCCGATCCGGCCTGGCTGGTGGAGATCATGGTCACGGCCTGCCGCTGATTTTTACCGGCCGTTCATTCTTTTTTAGAATGAACGATTTGGGGAGCGTTCCACGCTCCCTTTTTTGTTAAGACTCGCTTAAAAAACCCGGTTCTGGCCTGGAAAGATTGCGTTTTCGGCGTTTAGGAAAATTGTCTTAAACATAACAGCCAGATGACACTCAGATCATCGAATTTATGTATCTGTTGTAATTTTGTCGCAGTCATGGGTTGCGCCTCCTGCAATCCACCCGTAGCAAATCGTCATAGTTTGTTTGCGTCTCGTACGGATCGGGTGGACACGAAATGGCTGGGAACAAGGCGAACAGGATGATGACAAAGGGCGTTGCCGCCTGGGCTGCGGGTGTTTCCGTGGCCGCGATAACCGCCCTCTGCCCCGCCGCCGCCAAGGCTTCCACCCATCACAGCGTCTCCCACGTCTCCCATATCGCCCACAGCACGGTGCACCATACCAGCAGCCGCGTCGCGCATGAGACCCATCACATCAACACCCATGTGGCCGCGCGCGAAACCCACCACGTGATCCGCCATGTGGCGCAGAGCCGCCACGAGATCAGCCACACCCACGAAGCCAGCCGCCGCAGCGTGCATGAGCTGCATTATGTCGCCAGCCGGCATCTCTCGCACCGCGCCCGAATCGCCGCCGAATATCGCCATTCCTATATTCAGTGCGTGCCTTATGCGCGCGAGGTTTCGCATATCCAGCTCTCCGGCGATGCCTTCCTCTGGTGGGCCGAAGCCGCCGGCCGTTATGAGCGCGGCGACACCCCGAAGGTCGGCGCCGTGCTGAATTTCCGCTCCATCGGCCGCATGCCGCTCGGCCATGTCGCCGTCGTCACCGCCGTGCTCGACCCGCGCACCATCCTGGTGACGCAGGCGAACTGGGTCCCGGGCTCGATCACCAATGACGTCACCGTCCAGGACGTTTCCCCGGACAATAACTGGTCGGCGGTGCAGGTTGAGCTGGGCGATACCCGCACCATGGGCTCCACCTACCCGACCTACGGCTTCATCTATAACCATGCCGATACCGGCACGGTGATCGCCTCCACCAGCAATGGCCGCAACGAGGTCGCGGAAGCCCCAGTGGCCCGCCCGGTCGCCGCCGAAGCCCCCAACCGCAACCTGCAATAAGGCAGCGTTTTTGCCTCTCATCTGAGGTTCGGCTAAGCTCGCCCCGCGTCTTAGAGGCTGTTTCAAAAGTCGCTATGGTGAGTCGCCACGTGGTGATTTGCGAGCACCGGAGCGGAGCGTACTTAAGGTACGTGAGCACCGGCGCGCAGCAAACCGCCGCTTGGCGGCCGCCAGAGTGGCTTTTCAAACAGCCTCGTACTTATAGGAGCGATGCATGAGCCTGACCGCCAATTCCCGTACCGCCGACCACCCGATCGAGCCGGTTTTCCTTGAGCGCTGGTCGCCGCGCGCCTTCAATGGCGAGGGTATTTCCGAACATGATCTGCGCACCATGTTCGAGGCCGCGCGCTGGGCCCCGTCCTCCTATAATTCCCAGCCCTGGCGCTTCCTCTATGCCCGCCGCGACAATGCGCATTGGGACAAGTTCCTGGGCCTGCTGAACCCGTTCAACCAGAGCTGGGCAAAGACCGGCTCGGCCATCGTCTTCATCGTCTCCTCCGAGACCATGATGGTGCCGGGCAAGGAAACGCCGGTGCCGTCCTACAGCCATTCCTTCGACGCCGGCGCCGCCTGGGCCTGCCTGGCGCTGCAGGCCACCGCCATGGGCTGGTTCGCGCACGGCATGGTCGGCATCGAGCTGGAGAAGATCTATACCGAGCTGAAAGTCCCGGCCGGCTACAAGGTCGAGATGGGGCTGGTGATCGGCAAGCAGGGGCCGAAGGACCAGCTGCCGGAAGCTTTGCAGGCCCGCGAGGCGCCGAGCCCGCGCAAGCCGGTGACGGAATTGGCCTTCGAAGGCGGGTTCTGAAAGT
>NZ_JH976208.1:299016-306484 GCF_000306035.1 Acidocella sp. MX-AZ02
CGCGGGGAGTTTCGCGGTTAGCGAAACGGGGAGCAGGCGCAGCAGCGCGACCCTTACGCGGTGCCAGAAGGCGGACAATAACAGCAGCGCGCAGCCGGCGATCAGCGCTGTCACCGCCAGGCTCTGCGCCTCGCTGCCGGACTGGCGCAGCACATGCGCCAGCGCATAAATCACATAGCCAAGGGCCGAGACCAGCAAGGCCCGCCGGTCCACCAGCAGCGCCACCATTGCCAGCACCGCGTACAGCGCCACCGCCATCGCCGCATCGCCGCCGCCCTGCAACAGCCCCAGCAGATAAAACGCCGGATGCACCAGCATGGGGGCGGCCAGCAGATGCAGCCAGAACGCCACATCCGCCCGGCGGGTGATCCTGGCGCGGTCCGACATGTCCCACCACAGCGCCACCGCGAACACCGCCAGCCCGCCCGCGATCATCAGCCAGGGCCAATAAGGCAGCAGCCCCGGCGCGAAGCCCAGCGCCAGAAACACCACCAGCCCAACCAAGGCCCCGCACCCGGCCGCCACCGTGATCGGCACCTTGAACCGCCACCAATGCGCGTAAATCGCCAGCGCCTCGAACCCGGCGGTAAAGCCGGTGGTGAGGTATAGCCCGCTCTTGGTTCCCACCCGCCCATAAGGCAGAAACGCCAGCAAATGATCGGCCACATAAACCCCAATCACATGCATCAGCAGCAGCGCGACACCCTGCGCATACATCAGCAGGAGCAAAATACTCGGCAGCGCCATGCGCCGGCGGCGGGTGAAATACTCCGCCATCACCCAGGCTTCCGCCGCCATCGCCAGCCCGCGTGACCAGGCATCCCCGGCCAGCACGAAGGTGGCGATGCCGACCAGCGCGATGGCGATGGAGACGAAAATATCGTTGAAGCCGCTCAACAGCCGGACATATTCCTCATCCACCGCCGGCAATTGCCGCCGCGCCGCGACGAACTCGCGCAGCGCCGCCGCATTTTGCGCGGTGATCGCCCCGTGTTGAACCGCTTCGTCGAGATCCTGTTCGGAATACATCAGACCAAAGCGGGCTTCAGATCCGCCTCGCGCTGTTTGCCCCGGAAGCCGTCGAACAGGCTCATCTGGTGCACGCAGCTCAGCGTGCAGGTCGGCGCGCAATCCTTCTTGGTATGGTATTCGCGCTTAATGTCCTCGCGCGTGTATTCCAGCAGCGGTTTCGCCGGATAGCCGCGCTGCTGCGAGCAATAATGCACCCGCCCATCCTCGGTGATGTAGAGATAGCGCGCCCCCGCCCGGCATTTCCAATCATTCGGCTTGCCCTGCATCAGGTTCTTCTGGAACAGCTTGTAGTTCAGCGTGTGCACCATCGAGGGCGAAATCTCCGTCACCCTCCGGTACGCCGCCATCTGCGCGTCCGAGAGCGCCTTCAGCGCCCCGGAATGGTCGTGCAGCACGCCCACCGAATGCTGGAACCCGTATTTCGCCGCGGTCTCGGCGATGGTGATCACATCCTGCGTGCGCTCACCGGTGACACCCAGCACCGAGTTCACATTCACATTGAACTTCGCATGCTCCTGCAGCAGCTTCAGCCGCCCTTCCACCGACGAGAGGCTCTTCATCGAAATATCGTCGGCGATCAGATTATCGATGCTGATCTGCATGCCCTGCAGCTTCGCCGCGTTCAGCCGCTCGATCCAGCTTTTGGAGAGCTTGAAGCCGTTGGTGATCATGGTCACGATCATGCCCTTGTCGCGGGCATGGCGGATCACCTTGTCCAGATCCGGGTGCAGCAGCGTCTCGCCGCCGGTGACGGTGAGCGAGGCGCAGCCCAGATCCGCCAGGTGGTCCACCTGCGCGATCAAGGTCGCCAGCGGCACGGGGGCCGAAAAATCGTCATATTCATTGCAATAGCCGCAGGCCAGGTTGCAGCGCCGCGTCACCACCATCTGCGCCAGGAGCGGCGTATAGCGCGTGAAAATCGCCTTGCCGGCGAAGCGCAGGCCCGCTCCTAAAGTATCGAGGCGCTCGGGAAGGGTCGGTTTATCCACGCGGAGGGGCTTTCTGGCTGGTGAAATACCAAGACAATAAAGAAAACAGTGAAAAACTCAAATTGTGACGCTCTGTCGTCTCTCTTGTTCATCAGCTTTGGCCGTGAGATGAACCGGCGATCGAAACAAGAAAAAGCTCGATGGGATCACCTGTTACATCGCTTTTTACGATGCCGATTTCGACGACCGACGCCGGCGCAATGGCAAATCTGTTCCTCAATGAGGCGGCTGGCCCGCACAAAGAGGCGACATTAACGCTCAAGGCGATGGGTTTGATGCGGTGCGTTCTGGAAAATCGCTTGCGCCACCCGGGGATGTTTGGGGCGCCGGGTGCGACCACGCTGACGCAGATCATCAAAGCGGCGGGCTTTGGGGTACAGTTTGCCGGGTTTAACACCTACCCGACTTTACCTGCGTCCATACAGGCTAATATTGATGCGAAGTTGAGCATTGCGGCCGATTTATCGGACCCACGGCAGGCGCGTTATCTTGCGTTTGTGAAGGCGGCAATCACCGCGGCCACCCAACCAGCGCCTACCGATCCATGTCCGACAGGGCTATATTTCTGGCGCACGGCAGGTGCGTCAGGTCCTGGCGGCAAATCCTCCCTCTACCAAAGCCTCGATGGGAATGACTTTTACACCTTGCCGGCAGGCTTTTTCCCCGCGTCCCATAAGCGCCGCTAAGGTGATGTTTGTCTTGCTGGCGTCCGCGAAGGCTGACTCACGGATTGGCGGCGTCGGCTATAATCAGCTTCATGGCGTCGGCGTGAAGCTGAAGCCCAGGGCGGCTACCCTCCGCACGCGACCCGCACCCACGTCACCGCCTGGCTCAAATCCGGATAGGCGTCGGATTTATCGAAAAATCGCATCGCCATCATCGCAGGATCGGATTTAGCAAACACCCAATTTGCAGCGGCGAAGCCGGGTAGGATGATGGCGTAGGGGGCGTTCTCTTGCATGTTGGCGGGGCTGAAATCGCGATGTAACGTCACGATGGCGGAGGATGTCCCCGCATCCCCCGAAATCCCAAGTTGGCACAGCCCTTTGCCGTTCGGGCAGGTCTCGTCCATGGCGAGTTCGGTCTGCAAGGTTTTGCCGTTGGGGGTGTAGAGCTGGAACACCCAACGCGCCCCCGCCGCAGCCGCCGTCTGGTGTCGGATGGTCAGCCGATAGAAGGCTGGCTGGTCCGGATCGTGCAGGGCGGGTTGCGGCCTGGGCTCATAAACCGCGCCATATATCCCGCAAGACGCCGCCCGCGCCTGCAACGGCCCCAGCAGGCATGTCAGCACCAACCCTGCTCTCAACGATGCGCCACGCCACGCCGCCACGCTCATCTCCTCGCTCGATGTGTCTTGTCTAACAGCGCCGCGCCCAACAAAAAACCCCGGCATCGCTGCCGGGGTTTCCTGTTTCAACCTGGAGGGCTGGATTAGAAATCCATGCCGCCCATGCCGCCCATGCCGCCCATGTCGGGGGCGCCCATCGGGGCCTTCTTCTCGGGGCGCTCAACAACACCGGCTTCGGTGGTGATGATCAGAGCGGCCACGGAGGCGGCGTCCTGCAGGGCGGTGCGCACAACCTTGGTCGGGTCGATGATGCCGGCGGCGACCATGTCCTTGAATTCGCCGGACTGGGCGTCGTAGCCATACACGTACTCGTTATTATCGAGCACCTTGCCGGCGATGACCGCACCGTCTTCACCAGCGTTCTCGGCGATCTGGCGCAGCGGCACCTGGATGGCGCGGCGGATGATCTCGATGCCGGTCTGCTGGTCGTTATTCTCGGCCTTCAGCCCGTCCAGCACCTTGGAGGCGCGGGCCAGTGCGACGCCGCCGCCCGGCACGATGCCTTCTTCAACGGCGGCGCGGGTCGCATGCAGCGCGTCGTCGACGCGGTCCTTGCGCTCCTTCACCTCAACCTCGGACGAACCGCCGACGCGGATGACGGCAACGCCGCCGGCCAGCTTCGCCAGACGCTCCTGCAGCTTCTCACGGTCGTAGTCCGAGGTGGTCTCCTCGATCTGCGCGCGGATCTGGTTGACGCGGCCGGTGATGTCCTCCTTGGCGCCCACACCCTCGACGATCGTGGTGTTTTCCTTCTCGATGAGGACCTTCTTGGCGCGGCCCAGCATGTTCAGGGTCACGGTCTCGAGCTTGATGCCCAAATCCTCGGAGATCACCTGGCCACCGGTCAGGATGGCGATGTCTTCCAGCATGGCCTTGCGGCGGTCACCGAAGCCCGGCGCCTTCACGGCGGCGATCTTCAGGCCGCCACGCAGCTTGTTCACGACCAGGGTGGCCAGGGCTTCGCCCTCGACATCCTCGGCGATGATCAGCAGCGGCTTGCCGGTCTGCACCACGGCTTCCAGCAGCGGCAGCATCGGCTGCAGCTGGGAGAGCTTCTTCTCGAAGATCAGGATGTACGGGCTCTCGAGGTCCGCAACCATCTTCTCCGGGTTGGTGATGAAGTACGGGGAGACATAGCCGCGGTCGAACTGCATGCCCTCGACGACATCGAGCTCGGTCTGGATGCCCTTGGCTTCCTCAACCGTGATCACGCCCTCATTGCCGACCTTCTGCATCGCCTTGGAGATCATCTCGCCGATCTCGGTCTCGCCATTGGCGGAGATGGTGCCAACCTGCGCGGTCTCGGACGGGTTGGTGATCTTCTTGGTGCGGGCCTTCAGCTCTTCCACGACGGCGGTAACCGCCTTGTCGATGCCGCGGCGCAGATCCATCGGGTTCAGGCCAGCAGCCACGGCCTTGACACCCTCGCGCACGATGGCCTGAGCCAGCACGGTCGCGGTGGTGGTGCCGTCGCCGGCCAGGTCGTTGGTCTTGGAGGCGACTTCGCGGATCAGCTGCGCGCCCAGATTCTCGAACTTATCGGACAGCTCGATTTCCTTGGCGACGGACACGCCGTCCTTGGTAATGCGCGGGGCGCCGAAGGATTTCTCGATGACGACGTTACGGCCCTTCGGGCCCAGCGTCACCTTGACGGCGTTGGCGAGGGTATCGACGCCGCGCAGCATGCGGTCGCGCGCGTCGGAACCAAAACGGACATCTTTAGCAGCCATGTGTTTAGCTCCTTGAATTGAATTGAGCGTCTGATGACGGCGGCCTCAAGGCCACCATTCAAAATCAGGCCGCGACGATCCCGAGAATATCGGATTCTTTCATGATCAGCAGGTCTTCGCCGTTCAGCTTGACCTCGGTGCCGGACCATTTGCCGAACAGCACGCGGTCACCCGCCTTGACGTCCAGCGCGACCAGCACGCCGGCCTCGTTGCGCACACCGGAACCGGCAGCGACAACTTCACCTTCCTGCGGCTTTTCCTTGGCGGTGTCGGGGATGATGATGCCGCCCGCGGTCTTTTCCTCGGGGGTGATGCGACGAACGACGACGCGGTCGTGCAGGGGGCGGAAATTCGCCATATGATCGCTCCTAAACATTATGTCTTAAAAGCTTCCCAGCCTGTCCGGCCCAATCGTGCGGCACCGCGGCTGTTAGCACTCCATTGGAAGGAGTGCCAGAGATGTAGCCTGTGCCGGCAGTGTAAGTCAAGAACGGCAGCACTTCCCGGTTTTGAGTGCTAAGTTGCTGGTTTCGTTGAAGATTATAGTTGCGCAGCAGGGGGCTGTGTGTGGCAGTCTGGTGAAACCCCGGGGATTGCCAACACTGACTTCAAGAGAGAGTGCCAAGCATGTCCCTTGCCTTGCAGATGCGCGACTACCGCCTGACCACCGCTGAGATCCTCTATCATCTGCCGGACCATCCGGGCCTGTTGCAGAGCTATATCTGGCAGGAGCTTGATCTCGCGCCGAAATTCCCCGCCTTGCATAAATTCCTGGATTTCTGGGCCGCCAACCTGGATGGCAAGCTGCATTCGGTTCGCGTCGGCCAGGCGGAGCTGATCAAGCCCGCCGGCTGGCGCAACGCCCAGCTGCTGACGCTGCATTAGCTTTATTGGCCGCCGCAGCTGACATCGCCCTCCTGGCAGTGCAGCTGCGCTTCCAGCCGCCTGGTCTGGGCCTGGGTCAACGCCGTTTCGCACTGATTGAGCACCAGCGGGTGGATGCTCCCGCCTTGCGTGCCCATCGTTTCGAAGCCGCATTGCGCGTCGCGGTAAGCAACCCAGTCGCGCTCGGCCTCGCGCAGGCCGGTCTGGCCGGCCGGGGAGAGTTTCGCCATCAGCGTGCGGTAGCTGGCATTCAGCGCCGCATCCGCGGTCTGGAACGCCTGATAGGAGCAGATATTCAGATCCGTCTGTGTCTGCGTGTCGGCGCAGTTCTGCGCCAAAGCCGGGCCGGTCAGCAGCAGGCCAGCCACCAGGATGATGCCGCGCATGGCGGTTAGCGCACCAGCTCCACCAGCCGGAACAGCCCGATCGGCCGCATATCCGTGATCCGCGCCTGGGCGAGGTCGGCGGCCTTGAACATATGGTCCAGCCGGAAATCCGGGTGCCAGCCCAGCGGCTTCGAGGCCGGGGCCATGGCGCGCTCGATCCACCAGATCGGCCCCGACTCGCGGGCGAAATGGTTGACGAACAAAATCCGCCCGCCCGGCTTCACCACCCGGCGCAGCTCCGCCACCAAAGCCCGCGGGTCCGGCACCACGGAGGCGACGAACATCGCCACCGCGACATCGAAGCTGCCATCCTCGAAGCTGGTCGCCTGCGCGTCCATCTCTTCCAGCGCCTCGACATGGCGCAGCCCCATCTCGGCCACGCGGTCGCGGGCGATGTTCAGCATGTCGTCCGACAAATCAATGCCGGTGATGCGCTTGGCCGGGCTGTAGAGCGGCAGCGCCAGCCCGGTGCCCACCCCCACCTCCAGCACCTTGGCGCCGGGGGCCGCGTTCACCGCTGCCACCGCCGCGCGGCGCGCGTGGCCCGAGACCAGCCCGAACCAGCTGTCATAGGATTTCGCGTAGCGTGAATAGGTGGCTTTGATGCTGTCAGCATCCAGTTTCGCGCGTGGGCCGGACAGCGCCGCGCCGGAGACATCCTGCATCCTCAAGTCCTTGACGCCTGTCATTTTATCGTAACCGAATTTTGCGCGGATTGGGCTCAGGCGCAATGGCCGTAAAGGTTTTTTAACCTTGCAGCGCCGCTTTCACGATGCCGGGGGTGAGGATTTGCGGCAAAATCGCCGCCGCGCCGCCCGGCGGATAATAGAGATAGAGCGGCACGCCGGCGCGGTGGCTGGCCGTCAGCAAGGCGGTGATGGCCGGGTCGCGGTTGGTCCAGTCCCCCACCAGCAGCGCGACATGCTTGTCCTTGAACAGATCCCGCACTGGCGCGGCTTCCAGCGTGGTGCGCTCATTCACCTGGCAGGTGATGCACCAGGCGGCGGTGAGGTCGATGAAGACCGGCCGGTGCTGCGCCCGCAGCTGCGCCAGCAGCGCGGCGCTGTAAGGCTGCGCGCCGGGCAAGGTGAGGCTGGC
>NZ_JH976208.1:306584-308987 GCF_000306035.1 Acidocella sp. MX-AZ02
GGGCCGGATTGCCGGAACAGCACCCAGCCCAGCCAGAGGCAGGTGGCGAACATCGGGAGGGAGAGGAGCTTCTGCACCCATGCCATCCAGCGCCCGGGGCGGGGCAGGGCAGCGGCCAGGGCCGGGATGAAGGCGAGGATCAAAATCGGCAGCGCCAGCCCCAGCCCCAGCGCCAGGAACAGCCCCATGGCGGGCAGTGCCGGCATCGCCAAAGCGGCGGCGATGGCCGCGCCCATGAAGGGCGCGGTGCAGGGTGTGGCCACCAGCACCGCCAGCAGCCCGGTGAGCACGCTATGCTGCGCCGGCAGCCGGCCGATGAAGCCCGGCATCGAGAGATGGAACAGCCCGGCCATGCTCAGCCCCGCCGCCAGGATCACCCAGGCGGCCAGAGCGACGAAAATTGGCGACTGGAACTGAAACCCCCAGAACGCCGCCACCCCGGCGGCGCGCAACCCCAGCAACACGCCGCCCAGCACGGCCATCGAGCCCAGCACGCCCAGCGTATAGCCCAGTGCCTCGCGCCGAATATGCGCATGGGCGGCGCCGCCCATGCGGGCGAAGGCGGCGGCCTTCATCGCCAGAATCGGGAACACGCAGGGCATCAGGTTCAGAATCAGCCCGCCGGCCAGGGCCAGCAGCCACCAGGGGGCGTGCGCGGCGGGTGGGGCCGGGCTGGTGGCGATGGCGAGCGCCTGCATCCGCCCGCTCGGATCGGTGAGTTCCAGAACTCCGGTCAACTCTGCCGTGGCAGGGCCGGCCAGTTTCAGGTGCAGCGTCAGATCATGCGCACCGAAGCCCAAGGTTTGCGGCGCGCTGTTCACCAGGGCGCTGGCCGAGTCGGGGAAGAAATGCGCGGCTTTCACCTGCTGCGCCCCCACCCCGTCCAGCCGCAGCGTGCCATCCGGCGTCAGCGTCGCTTTATAGGGGGAGGGGACGATGCTGGGGGCGGCGGGGAACAGCCCGGCCTCGGCGGACGCCCCGCCCGTCAGGGGCAGGGTGAAGCTGGCATGTTCGGGCACGCAGACATCCGCGCAGACCAGCCAGCGTGCATTCACGCTGAGGCTGTCGCCGCTGATCCCGCTGGCGGTGAAGGGTAGCAGCGCCTCGCCCGAGAGCACATAGGCGGCGATCCCGTCCTGCAGGAAATAATCGGGCGGCGGGTCATCGAGGGCGCCCAGCGTCACCGGCGCGGCGGCGCTGACGGCGGGGGGAAAGCCGGCATCGCCGGGGTTTTTCCAATAGATATGCCAGCCGGGTGCGAGCTTGAACTGCAGCGCCAGCTGCAATTTGCCATCCGTGGCGCTGTTGGTTTCCGAGACCAGCCGCACCTGATCGCGCGGCGTTACATAAGGCGCGCTGGCCGCCGCTTGGGCGAAATGCGGCAGGAACAGCAAGACGAGCAGGGCGAGGCAGCGCATGGCCGGGAATATCGCATGGGCGCGCGCTCTCTGCTATCCGGGCGCGATGATGACCGATCTGCCCGTCGCCGAAGCCCTGCCCGCCCTGCTGCAAGCGCTGGGCCAGCCGGGCGGCAATGCCGTGCTGGTCGCCCCGCCGGGGGCGGGCAAAACCACCACTGTGCCGCTGGCGGCTTTGGAAGCGGGCATGGGCGGCAAAATCCTGCTGCTGGAACCGCGCCGCCTCGCTGCCCGCGCCGCGGCGATGCGCATGGCCGAGCTGCTGGGCGAGGTCGCGGGCGAGACGGTGGGCTTCCGCACCCGGCTGGAGAGTGCCGTCGGCCCCAATACCCGCATCGAGGTGATCACCGAAGGACTGCTCACCTCCCGCCTGCTCTCCGACCCGGGGCTGGAGGGCATCGGGCTGGTGATTTTCGACGAGGTGCATGAGCGCAGCCTGGAGGCGGATCTGGCGCTGGCGCTGGTGCGCGATTTGCAGCGCGGCCTGCGCCCGGAGCTGCGCATATTGGCGATGTCCGCCACCGCCGAGGCCGAAAAACTCTCCGCCCTGCTGGCGGCGCCTGTGATCAGCAGCGAGGGCAAGATGTTCCCGGTTGAGGTGATCCACGCCAAGCGGGACATCATGTCCCCGCGCGATCTGCCGGAGGCGGCGGCGAAGGCGGTGCGCGAGGCGCTGGTGGCGCATCCCGGCGATATTCTCGTCTTCCTGCCCGGCATGGCCGAGATCCGCCGCACCGCGCAGGCGCTGGAACGCTGCCCGGCCCTGGTGCTGCCGCTGCATGGGGATCTCTCGCGCGAGGCGCAGGACAAGGCGCTGCGCCAGCATGAGGAGCGCCGCGTGGTGCTCTCCACCTCCATTGCCGAGACCTCGCTCACCGTGCCCGGCGTGCGCATCGTCATCGATGGTGGCTATCGCCGCGCGCCGGTGCTGGACACGAATTCCGGCCTGACCCGCCTGACCACCCAGCGCATCTCGCGGGCCGCC
>NZ_JH976208.1:309087-312019 GCF_000306035.1 Acidocella sp. MX-AZ02
CCCTTCCCGGACGCCCCGCCCGACGGCGCGCTGAAAGCCGCCCAGGCGCTGCTGGCGCAGCTGGGGGCGCTGGATGAGGCGGGCAGGATCACGGCGTTGGGCCGGGAGATGGCCCGGCTGCGCGCCGAACCGCGCCTGGCCGCGATGATGCTGGCCGCCCCGGACAAACCCACCCGCGCTTTGGCCGCCGACATCGCCGCGATCCTGGAAGAGCGCGATTTCCTCGCCCAGACCGCCAGCGCGGATCTGCAATTGCGCCTGGACGTACTGGCCGGGCGCGGCGAGGGCGACCGCGCCATCCTTTCGCGCGTGCGCCAGGCGGCGAAGATCTATCGCAACCGGCTGGGGCTGGGGAGCCTGCCCGGCTTTGGCGCGCCGGGGCCGGTGGTCGCCGCCGGGTTTCCGGACCGCATCGCCCAGGCGCGCGGGGCGGATGGCTCTTACCGGCTCTCCGGGGGCGGCGCCGGCAATCTTCCGGCCGCCGACCCGCTGGCCCGCAACCGGCTGCTGGCGGTGGCGTCGCTGGATGGCAAGGGCGCGAAAATCCGCCTGGGCGCGGCTTTGGATGCGGATGATCTGCCGGATTTCCTGCGCGCCCGCTGCAAGACCACGCGCGAGACCGGGTTCGATCCGGTGAGCAATAATGTCTCGGTGCGCGAGCGGGTGCGGCTGGGCAATCTGGTGTTGCGCGACCGCGCGGCAGCACCCAACCCCGAGGAAATCCAGGCCGCCCTGGCGCAGGCGCTCTCCACCCGGCTGGAGCAGCTGGACTGGACCGACGCGGCGGAAAATCTCTGCGCCCGCGTCGCGGTGATGCGCGGGGTGGATGACAGCTATCCGGACCTCTCCCGCGCTACCCTCGCCGCCACCGTGCAGGACTGGCTGGCCCCCTATCTCGCCGGGATGACGACGCTGAAGGAGGCAAAGGGTCTGGACCTTTATAGCCTGCTGCGCGGTCTGATGAGCCATGAACAGGCCACCCGCCTGGACAAGGAACTGCCCGCCGAACTCAACCTCAAACATGGAAGGGTGCGGATCGATTATTCCGGCCCGCTGCCCGTCGCCTCCGCCCGGGCGCATGTGTTTTACGGCACGGACGCGACGCCGCAACTGGCCGGGGGCAAAATTCCGCTGCAACTGGCGTTGCTCTCCCCGGCGCAACGGCCGATCGCCATCACCGCCGACCTCGCCGGCTTCTGGCGCGGCGGCTGGGCGGATGCCAGGCGCGATATGCGCGGGCGCTATCCCAAGCATGACTGGCCGGAAGAGCCCTGGCGCGGATAAGATTTCATCGCCTCATTTCGGCCAGGCCCGGTGGCCGCGGTTGCGGCGCAGTGTATCGATGCGCTGGCGCCGGCAGCCTCACAGCCGCCAGTTTGGCCGAACCGGTTGCAAGCAGATTTCGCCCTGCATGGCCCAGCGCACCCGCACCTGCAAGGTCTCGCCATTCGGCAGCTCCAGGCTGAACTGGTCGCACAGGCTCGGCTCATCGGGAATGGTGACGCGGAACAGCTCCCCATGAACGCCCAGCAGATCGCAATCATGCGGCTCGGGCTCGCCATTTTCGCGGGGGATGATGATTCGGGTGACCGGGTTGAGGATTTCCAGGCCAAGCACATTGCCGTTCACCCAGCGCACGCCGACCATGCGGCGCCAGCCATCGGCATGTTCCAGTTCCACCTCCTGGCCGGTGGAGAAATGCCGCCCGGCATCCGGACGCGGTGAGAGGATGACGGCGCGGTAGCCGGCTACCGAACAATCGGTGATGCGGCACGGATGCCGGAAGGGCTGCCCGGGAATGCGCAGCAGGGTGCGGCGGGATAGGTAGGAGCCGGTTTCCACCGGATGCGGCGGGGCGTGCCGCTGCTCCCAGGGCGTGGAAGTCTGGAGGTCCATGAACGGTTTCCATCCTTGGCGAAGTTTGAAGTGACAAGGATGATGCGCAGAAGGAATTAATAAAAAATTTCGAAAAGTGATGCCTTACAGCTTCGTAATTTACTGTTTCGAATGGTGTTCGTTTTCAAAAACGTCATGCAAAACCACAAAATTTTGGGGCTGTCCCAGATCTTCATTCATCTGGCCATTATGTCGATCCCGAGTCTCTTCGCCTTTTGCCCGTGGCGTCAAGGGGTTTACTCGCCTTCGGCGACGCGCGGCGAAGCCGCGCGCCCTTGACGCCACGGGCAAAAGGCGAAACCCTGCAATGATCGAAATAATGCTGATCCTTCAAGGCGTTGACCGTATATGCCTGAAAGTTATCTGAGATAGCCGTAAAACTTTTGGGAATTTCCCAAATCGCCTCTTACGGGGTCAGCGCCGCCCAGAGCGCTTCCACCGCCAGGGCCAGATCCGCCTCGTCCATGGCTTCATCCGGATTATGGCTGCCATTCCAGTTGCGGATGAAAATCATCGTGCTCTCCCAGCCGGCCATCGCGAACGCCGCGGCATCATGGCCGCCGCCGGCGCGCATGCGCCGGGGGGCATGGCCCAGCCGCGCCGCGCCGGAAGCCGCCAGCGCCACCATCGCCTCGGAAAGCTGCGCCGGCTGGCTGCGGCTTTGCGCGCCGAGCTGGAAACCTATGCCGGGCCGGGCGATTTCGATGCGGGCGATTTCCGCGCGCAGCCGCCGCTCCGCCTCGTCCAGCGTGGCGTTGTTTTCGGAGCGCAGATCGACACAGAATTCCAACGTCCCGGCCACCTTGGCCATGGCATGGACCGGGCTGGCGGCGTCCACCCTGCCGAAGGTCACGGTCAGGTCATGGCCCTGCGCCAGCATCTCGTCCCAGACCTGCTCCATCGCCATCGCCAGATCGGCGAAGGCGATCACCGCATCCGCGCGCCCTTCGCGCGGGGCGCCGCCGGAATGCGCCCAGACGCCATCGATGCGCGCGTTACGGTAGCGCAGCCCGCCGCGAATCGCGGTGACCAGCCC
>NZ_JH976208.1:312119-332448 GCF_000306035.1 Acidocella sp. MX-AZ02
TGCCCGGTATCGGCGCGCGTCACCTCCATATCCTGCCGGGTCAGCGGCCCAACGCCCGCGCGAGCCGATATAGGAGGCCGGAAACCAGACGCTCTCTTCCGCGCGGGTGACGGTGACGACGAAATCCATCTTCGGGCGGGTGCCGGTGGCGTGGAAGCAGGCGGCGAGCGCCATGGCGGCGGCGACACCCGCCTGGCCATCATAAGCGCCGCCCTGGCTCACCGTATCCAGATGCGAGCCGACATAAAGCGGGGTCGCGGCCGGGTCGCTGCCCCGCAGCCGGGCGAAGAGATTGCCAGCTTCATCGCGCGAGACCTCCAGCCCAAGGCGTAGCACCTCTTCCTCGATCAGGGCGTGGGCGCTGGATTCCAGGTCACTGTAGGAAGGGCGGGTCCAGCCCGGGCCGCCGGCGGAGAGGGCGTTCACCCGCGTCAAAATCCGGCTGATCGTCTCGCGGATGGTGGCTTGGATGGCGGCGGGCTGGTTCATGGGCGGCGGGTCCAGGCGTTATCGTGGGTGGCGGCAAGGCGCCGGAGAGGTGCGGGGGACGATGGCGGTGCGACAAGCGGATATGCTTCGGCCTGGCATCCAGCATCGCCGTCACGGACAATCAGTGACGGTTGGAAAAATACAGGAATTTCAGGGGTTTTTCAACCGTCGGCGGGCATCGCCGGACGGGAAACTGGAGCGGGTAGCGGGAATCGAACCCGCGCATCGAGCTTGGGAAGCTAGCAGGCTACCATTACATCATACCCGCCCGTGAGGGCGTACATAGTCGAGCCCGTCTGGCTGCGCAAGCCATGTTGGAGCATTGACCGCGCTCCCCCGGAGGGCTAGGCGTTGGGGCACCTCGTGATTTGTCCGGCCGGATTGCGGCGAGGCGTCCCCTGGCGGGACGGAGCAAAATAAGCGCTAAAGAGGCCCGGCGGAGGGTTGCGCGCGCCCCGCCTGGCCCCGGGCCGGACAGAGTTTGTCCGCACCGCGCTTGAAAGATGGGCCACCGAAGATGTCCGACACGCCGAAAACCCGCCTTGCCACGGACCTGATCCATGCCGGGCGCATCCGCACCAATCTGGACGAGAATGGCGAGGCCTTGTTCCTCACCTCCGGCTTTACCTATGAAAGCGCTGACCTGGCCGAGGCGGTGTTCGCCAACCAGGTCGAGCATTTCCAGTATTCGCGCTTCGCCAACCCGACGGTGACGATGCTGCAGGATTGCCTGGCCAAGATCGAGGGGGCGGAGGCGTGCCGCGCCACCGCCACCGGCATGGCGGCGGTGCATAGCGCGGTGATGTGCGGCTTGAAGACCGGCGACCGGGTGGTGGCCTCGCGCGCTCTGTTCGGCTCCTGCCACTGGATCATCTCCACCCTGCTGCCGCAATTCGGGATTGAAGGCGTGTTCGTGGATGGCGCCGACATGGAAGGCTGGACGGCGGCGCTGAGCCAGCCCACCGCTTTGGTGCTGCTGGAGAGCCCCTCCAACCCGATGCTCGATATTGTCGATCTGCGCGCCGTCTCCAAGCTGGCGCATGCGGCCGGGGCGGTCGTGGTGGTGGATAACGTCTTCGCCACCCCGCTGCTGCAGAAGCCGCTGGAGCTGGGGGCGGATGTGGTGGTGTATTCCGCCACCAAACATATGGACGGGCAGGGGCGGGTGCTGGGCGGCGCCGTGCTCGGCTCGAAAAAATGGATCGAGGAGGTGTTCCAGCCCTTCTTCCGCAATACCGGCCCGTCGCTCTCGCCCTTCAATGCCTGGGTGATCCTGAAGGGTCTGGAGACGATGGCGCTGCGGGTGAAGGCGCAGAGCGAGACTGCCGAAAAGGTGGCGCAGTTCCTGGATGGCCATCCGAAGATCAAGCGCGCTTTGTACCCGACCCTGGCGAGCTTCGCGCAGCGTGAGCTGGCGATGAGCCAGATGAGCGGCGGCGGCACGCTGGTGGCGTTCGAGCTGCAAGGCGGCAAGGCGGAGGCGTTCCGCATGATGAACGCGTTCCGGGTTATCACGATTTCTAATAACCTTGGTGACACCAAATCCCTGGCGACGCATCCGGCGACGACAACGCATATGAAGATCGGCGCGCAGGAGCGGGCGAAGCTCGGCATCACTGACGGCACGATCCGGCTGTCGGTGGGGCTGGAGGATGCCCAGGATCTGGTCGAGGACCTCGCCCAGGCCTTGGATAAGGTCTAAAAAAGTTTTTAGGGGGTGTGGGGGGATTTTTACAAAAATCCCCCCACGACTTTCTTAGCTAGACCAGCTGCCGATCCCCGCCCGGCGTGCCCGCCCGGCGACGTAAAACGTCCAGACCACCTGTACCACCAGCGGCAGCAGCCCGATCCAGAGTTTCGAGGCCGAATTCGCCGCGACGAAGCCAATCGCCGTCACCCCGCCCAGCAGCGCGAACAGCCAATGGATCACCGCCACCAGCCGCGCATCCATCCCGGCCCGGCGCACCACCTGATAAAGATGGCCATGATGCGCCCGGGCGATGTTCTCGCGCGCCAGGGTGCGGCGGATGAGGGTGAAGGTCACATCATAGAGCACGCCGGAGAGCAGCAGCGGCACCAGCAGGAAAGAGAGCTGCACCTGTTCGAACCGCGCCGCCGCCACCCCGAACAGAGCCAGCATGAAGCCGCAGAACTGGCTGCCGACATCGCCCATGAAAATCCGGCCCTTGGGAAAGTTGAAGGGCAGAAACCCCAGCACCCCACCGGCCAGCAGCAGGGAGGCGGTATAGATGAAAAACCCGCCCAGCGCCCCGGCGATGCCGGCCAGGAACAAACAGGCGATGAGGGTGACACCGCCGGCCAGCCCGTTCAGCCCGTCGATGAAATTCATCGCGTTGGTGACATAGAGCAGAAACCCGAGTGTCAGCGGCAGGCCGAGCCAGCCAAGCGGGGTCAGCCCGAATCCCGGCAGCGCCAGATCATGCAGATACAGCCCCGAGGCCACGGCGGCGATGGCGGCCAGCAGCTGGGTGCCGAGCTTCACTGTGAAGGGCATGTTCAACAGATCGTCGGCCATCGAGACCAGGGCGATCAGCACCGACGCGGCGATGACGCCGATGAAATACCCCTCCGCCAGGCGCGAGACCTGGCCGTAGCGATAGAGCAGCAGCACCCCCAGCAGAAAGGCGAAGACGATGCCGACCCCGCCGGATTTCGGCGTGGTCTGGGCGTGCGCCTTGCGCGCATCCGGATGGTCCGGCACGCCGATGGAGATCATCACCCGGACGATCATGCCGGAAAAGATCGCCAGCCCGCCCATGAGGGCGAGATGACGGGGGAGTGACAAGGCGGAAAGGGTGGTGAGGCTCATCTGGCGCGGACCATGGCTGAAACCGGAGGGAATTTGAAGATCTCTTGTTTTCCGCCGGCCAGGGCTTGTGCTGGCCTGCCGGCCACGCCAGAAGCAGGGAGCAGGACAAACCGGTGCGGAGGGTTTGGGGGTTGAGGATCGCGATTATCGGCGGCGGCTATGTCGGGCTTGTCTCGGGGGCCTGCTTCGCTGAATTCGGCGTCTCCGTGGCGGTGGTCGAGGCGGATGCCGCCAAGCGCCAGATGCTGCTGGAGGGCCGCATCCCCATCTATGAACCGGGCCTGGACAAGCTGGTGGCCGATAACGCCGCCGCCGGGCGCCTGACCTTCCCCGAAACGCTGGAAGCGGGCATCGCCGAGGCGGAGGCGATCTTCATCGCCGTCGGCACCCCGACAAGGCGCGGCGATGGCCATGCCGATCTCACTTATGTCTATGCCGCTGTCGAGCAGGTGCTGAAGGCGCTGGACCATCCGGCGGTCATCGTCACCAAATCCACCGTGCCGGTCGGCACCGGGCGGACGATCCTGGAAATGGCCCGCCGGCTGCGCCCGGACCTGGCGGTGGAGGTGGCCTCCAACCCGGAATTCCTGCGCGAGGGCAGCGCCATCCCGGATTTCATGCGGCCGGACCGCGTCGTCGTCGGCGCCGAGAGCGAGCGCGCCCGCGAGGTGCTGCGCCAGCTCTATCGCCCGCTTTATCTGATCGAAACCCCGATTCTGTTCACCGGGCTGGAGACGGCGGAGCTGATCAAATACGCCGCCAACGGCTTCCTGGCGATGAAGATCACCTTCATCAACGAGATGGCCGATCTCTGCGAGAAGGTCGGGGCGGATGTGAATGATGTCGCCCGCGGCATCGGGCTGGATGGGCGGATCGGGCGGAAATTCCTGCATGCCGGGCCGGGCTTCGGCGGCTCTTGCTTTCCCAAGGATACGCTGGCGCTGATGCGCATCGCCGAGGAGGCGGGCGCACCCTCGCGGCTGATCCAGTCGGTGGTGGCGGTGAATGACCATCGCAAGGATGGGTTGGCGGCGCGTGTGGTCGCGGCTTGCGGCGGCGATGTCGCCGGCAAGGTGATCGCCGTCCTCGGCCTCGCCTTCAAGCCGGAAACCGACGATATGCGCGAAAGCCCGGCGCTGCCGCTGGTGCGCGGGCTGGTCTCGCGCGGGGCCAGCATCCAGGCCTTCGACCCGGAGGCGATGGAAACCGCCCGGCCGCTGCTGCCCGCGCGCGTCACCCTGGCGGCGGATGCCGCTGGCGCCCTCACCGGCGCGGATGCGCTGGTGCTGGTCACGGAATGGAACGAATTCCGGGTGCTGCCCCCGGCCCGGCTGCGCGAGCTGATGCGCGGCGACGTGGTGGTGGATCTGCGGAATGTCTTCGACCCGGCGCCGCTGCGCGCGGCGGGCTTCACCTATACCGGCATCGGGCGCCCGCTGCCGTGACCAAAAGACCGCCCCAACCGCGAGGAATGATCGCTTGAACGCCGTGCACGCCAAATATCCGGATTTTGCCAATCCCGAATTGCTGGAAAAGATTCCGCTGACGGCGAAAACCGTGCTGGATGTCGGCTGTGCGCAAGGCGCGCTGGGAGCGAATTATCTGCGCCGCAACCCGAATTGCCGCTATCTCGGGATCGATATCGACGAGGACGCGGCCGTCCAGGCCCGCACCCGGCTGACGGAAGTGTTCGTCGGCGATGTCGAGGCTGATCCGAATCCCTTCGGGCTGGCGGAAGGCAGCCTCGACTGCATCGTCTATGGCGATGTGCTGGAGCATCTGCGCGATCCTTGGGCGCTGTTGCAGGCGCATGCCAAGCTGCTCTCCCCGGAGGGCACGGTGGTCGTCTGCACGCCGAATATCGAGCATTGGAGCGTGGTGGCGCGGCTGCTCGTCGGCAAATTCCAGTACGAGGAGAACGGGCTGTTCGATCGCACCCATCTGCGCTGGTTCAGCCCGCGCACGATGATCGAGGCGCTGGGGCAGGCCGGGCTGGAGCTGGTGGACGCGGCGCCGCGTCCGAATACCGAGATGGAGCGCGCCGAGCAGTTCGCCACGCTCGCGGCGCCGCTGTTGCAGGCGCTGGGCGTTGATGTCGAGGAGTATAAGCGCCGCTGTGCCCCGATTCAGGTGATCCTGCGCGCCCGCAAGGCCGCCCCGGCCTGGCTGGACATCGCCGCGACGATGCTGACGCCGCAGGGCGGTGTTTCCGATGTGCGGGTGCTGGAGCCGATGCGCGCCTTGCGCACCGAGAGCAGCGTGCTGGCGACGGTGATGCCGGAGGCGGAGCTGCGCCCGCGCCTGAACAATGTGCCGCGCATCGCCATGCTGCACCGGCCGCTGCTGCTGGGCGAGGAAGGGCTGGCGCGGGTGCGCGCGCTGCTGGCGCAGGATTATCTGGTGGTCAGCGAATTCGACGATCACCCGATGTTCATGGAAGAGCGCGGGGTGGATCTGAGCCAGCTGCTCACCTTCCGCGGCGTGCATGCGGTGCAGACCAGCACCCCGGTGCTGGGCGAGGCGCTGCGCGCGCAGAACCCGGAGCTGGCGGTGTTCCCCAACGGCGTGTTCGAGCTGCCGCAGGTGCAGAATTTCCAGGACCCCGAGCATCTCACCCTGTTCTTCGGCGCGCTCAATCGCCAGCGGGACTGGGCGCTGCTGATGCCGGTGCTCAACGAGGTGGCGCGCGCCGTCGGCGATCGGCTGCGCTTCCGGGTGCTGTTCGATGAGGGCTTCTTCCAAGCGCTGGAGACCCCGCATAAAAGCTTCGAGCCGGCGCTGGTGGATTATGCCACCTATCTGCGCGAGCTTGCCGCCGCCGAGATCAGCTTCATGCCGCTGGAGGATACCCCCTTCAACCGCGCCAAGTCGGATCTGAAATTCATCGAGGCCGGCGCGGCCCGGGTCTGCGCCCTGGCCAGCCATACCGTCTATGCCGCCTCCATCCAGGACGGCAAAACCGGGGTGCTGTTCCGCGATGCGGCGGAGCTGCGCGCGGCGCTGCTGCGCCTGCTGGCCTACCCGGAAGCGACCCGCCGCATCGCCGATAATGCCCGCGCCTATGTCGCGGAAAACCGCATGCTGGCCTATCAGGTGCAGGCGCGCATGGAATGGTATCGCAGCCTGTGGGCGCGGCGTGAGGAGCTGAACGCGGCGCTGCGCGAACGCGCCCCGGAGCTGTTCGCCTGATGAGTTCGACCGGCCGGTATCGGATCAGCGCTTACACCGAAGCGGAATGGCTGCACGGGCGCAGCCAGGCGGCGCATTGCCCGAATTGCGGGCATGAGGGCAGCGCCGAGGCGGCTTTGGCGGTGTTTCACCACCCGCCGGGGCTGGATCTGGATTATAACCTGCTGCGCTGCCCGGCCTGCACGGTGCTGTTCGTCGATACGCTGCCGGTGGTGGATTATGGGCGTGACGAGCTGATCGAGATCGGCTGGCCGCCTTATTATGCGCAGATGGGCGCTGGCACCTGGCCGATCGCCTCGGCGCTGGCGCGCATCGTCAAGCCGGCGGGGGCGAGGGTGCTGGAAGTCGGCGGGGCCTACGGGTTCGGGCTGGATTTCTGCGTGCATGGCAAAGGCTGGCAGGGCGTCGGGTACGATCCTTCGCCGCTGGCGGCGATCGGCGCCAAGGCGCTGGAGCTGCCGGTGATCCAGGGCTTCTTCACCGAGGAGACGCTGAAGGACGGGCCGTGGGATGTCATCGTCGGCACCGAGCTGATCGAGCATATCAACGAGCCGCCGGAATTTCTGCGGCTGATGCGCCGGGCCATCGCCGAGGACGGGGTGCTGATGCTGACCACCCCGGCGGCGGATTTCATCACCCCGGACTTGGCACCGCTGGAGCTGGACGCGCTGATCGTCCCCGCCGCGCATGTGGTGCTGCAGAGTGTGGCGAGCATGGAGCGCGCCCTGCGCGATGCCGGATTCGCGCATGTGGCGGTGCGCCAGAAGCGCTCGGCGCTGGTCGCCTATGCCTCGCCTTCGCCGCTGGCGCTGGATGAGGACCAGGGCGCGGCCTGGCGCGCTTATCGCCGCTATATGGAAGCCCGCGCCGCGCGCGCGCCGGTGGGCAGCGACATCCAGTTCGGCTTTGCCGGAAGGGCGATGTTCGACGCCGCCAACGATGCCGACGAAGCCGCCTGCGAGAGCGCCTGGGCGATGCTGAATGCAGGTGCTGCGGCCCGCTATGGCTACCGGTTGGAGGATCTGACCGCGCTGCCCGACGGGGCGGCGCAGGCGCAGCTCGAAGGGCTGGGCGAAAAAATGCCGCACGGGCTGGGCATGATCCTGTTCGCACGCGCCATGCAGCGCCTGGCCCGCGGCGAGGCCCGCAGCGCGGTGCGCCCGGTGATGGCGCTGGGGCTGCAGGCGGTGGAGGCGCTGCAGGCCGCGCTCGGCCGGCGCTCGCTCGGCGATGACCTGCTCTCTTCCAGCGTCGGCGATGTATTGCGGCTGGAGCTGCTGCTCTGCGCCGCCGAGGCCGGCGCGCCGGGCGTGGCAGCGGCGCTGATCGCGCGTGGCGACCTGATCGGTGGCTGGCGGGGTTTCGTGGCTTTGGTGAATGCCGGGGCCATCGATCAGGCGGCGTCGCTGCGAGCCGGGCTGCTCGGCGCCGCGCCGGGGGCGGATCTGCCCGCCGGTCTGCGCCGCAACGCCCTGCTCAGCCTGGCGAATTTGCATCTCGCCCCGGGCCAGGACGCCGCCGCCGCGCTGCCGGTGGCCGAGATGCTGGCGGCGGCGGGCGAGGATGTGGAGACGCTGCGCTTTGGGGTGTTCGTGCGGCTGGTGAACGCGGCCCGGTATGAGGAGGCGCAGGCGCTGGCGCAGTCGCTTGGCCCCGTACTCGCGGCGTTGCGGCCGCCTTTCTCCCGCGCGGCGCAGGATGCGCTGTTTTCCGTCGGCATGCTTTATCTGCAGCTGCCCAATGGCCAGCGCCGCGCCGCCGCGACCCTGGCCCGGCTGCGAGAGGATCTGCTGACCCAGGCTCCGCCTGGCGGGCTGGCCCACCCGCTCTTCTGGTCAGCTTTGCGCGGCGAAGTCATCGCGCTGTTCAAGCTCGAACGCGGCGAGGAGGCGGTCGGGCTGCTGAAAGCCCATCTGGCCTCCTATGAGGATTCGCCGGAGGATCTGTGGCAGGTGCTGGATGAGCAGAGCGCATGAGGGCTGAGCTGTGAAACGCATCGCCCGCAGGGTGCTGTCCATCGGCCGCTGGTATTTCTGGGTGCCGTTGGCGCGGCTGATCGGCTGGATTCGCTCGCCCCGGCAGACGCTGAGCTCCTGGCCGGAGGCCGGTATCGCGCTCGGCCCGCGCGTGGTGCTGTTCATGCATTATGACGGCCGTGGCGGCGTGCGGGCTCAGGTCTTCAGCTATCCTGCGTGCCTTGCGGGCCAGCGGCCGGGATGTGGTCTTCGTCAGCAATGCCGGCAAATTGAACGAGGTGGCCCAGGCAGAGCTGCGCGAGATCTGCGCCGGCATCATCCTGCGCCGCAATGTCGGCTATGATTTCGGCGCCTGGCGCGACGCGATCGACCGCCTCGGCCTGCCGCGCGCGGAGACCGAGGAGGTGATCCTCGCCAATGACAGCGTCTTCGGGCCGCTATTGCCGCTGGGCGATGTGTTGCGCCGGCTGGATTATACCCGCGCCGATATCTGGGGCCTGACCGAGAGCTGGCAGCTGCGCTACCATCTGCAATCCTACTTCCTGGCCTTCGGCCCCGCCGCGCTGCGCGCCAAGGCCTGGCGGAAATTCTGGAATAGCGTGCGCCCGGTGCCGGCGAAGCCGTTTATCGTGCATCGCTACGAGGTCGGGATCACCCAGGCGATGATGAAGGGCGGGCTGCTCTGCGCGGCGCTTTGGCCCTACGAGACGCTGACAAAGATGGTGAGCTTCGAGGTTTTGAAGGCGCTGGTGGCCGATGAGCAGGACGGCAATTTTGTGGACCCGGTGAATGCCGCCAGGCTGTCGCAGGTCCGAAATATCCGCGACAATGTCGCGCGGCGGGTGGCGATGAACCCGACCTCCGATCTCTGGCGCCAGCTGCTGCTCACCGGCTTTCCCTTCATCAAGCGCGAGCTGTTGCGCGACAATCCCAGCAAGGTGCAGGATGTCGGGGACTGGAAGGATGTCGTGCGCGACGAGCTGGGCGCGGATCCGGGGCCGATCGAGCAGGATCTGCGGCTGATGCTGAAGGGTGGGGCGCCCTGATCCGGCTGGTCTGCCGGGCGGCTGCGACCCTGCTCTGGACGGTTTTCGCCATCGCCGTGCAGGCGGTGCTGCTGAACCTGCCGGGCCGGGGCAAGGCCTGGTTCGCGCGGCTTTACTGGCGCGGGGTGGCGCGCATCATCGGGCTGGAGCGGCGCTGCCTGGGTGGGCTGAGCCCCAGCCGGCCGACCTTGTTCGTCGCCAATCACTGCTCCTGGCTGGATATCGTGGCGCTGGGGGCAACGCTGCCGGGCTGTTTCATCGCCAAGGGTGAGGTCGCCGGCTGGCCCGGCATCGGGCTCATCGCCAGGCTCGGCCGCACCATCTTCGTCTCCCGCAACCGCGAGACGGTGGCGCAGGAGCAGCGTCTGCTGGAGGCCCGGCTGCAGGCGGGCGATAATATCATCCTCTTCCCCGAAGGCACCACCTCGGACGGCAACCGCGTGCTGCCCTTCGCCTCGGCCTTCTTCACTTTGGCTTTCGGCGCCGCCAAGCCCTGGGTGCAGCCGGTGACCATCGTCTATGACCGGCTGGAGGGCCAGCCCCTCCGCCATGCCGATCGGCCGCTGGTGGCCTGGTACGGCGACATGGACCTTGCCCCGCATCTGCTGCCGCTGCTGGGCCGGCGCCGGGTGCGGGCGACCATCCTGCTCGGCGAACCGATGCCCCCGGGCAGCTATGCCAACCGCAAGCAGATGAGTGCGGCGCTGGAGCGCCAGATCAGCGCCAACGCCGCCGCACTGCGCCAGGGCCGGGAGCTGCCGGGGGCGTGAGCGCCAACCAGTTCATGCATCAGGAGCTGGCGCTGCTGCTCGGCTTCGCCGGCTGGCTCATCGTCGCGGTGCTCGGGCTGGCGGTGCTGGCGCTTTGCTATCTGGGCCTGCGCCGCCTGCTGCACAACATCCTCGCCCCGCGCGGCTTCAGCCCGGAAAAAATCACCGCCATCGGCTGGATCGTCGTCCCGCTGGCGGTGCTGCTGGTGCTGGCGATCCCGGCGGCGCGGATGCTCTATCGCGGCGATGAGCCGCCTTATCTCACCGTCAGCGTCACCGCGCATGAATGGTACTGGCATTACGACTATGTCTCCGCTCCCGGCCTGGGCTTCGATAGCCGCGCCGTGCCACGGGAGCGGCTTCCCCCCGGCGCGGTCTATGGCGATATCGCCGATCATCCGCTGGTGGTGCCGGCGGGGGAGAAAATCCGGTTTCTGGTGACCAGCGGCGATGTGATGCACGGGTTCTTCGTCGCGGCGCTGGGGCTGCAGATCTACGCCCTGCCCGGCGCCCTCCTCACCGGCTGGACGGTGATCGCCAGGCCCGGCCTGTATGACGGCCAGAGCAGCCCGATCTGCGGCGACGATCATCAGCCGATGCCGATCCAGATCAAAGCCTTGCCGTTGCCGGCCTATCGGGCCTGGCTGGCGGCGCAACGCGGCTGAGCGAGTGCTGCAAGCCGGGACACTCGCCTATTTCGCTTGATCTCCCCTGCCGCCGCCCGTATCGTTTCCAACATAAGAAGGCTTGGAAACGGCCAATGAAAATAAAGCGGGATGCAGACGCATGAAGCTGAGAGTGAAATCTGCCTTGACGTTGGCAATGCTGGCGGCGGCAAGCGGGCTATGGTGCCACGCTGGCCTGGCCCAGAGTGCCGCCCCGGACCCCACGGCGGCAGCCAATCACTATGTGGACGCGCCATTCAACTGGCAGCTCTGGTTTCCGGCGGCCGGCAGCCCGATGCAGGCCAAGATCGACTGGCTGATGAAATATGTGCTCTGGATCATGGCCGGGGTGGTGGGTTTCGTCACCATCCTGATGGGCTATGTGATGGTGCGCTACCGCGCCGGGCGCAACCCCAAGCCCAGCCAGACCACCCATAATACCTTGATCGAGATCATCTGGATCGTGGTGCCCTGCCTGATCCTGGTCGCCATCATCGTGCCCTCGATCAACCTCATCTATTACGAGGCGAATGACAGCGACCCATACATGACCGTCACCGTCACCGGACATCAGTGGTATTGGGAATATAAGTATGACTCCGTGCCGGGGCTTGATTATACCAGCTATATGATCCCGGATAATGAGATCAAACCCGGCGAGATCCGCCGTTTGTCGGTCGATCACCCGCTGGTGCTGCCGGTGGGCAAGAAGGTGCGCTTTGTCATCACCAGCGCCGATGTGCTGCACGGCTTCTATTTGCCTTCGCTGGGGGTGCAGAAATACGCCATTCCCGGCACCCAGCTCACCAGCTGGACCGAGATCGACAAGCCCGGCACCTATTACGGCCAATGCAACCAGATTTGCGGCCTCAACCATGATGCCATGCCGATCGAGATCAAGGCGGTGCCGCTGGCCGATTACATCGCCTGGACCAAGCAGGCGCTAACCAATTACGCGCAGACTGCGCCGGCCGCCGCCCCCGCCATCCCCCGCACCCTGTTGGCTGACGCCGCGCGCTGAGGAGCCAGAGAATGTCCATTACCGCTGACCAACATGCCCTGCACGCTCACGGCCACCATAAAAAGAGCTTCGCCGCGCGCTGGCTGATGAGCACCAACCACAAGGATATCGGCACGCTCTACATCATCATGGCGTTCATCGGCGGCTGCTTCGGCGGCGTGCTCTCGATGATCATGCGCCAGCAGCTGATGTATCCGCACAACGACATCATCACCAGCGGCAATACCTGGAACGCCATCATCACCGCCCATGGGCTGATCATGATCTTCTGGTTCGTGATGCCGGCTTTGATCGGCGGCATGGGCAACTGGTTCGTGCCGATGATGATCGGCGCGCCGGACATGGCCTTCCCGCGGCTGAATAATATGAGCTTCTGGTTCCTGGTGGCGGGCTTCGTGTTCGTGATGCTGGGGCTGTTCCTGGGCACCGGCACCGGCGCGGGCTGGACGCTCTACCCGCCGCTGGACAATGCCCAGTACTCCCCCGGCGTGGCCACGGATTTCTCGCTGTTCTCGCTGCATCTGGCCGGCATTTCCTCGCTGCTGGGGGCGATCAATTTCATCGCCACCATCCTCAATATGCGTGCCCCGGGCATGACCATGCACAAGATGCCGCTCTTCTGCTGGGCGATCCTGGTCACCGCCTTCCTGCTGCTGCTGGCGATCCCGGTTCTGGCGGGGGCCGTGACCATGCTGATCATGGATCGCAATTTCGGCACCTCCTTCTTCGAGCCCTCCGGCGGCGGCGATCCGGTGCTGTTCCAGCATCTGTTCTGGTTCTTCGGCCATCCGGAAGTCTACATCATGATCCTGCCGGCCTTCGGCATCATCAGCCATGTCGTCTCCACCTTCTCCCGCAAGCCGATCTTCGGCTATCTCGGCATGGCCTATGCGATGGTGATCATCGGCTTTGTCGGCTTCGTGGTCTGGGCGCACCATATGTTCGTCTCGGCCATCTCGACCGATAGCCGGGTCTATTTCGAGGTGGCGACGCTGATCATCGCGGTGCCCACCGGCATCAAGGTGTTTTCCTGGATCGCCACCATGTGGGGCGGCTCCATCGAGTTCAAAACCCCGATGCTCTGGGCGCTGGGCTTCATCTTCCTGTTCGTCATTGGCGGGGCGACGGGCGTGGTGCTGGCCAATGCCGGGCTGGATCAGGAGCTGCATAACGACTATTTCCTGATCGCGCATTTCCATTATGTGCTCTCCATGGGGGCCGCCTTCGCCATCTTCGCCGGGTTCTATTTCTGGATCGGCAAGATGAGCGGCCACCAATACCCGGAATTCTGGGGCAAGCTGCATTTCTGGACCTTCTTCATCGGCGTCAATCTCACCTTCTTCCCGCAGCATTTCCTGGGGCTGGCCGGCATGCCGCGCCGCTATCCGGATTATGCGGATGCCTTCGCGGGCTGGAATTTCGTCTCTTCCGTCGGCTCGATGGTCTCGGGTGTTTCAACCCTGATCTTCTTTTATGTGCTTTACGCGGTGTTCACCTCGAAGCAGAAGCTTGCGGATAATTACTGGGGTGAGGGTGCGACGACGCTGGAATGGGCGGTGCCCAGCCCGGCCCCGCACCATACCTTCGAAGATGTGCCGATCATCCGTTAGGAGCCGATTTGTCCGACCACGTCTCTGAGTTCCTGTCCAACAGCCGGGCGGTGCCGCATCTGGGCGCCGAGCCGGCGGACTGGATCGCCCTGCTGAAGCCGCGCGTGGTGTCGCTGGTGGTGTTCACCGGCGCCATCGGGCTGCTGATCGCGCCCGGCCATATCAACCCGCTGATGGCGGCGATCGCGATTTTCTGCATCGCCCTTGGCGCCGGCGCGGCCGGGGCTATCAATATGTGGTATGACCGCGATATCGACGCGATTATGCGCCGCACCACCTCAAGGCCGATCCCGGCGGGCAAGATCTCGGCCGCCGGGGCGCTGGGCTTTGGCGTCGTGCTCTCGGTGGTCTCGGTTCTGCTGCTGGCGATGGCGACCAATCTCTGCGCCGCCGGCGTGCTGGCCTTTTCGATCTTCTACTATGCCGTGATCTACACGATCTGGCTCAAGCGCCGCACGCCGCAGAATATCGTCATTGGCGGCGGGGCAGGGGCGTTCCCGGCGGTCATCGGCTGGGCGGCGGTCACCGGCCATATCGGCCTGCTGCCGATGGTGCTGTTCTTCATCGTGTTTTTCTGGACGCCGCCGCATTTCTGGTCCCTCGCCCTCTACGCTTCCACCGATTACGAGAAGGCCGGGGTGCCGATGCTGCCGGTGGTGAAGGGGGCGCGCCATACACGCTGGAACGTGTTCATCTACACGCTGATCCTGTTCCCGCTGGCGCTCTCGCCCTGGTTCATGGGGCTGGCGGGGGCGATTTACGGGCTGACCGCCTTGGTTCTGGGTGGCGCCTTCATCTATTACGCCTGGGGTGTGCTGCGCGACGACCAGGACGAAAAAGGGGTGAGCCTGAACAAGGATGCCCCGGCCCGCGCCGCCTTCAAATTCTCCATCCTTTATCTCTTCCTGCTGTTTGCCGCCTGCGCGGTGGACCGGCTGGTATGAGCCGCGCCATGGCCCGCAAGCTCGATGAGATGCCCCGGGTGGAGCTTACCGAATCGCATTGGAGCGATGAGCAGAAGGCGGAGTTTCTGCGCCGCCGCCGGGCCAGGAATTTCCTGCTGCTCGCCGCCTTGGGCGGGTTCTGCCTGATCGTCTATGTGATCGCGCTGGTGAAGCTGCACGAATACGGCCAGATGTGGTGATCCGCGCCGATTAAGACACCGCCTAAAAAAGACGCCTCAAGGAAACGCCTCAAGGAAGAAAGGGAAACAGATGAGCGGCTCAATCCATACCGCGACCGACCAGGTGAAGGGCACCGTGCCCCACCCTTACCATCTCGTCGATCCCAGCCTGTGGCCGCTCTTCGGCGCCACCGCGGCGATGATCACCTTCACCGGTATCATCCTGGCGGCGCATTTTCATGATTTCATCGTGCTCGCCATCGGCGGCGTCGCGGATCTCAGCGTGATGTTCCTCTGGTGGCGCGATGTGATCCATGAGGCCCGCACCCCTGGCCTGCACAAGATCGTCACCCAGATGGGCCTGCGCTACGGCATGGCCTTGTTCATCGCCTCGGAGGTGATGTTCTTCGTCTCCTTCTTCTGGAACTATTTCAACTATTTCTTCTACCCGGACAAAATGGGCACCGCCTTCGCGCCGGTCTGGCCGCCGCAAGGGGTGACGACGATCGACCCGTTCGCGATCCCGCTTTTCAATACCATGGTGCTGCTGCTGTCGGGCTCCACCATCACCTGGGCGCATCACGCGCTGCTGGAAGGGGATAACAAGAACCTGGTGCGCGGGCTTGGCATCACCATCGTGCTGGGGCTGATGTTCCTCTGCGGCCAGGCCTGGGAATATACCCATTCGCCCTTCCCGTTTTATCATGGCGGCATTTTCGCCTCCTCCTTCTTCATCGCCACCGGGTTTCACGGCGCGCATGTCATCATCGGCACTTTGTTCCTCACCGTCTGCTTCTTCCGGGCGCGGGCCGGGCAGTTCACCAAGGAGCGGCATTTCGGCTTCGAGGCCGCGGCCTGGTACTGGCATTTCGTCGATGTGGTCTGGCTGTTCCTGTTTGTCTGCATCTATTATCTCGGCCGCAGCGCGGTCACGGCGGGATAGTTCTTGCGCCGGCTGATCCTGCCCGCCGCTCTGGGGCTCGCGGCCTTCTGCGCCTTCATCGCGCTGGGCGTCTGGCAGCTGCACCGGCTGAGCTGGAAAGAGGGCATCATCGCGCAGATCCGCGCCGCGCAGGTGGCCCCGCCGGTCCCGCTCGGGCCGCATCCCGGCCCGTTCGAGAAGGTTGCCGCCAGCGGGGATTGGCTGCCGGGCAAGGCGGCACTTTACGGGCAGATCGTGCATGACGGGCCGCGCGGGCCGATCTCCGGCGGCGAGCTGATCATGGCGCTGCGCCGGCCGGATGGGCAAATTCTGCTGGTGGATCTCGGCTGGGTGCCGCAGAGCGTCCCCACCCCTCTGGCCGATCCGCCCGTCCCCCCGTCCGGCTATATCCACGCCCCGATCAGCCCTGGCTGGTTCGCTCCGCCGGACAACCCCAAGGCCCAGCATTATTACACGCTGGACCCGGCGCGCATCGGCGCCGGCATGGGGCTGCACAATGTCGCCCCCTATATGCTCATCGCGCTCGGGCCGCTGCCGCCGCCGGGCAGTACGGCGCCGCAGCCGGCGCAGAATTTGCCCACCCCGCCGAACAACCATTATGGATATGCGCTCACCTGGTTCGGCTTCGCCGGGGTCCTGGTGTTCGAATTCATCTTTCTCGCACGTAAAAGGCTGCTGTCGACATGAGCGCTTACGAAGCCCTGAAATCCGCCTTCAACCGCATCGCCTGCCTGGACGAAGCCAGCGCCATGCTCGGCTGGGACGCCGCCGCGATGATGCCCGAGGGCGGCGCGGCGGCGCGCGGGGAGCAGCTCGCGGTGCTGGCCGGGCTCAGCCACGAGTTTCTCTGCGCGCCTGAGGTCGGCGAGAATCTCGCCGCCGCCCAGGCCGAAGGCTGGGACGGCAAAAACCTGGCTCTGATGCGCGAGACGCATCTGCGCGCCACCGCCTTGCCGGGCGCGCTGGTCCAGGCGCAGGTGCGCGCCGGCCGGGCCTGCGAAACCATCTGGCGCAATGCGCGCAAAGCCAGCGATTTCGAAGCCGTCCGCCCGGCTCTGGAAGAGGTGGTGAAGCTCACCCGCGAGGGGGCGGAGATCCTCGGCCAGGCGCTGGGGCTCTCGCCGTATGACGCGCTGATGAGCCAGTATCAGCGCGGCATCGATGCGGCGCAGGCCGAGGCGATTTTCACCCGTTACGAGGCCTTTCTGCGCGAGGCGCTGCCCAAGGCCGAGGCCTTGCAGGCCACCCGTCCGCAGCAGGAATTGCCCCCTGGCCCCTACCCGGAAGCGGTGCAGGCGGCGCTGGCCCGCAAGCTCGCGCAGGCGGCGGGGCTGAATTTCAACGCCGCCCGGCTGGATATCTCCGCCCACCCGTTCTGCGGCGGCACGCAAACCGATATCCGCATCACCACCCGCTATGACGAAGCCGATTTCGCCGCCGCTTTGATGGGCGTGCTGCACGAAACCGGCCATGCGCTCTATGAGCAGAACCTCCCCGCCGCCTGGGCGCGCCAGCCGGTGGGGGCGGCGGCCGGGATGGCGGTGCATGAAAGCCAGTCCCTCATCATCGAGATGCAGGCGGTGCGCTCGGATGCCTATCTGGGCTATCTCGCCCCGCTGGCCTCGGCGGCGTTCGGCAAGGAGATCACCCTGGCCGGGCTGCAACACCGCCTGCGCCGGGTGCAGCGCAGCTTCATCCGCGTCGAGGCGGATGAGATGACCTACCCGGCGCATGTGCTGCTGCGCTTTCGGCTGGAACAGCGCCTGCTCTCCGGTGCGCTGCAGGTGAAAGACCTGCCCGGCGCCTGGAATGAAGGGCTGAAGGGCCTGCTCGGCATCACCCCGCCGGACGATGCGCGGGGCTGCCTGCAGGACATCCATTGGTTCGATGGCGCGATCGGCTATTTCCCCTCCTACACGCTGGGGGCGATGGCGGCGGCGCAGCTGATGGCGGCGGCGCGCCAGGCGCTGCCGGATCTGGACGGCGCGCTGGCGCAGGGCGATCTCTCGCCGCTGACCGGCTGGCTGGCGCGGCATGTGCACGCGCGGGGCGCCTCCGCCGGCTTCAATGAAATCCTGCAAGGCGCCACCGGCGAAGCTTTGAACCCGGACTATTTCGAGGCGCATCTCACCGCCCGCTACCTCACCTGATGTTTGCCGCCTCCTCCAGCCTGCTGCGCCGGCGCGGTGCCCCCGCGCCGGTGACGCAGATCGAGCTGTTTTTCGATCTGATCTTCGTCTTCGCCGTTACCCAGATTTCGGAATTTCTGCGCACCCACCTGAATAGTTTGGGCGCGTTCCAGGGGCTGATGCTGTTCGCGGCGATGTGGTGGTGCTGGGTCTATACCAGCTGGGTGACCAACTGGATCGACCCGGAGCGCCGCCCGGTGAAGCTGCTGTTGCTGGGGTTGATGGGCTGCGCCTTGCTGCTGGCCGCGTCGCTGCCGGAGGCCTTCGCCGAACGCGGCCTTGCCTTCGCCATCGGGTTGGGCGGGCTCAATCTCGGCCGCTCTATGTTCATGCTCTGGGCGCTGCGGCGGCATGATTCGGGAAATTACCGGAATTTCCAGCGTATTTCCATTTGGCTCGGCATCGGCGCCGGGCTCTGGCTGCTGGGCGGCTTGGCCGAGGGCAGTGCCCGCATGGCGCTGTGGATCGCCGCGCTGCTGATCGATCTTTCAGGCCCCGTCAACGGATTTTACGTCCCCGGCCTCGGCCGTTCGACGACGCAGGACTGGCAGGTCGATGCCCGGCACATGGCCGAGCGCTGCGCCGGCTTCGTGCTGATCGCGTTGGGGGAATCCATCACCGTCATCGGCGCGAATTTTTCCGAATTGCACTGGGGCGCGCCAACCTACCTGGCCGCATTGCTGGCGCTGCTGGCCGCCTTCGCGCTCTGGTGGATCTATTTCAACGATGCCGCCGAGCGCACCGCCCACGCCTTCGCCCATGCCCAGGATGTCGGCAAGATTGCCCGCGCCGCCTACACCTACGCGCACGGGCTGCTGGTGGCGGCGATCATCGTCGTCGCGGCCGGCGATGCGTTTCTGCTGGAGGCGCCGTTGCATGCGCCGACAATGGGGCAGGGGCTGATGCTGCTTGGCGGCCCCGCCGCCTTCCTGCTCGGCAATGGCATTTTTCGCCGCATGCTGCATCCGCGCTTCCCGCCCTCGCATCTCTACGGGTTGGGCGGCTTGGCGGTTCTGGCGCTGGTCTCGCCTCTCGCCCCGCTCTGGCTGCTCGGCACGCTGGTGCTGGCCGTGCTGCTTGCCGTCATTCTCATCTCCAACAAGCTGGTTCGCACGCCGTGAGCACGATCTTTGCGCCGATCACCGGGCGCGGCGGCGCCATCTCCACGCTGCGCCTCTCCGGGCCGGACACGTTCAAAATCACCCAGGCGCTGGCAGGCGCTTTGCCGCCTCCCCGACAGGCGGCGCTGCGCAAATTGCGCCAGGGCGGCGCGCTGCTGGACGAAGCGCTGCTGGTCACCTTCCCCGGCCCGCGCAGCTTCACCGGCGAGGATGTGGCGGAAATTTCCCTGCATGGCGGCCGCGCCGTGCTGGCGGCGGTGAGCGCCGCGTTGGTCGCACTCGGCGCCCGCCCGGCCGAGCCCGGCGAATTCTCCCGCCGCGCCTTCGAGCATGGCCGCATGGATTTGTTGCAGGCGGAAGCGATGGCCGATCTCATCGCCGCTGAAACCGAGGCGCAGCGCCGCCAGGCGCTGGAGGCCGGGCTGCACGACCAGGCCGCCGATTGGCGCGAGCGGCTGCGCCAGATCATCGCCCGCCAGGAAGCGCTGATCGACTTCCCGGATGAAGATTTGCCGCCCGAGGTGGAAGCCAATCTCCTTGCCGGCATCAGCGATCTTCGCAACGAGATGCAGGCCGGCCTGCACGCCGCCCCGGCCGCAACGCGGCTGCGTGAGGGGCTGGAATTCGTCATTCTCGGCGCGCCGAATGCCGGCAAATCCACGCTGCTGAACGCGCTGGCCGGCGAAGATGTCGCCATCGTTTCGGACATTCCCGGCACCACCCGCGATGCGCTGGGGGTGCGGGTGGATCTCGGCGGCGTGCCGGTGCACCTGACCGACACCGCCGGGGTGCGCGAAACGCAGGACGCGATCGAGGCCGAAGGCGTGCGCCGCGCCAAAGCCAAGGCGGGGGCTGCGGATTTTGTCATCCTGGTAGCGCCGCCCGGGGCGGATTATGCCGAGGCCCCGCCCGGTGCCGCGGTGCTGCGCCTGCGCACCAAGGCCGACCTCGCCGAAAACCCAGACGAATTCTGCATCTCCGCCAAAACCGGGGCGGGCATGGCGGCGTTGCGCGCCCGCCTCGCCGAGGAAGCCGCCGCGCTGACCGACCGCCAGGGCGCCGTCGCCCTGGCCCGGCCCCGGCAGATCGCTTGTGTGCGCGATGTGGTGCAGGCGCTGGATATGGCGCTGGCGCTGGCGGAACCGGAATTACGCGGGGAGGAGCTGCGCACGGCGGCCTCGGCGCTGGCGCGGCTGGCGGGCGGGATCGGGGTTGAGGAGATACTCGACGCGGTATTCTCGGGGTTTTGTATCGGGAAGTAGGCCAGGTAGCGATCGAATAAAGTCCCCACAGACGTTGGGGGGGGGGACAACGCCGTTGCCCCCCCCAAAACGTTTTTCGCCGCTTTTTTCTAGGG
>NZ_JH976208.1:332548-341051 GCF_000306035.1 Acidocella sp. MX-AZ02
GCGGCCCCTCCGGCGGCTTTCCACCGCTGCTGCGCAGCGGCGGAACCTTGGCCGCCTCCGCCCAAAAACTTTTGCAAATTAAAGCGGATTCACGCTCAGCGCCGCCAACCCGGCCCAGCTCGTGGCACTCAGCGAGGGCCGGCGGTAATAGTTGAAATCCGCCTCCGGCACGCCCTTCTGCAGGGAGGGCCCAATTTTCAGCCCCGTCCCCAGAACCGGCGCCACCGTCGCATACACATAGCCCTGCGGCGACAAATTCCCCGCCACCGTCTGCAAAAATGCCGAAGCCCGGGCATCCCCCAGCCGCTTCAGCGCCAGCGCCGCAAACGCCGTGCCCTCCAGCCAGATCCCGTCCGAGGCGCTGGAAAACCCGATGCCATCGCCATGCTGCAACGCGTCCACCGCCGCCGTCGCGCTCGCCTTGTCGCCAATCCCGGCCAGATACGGCCAGATCCCGGCATCCGCCGCCAGCATCGCCCCCGGCTTGCCATCCGGCGCCAGCCCGGTCTTGAACAGATGCGCCTTCGCATCATAGGCCGCCTTCACAAATGCCCTGGCATGGGCTGCATCTTCCGCCCGGCCCAGCCGCGAGAAGGCCACCGCCAGATCGAGATTCTGCTCCGTGCTCTCCCAGGTGAGTTTCTGCTGCGCCTGATCGAACCCGTAAAACCCGCCATAATAGCCAAGCGGGGCGCGCAGCCTCTCATCCAGGAAATTCCCGGCCTTGTTCGCGGGGGTTGTCATCCCCAGCGCCTGCCAGAGCAGCATCGCCCAGGCCACCGGCCCGGTATCGGTGCCGACCTGATACGGGTCCTCGTCCCACTGATTGGTCTTTTTGTTCCAGAAACCGGGCAGCTTCGCCGGGCTGGTCATCACCCCGGCGGCATAGCCGTTGCGCAAGCGGCCATCGTGAAATGTCCGGTCATGCGCCTGCGCCATCGCCAAAGCCTGACCGATGCGCAGCGCCTCATCCTTATGCCCGGCCGCGATCAGCAGCAGCCCGGCCAGCGCATTGTCGTAAACATAGGCGGCATTGGCCTGGGTCAGGTCGAAATCATCAGCCTTCGGCCCGGTCTCCACCAGATAGGAATTCAGCAGCACCGGGCCATCACCCAGTGCCGCCATCTGCCCGCGCACCGCCTGCACCAGCCGGCTGGCCAGATCCGGCGCTGCCCGCGCCAAGGCGGGCAGCGCCAAAGCCCCCGCGCAAACCGCGCGGCGTGTCAGCTTAGTCAAGGATTTCGGCGAGCAGCTCGGTGGTGTGACCATTGGCGATGGTCGCGGCGCGGGCATCGTAATGCACCCCGCCAACGCGCGCGAAGGCGTGCTGCACCTCGGGGAACACGAAAGCGTCCACCCACTCATTGCCCTCCAGCCCCTCGATCAGCTTCTCCCGCCCCTCGGCCGGGAAGAACTCATCCTCATCGGCGATATGCAGCATCAGCGGCGCCTGGATGCGGTCGAATTCCGGCAGCAGGCTGTCCAGCCCGACACCGTAATAGGACACATTCACGTCCGAATCGGAGCGCGTCGCCATCATCACCGCCAGGCGCCCGCCGAGGCAGAAACCGATGGTGCCGGCATTGCCATTGCAGCCCGGCAGCTCACGTGCCTCGGCCAGGGTGGTCTTCAGATCCTCGATGCCCTTATCCTGGTCGAAGCGGTTCATCAGGTCGAACGCCTTCTGCCATTCCGCGTCGCTCTTGTCGGAGATATTCACCCCCGGCTCCAGCCGCCAGAACAGATCCGGGGCGATGGTGATGAAGCCCTGCTCGGCAAGCGATGCAGCCGTCTCGCGCAAACTGTCATTGACCCCGAAAATCTCCTGGATCACCACCACCGCGCCGGCTTCCTTGCCGGCCTTGAGCCCCTTGGGCTCCCAGACGAAGGCCGAAAATTCGCCGCTCTGATCCGCCGCCTTCAGTTTGATCTCGCGCATTCTGCTCTCCGTTTTTTTGATGTCGTCCGGCCGGAATGGCCGGTCGGGGCGGAGTGTAGAAGAAGCGCGGGGAAGGCGCAAAAGTGCTTTGATGAACAAAAATTGCAATTGATAATCATTATCAATTGTGCGAGGGTCAGGCATAGGAGGTGCAGCCATGACCCTGTTGCAAGCTGAGCCGGGTTTGAGCCGGGCGGAACGTGTGGCCTTGTGCGCATTGCGCCGGGCGGTGGGGGGGCAGGCGGGGGCGGCCAGTCTGGTCTGCCCGTTCGGGCTGGGGCGCGATCAGGCGCAGATCCATCGCGCCTTGCTGGCGGTCTGGCAAGGGCGGCAGGCGGATTGCGCGCGGGCCTTGCCGCTGCGCCCGCCCGGCGGGTTTGCCGTCACCAAGCTGGAACGCCGGCTGCTGCGCGCGGTGGCGGCGGCGCTGGCGGTGCATGGCTATTGGCTGGAGGCGCCGCGTGAAACCCCGCCGCTCGCCGCCTCCGCCATGCGGGTGGCCAGCCAGCGCAGGCTGGATCTCGCCACCGCCCAGGTCGCCTGGCCGTAAAGCCCGCCTTCAGGCGGCTTGGGCCTGGCCCAGCGCCTGGCGCAACGCTGCTGGCAGCTGCCGGGCGGATTTCACCCGCGGCAGTTTCATTTCCTGAATCGGCGGCATCGCCGCCTGCGGGCCGCGCGCCGCCCAGTTATTAAAGGCCAGCCGGTCGATATGATCGACGAAGCTTTCCGAAGCCGCACCTTCGGCCAGCACCAGCGTATGTTCGGCCAGCTCCAGATGGTAATAGGTGAAGCGCTCCGGCATCTGCGCCTCACGCTGGATGCTGCCGCCATTCACCATCGCCCCGGCCTGCACCAGCACCCCGCCAAGCAGAAACGCATGGTCGGGCGAGCAGCGCAGATCCCGCCGTGGCAGCCCATTCCCCAGCGCGCCGGCGCGGATGCGCACCGGGCCGACACGGATCGGGTCGGCGAAGGCGCGGACAATCTGCTGCTCGCCCAGCCAACGCAGCGGCATCAGCCGGCCATCGGCGCAGCGGATCAGATCGCCCGGGCGCAGGCTCTCCACCGGCTTTTCCCCGTCATGCGTCTCAATCAGCGTGCCGGCCATGAAGCAGACGGCCTGGCCGGTGGCGAGATCCCATTGATAGGGCGAGCTGGCGCCGGTCGTGTCATGATGCGCCGTGCCGGAAGCGCCCCGGCCGAGGCTGTTGGAGTGGCTGCTGCTGGGGGTGACGAAATACCAGAGCCCGGCCCCGCCTGGCAGCGTGTTCGCGATGAAGCCGCTGACGCCGTCGATCGTGGCGGTGCCGTAATAGTAGCTCGGGAGGCTGAAATCGCCGATGTTCAGCTTGAAGCTTTCGCCGGTGATCGCGGTGTTGACGTCACCCAGCAGGTTGGCGAGGGCGCCGGTGGCGGTTGAGGTGACACTCACCGCGATATGCAGGGGGGAGAGAATGCTGGCGGTGGCGCTGCCGCCGCTCCCCGGGGTGAGCGCGATCGCATAGGCGGTCATGCCGGTTTCCGTGACTCCGCCCTTGCCGGAGCCGTCGCCATCCCCGTCCCCGTCCCCAAAGCCGGGCCATGTCCAGCTCCCCGGCGCGCAACCGAACCAATTGCTTGGCCAGGAGGAATCGTCAAAATTTTGATAAATTGAGTCCATTTGTAGGTTCGCCATAAAAACCTCTCTTGTTCTCAAAATTAGGTAAATTTTGAGTCGAAGTAAAATTTGAGAGACATATTTAGGGCAAATTTTGAGCAGGCGATGTTAAAAAAATAATAGATGTGTCACAAAATAAATCTCCTGACTCCGCGTTGGCGGTGTCAGGCGATTTGATCGGCGCGTTAAATTTACTTACGCAACCTGCTGCTGCGGCGGTGTCGGGGCGCGGGGCGCCAGGCTGAGCCTTTCCGGCTCAGCCGCCACAACCCTCAGATGTAATGCTCCGCCAGCGGCGCGAAGCCGTTGAAGTTCTGGCTGGCATAGCTGGTCACGTAGGCGCCGGCGTCGTGGATCAAAACCCGGTCGCCGGACTGCAAATCGAGGGGGAGGCTGAAGGATGTCTTTTCATACATGACATCGACCCCGTCGCAGGACGGGCCGGCCAGCACCACTGGGCCGGTGGGTCCATTGCCGGCGGTGATGCGATAGCGGATCGCCTCGCCCTCGGTCTCCGCCAGCCCGCCATAGCGGCCAATATCCAGATACACCCAGCGCCGCTCATCCTGCGGCATGCGCCGGCAGACCAGCACCGCCTCCGCCGCCACCACCCCGGCATTGCCGACCATCGCGCGGCCCGGCTCGATCAGGATGTCCGGGATATCATTGCCGAAATGCGCGACCATGCTGTTCATGATGGCATCACCAAAGGCATCCGCCTCGGGCACGTCTTCCTGGTAGCGCACCGGAAAGCCGCCGCCGAGATTGAGCATCCGCATCGGCAGGCCAGCCGCCTTCAGGTCGGTGAACAGCATCGCCACTTCCGCGATCGCCAGCTCATAAGCCAGCGTGCCGGTCTGCTGCGAGCCGACATGAAAGGAGAGCCCGTGCGGCACCAGCCCCAAGCCAGGGGCGGCCAGCATCAGCTCCCTCGCCTTTTCCAGCGTGGTGCCGAATTTCTTCGAGAGCGGCCATTCGGCGCCGATATTATTCACCGCCAGCCGGCAATAGATCTTTGCCCCTGGCGCGTGCTGGGCGATCTTCTCCAGCTCCTCGCGGCTGTCGAAGGCATAGAGCGGCACCCCAGCCTTGTAGGCCGCCTGGATGGCGGAGGGCTTCTTCACGGTGTTGCCGAAAGAAATCGCCGCAGGCGCGGCCCCAGCCTCCAGGCAGGACTGGATTTCGGGCCAGGAGGCGGCATCGAAGCAGGAGCCCGCATCAGCCAGCAGCCGCAGGATCGCGGGCGCCGGATTGGCCTTCACGGCGTAATAGATCGAAGCCGCCGGCAAAGCCGCGCGCAGCCGGGCATAATTCTCCGCCACCTGGTCCAAATCCAGCACCAGGCACGGCGTCGCGGGCTGCGACGCCAGAAAGGAAGCGAGTTTGGGGGTCATGGCCCTCAAGTCCTTCTCTCAAATGCCCGCCTGTTCACGCGGCGGGGCAGGGTTATCGAAACGGTCGAACGAACCAGCCGACTTCCAGGTCGCCGGAGGGCTTCCCAGTCGTGCTGCCAGAACGCTTGACGCCGTTGCGTAACCGGAGAGCCGGCAGAGGCACGTACGTTGCTGCGTGAGCGCGCATTAGAGCCAACGGCCCAGGGGGGCAAGCGTTTTTTTCGTGGCCCGGACTGTTGCGGTTCAGGCCCGAATTGTCACGTATTGCAACCTCATCTGCCCAAAGCCCCAGCGGATCGCTATTGTAACAGCCATGGACACCCTGCCGCACATACTCGTCGTCGATGACGACCGTGAAATCCGCGATCTGCTGGCGAAATTCCTGGAGCGCCAGCGTCTGCGCGTGACCGCCGCGCGCGATGGGAAGGAGGCCCGGCGCGCCTTCCTCAACGGCCATTACCAGCTGGTGGTGCTGGACCTGATGCTCCCCGGCGAGGGCGGGTTGGAGCTGGCGCGCTGGTTCCGCGCCGAGACCAACGTGCCGATCATCATGCTCACCGCGATGGCCGATGAGACCGACCGGATCATCGGGCTGGAGCTGGGGGCGGATGATTATGTCACCAAGCCCTTCAACCCGCGTGAGCTGCTGGCGCGCATCCGCGCGGTGCTGCGCCGTACCGCCGAGGCGGAGGACCGCGCCGCCGACCAGACCGCGAAAACCTACCAATTCGCGGGCTGGGTGCTGGAGACCGCGCGCCGGCGCCTGCTGGACCCGAGCGGCACCGAGGTCGCGATCACCGGTGGCGAGTATGATCTGCTGGTCGCCCTGCTGGACCGGCCGAACCGGGTGCTGACCCGTGACATGCTGCTGGACCTGCTGCGCGGCCGCCAGGCCGGGCCGTTCGACCGGGCGATCGATGTCGCGGTCTCGCGCCTGCGCCGCAAGCTGGAGGATGACGGGCGCAACGCCCAGCTGATCAAGACCGTGCGCGGCGGCGGCTACGTGCTCTCCACCCCCGTCGAGCGGCTTTGATCTTTCGGCGGCTGAGATTGGGCTGTTTCAGGACGCGCCTGCTGCCGCACAGCCTGGCGCGGCGGACGATTCTGTTCCTGCTGGTCGGCTTCGCGCTGATCCAGATGCTGGGGCTGCTGGTGCATACGGTGAACCAGATCAATCTGCAGCGCCTGGTCGAGGAGCAGGAATTCGCCACCCGGGCGGCGATCATCTATCGCCATATCGCCCTGGCGCAGCCGGATAACCGCGCCCTCGTGGCGGCCCGCGAGCCGGTGCCCAAGGGCGACACGGTCAGCCTGACCATGGTGCCGCCCCAGCAGGGCACCCTGCCGATGCCGCTGCCGATGGCCGAGGCGGTGCGCGCCGGCATCTTCACCTATGGCATCCCGCGCCCTATCCATCCGCGCGGCATCGTGCTGCGGATCATCCCGCATCCGCTGCGGCTGATGGTCAGTTTCGGCCTGCCGGACGGGCTGTTCTTTCCGCCGCTGCCCCCGCCCGATGCCGGCCCGCCCGATCACGCGCAACCGCCAGATGGCTTCCCTGACGGCCCGCCGCCCTTCGCCTTTCCCTCGCCGGACGAGCTGATGCCGCCCTTGATGTGGCTGACGGTGACGACCGAGCTGCATCCCCCCGCCCCTTGGCGCTCGCCGGGCTTCGCCACCGCCTTCATCGTGATGATGCTGCTGGGCGGCATGATGATCACGCTGGCGGTGCGGCAATTGCTGGTGCCGGTGAAAACCCTGGCCCGCGCCGCCGAACTGTTCGGGCGCGACGTGGTCAATGCCCAGCCGCTGCCGGAAACCGGCCCGGAGGAGATCGCCACCGCGGCGCGCGCCTTCAACACCATGGCCGCGCGCATCCGCCGCTTCGTCGAGGACCGCACCTTCCTGCTCACCGCCATCGGTCATGATCTGCGCACCCCGATCACCAGGCTGAAACTGCGCGCGGAATATATGGAGGATGACGAGCAGCGGGCGAAAATGCTGGCCGATCTCGACGAGATGGAAGCGATGGTCGCCGCCACTTTGGCCTTCGGCAAGGACATCACCACCACCGAGCCGCTGGCCCGGCTGGATCTGGCCAGCCTGCTGCGCACGCTGGTGGACGAGGCGGGGGATCTCGACCCCGAGCGCGCCGAGACGGTGGATTACCAGGGCCCGCTGCATCTGCCCATCAATGCAAGGCCGCTGGCGCTCAAGCGCGCGCTGAGCAATCTCATCACCAACGCGCTGAAATATGGCGACGCGGCGCGGGTGCGGCTGCACCCGCCGGTGAAGGGCACGCTGCGCATCGAGATCGAGGATGACGGGCCGGGGATTCCGGTGGCGGAGATGGAGCGCGTCTTCGAGCCCTTCCACCGGCTGGAGACCAGCCGCAACCGGGAAACCGGCGGCTCCGGGCTCGGCATGTCGATCGCCCGCAACATCATCCGCGCCCATGGCGGGGATATCGCGCTGGCCAATCTGGCGCAGGGGCTGCGGGTGAGCGTGACGCTGCCGGTTTGAAAGTTTTGGGGCTGTCCCAGATAAGTTTCCGGCTTATACCTTCAACGCCTTGAAGGATCGACATCATGGCCAGATGAATGAAGATCTGGGACAGACCCAAAGTTTTTGCGGGTTTTGAAAAAACCCTCGGTCAGACGAAAAGCTTGGTGTTCTTGAATTCCGCCCAGGCGGCGTTCAGCGCCCGGGGCTCGCCCAGGGCGGCATGCGCGGTCCAGCCGAGCACGATGCCCAGAGCCCGCAGCGCCTCCGGCGTGCCGCCCTGCAACCGCGTGGCCAGCCCTTCGGCGGTCGCCATATCGTTGAGCTTGCCCAGCTCCTCCTGCAACGCCGCGGCGGCGCGGTTGAAGTTTCGCACCTTGCCCTTCTGCGCGCACAGCCCGCCGAAAAACTCAGCCGCATAGCGCAGCTTTTTCAACTCGATGCGCACCAGATGGCGGTCATGCGCCGGCAGCGCCGCCAGATGGCGCCCGCGCTTGCGCAGCTTGCGATGCAAACGCTGCAAGCAGATGGCGCCGAAATCGCTAGCCGGGGCGGCCAGTTGCGCCAGCGCCTCCACGGGCAGGCCGCCGCGCCAGCCGCGCCTGGCGATGAAGGCCTCGGCGGTGATGATGAAGCGCGTCGTCGCCGGATCATCCAGCAGCGCGCGCACGGCATCATAGCCGGCGGCGCGATGGGTCCGGCATTGCGCCGCCAGCGCCGCGAAGCCGCGCTCCTGCGGGAAGGCATTGGCCGGCCCGTCTTGCAGCATTTCGATGAACACGTCCCAGTTGCGCGCCTCGCCCATGGCGTTGGCGATGCGCTTGGCCTCCTCGCGCAGCAGCAGAAACTCCCCACATGGCAGCGCCCGGTTGAACAGCCCCAGCGCCGAGCGCAGCCGGCGCATGGCCACCCGCATCTGATGCACCGCCCCCACCTGGTCTCCATGCGCGAACACCGCCCAGTTGGCGCGGAACTGGTTGAGGGCAGGATTTATGACGTTATGCACCGCCT
>NZ_JH976208.1:341151-344947 GCF_000306035.1 Acidocella sp. MX-AZ02
AGGGCGCCCCCTCCAGCGCCCCGGCAGCCTTTTGCGGCTTCAGCATCGGCCCGCCGGCCAGGCGCACGGCGCGCGGGCCGGGGCATTCCGGTTGCAGGGTCAGCGCCGCCTGCCCGGCGAGCGCCAGCGCGGCATCGGCCAGGGCGGTGGCCGGGCCGCAGAGTTCAACCTCCGCCAGGGCGATCTTTCCCCCCTCGGCGCTGAGCTGTCCGGCCTCGAAACAGAGCGTGGCCCCGGCGAAGCTGCGCGTGGTCTGGCGCAGCCTGGCGCCGGCAATCTCATAAAGCGGCGCATCCTGCAGCAGCGTGGTCAGGCTGGCCTGCCAGGCCGGGCCGAAGGCGCTCAAATCCGGGTCTTCGCCGCTCTGCGCCGCGTCCAGCCGCACCCCCTCATGCAGCAGGCTGAGCCGCATCCCGCGCCCCGCCTTGCGCCAGCTCAGCGTCACCCCGGCCCGCGCCAGAGCGAAATCTTCCGTATCCAGATAGCGCTCCTGCAGCCGCTTCGCCCGCGTCGGCGGGCCGAAGAGCGGGCTCTGCTCCAGCGCCTTCAGCTGCGCCGGCACCAGGGCAAAGCGCCATGTCCGGATCACAGTCTGCTCGATTTCCGCTTCCGCCACCGGCGTCTCCGGCGTCAGGGCCTCGCCCGTCACAATCGCGTCCATGCCGCAACGATACCGTGGCGGCCGCCCCCGAGTCGAGCCGAAGAAATGTGAAGATTGCCGTAGCGCGCGAGGGGCTGACGCCCACGCGCGCTCCTCATGTTTTGGCGAGCCATATGTGTTTATTTCGCCGCTGCCGCGTCAATCCAAACATATATGGCTCTAAGCCAGGGCGTATTCGGCTTCCGGCGTGTAGGTTGGCTGGTCCTTGCCCAGGAAGGAGGAGAACAAGGTCACGTTATCGGCGCGGATCGGCGCCGAGCGGTACAGATTATTCGCCTGCACGAAGCTGGTCAGCGCGGGCGTCACCCCCATATCCATCCGCGCCAGCGTCACATGCGGGGTAAAGCGCCGCTTCTCCGGCGCCAGCCCGACGCGATGCAAAGCCGTCTCCACCTTCGCTTGCAGCCGCGCCAGATGCTCATTGCGCTCCACCCCGGCATAGAGCGTGTTCACCCGGCCATTCTTCTCGAACCAGCCGAGCCCGGAGAGGGAGAAGGTAAACCCGCGTCCGCGCAGCGCGCTCAGCGCCATGTCGATCTCCTCCGCCTGCAGCCGGTTGGCCTCGCCGATGAAGCGCAAAGTGAGGTGGAAATTATCCTCCGGCACCCAACGCGCGCCGGGCAGATTGCAGGAAAGCTCGCTGAGTTCTTCCTTGACCTCCCAGGGGAGGTCGAGTGCGACGAACAGGCGCATGGCTTGCCCTTTCTTCAAAAATTCAGCGAATCCGCAGCTCAAAGACTGCCTGATCCACGACGCGATGGTCAAATATTTATATGGGCGCGCAAACCCGCTTCAGCCAGCCGGCTGCTTTATCAGACAGATAAGGCGAGAGGCTGGCTTGCACCCGCGCATGATACGCATTGAGCCAGGCCAGCGCCTCCGCCGGCAGACGCGCCGAATCGATCAGCGCACGATCAAACGGGACAAGGGTCAGCGTCTCGAAGCGCAGGAATTGCGTCTTCGCTGCGGGAAGCTCCGCCTTCTGCACCAGCAGCAGATTTTCCATGCGGATGCCGTAGGCACCGGGCAGATAATAGCCCGGCTCGTCGGAGAGGATCATCCCCTCCGCCAGCGCCACCGGCCGCGCCGCGCGCGAAATGCTCACCGGCCCCTCATGCACCGAGAGATAGGCCCCCACCCCATGCCCGGTGCCATGGTCGTAATCCAGCCCGGCGCGCCACAGCTCCTGCCTGGCCAGCGCATCCAGATGCGCCCCCGCCACCCCTTCCGGAAACACCGCCCGGGCCAGCGCGATGGTGCCGGCCAGCACCGCCGTCACATGCGCCTTCACGCTGTCCGGCGCGGGGCCGGGGCCGGTCCAGATGGTGCGCGTAATATCCGTGGTCCCGTCCAGATACTGGCCGCCACTATCGATGAGATAGACCTCATCCGGCTTGATCGCCCGGTTGCTGGCCTCATCCACCCGGTAATGGATGATGGCGCCATTCTCCCCGGCGCCGGAAATCGCCGGAAAGCTCTCGCCCTTGAATTTGTCTTGCGCGGCGCGGCAGGCCAGCAGCCGGGATGCAGCGCTCATCTCGGTCTCCTTGCCGGTGGGCAGCGCCTCCGCCGCCCAGGCCAGGAATTCCACCATCGCCACGCCATCGCGCAGATGCGCGGCGCGCGCCCCCGCCTGCTCGGCCGCATTCTTCCGCGCCTTGGGCAGCGCCACCGGGTCCGGCCCGGGCGCGATCACCGCCCGCGCCTCCTTCAACGCCGCCTCAAACCAGGCCGGCTGGCTCGCCGGATCATAGCGCACCACGCGGCCTTCCAGCGTCGCGATCGCCCCCGGCAGCGCCTCCGGGGTCGCGATGAACACTTGCGGGCCGAGATGGGCGCGCAATTCTGGCGTGATCTTCTCCGGCGCCATGAACAGCCCGGCGGTGCCATCCTTGTGCAGCAGCGCGTAGCCGAGCGCGAACGGGCAGAATTCCAGATCCGTGCCGCGAATATTGAACAGCCAGGCCAGCGAGGCGCCATCGCTCAGCACCGCGCTATCCTGCCCGGCCGCCTGCAGCGCCGCCCCCAGCCGATGCCGCTTCGCCTCGCTGCTCTCCCCGGCCAGCGCCTCCGGGTAAGGATAGGCCGGCGCCAGCGGCGGGGCAGGGCGGTCCGTCCAGATTATGTCGATGAGATTGGGCGAGAGCGGCACCATCTCCACCCCGCTAAAGCGCCCCAGCGCCTCGGCGCTGATCGTCCAGGGGTCATAGCCGATCCGCCCGCCCGGTGCTGCCTCGGCCAGCCAGGCCGCGGGCTTGTCCTCGATGATGTGCCGCCGCTCCCAGGCGCTGGCATCGGTCTGCTGCTCCAACTGCAAGGTATAGCGGCCATCCGAAAACACGGCAGCTCGCGCGCCCAGCACAATCGCCAGCCCCGCCGAGCCGGTGAAGCCGGAGATGAAAGCCAGCCTCTCCCCGCAGGGCGGGACATATTCACCCAGATATTCATCGGATCGTGGAATCAAATATCCATCCAGCCCGTATTGGCGACATGAAGCGCGTAAGGCGGCGAGGCGTGTGTTATGTTCTGATGACATGAGTAATCCCGTTGCTATGCTTCCAACGCAGGCCTGACTCGGCGTTCGCACCTGCACAAAAATTCCGCGAAATGCCCTATATGATGCCTCGAAACGGCGACGAACTGGTCGTTTCCGGAACGCAGCTGGCTCATCCCGAACCGGCCGTTCCATCAGAGAATAGGTGAATCATGTCGACGACTATCCATAACCGTACCACCCTGGGCAAGCTCGGGTCGCTGGTGATCTCGCGCGAGGCTCCTGTCGCCGCCGAGAGCAAGACGGGTGGGCTGCGCCGCTGGTTCAAGGCCTGGCAGGCCCGCCGCGCTGTCGCGAGCGAGCTCTACGCCATGAATGAGCGTGACCTGAACGATATCGGCATCTCCCGCGCCGATATCCCGACCATCCTGCGGACGGTCCGGTAACAACACGCTCCCCTTGGAGCTGGTACAATCAAGGCCCCTCGCGGGGCCTTTTTTGTGTCGCCGTCATGGGGTAAATCCCAAGCGTTTTCGCCGCTTTTTTGTAAAAAAAGCGGCACCAAAAAACTTTTGATAGTTTAGAGCAATATGTGTTTAGGCTGACGCGACAGCGTCAACCTAAACACATGAAATTGCTCG
>NZ_JH976208.1:345047-347916 GCF_000306035.1 Acidocella sp. MX-AZ02
GTTTAGGCTGACGCGACAGCGTCAACCTAAACACATGAAATTGCTCGCCAAAACAAAACTTAGAGCCTCAAGCTAAAAGCTTGATGCTCTAAGTGCCTTATTCCGCAGCCATCGCGTGGCCTGGGTCCACCATGTCCATCGCCCGGTGGAAATCCACCGAGAGCAGCCGCGAAACCCCGCGCTCCTGCATCGTCACCCCGTAAAGCCGGTCCATCCGCGCCATGGTCAGATGATGATGCGTCACCACCAGGAACCTGGTGCCGGTCTCGCGCACCATATCCTCCAGCAGATTGCAGAAGCGCTCGACATTCGCGTCATCCAGCGGCGCATCCACCTCATCGAGCACCGAGATCGGCGCCGGATTGCATTTGAACACGGCAAAGATCAGCGACAGCGCCGTCAATGCCTGCTCGCCACCGGAGAGCAAGGACAGTGTCGAGAGCTTCTTGCCCGGCGGCTGCGCGAAAATCTCCAGCCCCGCCTCCAGCGGATCCTCCGAGCCGACCAGCGCCAGATGCGCCTTGCCGCCGCCGAACATGCGCGCGAACAGCCCCTGGAAATGCTTATCCACTTCGGCGAAGACGGTATTCAGCCGCTCCCGCCCCTCGCGGTTCAAATGCCCGATCGAGCCGCGCAGTTTGGCAATGGCGGAGGTGATCTCGTCGCGCTCCTTGTCGATGGTGGCGATCGCGGCTTCCGCCTCGTTCACCTCGATCTCGGCGCGCAGATTGACCGCCCCCATCTCCTCACGCTCGCGCTGCAGCCGCTCCCAGCGCTTGCGGGCCTTGTCCTCAACCTCGGCATTCAAAACCTCCGGCGGTTCCGGCAGCTCCGGATTGGCGCCGAGACGTTCCAGTATCCGCTCCGCCACCGTGCCCCAGGCATGGTTAGCGGCGGTGATGTTGCCTTCCTCACGCGCCCGGGATTCTCGCGCGGCCGCCAGTTCGGATTCGGCGGCGCGGGCCAGGCGCATCGCGCCCTCATTGGCGTTCAACGCCTCCTGCAAGGCCTTGGCGGCGACGCGATGGGCTGTTTCAGCTCCCTGCAGCGCGTCCTGCGCTTCCTTATGCGCCGTCTGCGCCTGCTCAGGTGCCGCGTTCAGGCTCTCCAGCCCGCTCTGCGCCTCATTCAGCCGAGCGGTGAGGTCTTTCAGCCGGTCGCTCGCATCGCGGCCACGCTCGCGCCAGCCTTCCAGCTCGCGGGTCAGGCTTTGCAAACGCTGGCCGCGCTGGGTCTCGGCATTGCGCAGCGCCAGCAGCCGGGCGCGGGCGGCACTCTCGGCCTGGCGCGCCTCGTTCAGCGCGTTGCGGGCCTGTTCCACCGCCAGCCTGGCCGCATTCACATCCGGCAACGCCGCATGGGTTTCGCGCAGTTTGGCCAAAGCCGCCTCGGCCTCCTGCGCCTCGCTGCCCGCCTGCTCGGCCTGGGCGGCGGCGGCGGCGGCGCGGGACGCCCCGCGTTCAGCCTCGGCGGTCAGCCGGATCGCCTCGTTGCGGGCCTTGTCGAAACGCTGCTCCGCCAGCCGGCGCGCCTCGCGCGCGGCGGTTTCGGCGGCACGATGCGCCTCGCGGGTCTTCGCTTCATTGGCGCGGGCCTCGCGCTCGGTTGCCTCGGCCTTGATCCGCTCATCGCGTGCGCCCTGGGCGGCCTCGCGGGCCACGGCGCGCTCGCGCTCCAGCTCGGTCAGACGGTTGCGCTGTTTCAGCCGCACCGCCGCCTCGGAGGCCGCCCCGGCGCGGACGATATACCCATCCCAACGCCACAACGCGCCCTCACGCGAGACCAGAATCTGCCCCGGCGTCAGGTTCGGCTGATAGAGATCCCCGGTCTCGCCCTCCGGCAGCAGCAGAATATGCGAGAAAGCCCGCTTCAGCGCCTCCGGCCCCTGCGCCAGCTCGGCGAAGCTCTGCAGCTTGCCGGTCGTGCTCTCCAGCGCCGGCAGCGCGCGCCAATGCCGCGCCGCGGTGAGGTCCGCCGAGGCCGATAATTCCTCCCGCAACGCCGCGCCCAAGGCCGCTTCCAGCCCTGGCGGCACGGTGATCTGATCCAGGATCGGCTGGCTCTCCCGCCCGAATTTCTGCGCCAGCAACGCCGCCAGCGCGTCATATTCGGTGCCCACCTTGGTCGCCGTGGCTTCCAGCGAGGCGGCGCGCGAGCGTGCCCCGGCGAGCTCGGCTTCCGCAACCGTCCGCGCCTCGGCGGCCTCGGCTTCGGCCTTCACCTTCGCCGCCTCGGCTTCGGTCACCGCCTCGCGCGCCCCGGCCAGAGCCGCCTCGGCCTCTGCGCGCTCCGTCTCCGCCGCCGCCACCCGCTCGGGCGGGATCAGCGTCGCGGCGATCTTGTCATGCTCGGCCTTGGTCTCGGCCGCGCGCTGGCCCAGCCGACGGGCCCGGCTCTCGGCTTCCTGCAAAGCGCGGCGGGCGGCCTCCGCCTCAGCGGCCAGACGGGCGGCATATTCGGTGGCCTTGGTGGCAGCCCCCTCGGCGGCGCGCATCGTCTCCAACGCCGCCTCGGCCTCATCGGCGGCCTGATCGATCGCCGCCGGCGCGGCGCTGGTTTCCTGCTGCAGCACCTCCTGCTCGGCGACCAGACGCGCCTGCGCCGCCTGCGCATCCGCCACCAGTTTTTCCGCATGGCCATGGTCGCGGCGCAGCGCCTCCAGCCGGGCCTTGGCATCGTTCAGCGCCGCGCGGGCGCGGGCTTCCTGCTCCTTCACCTGCTCCAGCCCGATGCGCGCGCGCTCCAGCACCGTCCGCGCCTGCGCCTCCGCCTCACGCAGCGCCGGCAGATTGGTGTCGGCCGCCTCGGCCTGGGCCGCGCTTTCCGCGGCCTTCGCAGCCGCCGCCGCCACCCGCGCCTCGGCGGCGGC
>NZ_JH976208.1:348016-349144 GCF_000306035.1 Acidocella sp. MX-AZ02
CCGATTCCTGGAAGGGCGGCGGCGCCAGCCCCAGCGTCTCCTCCAGCGTCAGCGTCACTTCCGCCAGATTCCGCGCCGCCCGGCCGGAGGTGCCGGCGAAGATCACATCCTCCATCTCATTGCCGCGCATATTGCGGGCATTGGCCTCGCCCATCGCCCAGCGTAGCGCCTCGATGACGTTGGATTTGCCGCACCCGTTCGGCCCGACCACCCCGGTCAGACCGGGGAGGATCTCCACCGTCGTCGGGTCGGCAAAGCTCTTGAAACCGGCAATCCGCAGCCGGGCGAAACGAGCGGGCATTCAGCCTCCTTTAGCCCCCGGCCGCCTTGGCGATCAGGGCGGCGAAATCCTCGTAATCCATCGCCCCCGGATAGGTCTTACCGTTCAGCACGAAGGACGGGGTGGCGTTGATCTTGTAGGTGGTCTCGGCTTCCTTCTGGCCGGCGAGAATCCATTTCGCCAGCGCCATGTCGTTCCAGGCCTTGTCGTAGGTCGCCTGGTCCATGCCGGCCAGGGCGGCATATTTGAAGATCGAGGCGTGATAATCCTCGCCCTGCTGGAAGGCCCAGTCATTCTGGCTGGCAAACAGCGCCTCGATGAACGGGTAATATTCATCCACCGGCAGATAGCGCGCCACCTGGGCCGCCTTCAGCGCCACCTGGTCGAGCGGGAAATCATGATAGACGATGCGCAGCTTGCCGGTATCCACCAGCTTCGGCTTCACCTGCGGCATGGTGACCGTGCCGAACTCGGCGCAATGGGTGCAGGTGAGGGAGAAGAACTCCATGATCGTCACCGGCGCGGTGGCGGCGCCGATCGAGCGCTGCGTCTCGGTGGCCGGAAGGCTGCCCGAGTCGGCCCAGGCGGCGCCTGGCATCAGCGCGGTGGCACCCACAACAGATAGTATGGAACGGCGAGTAAACTGCATGTTGTCTCCTATATCTAGTGTAGCCAAAGACCCTGCCGGGAGTCCAACCCGGCGTGAGAGTTATCCACGGGATTTTAAGCCCTGGTAGAGCCGGGCCAGCGCCTCGCCCAGCGGGCCGGGCGGCAGATCCTCCGGTGGTGCGGCGGGATGGCGCGGTTTCGGGCGGGCCGGCGGGGTGGCGGGCGGGCGCGGCGCCTGC
>NZ_JH976208.1:349244-380578 GCF_000306035.1 Acidocella sp. MX-AZ02
CGCGGGCCGAAATTGCGCGGCGCAGATTCCTGCGGCACAATCGGCGCCCGTGGCGCACGCTTCTTCTTCCCCTCCTCCGGCACGCAAACTCCTCTCATGGTATCACCGCCATCGCCGTCATCTGCCATGGCGCTCAGCCCCTGGCGAGCATGCCGACCCTTACCATGTCTGGCTCTCCGAAATCATGTTGCAGCAGACGGTTGTGGCAACCGTGCGGCCTTATTACGCCAGATTTCTAGAAACCTACCCCACCGTGCAAGCGCTCGCCGCCGCCAGCGTGGAGGAGGTGTGCGCCCTCTGGGCCGGGCTTGGCTATTACGCACGCGCCAGAAACCTGCATAAATGCGCGGTCGCGGTGGCGGCGCTGGGCGAATTCCCTGATTGTATCGAAGGGTTACGCGCCCTCCCCGGCATCGGTCCCTACACCGCTAACGCCATCGGCGCGATCGCCTTCAACCTGCCGGTGCTGCCCGTGGACGGCAATATCGAACGCGTCGCCGCCCGCCTCTTCGCCATTACCGCGCCGCTGCCGGGCTCCAAGAAAACCATCGCCACCGCCGCCGAGGCGCTGATGCGCGACAAAGCCGCCCGCCAGGCCCCCGGCGATTTCGCCCAGGCTCTGTTCGATCTGGGGGCCACCATCTGCACCCCCAAATCCCCCGCCTGCGCCATCTGCCCCTGGATGGCGCATTGCGCGGCCCATGCCCAGGGCATCGCCGCCACCCTCCCGGCCAAGGCGAAAAAGCCCGAGCGCCCGCACCGTGAGGGCATCGCCTATATGCTGCTGGACGCGCAGGACAATGTGCTGCTGCTGCGCCGCCCGCCCAGCGGGCTGCTCGGCGGCATGCTGGCTCTGCCGGATACCCCGCCGGTGAAAACCCGTTGGCGCGATGCCGGCGCCATCGAGCATATCTTCACCCATTTCGCTCTGACTTTGTCCGTGAAGGTGGCCCGCGTGCCCGCTTTGCCGGCGGGCGCGCTGCATGCCCCGGTCGGCACCGCCCCGGTGCCCTCGGTCATGCGCAAGGCGCTTGACGCCGGTTGCCTGGCGCTCAACCATGCGGGGAATGGAAAACGATCCGCATAACGGCCTGCTGGCCATCGATACCCATGTCGACATCCCCTGGCCGGAAGGCCCCAGCCCGTTCGAGGACGGGCCGCGCTGCGTCGATCTGCCGAAGATGCGGCAGGGCCGGGTGGGGGGCGTATGCTTCGCCGCCTATATCCCGCAAGGGCGGCGCGACGATGCCGGGCACCAGGCCGCCACCAGCCGGGCGCGGGCGATGCTGGACGCCATCGCCGCCATGGCCCCGGCGGATGGCTCTGGCGGCATCTGGGCGACCAGTGCGGGGGCCATCGAGGCCGCCTTCGCGGCCGGCAAGCCCGGCATCGTCCCGGTCATCGAAAATGGCTACGCCATCGGCAAGAGCCTGGCTTTGCTGGACGAGTTCGCCGCCCGTGGCATCCGCTACATGACCCTCACCCATAACGGCCATAACGAGATCGCGGACGCCGCCATCGCCTTGCCGACCTTGGGCGACCCCGAGGCGCTCTATGGCGGGCTCTCGGATTTCGGCCAGGCGGTGATCGCGCGAATGAATGAGCTGGGCGTGCTGATCGACATCTCCCACGCCTCCAAGGCGACGATGATGCAGGCGGCCCAGCGCTCGCGCACCCCGGTGGTGGCGACCCATAGCTGCATGAAAACCCTGTGCGACCATAAGCGCAATCTGGACGACGAACAGCTCGACGCGCTGGCCGCCACTGGCGGGCTGGCGCAGATCACCATCGTCTCCAATTTCCTGCGCCCGAAAGCCCGCGCGGCGGATTTGACGGTGGAGGATATCGTCGACCATGTCGATTACGCGGTGAAACGCATGGGCGTGGACCATGTCGGCATCGGCACCGATTTCGACGGCGGCGGCGGCGTGCGCGGCTTTATGAACGCCAGCCAAACCCCGAACCTGACAGCGGCGTTGGCGAAGCGCGGGTATGGGCGGAGCGAAATCGAGAAAATCTGGGGCGGGAATTTTTTGCGGCTGATGCGAAAGGCTGAGGCTGTGGCGGGGGAGAAGGCGGCGGCGGAGTAGGGGTAATGAATAGGGGCGGCGGTTGCCGATGGCTAGATCGGGCCGGGAGCGGCTCGTCTGCGTCAGATTGACAGCCGCAAATAGCGGAGATCTGGCTTAAGAGCCGACCGCCTAGCGGAAAATGTTTGAAATCAAAAGATGATTTGAGCCAAGGAAATGAATTTTGGGTTTCGGTCATATCTTTTGCAAGATTTAACCTATTGAAATCATGTGACTCTATTTAGTTTCCAGAAGTCTTGATTTTTGAGAAATGAACTGCCCATTACAAACACACGAACAGTCGTTATAGTAAATAATGCAATTCACTTTAGAAATGTTCTGGACGAACCCCAGCGGGGAAATTGAGCCGTTACTCAAACCGTTAACTCTTGATTTTAAGACCGTTGAAGAGGCGCGGCAGGTTTTTAGCGCGGTGACTAATCACCCCAAAATTCCCGCACACTCGCTTACCCTTATTTCAGAGGATCGCTCAGTTTCTGAGAGATGGTTCCAGCTCGACGGCGTGTGGAGACGAAAAGACCTGTAATCATGGCCGATCCGTATATCTTTGACCAACTGCTGGGAATTGCAAATGCAGCCCTTTCCTCGCCACTTTTTATTGCCATTGTCAGTACCGCTATTGCCGCTTTCGCTGGCACCTGGGGTGCCCAACTTCTCGCCGAAAGGACAGCGCGGCGGAAAGAAATTTTGGCCGAAATAAGGGGGGTAAATGCGGCGCTGAGTTTTGCCTTCAATATCGCCAACACCTACATCGCGACCAAAAAGCAGCTCACCAAAGAACTCGTTGCAGGCTACAAACAGCAACGCGCGGATCGCGAAGCCCACGACATGCGCGTAAATGCACTGGTAATCCCCGCAAACACTACTTTTACCTATCAACTCGTGCTCCAAACAATTCTGCCACCCTATTCTCCCATTGCGGAACTGCAAAAAATTCTTTTGGATCGGATTAACCCGAGCGGCAGGGCACTGCTTCTGTTAACTCCTCTTATGCAGTCCATCGAGGGCTTTGCTGATGCTGCGGCACAACGCAACGCCTGGATCGACGAAGTCAAAAAGATGCCTGAAAACAATGACGCTATGAAAGCATGCCTTTATTTTGGCACTCCTTTCGCACCTGGCCGTGTTGATGATCGATACCCCAATTTGATGGACGCCATAGAACGTTACAATGATAGCTGCATCGGATTTAGCGTCCAGCTCGTCAATGTGCTTAGAGAGCATGGAGAAAAAATGGCCGCCGAATACGGGAAAGATGCTCCAAAAATCAGTAAGCCAGATTTTAAAATGGCCGGTGATTTGATCCCTGACCTGAAAGAATATGCTCGCTGGGTGGAGGAGCCTAAAGCTTAGGCCTACGGCGCAAAAATCTTTCCCGTGGGAACGGCGGCTTTCGGGCCATTAACCAGGGCTCGGGAACGACAAGGATGGGCGCAAAGTAGCCGCTTCTGAGCGGCAATTTTCCTCGTCCCCACCCCCTACACCCCCGCCAACAACGCCCCCGACCTCGCCACCGCCCCAAACACCCCGCCCTGCATCGTCACCATTTTTAGCGCCGCCGCATGGTTGCCCGCATCCGTCGCGGCGCAGCAATCCTCCAGAATCACGCACTCAAATCCACGATCATTCGCCTCGCGCATGGTCGTATGCACGCACACATCCGTGGTAATCCCGGTCAGTACCAGATTGCGGATGCGTTTCTGGTTCAAAATCAACTCCAGATCCGTCGCGCAGAACGAACCCTTGCCCGGCTTATCGATGATGATTTCCCCCGGCAGCGGCGCCAGCTCGGGAATAATCTCCCAGCCTGGCTCGCCGCGCACCAGAATCCGCCCGCACGGCCCGGCATCGCCAATCCCCGCCCCGATCTGGCGTGAGCGCCAGCGTTTATTCGCCGGCAGATCCGCCAGGTCCGGCCGATGCCCCTCGCGCGTATGGATGATCGTATAACCCCCCGCCCGCATCGCCCGCAGCACCGCCTGAATGGGCGCGATCGGCGCGCGGGTCAGCGCGATGTCATAGCCCATCTTGTCCACATACCCGCCCGGCCCGCAGAAATCCGTCTGCATGTCGATGATCACCAGCGCCGTGGTCTGCGGCCCCAGGCTGCCATCATAGGGCCAGGGATAGGGGCGGGCGGCGATGCTGCGGGTCGGCTGGGTCATGGCGGTCCTTGCGCTGGAAATGCAGCGCCGCCGCAAAGGCCGCGCATGAGGCGGGTGAAGCAATCCGCGTGCCAGCGCTGCACCGCGTGGCGTTCAGCCCTGCCCCGCCGGCCACAACCAGGCCGCCCCGCGCACCCCCGAACTATCCCCATGCTTCGCCTTCACGATGTGCGGCGCCACCTGGTCCGAGAACACATAAGGCCGCATCAACCCGGGCAGCTGCTCATAGAGATGCGCCATATTGGAAACCCCGCCGCCGAGCACGATGCAGTCCGGGTCGAGCAGATTGGTGATCACCGCCAGCGCCCGGGCCATCCGGTCCGCGTGCCGGGCCAGCGCCGCCTGCGCCTTGTCGTCCCCGGCGGCGGCGCGCTCGGGCAGCGAGCCGGCATCGTGATAGCCCGGCCCGTCGCATTCGCGCGCCAGCGAGGGGCCGGCCAGATACAGCTCCAGGCAGCCGCTCTGCCCGCACCAGCAACGCGCCAGCGGCAGCTCATCCTCCCGTGGCCAGGGCAGGGGGGTATGGCCGAACTCCCCGGCCAGGCGGTGCCGCCCTTCCAGTATCCGCCCATTCACCACAATCCCCGCCCCGGTGCCGGTGCCGATGATGATGCCGAACACCACCCCCGCCCCCGCCGCCGCGCCATCCACCGCCTCGGAGAGGGCAAAGCAATTGGCATCATTCGCCACCCGCACCTCGCGCCCGAGCAAGGCGGCCAGATCGCGGTCGAAGGCATGGCCGTTCAGCGCGTTGGAATTGGCGTTCTTCACCAGCCCGGTGGCGGGCGAGATGCAGCCGGGTATCCCCACCCCAACCGTGCAAACCTGCCCGCTCTCCTGCTCCGCCTCGGCCACCAGATCGGCGATGTTGCGCAACGCCGCCGCATAGCCGGGCGGGGTCGGGCGGCGGCGGCGCAGTATTTCGCGGCCATCCTGCGCCAGCAGAATGATTTCCGTCTTGGTGCCGCCGAGATCGATGCCGATGCGATGGGTCATAAGCCGGGTTCTGGGCCGAAACCTCATCTTGCTCAAGCCCGCGTGAAGGCGCATGATTCGCGCCATGGGAGAAACTCTAATCGACGCGCAATACCAGAAATCGCCCATCCCCGTGCTGCGCGCCGCCCGCGCCCTGCGCGCCATGGCGCCCGGCGAGAAATTGCGCATCCTGGCGACGGACCCAGGGGCGGTGGCGGATTTCCGGGAATTCTGCAAAACCAGCGGCCATGCCTTGATCGCCGCCAGCGAGGTCAAGGGTGTGTATAGCTTTTCGCTGAAACGCGGCGGCCAGCCCGGATGAGCGTGGCGCTGTTCACGCATCCGGCGGCGTTGGGGCATGATACCGGCCCGGACCATCCCGAATGCGCGGAACGGCTGCGCTACGTGCTGCGCGCCCTGGACGCGCCGGATTTCGCGCACCTGCTGCGCGAGCTGGCCCCCTTGGCCACGCCGGCGCAGCTGAAGGCCGCGCATGACGCGGATTACATCGACGCCGTGCTGGGCTGGTCCGGCGAGCCCGTCCGGCATATCGACGGCGATACGGTGTTCGGCCCGGGCACGCGCGAGGCCGCCTTGCGCGCCGCCGGGGGGGGGGCGGCGGCGGTGGATGCGGTGATGGAAGGCTGGGCCCAGGCCGCCTTCGTCGCCATGCGCCCGCCCGGCCACCATGCCGAGGCCGACCGGCCGATGGGCTTCTGCGTCTTCAATAACGCCGCGGTGGCCGCCCGCCAGGCGCAGCGCCAATGGGGCCTCACGCGCATCGCCATCGTCGATTTCGATGTGCATCACGGCAACGGCACCCAGCATATTTTCAGCGCGGACCCGCAGGTCTTCTACGCCTCCTCCCACCAATCACCCTGCTTTCCCGGCACCGGGGCGCAGAGCGAGACCGGGATGGGCAATATCCTCAACATCCCGCTGCCGCCCGGCGCCACCGGCGAGGTCTTCCGCGCCGCCTGGAGCACGGCCCTGCTCCCCCGCCTGGCGGATTTCGCCCCGCAGATCTTGATCCTCTCCGCCGGTTTCGATGCCCATGCCGCCGACCCGCTGGCGCAGCTGCGGTTGAAAGAGCCGGATTTCGCCTGGGCGACGCGCGAATTGCTGGCCATCGCCGATGCGCATTGCCCCGGCCGCGTCGTCTCGCTGCTGGAAGGTGGCTATGATCCCACCGCGTTGGCGCAAAGCTGTGCTACGCATGTGCGCGCGCTGATGCGGTTGTGATTCCCGCGCGGCGCGGCTACGGGAGCATTCATGACTGATCAATCCGATATTGCCGCCCTCTCCTTCGAGGACGCCCTGGCCGCCCTGGAAGCCATCGTGCGCGGGCTGGAATCCGGCCAGCAGAAGCTGGAAGATGCGATCACCGCCTACGAGCGCGGGGCGGCGCTGAAGAAACATTGCGAGGAAAAACTGGCCCAGGCGGAAGCCCGGGTGCAGGCCATCGTGGCGCGGGCGGATGGCTCGCTCGCCCTCAAGGACGGAGAGTAAGACCATGGCGCTTGATGTGGTACCCAAGCCGGACGCGCTGGGCGAGGCGCTGGCCGAGGTGGCAAGGCTGGTGGAGGCGCAGCTCGACGCGCTGCTGCCCGTGCCCGAGACCGCCGAGGCGAAGCTGATGGAGGCCATGCGCTATGCCGTGCTGAATGGCGGCAAGCGCATGCGCGCCTTTCTGGTGATGGAGGTGGCCAGGCTGTTCTCGGTCAACCGCACCTGCGCCGCGCGCGTCGCCGCCTCGGTGGAGATGCTGCACGCTTATTCGCTGGTGCATGACGATCTGCCGGCGATGGATGACGATGATCTGCGCCGCGGCCAGCCCAGCTGCCACAAGAAATTCGACGAGGCCACCGCGATCCTGGCCGGCGACGCGCTGCAGACCCGCGCCTTCGAGGTGCTGGCCGAGGAAGACACGCATGGCGATGCCGAGGCGCGCATCGAGCTGGTGCTGGCGCTGGCCTCGGCTTCGGGCATGCGCGGCATGGTCGGCGGGCAGATGATCGACATGCAATCCGAGGGCAAGGAACTCTCGGGCGCCGAGATCACCCGGCTGCAGGCGCTGAAGACCGGCCGGCTGATCCAGTACGCCGCCGAGGCCGGGGCGATTCTGGGCCGTGCGCCCACCGCCCAACGCCAGGCGATCGTCGCCTATGGCCGCGATCTGGGGGCGGCCTTCCAGATCTATGACGATGTGCTGGACGAGACCGCCACCGCCGAGGAAATGGGCAAGACCGCCGGCAAGGATGCCGCCTCCGGCAAGGCGACCATGGTCGCGGTGCTGGGGCTGGAGCGCGCCCGCGCCCAGGCCGAGCGCCTGGCCGAGCAGGCGGCGGCGCATCTGGAGAGCTTTGGCGAGCGCGCCGCGCTGCTGCAGGCGCTGGCCCGCTTCACCGTCTCGCGCAAGAGCTGAGGCGCACGCGCTGAGCGCGCTTTCAGCCGGTTGCCCAAAACCGCGCCGTGGGTGGAATCTGAAACAGGCAGGGCCGGGTTCGGTCCTGCCTTTTTAAATGGCCGGGCGGGCAACTTACCGTTGACAGGCCGGGTGGGTGGGGTGGACACTCCGCGGGTTGGGACGGGTGTGGAGTAGAGCCAATGAGCGTGCGGTTCCTGCTGGATGGCGAGGTGATCACGCTGGACGCGCCCGACCCCACCGGCACGGTGCTGGAGCTGTTGCGCGGCCCGCTGCGCCGCACCGGCACCAAGGAAGGCTGCGCCGAGGGCGATTGCGGCGCCTGCACCGTGCTGCTGGGCACGCTGGCGGGCGAGGGGGGCAGCGCGCGCATCGCCTGGCGGGCGGTGAATAGCTGCATCATGTTCCTGCCGATGCTGCATGGCAAGGCGCTGCTGACCATCGAGAGCCTGGGCGGCGCGCATCCGGTGCAGCGCGAAATGCTGGAGCGGCACGGCTCGCAATGCGGCTTCTGCACGCCGGGCATCGTGATGTCGCTCTATGCGCGCAGCATCGGCGCGCTGGGGGCGGAGCAGAGCGTCGCGGATTGCCTCGCGGGCAATCTCTGCCGCTGCACCGGCTATGGGCCGATTCTGGCGGCGGGTGCGGCGGTGGCGTCGGCCCCGCGTGACGATGCGGCCATTATCGCAGCGCTGCGAAAACTGCGCGACGCTCCCGGCGCGATCAACTATCAGGGCCGCCGCGCCTTCCTGCCGCAAACCGTCGAGGAGCTGGCGGCACTCTATCTGGCGCACCCCCAGGCGCGGCTGGTGGCAGGGGCGACGGATGTCGGGCTCTGGGTGACCAAGCAGCAGCGCGTGCTGGACGAGCTGATCTTCATCGCCGATATCGAAGCGCTGCGATTTATGGAGGAGACGCAGGACGGGCTGCGCCTCGGCGCGGCTTTGCGCTATGCCGAGGCGCAAGCCGCGCTGGCGCGGCTGCATCCGGCTTTGGGCGAGCTGGTGCGGCGGATCGGCGGGGCGCAGGTGCGCAATGCCGGGACCATCGGCGGCAATATCGCCAATGGCTCGCCGATCGGCGACATGCCGCCTTCCCTGATCGCGCTGGGGGCAACGCTGACGCTGCGCCGGGGGGCGGAACGCCGGACCATGGCGTTGGAGGATTTCTTCCTGGCCTATGGCAAGCAGGACCGCCAGCCGGGCGAGTTTGTGGAAAGCCTGTTCATCCCCCGGCCCGAGCCGGGCGCGCTGATCCTGATTGCGAAATTATCGAAGCGCTTCGATAGCGACATCTCCGCCGTCTGCGGGGCGATCCATCTGCGGGTGGAGGGGGGCACCATCACCCAGGCGCGGCTGGCCTTTGGCGGCATGGCCGGCACGCCGAAACGGGCGGCGCATGTCGAGGCGGCGCTGACCGGCGCGCCCTTTACCGAAGCCGCGCTGGAGGCGGCGGCATCGTTGATCGGGCAGGATTTTGCGCCGCTTTCGGATGTGCGGGGCACGGCTGCCTATCGCCTCACCGTGGCGGCCAATCTGCTGCGCCGGCTCTGGGCGCAATCCCAGGGCGAGGCGGTGAGCGTGCTGGAGCTGGCCGATGGCTGACCGCGAGATCCAGACCCTGGGCGCCGTCGCACGGCCCTTGCCGCATGACAGCGCCGCCGCGCAGATTTCCGGCACCGCGCTTTATGCCGATGATGTGCCCGAGGCCGCCAACATTCTGCATGGCGCCTTCGGCCTTTCCAGCGTGGCGCATGCGCGGCTGACCGGGCTGGATCTCTCTGCCGTGCAGTCCGCCCCCGGCGTGGTGGCGGTGTTTTCCGCCATCAACATCCCCGGCAAGAACGATGTCAGCCCCTTCGCCGGGGATGACCGGCTCTTCGCGGAAGATGAGGTGGTCTATCACGGCCAGGCGCTGTTCTTGGTGGTCGCCAGCTCCCATCAGGCGGCGCGGCGGGCGGCGAAACTGGGCAAGGCCGCGTATGAGCCGTTGCCGCCCTTGCTCACCATTGCCGAAGCGGTGGCGGCGGACAGCCTGATCGAGCCCGCCCAGAGCAGTGGGGCGCGGCGACGTGGCGGCGGCTTTGGCGGCGTCCGCCCCACCGGCTCTCCGGCCGGCTGGCGAGTGGGCGGGCAGGATCTATTTCTATCTCGAAGGCCAGATCGCGGTGGCGACCCCGCAGGAGCAGGGGGGCATGCATGTGCTCTCCTCCACCCAGCATCCGAGCGAGGTGCAGCATATCATCGCCCGCGTGCTCGGGCTGGCGGATGCGCAGGTGACGGTGGAGGTGCGCCGCATGGGCGGCGGCTTCGGCGGCAAGGAGACCCAGGCCTCCCTGTTCGCCGCCGGGGCGGCGCTGGCGGCGGCGGCGACCGGGCGGCAGGTGAAAATCCGCGCCGACCGCGATGACGACATGGTGCTCACCGGCAAGCGGCATGAATTCGAGACCAGCTACGAGGTCGGGTTCGACGATGAGGGGCGGATCGAAGCGGTGTCGATGGAGCTGGCCTCGCGTTGTGGCTGCTCGGCGGATCTCTCGCAGGCGATCAATGACCGGGCGATGTTCCATGCGGATAATTGTTATTTCTACCCGGCGGTGAAGATCCTCTCGCACCGGACGAAAACCCATACCGTCTCTGCCACCGCCTTTCGCGGCTTTGGCGGGCCGCAAGGGATGATCGTGGCGGAGCGGATGCTGGACCATATCGCCCATGTGCTGGGCAAGGACCCGCTTTCGGTGCGGCTGGCCAATCTCTACGGGCCGGGGCGGGATCTCACACCCTATGCGATGCAGGTGAGCGATAATGTCGCCCCGCAGATCATCGCGGATCTGGTGGCCAGCAGCGATTATACGGCAAGGCGCGCGGCGGTGGCGGAGTGGAATGCGCGCCATCGCATCATCAAGAAAGGCATCGCGCTGACGCCGGTGAAATTCGGCATCTCCTTCACCACCACCCATCTCAACCAGGGCGGGGCGCTGGTGAATATCTATACGGACGGCTCCATCCTGCTGAACCATGGCGGCACCGAGATGGGGCAGGGGCTGATGATCAAGGTGGCGCAGGTGGTGGCCGATGTGTTCGCGGTGCCAGTGGCGCAGGTGCGCATCTCCTCCACCCGCACCGACAAAGTGCCCAACACCTCGGCCACCGCCGCCTCCTCGGGGTCCGACCTCAACGGCATGGCAGCCTTCAATGCGGCGGCGACGATCCGCGCCCGGCTGGTTGAATTCGCCGCCAAACATTTCGGGGTGGCGGAAGCGGCGGTGCGCTTCACGCCGGACGGGGTGGTCGCCGGGGCGGAGCGGGTGAGTTTCGCCAGGCTGTGCCAGCTGGCCTATCTGGCGCGGGTTTCGCTCTCCGCCACCGGGTTTTATGCCACCCCCGCCATCCATTATGACCGCGCCAGCCATACCGGCCGGCCCTTCTATTATTTCGCTTACGGCGCCGCGGTGGCGGAGGTGGCGCTGGATACGCTGACCGGCGAGCATAAGGTGCTGGCGGTGGATATTCTGCATGATGTCGGCAAATCGCTGAACCCGGCGATCGATCTCGGCCAGATCGAGGGCGGGTTTATTCAGGGCATGGGCTGGCTGACCACCGAGGAGCTGGTGTTCGACGATCAAGGCCGGCTGCTCACCCATGCGCCCTCGACCTATAAAATCCCGACCGCCTCGGACCGTCCGGCGCGGATGAAGATCGAGCTGTGGGCACCAGGCGAGAATGCCGAGCCGACCATCCATCGCTCCAAGGCGGTGGGCGAGCCGCCTTTCATGCTGGCCAATGCGGTGTTCTGCGCCCTGACCCAGGCGGTGGCGGCGAGCGTGCCGGGCGGCGGGTTTCCGGCTTTGGATGCGCCGGCGACGCCGGAGCGGATTTTGGCGGCGATTGCGGCATTGAGGGTGGGTCATGGCTGAGTGGATCGAAGCGCTACGATCCTGGCTGCCGCGTGGTCCCGTGGCGCTGGTCAGCGTGCTGGCCACCGAAGGTTCGGCGCCGCGCGGGGCGGGGACGAAGATGCTGGTGTCTGCCGAGGCGATTTTCGGCACCATTGGCGGCGGCAAGCTGGAATTCACCGCCATCGCCCAGGCAAGGGCGGCGTTGGGGCGGGCACCCGGGAGCTGGGCGGTGCAGGATTATCCTTTGGGGCCGCTGCTCGGCCAATGTTGCGGCGGGCGGGTGCGGCTGCTGGTCGAGCATCTGGACCCGGAATCTTGCGGATTTTTGCAGGCGGAGCCGGGGGAGACGCTGGTGGCGAGGCTGGCGGAAGGGCGCATCGAGCGGGCCTATGGCGGGCGGCTGGCGACAAAGCTGCCGCAAGCGCGCGGGGCGTTGCCGGGGGCGGGGGCAAGCTTTGTCGAGCCGGTGGAGATCACCAGCCGGCCTGTGCTGCTGTTTGGGGCCGGGCATGTCGGCCAGGCGATGGCGCGGGTGTTTGCCGGGCTGCCGCTTTCGCTCGGCTGGTTCGATGTGCGGCCGGAGCTGGCCGGGCTGCCCGGGCTGGTCTGCTGCACGGCGGAGGAGATGCAGGCGCTGCTGGCAGAGGCGCCGCCGGAGGCGGCGGTGCTGGTGCTCACCCATGACCATCAGCTGGATTATGCCCTGGTGCGCGCCGCCTTAAGCGGGCCGGCCGGGTTTGTCGGCATGATCGGCTCGGGCACCAAGCGGTCGCGGTTTCTCGCGCGGCTGGCGGCGGACGGGGTGGACCCGGCGCGGCTGACCTGCCCGATCGGTTTGGCGGGGGTGGCCGGCAAGCAGCCGGAGGTGATCGCGGTTTCGGTCGCGGCACAGCTTTTGAGCCTGGAGGGCGGATGAGTTTGGATGAGGATTTGCTGCGGCGGAGTTTCGCGGTGGCGGCAAAGGCGCGCGAGGCGGGGTGCCACCCGTTCGGCGCGCTGCTGGCCGGGCCGCAGGGGGCGGTGCTGATGGAGCAAGGCAACGGGTTTCTGCCCGACCATGACATGACCGGCCATGCCGAGCGCATCCTCGCCGGGCGGGCCAGCATTGCCTATGGCAGCAAATTCCTGGCCGAGTGCACGCTTTATTCCAGCGCCGAGCCCTGCGCGATGTGCGCCGGGGCGATCTATTGGGCCGGGATCGGCCGGGTGGTGTACGGGCTCAGCGAAGCGGCGCTGAAGGCGCTGACCGGGGACCATGCGGAGAACCCGACGCTTGATCTGCCCTGCCGCACGGTGTTCGCCGCCGGGCAGCGGGCGGTCGAGGTGGTCGGCCCGCTGCTGGAGGATGAGGCGCTGGCGCTGCATGACGGGGTTTGGGCATGAGCCGGGAGATTGCAGCCAGGCCCGCGCCCTTTGTGCTGGATATCGGCCGCGTGGCGCTGGTGATCATCGACATGCAGCGGGATTTTCTGGAGCCGGGCGGGTTTGGCGCGGCTTTGGGCAATGATGTGACGAAGCTGCGCGCCGCCATCGGCCCCATCGTAACCGTGCTGGCGGCGGCCCGGGCGGCAGGGATTTTGGTGGTGCATACGCGCGAAGGCCACCGGCCGGATCTGGCGGATCTGCATCCGGCCAAGCATCGGCGGGCGGCGGGGATCGGCAGAGCCGGGCCGATGGGGCGGATTCTGGTGCGCGGCGAGGCCGGGCACGGCATCATCGATGATCTGGCGCCGGCTGATGGCGAGCCGGTGGTGGATAAGCCGGGCAAGGGCGCCTTCTATGCCACCGATCTGGAGACGATCCTGCATAAGCGCAGCATCACCCAGCTGATCCTGGCCGGGGTGACGACGGAGGTGTGCGTGCATACCACGCTGCGCGAGGCGAATGATCGCGGCTTCGAATGTCTGGTGCTGGAAGATGGCACCGCCTCCTACTTCCCGGAGTTTCATCGCGCGGCACTGGAGATGGTCGCGGCCCAAGGCGGCATTTTCGGCTGGGTCGCGGCGAGTGCGGATGTCGCGGCGTCGCTGGCAGGGGCCTGATTCTATTGCAGCTTCGTGTCAGTCTGGCTACGCTTTGGGCAGGATGGGTTGCCTGCTTCATAGCCATTGCCGGTTGCGGGCGGGATCGATGCTGGCCTGAATATTGCTTGGAGGTTGCGCGATGGCCCCTGGTTTGAACCGCTCTGTTGCTGAAGACGCGCCATTGCTGGCGTTGCGGGGCATCGTCAAGCAATTCCCCGGCACGCTGGCGAATGACCATGTGGACCTGACCATCGGCCAGGGCGAGATCCATGCGCTGCTGGGCGAGAACGGTGCGGGCAAATCGACGCTGGTGAAGATCATCTATGGGGTGATGAAGCCGGATGCGGGGAGTCTGCGCTGGCGGGGACAGGAGGTGGCGATCAACAGCCCGGCCCAGGCGCGCGCGCTGGGCATCGGCATGGTGTTCCAGCATTTCTCGCTGTTCGAGGCGCTGACGGTCGCGGAGAATATCGCGCTGGGGCTGAATGATCCGAAGGACCGGGAGAATCTCGAGGGCCGGATCGCCGAGATTTCCAGCCGTTACGGGCTGCCGCTGGACCCGCATAAGGCGGTGCATGATCTCTCCGTCGGCGAGCGCCAGCGCATCGAGATTGTGCGCTGCCTGCTGCAGAACCCGAAATTGCTGATCATGGACGAGCCGACCAGCGTGCTCACCCCGCAGGAGGTGCAGGCGCTGTTCGCCACGCTGCGGCGGCTGCGCGCCGAGGGCTGCTCGATTCTCTATATCAGCCACAAGCTGGAAGAGATCCGCAGCTTGTGCGAGGCGGCGACGATCATGCGGCTGGGCAAAGTGGTGGCGCAGTGCGACCCGCGCGAGAAGACCGCCCGCGAGCTGGCGGAGCTGATGATCTCGGCGAAGCTGAAAACCCAGGATTATTCGCAGAAACACAGTGCCCAGGGGCCGGAGCGGCTGGTGGTAAGTAAGCTGACCATCCGCTCCAACCAGCAATTCGGCACGGATTTGAAGGAGATTTCCTTCGCCGTGAAAGGCGGGGAGATTTTCGGCATCGCCGGGATCGCCGGGAATGGCCAGAGCGAGCTGATGGATGCGCTTTCGGGTGAAATTCCCGCCGGCGCGCCGGGGAATATTCTGCTGGATGGCGCCCCGGTGGGGCTGGAGCGGCCGCGGGCGCGCAGGCGGCGCGGCGGCTGTTTTCTGCCCGAGGAGCGCAACGGCCATGGCGCGGTGGGCGGGATGAGCCTGGCCGAGAACGGCTTTCTTTCCGCCCATATACGCGGCGCGCTGGGGCGGTTTGGTCTCATCAATAAGCGCCGGACCCAGGAATTCGCGGCCAAGGTGATTTCCGCCTTCGATGTGCGCACCACCGGGCCGCTGGCGGAGGCGCGTTCGCTCTCCGGCGGCAATCTGCAGAAATTCCTGGTCGGGCGGGAGGTGTTGCAGCAGCCGGGCGTGCTGGTGATCTCGCAGCCGACCTGGGGGGTGGATGCCGGCGCGGCGGCGGCGATTTACGAGGCCCTGGTGGCGCTGGCCCAGGCGGGTACGGCGATCGTGCTGATCTCGCAGGATCTGGACGAGATTTTGCTGTTATGCGACCGCATCGCGGTGATCGCGGCGGGGCGGCTTTCCGAGGCGATGGATGTGAAGGATGCGACGATCGAACGGATTGGCCTGTTGATGGGCGGCACGCAGACGGGCCAGGATCAAGCCGGGGAGGCGCAGCATGTTGTTCCGGCTTGAACCGCGCGGCGAGCGCTCGGGCTTCTGGTCCATCGGCTCGCCGGTTTTGGCGATTTTGCTGACCATCGTGACGATGATGGTGATCTTCGCGCTGCTCGGCAAGCCGCCTGTGCAGGGGATCGAGACCTTCCTGATCACCCCGATCGCCAATGTCTCGGGCCTGTCCTCGCTGGCGGTGCGGGCGGCGCCTCTGATCATGATCGGGGCGGGGCTGGCTTTGTGCTACCGGGCGAATGTCTGGAATATCGGCGGGGACGGGCAGTTCACCATGGGCGCGCTGGCCGGGGCCGGCGTGGCGCTGGCGCTGCCCAATGGCGCGTTCTGGTGGGAATATCCGCTGGTGCTGGCACTCGGCGTGCTGGGTGGCATGGTCTGGGCCGGGCTGGTGGCCTGGCTGAAGCTGAAATTCAACGCCAATGAAATTCTGACCTCGCTGATGCTGGTCTATGTCGCCAATCTGATCCTGGTCTGGCTGGTGACCGGGCCGTGGCGCGATCCGCAGGGCTTCGGCTTTCCGCAATCGGCGATGTTCGGGGCGGGGGCGACGACTCCGGATTTTGGCAGCACCTCCATCCATCTCGGCTGCGCGCTGGCGCCGGTGCTGGCGCTGGTGCTGTGGCAGATTCTGGGGCGCTCGGTGCTGGGGTTTCAGCTGCGGGTGGTGGGGCAGGCACCGCGGGCGGCGCGCTTTGCCGGGTTTTCCAATGCAAGGCTGACCTGGATCGCGCTTTTGGTCTCGGGCGGCTTGTCCGGGCTGGCGGGGATCATCGAAGTCACCGGGCCGATCGGGCAGCTGACCACCACCATCACCCCGGGCTATGGGTTTTCCGCCGTCATCGTCGCGTTTCTGGGGCGGCTGCATCCGGTCGGGGTGATTTTCGCCGGGCTGCTGCTGGCGCTCTCTTATCTCGGTGGCGATGCGGCGCAGATCAATCTCAACATGCCCAACGCCATCACCGGGATTTTCCAGGGTGTGCTGCTGTTTTATCTGCTGGGGGCGGATGTGCTGATCCTGCACCGCGTCCGGCGCATCCGCCCGCGCGCGACGGAGGCCGCATGATCCTCTCCATGGTCACAACCTTGGCGGTGTCGGTCGTCGCCGCCTCCACGCCGCTGCTGATTGCCGCCTCCGGCGAGCTGGTGGCGGAGAAATCCGGGGTGCTCAATCTCGGCGTCGAGGGGATGATGCTGGTCGGCGCCATCGCCGGTTTCGCCACCGCGCATCATAGCGGCAGCGCCATGCTGGGGGTTGGGGTGGCGGCGCTGGCGGGGGTGTGCATCGCGATGATCTTCGCGCTGCTCAGCCTCTCCTTCCTCGCCAACCAGGTGGCGACCGGTCTGGCGCTGACGATTTTCGGGCATGGCTTCGCGGCCTTGCTGGGGGCGGGCTATGTCGGCATTTCCGCGCCGGTTTTGCACCCGATCGCGATCCCGCTGCTGAGCGCCATTCCGGTGCTGGGGCCGGTGTTGTTCGATGAAAATATCCTGGTCTATTTCGCCTTCATCATGCTGGCGGTCATCGCCTGGTTCCTCAACCGCACCCATGCCGGGCTGATCTTGCGCGCGGTGGGGGACAGCCACGATGCCGCGCATGCGATGGGCTATCCGGTGCTGCGCATCCGCTACGCCGCGGTGGCGTTTGGCGGGGCGATGGCGGGGATCGCCGGGGCGTATTTCTCGCTCTTCTATTCGCCGCTCTGGTCGCAGGACCTCACCGCCGGGCGCGGCTGGATCGCGCTGGCTTTGGTGGTGTTCTCCGCGTGGCGGCCGCTCTGGCTGCTGGTCGGCGCCTATCTGTTCGGCGGCATCACCTTCTTCTCGCTGTATGTCCAGGGGCTGGGGATTTCGGTGCCCTCGCCCTTGGTCTCCGCCTTGCCTTATGTCGGCACCGTGCTGGTGCTGGTGCTGATCTCGCGCGATGCGCGGCGCATCCGGCTCAACCAGCCCGCCTGCCTCGGCAAATATTTCCACGCCACAGCCTGAGCTTCACGAAAAGGAAGGAGCAACATCATGTCTTCACTCAAACGCCGTGGCTTTACCGCCATGCTGGGGGCCTCGGCCCTGGCCGCACCCGGCATTATCGGCGCCGCCCGCGCCGCCGCACCGCTGAAGGTGGGGTTTGTCTATGTCGGCCCGGTCGGGGATTTCGGCTGGAGCTACCAGCATGATATCGCCCGCAAGCAGGCGCAGGCGGCTTTGGGGGGCGCCATCGAGACCTCTTATGTCGAGAATGTGCCGGAAGCGCCGGAATGCCAGGCGGTGTTCGAGAGCCTGGTCGCCTCCGGCCATAAGCTGATCTTCGGCACCTCGTTCGGCTATATGAACTATATGGTGAAGGTGGCGGCGAAGCATCCTGATGTGATGTTCGAGCATTGCACCGGCTATAAGCAGGCCAAGAACCTCGCCATCTATGACATCCGCTATTACCAGGGGCGCTATATCCAGGGCGTCATTGCCGGGCATATGTCGAAGACCGGCAAGATCGGCTATGTCGCCTCCGTGCCGATCCCGGAAGTGGTGCAGGGCATGGATGCGGTGCTGCTGGGTATGCGCTCGGTGAACCCGCAGGCGCAGCTGAAATTCATCATGGTCGATAGCTGGTACGATCCGGGCAAGGAAGGCGATGCCGCGAAGGCGCTGATCGACCAGGGCTGCGACGTGCTGACCCAGCATACTGACAGCCCGGCGCCGCTGCAGGTGGCCGCCAGCCGCAACATCCCGGCCTTTGGCGAGGCGACGGACATGATCAAGTTCGCGCCGAAGAACCAGCTCACCGCCGATGTGAATGAATGGGGCGGCTATTACATCAAGCGCTGCAAGGCAGCCCTGGCCGGCACCTGGAAGACCGAGAATACCTGGGGCGGCTTTGCCGATGGCATGCTGGCCATGGCGCCCTACACCAACATGCCTGACAGCGTGGCGGCGGCGGCGAAGCAGGCGGTGGCGGATATTTCCTCCGGCAAGAACAAGATCTTTGTCGGCCCGCTGACCGACCAGACCGGCAAAATCTTCCTGCCCGCCGGCCAGGTGATGGATGACAACACCCTGACCGGGCTGCAGACGCTGGTGCAGGGTATCGACGGCAAGCTCTCCTGATGAGCGCGCCGGACGAAGCCGCCTATCTGGCGGCGGCGTCGAAATTGCTCGGGCTGCCGATCCGGCCCGAGCACCAGGAGGCGGTGCAAACCGCCTTCGCCGTGCTCTGCGCCCAGGCGGCGCTGATCCGGGATTTTCCGCTGCCGGCGCAGACCGAGGCGGCGCCGCGTTTTACCCCCTGAGGCGATATGGAATTTTTTGAGCTGAGCGCGGTGGAGATCGCCACGCGGGTGCGGGCGGGCAAGCTCTCCGCCTCGCAGGTGCTGGCGGCGCATATCAGGCGCATCGAGGCGCTGGACCCGGTGCTGAACTGCTTCACCGGCAAAACCTTTGAGCGGGCGCGGGCCGAGGCGGCCTGGGTGGATGCCACCGTGCAGGCGGGGGGCGATCCCGGCCCGCTGGCCGGGGTGCCGTTCGCGGTGAAGAACCTGTTCGACATTGTCGGGCTGCCGACGCTGGCGGGCTCGAAAATCCGCCGCGAGGCGGCCCCGCCCAAGCAGGATTCGCCGCATGTGCAGCGGCTGAACGAGGCCGGGGCGGTGCTGCTCGGCGCCTTGAACATGGACGAATTCGCTTATGGCTTCGTCACCGAAAACGCCCATGACGGGCCGACGCGCAACCCGCATGACACCACGCGTATCGCCGGCGGCTCCTCCGGCGGCTCGGCGGCTTCGGTGGCGGCGGGGTTGTGCGTGCTGGCGCTGGGCTCGGACACCAACGGCTCGATCCGCCTGCCCGCCGGGCTGACGGGCATTTACGGGTTGAAGCCGAGCTACGGCCGGGTGACGCGGGCGGGGACGTTCCCGTTCGTTGACAGCTTCGACCATATCGGCCCGTTCGCGCGTTCGGCGGCGGATCTGGCGCTGGCTTATGATGTGCTGCAGGACGAGGATGAAGCCAGCCCGGTTCTGGGCGAGGCGGCCGATGCGGCGCGGGTGGCGGTGCTGGATGACTGGTTCCAGCACGGGGCCAGTGCTGAGATGCTGGAGGCGGTGCGGATCGTCGCCGATGCGCTGGGCGGCACGCAGAGCGTGACGCTGCCGGAGGCGAAGCGGGCGCGGGCGGCGGCGTTCTGCATTTCCGCCTTCGAGGGTGGGCAGCTGCATAAGCCCAACCTGATCGCAAGGCCGCAGGATTATGATCCGGCGACGCTGCCGCGGCTGATCGCGGGGGCGTTGCAGCCGGCAGAGACGATTTATCAGGCGCAGCGCTTCCGCGCCTGGTTCCGGGAGCAGGCGCTGAAATTGTTCGAGCGCCATGATCTGCTGCTGGCACCTGCCACGCCGATCACCGCGCCTTTGATCGGCCAGCCAAGTTTCGAGCTGGCCGGGGAACAGGTGCCGCTGCGCGCCAATATCGGGCTTTATACCCAGCCGATCAGCTTCATCGGGCTGCCGGTGGTGTGCGTGCCGGTGGCCTCAAGCGGATTGCCGCGCGGGGTGCAGATCATCGCCGCGCCTGGGCGTGAGGCGCTGGCACTGGCGGCGGCGGCGCGGCTGGAGGCGGCGGGGGTGCTGGCGGCGAAGGTGGTCGGGTGATCATCGACGAGCCGGCGGCGAAGGCCGAGCTGGAGGATTTGTTCGCCGCCTATGAGCGGGCCTTGATGGCCAATGATATCGAGGCGCTGAACGGGTTTTTCTGGCCGAGCCCGCAGGCGCTGCGCTTTGGCGATAACGGGGCGGCTTACGGGATCGAGGAGATCGCCGCGTTTCGCCAAGGGCGGGCCGGCGGCTCGCCGAAGCGGCGGCTGATCAATACCCGCATCGTCGCCTTCGGGCCTGACCACGGGGTCGCCACCACCGAGTTCGAGCGCGAGGGTGAGGCGCGGCGTGGGCGTCAGACGCAAATCTGGGTTCGGTTTCAGGATCTTGGCTGGCGAATCGTCAGCGCCCATGTCTCTCTGGTAACGACCGACACCGGAGCCTGAATGCCGCAAGCTTTGTCAGAAGACCGTCTCGCGGAAACCCGCGAGAAAATCGTGCGCGTGGCCGAGCGCCAGGCGGTGGCGCAGGGGCTGGAGAATGTCTCCACCCATTCGATCGCGCGTGAGCTGGGCTGGTCCGCGACGGCGCTGTATCGCTATTTCCCGAACAAGGAGGCGATTCTGGCCGCCGCCCGGGCGCGGGCGCTGAACCGGCTCTCCGAGGCACTGGAGGCGGCCATCGGCGGGCCCGGCGATGTCTGGGAGATTTCGCGCGCGGTCGGGGATGCGTATGTCGCCTTCGCCTTCGAGAATCCGGATGCCTACCGGCTGATCTACGCGCTCAACCAGCCGGACCCGGATGAGTATCCGGAATTCAGCGCGGCGCTGGCGCGCGCCCGGGGGAACATGACGCTCTATGTCGAGCGCATGGTGGCGCAGGGCGGGCTGGAGACGGATGCCAGCGTGCTCGGGCATCTGTTCTGGGCTGGGCTGCACGGGCTGATCACGCTGGAAATGACCGGCAAGATCCGCTCCGAGACGCTGAATTTCACCAGCTTGCGCCATGAGATGATGCGCGCTCTGGTGCGCGGCACCCGCCCCAGGCCGGATTAGCGGATCAGGCGTTCGTCTCGGCGCCGAGGTGTGCCAGCGCGGCCTGGTATTCATCGCGCAGCCGGGCGATCAAGGTGGCGGCGGGGACGATGTCGCGCACAGCGCCGATGCCCTGGCCAGCCCCCCAGATATCCCGCCAGGCCTTGCTGCCATTCACCACCTGGCTCCATTCCATTTTCGCCGGGTCGGCGCCGGCCAGCAGGGCCGGGTCCAGCCCCGCCGCCTTGATGCTGGGGATCAGGTAATTGCCGTGCACCCCGGTGAAGAGGTTGGAATAGAGGATGTCCTTGGCGCTGCTCTCCACGACCATTTGCTTATAGGCGGCGGGGGCGTCGGCCTCCTGCGTGGCGATGAAGGCGGAGCCGATATAGGCCAGATCCGCCCCCAGGGCGCGGGCGGCGGCGATGGAGCGGCCATTGGCGATGGCGCCGGAGAGCGCCAGCGGGCCATCGAACCAGGCGCGGATTTCCTGCACCAAGGCGAACGGGTTGATGGTGCCAGCATGGCCGCCGGCCCCGGCGGCCACCGCGATCAGCCCATCCGCGCCGCGCGCGACGGCTTTGTGGGCAAATTCATCGTTGATGACATCATGCAGCACCAGCCCGCCATAGCCATGCACCGCCTCATTCACCTCCGGCATCGCGCCGAGCGAGGTGATGATGATGGGCACCCGATATTTCACGCACAGCGCCAGATCCTCCTGCAGGCGCGGATTGGTCTTGTGGACGATGAGATTGACCGCGAAGGGGGCGTCCGCGTCGGTCAGTTCCGCGCGCAGGCGGGTCAGCCACTCTTCCAGCACGCCGGAGGGACGGGCATTGAGCGAGGGAAAGGCCCCGACGATGCCGGCTTTGCATTGCGCGATGACCAGCTCCGGCCGGGAGATGATGAACATCGGCGCGGCGATGGCGGGCAGAGACAGGCGGGGTTCCAGCCAGGCGGGCAGGGTCATGGGCACGGTTCCTTGGAATAATGGCGATTATTAACGCCGTTAACCATAGCCAGCCATATTTTCCCGGGCAGGGCAAGGGCTTGACCGGCGGCGCGCATCCTCCCACATGGCGGCAAGCCCCGTCCCGGGGCCTTCCGAACAAATCGAGTATGGGGCTGATGGATCAAAACCTCCCGCGTGCGGGCAATGCCGGGCTGGCCTTGCTGGCGCTTTCCACAGGCGGGTTCGCCATCGGCACCACCGAGTTCGGCACGATGGGGCTGGTGCCCTATTTCTCGCAAGGGCTGCATGTGGATATCGCCCAGGCCGGGCGGGTGATCAGCGCCTATGCGCTGGGGGTGGTGGTGGGCGCGCCGATCCTGTGCGTGGCGGCGGCGAAGCTGCCGCAGCGGCGGCTGCTGATCGGGCTGATGGTGCTGTTCGCGCTCGGCAATCTGCTCAGCGGTCTGGCGCCGAGCTTTGGCTGGATGCTGGTGTTCCGCTTCCTGGCCGGGCTGCCGCATGGGGCGTATTTCGGCGTCGCCTCGCTGGTCGCGGCCGAGCTGGTGCCGGCGGAGAAGCGCACCCAGGCGATTGCCAGCGTCATCACCGGGCTGACGGTGGCGACGATTTTCGGCGTGCCGCTGGCCAATGCCATCGGCCAGTTGCTGAACTGGCGGCTGGCCTTCGTGCTGGTGGCGGTGCTGGCGCTGGTGACGGCGGTGATGGTGTGGAAGCTGGTGCCGCGGCGCGATAATAGCGGGGAACCCGCGAAGAACCCGCTGGATGAGCTGGACGCGCTGAAGAACAAGCATGTCTGGCTGACGGCGGCCATCGGCGCGATCGGCTTTGGCGGGATTTTCGCGGCCTATACCTATTTCGCCTCTACTTTCCTGCAGGTGACGCATGGCGCGCCTTATCTGGTGCCGCTGGTGCTGGGCTGTTTCGGGGTGGGGATCACGGTGGGGAATATCCTCACCGCGCGCTTCGCCGACAAGGCGCTGATGCCGACGGTGGCGGGGGTGCTGATCTGGAGTGCGGCGGCGCTGGCGCTGTATCCGTTGATGACCGGGCATGTCTGGAGCATGTGCCTGGCGGCCTTGCTGATCGGCGGCGGCGGCGGGTTGGGCTCGCCCTTGCAGGCGCGGCTGATGCTGGTGGCGGGCCGGGCGCAGACGCTGGCGGCGGCGCTGAACCAGAGTGCGATGAACGTGGCCAATGCGCTCGGGCCATTGCTGGCGGGGGTGGCGATCAGCCTGGGGGCGGCGCTGCCGCAGACCGGGTTGGTGGGGTGCCTGCTGGCGCTGGCCGGGCTGGTGATGTGGTGGCTGGCGCTGCGGGCGGTTTAATCCGGGGGAAAAGTTATAAAAATTTTTTGGTGCCGCTTTTTTTCAAAAAAGCGGCGAAAACGTGCGGGGGGGGGGCACCTAAGCCGTCAAAACCCCAGACGTTCTGAAGCCCTTTTTGAAAAAAGGGCTTCACTCCAAAAACTTTTGCAAATTTATTTAGTCTCTTAGCGCACCGGGATGGTGGCGTAGCGCAGCTCGCCCACCCGCTCCAGCGGCGGCGCCTCGCGGCAGCAGATCAGCCAGTAGGGCAGCACCAGCAGCAACGTCCAGGCGAAATTGCCGATCAGCTGGGCATGGGCTTCCAGCGGCCATTGGGTCGGGAACAGCACCAGATCCAGCAGCCACAAGGTTCGCCAGAGCAGCCCCGAAAGGCGCACCGCCGGGGCGACATGGGCGCGCCGGCCGGTGCGGGCCTGCTGGCTGTTGATTTGCAGATGCGCGGCCCCGGCCATGATGCCGAGGCAGATCATGTCTTCGAAAAAATCCGAGGTGTAGGGGCGGTCGAACAGATGCACCCAGAGCAGCCCGGCGAGGGCGCCGGCGCCGGTGGAGATGCGGGCCAGGGTGAAAAGCGGCAGGCCGAACAGCCAGGCCGCGTAATCGACCCCCGGCTGCAACAGCCGGTCTATGATGAAATCGTCCGCCTTTCTTGCGAAACCGATGATATTCCCGGCCATTTCTTCGTCCCGTCAGACCGAATCCACGCTCAATCCATAGTCAAAGCCCGCCGCAGCGAGCCACCCGCCGCCGCCAGCCTCGCCCGCGCCAGATCCGGCGCCAGGCCAAGCCTGATGGCCAGCACGGCAAGTTTAACATGCATGTCGCACGCCTCCAGTTCAAGGCTTGCGGTTTGCTCATCCACGCCGGTCAGCCCGGTCACCATCCGCACCGCCCGGCGGCGCAGCTTGGCGTTGCTGGCCCGCATATCCACCATGAAAGGTCCAAAGGTTTTATTAAGACGGATCATCACGGTGGAGGAGAGGATGTTCAGCGCGATCTTTTCCGTGGAGCCGGCGGAAAGGCGGGTGGAGCCGGCGATGATCTCCGGGCCGGAGAGGATTTCCACGGCGATCCGCGCGGCGGCCGCCATCGGTGAGGCCGTATTGTTGACGATGGCGCCGGTGAGCCCGCCCAGCCCCGCAGCATGGCGCAGCGCCGCCAGCGTGTAAGGCGTGGAGCCGGAGGCGGCGATGCCGACCAGCGCGTCCCTCTCGCAGAACCGCTGCGCGTCGAGGGCGGCGCGGGCGGCGTCCTCGTCATCCTCCGCGCCCTCGGCGGCCTGGATGAAGGCGCCCTCGCCGCCGGCCAGCAGCGGCACGATCAGCCCGGGCGCGACCCCGAAGGTGGGGCGGCATTCCACCGCATCCAGCAGCCCGAGCCGGCCGGAGGTGCCGGCCCCGGCGTAAAACAGCCGCCCCCCCGCCGCGAGCCGGGCCGCCACGGCATCCGCCAGCCGGGCCAGGGCCGGGGAGGTGCTGTTCAGCGCGCGCTGGGCGGTGGCTTCCTGGGTGAGGAAGAGGCGGATGATCTCCTCGGTGGGGCGGGCTTCCAGGTCCAGCAGCTCCAGGCGCGGGGCCTCGGTGCCGCGCGGCGTGGCCGGGCTGCCGGGCTGGCCGGCCTGCCAGACCTGCAAGGCCTGGAAATCCTCCGACCACCAGACCAGATCCGCCGCCGCCCCCGGCGCGATGCGGCCAAGGTTGAGGCCGAGCGCGTCGGCGGGGCGGGAGGTGGCGGCGGCCAAAGCGATTTCCGGGGCGATGCCCCAGAAGATCATCCGGCGCACCCCTTCATCCAGCGTGATCGCGGCGCCGGCGATGGTGCCATCCGCCCGGTGGCCGACGCCATCCGGCCCGAGAATGGCCGTCGCGCCGCCAAATTCCAGTTCCGCGCCAGGCTCCAGCCCGGCCAGAGCGATGGAATCCGTCACCGCGATGGCGCGCGGGCAGGCGGCGAAGGCGATCTGCAGCAAAGCCGGATCGACATGCACGCCATCGACGATGAGGCAGGGGGCGAGAAGCGGGTCGGTGAGGCCGATGCCGGGCGCGCCGGGGGCGCGGTGGCCGAGCGGGGATTGGGCGTTGAAGAGATGCGTCACCAGCCGCGCCCCGGCCGCCACCCCGGCGCGCATCTGCGCGGCATCGGCATTGGTGTGGCCGAGCGAAACGCGGATGCCCGATGCTGTGAGCCGGGCGATGGCGGGCAGCGCGTACTCCAGCTCCGGGGCCAGGGTGAGCAGCTTCAGCACGGCGGCGGCGGGGCCGTCCAGCAGCTCATCCAAAGCCGCCTGGTCCGGCAGGCGCAGCCAGTCCGCCCGGTGGGCGCCGCGCTTGGCGGGGGCCAGGAACGGGCCTTCCAGATGCAGCCCGAGCAGGCCGGGGTGACGCGCCATGGCGGCGCGCAGCCGGGTTGCGGCTTCAGCGATGGCCGGCAGAGGCTGGGTGATGATCGTGGGCAGCACGGAGGTGACGCCGCGCGCGGCGAGGCCGGTGGCGAATTTGTCCCATTCCGCCGGCGTGGCGCTGGCGCAATCCACCCCGAAGGCGCCGTTATTATGCAGATCGATCAGCCCCGGCCCAAGGATGCCATGTTGCAGCTCCAGGTCCGGATTGGCGGCGCCTGGGTGGATGGCGAGGATGCGCCCGGCCGCGATTTCCACCGTGGCCGGGCCGGTGAAACGCTCACCATCGAAGAGTGTCTGGGCAAAAATCCGCATGGTCCGGCCTTGTTCGATCTCTGCCGCCCTTCTGCGGCCAGGGCGGGGGCGGGGCAAGGGAGCAGGCCAGATCGGCGGATAAAAATCGCCGCTGGCCCCTTGCCGGGCGCCGCCGGGAGTGCTGGCCTGGGCGCCTGTGAATGCAAGAGGTGATGCATGGATGCGCTGCCCCCCGCCCCTGAGCTTTGCCAGCTCGATGCCGCCGCGCTGGCGACGGCGTACCGCAGGCGCGATCTCTCCCCGGTGGAGGTGACCAAGGCGGCGCTGGCACGGGCCGAGGCGATCAACCCCGCCCTCAACGCCTTCACCTTTCTCGACCGCGACGGCGCGCTGGCGGAGGCCAAGGCGTCCGAGGCGCGCTGGCGGATGGGCGCGCCGCTCTCCGAGGTCGATGGGGTGCCGACGACGTTGAAGGATATCGTCTGGGTGCAGGGCTGGGCGGTGCGTTATGGCAGCGAGACCACCGACGCCACGCCCTGGCGGGAGGATGCGCCTGCGGTGCGCAAGCTGCGCGAGGCGGGCTGCGTGTTCATCGGCCAGACGACGACGCCGGAATTTGGCTGGAAGGCGCTGACCGACAGCCCCGCCTTCGGCATCACCCGCAACCCGCATGACCCCTCCAAGACCTCCGGCGGCTCCTCCGGCGGGGCGGCGGTGGCGGCGGCGATGCAGGCGGGGCGGTTGCATTTGGGCTCGGATGGCGGCGGCTCGATCCGGGTGCCGGCGAGTTTCTGCGGGATTTTCGGGATCAAGCCGAGTTTTGGGCGGGTGCCGGCCTATCCGGCGAGCGCCTTCGGCACGGTGGCGCATATCGGCCCGATGGCGGCGAATGTCGCGGACGGTTTGGCGATGCTGAAGGCGATGTCCGGCCGGGACCGGCGTGACTGGAACCAGGGGGCGGGGCAGTTTCCGGGGCTGGAGGCTGCCCCGCTTTCGCCCAAGGGGCTGAAGATCGGCTATTGGCGCATCCCGCCTTCGGGGGCGCTGGATGCGGAGCTGGGCGCGATCATCGATGCCAGGATCGCAGAGCTGGCGGGGCAGGGGGCGGAGATTTCGCCCTTCACGCTGCCGGGCGGCGATTTGCTGGACTTGTTCCATGACCATTGGTTTTCCGGGGCGGCGACGCGCCTGGCGGGGGTGCCGGAGGCAAAGCGCGCCGGGATCGATCCGGGGTTCCTGGAAATCGCCGCGCAAGGGGCGCGGATGAGTGCGGTGCAGCTGGTGCGCGCCCAGGTGCGCCGGGCGGATTTCGGCGCGGCGATGGATGCGGCACTGGCGGAGTATGATTTCATCCTCTCGCCGGGCACCGCCATTCCGGCTTTCGAGGCCGGGGCCGAGGTGCCTTCGGGCGCCGGGCTCACGCGCTGGACCGAATGGGCCGGGTTCAGCTACCCGGTCAACCTCACCCAGCAGCCCGCCGCCGTGGTGCCGTGCGGCAAGACCAAGGCCGGGCTGCCGGTGGCCCTGCAGATCATCGGCGGGCGCGGCGAGGATGGAAAGGTGATGGCGCTGGCGGCTTCGCTGGAGGCGCTGTTCGCTTAAGGCGTCTGACCTTGCAGGGTGGCGGCGGATAGCCCGGCTTTTTTCAGATTGCTGGCGACGCTGTCCGTCTCGCTGCGCACCTTGGCGTTATAGGCCTGGCCGGGCGGCAGATGGTCCTGCAGCACGAAATCCGGCCGGGGCTGGGTGTCGACATAAAGCGCCACCTGGAAGGCTTGCTGTTCGCTGAGATGCGGGTTGCCGAGCGGCATATTGCCCTTCACCCAGGTGGCGAGCTTGGCGATGTTGGCCAGCCCCGCCCCGGCATTATAGCTGCGCGCGCCCCAGACCGGCGGGAAGCTGCCCATGCCGGCGCCGTTGGCGCCGTGGCAGGCGGCGCAGTTCTGCTTGTAGAGCGTCTGGCCGGCGGCATAGTCCGCCGCAGTGGCGGCCTTCACCATCGCCGGGTAGGGGCTGGGGGTGGGCGTGGCGAGCGCTTCCACTTTCTTGTCGCGGTCCAGCCAGTCGATATAGGCGGCCATGTCCACCACCACGGCGCTGTCCGTGCTCGGCCGCTTGCCGTTCATGCTGCGCATGAAGCAATTGGCGATGCGGTCCTCCAACGTGATCACCGCCCCCTCGCGCGGCGAGAAGGAGGGGTATTCGCTGGCGGTGTTGAGGAAATTACCGGGATGATCGTTATTGCCGGCATTAGTATGGCAGTTGGCGCAGGTGAGCGCGTTGCCGATATAGCCCTTCGAGGCGGCATTGGTGCCGGTCTGCATGATCAAGTCATGGCCGCTTTGAATGGCGGCGCCGAGCGGGCCGGGCGGCAGGCCCTGCAAAGGCTGCGCCGCCGCGGGCAGGTTGGCGAGGCTGAAAAGGAAGGTGGTGATGAATAGCTTGCGCATGATTCGCTCCCGTTTGTCCGAGCTCTATCACTTTTGTAATGAAGCGGAAATGACCGGAACGAGAAAATCCTGGCTTTACGCGCGCGAAGGGTGCGGTTCGGGCCTTCGCCTGTGCGCGTGGCTGGGGTAATCTCGCGCCAAAAGGAGATTTGCCACGGTGGCCCACGCCCCGACCAAGACGATGATGCCGCCGATGGCGGAGCCGCCGAGCCTGGTGCTCACCCGCCGCCAGCGCATGGGCGACCAGCTTTATGGCCAGATCCTGGAGCAGATCCTCTCCGGCCGCCTGCCCGAGGGCACCAGGCTGCCGGCGGAGGTGGATCTCTGCAAGATGTTCGGCGTCTCCCGCCCGGTGGTGCGCCAGGCCTTGCAGCGTCTGGGCGCGGATGGGCTGGTGCAGGCGCGCCAGGGCTCGGGCACCTACGTGATGGCGCGCCCGGCGGAGCGGCTGGCCAGTTTCGCGGCGCCTGAGCAGGTCGCGGATTATCTGCGCTCGGTCGAGGTGCGGGTGGTGCTGGAGGGGAGCGCGGCGGAACATGCGGCGGAGCGGCGCAATGCCGGGGAGCTGGCCGCCATCGAGGCGGCGCACGCGCATTTCCGCCAGGAGGCCGAGCGCGGCGTGCTGACCCCGGCCGGGGATCTGGCGTTTCACATGGCCATCGCCCGGGCCAGCGGCAATCATTTCTATGCGAGCGCGATGGAGCATCTGCACCAGGCGGTGAGCGGGTTCATGAGCGTCTCGCTCAGCCTCACCCGCACCAGCCCGCGCGAGCGCGCCAGCGTGGTGCTGCGCGAACATGAGCTGATTCTGGAAGCGATCCGCGGCCAGGACGGGGCAACGGCGCGCATCGCCATGCAGTTTCACATCACCCAGGCCCGGCGGCGGATGGTGGACCATCATCGCGACGATTGAGCCGCGGGCGCCGCGCTCCTCGCGTTTCATGAAGCGGCTTTAACCGGTCCCCCAGCCGCCTTTGCCTGGCGCATGCGCTATAAGGGGGCGGGCCCGTGTGGCCGCCGATCGTCAAGATGTGATGGAGGATCGTTGAAATGGCTCTGCAAACCAGTTCCGCCCATGCGCGTGTGCGCGAGCGCTTGTTCGTGATGTGGGAAGAGGCGGGGAGCGACCCCGATGCCGCCTACCAGCTCTGGCATAAGGTCCGCCCGCTGCTGGAGGATCGCGGGATCTCCGCTGTCGCCCGGCCGCCTGCCTCCCGGCAGGCGCCGCCGCGAGAAGCAAGGCGGCGCTGAGCGCCAGGCTGAGCCCCCAACGCTGAGGCCAGCCCGGCCTTGGGGGAGACGCGTGGGTTTGGCAAAAAATGAGTTACAATCTTCCGTTAAATTTGAGCTTGTAACCTTTTTTGCGAAGAGGGTGGTTCGATGCGTTATCTCTTGAAACCGCTTGCTGTACTGTCCGCCCTGGCGGTGGGGGCGCTGGCCCTGCCGGGGCGCGCCCAGGCGCATGATGGCTGGCATGGTGGCGGTTGGGGATGGGGGATCGGGATCGACGTGGCGCCGATCGTGGTGCCGGGGCCTTATGTCTATCCGCCTTATTACGCCCCGCCGCCGGTTTATGTCGCGCCGGCCCCGGCGCCGGTGCCGGATGGCTATTATGAGCCTTATCCGGGCTATATCGCGCAGGCGCCGGTCGCGCCCGTGGCGCCGGTGGCCCCTGCCGCGCCCGTCGCGCCGGCCGATGCGGGGGCGGCGCAATCCTGCCATGCCGGCGCTTATATCTGCCCGATGGAGGTGAGCGTGCCGGTGGGCGGGCGCTGCTATTGCCCGGGCAATGATGGCGTGCGCCAGTACGGCACCGCCCAGTAATTTCCGCCCTCCGTGGGTGAACGCGAAAGGGCTTCAGCGTCGCGCCGAAGCCCTTTTTGCCGCCCGGATGCAGGTGCGTCAGGCCGCGAAGAGCGGCGCGCCGATATAGCTGCCCGGCTGCGCCCCTGGCGGGCAGGCGAACACGGCGCTGCCGACATGGGTGGTGAACTGGTTCAGCGCGTCGAATTTCGACATTTTGTCGAAAATCTTGATGAAGCCGTTGCGCGGGTCTTTCTGATAGGCCTGGAAGAACAGGCCGGACTCGAACTCGATCCCCTGCGTCCAGGGCGGCCAGCGCTCGGCGGTGAAATCGGCGCCGTTATTATAGCCGTAAGAGCGGCGCAGGATCTGCGCGCCATCATTCAGTGCCGCCGCGCCCAGCCTGGCATGGGCGGTTTGCGGGATGACATAATTGCCGTCGCTGTCGGTGGCGTTGAAATTCGGCGTGTCGAACTCGCGCGTGCCGCCGAGCGGGGCGCCGCTGGCCTTGTGGCGGCCGAAGGTCTGCTCCTGGAAGCCGACCTTCATCCGGTCCCAATGTTCCAGGGCGATGCGGATGCGCCGCGCCACCATGTAGCTGCCATTCTGCATCCAGCCGGCATCCGCCCCGGCCCAGACCACCGCATCCATCTCATGGCCGGTCGGGTTCATGGTGCCGTCCTTGAATCCCATCAGATTGCGTGGCGTGCCCTTGCTCCGCGGGGCGGTGGAGAAGCCGGTCTGCACCCATTTCAGCGTCGCGGTGCCGTAGGCGAGGCGGGAGAGTTGGCGCACGGCGTGGAAGGCCACCTGGGGATCGTCGGCGCAGGCCTGCACGCAGAGCGCGCCGCCGCACTGGCCCGCCACCAGCTGGTCGCCGTTGAAGGCGGGCAGATCCACCAGCGCCGCCGGGCGGCGGGCGGCCAGCCCGTAACGGTCCTTGCCGTTCAGCGTGAACAGATCCGGGCCGAAGCCGAAGGTGAGGGTGAGCCGCGCCGGGGTCAGCCCCAGCGCCTCGCCGCTATCGAGCCCCGGCTCGTCCTCCTGCTGGGTGCCGGGCTCGGCCGGTAGGCCGGCGGTCATCCGGGCCGATGCCGCCGTCCAGCGTTGCAGCAGGACGATCGAGCTCGGCGCGGTGTTCGGTTTCGAGATCGAAGGACGCGAAATATAGGGCACTCTGCATCGGGGTGGTGATGCCCTGCTGGCGGGGGCCATAGAA
>NZ_JH976208.1:380678-386230 GCF_000306035.1 Acidocella sp. MX-AZ02
GTGCCGAGGAAGCGGCGCCGCGAGGGCGCCTTGGGTGTATCCGTGCTCATTGCGCCAGCTGCACCGTGTTCATGTCGTCCTCGACATAATAGAGCCCCTTGCCGTCCGGCGTCGTCACCAGACCGAACAGGTCGCCACTGCCCGGCGGGGTCTGGGCCTGGTCCTTATCCAGCCATTTATCGCCGATCTGCTGGCCCGAAGCCGGGTCGATCTCGACGGCGCGGCCATCCAGCCCGTTCACCGCGATCAGGTTGCCGTTCGGGGTCATGGTCAGGGCCAATGGCCGGTTCAGCAGCCCGCCCTTGCTGACCTCGGTGCCGGTGCCGGCACTGTCCGTCCGGGTGGCGGCGTCGGTGATCTTGACGATGCGGTTGCCGATCGCGTCCGAGACATAGAGCGTGCCATCCTTGCCCAAGGCCAGGCCGGTGGGGCCGACTAGGAAGACGCTGGCATCCGCCTGGGCGCCGAAGCCAGTGCCGATCACGGTCTGGCTCGTCACTTCAGGCGGTTTGCCGGCGGGAATGTTCAGCTCCAGCCGCAGCACGGTGGCGGTGTTCTGCACGGGCTGGCCGGTGGCGCCGATGCCAAAGCCGGCATTGGAAAGGAAGAGTGTGGCTTTGTCGCCCTCATCGATCCAGGCCATGTTGCCCCACGGATCGTCGATATCCGGGCCGGCCAGCGTGCCCGCCAGCTTGCCGCTGGAATCCAGCAGGATCAGGCAGCCTTTGCCCAGCGTCTTGGTGGTGCCGTCGGTGGAGGGGGCGGAGCCGACGATGACCCAGCCGGATTTCAGCACCGCCATGGCGGTGGAAAGCCCGACCCCGCCGGGGCAGCCGGCGAGCTTGGCGGGCAGGGTGGCGAAGGTCGTCGTCTGCCTGGTGGCGGGGCGGTAATCGATGATCGTGGTGCCGGTGCCCTGCAGATTGGCCTTGTTGTTGAAATTATCCACCAGCAGGTCGCCCTTTTGCAGGCTGCCGGCGGAGACCGGGGAGACCGCCATGGCGTAGGGGTTCTGGTCGCCGTTGGCCGGCACGGTGGAGGTGATCAGCCGCTCATGCTTCAACCCGCCGAGATAGCCAGGTCCGGGATGGTCGGTCTGGGCATAGGCGGGCAGGGCCAGGGTCAGGCCGAAGAGGGTCAGCAGCGTGCGTGAGGGCATAAAATCAGTCTCCCAGGTTTCTAAAAGAGAATGAAAACCATTCTCAATTAAAACGCAATAGGAGATGATAATAATTCTCAGTTGAGGGGCGGGTCAGACCCGCGCGGTGGCTGGAGCGCGCCGACCGTAAACGGTCAGCGCGCTCCAGATCTTTGTTTTGGCGAGCAACTTTATGGCCCTGACTGAGTCCAGTGAGGGTCATGTTGCGCTATGTCGGCGATCAGCGCTTCCAGCGCCTCGAAGGAGACCGGCTTGACCAGATGATGGTCGAACCCGGCCTCGGCGGCGCGTTCCTTGTCGCGCTCCTGGCCCCAGCCGGTCTGGGCGACGATCTGAATGCCCCGCAAGGCGGCCTCCTGGCGCAGGAGGCGGCAGACCTCATAGCCGTTCAGCCCGGGCAGGCCGATATCCAGCAGGATGATATCCGGCCGGTAGCGCCGTGCCGCGTCCAGCGCGCCGTGCCCGTCATGCAGCAGCTCATAGTCGTGGCCCATCTCGTCGAGCATCCAGCCGACGGTCTGCGCCACTTCGACTGTGTCATCGACGACCAGGATGCGCCGCGGGCCGGAAGCGGGGGCGCTGGCGGCGGGGGCCGGCGCGGCCAGAGGCGGCGCCTCGATCAGCTGCATGCGGATGGTGAAGCGGCTGCCCTGGCCGGGGCCAGCACTCTCCACGCTGATCTGCCCGCCTTGCAGCGCCGCCAGCTGCTGCGCCAGCGCCAGACCGATGCCAAGCCCGCCCTGCGCCTGGTGGCGATGCGCATCGATCTGGGTGAAAAGCTGAAAGACCGACTCCAGCATCTCGGCGGGAATGCCCATGCCGTCATCGATGACGCTGATCACCGCCGCCTCGCCCTCCTGATGGGCATCCAGCGTGATATGGCCGCCGGCAGGGGTGTATTTGGCGGCGTTGTTGAGCAGATTGCCGATGATCTGCGCCAGCCGGGAGAGATCCGCCTGCAGCCAGAGCGGCGTCTGCGGCTGCAGGACGGTGAGGTTGTGGCCGGCGGCGGCGATCAGCGGCTGGCTGGTCTCCAGCGCCAGGCGCAGCACATCGCTCAGTGGCACCGGCGCCAGGCGCAGCTCGATCTTGCCCTGGCTGATGCGCGAGACATCCAGCAGATCGTCGATCAGCCGCACCAGCTGCGTCAGCTGGCGGTCCATCATCGCGTGGATGTCGGCGGCCTGGTCGCGGCCGGGGTTGCGCCGCAGCAGGTCCAGCCCGTGGCGCAGCGGCGCCAGCGGGTTGCGCAGCTCATGCGCCAATGTCGCGAGGAAATCATCCTTGCGCCGGTCGGCGTCGCGCAGCGCCTCGGCCTGCTGGCGCAGCGTGTCGCGCTGTTCGGCCAGCTGCTGGCGCTGGCGGTAGAGCTCGAAAAACACCTCGGCCTTGCTGCGCAGAATATCCGGCTCGATCGGCTTATAGATGAAATCCACCGCGCCGGCGCCATAACCCTGGAAACGGCGCTGCGTGTCCGAGGCGCCGGCGGTGACGAAGATGATCGGGATGCGCCTGGTGCGCTCATTGCCGCGCATCAGCTCGGCCAGCTCGAAGCCGTTGAGGCCTGGCATCTGCACATCCACCAGCGCCAGCGCCACGTCATGGGTCAGCAGCAGCTCCAGCGCCTCGTCGCCCGAGCGCGCCTTCAGCAGCACCAGCCCGTCGCGGCGCAGCAGCGCGTCCAGCGAGAGCAAATTCTCTTCAAGATCGTCGACCAGAAGGAAATAGACGGGTGCCATATGCGGTCTCTCAGTTCTCATCGACGGGCGGCATCGCCGCCAGCTCTTGCAGATAGGCGGCGACGCCGCCGGGTGTGACGATACGGGCCCGCGGGCAGGCCGCCAAAGCCGCCTCCGGCATGGCGGCGGCGAAGGCGGTTTTCGGGTCCTGCACGGCGACCTGGCCGCCGGCGGCTTCAACCGCCCGCAGGCCCCTTGCCCCATCCTCATTCGCGCCGGTGAGCACCAGCGCGGCCAGGGCCGGGCCATACACATCGGCGGCGCTCTCGAACAGAATATCGATCGCGGGGCGCGAATAGAGCACCGGCTCATCCGCCGACAGGGCCAGAGCCTGCTCGGTCTCGACCAGCATATGATAATTCGGCGGGGCGAAATAGATTGTGCCGGGCTCGATCGGCTCCTTGTCCTCCGCCTCGCGCACCCGCATCTCGCAGCGGCGCGCGAACAGCTCCGCCAGCAGGCTTTTGCGGTCCGGCGGCACATGCACCACCACGAAAACCGGCAGCGGGAAGCTGGCGGGCAGGGCGGGCAGGAACGTGCCCAACGCCTCCAGCGCGCCGGCGGAGGCGCCGATGACCACGGCACGGCAGCGTCTCGCGCTCATCCGTCGCGCCTCTGGTAAAGCCGCTCCTCGCGGTTGAATTCGCTGAAGGCATCGGCATGGGCGCAGAAGCGCAGATTCTCCTTCGCCCCCAGCCCAAGAAACCCCTTGCGGGAGAGCGAATCCTTGAACAGCCCGATGGCGCGGTCCTGCAAAGTGCGGTTGAAATAGATCAGCACGTTGCGGCAGGAGATCAGATTCATCTCGGCGAAGACCGCGTCGGTGACCAGGCTGTGATCGGCGAAGAGCACGCGCTCGCGCAGGGATTTATCGAACACCGCGCGGCCGTAGCCGGCGCTGTAATAGTCCGAGAGCGAGGATTTGCCGCCAGATTTGCGATGGTTTTCGGTGAAAAGCTGGATCCGTTCCAGCCCGTAAATGCCGGCGCGGGCGCGGGCCAGCGCGTCCTGATTGATGTCGGTGGCATAAAAGATCGTGCGCTCCTCCAGCCCTTCCTCGCGGAACAGGATGACGAAGGAATAGAGCTCCTCGCCATCGGCGCAGCCGGCGATCCAGAGTTTCAGCGACGGGTAAGTGCGCAGATGCGGGATGACGGTTTCGCGGATGGCCTTGAAATAGCTCGGGTCGCGGAACATTTCGCTGACCTGCACGGTGAGATAGCCCAGCATGTGCGGCAGCATCGTCTCGTCATGCAGCAGCCGCTCCTGCAGCGCCGAGATGCTGGCAAAGCCCATCTGCTCGCGCGCCAGCCGCAGCCGGCGTTTGATCGAGGTGGCGGCGTAATGGCGGAAATCGTAATGATAGCGCAGATAGAGCGCTTCCAGCAGCAGCTGGATTTCGATCTCCTCGACCTGGTCAGTCATTGGCGCGGGTCATTTCGGCATCCAGACCCGCACCAGCGAGAGCAGCTTCTCCACATCCAGCGGCTTGGCCATATAGTCGCTGGCGCCGGCTTCGATGCAGCGCTGCTGGTCGTCGGGCATCGCCTTGGCGGTGAGCGCGATGATCGGCAGCTTGGCCCAGGCGGGGTTTTCGCGGATGGCACGGGTGGCGGTGAGCCCGTCCATCACCGGCATCATCACATCCATCAGCACCAGATCCACCGCCAGCTCGCGATGCAGCTGGGAGGTCGCCAGCCGCTCCAGCGCCTCCTTGCCATTGCGGGCGATTTCCACCAGCGCGCCGCGCGGCTCCAATATGTTGGTGAGCGCATAAACATTGCGGACATCGTCCTCGACCACCAGGATGCGCCTTCCTTCCAGCAGCGCGTCGCGGTTGCGGGCCTGGCGGATCATGTTCTGCTGCTGCTCCGGCAGCTCGGCCACCACCTGATGCAGGAACAAGGTGACTTCATCGAGCAGCCGCTCGGGGGATTTGGCGCCCTTGATGATGATGGATTTGGAATAGCGGCGCAGCCGCAGCTCGTCATCGGCCGAAAGCTCGCGGCCGGTATAGACGATGACCGGCGGGAAGGAATAGGCATCCTGCTGGCTCAGCGTCTCCAGCAGCGCGTAGCCGGAAGTGTCGGGCAGCGAGAGATCCAGCACCATGCAGTCGAAGGTCTGGGTGCGCAGCAGCTCCAGACATTCCGCGGCGGTGCCGGCGGTGACGGTCTCGGTATCGTCCGAGGCGAGGAGCTTGGAAACGGCGTCGCGCTGGCGCTCATCATCCTCGACGATCAGCACGCGGTGCATGCGTTGCTCCAGCCTGGCTTCCAGCTTGGCCAGCACCTCCGCCACCTGTTCGCGGCGCACCGGCTTGAGCATGTAGCCGACCGCGCCCAGCGACAGCGCGGTCTGCGCATGATCGCCGGCGGAGACGACATGGATGGGGATGTGGCGGGTATGCACGTTGCGCTTCAGCCGGTCGAGCACCGAGAGGCCGGACTGGTCGGGCAGGCCGACATCCAGGATGATCGCGCTCGGGGTGAGGTCGCGCGCCAGGCTGAGCGCTTCCTCGGCGGTGCCGGCGAGCAGCACCTGGAAGCCCATCTCATGCGAGAGATTTTTTGAGGATGCCGGCAAAAAGCCTGGTCGTCCTCCACCACCAGCAGCACCCGGCGGGATTGATCCAGCGAGTCGCGGTCATCGCT
>NZ_JH976208.1:386330-391642 GCF_000306035.1 Acidocella sp. MX-AZ02
AAGCCGGGATCGAACGTCTCCGGCAGGGTCACGGTGAAGACGCTGCCCTGGCCGAGCGTGCTCGTCACCCCCAGCGTGCCGCCGAGCAGCCGGGCGAGCTCGCGCGAGATCGACAGCCCCAGCCCGGTGCCGCCATATTTGCGGCTGATGGTGCCATCCGCCTGATGGAAGGCATCGAAAATATGCGCCTGCTGCTCTTCGGAAATGCCGATGCCGGTATCTGACACGGCGAAGGCGATCCGCCCGCCATCGGCGCGCTGCATGCTCAGCCGCACCTCGCCGGCTTCGGTGAATTTCAGCGCGTTGGAGAGCAGGTTTTTCAGTACCTGCTCCAGGCGCTGGGAATCCGTCACCATGCTGGTCGGCGCGTCCGGCGCGGCCTCGATCACCAGCCCGATCCGCCGCTCGCGGGCGATCGGCTCGAACATCTGGCGCAGATGCGTGGCGATGCGCTCCAGCTTCACATGATCCGGCTGGATTTCGACATGCCCGGCCTCGATCTTGGAGAGATCGAGAATATCGTTGATCAGGGTCAGCAGATCATTGCCGGAGGATTGGATGGTCTGGGCGTATTTCACCTGCTCGGCGGAGAGCGTGTTGGTCGGGTTATCGGCGAGCAGCTTGGCCAGGATCAAAAGCGAGTTCAGCGGCGTGCGCAGCTCGTGCGACATATTGGCCAGGAAGTCCGATTTATAGCGGCTGGCCTGCTCCAGCTCGCGCGCCTTCAGCTGGATGAAGCCATTGGCTTTTTCCAGCTCGTCGCGCTGGCTTTCCAGCAGCTGGGTCTGTTCTTCCAGCCGGGCATTGCCCTGTTCCAGCTCCGCCTGCTGCTGCTCCAGCCGCGCCTGGGATTCCTTCAGCGCCCGGCTCTGCTCCTCCAGCTCCTCGTTGGAGACCCGCAGCTCCTCCCCCTGCACCTGAAGTTCCTCGGATTTTTGCTGGGTTTCCGCCAGCAGCGCCTTCAGCTCGTCGCGGTAGCGGGTGGCGCGCACCACCATGGCGATGGCGGCGGAGAGCTTGTCCAGCAGCGCCACCACCTCGCCATCCACCGGCTGGATGAAGCCCAGCTCCAGCACCGTGTTGGCCACGCCTTCGATGCTGCCGGGCACCACGATCAGCTGGCGCGGGCTGCGCTGGCCGAGCGCGGTGCCGAAGGTGAGATAGCCTTCCGGCACGTTTTCGAGCACGATATGATGGGTCTTCGCCACCGCCTCGCCGAGCAGCCCGTCATGCGCGGTGATGCGCGCCGGCAGGAAGGCGGTGGCCGGCACGCCATAGCTGGCGGTGCGCGCGAAGCCGTCCTCGTCGGCGACATAGATCACCCCGGCGACGGCGCCGAAATAGTTGGACATGAAGGCGAGGATGCTCTCGCCCAGCCGCGCCGCATCCGGCTGGCCGCGCATCGCCGCCTCCAGCCCGACCTGGGCGGACTGGATCCAGTCCTGGCGCTGGCGTTGCAGCGTGGCGCGGCGGATCAGCCAGCCCACCACCAGCGCCAGAATGATGCTGACCAGGCCGGAGGCGATGCCGCTGGCCATCGCGTGCTGGTAGGCGGCCGCCATCTCGCGCAGGCGCTGGGCGCGCAGCACTTCCTCGGTCTGGTCCATCTCGCCGAGCAGATCGCGGATATCGTCCATTTCGATCTTGCCGCGATTGCTGGCGATGATCGCCATCGCCGCGGGCTTGTCGCCGGACTGGGTCAGGGCGATGGTCTGTTTCAGCTCCGCCAGCTTGGCCGCCACATGTTGGCGCAGCGGCGCGATCCGCGCGACCTGTTGCGGGTTATCCTTGACCTGCCACGCCAGCGTGTCGATTTGCGGCGCCATGTTGGCGATGGCGTTATCATAGGGGGCGAGATAGGCGACATCGCCGGTGAGCATGTAGCCGCGCTGCCCGGTTTCGGCATCCAGCGCCGTGGCGCGCAGGGCCGATAGGCTGGCCAGCACATCGTGCGAATGCGAGATTTCGGCATTGTCGCGCTGGATCGTCCGCAGATTGAAATAGGCGGTGGCGCCGCTGATCAGGAAGAAGAGGATGGTGAGACCGAGACCGATGGTGATGGCGAATTCCGATCCTGCCGCGCGTCGATTCGCCTGCCAGCCTGGGGTCCGCTTCATCCTGGTCTCTATTCAATGATCTGTTGGTTAAACCGCGCGTCACACTACATATGGAAAAAGGTAAGGCAAATTGCATTAGTGTCATAAGATTTTTAGGCGCCAGGGCTTGTGCCGGGGTCGGGTCGTCCCGGATGCTAGGAAGCTGGGTCTCCCCGGATCGATGCCAGGTCGGCGTCGGCGTAAATGGAAGCGGACATGTGATGGAAGCGGACATGTGATGGAACCTGGCATGTGACGGCAGTGGCTCGCAGCGGCGCACTGGACGGGCTGGCCCAGCTGGCCGCGCAGATTTGCGGGGTGGCGGCGGGCCGGGTGACGCGCGTCACCTCCGCCGGGCAGCTGGTGCTGGGGCAATTCGGCACGGCGGCGCAGGCGGACGCGATTTTGCCGCTCTCCCATGGCTTCTGCCCGCTGGTGACCGCCGCCGGCGCGATGCTGAGCATTCCCGACATCGAAGCGGTGCCGGCGCACGCGGCGAATGCCGCGCTGCGCGAAGGCTGGCGCTTCTATGCCGGTCTGCCGCTGCGCGATGCGGACGGGGCGATTTTCGGGACGCTCTGCGTGGTCGATCTGGCGGCGCGGCCTGGCGGGCTCTCGCAGGAGCAGGTCGCGGCGCTGACGCTGCTGGGCGGGCAGGCGAGCGCGCAGCTGGCGCTGCGCGAGCAGGCGCGGCGCCAGAGCCAGGATGCCGAGAACGCCGCGCGCTATCGCGCTTTGTTCAATAATCTCGATGCAGGCTTCTGCATCATCGAGTTTTTCGACGGGCCGCACGGTCCGCTCTCCGATTATGTGCATATCGAGGCGAATGAAGGCTATGAGCGCCATACCGGCATTGCCGGCATCGTCGGCAAGACGCTGCGCGAGGTGGCGCCGAATGCGGCTGAGGGCTGGCTGGAGATTTATGGCGAGGTGCTGCGCACGGGCCAGGCGGTGAGCTTTGAGCGGGCGTTCACCGAGGTCGGGCGGGTCATTGAGGTCTCGGCGAATCGCATCGGCCCGGCGAACCAGCGCCAGGTTTCGGTGTTGTTTCGCGATATCACCGCGCGCAAGCGGACCGAGGCGGCGCTGCGCGAAAGCGAGGCGCTGGCCCGCGAGAACGGGCAGCGCCTGCAGTTCGCGCTCGCGGCCGGGGCGATTATCGGCACCTGGCTGTGGAATCTCGGCACCGGCCTGGTTGTGGTGGATGCCGCGTTTGCCGTGAATTTCGGGCTGGACCCGGAATGGGGGCTGGAAGGGCTGGAGCTGTCCCAGATTATGGCCAGCGTGCATCCGGACGATCTGCCGGGGCTGATGGGCGCGATCGACTCAGTGATCGCCCGGGGCGGGCCCTATGCCCACCAATATCGCGTGCGCCGCGCCGATGGGCGATATTACTGGGTGGAGGCGAATGGCCGGGTGGAGCATGATGCGGATGGCACGCCGCTGACCTTCAACGGCGTGCTGCTGGACGTGCAGGAGCGCCGGATGATGCTGGCCGAGCGCGAGCGCGCCGCCGCCGCGCTGCGCAGCCTGAACGAGACGCTGGAGCAGCGCGTGGCTGAGCGTACGGCGGAGCTGATGCGCGCCGAGGAGCAGCTGCGCCAATCCCAGAAAATGGAAGCGGTGGGGCAGCTGACCGGCGGGCTGGCGCATGATTTCAACAATCTGCTCACCGGCATCATCGGCAGCCTGGAATTGCTCGGCACCCGGGTGAATCAGGGCCGGCTGAACGAGCTGGACCGCTATCTGAATGCCGCGCAAGGCGCCGCCCGGCGCGCCGCGGCGCTGACCCACCGGCTGCTGGCCTTCTCCCGCCGGCAGACCCTGGACCCGAAACCGACCGACATGAACCGGCTGGTGCGCGGTATGGAGGAGCTGATCCGCCGCACCATGGGGCCGGAGGTGGAGATCGAGGTGGTGGGCGCGGCCGGGCTGTGGGCGACGCTGGTGGACCCGCCGCAGCTGGAAAACGCCCTGCTCAATCTCTGCATCAATGCCCGCGACGCGATGCCCCATGGCGGCCGGCTGACCATCGAGACCGCCAATCGCTGGCTGGACCCGCGCACGGCGCGGGCGCGCGATCTGCCGCCGGGGCAATATGTCTGCCTCTGCGTCACCGATACCGGAGCGGGGATGCCGCCGGAGGTGATCGCCAAGGCGTTCGACCCGTTTTTCACCACCAAGCCGCTGGGTCAGGGCACCGGGCTGGGATTGTCGATGATCTACGGCTTCGTGCGCCAGAGCGGCGGGGTGGCGCGGATTTATAGCGAGCCGGGACATGGCACGTCGGTGAGCCTGTATCTGCCGCGCTTCGCCGGCGAGGAGGCGGCGGGCGAGCCGGTGCCGGAGCTGCGCGCGGCGCCGCGCGCCAGCCATGGCGAGACGGTGCTGGTGGTGGATGATGAGCCCAGCGTGCGGATGCTGGTGATGGAGGTGCTGGAAGAGCTGGGCTATGCCGCCATCGAGGCGGCGGACGGCCCGGCCGGGCTGCGGGTGCTGCAATCGGATATGCGGATCGACCTGCTGGTCACTGATGTGGGGCTGCCGGGCGGCATGAATGGGCGGCAGATGGCGGATGCCGCGCGCGCCACGCGGCCGGCGCTGAATGTGCTGTTCATTACCGGCTATGCGGAGAACGCCATCATCGGCAACGGCCATCTGGAACCGGGCATGCATGTGCTGACCAAGCCCTTTGCGCTGGAGACGCTGGCGGCGCGGATCAAGGAACTGATCACCAACCCCGGGTGAAGATATAAAAATTGGGGCTGTCCTAGATAACTTTCCGTCTTATGCCTTCAACGCTTTGAAGGATCAGCATTATTTCGATCATTGCAGGGTTTCGCCTTTTGCCCGTGGCGTCAAGGGGTTTACTCGCCTTCGGCGACGCGCGGCGAAGCCGCGCGCCCTTGACGCCACGGGCAAAAGGCGAAGAGACTCGGGATCGACATAATGGCCAGATGAATGAAGATCGGGGACAGCCCCTAAAACTTTGCGGATGTGAAGGCTTTTTTTCAAAACCCCGCAGGCTTTCTCTGTCTTCGTCAAAAACCGCGTAATTGTTTCAAGGAGGCGGTCTCAAACCGTCTCTCATCGATTTCACCATGGCGTTTTAGAGCATCAAGCTTTTAGCTTGATGCTCTAACTTTTGTTTTTGCGCGCAATTTTATGTGTTTATCTTGACGCTCCCGCGTCAACCTAAACACTTATTGCGCTAGC
>NZ_JH976208.1:391742-401908 GCF_000306035.1 Acidocella sp. MX-AZ02
GCTAGAACCGGTTTTCGGTGCGGCCGCCAGCAGGTCGTTGCCTAAAAACAGAGGCGCGGCATTTTTGATTTCCTGGCGGATGAAGGCCAGCGCCAGCTTCACCGGCATGCTGTGGACGAGGTCCGCATGTACCATCGCCCAGTAGCTGCGTTGCAGATGCAGCGTCTGCGCCAGTACCGCCACCAGCTCCGGCCGGCTTTGCGCCACATAGCCGGGCAGCAGGCAAAGCTGCTGGCCGGCACAGGCGGCTTCCAGCTGCGCGTGAATGCTCGAACATTGCAGGCGCGCGCGCAGGCTCGGTTCCAGCTCGGTCAGATAATCCAGCCCGCGGGTGAAAATCAGCTCATCGATATAGAACGCGAAATCATGCCCGCGCAAATCCTGCGCGCTGCGGATCGGCTTGTGCGCGTTCAGATAATCCTTCGTCCCGAACACGAATAAACGGTAATCGGTGAGCTTCTCCGAGACCAGCTTGCGCGACTCCGGCGGGGTGAGGGTGATCAGGATATCCGTATCCCGGCGCGACATCGAGACCACTTGCTGGATGGTCAGCAGCTCCACCGCCAGCCTTGGATGGGCGGCGGCAAAGCGCGCCAGCCGCCCGGCCAGGAAGAAATTGCCGATGCCCTCCAGCGCGCTGATCTTCACCGCCCCGCTGGCGCTGATCTGGCCGCCGCCCAGCCGCTCCTCCAGCTGGCCGGCCTCTATCTCAATGCGTCCGGCCTGTTCCAGCAGCGCCTCGCCCTGGCGGGTGAGGGAATAGCCGCGGGCATTGCGCACGAACAGGGACACGCCCAAGGCCGCCTCCAGCGCGCTGATCCGCCTGGCCACCGTCGCGTGGTCCGCCGCCAGCATCCGCCCGGCCTGGGAAATGGTGCCGCTGCGCGCCACGGCGAGGAAATAGCGCAGATCGTTCCAGTCGAACCCCGGTCTCATATGTGCAATTCCGCACAGTTGATGGTTGATATTTCCTGTATTCCTGCGGAAGCTGTCAAGGCTAAGGTGATGCTCAAATCCGGCCCGTCAGAGGCAAAGGTGAGAAGGGAGACATAATGTCAGCAATCATGCTTCCGCGCGTGGTGCGCATCGGTGGCGGCGCTCTGGCCGAAACCGGCGAGGCGCTGCTGCAACTCGGCCTCACGCGCCCGGCCATCATCACTGACAAATTCCTGCTGCAAAGTGGTATGGTTGAGCGGCTGCAGGATGTTCTTGGCAAATCCGGCCTGCATGCCTCGGTGTTTTCGGACACCGTTCCTGACCCGACCAGCGATTGCGTCGCCGCCGCGTCCGCGTTCGTGCGCGAAGCGGGGGCGGATTGCGTCATCGGTTTTGGCGGCGGCAGCCCGATCGACACCGCCAAGGCCGCCGCCATTCTGGCGCCGCGCCCGGGCACGATGCGGGCGTTGAAGGCCCCGCATCAGGAGATGACTCCCGGCCTGCCGATCATCGCCATCCCCACCACGGCGGGCACCGGCTCCGAGGCGACGCGCTTCACCATCGTCACCGATACCGCAACCGATGAGAAAATGCTCTGTCCGGGCCTGGCTTATTTGCCGACGCTCGCCATCGTCGATTACGAACTGACGCTGACCATGCCCAAGCGCCTGACCGCCGATACCGGGATCGACGCGCTGACCCATGCGATCGAGGCTTATGTTTCGCGGCTGGCCAACCCGTTTTCGGATTCGATGGCGATCGCCGCCATGCAGGCGATCTGGCGTGGCCTGCGCACCGCCTATCACGAACCCGGCAACCGCGCCGCGCGCGAGCAGGTGATGTTGGGCGCGATGCAGGCGGGGATGGCGTTTTCCAATGCCTCGGTCTGCCTGGTGCATGGCATGAGCCGGCCGATCGGCGCGCATTTTCATGTCGCGCACGGGCTTTCCAACGCGATGCTGCTGCCCGCCATCACGCGCTGGTCGATCGAGGGCAATGTCGCGCGCTATGCGGATTGCGCCCGGGCCATGGGCATCGCCCCGGCCAGTGCCGCGGATGCGCCGGCGGCGGCAGCGCTGGTGGAGGCGTTGCGGGGGCTGAATGAGGATTTGGCGGTTCCCAGCCCGAAAGATTACGGGCTCGATGCGGCGCGCTGGAGGCAGCTGCTGCCATTGATGGCTGAGCAGGCGCTGGCCTCCGGCTCGCCGGGCAACAACCCGCGCGTGCCTGAGGCCGCCGAAATTGTAGCACTTTATCAAGATGTGTGGGGCTGATGCGGTTTTCGCGCGGATCCGCGCAAAGGATTGTTGACATTAACGCAACGGCGAAGGAATATCTCCTAAAAATTCGACGAACTTAACAAAAATTTCGCGGCTAACCGAAATAAATGAGGAAATAACAAGATGGTCTTCAAAAATACCGCCTCTTTGAATCGTCGTGGCTTGCTGAAGGCTGGCGCTGCCGCCTCCGCCTCAAGCCTGATTCTTCCTGAAGTCAGCTGGGCCCAGAGTGAATCGCCGGTGAAGATCGGCAATATCGATCCGCGCACTGGCACCTATGCCGCCCTGGGCGAGAATCAGATTCGCGGCGCCACCATGGCCGTGGATGAGATCAACAAGAAGGGTGGCATTCTCGGCCGCCCGGTGCAGCTGCTGGTGGAAGATTCGCAAGGCCTGCCCGGCCCGGCCGTCAGCAAGGCGCAGAAAATGGTCAGTCAGGATAAGGTGGATTTCCTGATGGGGTCGGTGAACTCTGCTGTTTCCGCCTCGCTGGCGCAATTCTCCAGCCAGCATAACCTGCTTTACATCGACACTGGCGGCCATGCCGATCCGATCACTGGCAAGAACTGCACCTGGAATACTTTCCGCACCTGTTCCACCACCTGGCTGGAAACCGCCGCGGACTTCGATCTGCTCTATCAGAAATTCGGCAAGAAATGGTTTTTCATCACGCCGGACTATGCTTTCGGCCATTCGCTGCATGATGATTATGTCGCGCAGCTGACCAAGGCCGGCGGTGTGTCGCTAGGCAACGCGCTGGCACCTTTGGGCACCACGGATTTCTCCTCCTACCTGATCCAGGCGCGGGCCGCGAAGCCGGACGTGCTGATCTGCCTGCAGGCGGGCGACGATCTGGTGAATGTGCTGAAGCAGGCTGTGCAGTTCGGCATGAACACGCAGATGACCATTGCCGGCGCGCAGCAGGAGCTGGAAGTTCTGGAGGCGCTGCCACCGGCGGCGCGGCTCGGCTGGTGGACGTTCGAGTGGTACTGGAACCAGCCCGGCGTCGCGCATCTGGAAGATTTCGTCGCCGCGCATAAAGCGAAATATAACGGCAAGGTGCCGACCGCGCGCACCTGGTTCGGCTATGCCTCGGCGCATGCCATCGCGTTGGCGGCGAACCAGGCGAAGTCGCTGGATGCGCTGAAGGTTGTGCGGGCGCTGGAAGGGCTGGTGCTGCCGCCGGAAGTCGCGCTGCAGCCGGGCAAGTGCTATTACCGGGCGGAGGATCATCAGATGATCGCCAACATGTTCCCCGGCAACGTGCCCAACGGCGCCACCTATCCCAACCTGTTCAACGTGGCGCAGACCGTGCCGAGCGGGACGATCGCGAAATCCCCGGCCGAGGCCGGTTGCAAGCTCGTCTATCCGAGCTGAGCCTTGGCGTGACCGCAAGGGAGCCGGCGTGGGGATGCCGGCTCCCTTTTCCGTTATGCACGGTTGCAATGAAAAGCTGCGCCGCGTGGCGCTTTAAGGGCGAAACACCGTGGAATCACTGATTATGTACAGCGCGTTCAACGGGCTGATCGTCGGCATCTTCTACGCGCTGATGGCGCTGGGGCTGTCGCTGATCCTGGGCTTGAACGGCGTCATCAATTTCGCGCACGGCACCTTCATGGCGCTGGGCGGCTATCTGGCTTTCACCATCGAGCCTTATGTCGGGTTCTGGGGGAGTCTCATCCTGGCGCCGTTCGGGGCGGTGGTGCTCGGCCTGCTGGTCGAACGGATTTTGATCCGTCCGCTTTATGGGCGCGATCCTTTGTTCTCGCTGCTGCTCACCTTCGGGCTGGCGATGATCATGGAGGATCTGATCCGCACCATCTGGGGCTCGGTCGGGCAGCCCTTCGTGCTACCCAATTATCTGAACACCCCGCTGTCCGCCTCGCTGTTTTTCCTCACCGGCTATCGGCTGGTGTTGATCGCGATCACCATTCTGGTCACCGGCGCGCTGTTCGCGGTGCTGCGTTATACGCGCATCGGCATCCGCATCCGCGCCGGCAATGCGGATCTGGAGACGATCTCGGCGATGGGGGTGAATATCTTCTTCCTGCGCGCTGCGAATTTCGGCATCGGCATTTTCCTCGCCGGGCTGGCGGGGATTCTCGCGGCGGGGCAGCTCGGGCTTTCGCCCTCGATCGGCTCCTCGCTGATCATGCCGTCTTTCGTGGCGATCATCGTCGGCGGTGTCGGCAGCTTGATCGGCTCCGTGCTGGGCGGGCTGATCATCGGCATCGCCTCGGGCATCACCGCGGCGTTTTTCCCCGTCGCGCAGGAGGTGGTGATCTATGTGATCATGGCTGTTGTGCTGGTCCTCAGGCCGCGTGGCCTGCTCGGTCAGGAAGGATTGTTTGAATGAGCGCCTCCATCGAAACCAAACCGGCGGCGGCGCAAGGCTCCGCGCGCATGCTGGTGGCGGCCGGCATCTGGGTGCTGCTGCTGCTGGTGCCGCTCTGGCTGCCGGCTCTGGGTGGCTATACGGATCTCGCCACACGCGCGCTGATCTACGCCATCGCCGCCTCCGGGCTGAATCTCGTGCTCGGCTATACCGGCGGGCTTTCCTTTGGCCATGCCGCCTATTTCGGGCTGGGCGCCTACGGGGCGGGGCTGTGCCTGATCTATATCGCGCCCTCGCTGCCGCTGGCGATTCTGGCGGGCACGGTGCTGGGCGGCATCGCCGGCATTCTGGTCGGGCCGATGGCGATGAAGCGCAAGGGCATCTATTTCGCGATGATCACCATCGCCTTCGGGCAGATGTTCTATTTCATCGCGGTGCGCTGGAATGCGCTGACCGGCGGTGAGGATGGGCTGACCGGCTTCTCGCGCGTGCCGCTGCATCTGGGCGGGCATGCGATCCACATGGGGCCGGTGCGGTTTTATTATCTGGTGCTGGCCTTGTTCGCGGTGGTGATGCTGGTGCTCTGGCAGATTTTGCGCTCGCCGCTCGGCCATAGCTTCGTGGCGGTGCGCGAGAACACCACCAGGCTGCGCTTTCTAGGCGTTGCGGTGGATAAGCAGATCTGGGTGGCGTTCGCGATTTCCACCTTCATCACCGCGCTCGCGGGGGCGCTGAATGCGCTGCTCACCGGCTTTGCCTCGCCGGATAATCTCGGCTGGCAGCTTTCGGGCTCCTTCGTCGTCATCTGCGTGCTGGGCGGGATGCGCTCTTACTGGGGGCCGTTCCTGGGGGCGATCATCTTCATCGTCGCGCAGGATTATCTCTCCAGCGTGACGCAGAACTGGATGAGCTTCATCGGTCTGATCTTCGTGCTGGCGGTGTTGTTCTTCCCGCAAGGTCTGCTGGGCTTCATCAAGGGGAGGGCGCGGTCATGAGCTTCCTGACATTGGATGGCGTCGGCCGCCGCTTCGGCGCGGTGCAGGCGCTGAAGGGGATTTCGCTGTCGGTGGAGAAAGGCGAGCTGCGCGCCATCATCGGGCCGAACGGGGCGGGCAAGACCACCTTGTTCAACCTGATTTCCGGCTACTTCCCGCCCAGCGAAGGCAGCATCAAGTTCGATGGCCAGCCGATCCTTGCGGTCTCGCCGAACGCGCTGGTGCGCCGGGGGATCATCCGCACCTTCCAGATCACCCAGGTGTTTCTCTCGCTCAGCGTCTATGAAAATCTGCGCGTGGCGGTGGAGACGGCGATGGGGTTGCAGCTGCGGCCCTGGATCTCGCGCAATGTTCGCAACCAGGTCGAGGCGAAGGTGGAGGAGCTGGCGGCGATCACCCGGATCGGCCCGAAGATGGACCGGATCGTCGGCGAGATGTCGCATGGGGATCAGCGCGTCGTCGAGGTTGGCATCGCGCTGTCGCGGCATCCGAAGCTGCTGCTGCTGGATGAACCGACGGCGGGGATGGGTGATGAGGAAACCAACCACATGACCGATCTGATCCGCCGGCTGAACAAGGAGCAAGGCATCACCATCCTGTTCGTCGAGCATGATATGGCGATCGTGTTCGGCATCGCGGACCGGATTACCGTGCTGGATAACGGCACCATGCTGGCGGAGGGCACGGCCAGGGAGATTTCCGAAAATCCCCGCGTGCAATCGGCCTATCTCGGCAATGCGCTGGAGGAGAACGCGGCATGAGCGCGGTTCTGGAAATCGATGGTGTGCACACCTATTACGGCAAGAGCCATATTCTGCACGGCGTGTCGCTGAAGGTGGAGGAGGGCGAGCTGGTGGCGCTGCTGGGCCGCAATGGCGCTGGCAAAACCACCACCATGCGCAGCGTGATGAGCCTCACGCCGCCAAAAGCCGGCAGTGTGAAACTGTTCGGGCGTGACCTCACCCGCGCCTCGCCGCATAAGATCGCGGTCTCCGGCGTCGGCTATGTGCCGGAGGGGCGCAAGATTTTCGGCCATATGAGCGTGCATGAAAATCTGCAGGTGCCGCCGGAGATCAGCGGGCCGTGGAATATTGAGACGGTGTATGAGCTGTTTCCCCGGCTGTTCGAGCGCCGCGCCAGCAAGGGCGGGCGGCTTTCGGGCGGCGAGCAGGAGATGCTGGCGATTGCCCGCGCGCTGCTGCTGAACCCGAAGCTGCTGATTTTGGACGAGCCGAGCCAGGGTCTGGCGCCGGTGATCGTGCAGGAGGTGATGCGCACCATCGCGCGGATGAAGAAGGAGGGCATGTCGGTGCTGCTGGTCGAGCAGAACGCCATGCTGGCCTTGCAGCTGGCGGACCGCGCCTATGTGCTGGCCGATGGCGAGATGGTTTATTCCGGCGATGCGGCGACGCTGAAAGCCGACAAGGCCAGGATGGAAAGCCTGGCCGGCGTCAGCCATGCGGCCTGACCAATTGCTCTTGCCCTGAGGGGCGGATCCGGCGTGAAATAGGCTGGAGCCGCGATAAAGACAGCAAGAGAGTTCGAGGATGTCCCTGCAAATGCCTCTGCCGGACCAGCGTGTGCTGGCCCGGCGCGACGAGATCATCAAGGCGCTGCGCCAGATCGTCCCCGGCGAAGGGGTGATCGACGCGCCGCATGAGCTGCGGCCTTATGAATCGGACGGCCTCACCGCCTACCGGCAGCCGCCGATGGTGGTGGTGCTGCCGGAGACGGTGGAGCAGGTGGCGGCGGTGCTGCGCTACTGCAAAGGGCAGAATATCAAGGTGGTGCCGCGCGGCTCCGGCACCTCGCTCTCCGGCGGGGCGCTGCCGCTGGCGGACGCCGTGCTGCTCGGCATGGGGCGGTTCAAGAAAATCCTTGAAATTGACTATGAGGATCGGCTGGCGGTGGTGCAGCCCGGGGTCACCAACCTCGCCATCACCAAGGCGGTGGAGGGCGAAGGGTTTTATTATGCGCCGGATCCGTCCAGCCAGATCGCCTGTTCCATCGGCGGCAATGTCGCGGAGAATTCCGGCGGGGTGCATTGCCTGAAATACGGTCTCACCACCAATAACGTGTTGGGCGTGCAGCTTGTGACGATGGAGGGAGAGATTTTGCGCTTCGGCGGCAAGGCGCTGGAGGCGCCGGGGCTGGATCTGCTCGGCATCATCGTCGGCTCCGAGGGGCTGCTGGGGGTGGTGACGGAGGTGACGGTGCGGATTTTGCCGAAGCCGGAGACCGCGAAGGCGCTGCTGATCGGCTTTCCCAGCGTGGAAGCCGCCGGGCAATGCGTGGCGGATACGATCGCCGCGGGGATCATCCCGGCCGGGATGGAGATGATGGACAAGCCCGCCATCCATGCCGCCGAGGCCTTCGTGCAGGTCGGTTATCCGCTGGATGTGGAGGCGCTGCTGATCGTCGAGCTGGATGGGCCGGAGGCGGAATGCAGCCATCTGATCCAGGAGGTCGAGGCGATTGCGCGGGCCAACCAGGCGGGGATGATCCGCATCTCCCGCGATGAGGCGGAGCGGCTGGCCTTCTGGGCCGGGCGCAAGGCGGCGTTTCCGGCGGTGGGGCGGATTTCGCCGGATTATTACTGCATGGATGGCACCATCCCGCGCGCCAAGCTGCCGGTGGTGCTGCGGCGGATGAACGCGCTCTCCGAACAATATGGGCTGGGGGTGGCGAATGTGTTCCATGCCGGGGACGGCAATCTGCATCCTTTGATCCTGTACGATGCCAACAAGCCCGGCGAGCTGGAGCGGGCGGAGGAATTTGGCGCGGATATTCTGCGCTTGTGCGTCGAGGTGGGCGGGGTGCTCACCGGCGAGCATGGGGTGGGGGTGGAGAAGCGGGATCTGATGCCGGCGATGTTCTCCGAGGGTGATCTGCGCCAGCAGCAGCGGCTGAAATGCGCGTTTGACCCTGAGCTGCTGCTCAATCCGGGGAAAGTGTTCCCGAGCCTGCATCGCTGTGCGGAGCTGGGGCGGATGCATGTGCATCGCGGTGCCGTGCCGTTTCCCGAACTGCCAAGGTTCTGAGCATGAAGCCCCAAAATACCAAAGAGGTTGGCGAGATCATCGGCCAGGCGCTGGCGGGCGGTGAGAAGCTGGAGGTTATCGGCGGCGGCACGCGGGCGGGGATCGGCGCGCCGCGCGAGGTCCCGAGGCTCTGCCTGGCCGGGCTTTCGGGCATTCTGGAATATGACCCGGCGGAGCTGGTGCTCACCGCCCGCGCCGGCACGCCTCTGGCCGAGATCGAGGCGGCTGTGGCTGAACGCGGGCAGGGGCTGGCGTTTGAGCCTTATGGCGCGGCCGGGTCCACGATTGGCGGGGTGCTGGCGGCCGGGGTGGCGGGCGCGCGCCGGGTCTCCGCCGGCGGGGCCAGGGATCATCTGCTTGGGTTCGAGGCGGTGTCCGGCCGGGGGGAGATATTCCGGGCCGGGGCGAAAGTGGTGAAGAATGTTACCGGCTATGATCTGCCGAAGCTGCTCTGCGGCTCCTGGGGGCGGTTGGCGGCGCTGACGGAGGTGACGCTGAAAGTGCTGCCCCGGGCGCCGGAGCGCGTGACTTTGTGCTGGCGCGGGCTGGCGGATGAGCCGGCCTTCGCGCTGATGCGCGCGGCCTTGCGCGCGCCCTGCGATGTGGCGGCGGCGGCGCATCTGCCCGGCGAGGCGACGATGTTGCGGCTGGATGGCGTCGGCCCGTCGATCGCGGCGCGGCGTGACTATCTGGGTGCGGCGCTGGCGGCCTATGGGCCGCCTGAGGCGCTGGACGATGCGGCGCCGCTCTGGGCGCGTGTGCAAGGCGGGGCGGGGCTGACGACCGAGGCACCGCTATGGCGGCTCAGCCTGCCGCCACGCGCCGCGCTGGGGGCTATCGCGCCGCTGCTGGCGGCGGGCGGGGCCTGGTTGGCGGATTGGGCGGGCGGGCTGATCTGGCTGGCGCCGGAGGGGCATGAGGCGCTCATCCGTGAAGCGGCGGACGCGGCGGGCGGCCATGCCACGCTCATGCGTGCCCCGGCGGAAATACGTGCCCGCATTCCGGCGCTGCATCCCCAGGCGCCGGGGGTGGAGGCGCTCTCGCGGCGGGTGCGGCGCGGCTTTGATCCGATGGGGATCTTCGAGACCAACCGCTTTCTGGACGAGGCCGATGCAGACTGATTTCTCCCCCGCCCAGCTCGCCGACAAGGACATCGCCGCCTCCGAGGCGATCATCCGCAAATGCGTGCATTGCGGCTTCTGCACCGCCACCTGCCCGACCTATGTGCTCGGCGGCAATGAGCTGGATAGCCCGCGCGGGCGGATCTATCTGATCAAGGACATGCTGGAGAATGAGCGTGTGCCGGGGCCGGAGGTGGTCAAGCATGTGGATCGCTGCCTCTCCTGCCTGGCCTGCATGACCACCTGCCCCTCGGGGGTGAATTACATGCATCTGGTGGACCATGCCCGCGCCTATGTCGAGACGCATTATCGCCGGCCTTTGGCGGAGCGCGTGTTGCGGGCGGTGGTGGCTTCGGTGCTGCCTTACCCGAAGCGCTTTCGGGCGGCGTTGCGCCTGGCCGGGCTGGCGCGGCCGCTGGCGGGATTGCTGCAGGGCATCCGCCCGCTGCGCCCGGCGG
>NZ_JH976208.1:402008-403800 GCF_000306035.1 Acidocella sp. MX-AZ02
AGGCTGTGCAGAGCCGGTGCTGCGCCCGGAAATCCGCGCCGCCACCGTGCGGCTGCTGGAGCGCTGCGGCTATCAGGTGAGTTTCGCCCCCGGCGAGGCCTGCTGCGGCGCGCTCACCCACCATATGGGGCGCGAGGCCGAGGCGCTGGCGGCGGCCAGGCGCAATGTTGAGGCCTGGAGCCGGGAGATCGAGGCCGGACTGGAGGCGATTGTCATCACCGCCTCGGGCTGCGGCACCACGATCAAGGATTACGGCTATATGCTGCGTGACGATCCGCTTTACGCGGAGAAGGCGGCGCGGGTTTCGGCGCTGGCCAAGGATGTCTCGGAGGTGATCGAGGCGGCGGGGCTGCCGGCGCGGGTGGAGATCCCGGCGCGGATCGTCGCCTATCATCCGCCCTGCTCGATCCAGCATGGCCAGAAACTGACCACCGGGCCGCAGAATCTGCTGCGCGCGGCGGGGTTTACGGTGAAGCTGCCGGCGGATTCGCATCTCTGCTGCGGCTCGGCGGGGACGTATAATATTTTCCAGCCGGAGATCGCCGGGCAGCTCGGCGCGCGCAAGGCGCAGACGCTGGAGGCGCTGTGGCCGGATGTGGTGGCGACGGGCAATATCGGCTGCGCGGTGCAGATCGGCCAGCATTCCGGGCTGCCGGTCGCCCATATCGTCGAGCTGCTGGATTGGGCCACCGGCGGCCCCGCGCCCGCCGGCCTCTAAGGTTCAAAAGGTTCCGGGGGTTCACCCCCGGTTGATCGTCACCACGGAAGACGTCATCGGCGCGATCGCCTTGGCCAGGGCGCTCTCCACCGCCTTGGCGGTAAAGCCCGCCCGCAGCAGCGCCCGCCCGGCCGCGACATGCGCCTTCGACGCACCCGCATCCTGGCTCAGCGTCCCGATCGCGGCGATGAGCCCGGCCGCATCCGGCGCCACGGCGGCGCGCAAAGCGGGGGGCAGCTCCAGCCCCTCGGCGGCGATCGGTGTCATCACGCAGGGCAGGCCATGCGCCCAGGCCTCCAGCACCTTGCCCTTGATCCCCGCCCCGAAGCGCAGCGGCGCCAGCGCCAGGCGGGCGCGGGCGTAATAGGGGGCGAGATCCTCCACCGCGCCGGCCAGCTCCACCCCTTGCGTGCGTAGCATCTGCGCCACGCCATGCGGCAGCCCGGCGCCGACCACGGTGAGGCGCTGCCCGGCCAGGGCGGGCAGCACCGCCTGGGCGAACCAGAGCAGCCCGTCGAGATTGGGCTCATGCGCGAAATTGCCGACCAGCAGCAGCCCCTCGCGGTCGGTGCGCATGGCGGGCTTCACCGGCTTGATCGCCCAGGGCACCAGATGCAGCTTCTGCGCCTCCAGCCCGGCCTGGCGCAGCAGCGCCGCCTCGGCCGGGGAGTGGGTGAGCACGGCATCGGCCTGCAGCATCACCGCGAATTCCTGCGCCTGCTGGCGCTGGGCGGCGCGGGTCAGCTCCGGGCGCTCCTGGATCTCGCCCTGGCGGCCCAGGCGCAGATGATGCAGGTCGGCGACGCTGAACATCACTCTCGCGCGCGGCTGGTAATGCCGGATCAGGCTCATATAGGGCGCGGCGACGCTGACCCGGTGCAGATAGACCAGCTCGAACATCCCGGCCTGGCGGCAGAGCGCTTCCTCCACCGAGGCGATGGCGGGGGCGGCGAGGCAGGCGATGCCCTGCGCCGCCAGCAGCGCCTGGGCGGCGCCATCCGGCGCGGCGCCGGTGCGCGGCAGGAAGGAGACGTGCCAGCCCAGCGCCTGCAAGGCGCGCATATGGGAGAGGAT
>NZ_JH976208.1:403900-410268 GCF_000306035.1 Acidocella sp. MX-AZ02
GTGGTGCGCGGGGCGATCGGCGCCGGGGCGCCGCTCAGCAATGTGCCGCAGCCGGCGGCGCGCACGCTGATCAGATGCGCCTGCCCGGCGGGCAGCGGGCGCGGCAGGGTGAAGCTGAAGCCATGCCAGCCATTGCCGATGCCGGCCTCCGCCAGATCCGCGCGGAACTGGTTGGCGAGCACGCTGCCGATCCTGGTCTCGTGGTTGAAAATCTCCAGCTCCAGGCTTTCCTGCGGCTGATCCTTCATCCAGGCCCAGCCGCGCACCAGATGCCGCGTCGCCTCGTCCAGAACCCCTTGCACCGCGCCTTGCGCGTTGCCGCGCCGCTGGGCACGCGCCAGGATGCGCCGTTGCAGCGCCGCCAGCCGGCGGCCGCCTTCCAGCACCGGCGCGCAGAATTTCCATTGCGGGCGGGTATCGTCCGGATAGAGGGCGGCGAACTCATCGGCATTGTGGAACATGTTGCGGCTGGCGCAATCCATGAAGCTCTCGGTGGGGGCGTCCTCCGCGAACAGGATTTCGTGGCGCTCCAGCTCGATATGCAGATATTCGACCCGCGCCGGTGCCTCGATGAGGGTGACGTTGCGGCCATTCACCAGATGCTTGGCCGGCACCAGATGCCCCTCCAGCAGCATCGCATGCTCTGGCGAGACGATCAGCGGCCGGGCGGGCAGCCCCTCGCCCAGCGCCCCGGCCTCGATGCGCACCGGCCAGACGCCGCGGTTGGCGGCGAGGAACGGGTTGGCATAAGCGCGCTTGCCGATCCATTTGATTGGCTGCGGCCCATGCTCGCGGGTCTGTACCAGATCCCCGATGGACAGCGCCTCGACCGGGGTTTCGCCGGCCGGCGTGCGGATGCGCGTGCCCGGGCAGAAGCAGGGCGTGCCGGTTTCCACCAGCACCAGCTTGTAGCTTTGCGCGGTCAGCGCCGATCCCAGTGTGACCGGCGCGCCGGCGCTGCCGAGATTCTGGTAATCCTGCATCGTCACGTCGTAGCTGCCCTGATTCACCAGGGTCGCGGTGCTGGCCCAGGCACCATCCGCATCGGCTGTGGTAATGATGGTCTGGGTGGTGTTGTTGGCGGTGTCGGTCAGGCGGATCACCACCGCATCCTCGCCATTCACCTTGTTGGTGTAGGTGGAGGCCCAGAGGCTGCTATTGCTGCCGGTCACGGTGCCGCTGGTCCAGGTGCCGGAGGCGTTGTCATCGCCGGTCCAGCCGAAGGAGAGCAGGGTTTCGGCGGTGGTGATGGTGTTGAGCGCGGCGCTGCCGATGGTGGTCAGGCTGCCGGCACTCACAGTCAGCGTATCGCCCGAGAAGGTCTGTCCGGCCAGGGCTTCGAAACTCGTGCCGGAGAAGGTGCCCACCACCGGCGCGGCGGCGAGAGAGAGCCCGGCGATGACGGTGCCGGCGGTGTTTTCCTGCACCAGATTGGGGTCGCTGGCGGTGCCGTCGCTGCCGGCGAGGTTGTAGGTCAGGCTGTTGACATATTGCGGCACGCTGGTGCCGCTCGTGCCCGAGACCACGCCCAGCCCATCCACCCCGGCGGAGGCTTGTTGGCCGCTATAATCCGGGTTGAGGATGGCGGGCGGGGTGGTCACGGTGCCGCCCGTGACCAGCGCGCCGTTCACCGTGCCGGAGGCGATGGTCAGCGGGGCGGTGATGCTGCCGCCGGTCACCTGCTCGGCGGTGAGGGTGGCGTTGGTCAGCGTCGCGCCTTCAATCAGCTGGCCGCCATTCAGCGAGGTGCCGCCGGTGACGACATAGCCGGAGACGGTGCCGGCGGTCACGCTGCCGCCGGCGATGGTGCCAAAGGCGAACACGTCGTTATTCAGCGCCGTGCCGCTCACGCCGGCATCGCGCAGCCCGGCATTGGTGTAAGTCGTGCCGTTGATGACGTAGGTGACGAGGTTGCCGTCGAGCGTGCCGGCGGTGATGGTGCCGTCCTGGATGGTGATGTCGCTGCCCAGCCCGGTGACCAGCGTGCCGGCCTGCAGCGCCCAGGTGCCGTTGCTCTCGGCGAGCTGGGCATTGACGATGCTGGCGACGATGCTGCCGCTGGCGAAATTGCCGTTATCCAGGGTGCCGGCGGTCAGCGTCGCGTCGTTGATCGTATCCGTGCCGTAAGTGATGCTGCTGGCATTGGTGACGGCGCTGGTCTCGGCGGTGAGATAGAGGTTGAAGGTCTTGCTCTCGGTGCCGTTGGTCTCGACCACCTGATACCATTCGGTGCCGCCGGCGCTGTTCATCGGCAGGTTGTCGAGCATCAGATTGCCCGTTGCCATGGTCGCGCTGGTATTGGCGCTGGCGCTGTAAATGCCGTTGCTTTGCGAGATATCCCATTGCTGCCACAGCGAACCGCTCAGCGTGATGGTGTCGCCGAAGGTCGGCACGTTGTTGGCGTCCGAGGTGAGCAGGCGCAGCTCGATGGTGGCGTTGTCGGCCAGCACCACGCCGGCATTGGTGCCGTTGCCGGTGGCGAAATCCAGCACGATATTATTGCCGCTGGTGCCGGTGACCGGCGTGTAGGTGCTGGCGGAGACGATATTGGCGATGGTGGGGGCGGTATAGCCGGTCGGGGTATCGGTGGCGCCGAACACGGTGAGGTCGATGGTGGAGACATCTATGGTGCTGCCGGGCTCGGCGAGGGCGAGCAGCGGCCCGCCCGTGGTGTAGGCGGCGGTCTCGGCGTCGGCATAGTTGAAACCGTAGGAATTCGAATAGCTGGCGAAGGCGGCGGCGTAGCCGTTGTAGGTGTGGCCGGCGATGATGGTGCTGCTGAGGCTGCGCCCGAAGGCGTAGGTGGGGTCCCAGTTGGCGCTCTTGTTCAGATCGATGCTGCCGCCGAGTTGGCCGTTCACCGGAACGCCGCTGGTGCCGTAATAGCCGGCATCGAAGCCGACCAGGAATTGCCGCAGCACCGTGCCCCATTCATTATTGGCGCCGGTGTTCATGGTGGTGAACACGCTGCCATTGGAGACGATGGTGGCGGTGCCGTCGGTGGCGTAGATGCTGTTTTCCAGATTGCCGGCGTCGATATAGATGGTGCCCTGGATCTGGCTGTCGGGCTGCGGGGTGAGGGTGAAGACCAGGCTGCCGCTGCTGGTGCCGGCGCTCACCGCGTAATCGAAATAACCGGCATTATGGTAGGTGCCGCCGGCATCCGCGCCGCCATTGAAGAAGCCGGAAATCTCGATGTCGCTGGCAATCGAGCTGACGGTGGTGACATAGCCGGCCCAGTCCAGCGTGTTGCTGGGCGGGATGGCGCTGGCGAGGGAGCCGGCCAGCGGCCCGGTGCTGTAGGTGCTCAAGGTGGCGCCGGCATGGGCGAGCAGCGTTTCCAGCGCGGTGCCGGTGATGTCGTAGCCGACCGAGGCGCTGGCGCCGCTCGTGTAGCTCACCCCCATCCCCAGGCTGAGCCCGTACTGGACCACGGAGGTGAGGTTGCCGGCATCGGTGGCGGTGCCGGTGAGGTTCAGCTCGACCGAATCATAGCCGAAATGATTGGCGGCGGCGGTTTGCGCGTTGATGTCGCTCTGCTGGGTGATGAGGCTGGAGAGCGAGGGGCCGTTGGCGCCATTGGCCTCGCTCTGCGCCAGAATATAGATCTTGCCGCTGGCGAAGCTGCCGGGCAGGGTGACCGGCACGCTTTCGCCGCTGAGCGTGCTGGAGATGCTGGCGGCCGTGCCGCCGACCACGGTGCCATCGGTCAACAGCGTGGTCCAGGTGCCGGTGGTCGGGCCGCCATTGTCGTAATAAACGACATAGACCGACGAGGCGGTGTTGTTGTTGGTCAGTTCATCGATCAATGTCGAGCTGAGCGTCACATCCACCGTTGTCGTCATATCGCCAGCCTCTGCCTCGTTGCGGACGCAACTTTGTTTTCGATGGTCACATTAACGGTTGTTTAATCCTTTATTGTCAATGCAGTAATATTGCCACACGGGGCCACATGGCCCTCGGGCCGCCGCCGGTGCGATTTTGACGTGTAGCGTCCGTACCGTATGATGTGGGTTGTTTTTAAAAAGAGACTAAACTTGGTTGTGCGCTGAATTTAAAGCGCTTTTCGGGGCGTTCCGGTGAAATTTCAGCCCCCGGCCGTTTTGTTGCGGAACATGGTGAATTCTTTGTGAAGCCGCTTCCGGGGGCGGCGTGATTTCGCGTCGCCGCGCGGTTAGAGCCGCACGCTCTTAGCCCGAGGCTCCGACTTTGGTATCGGCGAGCGCTTCCCTGTGTTTATCTTGACGCTGGCGCGTGGACCAGGCCCTCGCTTTTTGTTCGAGCCCGCAACTTTATCCGTTCAAGCGATTCCGTTTGATCGGATATTGCTGTAGAGCAATAGGGTTTATCCTGACGCGCCCGCGTCGGGAGACACACAACAACGAGCGCGTCCGACCAAACCGAGAGCGTCACCCCAGACGCTGGCGGCTTTGGAACGCCGCGCAGGATATTTTCAGGGTCGTTATGAAGAGATTGATTGCGGCATTCGCCTTGCTGGCTCTGACCGGGTGCCATTCCGCCGACAAACAGGCGGGTCTGGGCCGGGGCGATGCCGGGGAATGCTGGTCGGCGCCGAGCAAGAGCGCGGCGCAACTGGCCGCCTTCCAACTGGCGCTGGCCACGCTCACCCAGTCCTTGCCCGATGGCATGACAGACGCGCAGGCCAGCAAGATCGGCGGGTCGATGAAGCTGACCCTGAGCAAATTCTTCCTGGAATCCTACGATCCCGTCGCGGGGGCGGCGAATTGCGGGGCGGTGTACAGCTTTTCCTACACCCGCCCGGATGGCAGCACCTATAGCGACGATCAGGGCAACACGATCGGCTTCGAGGTCTATCAGGCCGAGCAGGGGCAGAAGATCGTCATCAGCGCCGATGATTATGACAGCGCCACGTTTCAATATCAGGATGATGGCGGCGCGGCCTCGCCCTCTGGCGGCGGCGATACCGAACAGTAGGCTGGGCTTACCCTTCCAGCCGATAGCCCACGCCCGGCTCGGTTTTCAGCCGGGCGGCGAAGTCCTCGCCCAGCTTGCGGCGCAGCTGGCCAATATAGACGCGCAGATAGGCGACATCCTCGGTATGGGCCGGGCCCCAGAGGGCGGTGAGGATCTGCCGGTGGGTGAGTACCCTCCCGGCATTGCGGGCCAGCAGCAGCAGCAGCGCCTGCTCGCGCTTGGTCAGCGCCAGGGCCACGCCATCCAGCCAGGCCTTGTCCGCCTCCAGCCGCAGCCCGGCCAGCTCCAGCACCGGGGCGGCGGCGGGCTGGCCCTGGCGGCGCAAGGCGGTGCGGATGCGCGCCAGCAGCTCGCCCAGCGCGAAGGGTTTTTCCACATAATCATCCGCCCCGGCATCGAGGGCGGCGATCTTCTCCGCCTCGCGCTCGCGCGCGGAGAGGATGATCACCGGTACGGCGGAGAAATCCCGCAAGCGGCGCAATACCTCCTGGCCATCCATGTCCGGCAGGCCGAGATCCAGCAGCACCAGGTCCGGGGCGTTGCCGGCCACCAGGCGAAGCGCCTCCTCGCCGCGTTCGGCGCGCAGCGGGGTGAAGCCGGCGGCGCTCAGCGCCGGGGCCAGGAAACGGTGGATCTGCGGCTCGTCATCCACCACCAGAATGCGTCCCGAGATCATGCCGCCGGCAGCTCCAGCGCGATGATCGTCCCCGGCAGCCCGTCGGCCGGCAGATCCGTGCGCGGGCTCTGGGCGCGGATGCTGCCGCCCATCGCCTCGGTGAAGGCCTTGGCGATGGCCAGCCCCAGCCCGGTGCCCGGCGCCACCCTGTCGCCCCGGCTGGCGCGAAAGAAACTGTCGAACACCGAATCCAGCTCGCCGGGCGCGATGCCGACCCCGGCATCGGCCACGCTCAGCCGCACCAGCGCGCCATCGCGCACCGCGCTGACGGTGATGTGGCTGTCCGGCGGGGCGTATTTCACGGCATTGTCCAGCAGATTGACCATCACCTGTTCCAGCAGCCCGGCGTCCGCCTGGGCGAAGACAGCATCGGGCGCGATATTGACGCGTGTATAGACCGCCCCGGCCACCCGCGCGATGGCGGCCTCGACGATCTCCTCCAGCTTCACCCGCTCCCGGCGCACGGTCAGCCCGCCCGCCTCCACCCGCGCCATATCCATGATGTTGGCGAGGAATTTGGTCATAAGCGCGCTGTCCTGGATGATGCTGGCGAGCATATCGGCGCGGGTGGCCTCATCCAGCGCCGGCCCGGCCTGGGACAGCGTCTCGGCGGCGCCGCGGATGGAGGTGAGCGGCGTGCGCAGATCATGGCTCAGCGAGGAGAGCAAAGCGTTGCGCAGCTTCTGGCTGTCCTGCTGGGCCTCGGCGCGGGCGGTGGTGAGCGAGAGCCGGGCGC
>NZ_JH976208.1:410368-421802 GCF_000306035.1 Acidocella sp. MX-AZ02
TTTTGCCCGGGCGGCATAATCCAGCACCGCGCCGACAATGTCTGTCGCGCTCTGGGTCACCACCTGGCCGCCCAGCTGCAGCGCCAGATCCAGTGCCGCCTGCAGCCTGGCATCGTCGCTGCCGCGCTCGATATGAAAGATTGTGAGGGGGGCGTGCAGCGCCTCCGCCAGCCGGGCGGCGTGACGCACCACATTGCCGGCGGCGCCATCGGCTGCCACCAGCGCCAGCACCCGCTCGGCCACCGGCCAGGGGCCGGGGATGGCGCGCAGGCGCATATAGCGGGTGACATCCTTGTCGATCCGCTGCGCGGCGCGGCGCAGCGCCATCTCCCGCAGCGCGCCGAGATTGCCTTCGCGGAAGAAATCCTTCAGCGCCCGCGCCGCCACCTCCGGCCGGTAGATCTGCCCCTCCTGCAGCCGCCCGCGCAGCTCCGCCGGGGGCAGGTCGATCAGCTCGATCTCATCGGCCATGTCCAGCATTGTATCGGGGATGGTCTCGGCCACCCGCACCCCGGTGATGCGTGCCACCTGGTCGTTCAGGCTTTCCAGATGCTGGACATTCACCGTGGTCCAGACATCGATGCCCGCCTCCAGCAGCGCCTGCACATCCTGCCAGCGTTTGGCATGGCGTTGGCCCGGCGCGTTGGTGTGGGCGAGCTCATCGACCAGCAGCAGCTGCGGGCGCCGGGCCAGGGCGGCCTCCAGATCGAACTCCTCCAGGCTCTGGCCGCGATAGGGAACGGCATGCCGGGGCAGCTGTTCCAGCGTGCCGATCTTGGCGAGGGTGCCGGCGCGGCCATGGGTTTCGATCAGCCCGGCGACCACATCCAGCCCGCGCGCGGCCTTGGCCTGGGCGGCGTCCAGCATCTCCCAGGTCTTGCCGACACCGGGTGCGGCGCCGAGGAAGATTTTCAGGCGCCCGCGCCCGTCCCGTGCCGCCGCCGCCAGCAGCGCCTCCGGGTCCGGCCGTGTATCCTCGTCTTTCGCCATGCTGGTTTATGAGCGGCTGAGCTTGTCCAGCGCAAGATTGAGTTCGAGGACATTCACATGGTCGGTGCCGATGACGCCGAGCACAGCATGGTGGGTCGAGCGGGCGATGAGGTCGGTCACGGTCGCTGCCGGCAGATGCCGCGCGGCGGCGATGGCGGGAGCCTGACGCAGCGCGTTGGCGAGCGAGATGTCAGGGTCCAGCCCGGAGCCGGAGCTGGTGACGGCATCCGGCGGGACCGGCCCCGGGCCATAGGCTTTAACGTAGGTGGCGACGCGCTGCTGGATGGCGGTTTGCAGCGCGGCACTGGTGGGGCCGAGATTCGAGGCGCCGGATTCGCTGGCGTCATACGGGGTGGGGATGGCGTTGCCCTTGGCATCCGTACCCATCAGCGCCGAGGGACGGGGCTGGAAATAATCCGCCCCGGTGAAATTCTGCCCGATCAAGGCGGAGCCGATGATCTGGCCGTTCTGGCGCAGCAGCGAGCCATTGGCCTGGACGGGCAGCGCCGCCTGCATGGCGCCGGTGAAGGCCTCCGGTAGGATGAAACCAAGGCCCAGTGTGAAAAGCACGACCAGCGAGAGCGCCGGGCGAAGTTCGCGGAGTATCATGATGATGTTCCTTCAGATCAGGCCAAGCAGCATGTCGATCAGCTTGATCCCGGCGAAGGGCGCGATGAGGCCGCCCAGCCCGTAGATCAGCAGGTTGCGCTTGAGCAGGGCGGCGGCGCCGATGGCGCGGAATTTCACCCCCTTGAGCGCGAGCGGCACCAGCACCACGATGATCAGCGCATTGAAGATCACCGCCGAGAGGATCGCACTCTCCGGGCTGCGCAGATGCATGATGTTGAAGACCCCCAGCTGCGGGTAGGTGCTCACGAAAATCGCCGGCAGGATAGCGAAATATTTTGAGATGTCGTTGGCGATGGAGAAGGTGGTCAGCGCCCCGCGGGTGATCAGCAATTGCTTGCCGATCTCGACGATCTCGATCAGCTTGGTCGGGTCGCTGTCCAGATCCACCATGTTGCCGGCCTCGCGCGCCGCCTGGGTGCCGGTCTGCATCGCCACGCCGACATCCGCCTGGGCCAGGGCCGGGGCGTCGTTGGTGCCGTCGCCGCACATCGCGACCAGGCGGCCTTCTTCCTGAACCTTCCTGATATAATCAAGCTTGTTCTGCGGTGTGGCCTCGGCGATGTAGTCGTCCACCCCGGCCTCGGCGGCGATGGCGGCGGCGGTGACGCGGTTATCGCCGGTGACCATAACGGTGCGGATGCCCATGGCGCGCAAGGCGGCGAAGCGTTCCTTGATGCCGGGTTTGACGATATCTTTCAGCTCGATCAGCCCGAGCAGCTTGTCGTTCAGCGCCACCGCCAGCGGGGTGGAGCCGGCGCGGCCGATGCGCGCAGCGGCCTGCGCGAAGGCGTCGTCGCCTTGCGTGTTCAGCGCTTTCAGCACGGAATCCACAGCCCCTTTGCGGAAGCTTTGCCCAGCGCTGTCGATGCCGGACATGCGGGTATTGGCGCTGAAGGGGATGATGGTGGCATCCGCCGGACGCTCGGGCGTGAGGCTGTATTTGTCGCGCGCCAGGGCGAGGATGGAGCGGCCTTCCGGGGTTTCATCGCCCAGGCTCGCCATGGCGCAGGCCTGCGCCAGATCGCGCTCCTGCACGCCATTCACCGGATAGAAGGCCGAGGCCATGCGGTTGCCGAAGGTGATGGTGCCGGTTTTGTCGAGCAGCAGCGCATCGACATCGCCCGCCGCCTCCACCGCGCGCCCGGAGGTGGCGACGACATTGAAGCGCACCAGCCGGTCCATGCCGGCAATGCCGATGGCCGAGAGCAGCCCGCCAATGGTGGTGGGGATCAGGCAGACCAGCAAAGCCGCCAGCACGGGGATGGAAAAGCTCGTTCCGGAATAAGCGCCAAAGCCAACCAGTGTCACCACCGCGATGAGAAACACCAAGGTGAGGCCGGCGAGCAGGATGTTCAGGGCGATCTCATTCGGCGTCTTGCGGCGCTCAGCACCTTCCACCAGCGAGATCATGCGGTCCAGAAAGGTGTTGCCGGCATCGGCGGTGATGCGGATCACCAGCCAGTCCGAGACCAGCTGGGTGCCGCCGGTCACCGCCGAGCGATCGCCGCCCGCCTCGCGCACGACCGGGGCGGATTCGCCGGTGACGGCACTTTCATTGACGCTGGCGACACCTTCGATGATCTCGCCGTCCGAGGGGATGATGTCCCCCATCTCGACCAGCACGATATCGCCCTGGCGCAGATCAGGTGCCGCGGTGGGTTTGTAGAGGGCGCGGTTGGGCGGGTTGGTGAGCAGCTTGGCCATGGTATCCGAGCGGGCGCGGCGCAGCGTTTCCGCCCGCGCCCGCCCGCGCCCTTCCGCCACCGCCTCGGCGAAGGTGGCGAAGATCACCGTCAGCCACAGCCAGGCCGCGATGACCAGGGGAAATTCCGCCGGCCGGTGTGTCACCAGCGCCTCGATGCCGGTGGCGGTGACCAGGGCCGAGACGATCTCGGTGACGAAGATCACCGGATTGCGCATCAGCGTGACGGGGTTGAGTTTGGCCAGCGCATCCAGGCCCGCGCGGCGCATGATGCCGGCATCGAACAGGGAAATTGTTTCAGCGTTCGACATTTCAGAAAATCTTTCCAGCTTGCAGGAGCACATGTTCGGCGAGCGGGCCCAGCGTATCGGCCGGCAGGAATTGCAGACCGCCGAGGATGATGATGACGCCGATGAGCAGCCCGATGAAAAGCGGGCCGGTGGTGGGGAAGGTGCCGGCGCTGGCGGCCAGGCGCGGCTTGGCGGCGAGCGAGCCGGCGATGGCCAGAACCGGGATCATGAAGGCGAAACGCCCGAACAGCATCGCCGCCCCCAGTCCGTAATCCAGCAAGGGCGTGTCGGCGGAGAGGCCGGCGAAGGCGCTGCCATTATTCTCGGTGGCGGAGGTCCAGCCATAGAGCATCTCGGTGAGGCCGTGCGGCCCGGCATTCGCCAAGGAGGCCAGCCCGGATTTGGTGACCAGCGAGAAGCCAGCCCCGGCCAGGATGAACAGCGTGAGGATCAGCACGCCGAGCATGGCGAGCTTGATCTCCTTCGCCTGCACCTTCTTGCCGAGATATTCCGGTGTCCGCCCGACCATCAAACCCGCAATAAACACCGAGAACAAAGCAAAGACGATGATGGTGTAGAAGCCCGAGCCGACGCCGCCCGGTGTCACCTCGCCCAGCTGCATCAGGAACAGCGGCACGGCACCGCCCAGCGGGGTGTAGCTGTCGGTGAAGCTGTCCACGGCACCCGTTGAGGTGCCGGTGGCGGAGACGTTGAAGGTGGTGCTGGGGGCGATGCCGAAGCGCATTTCCTTGCCTTCCCAATTGCCGCCCGGCGCGACGCCGGCGGCGATTTGCAACGGGTTGCCATGCGCCTCCGCCGCGTAGGCGCCGATGCAGCCCAGCGCCAGGATGATCGCCATCGCCGCCATCAGCGCGCGGCCCTGCGCCTTGTCCTTCACCATATGGCCGAAGGCGATGGGCAGGGCGAAGCCGATCACCAGCAGCAGCCAGTTTTCAAAGAGGTTGGTCCAGCCATTGGGGTTTTCGAACGGATGCGCGGAATTGGCGTTGAAGAAGCCGCCGCCATTGGTGCCCAGCTCCTTGATCGCCTCCTGCAACGCCACCGGCCCGATGGCGATGGTCTGCGTGCCGCCCTGCAGCGTGTGCGCGGTGATGAAGCCAGAGAAACTTTGCGGCACGCCCGCCAGCACCAGCAGCACCGCCGCGATTAAAGCGCCGGGCAGCAGCAGATAAAGGGTGATGCGGGTGAGATCGACATAGAAATTCCCCAGCCGCGCCGCGTTTCCAGTAAAGGCGCGCATCATCGCGGCGGCGGCGGCGATGCCGGCGGCGGCGGAGATGAACATATGCACGGCCAGCCCATAGGCCTGCGCACCGTCAGAGATCTGCGCCTCCGGCGCGTAGGCCTGCCAGTTGGTGTTGGTGGCGAAGCTGGCGGCGGTGTTGAAGGCCAGGCGCGGCGACATGCCGGCGATATGTTGCGGGTTCATCGGCAGATAGAATTGCAGCCGCAAAATCGCATAGAGCAGCGCGAAATGGATCACGCTGAGCAGCAGCAACGCCACCGCGTAGCTTTGCCACCCCATGGCGCGGCGTTCATCCACCCCGGCCAGCCGGTAAATCCCGGTTTCGAGCGGGCGCAGAAACCGCACCCGCCCTTCAAAAATCGCCGCCAGATAGCGCCCGAGCGGAAACGCCGCGCCGAGCACGAGCAGAAAGACCAGCGCGATATACGCGATGCCCTGAATTGTCATGGGAGTTCTCTCAGAAATCTTCAGGGCGCAGCATCGCCCAGACCAGATAAACCAGCAGCACGGCGCAGATGGCGCCCCCCAGAGCCTGGTCCAGCATCATACGTGCTCGCAGGCGGGAACATAAAGGATCAACAACGCGAAAATCATCGCGCCGAAGATGATGGTGACGAGATCGCCCATTTACGGCCTCCTATGGAAGCCTGTGGTGTAGGCGGACAAAAATAAAGCCGCGATGCGGAAGGCATCGCGGCGCCATAAAGAGCGTATAAAGATTTGCGGCTAGAGCGTATTCTGTTCACTTTGGTGCACGGAATACGCTCTAGCTTTTTGTTTGCCCGAGCAACTTTATCCGATCAAACGAGTCCGTTTGATCGGATGCTGCTCTAGCCGCGCGGCAGCATGCGGCGCAGCACCCCGTCCTTCAGCACATAATGATGCACCAACGCCGCCAGCGCATGCAGCCCGGCGAGGATGATGATCGTCCAGGCGACATAATCATGGATCTGGTCGACGAAATGCCCGGTCGCCCTGGAAAAATCGCCGAAGGGCGAAGGGATCGGCAGGCCGAAGAAGCTCAAGGGCTGGTTATCCGTCCAGCGTGTGGCGAAGCCGAGCAGGATTTCCGCGCCCAGCAACAGATAAAGCAGGTGGTGCAGCCCGCGCGCACCGCGATTGAGCAGGTCCTTGCCGTCGTCGAACTGGGTGTGGCCGGGGCGGGCGCGCCAGACCAGCCGCAGCACGAACACCGCCGTGAGCAGCAGCCCGAAAGACATATGCAGCACGATCATCAGATGATGGTTCGGTTTGGAGAAAAAATCCCAGAATTCCGCCAGCAGGAAGTTCACCACAACCAGCAGGGCGGTGAGCCAGTGCAAGGCGATGGTCGGCCCGTCATGGCGGCTGCCGGGCTTATCAATCGATATCATATCGGACATGTTTTGGCCTTATGGCTGTAATTCGGATCGCGTGACCGTTCTGGGGGACGGGGTGTGGCAGAAATCGGGCCAAAATGGCAAGCGCGACATCGGCATTCCGCCACAAATGGCTGGTGTTACAGGATCTTCATGTCGCGGTTAGGATGTGGCAGCATTTCCGTGGCCATATCGGTCGGATGCGCCACCAGAACTCTCCGCCCGAATTGGCACATGATTGCGCCCTGTTCCTCGATATTGACGGAACGCTTCTCAACTTCTCTGTTGATCCGTTGGGTGTGGAGGTGCCGCCTGGTCTGCCGCCGCTGCTGCGCGGGCTGGCGGGCTGGCTGGATGGGGCGCTGGCTTTGCTCTCCGGCCGCCGTCTGGCGGATATCGACCAGCTGCTCGGGGCAGGTTTCGCCGCCGGGGCGGAGCATGGCGCCGTGTTGCGCGCCGGGGACGGGGCGATCATCGCCGAGGCGCGGCCGGACCCCGCCTTGCAGGCGCTGCGCGCGCCGCTGGCCGAGGCAGTGGGGCGCCATCCTGGCACGCTGCTGGAGGAAAAACGCTTCGGGTTGGTGCTGCATTGGCGCGCCGCCCCGCAGGCGCAGGAGGCGCTGACCGAGCTGGGCCAGGCGCTGGCCGCGCCGCATCCCGGGTTGGTGCTGATGCCGGCGCACGCCGCCCTGGAAATCCGCCAGCGCGGCACGGATAAGGGCGCGGCGCTGGAGCGCTTCATGGCGCTGCCGCCTTATGCGGGGCGCCGGCCGGTCTTCATCGGCGATGATGTGACGGACGAGCCGGCCATCGCCCGCGCCCGTGAGATGGGCGGGATGGGGCTGCATGTCGCCCGTGATTTCGGTGGCAAGGTCGAGGCGGTGCGCGCCTGGCTGGCCGCCAGCCTGGAAAAAGGGAGGATGGATGTCGCTACGCTCCAATCTTGACCTCGCCGTCATCGGCAATGGTGCCATCGCCTCGCTGGTGGACCGGGACGGCCGGCATGTCTGGTGCTGTTGGCCGCGGCTGGATGGCGACCCGGTCTTTCACGCTCTGCTTGGCGGCCCGGCTGAGCAAGGGGAGATGCATGTCGAGCTGGTCGGCCAGGTCGAGGCGACACAGAGCTATCTGCCCAATACCGCGATCCTGGAGACGATCCTGCGCGATGATCAGGGCAATGCGCTGCGGGTGCTGGATTTCTGCCCGCGTTTCCGGCTTTATGGGCGGGTTTTCCATCCCTACATGCTCATGCGCCGGCTGGAGCCGCTCGCTGGGCGGCCGCGGGTGAAGCTGCGCATCAAGCCGGGCTTCGCCTATGGCGCGGAGCATCCCAAGCCGGGGATTGGCAGCAATCATCTGCGTTTTGTCGGCCCGGAATTCGCCCTGCGGGTGACCACGGATCTGCCGATCTCGCATATCGTGCATGAGCAGCCGCTCACGCTGGGCCGGCCGGGCACGCTGGTGCTGAGCGTGGATGAGCCGCTGAACCAGGCGCCGGACCAGCTGGCCACGCATTTCCTGGCCGAAACCCGGGCTTATTGGGAGGAATGGGTCGCCAGCCTGAACGTGCCGTTCGACTGGCAGGAGGCGGTGATCCGCGCCGCGATCACGCTCAAGCTCTGCTCTTATGACGATACTGGCGGCATCGTCGCGGCCCTCACCACCTCGCTGCCCGAGGCCCAGGGCTCCGGGCGCAACTGGGATTACCGTTTCTGCTGGCTGCGTGATTCGATGTTCACCATCGCCGCCCTCAACCAGCTCTCGGCGACGCGGACGATGGAGACCTATCTCGGCTTCGTGCTGGATACCGTCACCAGTGCCGGCCCGCGCGAGCTGCCGCCGCTCTTTCCCATCGCGCCGGGCATGAAGCTGGATGAATATATCGCCCCGGCGCTGACCGGCTATGGCGAGGGCAATCTGCCGGTGCGGGTCGGCAATGGCGCCGCCGGGCAGCGCCAGAACGATGCCTATGGCTCGATCATCATGAGCCTGGCGCAGCTTTTCTTCGACCGCCGGCTGCGGGTGCGCGGCGATGAGGCGCTCTATCGCCAGCTCTGCGAGCTGGGCGACATAGCCGAGCGCGTGGCGCTGGAGCCGGATGCGGGGCCGTGGGAATTTCGCGGCATGGCCCGTGTGCATAGCTTCTCCGCCGCGATGTGCTGGGCCGCCCTCTCGCGCCTGGCGATGATCGCCTCGACCTTGGGGTTGGAGGCGGAGGCGGCGCAATGGACCCTGCGCGCCCAGAGCCTGCGCGCGGAAATCATGCGCCGGGTGGTGACCAGGGAAGGCTGGATCTCCGGTGCGCTGGATCAGGAGGTGGCGGATGCCTCGGTGCTGGTGTTGCCCAATATCGGCTTCATCGACGCGAAATCCCCGGAATTCGCGGCGACCTTGGATATGGTCGAGCGCCGGCTGATGCATGGCGGCTTCGTGATGCGTTATGACGATCCGGATGATTTCGGCCTGCCGGAAACCGCGTTTTTGCTGTGCAGCTTCTGGCATGTCAGCGCCCTGGCGCTGGCCGGGCGGCGGGCGCAGGCGATGGAGCTGTTCGAGCGCATTCTGGCGGCGCGCAACCATGTCGGGCTGCTGGCCGAGGATGTGGAGCCCGCGCAGGATGGCACGCCCAGCCGGCTCTGGGGCAATTTTCCGCAAACCTATTCCCATGTGGGCTTGATTCTCTGCGCGATGCGTCTCTCGCGCGGCTGGGAGGAGGGGCTATGGCGCGCCTCGTAATCGTCTCTAATCGCGTCCCGGATGTCTCGGATGGCGCCGCGCCGCGCGCCGGCGGGTTGGCGGTGGGGCTGGCCGATGCGCTGGTGCCGGGCTCGGTCTGGTTTGGCTGGTCGGGCAAATGCATCGACACGCGCTCCCATGAGGTGACCCGCGCCGAGGCCGAAGGTGTGACCTACGCCACCATCGATCTGGCGGAGGCTGACCACCGCGCCTTCTATCTCGGCTTTTCCAACGCCACGCTCTGGCCGCTCTTTCACATGATGCCGAGCTTCGTCACCTTCGATTCCGCCGAGTACAAGGCCTATCGCGAGGTGAATGAGCAATTCGCGGAAGCGCTGATGGCACTGCTGCGGCCGGATGATCTGATCTGGATCCATGACTACCAGCTGCTCGGCGTGGCGGCGGATCTGCGTCGGCGCGGGGTGCGCAACCGCATCGGCTTCTTCCTGCACATTCCCTTCCCGGCGCCGGCTTTGTTTGAGCTGCTGCCCTGCGCGGAGGAGCTGCTGGCCGGCATGCTGGCGCATGACGTGATCGGCTTTCATACCCCCCCGGACCGGGCGCGGTTTCTCGAGGCGATGGCGGCGCATGGTTACCAGGTGCAGGGCGATGATGTGCTGCATGAGGGGCGGCGCATCCGCGTCGTGGTCACGCCGATCGGCATCGATGTGGAGGGCTTCTCGCGCCTCGCCGGGCGCGCCATCCGCCGGGTGGAGGCCAAGCGCGTGGTGGAAAGCCTGAACGGGCGCACGCTGATGATCAGCGCCGACCGGCTGGACTATACCAAGGGCCTGCCGGCGCGTTTCGACGCCTATCGGCGCTTCCTCGGCAGCTATCCCGAGCATCGGCGCAGGATCAGCTTCCTGCAGGTCGCCGCCCCGTCGCGCGAGGAGGTGGAGAAGTACAAATCCTTGCGCGACGAGCTGGCCTACAAGGCCGGCGCCATCAATGGCGCGTTCTCGGATTTCGACTGGGTGCCGCTGCGCTACATGACCCGCGCGGCCGGGCGTGGCCTGCTGGCGGGGATGTTCCGGATCTCGCATATCGGGCTGGTCACGCCTTTGCGTGACGGCATGAATCTGGTGGCGATGGAATATATCGCCGCGCAGGACGGGGCGGACCCGGGGGTGCTGATCCTTTCGCGCTTCGCCGGGGCGGCCTCGCTGCTGCCCGAGGCGCTGCTGGTCAACCCCTATGACATCGACGCGATGGCGGCGGCGATGGATCGGGCGATGAGCATGAGCCTGGAGGAGCGCCAGGAGCGGCACGAGGCGCTGCTGGAGCATATCCGCACCCATAACGCCACCGCCTTCAGCCGTAGCTTCGTGGCCGCGTTGAATCGGCATCATTAAGCGAGAGTTGTAAAAGTTTTTGAGGGGGTCGGAGCTTTTTTCAAAAACTTCCCACGAAGGTTCGCGGGGTGACGGCGGCGTTGCCTACGCCCAGCCGTTTTCGCCGCTCTTTTGAAAAAAAGCGGCACCAAAAAACTTTCGCAAATTTTCAGAAGGTTGTTTTCAAGGATTCGCACCAGCCTCGACGCGGCCCGCCGCGGTTGATAAGCCCTCCCGGCGATGCAGGGCTTTGGACTCGGGATATGACGGTAGCGATTGATATGGGGCAGGGGCCCGGCGGGGTTGCGGCCGCCATGGATCTGGAGGAGCTGCTCGCCACCCGCCTGCTGGTGCAGGGCAATTCCGGCTCCGGCAAGTCCCATCTGCTGCGCCGGCTGCTGGAGCAGAGCGCGCCCTGGGTGCAGCAGGCGATCATCGACCCGGAAGGCGATTTCGTTACTTTGGCCGAGGCCTTCGGGCATCTGGTGATCGATGCCGAGGCGCATAGCGAGCAGGGGCTGCAACTGGCCGGCGAGCGGGCGCGGATGCACCGCGTCTCTACCGTGCTGAACCTGGAAGGGCTGGACGCGGAGACCCAGATGCGCCGCGCCGCCGCCTTTCTCGGCGGCATGTTCGAGGTGCCGCGCGACCATTGGTACCCGGTGCTGGTGGTGGTGGACGAGGCCCAGCTTTTCGCTCCCGCCGTCGGCGGCGAGGTTGCGGACGAGGCCCGCAAGCTCTCTCTCGGGGCGATGACCAATCTGATGTGCCGCGGGCGCAAGCGCGGGCTGGCGGGGGTCATCGCCACCCAGCGCCTGGCCAAGCTGGCCAAGAATGTCGCCGCCGAGGCCTCCAACTTCCTGATGGGCCGCACCTTTCTGGATATCGATATGGCGCGGGCGGCGGATCTGCTGGGCATGGAGCGCCGCCAGGCGGAGGCGTTCCGGGACCTGGAGCGCGGGCATTTCATGGCGCTCGGCCCGGCATTGTCGCGCCGGCCGCTCTCGATTCGCATCGGCGCCACGCAGACCGCGCCGCGTACCTCCACCCCGCGCCTGACCCCGCTGCCGGGGGCGGCGTTGGAGGATGCGCATGCGGTGATTCTGGCAGCACCTCCGCCGGACGCCCCG
>NZ_JH976208.1:421902-427172 GCF_000306035.1 Acidocella sp. MX-AZ02
GCCCCGGGCGGTGCAGGAGCGTGCCGAGGAAGCGGCCGCCCCGCCCAGCCCGGAGGAGCTCGCCGTCCGCCGTGCGCGGCTGGACAAGATCCTCGCCGCCATCCTGGCCGACCCGGAGGCGGGGTTTCGCACCGTCGGCGTGCTGTATCAGGATTTTCTGGTGCGCTGCCGGATCGAGGGCATGGGCAATGGCGCGCCGGACCTAGCCGCCTTCCGCCGGATGCTGACGCGCGCCCGTGCCGGCATCTCCGCCGAGATGGCGCAGGAGGAGGTGTGGCAGGACGTGACCGCCCGCGCTGGCCTGCTGCCGGAGGACATGCAGGGGATCTATATGATGATCGCCCGCGCCGCGAAGGATGGTGCCCCTTGCCCCTCGGACGCCGCCATCGCCCGCGCCTACGGCACCCGCTCAATGGGCCGCGCGCGGCGGCTGCTCACCTACATGGAAGAGCAGGGGCTGATTGTGTGCCAGCAGGACGGGGCGGGGAGACGAATCGTGACGCTGGTGGAACTGGCCTGGGCGACGGCGGCGGGGGATCCGAACGGGGGGTAGGGGAGGTTAGTGGGGGATAGCGGAATGGCGACTTTTGGACCACTCCTACAAGAAATTAGACGCTCAACCCACATCCGATCCTGACTGGCAGTAAGGTGGTTCCTACTTGATGGCAAGAATTAGTCAGCCCTTATTCAAAGATATTAGCGAATTAATTTCTTCGCTTGAAAGGGGGCGATCTGTTTTGGCTCGTAACAGCCAAAGAGCGAAGCGTTGAGAAAATCTTTCTATCGCTTCTTCGGTAATGACGCTGCCTTCGCTGATCTGGCATTCCCGAAACGTGTCAATAAGCATTTCGTGGATATGCTGTTCTTGCTGCTTTTCAGTATGGTCTTTGAGTGCGGCGCCGATAGAGTCTCCTGGATTTCTACTCGATTCATCAATAGTAGGTGTCTCTAGCCAGGAAATATCAAGGTCAAACCCATAGTTTGGTAGATACGACCAGTTATTTGGGTTAAGAGGGTTGGAGACCAACCCAACCGCTCGGTTGGGCATTCCGCCCGCCTCGGCAATGACTATACGCCAGTATGCTGTGTTATAGTTACCTACATAAGCAAGTATTTTTCCGTTACTGTCGCTTTTGACAAAAATAAGGTTGAAAATTGGACCGAATTTACTTGCAAGGATGTCTGCGCCTGGAATTGGGCGTCCGTCTAATTTTATCTTATTTGACAAAAATGTTTGATCACCACGTGTGACGAACACTTTGACGGCGTCAAAGGGAGATTCTTTGATCGCATTATCCTGCCCACTCTTATTCCATAAGACAAGGCACGATTTGGCAAGCGATCGCAACGGATCATGGCCACCAAATGCCATATTTCTTGTTACCTGTGGACCAGGCTGTATAATTTCACGCGCATTTGCCCGCCCTAATTGGTTTCTTAGATTTTCTTCTGAGATTCCGATGGCCGCAGCGACATGAGGCATAAGACTGTCAACGTGTTCCAAGTCTTTTGCTTTAATGGTAACGTCAAATCCGCCGTCGCTTCGTTTTTCGATTATAAATGGCTTCTGTCTCAGCTCTATCCGGCCATCAGGCCAAACGACAAATTTCTGATTTTCCTCAATGGTTACTTGCAACGGCGGTGGCGTTCTTCTGTCTCCAGACGACAAATTAAGCAGTGTACGAAGATCCTGAACTTGGCTTGCAAGTGCAGTGTCAATTGTAGATCCGAATGTGTTGTTGCATTCTGAACAAATGACGCCACGAGTGGTGGCACGCCCCCCGAGCGCGTTTAGCCAAATATGCTCAGGCTTCGTATCTGGGGTTAGCACTGTTGGACAAAAGATGCAGATGTTCATTACATACTCTTAGCATGCATACTCTTGGCCATGAAGAAGCGTTCGCTGGATACCACCAAACAATAGGGAAAGTTTCGGTAGCCTCAGACGGCCGAACGTCTGCTCTTGAGATGATCTCCCATGCCGGTATATGTCCGCCAGGGGTCGTAAGCCGTCACTCACAGATGCCCGCTTTGCCATCACGCCCCGCAAATCAGCCGTGCAAAAGCGATCCTTTGCGTCAGCTTAAAAACTCCCCTCACCCTACCCGTGTCATCGCCCCCAACACCTCCGTCGCCGCCCGCACGCCGCTCTCATACGCCCCATGCGCGGTCGAAAAATCCGTTGCATGTGTCGCCTCCCCTGCGAAAAACAGACGGTTCTCGAATGGCCGCGCCAGCGTCGCGCGGGCGCTGCGTTGGCCGGGGCGGGCGTAGGAGTAGGAGCCGCCGATATGGGTGGTGCGGGTCCAGTCGGTGGTGATCAGCGGGCGCAGCTGTTTGCGCACATCGGCACCCAGCAGCTTCGCCAGCCCGTCCATGGCTGCCGCGTAGGCGGCGACCGGGCCTTCGCGGGTGATGATCTCGGCGCTGTCATTGCCGAGATAGGCTTCGATGGTCGGCAAACCCATGGGCCGGATGCCGTAACTCATCGCTTTCACATCGCGCGGGTCGCCGAGCAGATGGCTGCGGGGCTCGAACGCTGCGGGTTCCAGCAGCTCGAAAATTACCTTCTCGTCATGGCCGAGCGGCAGCTGTGCGGCCGCCTCCCGCCACGCAGCCGCCCCCGCCGGCAGCTTGATCCGCCCGTCCGCCAGCATCGCGGTGGAGCAGGTGAGGATGGCGGCGCGCGCGCGGATCGCCCCGCCCGGCGTGGTCAGCGCCACGCCCGCGGCGGTGAGGGAAATCTCCTGCACCGGCGTGGAGAGTTTCAAATCCACCCCGGCCGGAAAATGGGAGGTGATCAGCGCGCCATAGCCGCCGGGCATGCGCCAGTTCTCGTCGGTGGAGGCCTCTTCATAGGCGGCGTAATCGGCGGCGGATATGTCCTCCAGCCGGCCGCCGCTGATGAAGCCGACGATGGTGCGGATATAATCATTCCACGCCCCGCCCGGCTCCAGCGCGCCGGCGGCGACATCATCCGCCGGCCGGTTGTCGATCAGGCGTTGCGACCAGGCATCGAACGCCTCGCTCGCCGCATCCTGCTCGGCGGGGGTGAAGCCGAGATCGCGATATTGCCGGCGCCAGGCGGAGGGGCGGCGATAGATCTCCACCCCGGCGGCCTCGGCCAGCCGCGTCCAAACATTGCGGCTGGCCGAATGCAGCCAGGCACAGCCCATATCCAGCTTCAGCCCGGCCAGATCCAGGGTCCAGCCCCGCCCGCCCAGGCGTGCTGCTGCCTCGATCAGCATCACCTTGCGTCCCTGCCCGGCCAGATGGCGCGCCGCACCGATGCCGGCGGCGCCGCCGCCGATGATGGCGATGTCGATCTCCATGGCTTCACACTCCGTTTTCTCGGACTGTCATATCCCGCCCCACGCCGTTAGGTTAATAGGGTAGAATTGAAACAGGCTATTCGAGTTTTGAGGTATAATGCGCGGAACTGAGTTTGCCCGGCTGCGGGCCTTCGTGACGGTGGTGGAGGAACAGAATTTCGCCCGCGCCGCGACCCGGCTGCGCATCGCCGCGCCGACGCTGAGCCAGATGATCCGCGAGCTGGAGGAGGCGCTGGGGGTGCGGCTGCTCAACCGCACCACCCGTAGCCTCTCGCTCACCGCCGCCGGCACCCGGCTGCTGGCGCGCTTCAAGCCGGCGATGGCGGAGATGCAGGCGGCACTTGAGGATGTCGCCAGCCTGCGGGACACGCCGGCCGGGCTGGTGAAGCTGCACACCCCGGCCCAGCCCTGCGCCGCCTTCATCGAGCCGCTGCTGGGGGCGTTTCATGCGGCCTATCCGGACATCGTGCTGGACATCACCGTGGATGACGCCGTCACCAACATCGTCGAGGCGGGGTTCGATGTCGGCATCCGCATCGGCGAGCTGCTGGAGCAGGACATGGTGGCGCTGCGGCTGTGCGGGGACATGCGCCAGATCGCCGCCGCTTCGCCTGAATATCTGGACAAGTTCGGGGTGCCGCAGACGCCGGGGGATCTGCTGGGCCATCGCTGCATCAATATCCGCCCGCCCGGCCGGGCAGGGATTTATAACTGGGAGTTCGGGCAGAATGGGCGCTGGTTCGCGGTGGCGGTGGGCGGGCCGTTGATCGTCTCGCACCGGGAGGTGGCGTTGCGGGCGGCGCTGCAGGGTGTGGGCATCGCCTTCATGTCGGAGCAGCTGCTGCGCCCGCATATCGAGGCCGGGCGGCTGGTCGGGCTGTTGCGGGATTACGCGCCGCCTTTTCCCGGCTGGCATCTCTATTATCCCAGCCAGCGCGATCTGCCGGGGGCGGTGCGGGCCTTCGTGGAGGTCTGCCGCGCTCATGCGGCGGTTGAAGGATGACGCTTTGATGACGCGCTGGCCTGAACCGGGTGCGGACTGTTACGAGCATGGCGATCAGGGGGGCGCCATGGAGGAGAGCAAGGGCAGCGCGCTGGAGGTGCTGCGGATTTTCCTGCGGCTGGGCTGCAGCTGCTTTGGCGGGCCGGTGGCGCATATCGGCTATTTCCGCACGGCGTTCGTGAGCAAGCGTGGCTGGCTGGCGGAGCGCGATTATGCCGAGCTGGTCGGGCTCTGTCAGTTCCTGCCCGGCCCGGCGAGCAGCCAGGTCGGCTTTGCCATCGGCCTGTTGCGGGCGGGGCTGCCGGGGGCGCTGGCGGCCTGGGTTGGGTTCACGCTGCCTTCGGCCTTGTTGCTGGTCGCCTTCGCTTATGGTGCCGGGCATCTGAACGGGGGGCTGAGGCAAGGGCTGCTGCACGGGCTGAAGCTGGTGGCGGTGGCGATCGTCGCGCAGGCGGTCTGGGGGATGGCGAAATCCTTCTGCCCGGATCTCCGGCGCGCCGGCATCGCGGTGGCGTGCGGGCTGCTGATCCTCAGCGCGCAGAGCGGGGCGATGCAACTGGTGGTGATCGCGCTGGGGGCGTTGGCGGGGCTGGCGCTGTGCCAGGGCGGCGGCGTGCCGGAGCCGTTGACGCAGATGCCGGTCTCGCGCCGGGCCGGGCTGGTGGCGCTGGGGCTGTTCTTTTTGCTGCTGTTCGGGCTGCCGATGCTGGCCTGGATGCCGTCCATGGCGGTGATGGCGGCCTTCTACCATGCCGGGGCGCTGGTATTTGGCGGCGGCCATGTGGTGCTGCCGCTGCTGCGCGATGCGGTGGTGGCGCCGGGCTGGGTGAGTTCGAGCGCCTTCCTGGCCGGCTATGGCGCGGCGCAGGCGGTGCCCGGCCCGCTGTTCAGCTTCGCCGCCTATCTCGGCACGCTGGCCGCCCCCTTGCCGGGCC
>NZ_JH976208.1:427272-440744 GCF_000306035.1 Acidocella sp. MX-AZ02
CCTGCCGGGGATGCTGATTTTGCTGGCCGCACTCCCCTTCTGGGCGGCGCTGCGCCGGCGGCCCGGCGCGCAAGCGGCGATGCGCGGGGTGAATGCCGCCGTGGTCGGGCTGCTGGCCGCTTCGCTCTATAACCCGGTCTGGACCAGCGCGGTGCTGCGCCCGGCCGATGCGGCGCTGGCGCTGGTTCTGTTTCTACTGCTGCTGGTTGCCAAGCTGCCGCCGCTGGCGGTGGTGGGGCTTGGCGCGCTGGGCGGGATGGGGCTGATATTCATTTAGATATCATGGGCTTATTCGAACCCGGCCGCCTCGTCCATCCGCGTCCCCTCCCGCACCCCCTCGATATCGCCAAGCGCCACCAGCAGATGGGAAAGCGGACGCTTTTCTGCCGGATCTCCCGCTCGGTGCCGATCAGCGCGGAAAATAGAAAGGCCAGCGACAATTCGCCGATCTGCAGCCCGTTCGGATCGAAACCATGCAGCATCAAAGATGCCTCCCGCAGCCCTGCCTGAGCGGCACGCTGCCAAAACATGAAAACGAGGTCAGGCTCCTTGCATTACAAGCCTCTCGGTGGTTCAGATTGGGGTGATTGGGGAGATGCCTATGCCGATTAAACATGCGGGGCAGCAGGCGCCGGCCAAACTGGCAAGCGGGTTTGCGGGATGAGCGCGCTGCCCTATCGCGCCGCCTTGGAGGCTTGCGCCGCCGAGCCGATCCGCATTCCCGGGGCCATCCAGCCGCATGGCGCGCTGCTCTGTTTCGATCCGCAGACCCTGGCCCTGCGCCAGATGAGCCGCAATGCAGCGGCGATGCTGGGGGTCGAGCTGGCGCCTGGTCCCCTGCCAGCCGGGCTTTCAGGGCTTAAGGCGCCGCTGCGCGCCTGGCTGGAGAGCGGCGATGTCGTGTTCCTGAAAGTGCTGGAGGTCGCCGGGCGGCGCTGGCAGCTGCAAGGGCATCTCACCCCGCAAGGCGCGCTGCTGGAATTCGAGCCGCCGCCGCAGCCGGATGAGGAGGCGCTGGAGAGCCTCTATCCCCGGCTCAGCGCCTTCATGGCGGATCTCAGCGCTTCGGCGGATCTGGCCGGGGTGGCGCGCGCCGCGGTGCGCGAAATCCGCGCGCTGACGCAGTTCAACCGCGTGCTGGTCTATAGTTTCGATGAGACCGGCGACGGTACCGTGCTGGCCGAGGCCAATGATGGCGTGCTGCCCAGCTATCAGGGTTTGCGTTTTCCCGCCTCCGACATTCCCGAACAGGCCCGGGCTTTGTACCGGCTCAGCCGCATCCGGCTGATCCCTGCGGTGGATTACACGCCCTGCCCGATCGAGCCGGTGAACAGCCCGGTGGACCAGGCGCCGCTGGACCTCTCCCGCGCGGGCTTGCGCAGCGTCTCGCCGGTGCATCTGGAATATATGCGCAATATGGGCACCGGCGCCTCGATGTCGGTCTCGATCCTGGTGAATGGCGCGCTCTGGGGGCTGATCTCGGCGCATAACGCGGCGCCGCGCATGGTCAACCCGCAGATTCGCAATGCCTGCGACATTCTGGGGCAAGTGCTGTCGATGCATATCGAGACCCGGCTGCAGGCCGGGCTGGCGGCGGAGCGGCTGGCGCTTTCGGCGGTCGAGCAGAGCCTGCTGGCCGGGCTGGCGGAGGCGCCGAGCCTGCAGGCGGGGCTGGCCGCGCATGCGGCCGAGCTGCTGGCCATGCTGCGCGCGCAAGGGGCGGCGACCATCATCCAGGGCAAGGTCTGGATGACCGGGCAGACGCCGGATGAGGCGGCGATCAAAGCCTTTGCGGCCGATCTGCAGGCCGCCGGGGAAGAACAATTCGAGACTGACAGCCTGGCTCAGCGTTGGCCGCAGGCGGCGGGCTTCGGCGCCCAGGCCAGCGGCATGCTGGCGATCTCCACCTCCCAGGTGCATGCGGATTACGTCTTCTGGTTCCGCCCGGAGCTGGTGCGCACGGTGGAATGGAGCGGCAATCCGGTGAAGGCGGCGGAGCCGGTTTCCGGCCGGCTGCACCCGCGCAAATCCTTTGAGATGTGGAAAGAGCGGGTGGAGCTGCGCAGCGCCCCCTGGCGCCCGGCCGAGATTGAAACCGCGATCTCCTTTCGCAACGCCATCCAGACGCTGGTGCTGCGCCGGGCGGAGGAGCGGGCCGAGCTGACCGATATGCTGGAGCGCTCCAACCGCGAGCTGGAGGCGTTCTCCTACTCCATCTCGCATGATCTGCGCGCCCCTTTCCGGCATATTGTCGGTTTCGCCGAGCTGCTTTCGGATCGTGAGCGCTCGCTGGATGAGCGCTCGCGTCATTACGTCACCACGATCAAGGACGCGGCGGTCTCCGCCGGGCGGCTGGTGGATGATCTGCTGGCCTTCTCCCAGCTCGGCCGCAGCCAGCTCCATAAAACCCGGGTCGATATGGCGAAGCTGGTGCAGGAGGCGCGCCGGCTGCTGGAGCCGGAGTTGGGCGGGCGGCTGGTGCAGTGGCGGGTCGAGCCCCTGCCCGATGGTTGGGGCGATGCCACCATGCTGCGGCAGGTCTGGCAGAACCTGCTGCAGAACGCGATCAAATATACCCGTGGCCGGGAGATGACGCGGATTTCAGTTGGCGGTACGGCGCAGGGCGGCAAAATCCGCTACTGGGTGGAGGATAATGGCGTCGGCTTCGAGATGGCCTATGCCGGCAAGCTGTTCGGGGTGTTCCAGCGGCTGCACCGGATTGAGGAGTTTGAGGGCACCGGCATCGGGCTGGCGCTGGTGAAACGGATTGTCGAGCGCCATGGCGGCACGGTCGAGGCGCACGGTGAGCCAGGCAAGGGCGCGCGCTTCAGTTTCGTGCTACCCGAGGCTGGGCATGACAAAAGGAAGACGATAAGTGGCTGATTTGCGACCTATTTTGCTGGTCGAGGACAATCCGAGGGATCTGGAGCTGACGCTCGCGGCGCTGGCCAAATGCCAGCTCGCCAACGAGATCGTGGTGGCGCGGGACGGGGCGGAGGCGCTGGATTATCTCTATGCGCGCGGCGCCCACGAGAACCGCGTGCCGGGCGACCCGGCGGTGGTGCTGCTGGATCTGAAGCTGCCGAAGGTGGATGGGCTGGAGGTGCTGGAGAAGGTGAAGTCCGACCCGATGCAGCGCCAGATCCCGGTGGTGATGCTGACCTCCTCGCGCGAGGAGCGCGACCTTTTGCGCAGCTATGAGCTGGGGGTGAACGCCTTCGTGGTGAAGCCGGTGGACTTCAACGCGTTTTTCGAGGCGATCCAGGATCTGGGGATGTTCTGGGCGATTTTGAACGAGCCGCCGCCGGGTGCGCGATCCAATGGCATCTGAGACGCCGGTTCGGGTTCTGCTGCTAGAGGATAGCGCGGTCGATGCCGAGCTGGTGGCGGCGCATCTGCGCAAGGCGGAGCTGGAGGCGGAGATCACCTGCGTCGCCACCCAGGCGGATTTTCGCGCGGCGCTGAAGCGCGATACGCATGATGTGGTGCTGGCGGATTATTCGCTGCCGGATTTCGACGGGCTGAGCGCGCTGGCCATCGCCCAGGAGCTGCGCCCGCATCTGCCCTTCGTGTTCGTTTCCGGCGTGGTGGGGGAGGAATTCGCCACCAATGCGCTGAAGCTGGGGGCGCTGGATTATGTGCTGAAGCGTAATCTCTCGCGCGTCGCCCCGGCGGTGCGCCGGGCGCTGGACCAGGCACGCGAGCGCGGCGAGCGCCGGGACGCGCTGGCGGCGCTGGAGCGCAGCGAGATGAATGCCCGCCTCGCCGCCGAGGCGGCGAAGCTGGGCTTGTGGGAATATGCCCCGGAGAGCGAGACGCTGCGCTGGGACGACACCGCGCGCTGGATTTTCGGCGCCGGCCCGCAGGACGAGCTGAGCCTGGAATTTTTGCGCGCGCGCTGCCACGAGGAAGATGGCGCGGCCTTGTTCGCGGCGCTGCGCGCGGCGCTGGAGGGGCAATCCGGCAAGACCGCGCGGGTGCAGCAGGATATCCGCATCACCCTGCCCGGCGGCGCCTTGCGCTGGGTGGCCGTGCATGGCCAGGCGCTGGCCGATACCACGCGCAGCCTGCGGCTGGTGGGGGTGGTGCGCGACATTACCGAGGAGCGCCACGCCCAGGAGATCATGCGCGCCGAGGCGCAGGAGCTGGAGCGCCAGGTGGCGATCCGCACCGCCGAGCGCGACCGGATCTGGCGGTTGAGCGACGAGCTGTTCGCCGTGGTCGATCTGGGCGGGCGCATTCGCCGCGCCAACCCGGCCTGGGAGAGCCTGCTTGGCTATCAGGAAGGCCGGCTGGATGGCTGCCTGCTGAGCCTGCTGCTGCATCCGGAGGATCGCGACGGGCTGGCGGAGGTGCTGCAAGAGCTGCGCGATGGCCGCAAGCCGCCGCGCCGGGAGGACCGGTTCAGCCACCAGAATGGCGGCTGGCGCTGGATTTCCTGGGGGGCGGTGGCGGAGGAGGGGGCGGTCTATCTCGCCGGGCGGGATGTGACCGCCGAGCGCGAGGCGCGGATCGCCCTGGCCGAGCGTAATGCCGAGCTGGCGGCGCAGATCGAGGAGCGCCAGCGTGTGGAGGAGACGCTGCGGCAGATGCAGCGGCTGGAGGCGGTGGGCCAGCTCACCTCCGGCGTGGCGCATGATTTCAACAATCTGCTCACTGTGATTCTCGGCAATATCGGCTTCGCCGAGCGCCGGCTGAAAACCGCCGAGGATGATAAATTCCTGCAGCGTTTGCAGACTATGCGCAGCGCGGCCGAGCGCGGCGCCTCGCTGACCGCGCAGCTGCTCGCCTTCTCCCGCCGTCAGCGGCTGGAGCCGAAGGCGGTGGATCTGAACGAGACGGTGCAGGGCATGCGCGAGCTGCTGCAAAGCACGATGGGCGGCTCCATTCGCATCGAGACGAATCTGCGCGCGGATTTGTGGAGCGCGCTGGTCGATCCGACCCAGATCGAGCTGATCATCCTCAACCTCGCGATCAATGCCCGCGATGCGATAGAGGTGGGCGGCACGCTGACGCTGGAGACGGCGAATGTCAGCCGCACCGGCCCGCGCCAGCGCCCGGAGGAGCCGCCGCCGGGGGATTATGTGATGCTCTCGGTGCGCGATACCGGCACCGGCATGAGCCCGGAGGTGCTGGCCAAGGCGTTCGAACCGTTCTTCACCACCAAGGAGGTGGGCAAGGGCTCAGGGCTGGGGCTGGCACAGGTTTATGGCTTCGCCGCGCAGTCCGGCGGCGGGGTGAATATCGAGACGCGGATCGGGGTTGGCACCACCATCTCGGTATTTCTGCCGCGTACGCAGACGGCGCAGGAAGCCGGGCCGGACGCGGCGGCGCATGCCCCCGTTCCGGCGGCGCAGGCCGGGCAGACGGTGCTGGTGGTGGATGATGATCCGCAAGTGCGCGAGGTGACCAGCACGGTTCTGGGCGAGGCTGGCTATCGGCTGACGGAGGCCGCCAGCGGAGCCGAGGCGTTGGCGATTTTGCGGACGAAGCAGCGCGTGGATCTGCTGGTGGCGGATTTCGCCATGCCGGGGATGAGCGGGGTGGAGCTGGCGCGGGAGGGCCAGGCCTTGCGGCCGGGGCTGAAGGTGCTGTTCGTCACCGGCTATGTCGATCTCACCTCGCTGGATGGGGTCGGCGAGGCGCAGATCATCCGCAAGCCCTTCCAGGAGGAGGAGCTGCGGGCCAAGGTTTCGGAGCTGCTGCGCGCTTCGCCGCCCGGCAATGTGTTGCGCTTCACCCGCTCGGGCTGAGGCGGCGCGGCGTTTTGGGGCGGCTTTGCGTCAGAAGATCTGCTCGCCATGCAGAACCACATCCAGCCCTTCGCGCTCTTCCTCGCGGCTGACACGCAGCCCGACCAGCAGATCCGTGAGTTTCAGCAGCACCCAGCTGACCGCGGCGCAGTACAGAATGGCCACGCCAACGCCCAGCGCCTGCACGCCCAGCAGATGCAGCCCGCCAATGGCCGCATTGTTGGAGAGCGGGCCGAAGGCGAACCAGCCGGTGGCGAGCGTGCCGATGATGCCGGCAATGCCGTGCACGCCGAACGCATCCAGGCTGTCATCGTAATCGAATTTATGCTTCAGCTCGGTCGCTGTCCAGAAACATACCGCCCCGGCAACGAGGCCGATCAGCAAGGCCGGGCCGGGCAGCACATAGCCGCTGGCCGGGGTGATCGCGACCAGCCCGGCCACCGCCCCGGAGATTGCCCCCAGCACAGAGGGCTTGCCGCGTAGCACCCATTCCACCCCGGCCCAGGCCAGTGTGGCGCCGGCGGCGGCCATCTGGGTGGCCAGCACGGCCATGCCGGCGCGCGGGTTGGCCCCCATCGCGCCGCCGGAATTGAAGCCCATCCAGCCGACCCAGAGCAGCGAGGCGCCGATGACCGCATAGCTGAGATTCCACGGCGCCATGTTCTCCTGGCCATAGCCCAGCCGCTTGCCGAGCATCAGCGCGCAGACCAGCCCGGTGACGCCGCAATTGATTTCCACCACCGTGCCGCCGGCGAAATCCGCCAGGCCAAGCCGCGCCAGCCAGCCATTCGGCGACCACACCCAATGCGCCAGCGGCGCATAGACCAGTAGCGACCAGAAGGTGAAAAACACCAGCAGGGCGGAAAATTTCATCCGGTCGGCGCAGGCGCCGGTGACCACCGCCGGGGTGATGATGGCAAAGCTCATCTGGAACATCAGGAAGACGCTCTCAGGAATGCCGGTCTGCACCGCGAAGGGGGTGCCGGCGGCGATGGTGAAGGGCTTGTCCCAGCCATTGGCGAGGCCCGCCAGCAACAGGCGCGAGCCATCGCCGATCCAGCCATTGCCGGGGCCGAAGGCGAGGGAGTAGCCCGCCAGCATCCAGAGCACGCTCACCAGCGCGCACAGCATGAAGGATTGCATCATGGTGGCCAGCACGTTCTTCTTGCGGACCATGCCGGCATAGAACAGCGCCAACCCCGGCACCGTCATCAGCAGGACCAGCACCGTGCACATCAAAACCCAGGCGATGTCGCCTGGTTGCAAACTCTGCATCTTTTTTCTTTTGCCTCTGGCGTCAACGGCCCGTTCGCGGACCTTGCGGGTGCGTTATCGTGCGCGCCGCTGCCCGTCAACGCGCTGGCGGCAGCGGGTTTGGCCGGCGGCTTGTATCCCGGCGCGGGGGCAGGGGGGCGGTGAGGCCGCCCGCCACCCGGGGCGTTGAATAGGGTAGGGGGGTATGCTATGGCGCCGGGATGACGCATGCGGTGAAAGACAAGCAGCGCCTGCTGGCGCGGGTGCGGCGCATCCGCGGCCAGGTCGAGGCGATCGAGCGGGCGCTGGAGAGCGAGGCGGGGTGCGAGACGGTGATGCATCTGATCGCCGCGATGCGCGGCGCCACCGCCGGGCTGATGGCGGTGGTGGTCGAGGACCATGTGCAGAACCATCTGGTCGATGAGGCCGCCCATCCTGGCGCGCTGGACCGCGACGCGGCGGCGCAGCTTCTGGAAATCGTGAGGACTTATCTGAAATGAGCGAGAGCAACAGCCTGGCGCATGAGCATGTGTTTCTGGGTGCGGACCATGCCAATAGCGAGCGCCGCACCTGGTGGGTGATCGCGCTGTGCGGCGCGATGATGCTGCTGGAGATTGTCGGCGGCTGGCTGTTCGGCTCGCTGGCATTGGTGGCGGATGGGCTGCATATGAGCACCCATGCCGGGGCGCTGCTGCTGGCGGCTTTGGCCTATCGCTATGCCAGGCGCCATGCGCGCGATCCGCGCTTTTCCTTTGGTACCGGCAAGCTGGGCGATCTTGCCGGCTTCACCAGCGCCATCATCCTGGCGATGATCGCGCTGTTGATCTTCTACGAGGCGGTGGGCCGGTTTTTTTCTCCGGTGCCGATCGATTTCGCGCAGGCGCTGCCGATCGCGGGGCTGGGGCTGGTCGTGAATATCGCCAGCGCCTGGCTGCTCTCCGGCGGGCATCATCACCATCACGGCCATAGCCACGGTCACGGCCACGATCATGACCATGACCATGATCATCACCACCATGCCGGGCGGGACAATAACATGCGCGCCGCCCTGGTGCATGTGGCGGCGGATGCCGCCGTCTCGCTGGCGGTGATCATCGGGCTGCTGCTGGCACGCGCCTTTGGCTGGGTGTGGATGGACCCGCTGGTCGGCGTGCTGGGGGCGGTGGTGATCCTTAGCTGGTCCTACGGGCTGCTGCGCGATACCGGCGCCATTCTGCTCGACATGATCCCGGACCAGAAGATGGAGCGCGCCATTCGCGGCATCGTCAACCGCGCCGGAGACGAGGTGCTGGACCTGCATCTCTGGCGGCTGGGGCCGGGGCATCTGGGGGCGATCCTGTCGGTTGCCAGCGCCAAAGGCCGGGATGAGGATTTCTACCGCGCCCGGCTGGAGGGGTTTGAGGGGCTCTCGCACATCACCATCGAGATCCGCCAGCGCCGGATTTGAAACCGGCGCGCCCCGGCGGCATAAGCGGGGCGCACAGCAGAGGCGTTTCCATGGCCGCGCAGAAAGACAATATCGCCCGCAAACCCAGCCGCTCCAGCGGCCGCGATGCCTATGAGCTGCTGCTGGAAGGCATCGAGAACGGCGCCCTGCCGGCCGGCACCCGGCTGCGCGAGACCGAGCTGGCGCAGCGTTTCGCGCTCAGCCGTACGCCGATCCGCGAGGCGCTGAAGCGGCTGGAGCAGCAGGGGCTGATCACCCATGAGCCGCATCAGGGCATGGCCGTCACCTCGCTGGATTATAACCAGATCGCCGAGCTGTACGCGCTGCGGGAGGTGCTGGAAGGCACCGCGGCGCGGCTGGCGGCGCAGCATGCCTCGGCCATCGAGATCAGCGTGCTGGAGGAGATGGTGGCGGCGGACCGTGCCCGCATCGAGGATGCCGTCATGCTGGCGCGTACCAACCGGGCCTTCCACCAGCAGCTGCGCGATGCCGGGCGCAACCAGTATCTGGCCCAGGCGCTGGAAAATCTGCGCCTGTCGCTGGCGTTGCTGCCGGGCACCACGCTGGGCGCGCCGGGGCGGGGGGCGTCGTCGGTGGAGGACCATGCCGCCATCGTCGCGCGCATTGCCGCGCGGGATCCGGAGGGAGCGGAGGCGGCGGCGCGGGAGCATATCCGCAATGCCTTCAAGACCCGCATCCAGCTTTTGCAGCAGCGCTTCACCGGCTGACTTGCGGGCATTTTGAGGCTGCCGGGGCTGTGCGCCGGCCTGCCCACCCCAGGCGGGCGTGCGGCGGGGGCGGGCCTGATGCGCGGCGGCGCGATGAGCCGGCGGATTGACAGGACAAGGCTATCGCCGATAATTGTATGCAACTGCATACAAAGGCGAGGCCGGGATGGATCAGAAAGCCCTGCGTTACGACATTGTGGTGATTGGCGGCGGCAACGCGGCCCTCACCGCCGCCCTGGAGGCGCGGCTGGCCGGGGCCAGCGTGCTGGTGCTGGAACACGCGCCAAAGGCGATGCGCGGCGGCAATTCCCGCCACACGCGAAATATCCGCGCCATGCATGCCGCCCCCACCTCGGTGCTGACCGAGTCCTATCTGGAAGATGAGTACTGGGACGATCTGCTGCGGGTGACCGGGGGCCAGACCGATGAGGCGCTGGCGCGGCTGACCATCCGCGCCACCCAGGAGGCGCTGCCCTTCATGGCGCGCTGCGGGGTGAAATTTCAGCCCTCGCTGACCGGCACGCTGAACCTCTCGCGCACCAACGCGTTCTTCCTGGGCGGCGGCAAGGCGTTGCTGAACGCCTATTATGCCACCGCCGAGGCGCTGGGGGTGGAGGTGCTCTACGACACCCAGGTCACCGAAGTGGCCCTTGAGGGCCGCCGGGTGCGGCGGCTGAAGGTCGTCTGCAAGGGGTTTCCGCTGGAGGTGGCGGGCAAGGTCGTGATCGCCGCGTCCGGCGGCTTTCAGGCGAATATCGAGTGGCTGAAACAGGCCTGGGGGCCACAGGCGGAGAATTTCCTGATCCGCGGCACGCCCTACGCGCAGGGGCGGGTGCTGCGTCATCTGCTGGACCAGGGCATCGCCTCGGTCGGTGATCCGACGCAATGCCATGCCGTGGCCATCGATGGCCGGGCGCCGAAATTCGATGGCGGCATCGCCACCCGTTTGGATTGCGTGCCGTTTTCCATCGTCGTCAACAAGCATGGCCAGCGTTTCTATAATGAGGGCGAGGATGTCTGGCCGAAGCGCTACGCGATCTGGGGGCGGCTGGTGGCGCAGCAGCCGGACCAGGTCGCCTACAGCATCATCGACAGCCAGGCGGAAAAACTCTTCATGCCGTCGGTATTTCCGGCGATCAAGGCGGACAGCATCGCCGCGCTGGCGGAAAAGCTGGGCCTGGAGCCCGCGGCTTTGGAAGCGACCGTGGCCGCCTACAATGCCGCCTGCGTGCCCGGCGATTTCGACAGCTCCAGGCTCGACGGCGTGCATACGCAAGGGCTGGAACCGCCAAAGACCAACTGGGCGCGGCCGATTTTGCAAGCGCCTTTCATCGGCTATCCGCTGCGGCCGGGGATCACCTTCACCTATCTCGGCGTGAAGGTGAATGAGCGCGCGGAAGTGATCATGCAGGATGGCGGTGTGATGGAAAATCTCTACGCTTCGGGGGAAATCATGGCCGGCAGCATTCTCGGCAAAGGCTATCTGGCGGGGTTCGGCATGGCGATCGGCACGGTGTTTGGCCGCATCGCGGGCAAGGAGGCGGCGCGCAATGTCCAGCGTTGAAATGATCGAGAGCCCGGCGATGGCCGATAGCCGCCGCGCCATGGAAGTGTGCAATGCCTGCCGCTATTGCGAAGGGTTCTGCGCGGTGTTTCCGGCGATGGAGCTGCATCGCGATTTCGCCGCGGGTGATCTCTCCTACCTCGCCAATCTCTGCCATGGCTGCAAAGGCTGTTACTATGCCTGCCAATATGCGCCGCCGCATGAATTCGGCATCAATGTCGCCCGCAGCTTCGCGCTGCTGCGCCAGGAGAGCTATGCCGAACATGCCTGGCCGGCGCCGCTGGGCCGGGCCTTCGCCCGCAACGGGCTGGTGACGTCGCTGGCGATGGCGGGCGGCATCGCGCTGGTGCTGCTGCTGACTTTCCTGCTGCAATCGCCGGGGACGATCTTCGGTGTTCTGCCAGTGACGCCGGGGGCTGGATTCTACCTGATCATCCCGAAAGCGGTGATGACGCTGACGGCGCTGGCCGCCGGGCTGTTCGCGGTGCTGGCGATGGGCATGGGGCTGGCCTCCTACTGGAAGGCCAGCGGCACGCGTGGCTGGAGCGTGAAGGATCTGCGCCAGGCCTGCAAGGATGCCGCCAGCCTGCGCTATTTCGGCGGCAACGGCCATGGCTGCAATGACAAGGATGGCAGCTTTTCCACCACACGCCGGCATCTGCATCATCTGATGGCCTACGGGTTTCTGCTCTGCTTTGCCGCCACCAGCGTCGGCGCCTTTGAGGATCTGATCCTCGGCTGGCCCGCACCCTACCCGTTGCTGAGCCTGCCGGTGCTGCTGGGGCTGGCTGGTGGCATCGGCATCATCTTCGGTTGTGCCGGGCTGCTCTGGGTGAAATTGCAGGCGGACCAGGAACCGCAGGCGCGTGAGTTGCTGGGGGCGGACGCCGGGCTGTTGCTGCTGCTGTTGCTGATTGCCGCGACCGGGCTTTTGTTGCTGGCCCTGCGCGGCACCAGCGCCCAGGGGGTAACGCTGTGCGTGCATCTCGGCCTGGTGCTGGGGTTTTTCGTGACCATGCCCTACAGCAAATTCGTGCACGGGCTCTACCGTTTCGCCGCCCTGCTGCGCAATGCCCGGGAGCAGCGCGAAGCTGGTTGAGCCAGCGTAGCGGGGCCATTCGGCTGTGCTGCGGTGCAAACTTGCCCAAATTGTCATGCGCGCGCGCCGGGTAAATCTCTGGCGCGCGGCTTTATTTGGGGTTATCGCTTTTCCCAAGATATATTTTTCGTAATAAGGGGGGAGTATGAGCGAAAGCCTCGTCGTGCCGAGTGCCGAGCAGATCCGCAAGGTTGCTGTTGCCAGCTTGATCGGATCGGTCATCGAACAATATGACTTTCTGGTCACCGGCATCACCGCCGCCACCATCTGGGGCGGTTTGTTCTTCAAGCTGCCGGGGCTGGCCGCGGTGGCCGCCGCGATCGGCGTCTATGGTCTGGGCATCATCATCCGCCCGCTTGGCGCCTTCATCTTCGGCAATATCGCCGATAAATATGGGCGCAAGGATGCGCTGGTCTGGGCGCTGGTGCTGATGGGTATTTCCACCCTCGCCATCGGGCTGACGCCGACCTACGCCTCCATTGGCGTGGTCGCACCGGTGCTGCTGGTGATTTTCCGTCTCTGCCAGGGCATCAGCTTCGGCGCCGAGTTTGGCACCGCCTCCACCTGGGTGGTCGAGCAGGCCGCCAACACCAAGCACCGCGCCTTCTGGGGCGCCTGGGTCGGGTTTGCGATTCCGATCGGGCTGATTCTCGGCTTCACCTCGGTGCTGTTCGTGAAATCGCTGATGAGCCCTGCGGATTTCATCGCCTGGGGCTGGCGCATCTTCTTCTTCATCGGCTTCCTGGTCGCCATCGTCGGCATCCTGATCCGCTCGCGCACCGAGGACAGCTATCTGTTCGACAAGCTGCGCGACAAGAGCCATGTGCTGGACTTCCCGGCCGCGCGGGTCTGGCGCGAGATGCCGCTGCGCATCATCCGCACCTCCTTCGTGAATGCGATGTTCTCCGGCGCCTTCTTCCTCTCCTTCGTGTTCGGCACCAGCTACATGAAAGCTGTCGGCTTCACCGCGACGCAGGCGGAAGTGATCGGGCTGATCGCCGCCGCCTTCATGCTGGTGTTCATGGTCATCGGCTCGTTGCTCGCGGATAAGATCAACCGCCGCACCGTGCTGTTGATTTCCGCCGTGGTGTTCCTGGTCTTCATCATTCCGTATTTCTATCTGATCAACACCCAGAACATCTATCTGGCGGCGATCGCGGAAATCATCGGCTTCGGCTTCGTGTTCGGCTTCGGCTATGGCGCGATCCCGACCTTCTACACCGAGAATTTCCCGACCCGCTATCGCGCCTCCGGGGCGAGTGCCGGTTATCAGATCAGCCAGGTCTATGGCGGCGGCCTGCTGCCGATCATCGCCGGGCAGATCCTGAAGGATCTCGGCATTCATCACGCCTATCTCTATATCGGTGGGATCGTGATGGTGTATGCGCTGGCGGCGATCATCGCCATTCTGATGACGCCGGATACCACCAAGATCGACATGAACGCGGATTACTGAGCACCGCGCGCATCACGAAAAATGCCGGCGTCAGCCGGCATTTTTTTTGCCTATCCAGCAAGCCAGCCCGTGATGCCGGCGAGGCTGCGGAACTCTTCAAGCGCGCGCGCCGCGCCGCCGGGAAAGAGCGGCGCGGCCATGTGGGCGAGCGCGCGGCCGGGGCCGAACTCC
>NZ_JH976208.1:440844-441716 GCF_000306035.1 Acidocella sp. MX-AZ02
GACGACGACATGATCTGCCGCGTTAACGATGGCGATGACGGCGCCGTGGGCTGTCAGCAGCGGGTCCAGTAGCGTCCGGTCCAGCCCGAGGATCGCCGCCAGCCCATGGCCGGGCGGGGCGGCGTCCCGCATCAGTTCGGCGCGCGTCGCGGCCAGGCGCAGCGTGGTTGGGGCATCGAATATCCCGGCGCAGCCCCAGGCGGCCAGCTCGCCGATGCTGTAGCCCGCCAGTAAGCCGCGCGCCGGGGCGAGCGCGGCCCAGCCGGCGAGGGCCTGGGTGCAGCAGAGGATTTGCGCAACGCGGCCGGAGAACAGATCCGCCCCGGGCCGCGCCACCAGGCTGCGCGGGTCTTCGCCCAGCAGGCTGGCGGCGGCGGCGAACACGGGTTCAGCCTCGGGTGCCTGCGCCAGCGGGCCGAACATGGCGGGGTGCTGGCCGCCCTGGCCGGCGCAGAGAAAGGCGGGCGGGGTCATGGCCGGGCGAGCGCGTCGATGAACAGCGCCATCGCCAGCAGATCGGCGCAGCCGCCGGGGCTGAGATGCCGGGCGACGAAGGCGTCATGCACGCTGGCGGCGCGAGCCTGCCAGCCAGGGGCATGGACGCCGCCTGTGGCCAGGAAGTCCGCGGCCTGGGCGGCGGCGAAGCGGGCCCCGTCCGCCCCGCCGCGATGCAGCAGATTGGTGTCGCTCACCTGCGCGATGAGGGCGAAGCAGGCCTGCACCGCACCCTCCTGGGCGCTGGCGGCGCTGCGCAGGGCCGGCAGGGCGATCTCATAGACCGAGGGAAACCCGGCCATCGCCTCCGCCCGGGCGCCGCCGGCGCCGTAGCGGCGCAGCGCCTGGCTGCCATGGCTGAACAAAGGCACCGGCCC
>NZ_JH976208.1:441816-459325 GCF_000306035.1 Acidocella sp. MX-AZ02
GAGGGTGGCGGCCAGCCGCGCGGCCAGCGCCTCCGGCGGCCAGATCTCGGCGATCGCCCCGGTGGCGAATAGCGGCTCAAGCCCGGGGGCGAAGATCGGCGTGGTCTGCGCCAGCGCCTCCAGCGTCTCCAGCTTGAGCTTGGTGACGCGGGCGATGGAGGGCAGGTCCATCACGCTGGGATAGGCATCCGGCAGCGCCACCAGCATCTGGGTGGAGAGGGCGGTGGCGATGAAGGCGCCGGCGGCGGCGCGGCCATAGAGCAGCCCGAGCGTGAACATGCCTGTCTCGGCGGCCAGGGCCAGGGATTTGGCGAGATGCGCCAGCGCCTCATTCAGCCCCAGCAGCTCCTCGCGCCGGGCCATCTCCTGGGCGGCGGTATCCACCAGCACCAGCAGCGGCGCCCGGCTTGCGGCGGCGACCAGATCCAGCACATGGCCGGAGAGGATCAGCGCGCCCTCGATGCCCAGCGGCGTGCCGGCCTCGATGCCGATGATCTCGACCCGCCCGGTGCCCGGCAACTCGGCCATGCCGCGCAGCGTGCCGAAGCCGCCGGGTTGGATGCTGCAGCCGGCGGGAAACAGGGCGGTCAGCAGCTCATCGCGCGTCATGGTCGGCCTCCGGAAGGCGAGAGAGGCCAGCATAATCCGCCTCAGAGAGATCCGCGACAGGTGCGGGCGTCTCGAGCCCGGCCTGGCGCCAGATCTCGGTCGCATCCCGGCAGACGCCATAGGCGGCGAGGCGCTGGCTCAGCCGCGCCTGTTCGGCCTGCAGGCTCTCCAGTGTGAAGGGCGGGGCGTTGGGGATCTGCGCCAGGGCGGCATCGCGGAAGGCGGAGATACGGTCCGCGACATAGGCATCCGCGCCGCCGAGCAGCGCGCGCGAGCGCCCGCCCGTGACCCGCCAGACCAGCCCGCGATCCTTGGAGTCGAACTCCTCCACACCTTTGTTGGTCTCGATCACTTCCGGACCGCTGACGCTGATGCGGCCATGGCCGGAGACGATGATGCGGCTGCAGCTGGCGGCGATGATGCCGCCGCCGCCGAACGCCCCGGCCCGCCCGCCGACCAGCGCGATCACCGCCACCCCGGCGCGGCGCGCCGCGACGATGGCGCGCAGCACCTCGGAAATCGCCATCTCGCCGGCATTGGCCTCCTGCAACCGCACCCCGCCCGTATCCAGCGCCAGCAGCACGGCGGTGATCTTTTGCGCGGCGGCGGCGCGCAGCAGCCCGACCAGCTTGGCCCCGTGCAGCTCGCCAAAGGCGCCGCCCATGAACCGCCCCTCCTGTGCTGCGACATAGACCGGCATGCCCTGCAGCAGGCCGGCGCCGATGATGATGCCGTCATCGAAGGCGCCGGTGAGGTTGAATTGCGCCAGATGCGGGCTGAGGCAGCGTGACTGCGGGCCCATGAATTCGGTGAAGCTGCCAGGGTCGAGCAGACCTTGCGCGCGCTCGCGGGCGGAGGCCTCGTAATAATAATCGCTCTGCGCGTTCATACCGGGTGCGTTCATGCCGGCTGCTCCATCAGCGCGGCCCCCTGCATCAGCCGCAGCCCGACCACATCCGGCCGCGCCCCGCCATCATTGATGGAAAAATGCAGCCCGCCGACCGGCAGGCGCGCACAGAGATCACTGATCACCGCCTCCCACAAATCCCGAAAACCGGTGGCGGCGGTGGCGATGTCAAACACCGCCTCGCCGGGCGGCAGGCTGCGCTCGACCAGCAATTCGAGATTGCCGGAGGCGTTGACGCCAAGGCTGGCCAAACGGCGCCCACCCGGCGCGGGGCGGGCTGGCTCGATGCGGATCTGGAACTGCTCCATCGCGGTTCTCCTACCAATTCCTGAATTTCGCCGGCGGCCGGTACAGCCCGCCGGAGCAGGCGACCAGATCCTGCACCGAGCGCGCCGCCAGCAGCTGGCGGGTGGCGTCCAGCGGCGAGATGCCGAGATCTTCCGGCCTTTGGATCACCTTGCGGGCGCGCAAGCGCTCCACCACCGCCCGGTCGCGCCCGCGCCCGATCGGGGTGAAGCCGGCGACACCGCGGATCGCCTGTTCGCGCTCTTCTGTGCTGCGGCAGAGCAGCAGGTTGGCGATGCCTTCCTCGGTGACGATATGGGTGACATCGTCGCCATAGATCATCACCGGGGCGAGATCGAGCTTGAGGTCGCGGGCCATGCGCACGCTGTCCAACTCCTCGACGAAGCGCGGCACCAGCTTTTCGCCGAAGGTCTCCACCATCTGCACCACCAGCTTGCGCCCGCGCACCAGGCTGCCGGCCTCGCCGGCGGCCTCCTGTCCGGCCTGCATCCAGGCCGGCGAGGCATGGCGGCGGCCGCGCGCATCCGCGCCCATGTTCGGCGCCCCGCCAAAGCCGGCGATGCGGCCATTGGTGAAGGTGGAGCTGTTGCCGGCGAGGTCGATCTGCAAGGTCGAGCCGATGAACATGTCGCAGGCATAGAGCCCGGCGGTCTGGCACATCAGCCGGTTGGAGCGCAGCGTGCCATCCTGGCCGAGGAAGAAGATATCCGGCCGGGCGGACATATACTGGTCCATTCCCACCTCGCTGCCGAAGCAATGTACCTGCTCCACCCAGCCGGTTTCGATGGCGGGGATCAGCGTCGGGTGCGGGTTGAGGGCGAAATGCGTGGCGATTTTGCCGCGCAGCCCCAGCGCCTCGCCATAGGTCGGCAGGATCAGCTCGATCGCCGCGGTGGGAAAGCCGATGCCGTGATTGAGCCGGCGCACGCCATAGGGCGCGTAGATGCCCTTCAGCGCCATCATCGCCATCAAAATCTGCACCTCGGTGATGGCGGCGGGGTCGCGGGTGAAGAGCGGCTCGACATAGAAGGGCCGGTCCGCCTCGATGACGAAATCCACCATGCTGCCGGGGATGTCGACGCGGGGCAGCTTGTCGACGAGCTTGTTCACCTGCGCCACCACGATGCCGGATTTGAAGGCGGTGGCCTCGACGATGGTCGGCGTGTCCTCGGTATTCGGGCCGGTATAGAGATTGCCCTCATGGTCCGCCTGCACCGCCGCGATCAGCGCGACATTCGGGGTGAGATCCATGAAATAGCGGGCGAACAGCTCGATATAGGTGTGCACCGCGCCAAGCTCGATTTTGCCGGCATCCAAAGCGCGGGCGATGGCGGCACTTTGCGGGCCGGAATAGGAGAAATCCAGCTTGCGGGCGAGGCCGCGCTCGAACAGATCCAGATGCGCCTGCAGCACCACGCCGGACTGCACGATGTGCAGATCATGGATCTCGGCCGGGTCCAGCGCCGCCAGCGCATCGGCCAGGAAATCCGCCTGCTTCTGGTTGTCGCCCTCCAGGCAGAGCCGGTCCCCGGGGCGGATGAGGGCGCGCAGCAGGGCGCTGACCCGTGCCGTGGGGACGATCTTGCCCTGGGCGAGGGGTGCCGCCGCATCAAGCCGCGCCTGGCGCTCACGGCGCTGCCGATCCCATGATTTCAAACCCATGTTTTCAAGCCCATGTTGTCTTTGGCACCCTCAATTCGCTCTGCCTTCAGGCCGGCCGTTGGCCAGGAGGGTGGGGGGTCGGCGCCGTGCTGTCAATGCGCGGTGGGTGAGGGATCAGAGGACGATTTTTTCTGATTCTTCGGTCAGCCCGACCAGCATTTGCGCCCGCAGCTCCTCCCGTGGCAGCAGCGGCGTCATGTCCTCCAGCGGCATCGAGAGCAGCGTGCCGTCCGCCTGCGGCACCGCGATAGCTTTCGGCCAGAGCGATTCATCCGGCGTGACGCTGATATCGCAGATGAACGGGCCGGGCTGCGCCAGCGCGTGGGCGATGCCGGACTCCAGATCGGCAGCGTCCTCGATGCGCATAGCGGGGAGCCCCATCGCCCGCGCCAGGGCGACGAAATCCGGCATGAACAGCCCCGCCTCCGGCCCGGTGCCGACATAGCGGCCATTGAAGTAATTGCGCTGGGTGTTGCGGATGGAGGCGTAGCCGCGATTATTGATGATGAACATCCGCACCGGCAGGTTGAGCCCGCGCAGGGTGGCCAGCTCCTGCAAATTCATCATCAAGCTGCCATCGCTCTCCACCCCGATGGTGGGCACCCGCCCGCGCGCCACGCAGGCGCCGATCATCGCCGGCAGGCCGTAGCCCATGGAGCCGAGGCCGGAGGTGGTGCATAGGCGCTGGCCGCGTTTGGCCTCGAAGGTCATCCAGAAGCTCTCGATCGCCAGGCCGGAGCCGCCGGTCATCACCAGCGCGTTTTCCGGGAATGCCTTGGCGAAGGCGCTGATCAAATGGAAATGGCTGATCTCGCCCGAAGCCGGCCAGGGGGCGCCGCCATTCAGCGCGTAGCGCCGCTTCCATTCGCCGTAGCGGGCGAACCAGGCGCTGCGGTCGCGCGGTTGCAGGCCGGCTTTTTCGGCGAGCGCGGCGGCGATGAAGTCCTTCGCGTCCGCGAGCACTTTCAGCTCGATCTCATGGGTATATTTATGCAGCTCCACCGGGTCCACATCCACCATCACCTTGCGCGCGGCCCGTCCAAAGCGGCCGGGATTGAAGGCGGTGAGGGAATTGTCCAGCCGGGTGCCGATGCAGATCAGCAGATCGGCATTCTGGATGGCGAAATTCGGCGCGCGCAGCGCCACCGTGCCGGGCTTGCCGAAATTCAGCGGATGATCCGCGGGCAGCATGTCCTGCGCGTTCCAGCTCGTCTGCACCGGAATGCCGAAGGCTTCGATCATCTCGCTCAGCAACGTCGCGGCGCCACCCAGGCGCACGCCATGGCCGATGAAGAAGATCGGCCGCTCGGCCGCGTTGATCAGCTCGATCATCCGCGCCGCCGCGGCGCGCAACGGCGCTGCCGGGGCGGGGGCCGGGGGGGTGAAGCCGCGCATCGCCGCTGGCTCGACCGGCCCGCCCTGAATATCCAGCGGTACATCCAGCCAGACCGGGCCGGGGCGGCCGGTGGTGGCGAGGTGCAAGGCTTTTTCCAGATGATAGCGCAGATCCTGCCCGTCCATCACGGTGACGGCATATTTGGTCATGCCCTTCACCATCTCGACGATATCGACCTCCTGCGGGCCTTTCTGCCGCAGGCCGGAGTCACCCTTGAGATCGGCGCGCTTGACCTGGCCGGAGATGATCAGCAGCGGGCAGGATTCCGCCCAGGCCTCGCCCGCGCCGGTGATGGCATTGGTGGCGCCGGGGCCGGAGGTGACGAGGGCGACACCCACCTGCTCGGTGACCCGCGAATAGGCCTCCGCCGCCATGGCGCAGGCCTGCTCATGATGCATCGGCACCGCCTCCAGCCCGGCGGCCTGGCCCATTGCATCGGAGAGGAACATGTTCCCCCCGCCCGGCACCAAAAAGACGGATTTCACCCCCCGCCCGACCAGGAATTCGGCGATATAATCGGCACCACGCAGCGTGTTTGTCATGTCAGATCGGACCAGTCCGTAGGTTTCGAGCGATGGCGGCAGGCTATAGCGCAATGGCGGGCGGGGTAAATCTCGGCGGCTACGTCCCCGCCCCCACAATCTCCAAAATCTCCGCCCCGTAGCGCTCGATCTTCGACGCGCCGATGCCCGGTATCTCCGCCAGCGCGGCGGCGTTGGCGGGGCGGGCGGTGGCGATGGCGGCCAGGGTGGCGTCGTGGAAGATCACATAGGCCGGCACGTTCTGCGCCTTCGCGAGGCGCGAGCGTTCGGCGCGCAGGGCCTCGAACAGCGCCTGGTCTGCCTCCGCCACCTCCAGCCGGTTGGCTTTCTTTTTCAGCAGCCCGCGCGCAGTGCCGCTGGTGGCTTCCTGGCGCAGCCGCACGCTTTCCTTGCCGCGCAAGATCGCCTCGCCGCTTTCGGTCAGGCAGAGCGCGCCGTAATTTTCATGGTCCACCTCCAGCGCCCCGCGCACGATCAGCTGGCGGAACACCGAGCCCCAGCCTTTGCGGTCCAACTCGCTGCCCACCCCGAAGGTCGGCAGCTGGTCATGCTCGAAACGCTCCACCTTCTCGGTCTTCACCCCGAGCAGAATATCGGTGAGATGACCGACGCCGAAGCGCTGGCGGGTGCGCCAGGCGGCGGAGAGGGCTTTCTGCGCGGCGATGGTGCCGTCCCAGGTTTCGGCGGGGGTGATGCAATTATCGCAATTGCCGCAGGGCTGGGCTAGGGTTTCGCCGAAATGCGCCAATATCGCCTGGCGCCGGCAGGTGATGGTCTCGCAGACGCCCAGCAGCGAATCCAGCTTGCGCCGCTCCACCTGCTTGATCTCAGCCGGGGCGTTGCTCTGCTCGATCATTCCCCGGCGCAGCACCAGATCCTGCATGCCATAGAGCAGCAGCGTTTCCGCCGGCAGCCCGTCGCGCCCGGCGCGGCCGGTTTCCTGGTAATAGGCCTCCAGGCTGGAGGGCAGGTCCAGATGCACGACGAAGCGCACATCCGGCTTGTCGATGCCCATGCCGAACGCCACGGTGGCGACCAGCACCAGCCCCTCCTCGGTGGTCAGGAATTCGTCCTGGTTGGCGGCGCGGGTCTCGGCCGGCATCCCGGCATGGTAGGGCAGCGCGCGGATGCCGTGCTGGTTCAGCGCGGCGGCGGTCTGCTCGACGCTGTTGCGGCTGAGGCAATAGACGATGCCGCTCTCGCCTTCATGCGCGCGCAGGAAGGTCTGCAGCTGGCGCAAAGGCGCCTCCTTGCGCAGCACGGCGTAGCGGATATTGGGCCGGTCAAAGCTGGAGAGGAACAGCGGCGCCTCCTCCAGCCCCAGCCTCTGGGCAATGTCCTGGCGGGTCTGCGGGTCGGCGGTGGCGGTGAGCGCCATGCGCGGCACGCCGGGGAAGCGCTCGGCCAGCTGCGAGAGGCCCAGATATTCCGGCCGGAAATCATGCCCCCATTGGCTGACGCAATGCGCCTCGTCGATGGCGATGAGGGCGATGCGCGCGCCATCCATCATCTCCAGGAAATCCGGCATCAGTAGCCGTTCCGGGGCGGCGTAGAGCAGCTTCAGCCGGCCGGCGCGAAGATCAGAGCGCACCTGGGCGCGCTCGGGCGCGATGAGGCTGGAATTCAGCGCCGCCGCCGGCACGCCGAGCTGGCGCAACGCCGCCACCTGGTCGCGCATCAGTGCGATCAAAGGCGAGACGACGATGCCAACCCCCTCCCGGCACAGAGCCGGGAGCTGGTAGCAGAGGGATTTGCCGCCGCCGGTTGGCATCAGCACCAGCGCATCGCCGCCGGCGCAGACATGCTGGACGATCTCTTCCTGCTGGCCGCGAAAGCCGGGCAGGCCGAAGACCCGGTGCAGGAGGTCGTGCGGGTCCGCCGACGGGCGGGCGAGGGAGGAGCTGGCCATGCCCAAGGGTACAACCCCGCGCCGTGGCGGGGCAATCTCGGGCCGGGTTAAATGAAGCGCCGCGCCCCGCCGACACAGGCGGCAATGGCGACCATGCTGGCAAACACCGTCGGCGGCACTGTCTCATGCAGCACCACCGCCGAGACGGCCAGCCCCAGCGCCGGCTGCAAAAGCTGCAGCTGCCCGACAGCGGCGATGCCCCCCAAAGCCAGCCCGCGATACCAGAAGATGAAGCCGATCAGCATGCTGAACAAGGCGACATAGCCCAGCCCCATCCAGGCGCCCTTGGGCACGCCAGCGAAGCTGGCGGGGGCGTTGAGCCAGCCCAGCGCCAGCATCCAGGGCAGGGCCAGCACCAGCGCCCAGGAGATCACCTGCCAGCCGCCCAACCGGCGGGCGAGCTTGGCGCCCTCGGCATAGCCCAGGCCACAGACCAGGATGGCGGCCAGCATCAGCCCCACGCCGGCCGGCGGCAGCTGCGCCTTGTGGCGCAAGGCCACCAGCACCACACACGCGCTGCCCAGCAGCGCGAAGATCCAGAAGCCGCTGCGCGGGCGCTCACCGCCGCGCAGCACCCCGAACAAAGCCGTGGAGAGCGGCAGCAGGCCAAGGAAAATCTGCGATTGCGCGGCATCGATATGGCGCAGCGCCAGGGCGGTGAGCAGCGGAAAGCCCAGCACCACCCCGAAGGCGACGATGGCGAGCGAGAGCAGATCACCCCGCGCCGGCCGGCTCTGGCGCAGCGCCAGCAAGGCCGCCAGGGCCAGCAGCCCGGCCAGCACGGCGCGAGCCAGAGTGAGAAATACCGGGTCGAACCCGGCCAGGGCGGCGCGGGTGGCGGGCATCGAGCCGCTGAAACAGATCATCCCCAGCCCGCCCCAGACAAAGCCGCCCATCGTCTTGTTCATCGTCGCTCCTGCCCGAAAAAAGCCGATAGGGCCGGAAAGCCTCTGGCGGAGCCAGATAAGGATAGGTACAATTCAACCAAACTGTACTGGTAATGTTGAGAGTACACTATGTCCGAAGCCAGCCTGGTGGCGCAGCTTGTCGGGGAGATACGCGGGCGCATCGCGTCGCGCGGGCTGGGGGCCGGGATGCGGCTGCCCTCCATCCGGGTGCAGGCGGGGCAGGCGGGGGTGTCCAAAAGCACGGTGGTGGAGGCGTATGACCGGCTGGTGGCGGAAGGGGTGATCGAATCCCGCCGGGGTTCGGGGTTTTACGTCGCCGGGCGCACCCCGCCGCTGAACCTGGCCGAAGCCGGCCCGGATCTGGACCGCGATGTCGATCCGCTCTGGGTCTCGCGGCAGACGCTGGAGACGCCGGCTGATGTGCTCAAGCCCGGCTGCGGCTGGCTGCCGCCCTCCTGGCTGCCGGAGGATAGTCTGCGCCGGGCGTTGCGCGGGCTGGCACGGGCGGAGGCCGCGGTGCTGGGGGATTATGGCAGCCCGCTCGGACTGCCGGCCTTGCGCGAGTATCTGGCGCGGCGCCTGGTGGGGCAGGGTGTGCCGGCCGCGCCGGGGCAGATCCTGCTCACCGACTCCGGCACCCAGGCGGTGGATCTGCTGTGCCGGTTTCTGCTGGAGCCGGGCGACACGGTGCTGGTGGATGATCCCTGCTATTTCAATTTCCGGGCGTTGCTGCGCGCGCATCGGGTGCGGGTGGTGAGCGTGCCCTACACGCCGCAGGGGCCGGATCTGGCGGCGTTCGCGCAGGTGCTGGCGGCGGAAAAACCGCGCCTCTACATCACCAACTGCGCCGTGCATAACCCGACCGGCGCAGCACTGGCCCCGGCCAGCGCGCATCGTGTGCTGAAGCTGGCCGAGCAGCATGACCTGATCATCATCGAGGACGATATTTTCGCGGATTTCGAGGCCGAGCCCTCGCCACGCCTCGCCGCCTTCGACGGGCTGGAGCGTGTGGTGCAGATTGGCAGTTTTTCCAAGACCATCTCGGCTTCGCTGCGGCTGGGCTATATCGCGGTGAAGCCGGGCTGGATCGACGGGCTGATCGATCTGAAAATCGCCACCAATTTCGCCAGCGGCCGGTTGAGCGCGGAGCTGCTGCTGGCGGTGCTGCGCGATGGCGGGCGGCGCAAGCATGTGGAGGCGCTGCGGGCCCGGCTGGCGGCGGCGATGGGGCAGGTGGCGGGGCGGTTGCAGGCGATTGGCGTGCGGCCCTGGATGATGCCGAAAGCGGGGATGTTTCTGTGGTGTGAATTGCCGGCAGGGGTGGATGCGGCGCAGCTCGCCCGCCAGGCGCTGGCGCATGATGTGGTGCTCGCACCCGGCAATGTGTTCAGCCCGGCGCAGACGGCGTCAGGGTTTTTGCGCTTCAACGTCGCGCAATGCGCCGATCCACGAATATTCCAGACGCTGGACCGGATCTTGCGAAACGCACAGGCCTGAGGGGGGAAAAGTTTTTGCGGGCGTAGGCGGCAAAGGTTCCGACACCGCGAAGCGGTGTTGGAAAGCCGCCGGAGGGGTGGAGACTTTTTTCAAAAAGTCCCCACGAAGATTTGGGGTGATGGCACCAGCGTTGCCGCCACCCCACCCGTTTTTGCTGCTTTTTTTCAAAAAACCGGGCCCCGCCCAGAGGGAAAGCGGGGCCCGGGCCGGGCTATTTCAGGTGATGCACACTCTGAAGCCCGTAAACCGGTGTCGGCAGCCCCTCCATCCGTGCTTTCAACTGCAGCGCCAGATACAGCGAGTAATGCCGGGACTGATGCAGATTGCCGCCATGGAACCAGAGATTTTCCTGCTGCGTCGGCTTCCACATATTGCGCTGCTCGCCTTCCCAGGGGCCGGGGTCTTTCGGCGTGTCTGAGCCCAGGCCCCAGACCTTGCCGACCTTGTCCGCGACCTCCTGGCTGATCAGATCCGCCGCCCAGCCATTCATCGAGCCATAGCCGGTGGCATAGACGATGAGATCCGCCGGCAGCGCGGTGCCATCGACAAACTTCACGCCTGTCTCGGTGATCTCCTCGATTTCGACATTGGATTTCAGTTTGATCCCGCCATTGGCCACCAGCTCGCAGGCGCCGACATCGATGTAATAGCCTGAGCCGCGGCGCAGATATTTCATGAACAGGCCGGAGCCGTCCGCGCCGAAATCCAGCATGAAACCGGCCTTCTCCAGCGACGCATAGAAATCCGCATCGCGTTTCTTGATGGCGTCGTAAATCGGGATCTGGAATTCATGCATGATCCGGTAGGGCAGCGAGGCGAAGATCATATCCGCCTTGCGGGTGGTGATGCCGTTGGCCACGGCGCGCTCGGAATAGAGATCGCCGAGACCGATTTCCATCAGCGAGTCAGAGCGCACGATATGGGTGGAGGAGCGCTGCACCATGGTCACGTCCGCGCCAACCTCCCAGAGTGCCGCACAGATGTCATGCGCGGAATTATTCGCGCCGATGACAACAACTTTCTTGCCCGCATACGCATCCGGCCCCGGATGCTGCGAGGAATGCTGCTGCTCGCCCTTGAATTTATCCATACCCTTGAAGGCCGGGATATTCGGCTTGCCGGACATGCCGGTGGCCAGCACCAATTGCGTCGGACGCAACTCGATCTCCTTGCCGTCGCGTTCAACGGTTACGCGCCATGTCTTGCTCGCCTCGTCATATTCGGCGTGCTTGGCGATGGTCTTGCTCCAGTAATTCACCTCCATCACCTTGGTGTAGAATTCCAGCCAGTCGCCGATCTTGTCCTTCGGCGCGAACACAGGCCAGTTCTTCGGAAAATCGATATAGGGGAGATGATCGTACCAGACCGGATCATGCAGGCAGAGGGATTTATAGCGCTTGCGCCATTGATCGCCGGGCTTGTCATGCTTGTCGATGACGATATGCGGCACGCCGAGCTGGCGCAATCTCGCCCCCAACGCGATCCCGCCCTGGCCACCGCCGATGATCAGCACGTAAGGCTGGGTCTCATAACCCAAATTCTCAGCCTCATGTTGGCGTTTTTCGCTCCAGCTCAGCCGGTGCTTGGAAATGCCGTGCTCGGCCCCCAGCGGCCGGCGTGGGCCTGAATTTTCCTCAAACCCTTTCAGTTCGGTAAGCGTGGTCAGCAGTGTCCAGGCCTCGTTATTCTTCAGCCGCAAATGCCCCTGGCCCCGGCCAAGCCCGGTCTCGAAGGACAGCCACGCCTCCACCACGCCGCCGCTCTCGCTGGGCTCTTCCTCGATGCTGAAGCGCACCGCCCCTAGATTTGGCAGCGTCGCTTCCAGCATGTCGCGAACGCCATCAGGGTTTTCAACGGTTTTCAGATTCCAGGTGAAGGCGATGAGGTCGCGCCAGAAGCTGGTGGCAGCGAACAGCTTGGCCGCCGTCCGCGCGTCCCCGGCCGCGAGTGCGCCGTTGAAGCTGGTCAGCCAGGCTTCGACAATGGCGCGTGGCGTCGCAGATTTTGTCTCTTTGCTGATTTTGTTCATGTCCGTTTTCCTTTTGTGAGGAAAGACGTGGGGTCTTTTTGAAAAAACACCCCACACCCCCAAAAACCTTTTTGATTTCAGGCTTGCAGGTCGATCAGGATTTTTAAATGTTTGCCGCTGGGGTCCAGCAGGGCGTCGAAGCCTTCTTTCACCGCGTCTTCCAGCTTGATTTTTGCTGTCACCACTTTCGAGGCCGGCAGCGCGCCGCTGGCGATCAGCCTGATCACCCTCGGCCAGTAATGCGTGGGATAGGCCCAGGCGCCGCGCAGATCGACATCCTTGAACGTCACCTGAAACCAATCCAGAGGATTTTCATGCGGATGCAGGCCGGTCTGCACCACCACGCCCTGCTTGCGCACCGCATCCAGGCAAGCCTTCAGCGCATGCTCATTGCCCACACATTCCAGCGCCACATCGCAGCCAACGCCGCCCTCGGTCTGTGCGCGCACCATCTCACCGACATTTTCGCGCTTCGGATTGATCACGATCAGCTCAGGCACGATCGATTTCGCGTAGGCCAGCCGGGCGTCGTTGAGGTCGGAGACGAAAAGCGGCCCGGCGCCGGCGGCGCGGGCAGCCAGCACGGTGAGCAGCCCGATCGGCCCGGCCCCGGTGACCAGCACGGAAGCGCCGGCGCGCACCCCGCCGCGGTCACAGGAATAAACCGCAACGGCGCTCGGCTCCACCAAGGCCGCCTCTTCATCGCTGAGGCTGTCAGGGATTTTCACGACATTATAGTCATTCAGCAACGCCGCCTCGGCCATGCCGCCCCAGGCCCAGCTCAACCCCGCCAGCGCCAGTTCCGGGCTCAGATGAAACAAGCCCCGGTCGGCAAAATAATCGCCCGCGCGCGGCATGATCAGCGGCTGGATGGACACACGGTCGCCCGGCTGCACATGGCTCACCCCGGCGCCGATGGCCTCCACCACCCCGCCAAATTCATGGCCGAGGATCTGCGCCCCATGCGCCTTGGTGAACGGGTGCGGGCTGGTGGGGATGAAGATCGGCCCGTAGGCATATTCATGCAGATCGGTGCCGCAGATGCCGACGAAGCGGTTGCGCACCAGAATCTGCCCCGGCGGCGGGGCGGATGGCGCCGCGATCTCCTCAATGCGCAAATCGCGCGCGGCGTGGAAACGTAAGGCTCGCAACTCTTGGTCCTCCTGGTTTTGTTTGCAGGAGATCAAGCGCAAGCCGCGTGCCAAAATTAAGGTGTTGATAAATAGTTAAAACCACCGCCCGGACGCGCCACAGTGTGGCGGTATCTGTGGCGCTCAGCTGTGGCGGCGCAGCCCGGCCTTGCGCAGCCGCCGGTGCGCCGTGGTGCGGTCGATCCGCAGCCGCCGCGCCAGCGCCGAGACATTGCCGCCGCACTCAGCCAGGGCGGCCCGCAGCTGTGCGGCCTCATCCGGCAGGGCCAGGGCCACGGGCAGATTCTCCGGGGTAATCTCCGTGCCCTCGCACAGGGCGCAGGCGGTGGCCAGGCAATGGTCCAGCTCGCGCAGATTGCCCGGCCAGCCATGTGCCCGCAACGCCGCCAGCGCGGCTGCGCTCAGCCGCAGCCTGTCCTGGTTGTGCCGCGCCAGCAGCCGCGCCACCAGCCAGTCAAAATCCTCCCGCGCCCGCAAGGGCGGCAAGGTGAGGCTGGCGGCGTGCAGGCGGTAATAGAGATCCTCCCGGAACAGCCCTTGCGCGACAAGCCCTGCGAGGTCGCGGTGGGAGGCGCAGAGCACGCGCAGCTTCACCCGCCGCGCCGCGCCGCCGCCCAGCGGCTGGATCTCCTGCTCGGCCAGCACCCGCAACAGCCTGGTCTGCAGGGTGAGCGGCATGTCGCCGATCTCATCCAGGAACAACGTCCCGCCATCCGCCGCCTCCACCAGCCCCTTGCGGCCTTTTGGCGCGGCGCCGGTGAAGGCGCCCGGCGCGTGGCCGAATAATTCCGCTTCGATCAGGCCCTCCGGCAAGGCCGCGCAGTTCAGCGCCACGAAATCACCGCGCCGCGCGCTGGCGTCATGGATGGCGCGGGCCAGAACCTCCTTGCCGGTGCCGGTTTCGCCCTGGATGCACAGCGGCAAATCGGTGCGGGCCAGCCGCGCCGCCTTGGCCAGCAGCGCATCCATCACCGCGCCGGGGGCGGCCAGAGCGCGCAGCGGCGCCGGGATGCCGCCGATGGAAGCCAGGGCCGCGCGGGGTTTTGGGCGCGGCGGCGGCTCGATGGCATGGGCGAACAGAATCTGCCCGTCGCGGGTGCGCAAGCCGCGCTCCTGCGCCGGGCGGCCGCGCATCAGCCCGGGCAGTCCGTTCACATCCAGCTCCAGAAACCGCTCCAGCCTCTGCCCGAGCAGCGCCTCCGGGCACCGCCAATCCTGCCCCGCCGCCCGCGCCAGCAGCCTGGCGGCCTGGTTGGTCATCCCGGTGATCCGCCCTGCCGCGTCCACGGCGATGGCCCCTTCAGGGTCCACATCCAGGAAATCCGGCGCGGCGGCGAAGCGTAGCACCCATTGCCGGCTGGTCTGCGCCATCAGATTGGCGAGCTCGATCCGCCGCGCCGTGGCGCTGACCAGATGCCGCGCCAGCACCTGGCTCAGCTTCTCATCCGGCGAGGTGAGCAGGGAGATATCCAGCACCGCGCAAAGCCTTCCATCCAGATCATAGATCGGCGCGGCGGTGCAGGAGAGCGGGGTATGGGTCATGTCGAAATGGTCGGTCTGATGGATGGTCAGCGCCTCGCCGGTGGCGATGCAGGCCCCCACCGCGCAGGTGCCCGCCCGCGCCTCCGCCCAGTCCGCGCCCAGATACAGCCCGGCCTTGCGCAGCTCCCGCGCCTGGCGCGGATCGCCGAAATATTCGACCGCGATGCCCTCGCGGTCGGTCAGCAGCAGCACGTAATTCTGGCCGGAGATATGCCCGTAGAGCCGCTCCAGCCCGACCCTGGCGATGCCGATCAGCGCCTGCGCCTGTTCGCGATGCTCATTCAGCCGCGCCTCGGGCAGGATCACCGCCTCGCAGCGCGCCGCCGGGTCGAGATGATGCTCATCCAGGCAGCGCCGCCAGGATTGGATGACGTAGGAATCCCGCCCCGAGGCCCCGCCCTGCCAGACGGTTTCGATTTCGCGCACATGCGCCTGCGTGCTCATCGCGTTTCCCCTCGCCGCCGGGTCTTTGCGGGCAGCCGTTTTGCTTTGGGGAAAATCTGGCCGCAGGCGGTGGGGAATGCAAGCGCGGCGTGGGGCCGCCGCGTTGCCTGGACTACTGCCCCAGCCTGGCGCCGTCCGGCCCCAGAACCTGCACATTCACCTCGATCCCGGCGCGCACGCTTTCGGTGACGGTGCAGAAATCCTCGAAGCTCGCCAGCGCCCGGTTCAGATGCGGCACCGCGGCCGGGTCGCCATTCATGGTGATGGCGACATCGATGCGGGTGACCCGCAGCCGCTTCGCCGCGTTGCGGCCGATCTCACAGGTGACGCTGGCGGAAAACTCGCCCGGGTCCTCGTGATATTTCCGGCAGGCGAAGGTGAGGCTGGCGCAGAGGCAGTTGGCGATGGAGGCGGCCAGCAGATGCTGCGGCGAGGGCCCCATATCCTCTCCCACCGGCGCCGGCTCATCGGCGATCATGGTGGCATATTGCGGCCCGAATTCCACCAGGAACTGAAAATCCTGCTGACGGGTGACGGTAACGGTAACGCTCTCGCTCATTCGGCCTCCTTATGACCCAACCGGCTTGCTTCCCGGCAGCGGGATGAATTCTTGGTCGTCACCCGGGACTAACCCGAAACGGTGCTGGACCCAATCCTGTTTCGCCTGTTCGATACGCTCTTTCGAGCTGGAGACGAAATTCCACCAGATATGGCGCGGCCCATCCAGCGCTTCGCCGCCCAGCAGCATCAGCCGGCTATCGGCCAAGGCGCGGATGGTGATCGCATCGCCGGGACGGAAAACCAGGAACTGCCCCTCGCCGAAGCGCTCCCCGGCAATTTCGACCTCACCGGCGATGATCTGCACCGAGCGTTCCTCATGCTCATCCGGCAAGGGCAGGGCGCTGCCGATGCCAAGGCTCACATCCACATAAAGCGTGTCCGAAAAGACTTTCACCGGCGCGGTTGCGCCATAGGCCCGCCCGGCGATGATCCGCGCCACGATACCGCCATCCTCAAGTTGCGGCAGGGTGGTGCCCTCATGATGGAAAAACCCGGGAGCCGCTTCCTCATGCGCCTTCGGCAGCGCCACCCAGCTCTGAATCCCCAGAATCGGCTGTGCGCCGCGCCGGGCATCCTCAGGCGAGCGCTCGGAATGGGCGATGCCGCGCCCGGCCGTCATCCAGTTCACCGCACCAGGGCGGATCTCCTGGGCGCTGCCCAGCGTGTCGCGGTGCAGGATGCGCCCCTGCATCAGATAGGTGAGCGTGGCCAGCCCGATATGCGGATGCGGGCGCACATCCAGCCCATGCCCGGCCTCGAACTGTGCGGGGCCGATATGGTCCAGAAACACGAACGGCCCGACCATGCGCTGGCTGGCATGGGGCAGCGCCCGGCGCACACGCAGCCCGCCGATGTCGTGGCTGACCGGGGTGATCACCAGAGCGGCGGCGCCCTCGGGCTGGTCGGATGGGTGGTGCAGCCAGGACATGGTGCCTCCGTTACATACTGACATACTGCATAGCCGCAGGGTCGCGGCAGGGCAAACAAAGCTGCGAAAACCGGCTGGCGAGACGCTCACTGGCCGCGCATCTGCCAATCCCGGAGATGATTTTACGCGTGCGGTTGATCCGGTGGCGGTCCAGCTGCGTAAGCCGGCAGGAATAGGAAGGCAGCTTGTGCACGAACGGGGATCATTATCCGCAGCCGGGCTTTGGCCGGCCAGAGCCGATTCTGCGGGCGCATTGTCCGGGCAGTGGCGCGCGCCCGCGGGGGGATGTCTGGCGTGCCCTGGTGAGCGCGCATGACGTTTAATCAACCCGCGATCAACGGCATCTTCAGCCCGCCGCCGCCCATCCGCGAGGCCGGCTTGGCCCGGTTGGCCGCGTTTACGCCCCGGGCAGGCCGCGCCTATGCGGCGGGGCGCAACACCGATCCGGGCCCGGGCGCGCCCAGCGCCGTTTCGGGTCTTTCCCCTTATCTGCGCCATAGGCTGGTGAGTGAGGTTGAGGTGATCTCGGCGGTCATCGCGCGGCACGGCGCGGGCGGCGCGGAAAAATTCATCCAGGAGGTTTTCTGGCGGATCTATTGGAAAGGCTGGCTGGAGCTGCGCCCGGCGCTGTGGACCAGCTACAGGCAGCGTCTGGCAGCGTTGCGGGAGGATGCGGCGCTGATGCCGCGGGCCGTGCAGGCGATGCGCGGAGAGACCGGGATCGGCTGTTTTGACGCCTGGGCGCGGGAGCTGGCGCAGACCGGCACGCTGCACAACCATACCCGCATGTGGTTTGCCAGCATCTGGTGCTTCACGCTCAAACTGCCGTGGCTTCTGGGCGCGGATTTTTTCTTCCAGCACCTGCTCGATGCCGATGCCGCCTCCAACCTCCTCTCTTGGCGCTGGGTGGCCGGATGTCAGACGCCGAATAAGCCCTATATCGCCCGTGCGGCGAATATCGCGCACTACAGCAACGGACGTTTTGCGCCTTACGGGGTGCTGAACGAGGCGCCAGAGCCGGTGGCCGAGCCCAATCCGCCCCCCATGCAAACCCTGCCGGCCATCGACGACCTCCCCCGGGGCAAGCTCGCCTTGCTGCTGCATGAGGATGATCTGGG
>NZ_JH976208.1:459425-464320 GCF_000306035.1 Acidocella sp. MX-AZ02
GCCGGTGGGGTGGACGGCGGATGCCTTGCGCGCGGCCGAGGCGAAGCTGCATGGCGCGGGGCTTCGCCTTCACCGCCTGCGCCGGGCGTTTGATGCGCGCTGCTGGCCGCTCGCCCGGCGCGGCTTTTTTGACTTCAAGGCGCATATTCCGGCCTTGCTGAAGGAGTTGCCATAGATGCCGAAACCAGTCGTGTATTACGATGGCGGCTGCCCGGTCTGCCGGCGCGAGATCGGCTTTTACCAAACCTGCCCGGGCGCTGAGCGCATCGCCTGGCAGGATATTTCACAGGCTCCCGAGCTCGTGGCGGCGGATCTCACCCGCGGCCAGGCGCTGGCGCGTCTGCACGCGCGGCGGGGCGATGGCACGCTGGTCAATGGCGCCGCCGCCTTCGCGTTGATCTGGGAGCAATTGCCGGCCTTCAAGCCCGCCGCCTGGCTGTTGCGGCGGGCGCCAATTTTGGCGTTGGCCGAGTGGCTCTATAATGGCTTCCTGCGCCTGCGGCGTTTGTGGCGGCGGGCATGATGTGTCCTTCTGCGCCGTGATCGGCGCAGGTGCGGCGCGGCTTCACCCCTTGCCGGCAGGCAGGAGCTCACTCAGGAGCCGGTTGGGAAAACGCCGCTTCTGGACGATGGCATAAAACGTCTCGGTCACGTCCTCGATCCGGCAATGCTCGACGAGAACACCCGTGTTCAGCTCATCGCGGACAACGATCGGCGGCACCAGGGTCACGCCCTCGCGCTCGCGCGCCAGCAAGCGCAGCATCGCCATGTCATCGACTTCGGCGAGGATGATGGGTCTGATCCCCGCCAGCTCAAGCACGCGGTCGAAGGCGACGCGGATATCGCTATCGAGGCTCGGCAAGAGAATGGGTTCGGAGCGCAGATCGTCCGGAAACTTGAACTTGCGCCGGGTTGCGCGCGGACGGCCGACCAGGCTGACAGGCTGTTCGTTGAGCAGATGATTGCGCAATGAGGACCGCGCGTCGCGCGGCGCGGCGCTGTTGGCCAGGACCACATCGAGGGCGTGCGCCTCCAGCTGGGCGAGCAGATCGCGGATATTGCCCGAGCGGACGATCAGCTCAACATCCGCCCGCCCTACCAGGGGGCGAAGGAACTCAAGCTGGAAATTTCGCGACAAGGTCGTCAGCGCGCCGACGCGCAGCACCTGGCGGGTGGCCAGGGGCTGCCCGCGCAAGGTGCTCATGAGCTCCTCGCCCGCCTTGAACACCGTATCCGCATAGTCGAGCGCGATCCGGCCGGCTTCGGTCAGCACCAGCTTCCGGCCGGCCCGCTCGAAGAGCGGATGCCCGATCTGGTGTTCAAGCTTCTGAATTTGCACCGAAAGCGCTGATTGCGACAGGTTCATCATCGCGGCCGCCCGGGTCAGGCCGCCGGCATGAACCACCGCCCAGAAATAGCGCAGATGATTATAGTTCAGGTCCCTCATATCGTTCTATTAAAACGAACGAATTTGCGCAAACAATGAATTTTTTTCGGATTTCCCGATCAGCTACCAACCCCCGAACAGTCTTTGCGTTTGAAGGGGATTTTCGTGCTGCCATTCCTCGCGCCGCTGCTGGCGCCGGTTCCGCTGCTTCTCGCCGGGGCAACCGGCTTTTTCGATCATGGGCCACGGCCCAAATACGCCCCGCTGCTGGCCGAAGCCGTCTCGCTTCTCGCCTTGCTGGCGGCGGCCGGGAGCTTGATCCTTCACGGCGCCGGCGATGGTCGCGTCATCGGCATTGAAGGTGCCGGCCTGTCCGTCCGGCTCGATGCCGTCAGCGTGGCCATGCTGCTGCTGGTGACGTTCGTGGGCTGGATCGTCGTGCGATATGCGCGCCGCTATCTGGATGGCGATGACCGGCAAGGCCGCTTCACCGCCTGGCTCTGCCTGACGCTGGCCGCCGTGGCGCTGCTGGTCACCGCCGGCAATCTGGTCCAGCTGGTCATCGCCTGGATCGCCACGAGCCTGTTCCTGCACAGGCTGTTGCTGTTCTATCCGTAGCGTGTCGCCGCGCGGCGGGCGGCGCGCAAGAAATTCATCACCGCGCGTCTTGGCGATGCCGCGCTTCTTGGCGCCGCGCTGTTGCTGGCCGCCGCTTACGGAAGTTTTCAAATCGGAACAATCATGGCGGCGGCGCGGTCAGGCGCGGGTGGCGAGATGGCGGCCGGCGCGGCTTCGCTCATCGCCGCCGCCGCGATGCTCAAATCGGCTCAGTTTCCCACCCATGGCTGGCTGACCGAAGTCATGGAGGCGCCGACCCCGGTCTCGGCCCTGCTGCATGCGGGGGTGATCAATGCCGGCGGCTTCCTTCTGGTCCGCTTCGCCGATGTCATGTTGCTGGCGCCGGGCGTTCTCGCGGTGCTTGTCATGGTTGGCGGGTTCACCGCGCTCTTCGGCAGTCTGGTGATGTTGACCCAGCCCGCCGTCAAAACCTCGCTTGCCTGGTCCACGGTGGCGCAGATGGGCTTCATGATCCTGGAATGCGGGCTGGCGCTGTTCCCGCTGGCGCTGCTGCACATCGTCGCCCACTCACTCTACAAGGCGCATTCCTTTCTGGCATCGGGCGGCGCGGTGGAGCGGGTGGCGGCCCTACGCAGGCCAGGCCCGGTCGCCGTGCCGAAGGCCGGGGCCGTCGCGCGCGCCTTTCTCTCGGCTTTCGTCATTTATGGTCTCTTTGGCGCCGGCTTCGGCGTCGCGCACAAATCGCCGCAGGCCATTGTGCTCGGCGTCATCCTGATCTTCGGCGTCGCCTACATGCTCGCGCAAGGCTTCGCGGATGCCGCGCCCAAGGCGCTGACCCAGCGCACAGCCTTCTACGCGGTGGCAGTTTCGGTGGCCTATTTCACCCTGCAATGGGCGGCGATCTCGATCACGGCGGGCATCTTGCCAGCACCCCCGGCGCCGGATCCGCTCGAATGGACGCTGCTCGTCCTCGCCGCCGCCAGCTTCGGCCTGGTTGCCATCGCACAGGCTCTGTTTCCGCTCTGGGCTTTCCACCCCGCGGCCGCCGGGCTGCGCGTGCATTTATCCAACGGGCTCTACGCCAACGCCATCTTCGACCGGCTGATCAACGCCTGGTCCATCCGCAGCTCATCCATTCCCGCCGGGAGCAACGCCCATGATCAATGAAATCTCCCCCGCCTGGCCCGCCCCGCCCGCCGTGCAGGCGGCGATGGACCGGGCCGCCCGCGCCATACCGCCCGCCTGGCCCCTGGCTTCCAGTGTCGCGGTCAATCCGTTTCTCGGGCAAGCCGGTGAGCCTCTCGCCGTGGCCGGGGCGCGGCTCGCGCGGATCGCGGGCGCGCGCGTCACCATGCCCCGGCGCTGGTACGCGGAGAAAATCGCGGCGGGGGTGATCGGCGATGCTGACCTCGCGGCGGCGCTCGCGGCTGCGGCCGGGCCCAAGCCAGCCGATGTGGCGGCTTTGAAGGCGGCGGCGGCGGTTGAAATGCCGCCACCCAGCCCGCTGCCGTCTATCGCCGATCTCGCGTCCCGTATACCGGCATCGATTGGCCGGGTATCATCGCCGACCGCTTCGGTGCCTGGGCTGGCGGATATTTCGACGAAGGCCAGGCGCTTTGGGCCGCACCGAAGGAAAAAAGCGCCTATGCCGCCTGGCGGGCTTCCGCCACCCACGACATCACGCCGGAAATCCTCGGCCTGCCCGGCTTTGCCCGTCACGTGGCGGAAGCGCCGGAGACCGGTTTGGCGGTGGCCGCACGGGCGGTGGACCGGTTGAGCCTGCCCGCCGATGCCGCCGACACATATTTCCACCAGATGCTCATGACCCTCGGCGGCTGGGCGCAATATGCCCGCTACAAGCTGTGGCAGGCTGAGCTTGCCGGCGGCGCGGATGAGACGATCACCGATATCCTCGCCATCCGGCTGATTTGGGAGGAGGCGCTGTTTCTGCGCTACGAAGCCGGGATCGCGGATGGCTGGGCCAGCGTGCGCGTGGCGCATGCCGCCCCGGTTGCGGCAACGCCCGAGGGCAGCATCGATGCCATCCTGCAGGAGGCTGCCGAGCGGGCCGCGCAAAACCAGCTCGCGCGCCGGCTCGCGGAACCGCCACAGGGGGCGGCGCTTGCCAGGCCCGCGCTCCAGGCCGCGTTTTGCATCGATGTGCGCTCCGAAATCTTCCGCCGGGCGCTGGAAGGTCTCGATCCCCGGATCCAAACCATGGGTTTCGCCGGGTTTTTCGGTCTGGGCACCGCGCATCGGCGCTTCGCCTCGGATGTCGAGGAGCGGCGCCTGCCGGTCCTGCTTGCGCCGGCGCTGCGCTCCTGCGCTGGCGGCCCCGATCTCCACGCGAAGGATCAGTCCGCGCGGTTCAAGGCGCGCGCAAAGCGCGCCTGGGGGCGGTTCAAGCTCGCGGCGGTGTCCTCCTTCGCCTTCGTCGAGGCCACGGGGCCGGTCTATGCGGGTAAGCTCCTGAGCGATGCGCTGGGGCTGCATGCGCTCCCGCCGCCGGACGAGCCGCCGCCCCGGCTCGATCCCGCTTTGGATGTGGCGGTTAAGATCGATGCCGCGAAGGCCGTGCTGCGCGCCATGTCCCTCACCAGCGGGTTCGCGCCGCTGGTGCTGCTCGTCGGGCACGGCGCCAATGTCGTCAATAATCCGCACGCCAGCGCGCTGCATTGCGGCGCCTGCGGCGGCTATTCGGGCGAGGTCAATGCCAGGCTGCTCGCCGCGCTTCTCAACGATGCGCAGGTGAGAGACGGGCTGGCGGCGAACGGCATCGAGATCCCCGCCGGCACGCTCTTCGTGGCCGCGCTGCACCTCACCACCACGGACGATGTGACGCTCTATGAGGAGGATCATCTGTCTGCTGCCCACAAGGCCGACCTTGAACAGGCCAAGGCTTGGCTCGCCGCGGCAGGCAAGCTTGCCC
>NZ_JH976208.1:464420-486890 GCF_000306035.1 Acidocella sp. MX-AZ02
CTGCATGATTACGATTGGAAGCAGGATAAGGGCTTTGGGGTTCTGGAATTGATCATGACCGCGCCGATCGTCGTCGCCAGTTGGATCAGCCTGCAATATTACGGCTCCACCGTGGCGCCGGACTTGTTCGGCAGCGGCAACAAGCTGTTGCACAACGTCATCGGCGGGATCGGGGTGGCCGAGGGCAATGGCGGCAGCTTGCGCGCCGGCCTGCCCTGGCAGTCGGTTCACGATGGCGCGCGCTACGCGCACGATCCGCTGCGCCTATCCGTCTGCATCGAGGCGCCGCGCGACGCCATGTCCGAGATCCTCGGCCGCCATCCGGAGGTGCGCGCTCTGTTCGATCATGGCTGGATGCATCTCTTCGCCCTTGATGAGGCCGGGCAAATGGCCTGGCGTTATGCCGGCGATCTGCACTGGACGGCCATGGCGGGCCGCCATCTCGTGCAGCCATCCGCGCGCCTGGAGGCCGCGGTCTGAGCGGTGATCGGCGGGCGCAACATATGTTTAGGCCGACGCGGTGGCGTCAAGATAAACGCATGAAATTGCGGAGCCAAACAAAAATGAGAGCAGCCAGCAAAAGGCTTGATGCGCTCATCCCGATGGGCGGGTTTTGGTGAGGAGATGAACCAATGACGCTCAGCCTTACACCATTGAGACTCTTCTGGAGGAAGAGGGCGCAACCGACCATACTCGGCTTCGCTTCCAAGTTTGGGCGCGTGTTCGCGTAGGTTCCGGCGGTGCGCTCCGCGCCCACGCAGGCCATAATTTTCGTGAGTGCCGTGAACATGCTGATCTCAACAGGATGAGCAGCGCTGCCGGCACAAGATAAACATGTTGACACGGGGTCGGCCAAGCTGCTCCTCGTCCCGGTATGAACATGCCTCGCCGCGTTCTTCTTGCCGCTCTGCCCGCCTTCTGCGCCTCCTCCGCCAGGGCGGATGAGGCAACCAGCTTCCTGGCGGAGAGCGAACGCCGGACCGGCGGGCGCATCGGAATCTACGCCCGCAACCTCGCCACCGGGCGGACATTGTCCTGGCGGGCGGACGAGCGCTTCGTGATGTGCAGCACCTTCAAAATGTCGCTGGTGGCCTGCGTGCTCTCGCGCGTCGACAAGGGCGAGGAGCGGCTCGGCCGCTTCGTCCAATACGGCGCGGCACAACTCTCCAACTACGCGCCGGTGGCGCGGCTTCATCTGGCCGATGGCGGCATGACGGTCGGGGCCATGTGCCAGGCGGCCATCGAGGTCAGCGACAACACCTGCGCGGATTTGCTGCTGCTGAGCGTGGGCGGCCCGGCCGCGCTGACCCGCTTCTGGCGGGCGGAGGGGGACGAGGTGACGCGGCTCGACCACACCGAGCCGCGCCTGAATTTCTCGCCGCCGGGCGACCCGAGGGACACGACCACGCCCGCCGCCATGGCGGGCGACCTCCAGCGCTTCCTGCTGGGCGACGCGCTCTCTCCAGCCTCTCGTGCGCGGCTCACGGGTTGGATGCTGAATTGCCAGACCGGCGGAGCGCTGCTGCGCGCTGGCCTGCCCAAGGGCTGGAAGGTGGCGGACAAGACCGGCAACAACGGCAAGGACGCGCTGGGCGACATCGCGGTGGCTTGGCCAGCCCCGGACAGGCCGATCGTCATCTGCGCCTACACCCAGGGCGGACAGCCGAAGCCGGAAATCCTGCCGCCCATCCTCGCCGGCGTGGGTCGGATGGTCGGGGCGCAATTGGCCTGACGCTCCGGCGCGCATGCCGGCGCCGCCGCAGCTTCCCACCGGGCGAACTGCGGCGTTCCGCGACCGTTGAGGGGATAGTGGTGGGCGGCGCCAAAACGCCAGCGGGCCGGTCCGCCAGGACCGACCCGCTTTCGCTTTATTTTCAAGGAATTAGTTGGCGCGCCCGAAGAGATTCGAACTCCTGACCCTCAGATTCGTAGTAGGTTCGTAACGAAATCCAGGACGCCCTTGATCGTATGCGGTCGTCCTTGATGACCTACCATCACTACACCGTGGCACACAACCCGGACGGCCTGTACCCCGCGGTAGCACCCGATTACCGCCCGTCGCCGCCGATCGCTCGGGGGGATTGTGGTGGGAAGCCCCTACGAGCCCCGCAGCCAATTCTCGCAGGCCAGCCCTTCGACCCGCCGGAACTCCCGCTCATTGTCCGTCACCACAGTGCAGCCAAGCGCCTTGGCATGGGCGGCGATCAGAAGGTCATTGCCGCCGATGGGCGTGCCGGCCTGCTCCAACTGCGCCCGGATGGTGCCGTAGGACTCGTCCGCCGGCTGTTCGAACGGCACGATGTCCAGCGCGGACAGCACCGCTTCGAGCTGTGTGGCCAGCCGCGCGGAGCCGCGCTTGGCGGCGCCGAAGCGCAGCTCGGCAGCGACGATGATGCTGGTGCAGACTTCGGTTTCCCCAACGCGCCTGATCTGCTCGGCCACGCGCCCTTGCGGATGCCGGATGAGATCGGAGAGGATGTTGGTGTCCAGCAGGTAGCGCATCAGAGCGCCACGTCGTCCGGCGGCAGGTCCTCGATCGGCGCGAAATCCTCATCCAAGGCGGGTAGGGTAGCCAGCAACGTCAGCAGAGACCTGGGTGCCGCCGGCTCGATGATCAGCCGGTTGCCTTCCTTGTGCATGACGGCGTCCTCGCCCGGCAGCTCGAACTCCCGGGGGATGCGCACGGCCTGGTTCCGGCCGTTCTTGAAGAGCTTGACGTGGCGGGTGGGTTCCATGCTATTCAGTTAGCATATGTCGTGGCATATGTCTATTGCCGGGGAATGGGCTTCCCCCCGCAGAGAGGGCGATTGCTATTGGAACTTCCGGCGTAGGAACAGTCTCGATGCCCGAATTCTATCACATGGTCAAAAACGCTTGGGACATCATGAAGACGTCTGTCGGGCTCAGGTCTGGTCTCAGTAATCAAGAAGAACCCGCATCCTGATCCTGATCCGTATGCTCGTCCCCCTGACCTGCTAGTCGGAGTCGCGTCTTTTGCATTGGCCGTTTCGGGCGTTACAGGTCCTACGGCCTCGCCGATCAGTACCATCACAATGCCAGCATCTGGCGCCACAGGTACGGCGGTTGAGCCGGAAAGCCTAGATCACTCTAAAGACTCCGTCTGATCAGTCCAGGATTGCGAGAGAGGCGTTATGAAGAACGACAGCTGATATAGATCGTTGTGGCCAAACGACCCCTTATATCCCAGCTCTCTTGTCCGCTGCTCTCTTTCGATACGCTCAAACATTATCAGTCTGGGGTCAAAATAAACTTCGTCAAATACCTCATTCGGATCGATGTCCACAAGAAACCGATCTGTGCGCATGTCTTCTGTACCGACAAGAATAATGCGGACTTCCTCTTCATGCCGGAAAGCTAGGCGTTTCTTTAACAGGGACGCCGCCCGATGGTCGCCTTTGCCAATCGCGACCGGACCAACTTGGTCAAGCAGTGCGGCGACTTCTCCTCCGGGATTTTCAGAGTATTGGATGGCTCCCAGGTAAAATTTCAGTTCGGAATTCCTTCTCTTCTTGGAAAATTTGTTGATGGCGCAAACAAGCTTTGCCGGGGTGGTTTTAACCTGCACACCTTCAAACTTTGGCTCTGTATTTCGTCCCGTCGCCGCGTCCCTGTTGACCCTGGAATATGCGCGAAGCAAAGCGTCTGATTGCCCCTCGAATGACCAGCATTGAGCAAAGGCGGGCCTTAGATATGGCGACAACATTTTCTGCTTATGGTCTGGAGTCTGCAACATTATCTTACTGCAGATGTCCTCGTACGGGTCTTCCCAAGCATCGGGACGAATAAGGAACAAATTTCCGGCATTTGTTGTTAACGCGGCCTCAAAGAACCACAAAGGAAAAATTCGGTATAGTGGGCGGTTCATGTCGGGAATGCCCGAAACCATGACCACAGGCTCATCCGTTTCAGTTGGGGTCATCGGGGCAGCTTGGTCGTTCATGTGCCTGTCATTTCCTGCTTATCCTCACGGCAAATTAAACGTCATGCCTAAACGGCGCTTCAACGCTTAATTCTGTGTCCACTGATCCAAGCCATCCCGGCGGCGGTTGTGGCTTGTCTGCCAGGGTTGCCCATGGCTGCTCGCCCGTCAAAAATACTGGCGCCGGTCTGTTCGCGCGAATGGATTGCTGCGCCTCCAATTTCTTGTCACCGCCGGCTACCGCGACATCCACGGCTAAATTTTGTAGAAATCCCCGTGCATGAATCGTGCGGAACGGAGTGTCGAAAATATCCCTGTAACGCAAGACCACCTCGTAGGCATCATTGGCTACCCATTCGAGTGCTTGCGTGGACACTCGCTTCCCATCTGCAACCTTGGTTGCCACGTGATGCGCCTCAATCGACAGGTTGATTTCGATGCTCTCATTTGCCGCTATCAATCCGCACACAACAATCGGATGCGTGAGCCAGTATGCCAGGCCCTCAACACTGCTGCCCCAGTTGAGGTAGGCTGCGACATCCCTTGCCGGCCCAAGCCCTCTGTTGTACAAGCGCCCCTTGATCGAAATGTAGGGCTTGTCATCCCCTGCAAAATACTGTGGCCCTGGGGTCGCCGTTCGGATGTTAAAGTCCGCGCCAAATGGCTTTTGCGCACTGGATTCCCGAAACTCGACTACACAGAACGGACGCAGATTTTCTCGATGATGCTGGTCCGCCTGCTGCATGGCCTTCTCTGCATCGGCTACCGTGGCTTTCGTGAATCGGGCCAGAGAGAATGTAGCCCATGCCAGTGCCCCGGTTCCTACGGCCACAATAACGGAACCGACCGCGCCGGCTAGATCAATCCAGTCCTTTAGCCCCATTGTCATGCCGAGCAAACGCCTCAAAGTTTGATACATGTTCTATCATCAATCTGCTTCTTAACGAAACCTCTTGCCAAATCTGTCAAGAGGTCAAACAGACATTGCGCGGTTCAGTGACCGAGAGCGGCGTGATGGACCCGGCGCGGCTGTATGAGTCGCCCTACACCGACCTCAACGACCAGGGGTTGGACGGGCTGTTCGGCGGCGAGGCGGCGGACGCGCTGCTGGCCGTGCTGGACGAGATCAAGCGCCGCGCGGCGGCGTAGGCCCGGCGCGAGAAGGGCACCTGGACCGAAACGGCCCAGGTGCTCCGTTACTTGACTTTCAGGATATGGAAGATGCCCCGCAGCTCACTCGGCCGCGCCGGTATCCACGTCAGTCAGCTTCCAGCCCAACCTACCGCCATCGATCAGGCCAGCCTCGGCGAGCTTCGACAGCGCGGCGGAGATGGAGCCGAGGGGCATCTCGCCGGCATCCTCGGCGGCGAGGAGGTCCGCGATCTGCGGGCGGGTGAGGGTGCCGTGCCGCCGCAGGATGCCGAGGACGCGGGCGTAGATGGTGTTGGCGCCGGGGGTCCACGGCCGGTGGATGCGGCGGCCGCCAGCCAGCCTGGCGACGGTGTCCCGCATGCTGGCCAGCTTGGTCAGTTCAGCCTTGCCGGCATCGATCTTCTCGTCGAGCATCGCGATGAAGGCGCCGGCGTCGGTGCAGGCGGGCAGGCCCAGCCCCGCGCCGAGGGTGTTCACCAGCTCGAGGTTGCCGGCAGCGGTGGTCAGCTTCTTGGTCTTGATGTTCATGGTCACGAACTCTCCTTGCTTGTCGTGATGATGGCTCGGCCGCGCATCGGTATTTGAACCTGAATGGCCGCTCAGCTTCGTGTTCCTAGTGTTTGGCCATTTAATCCTGGCCGCGTTCATCGGCCTGCTTTTGAAACGGCCGACCGGCGGACGAGCAGCTTCTCCCGCCGCGCCTTCAGCCGAATGAGTTCGAGGATTTCATCGCGCATCGCCGACATCTCCCCTGCCACGGTCGGATGCCTCACGATGGCGCCTTCAACGATCTCCAGCAGCTCCGTCAGATTCTTGGTGGCAGCATGCTCTGACTGACGGCATACCAGCCCAAGCCCTGCCGCTAGTGCCGCGTCTCTAGCCGGCGAGCGCCTTCAGGCTGGACGCCTTGGTCTTCTTGGCCATGGCATCTCCACAAAAGCTGCATCAGGACGGCGACGGCCTTCAGGGCCGCCACCGTCCATCGTTTCGATACATCGGCCTGCTTGAGGTGTTAGCCGGCTTCCTGCTCGTTGGGTTCCGTGGCAAGCGACTCGTCCATGGCCAAGCGCCACAGACCGTTGCTGAGGGTGACTAGGCCCCTCTTCTTCATGGTGTCGAGGGTGCCGCTGGCGCACCCATGCGTAACCTCGCCATGGCCATCATGGGCCAGTTCCCACTTAATCCGCCGCACGCTAGCTACTCCTTGCTCCATCAGAACTTTTTCGATCCTCACGGCGACAGGGGCCTCTCGGCGTGGTGCCCTTGGCCCAACCTCCAAGAAATCGGTGGCGTCCAGCACCGCCAGAATCTGCGTTGCCGCTACCACCATCTGCTGTAGCGCCTGTCGCAGGGTCGCCCGCTCGTCCATGGATATTCGTGTATCTCGCATATTGAAATCCTTTGAGGATTCGCCCCAGATTTCGGTCTGAAGCGCGAATGCCGGTTCCCCGGCATCCATCGCGGCACATCGATTTTGATCGCGCCGCCCGGGCTTCGTGGCCCTCCTAGCCAGCAAGCCGCCTTCAACGGCGGCTTGCTGCTTCTTCAGTGAATCGAGCTATCCACCGGGACGTAGACCTCTTTGCGGATGAAGCTTCCATCCACCGCCCAGACACCATCCTCGTCGATTTCAAGCTCCCCGCCGAGGTCCATGTACAGGAGCGTGAGCCCCACGTCTTCCTTCGGAATCCACCCAGGGTTATCCAGAGCGATGGACTTGATGACCTGCCATGTGCTCGTGGAACCGTATCGCACCAAGAGGTCATGTATTTGGTCGCGGACAATGTACATCGGCCACACCGTCCGGTTCGGCTTCTTCCGCACGGGCTTCATGCGTAGATAGGCGACCATCTTCCCCAACTCGATCAAACCATCCGCGGGGGTGATATTGTCCTCGCGGAGCTCCTTGAATCTCGCCACGATCTCCGCAAGGTCAAACCTCGAAGAAATGCCAAATGCCGCACGGAGCGCGACCGCAATGTGCTTGTCTTCCGCCTGCACGGCGGAGTTCTTCATCGTCAGCATGTAGGGTCCTTGAAATTCCGGGTTGCCGCGCCCGCCCGGGGCGCGGCTCTGTACGGCGGTGTACGCTGATTCCCGCGCACGCCGCCCCCAATCCGCTACACCTGCGGCTAGCCGGTGAGCGCCCGCAGGCTGGGCGCGCGGCCGGCGCCGACCACATTGTCCACGCGCCTCAGCGTGACCGAGGTGCCGGGGACCTTCTCGTAATTCGCCTTCAGCATCGAGAAGGTTACGAAATCCCGCGTGGTGCTGCCCGAGTGCCGCAGCACCACTTCATCAGCCTCCTTCTTGGAAATCTCCTCCAGGCCAAACATGACCCTCACCGCCCCGGCCATGGAGCCGGCGCCGCGACCGTTGAACATGGTCAGGTTGCCCTTCGCATCCTTGGTGACGTGATGGGTGATGAGGATGGCGCAGTTGTTGTTGCGCGCGAGATCGCGGAACGCGCTGAATACCCCGTGCATTTCGCCATTATCCGATTCCGGGGCGGTGTGGACTTCCACAAGGGGGTCGAAAATGACTAGCCGCGCGCGGTGATCCCGGATCGCATCGCGCAGCTCTTCACCAAGCTCCGACAGTTCCTGGCCGCCATTGACGGCCTTCGCCAGCAGCGGGCCGCCGCGCCTGAAGCTGGCGACCTGGAGGTTTTGGTCGACGATTTCCTCATCGGCGCCCAGCTCGCGGCAGGCGGCATACAGCCGCCGGGCGATCTCCTTGTCGGGGTCTTCGGGCGTGTAGATCAGCACCCTCTGCGGCCTCGGCACATCCAGCCCCGCGAACGGGCGGCCGCCGGCCGTGGCCACGCCCATGTGGAGGACGGCGGTGCTCTTGCTGATGCCCGGCACACCGATGATCTTGCCAAGAAGCCCCGGTTCCAGCGAGCCGATGACCGGATCATTCGGCTGGTTGATGACGTCGGCGAAGCCCGAAAGGCTGGTCAGCACCAGGTTCCGCGAAGCGGGCGGGATGCCCTGGCCACCTCCTTCACCCGTTTCCGGCACAGCCTCGCCGGTGTTGCCCGCATGCGCGGGGCCGTTTGCCAGCGGCGGCGCCACCGGCAGCCGCGAGGGTGCCGGCGCCCCGTCATGGGTAGCCGGATAGGCGCGCCGCTCATGGCGGTTGGTAGGCTGATCGGGCCCATCGGCCTTGCCCCCATCCGGGCCAGGCGGCAAGGCGGCGTTGACCGCCCGCGCGGAAACGCCGCCGAGCAGCATTTCCTCCGTGCCCGCGGATTGTTCCTGTTCGGTCTCGGCCAGCTTGGCGCTGTTCGCGCTCTCCTGGTTCTTCGTTTCTTCATCGCCCCCATCCTCGGGGGCTGCATGCGCCATTGGCGCCCCGGCGTTGCTGTCCGCGTCGCCCACTGCGGGATGCGTGGCATCCGTCGCGGGCGTGAAGGTCGGCAGCGCGAAATTATTCACCTTGTCGCCCGAGGGGGCGATGCTGGCATTGAGAATTTGGCTTCTCCGCGTTTTTGGTGGTCGTCGCCCCGCAGCCAGGATGGCGGCGGGGGACTGCATCAAATGTGCTGGCGCCAAACTGGTTCAAGAGGTGGTGGAAGAATTTTTGGCGCTGTCCGATCCGCGCGCTGGGGCGCTTGAATGGGCTGGCTTTTTCCCGCACGACAATCACCTCATCCCCTTGAAGGGATGAGGTGATTGTCTCGATGGCACGGTTCCGCTCATCTCGTGGAAGCAAAGCTTGTCGGCTCTCGCTTGGAGACTGAGTTGCCCCGCGCGGGTCATGCCCAGGCCCGCCTGGGCTTTGGCGGCCTCGGCGGCGAAACGTCACGCCGGCCTGGGCGATGGCATGTCACTGTGGGGGTGGGGGCCTTAAAGCCCCCACCCCCACAGTGACATGTTGCCCGCACTTTTTTGCCTAAGTTGAGATCGCTTCGTCTTCCCCGGTCTCCGACCGTCGAAGGCTGGGGGTGGGTGGAACGGAAGGGCCAGGCGCCGTGAAGCGCCTGACCCTTCCGTTCTTCCTCTGCACCACCCAGGGCGCGGCGGCGTCCCGGCTGGAGCGCATGTCATGGTCTCGCCCGCGCGGTGCGGGCCCAGCAACCCCGGTCGGCACGGGGTGGCCAGCCTTTGAGGGCTGGCCACCCCGCGCCTTGGAGACCATCGACATGACACAACTTCCGCCCCAGATCCGCATCCTGGACGAACTGGTCCGCCAGCACGCCGAGGGCCACGATTTGCCCCGGCACATTCCGCACGTGCGCCTTGCCGATGCCCTGGCGCGCGGCGATGATCCGCTGCATCTGCTTCCATACTTCGCCGATCTGGGCACGAAGATCGAGAACCTGGAAGAGCTCTTTGCAGCCTGCGCCGACCCCGGCGAGGAGGAAATCCAGGCCTACCGCATCGAGCAAGGAATAGCCGTTTTTCTCGTTCCGGATGGCCAATGGGCGGTCTTCACCAAATGAACGAGGCGGCCATGGAATCCAGCACCCCGACCGCATCCGCCAGGCCCGCATCCACTGCTGGGGGCGGAAGCGGCCGCGACAACGTCGCGTGGCGCGCGACCAGCACCGGGCGCGATGTCGCGCTTATCTCCACTGATCTGATTCCGGGCCGGCCACTGCGCCTTTGGGGCGCGGCGGTCGAGGTCGCGGATGGTGGCGCGTTCATCCGCCTCGCCACTCTCAACGCTTTCGACGGCTGGAGCCTGACCCAGCTTTTGGCCGTGGCGCTGGCCCGGTTCGAGGCGGAGCAGGCGCATTCCGGCGAGGCCGTCCTGGCCGAGATCGTCCGCCACCTGGACCGCGCCGCCGCAATGCACCGTGAGCCCCAGGATGGCTGGGCGGTGCCGCCGGTTTCCTTTGAGCCGGCGCCGCCGGGCAGTCCGGCCTCGCCGTTTCCATGGAGCCTGGCCAGGGCAGGGCAGTTCGCCATCCAGCTGTGCCCGGATGCCGAGGCGCGGCAGCGCGGCGTCACGCCCGAGCAACTTCTGACCGTGATCGAAATGGCATTGACCAGTTGGCTGCGGGTCACGCCGTGGAGAAGGAGCTGCTGGCAGGCGCGGCGCGAGGTGCGCACGGCGCTGGCCTTGGAGGCGGAGCGGGCCAGGGCGCGCTGGGCGGCGCACGTGGCGGATTGCGACGCGGAGACGAACCTGGGCTGAACCGGCCCACCCGCCTCGTTACTTCCTCCAATATAGATGGAGGAAGATGCCTAGCACGGCGTGGCGCATCGGCGCCAAAGCCCAACCGCTCAGCCGCATGTGATGCTCTCGCCCAGGCCGTTGCAGCCCGGGCGATCCATCCACCCCGAACCAGCAGGAGGCCCCGCCTGCAAAGGCGGGGCTTCCTGCGTCTGGAGCCCCACCACATGGACCAACATGAGACCCACACGCTGGAGGAATTGCTGCGGCGCTACTCAGGCATCGAGAAGTTGCCAGAGGTGCAGCGGATCAAATTCGACGAGGCCGTGCGCACCGGCGAGGACCCGCTCAGCATCGTCAAGTATTTCAAGACGCTCGGCATCGAAGTGCGCGAGCCGGCCGACCTGTTCCGCCTCAACGACGATCCCCACGAGGAAGAAATCAACGCCTTCAAAATTCCCGAGGGCGTGGCTGTGTCCGTCGAGAGCGATGACCTCTGGCTGGTGTTCGAGGTGGACAGTGTCGGCCTGTCTGATCTGTCGGACGGAACCAAAACGGAATCATCCTCCAGTGCCGCGACGCCTGTTGCGTGCGCCGAAGGAGGAGCGGGCCGATGATCGACTTCGATGAGACATCCATCGTCGCCGTGCGCCGCACCGGAGACGGCGAGCGCTTCGCGCTGTTCACCAACGCGGATGTGCAGGCCTTTTGGACGCAGAAATTCTGGGTGGCGATTCTGGACACCGGCGGCGACGGCTTCGGCCTGCCGGTGCGGTACGGCACGGTCTGCTCCGCCCCGGCGGGCTGGACATTGCGCCAGTTGATCCTCGTGGCGCAGGCCCGCGCGGCGCTGGAATACGGGCGGGTGCCGGAGGGCGGCGCGCTCGCCGTGCTGGAGGCGCTGGGCAAAGCGGTCAGGCAGATGCAGGCGGGCGAGCCTCTCGGCGCCGGGGTGGAATTCTGCCCCGGCGCCGTGACCTCACCCTACAGCTGGACCAAGGCGCGCTCCGGCGACCTGGCGATCGAGCTCTGCCCCGACCCCGAAAGCCGCCGGGAGGGCATCGTGCCTGAGCAAATCCTGATCGTCGTGGACGAGGCGCTGCGGGACTGGGCGGAGCGGGCGCCGTATCTCTCGCGCCTGTGGACCTGCCGCAACGCGGTGCGCGAGGCGTTGGCCGCCGAAATCAGGCGCGTGCGGCTCGCGCGTCTGGCGGCGGGTGAAGCCGGCGAAGGTCGGTAGGGCAGAAGCCAGAGAAACTGGCATGGCCGAATAGGGCAGGGCAGGCAGCAAGGCAGGATGTGAGAATTGGTCGCCAACGCGCCTCGCGAATTTTGAACCTGTAAGCGCGGCCCTGCCGTCTTCCTCGCAGGCCAACGCGGACCAGCGAAGGTTTTTGGCGGCAAAGTTGGGTCGGCGAACACCTCCATGGACGAGCCGGGGCAAGCCCGCCCCGGCGTCAGACATGGAGACAATTCGACATGGCCAAGCACATGACCACCGCCGCCGAGAACGGCGACAGTGCGACCAGCACGATCACCGCCGCCGCCACCACCGAACCGCCGGCGCCGATGAAGCTGCTCACCGCCCGCCAGGCGGGTGAGCTGCTTGGCGTCTCGCCGGAGACGCTGGAGCGCTGGCGCGGGGCCGGCACCGGGCCGGCCTACGTCAAGCTCTCGGGCCGGTACGTCCGGTACAAGCAGGACGATTTGGAAGCCTTCATCCAGAATGCCCGCCGCAGCAGCACCGCCGGGTGAGCATCGTCCGCCTGCTGCTCTCGGCCCGGCGCCGGAAGCGGCACGTCCACCTGGGCGAGATGCCCGCGCCAGGCATCACCGCCCAAGACCCCGATGACCCCCATGCCCATCCACCCCATCCATCCAGCCAATGGAAAGGAACCCCATGGCCGCGATCACCATCACCCGCACCACGATGCAGAAGCTGCCGCCGCTCGCGGAAGGTGCTGTCAAGCAGCGCATCTTCGACGATCGCCTCGTCGGCTTCATCGCCGAGCAGCGGCGCGGCACCGTGACGTTCTACTTCCGGTACAAGGACGCGCGCGGCCGCCAGCACGAGATCAGGCTGGGCCGCCTCGGCGACGTCACCGTTGACCAGGCCCGCAGGCGCGCCGAGCAGCTCAAGGCCGAGGTCAGCCTGGGCGGCGACCCGGTGGCGGAGAAGGCGAAGCTCAAATCCGTGCCCACCGTCGAGGAGTTCGCCCGGGACAGATACCTGCCGCACGTCCAGGAGCCCCAGCGCTCAGCGCACAACGTCGAGGCCTATCTGCGCCTGCGCATCCTGCCCGCCATCGGAAAGAAGGCCCTGGACGAGGTCACACAGGCCGATGTCGCGGAGATGCGCAGGAGGTTCCAGGCGGAGGGCCTGGCCAACGGAACGGTGAATCGTCACCTCGCCACCCTACGCGCCATGTTCAACCAGGCCCTGAAATGGGAGCTCTACGAGGGCAAGACCCCCGCCAGCTCGCCCGGCATGCTCAGGGAGCAGCACCGCGACAAGTACCTGTCCCCGGCGGAAACGCAAGCGCTCTTCCGCGCCCTGGCCGGCGACAAGGACGAGACCGCCGCGTCGGTTTTGGCGCTGCTGGCTGTCACGGGTGCCCGCCGGGGCGAGGCGCTGCAGGCGAAATGGGAGAACGTCGACCTTGAGCGCTGCATCCTCACCGTGCCGCGCTCGAAATCGGGCCGCACCCGGCACATCCCGCTCTCGCCGGTGGCCGTGGCGATCCTCCAGCGGCAGCTCGCCAAGCGGTCCATCCACCCGGAGAACCCTTACGTCTTCCCCAGCGCCCGCCTGCCGGGCAAGCCGGTGGAGGGCGTACGCGGCGCCTGGGTGCGGGCGAAGAAAGCGGCGGGGCTGCCGGACGATTTGCGCATCCACGATTTGCGGCACAGCTTCGCCAGCGCCCTGGCCAACGCCGGCACGCCGCTGAACGAGATCGGCACCGTGCTGGGCCACAGCCAGCTCAGCACGACGACGAGGTACGCGCACCACTCGCCGCAGAGGCTGATCGATACCGCAACAACCGCGCTGCGGGCGTGGAACCTGCTGCCCGAGGCACAGCAGGCCGAGGGCGCGGAGGTGGACGTGGTGCAGGAAGGCGCGAGGGACGCCGCCTGAACCAAGCAGGCGGGCAGAACCACGACAACCACTGAGGCCAGCACAACCACCGCGCCCGAACCGAAGACCCAAAACGAGGAAGGGGAAGGCGCCGAAGCGCCTTCCCCGATGCATCGCCGAACCAGAACCCGAAAGGAACCACAATGCAGAACGAGAAGAACCAGCTCGCCACCGCCGCCGAGATCGTGCCGCCGCGCCAGGGGCAGACCCCAGCTCCGGAGGCCAGAAAGCGCGGCCTCTGGAACCGCCTGCCGGCCGTGGTGAAGATCGTCCTCACCCTGCCGGTGGTGATGGCGCTGCTGGGCGCGGAAATCGAGCTGCGGCTCGCGCCCCAGCTCGACCTCGTCCTCACCGCCGCTGGAATCTGTGCCATGTGGGCGTGGTTGAGAGGTTCGTCTGACAGAGCATGAAGCTCCATCGAGGGGCTGGTTGGTGTGTGAAATTTTCTGTATCGTAACGTATAGGAGAGCTTCTGGAGAAGAGGAAAGTCATGCCATTCTACGTGCGCAAGTCTGTCTCGGCCGGTCCGTTCCGTTTCAATCTGTCGAAGTCCGGGATTGGCCTTTCGGTCGGCGTCAAGGGGCTCAGGATTGGAACCGGTCCGCGAGGGCATTACATCCAAGCGGGATGCGGCGGCCTCTACTACAGGGCTTCAATAGGTGGCGGTCGCTCTCAGCGTCCAGTTCGTCAGCAGCGACCGGCATCCGTGCACAAGGTAGATCAGCCAATCACACCAGCCGATGCCGGGCAAGTCGTGATGGTCGAAGTAGCGTCGGGAGATGTCACGCAGATGCAGGACTGCTCGGTGTCGGAGCTGATCGACGATCTGAATGCCAAGCAAGCGCGGATTCCACTTGGTCGATTGCTTGGCATCGGTGTTGCCTGCCTTGGCTTGTTAGCCATGATGGCGAGTGGCTCCTTGGGCCAGAATGGCCCTGTGATTAGCATCATCATCCTACTGCTGGCATTGCCGGCCTGGGCCACGGGTGCATGGTTGGATCAGTTCCTGCGAAGGAGCGTGCTCTTCTACAACCTCGACTCAGAAGCCGGGACCAAGTTCGAACAGGTCACGAAAGAGTACGACGCTCTCGTGGTCTGCCGAGGACGGTGGCACATCCAGGCTGGAGGTGCTGTCCATGATCTAACCACATGGAAACGAAACGCCGGAGCGGATCACTTGGTCAATCGCAAGACTGCACGCTTGGGGTACAGCCTGCCGAAGGTGCTCCGTTGCAACATCACGCCGCCCGCACTTGGATTGGGTAGGTGCACGTTCTATTTTTTTCCAGAGGTCGTGCTTGTGCAGGACGGGAAGAAGTTCGGCGCCGTTGGGTACGGAGATCTCCAAATCAGGCACCAGCCATCGCGTTTCATTGAGAGCGGCTCTCCACCGAACGATGCCCAAGTCGTCGATCACACGTGGGAGCACCCCAACAAGAGCGGCGGCCCAGATCGTCGGTTCAAGAGCAATCGCAAGCTCCCGGTCTGCCTGTACGACGCCATGCACCTGTCCAGCCGGTCTGGGGTGAATGAATTGGCTCAGTTCTCGCGGGTCGGCCTCGTCGAGAGGTTCGCGGCCAGTTTGCGAGAACTACCCATGAGTCCGGCATCTGCAAGCCTATTGGCGCTGAGTTATACATCATCATCAGCGTAATCTGGGGTTGCCGTCGACCTCCCTGGGGAAGTGACCAGACTCATGGCGACCGCCGCCCATATCTGCGCCATCTGGGCGAGGTTCTTTGGCGCACCTTCGCGATGGTATGAGTGCTGGAAATTTCGATGGTGCGCTGGGCTTTTTCGCCCAGCGCACCATTACGTACAATTTTTTGTCTGCCCAAGCTGAGATGGTTGGGGCCTGACAGTCCAGTTCCGGGTGATGATAGACGGAATCGATCATTCTCTAATCGGTATGATCGAGTCGAAAGCGGAACCGCCGTTCGTGGCTGTCAACCCTGACAATTGCGGTCGCCTCCGCCGCGTAGTCCGGCAGATACCTACCCCACGTGGTTCAGCGAACCTCTCAAGCACATGCGGTCTGATCTTTGTCAAATAACTCGGTATTGAGCATAAATTCTGCGATCACTGCCCCCACGCCACATCCCCCAAGGCATTGACCGGTATTTTGAGATAGCGAAGACCGTTGCTCTCAGGCTCGGGAAGGCGCCCGCCCATGATGTTGACCTGGAGGGCGTGCAGGATGAGCTTCGGCATCGGCAAGTCTCTGTCCCGCGCTTCCCGCAGGGCAATGAACTTTGCTCTGTCTACTCCAGCAATGTGGCTATTCCGGGCTTTCTGTTCGGCGACCGTGCTCTCCCACCGCGGCGCACGGCCGTCGGGCTGATAATCATGGCCGGTGAAGATACGCGTTTCCTCCGGCAAAGCCAGGATCGCCTGGAGCGACTCCCAAAGCCGCTCGGCACTGCCGCCTGGGAAATCTGCGCGCGCTGTGCCGGAATCAGGCATGAAGATCGTATCGTGGACAAAGGCGGCATCGCCGATCACATAGGTGATTGATGCCAGCGTATGGCCCGGGGAAAAGAGAACCTGTGCGTCGATCGTGCCGATGGCAAAGCGCTGGCCATCCTCGAAAAGATGGTCCCACTGGGAACCGTCGGTCTTGAGGTCAGGCCAGTTGTAGATCGACCGCCACAACCGCTGTACTTCGACCACATGCGCGCCAATCGCCGTGGGCGCGCCGGTCTTTTCGTGCAGATAGTGGCCGGCGGAGAAATGGTCGGCATGCGGATGCGTATCGAGGATCCATTGGACGATCAGCTTCTCCTCTGCCACGTAGCGCAAGATGGCATCGGCGCTCGTCGTGGCAATAGAGCCTGATTTTTCGTCGAAATCCAGTACGGGATCAATGATCGCGCAATGACCGGTGGTAGGGTCCGACACGACATATTGCGCGCTGAAGGTGCGCGGATCGAAGAAGCCCTTGACACGCGGCCGCCGTTCCTGATCGCGCGCCAGCCATTTGGCGGCAACTGAAAGATCGATGCCCCATTTGGCACTGAGGCCGGCCAAGTCCTCCCGGGCGAGGCGCCCGTCCAGCACCTCGCCGATGACATGGAGGCTCGCGGACCGGACCCCGCTTCTGCAATGCGCGAAGACCGGGCCGGGAACCTCAGAGACTGCCCTCTGGAAGGATCGCACATCGGCTTCGGTAATTGTCGACGTCGTCACGGGTATGAAATGGAAGGACATGCCGCCCGCCTCGGCGGTCTGCTGCTCGGCCGCCGGGCGCGGTTGCCCGGCCTGTTCGTCCGCCGGGCGATTGCTGATGACGCCCTTGAACCCGGCGGCGGCAAGATCGGGAAAATCCGTAAGCCTCGGCTGAGGAGAGATGAAGAGCTTGTCTGATATCTGCGTCGCGGAGGGAGGTATAGCCATGTGGTCGGGCATTTTAGTCTCCTGATAAAAGGGCGGGATCATTTCGCCGCCACTGCAAGAAATGTACGATCGCCAAGTCAGCCGTCTCATTCAGGGAGAGCTATCTGCGAACCCGGGAAGCTGTCGCAGGGGGTTTAGAGGTGCGAGCGGGAGAAGCTGGAACTGCATCAAATGCGCCTGGCCCAGCGGCAGGGCTTCCAGCATCGCGTGAGCTTCTTTGAGATCCGTCACGTTGAGCAGGAACACCACACCGTTGCGGTCGGCGAGCGAGAACCACTGGTCGATCTTGCCGGCGAGGTAGAGCTTCACCGTCTCGCGCACCTCGGTCGGCAGAACGGCGCGGACGGAGGCGAGGCTAGCGCCCGGGGTGATCGTGCCGATTGCCAAGATGCGGGTGGTGGGCGCGGGGAGGTGCTGAGTCTGCGCCTCTCCGGGTCTGGTGGCGGCGAGCAAGGCAAGGCCGGCCGAAAGCGTGCGTGTCATGTCGGGTTCCTGGGATCAGAGGACGCGCACCCGGCCGTCACTGGCCGGGTGCAGCTTGTAATCAGGCGTTGAGCATGATGCGGGCGGATTCCTCGGCCGCGTCGATCTGCGGCCAATGCCCGGCGTCCAGCGCGTGGAGCGAGACGTTGCGGAGTTGGGCCTGGAGGAAGGCCGCCGTCGAGAGATGCAGATAGGGGTCGTTGCGGCCCCAGATGAGCACCACAGGCACCTCCGACCGGCGGAGCGCCACGGTGCGGCCGGTATTCGCCGCGACCTCATCCTTCAACTGGCTCGTCATCTGCGCGAAGGCGATGGCGGCACTCGGCTGCTGGCGGAAGTTGGCGTCGATCAACGGCCCGAGCAGTTCCTGGTAGCGGGTCTGGCCGGTGAGCGCCGCGTCTCCCAACAGCAACTGGCGCTGGAACTCGATCAGCCAAGCGAATTGCTGCGGGCTCGTCAGGAAATGCCGCGCGAGGGACTGCAGCGGCTTGTGCGAGAAGAGCTCGATCAGCTCCGGCACCAGAAGGCCCGGCGCCTCGCCGTAGAAGACGTTCATCAGCACGACTGAGGCGACGCGCTCTGGATGGACGAGTGCCATGTTGAGGGCGGCTGGGCCGCCGGCGTCATGGCCGACCAGCACAACCTTGTCGAGCTGCAGGGCGTCAAGCACGGCTTCGACATCGTCGCGCTGCTGGGCGAAGCTGTATTGCGCGCCCTCCGGCTTGTCGGAGGCGCCGAAGCCCAGGAAGTCGATGGTAATCGCCCGGCGGCCGCCGGCGACGAGGTGCGGAATGAGATCGTCGTAGATATGCCCGTTGTCCGGGAAGCCGTGAAGCATCACGAAGGCGGGGCCGTTGCCCGGATAGTCCCGCACATAGACGTTGCCGTTGGCGGTAGGCACGCGGTATTCGGAGAAGCTGGTCATGACATTTTGTCCTTCTGATGGCGCGTAAGGCCCTTCGGGCCTCCACAGCGCGGTTCGATTTTTCTTGAGCAAGAGGGGCGGGGTGCGTTCAGGCCGCGGTCTTGCCGTAGCGGTCGGCGGCATGCTGGCGGGAGAGGTTGGGGCCGAGCCGGCCGCGGGCGGCATTGAAGCTATCCCAGTCGGCGCGGTCCGGCAGCGAAGGAATGGTGACATCTTCGCCCGCATCGAGGCCGGCCAGTGCCGCGTCCACAAGCTCCTCGGCGTCCATGACCATCTCGGCCGGCAGGCTCTCACCGGCAGGGCCCCAGAAGGCGGTGCGGGTGGCGCCGGGCAGCACGGCCTGCACCTGCACACCGCGCGGCGCTACTTCCTGGCGGAGCGAGATCGAAAGGTTGAGGATATAGGCCTTGGTACCGCTGTAGGCGCCGCTGAAAAGCTCCGGCGCGAGAGCAAGCGCCGAGGAGATATTGACGATGGTGCCCCGTTCGGCGGCGGAGAAGGCAGTGGCCGCTGCGGCGGCAAGACGGGTCGGCGCCGTCACGTTCACCTGGATCATCTGCTCCAGCGCATCGACATTGGCATTGGCAAGGCCCGGGGCGGCACCGATACCGGCATTGTTGACCAGCATGGTTACGGCGCTGTCCGTGCGCAGCCGCTCTTCCACGCGGCGGACATCGGTGGCTTCGTTCAGATCGGCGCGGATCGTCTCGACGGCCACGCCATGGCGGGTGGCGGCTTCGGCCACCGCCGTCAGGCGGGCGGCATCGCGGGCCACCAGGATCAGGTCATAGCCGCGACGGGCCAGCCGGTCGGCATAGACGGCACCGATGCCGCTGGAGGCGCCGGTGATCAGGGCGGTCTTGCGAGAGTAAGTGTTCATCGTTTGGGTTCCTTTCGGGTTTCGATGAAAGGAAATGTGCACCTTCCTCCTCAGCGTGATAATTGGCTAAGATTGGTGATCATCTTCCTGTGGAGTGGTATAATCATGGACCGACTTGACGCGATGACCACTCTGCTCGCAGTGGTGGAGACGGGCAGTTTCTCCGCCGCAGCGCGCAAACTGCGGGTACCGGTGACGACGGTGAGTCGGCGCGTGGCGGAGCTTGAAGCGCATCTGCGGACGAAGCTGCTGCAACGTACCACCCGAAAGGTCACGCTGACGGATGCCGGTGCTCCCTATGTCTTGGCCTGCCGCAAGGTGCTGGAGCAGATCGGTGAAGCGGAACGGATGGCAGCCGGCGAGTATCAGAGCCCGCGGGGAGAATTGACGGTGACCGCGCCGCTGGTTTTCGGACGCATGCATCTCGTGCCTGTCATGGTGGAATTCATGGCGCAGTTCGTCGATGTTCGCCTAAATTGCCGCTTCAATGATCGCGTGCTGGACATGCAGGACGAGCGTATCGACCTTGCTGTTCGTATTGGCCAACTGCCAGATAGCAGCCGCCGCGCACGGCGGATAGGCACGATCCGCCGCGTGGTATGCGCGAGCCCGGACTACCTGGTGCGCCGTGGAGAGCCGCGAACGCTTGCTGAATTGGAAACGCATGAGTGCGTTGGCTTCCATGGATTTGATCCTGCGGGGCAATGGCTTTTTGCTCGGCCGGAGGGGTTGGCTGTCGTGCCGATACGATCCCGCATCATGTTTGATGCGATCGAATCAGTGATCGACGCCGGCATTGCCGGCGCGGGCCTCATTCGCGTTTTCTGCTATCATGTCAGACCAGCCCTCCGATCAGGCCTGCTGCGGGAGGTGCTTTCCGATTTCGCGCCGGCAAGTCTTCCAGTCCATATCTTGCATAGTCACGACGATATGGTGCCACACAAAGTTCGTGCCTTCATCGACTTTTGCGTTCCACGGTTGCAGGCTAGGCTAGCACCCTGAGGGTTGAAAGCACTGAATTCCATTGAAACGGTTGAGGAGCGCTGGGTGCAGGTACCCAGCGCTCCCTTCCTTTTGGAACCCTCAGCAGGCTTACCGCCGCGCGGCTTCCGCAGGCGCACATGCAGCCCTGCCCGGAAACGCCACCAGCCACATGAACACGAACGGCCCGACCAGGGGGATGAACAGCGCGGCCAGCCGCCAGCGCTGCAGGCCCAGCAGGGTGAGCAGCCTGTTGGCGGGCATCAGGGCCATCATCACCCCGAGGGAGGTGATCCCGACCAGCAGCGCGGCCGGCGGGATCACGCCGGCCCGCAGCACCCGCACCCCCACCCCGAACCTGTCCCGTTCTTCACAATCATGGGTCCATTATGCGTGGAATAATAGGCCTTCGCAATATGTGGTCGCCCGACCATGGACGCGCGGGAGAGAGTGGCGGTGAACATCAGACGGCTTCGCGTCGAGCGCGGGGTTTCGCAGGAGGCGTTCGCGGTCGACGCCGGTGTGGACCGGACCTACATGAGCCGGATCGAGCGGCGCCTTGAGAACCCGACGGTGACGGTGCTGGAGAAGATCGCGGCGGCGCTGGGGGTGGAGATCGCGGCACTGTTCGCCGACCCCGGGCCGGAGGATGGGGCGCCGCCCTCGCTGCCGGCGGGAAGGAAGAGGCGGAAGCCTGCATGATGGCTTGGGCGGGTCATATGCGCCGCCGGGTGATGGGAAATGGCATCGCGGCTTCCATGACGGGGTGCCTTCGCGGGCCTGCCATGTCATACGCCTAGGCATGGATTTGATCGCCTTCAAGCTCGTCCTGCCGCCGCTATTGATCCTGGCGGCCAGCCTCGCCGGGCGGCGCTGGGGGGATGCGATCGGCGGCTGGCTCGTTGGTCTGCCCCTCACGTCCGGGCCTGTGGCCGTCTTTCTCGCCGTCCAGTACGGCCCCGGGTTCGCCGCAGCCGCCAGCAACGGGTCCCTGGCTGGCACGGCCGCGCAAGCCTTCTTCAGCCTCGCGTACGCCCTGTTGGCGCGGCGGGGTTGGATGGTGGCCCTGCCGGGTGGAGCTGCCGCCTACGCGTGCGTAGGCTTTTTCTTGCGGTCGTTCCCCCTGCCGCACTGGGGTTTCTTCGTCCTGGCGCTGCTGGCGCTCACGGTATCCGCGCGGCTCATTCCCCATCGCGTGGCCGCCCGCGGCGTCATCGCGGCACCCTGGTGGGATCTGCCCGCCCGCATGGTGGTGGCGACGAGCTTGGTCTTGGTTCTCACCGCCGCGGCCGCGTTCGTTGGGCCGCGGACCGCTGGGATGCTCGCCAGCTTCCCGGTGTTCGGCGCCATCCTCGCCATCTTCGCGCACCATATGAGGGGCGCGGAAATGGCGAGGCAGGTGCTGCGCGGCATGGTGCTGGCGCTGTACGGCTTCGCCTCGTTCTTCTTCGTCCTTGGCTTGCTCCTGGTGCCGGCCGGCACGTTTCTCGCCTTCCTGGCCGCGACGGCGGCCGCGTTGCTGGTGCAGGCCGTTGCGCTCCGTGTCATCCGGCGCGGCCAAGTACCAGCCGCGGCTCTGGAGCGGGCCTGAGAGCCGCTTCCCACCGGGCGAAGTGCGGCGTTCTGGGGCCGTTGAGGGGATAGTGGTGGGCAGACCCAAAACGCTAATGGGCCAGCCGTCGCCGGCTGGCCCATTTTCACTTGTATTTCAAGGAATTCCGTGGCGCGCCCGAAGAGATTCGAACTCCTGACCCTCAGATTCGTAGTAGGTTCGAAACTAAATTTCAGGACCCCTTATCCGCCTCTGCGGGCCGCGCATGACCCCGCCTGGCCATGCCGGCGGTCGCGTTGGATGCGGGCTGCATCCCCTGTTGGCCTCAAACCGCCGCTCTTCGCCGCCGCCCGCCCGAGGGGATTGTGAGGGGAAGCTGAGGGGAAGCTGGGGGGACGCACAGCTCAGCTGCCGGAGCCTTTCCGCTAGTTGGCGGTCATGCTGGTCCTGTTCAGCACTGCAGCGGGGACGCGAAGCGGCAGATCACCCTGGATTATCAGTCTTGGCTTTCTTCTCGCCCAGTGCAATTTGGATGAGCCGCAGTTGCTTGAGTCGAAGCTCCGAAGCGGCATCGCGAATCTCTCTCGACGGATCTTGAGAAAGCTTTGTAATTGCAGCGTCGATCGCTACAGCGGGTAATATATAGAGGTCGAGTACCAACATCGCCGCACGGCGTATACCTACCTCAGGGTGGTCGAATAGTAGAAACAGTCGAGACACCAGAGCCTCGTTGAGTGTCACTCCCAATCTTAGGAAGCCGGCTAGTGCATCGGCAGGCAGTGTGCCAGCTTCGGCGCGGGCAATGACCTTCGCGCGTAGTGCTCCATCTGCTTGGAAGCGAGCATGGAGACGCGCCTCGATCATATTCCGTATTCCCATGTCAGATCGGGCCAGTTCGTCTAGC
>NZ_JH976208.1:486990-509878 GCF_000306035.1 Acidocella sp. MX-AZ02
GCTAGTAGTTCGGCGTCGCCAGGTGGATTGTGGTCCAGCAAGAATCGTAGCAGCGGTTCAAGGGGCGATGCTGGTACTATGCCTTCCCGTTTGACGCGCGGCTGCCTATTGCGCCAAGCCTCAAAGGCAGTATGCGCGAGCGACAGGATTTCGGGCGTAGGAGGCAGGCCGGCAAGCAGAATCGCAGCGGCCTTTGCTGCATCACCCTGCTCACTAAGAAGAACCGCCTCAATTACCTCGAGTAGCTGTTGATCGGGCTCGAGTGGAAGGTGCTTCAGGCCGGCAAAGATATGGCGGAAGGTCTCGACTGGTCGACCACGCAAATGCGCGAGCAAAAGTGCTCTCGCACGGCGCACAGGAAGCCCAATTGCGAGTCTTACACCTGCTAAAACAGCGTCATCATCTTGAATCGTGAGCAAGGTCTCGACGACATTTTCGCGACGATCGTGGTCGAGCGTATGATCAAGGAGATTGACCGCCACGTCAGCGAACCACGAGGAACCATGACGGATCGCCAGTTGGAGTTGCGCAGGATCAAGTTGGAGTTGCCTTGCCTTTGTCCAATCCGGTTCGCATATGTCCATTTTGAGCGGTCGCCCCCAGATCACACTCCCCTCATCGTTGGACGGCGCATGCGCCGCACGTGCCGCAAGGATCGCGTCTTTGGTTAAGAGCTCGAGCTCAATATCGGAAATCTTCGCGATTGCACCAAGCACCGCCCATTCGAGCAAGCGATTCTGCTCGCCCCGCCAGTGCCATACATCTGAAATCACCATATCTCCCATCTTGACCATAGAGAGGAAACCGCTGAGTGCAATGAGTGGGCGCCCGTCGTCAGGCAACTCGGGCATCTCCTCAAGGCGCATTCCAGCTAGTGCTTCAAACGTGCGAATTTCAAATCTACGCACTGCCTCAAGATACTGAGGGAGATCAAGATTTAACTCGGGTATCGTTGTGCCCCCGACCCAGCGGACCCGTGCCTGTTCGCCGAGGTCCTGTCTGCCCAGCAACTCGAGGACATGGGAAATCTCCATCACCGAGCTCATAATTGAAAAGTCGCCATGATCAAACATCGACAATAGCAACTGATCAAGATCTGGATCTCGAACTGTCGCGAAGCGTCGGGTAAGAGCGATACCGAAGCCGAGAGAGAGCGCAGTGTCGTGTCTGGGAAGCGGCAATCTACGAAGCGAGCTCTCCCTTGGATCAGACGGCAGGATAATCGCTGCGTCGCGAAGCGCCCGTAAGGCTTCTGTATCCGTGCACCAACTCGGACCACAATTCAGTCTGCATGCCCAACCAAGCAGCCGAATCGCGGGACGTTCTCCGCCACAGGCTGACCGTGACAATATTGCAATGGTGCCAGGATAACGCGGGCAGAGAGCCAAGAGATCTGCCCCCATCTCAAAAATCGTGAAGGCGGAGACCGTCGCTGCAGCCTTGAACACCGCTTCGAGCCAGGGCTGGATAGTCTCGGGAGTAGGTGGATGTTCACTGACTCGCGCGATGCGAAGCGCACGCATGATCTGCTCGGGGTCATCATAGTTGCGGCCGCGCGCTGTGAGCACAGCGTCTGCAAGCCCGAGTGAGCCGGCGAACTCGACGAATTGGTCGCATCCAGGAAGTTGCCCGATCTCCCTAAGCGCCTCTGATCGCGCTGGCTCAGTAAGCCCTGCAACGTGGCGCGCGGCCAAGAATTCGGCGAAGCTCCGATGCACAAATGAAAGCGCTTGGATTCCATCGTGCTGGACATGCTCGACCAACCCTGTCCCAACCCAATAAGCAAGTACGGTATCGGCAGTTCCCCTTGCGGCGAGAGGGGGAGTGCCGAGCGCCTGGGCTAGCTGCCCGGACGTACGGTTGAGCGTATTCTCGGCAGTCGCTGTTGGGCGAATGAGTGCTTCCAGTGCGATCAGTTCAATGAACCTATCGAGCACGCTCACGGGTATCGCAACAATTTCGTTCCGCTCTCCTGTTGCCTCGCGGATAAGTCCAAGCACTTGATTGTAGAGTTCACAGCGTGTCGGTCCAATCGCACCGCATCGAATCGCGACGACAACGGCGAGCGTCAACATGAGAGGGGTCTTAAGCAAGGTTCCGATCATCTCGCTCTTGCTTGCACGTTCGATCAATGCCTCGACGGTTTTCACATTTTCCTCATTAACGCCGAGCACTTCCAGAAGCCTGGGTACGTTTGGGCGCCGGTCTTCCTCACCGAAGGGCACGAGCTCATAATGACGCCATTCAGCAAGTCGGCCCGGCACATATCCAATCGGCCGGGTCGTGACGACGATTCGGTACTGCGGGTGGCCAAGTGCAAATTCGGCGAGTTGGTCAGTGATGCTGCGCTGATGCACTCCACATTCATCGAGGCCGTCGCACAGCAGTACCCAGTTGGTAATGCCTGCGCGCCGTGCCGCCTCTGTCCCGATGCCGCTGCGGTCGAGGCCGAGCGCAAAGATTGCCTCTTCGAAACCCGCACCCTGTCGGCGGATGCGCTCGACCAACAGTTTCAGCTTGACCATGAGCACGGGATACCCATCCAGCGCATATTCGTACGCGAGCTTCTGAGCGAGCGTGCTCTTGCCCATGCCAGGGCCACCGATCACGATCGCATGTCGGATGAAGCGGGCGATGCCCTTGGCATCGATGGTGCGTTTGGCACCCACCTCCGGCATTCCTTCGAGCTTCTGATAGGCCGCGAGCGCAGATGCAAGATCGCGATGAGGTTCGGCAGGGTGGACGACCCGCGCATGCTGCTCAAGCCAGGCCGACCCGATCGACAACTGCTTGGCCATACCAACGATCCCGTAGCTCGCACGTGCCTGCAGGGTCCAGCGTGCGAGCCTAGCAACGATTCCTGCCGTCCCGGCGTCTGCGCCCTCACGCAGCACGATACTTCCTGCGGTGAGCGAGCGCGCAATCGACACAGCGGTACGCCTTCCGCGCATTGCGATCAGTTGGGCTGCGTCCGCAAGCAGCACCGCTTGAGCTGCTGTTGTAGCCCCAGCATTGGCTAGCAAGCACGAGAGCTCCGCCCGCATTGCGTCGACCGACGCCGAATTCTCTGGCGTCACAGCGAAGCTCTTGATTCGGAGCTTAGCGCAACTTGCTTCGATCGACAGCCCTATTCCCTCGAGACGACAGACAAATTCTTTACCGAGCTTGCTTAGGTCGTCGCGGCGGCCATCGCCCAGCCGCGTGAGATCGCGAGCGAGGAGGTGCGTGATCGAGCGGCTCGAGTCAGCCGAAACGGCAAGCAACCCAAAATCTATCGCACCGGCAGAGATACCACGGGCAAGCGCGAGTAGGGTGTCCCAGAGTTCGGTGCCGGCGCGCAAACCGCGTTTCGCCTGGACCTCAATACGTTGCCCATTAACGAGCGATAGGGCCATGTCGTCGCCTGGACCGCCGGTTTCAGCCTCAAGTTCAACTGCGCGGTCCTCGACTAGGTCAGGTAACCAGCCGAGCGCGGTACCGCGAGCAATGTGCACCATCGCGATTGCACACAGAGCTGCATGGAAGTTGGTGCCGCTTGCGGTTGCACTGCCGCCGGAACGGTTAGCGCGAAGGGGGAGCGGATTGCCGATATCGTCCATACCTCACCATAGCACCCGTTTCCGCCAGCAGGGCAGAGACTTCGGCGCCGCATCATTCGGCTTGGACTGCTTTCAATACCGAGGGACTGGTGTTGTCTCTGGACCGGTTGATGCCGCCAGCATACTGGTTCGCGCGGCGACGTGTGCTTCAGGTTAGACGCGTTCTTCAGGTTAGAGGCTGAGATTGGTTGGGGAAGGCGCGGAAGCGCCTTCCCCTTTTTCGTGCTGCCACGGCTCTAGGCTGGGCGATTTCCGCGTCATGTACTGGGCTCATTTTTGAGACGGAATTTTTTGCACGGAGGACTTGCCTCCTTGATCCAGAAGGATTATCCGCGCCATCGCACCCCTGGGAGCAATCCCATGCAAGCCGTGGTGCTTTTTTTGAGCCTGAGGATCTGGTTGACGAACCAGCAGGCGAATCGGCTTGGATTACCTCACGCCAAGGACGCTGGCCGGGAGATCGCCACTTGGTCTGAAGACTGGGTTCGGTGATCGAGCAGACGCTGTCGATAATCGCCAGCGTCTCTCTTTTGGGCGTGCGCGAACGAGTTGGTCGGGACAGCCCCACCAATGACATTCCGCATGAAAGCATCGAATCGGCTCATTGCCGATCGCATGGCTTGGACGCCGGCGGGGACCGCCGGCGGCATTTTTCCTATTTCCTGGTGAAGGGCGAACTATGTCCAACGATCAAACACGCGCGGGCGCGGCCGATTCCATCGGCCAGGCCTCGCGCACCCCTGATGTTTCCGAAATGGCCAGCGGCGCGGGAGCGGCCGCGGCTCACCCCGCCGAAGTTTCCGGCGGAGAGGGCGGCGAAAGGCCGCCGGCGAAGGTTTCCACGGCGCTCGGCGAGGCGGCCGAGCGGGCGCTGGATGATTTGCGCCGCCGCCTGGAAGGCGGAGACGCCGCCTTCATGGATGGTGCCGCCAAGCTGTGCCTGCCGCCTTTGGACTGGGTGAGCCAAACCTGGCAGCCGGGCCAGCCCAACGCCATCGGCGCGATTGTCGCGGCGGCGCGCGACAGGCTGCTTGCCAACCCCGGCTGGCTGGAGCGGTTGGAATCTTTCCTTGGCGGCAGCGATGGCTCCGCCGGCGAAGGGGATGCGACGCCGGCGGTACAATCCACCAGGCCGCGCGCGAGGTGCGAGGCGACGGCCCTGGAATACGCCGCCCTGGGTTGGCCGGTGATCCCCCTGCACAGCGTGGCCGGCGGGAATTGCACTTGCGAAAAGCGCGCCGCCTGCCCGACCCCCGGCAAGCATCCGCGAACGAAGAATGGCGTGAAGGATGCGTCGTCGGATTCCGCGGTCATTGCCCGCTGGTTCGGGCGCTGGCCAGACGCCAATGTCGGTATTGCCACCGGGGTGCTCTCGGGCCTGATGGTGCTCGACATCGATCCGCGCCACGGCGGCGGTGAGAGCCTCGAGGAACTCTGCAAGCGGCATACCGCTTTGCCCACCACCCTCTCGGCGAATTCCGGCGGTGGCGGGCGGCACCTTTTCTTCCGGTGCCCTGAGGCTAGGATCGGCAACTGCACGAAGCTTGACGGCCTTCCCGGCCTCGATCTGCGGGGCGACGGCGGCTACATCGTGGCCGCGCCGAGCATTCACGCCTCTGGCGGCAGCTATTCCTGGGTGGATGGCTTTTCCCGGGATGCCGTCTTGCCGGCGCCCGATTGGCTGTGTGCGCTGGCAAGCGCCAAGGGGCGTGCGGGTCAAGCCAAAATGGCGGCGGCCCCCGCAAAGGCCGGCGAGTCGATTTCGGAGGGTGGGCGCAACGATACCCTCTTTCGGATTGGCTGCGGCATGCGGAGCAAGGGCGAGGAAGCCGACGAGATTCTTGCCCAGTTGCTGGAGATCAACGCGGCCAGATGCGAACCGCCGCTCGGCGAGGAGGAGATTGCGCGGATCGCTCAAAGCGCCGCGTGCTATGAGCCTGCCCCCGCCAAGCCGGATCAGCCGCTGATCCCGATTCCGGCAGATGCGCCTGACCCCGACACGGACCATCCCAAGCTTGGCGCCGCGGCGTCGGTTCACACCTACAGGAATAGCACCGGCGAGGCCCTTTGGCACGTTTGCTCGTTCTGGGATCAGGGCAAGCTGACCACGCGGCCGCTTACGCTCTGGGGCGATGAGGAGGAAACCCGGCGCTGGCTTTGGAAGGGGCCGGGGAAGCGGCATGTCCTCTATCGCCTGCCCGAGCTTGCCGCGGAACCGGCCGCGCCGGTGCTGGTCGTCAGGGATGAACCTTCCGCGGATCAGGCAGCGGCGGATTTCCCCGGCTGGGCGGTCACTTGCCCGCTCTTCGGCACCTTCGGCATTCGGGGCGCGGAATGGGCGGCGCTCGGCGGGCGCCAGGTTTTGCTCTGGTCCGACGATACGGATGAGGGGCGCGCCTTCGTGAAGGAGGCGGCCGACCAGATACGCCGTGCCGGCGCCGCGCGGGTGGCGGTCTTCGCGCATGATCGCCGCCCGATTGAAGGCGGCGGCCTGGCGAATGGCGGCGGCGATGGCGGCGCCATTCCCACGGTTGCCGCCGGCTGGACGGAGGCCCATCTGGCGCAGCTGTTCGATGCATCGGCCAGCCCTCGCGTCACCTTCCTCGAAGAGATGAACGACATCCGTGACAACCGGGGGAAGCTGCGTCCCCACCGCCGCGATCAGGCCGCGGCCGAGTTTCTCACGGAGAAGCTGAGAAGCAGAGGCAAATTCTACCATGAGCAGGACGTTGGGTACTACTTCGACCTTGCCGAGCGCCGGCTCATCCCGCTTGACGGCGAAAACCAGGCGCTGGTGAGGCTGCTCGCCGAATTTGGCGTCAACCGTTCAGAGACGCTCTTCAGCTATCTGGCACCGCATCTTTTGATCGAAGCCACGACCCGGGGCACGCCGACCGAGGTGAGGCACCTCGCGCACTACAGCCAGCGCCGCAATGCCTGCTACGTCTTCAACCAGGCGGGGCTCATCTACAAGATCACGCCCGCCGGCATTGAGGCCGTGGAGAATGGCGCGGACGGCGTCCTCTTCCTGCAAGAGCCCGAGGCGGAACCGTTCTACATGGTAGATGATTTCGACCCGGACATGCGGGATGAGCGCGGGCGCGATCCGATCCAGCGCATGTTGGAGAACGGCCTGAGCCTTGAGCCCGGGCTCATGACCCCCGCGCAGGGGCTCGCGCTGCTCCGTTATTGGATTTGGGCGCGGTTCTTCCCCGAATTGATGCCGACCAAGCCGATCCTCGCCCTTGTTGGCGAAAAGGGCTCCGCCAAGACGGCGGCGGCGAAGCGGATTGGCACGATGTTCTTTGGCCGCAACTTCGATGTCGCGTCGATGACCGATGACGTGAAAGATTTTGACGCCGCGATCTCGGCTACCGCCCTTCTCGTGGCGGACAATGCCGACACCGATCGCAAGTGGCTGGCGGACAAGCTCGCCACCGTGGCCACCGGCGGCAGGGTCAAGAAGCGGGTGCTCTACACGACGAACACGATGGCCTCGATCAAATCGATCGCCTGGGTGATCCTCACCTCGAGGACGCCTCATTTCAAGCGCGATGACGTGGCCGAGCGCCTGCTGCTGCTGCGCACCAGGCGCCTGGAGAGTTTCCGGGGGCTGTCTGAGCTGGACCGCCGGACGGTCGAGGAGCGGGCGGTGCTGATGACCAACCTGCTGCACGATCTGGCCGAGGTGACGCGCGCGATGCGCGATCACGGCGATGACGATATCTCCGGCGATGTTCGCATGGCGGACTTCTACGCCTTCGCGGTGCGGGTCGCCCGGTACCGAGGCGAGGAGGATGAGGTGCAGGAGGCGTTCCGGCGGCTCCAGCGCGCCCAGGTGGGCTTCGCCGCTGAGGGCGACCCCATCGCCGCCCTGCTGGAGATATGGCTCAGAACGCCCGCCAACGCCGGCCGGTGGATCAGGGCGGCGGCGCTGTACCGGGAGCTCTGCGAGGCCGGCGAACGGCACAGGCGGCCGATGCCGGAGGGCATGGGGGAGCGGAGCTTCTGCCACGCCCTGGCGCATTCCCTGGAGGCACTGCGCGAGCGTTTCACCATCCAGGTTCAGTCCCGGAAGAACACCGCCGAATACAGCTTCCGCCACCTCGCGGAGGCGGCGGAGGACATCTAGGCCAGTGGCTGCCCGCCCTGCGGCGGGCGGCGCGGCGTGGTGGGTGGAAAGGTGGAAAGATTGGATGGAAAAACGGTGCTGGATTTTTTCGGTGGCCTGGCGAGACCGTTTTTCGCTGCGTCTCCAACTCTTCGCTGTCGTCTTTTTCGTCGATCAGTTTCCACCTTTCCACCCTGAGCCCCAGAGGGGTCCAGCCAGATGCTCTGGCTGGGTGGAAACGCTGTGGAACTGGGGTGGTACCGCTGCTCCCCTCCACCCCGGGCGCATGTCATGGTTTCGCCCGCGCGGTGCGGGCCCAGCAACCCCGGTCGGCACGGGATGGCCAGCCTTTGAGGGCTGGCCGTCCCGCGCCTTGGAGACCATCGACATGACCCAAATCCCAGCCCAGCTCCGAACCTTGGACGAACTGATCCGCCAGCACGCCGAGGGCCACGATTTGCCCCGGCACGTGCCGCATTTGCGCCTGGCCGACGCCCTGGCGCGCGGTGACGATCCGTTGCGCTTGATTGAATACTTCCGCGATCTGGACAGGAAGGTCGAGAATCTCGAAGATCTCTTCGCCGCCTGCGCCGATCCCGACGAGGAGGAACTCGAAGCCTTCCGCGTCGAGGAGGGCATCGCCGTCTATCTCGTTCCGGACGGGCAATGGGCGGTCTTCACCAAATGAAGGAGGCGGCCATGGAATCCAGCACCCAAACCGCACCCGCCAGGCCCGCGTCCACCGCCAAGGGCGGAAGCGGGCGCGACAATGTCGCGTGGCGCACGACCAGCGCCGGACGCAACGTCGCGCTCCTCACCACCGACCTGATCCCGGGCCGGCCGCTGCGCCTTTGGGGCGCGGCGGTCGAGACCTCAGACGGCGGTGCGTTCGTTCGCCTCGCCAAACTTGGCCCGTACGATGGTTGGAGCATCGGCCAGCTCTTGGCCGTGGCGCTGGCCCGGTTCGAGGCGGAGCAGGCGCATTCCGGCGAAGCGGTTGTGGCCGAGATCGTCCGCCATCTCGACCGCGCCGCCGCCATGCACCGCGAGCCGCAGGATGGCTGGGCGGTGCCGCCGGTCTCCTTCGAGCCGGCGCCGCCGGGCAGCCCGGCCTCGCCGTTTCCATGGAGCCTGGCCAGGGCTGGGCGGTTCTCCATCCAGATGTGCCCTGACGCCGAGGCGCGGCAGCGCGGCGTTTCGCCTGAGCAACTTTTGCTCCTGATCGAACTGGCGCTGAGCAGTTGGTTGCCGGTCACGCCGTGGAGGAGGACCTGCTGGCAGGCGCGGCGCGCGGTGCGCGTGGCGCTGGCCTTGGAGGCGGAGCGGGCCAGTGCGCGCTGGGCGGCGCATTTGGCTGATTGCGACGCCGAGCCGGGCCCGGGCTGAACCGGACGGCGCATCGGCGCCAACGCCCAACCACTCAACCGCATGTGATGCTCTCGCCCAGGCCGTTGCCGGCCCGGGAGATCCATCCACCCCGAACCAGCAGGAAGCCCCGTCCGCAAAGGCGGGCTTCCTGCGTCTGGAGCCCCATCACATGGACCAACATGAGACCCACACGCTGGAAGAGCTGCTGCGGCGCTACTCCAGCATCGAGAAGCTGCCAGAGGTGCGGCGGATCAAATTCGACGAGGCCGTGCGCACCGGCGAGGACCCGCTCAGCATCGTCAGGTATTTTGCCACGCTCGGCATCGCGGTGCGCGAGCCGGCCGACCTGTTCCGCCTCAACGACGATCCCAACGAAGAGGAGATCAACGCCTTCAAGATTCCCGAGGGTGTGGCTGTGTCCGTTGAAAGTGATGACCTCTGGCTGGTGTTCGAGGTGGACAGCGCCAGTATGTCTGATCTGGCCGAGATGGATGGAACCGAAACGGTCTCCTCCGCCAGTACGGCGTCAAATACGCCAAGCCTGGAAGGGAATGCAGGCCGATGATCGATTTCTCCGACGACGAGATTCTCGCGGAGCGCCGCACGGCCGACGGCAAGCGCTTCCTGTACTTCCTCGGCACCGACGTGCTGCCCTACTGGGAGCAGCGCTTCTGGACCGTCGTGCTCGACACCGGCGCGGACGGTGTGGGCGTTCCAGTTCGCTACGGCACCGTCGCCTCCGCCTCGGTGGGCTGGACGCTGCGCCAGTTGCTCTGCATCGCGCGGGCACGCATGACCCTGGAGCAGGCGCGGGCGCCGGAGGGCGGCGCCCTCGCCGTGCTGGAGGCGCTGGGCAAGGCGATCCGGCTGCTGCCGCCAGGCGACCCCCTGGGCGGCGGCGTCAGCTTCGCGCCCGGCGTTCTGCCCTCGCCCTATGGCTGGACGGAGGCGCGAAGCGGCGAGCTGGACCTCGTCCTCTGCCCCGACCCGGAAAGCCGCGATGAGGGCATCGTGCCAGAGCAGCTCATCATCGTCGTCGACGAGGCGCTGCGGGAATGGGCGGAGCGGGCGCCGTACATCTCCCGGCTTTGGACCTGCCGCAACGCCGTGCGCGAGGCCCTGGCGGCCGAGATCAGGCGCGTGCGGCTCGCGCGCGTGGCGGCGGGTGAAGCCGGTGCGGCCGGGTAGGGCCGGGGCCAGCGAAGAAGGCATGGCCGAATAGGGCCGGGACAGGCAGCAAGGCCGGGTGTACGGATTGGTTGCCAACGCGCCTCGCGGGTTTTGAACCTGCAAGCGCGGCTCTGCCATCTTCGTCGCCGGCCAACGCGGACCGGCGATGGCCTTAGGCGGCAAAGTTGGGCGGTCGAACACCTCCATGGACGAGCCGGGGCAAGCACGCCCCGGCGCCAGATATGGAGACAATTCGACATGGCCAAGCACATGACTACCGCTGCCGAGACCGGTGACAGCGCGACCAGCACGATCACCGCCGCCGAGAACGCCGAGCCGGCGCCGCCGACGAAGCTGCTCACCGCCCGCCAGGCGGGTGAGCTGCTCGGCGTTTCGTCGGAGACCTTGGAGCGCTGGCGCGGCGCCGGCACCGGGCCGGCCTTCATCAAGCTCTCGGGCCGGTACATCCGATACCGCCAGGACGATCTGGAGGCTTTCATCAAGGCCCGGCGCTGCCAGAGCACGGCGCGGGCATAGCCGTGCGCCCTCCCGGCAAGAGGCCCGCGACCGGGGGCGTGAAGCCCCAGCGCGCGGGCGCTCCCCATGACCCCCACGCCCAGAAATGGAAGGACCACCATGCCCGCCGTCACCATCACGCGCAGCTCCGTGCAAAAGCTGCCGCCGCTGCCCAAGGGCACGGCCAAGCACCGCGTCTTCGACAATAGGCTGGTCGGCTTCATCGCCGAGCAGCGCAGAAGCACCGTGACGTTCTACTTCCGGTACAAGGACGCGCGCGGCCGCCAGCACGAGGTCCGGCTAGGCCGCCTTGGCGACGTCACCGTGGACCAAGCCCGCAAGCGCGCCGAGCAGTTGAAGGTCGAGGTCTCCTTGGGCGGCGATCCGGCGGCGGAGAAGGCAAAGCTCAGGGCCGTGCCAACGGTCGACGAGTTCGTCCGCGACAGATACCTGCCGCACGCGCGGGAGCACCAGCGCTCGGCGCACAACACCGAGGCCTACCTGCGCAAGCGCATCCTGCCCGCCCTGGGCAAGAAGGCGCTGGACGAGGTGACGCAGGCGGACGTCGTCGAGCTGCGGCGCAAGCTCGTCGCGGAAGGTCTTGCCGCGGGCACGGTGAATCGGCATTTGGCATGCGTCCGCGCCCTGTTCAACTCGGCGCTCCGGTGGCAGCTGTACGAGGGCAAGAACCCGGCCGCCTCGCCGGGGATGTTGCGAGAGCAGCACCGCGACAAGTACCTGAGCCCAGGCGAGACCCGGGCGCTGGTCAAGGCCCTCGACGCGGACAAGGACGAGACGGCGGCGGCGGTGCTGGCCCTGCTGATCGTCACGGGCGCGCGCCGGGGCGAGGTGCTGAACGCCACCTGGGAGAACGTCGACCTCGAGCGCTGCATCCTCACCGTGCCGCGCTCGAAATCGGGCCGCACGAGGCACATCCCGCTCTCGCCGGTCGCCGTGGCCATCCTCCAGCGCCAGCTCGCCAAGCGGGCCATCCACCCGGAGAACCCACACGTGTTCCCCAGCGCCCGCCGGGCCGGGCAGCCGGTGGAGGGCGTGCGCGGCGCGTGGCGGCGGGCCAGGGTGGCGGCGGGGCTGCCGGAGGATCTGCGCATCCACGATCTGCGGCACAGCTTCGCCAGTGCCCTGGCCAATTCCGGCACGCCGCTGAACGAGATCGGCACGGTGCTGGGCCACAGCCAGCTCAGCACGACCCAGCGCTACGCCCACCACGCCCCGCAGCGCCTGATCGACACCGCAACCACCGCCCTGCGGGCATGGAACCTACTGCCCGAGGCAAAGCGGGCAGCAACGGTGGAGAAAGACGTGCGGGATGCTGCCTGACCCAAACGGGCGGGCCAGAACCGAAACGAGGAAGGGGAAGGCGCCGAAGCGCCTTCCCCTTCCATCGCCGAATCAGAAACTCGAAAGGAACCACCATGCAGAACGAGAAGAACCAGCTCTCCACCGCCGAGATTGCGCCCCACCGTGGGCAGCCCCCAGCTCCGGAGGCCAGAAAGCGCGGCCTCTGGAACCGCCTGCCGGTCGCGGCGAAGACCATCCTCACCCTGCCGGTGGTGATGGCGTTGCTGGGCGCCGAGGTCGAACTGCGCCTGGCGCCCCAGCTCGACCTCGTCCTCACCGTCGCCGGCGTCTGCGCCATGTGGGCATGGTTGTCTGGCGGGCCTTCGGGCGTGACCTAGCTAGTAACTTTGGGCTTTATCGTATTCGCTTTGGTTGAGCAGGGTGATGAGGTACCCATGCCACTGGCTGGAGAGAAAGCCGGTGCACCACTACTAGCAGCCTTGATCGTTGGTTCTACCATTGATTTTAGTTGAGGACGAAGCCCAAAGCCGACGACGCAAGCGACGACTAGCAACGCAATAATTAATGTGCAGTAGAAAATGTCCATCTTGCGTCCAGAACGGATTTTGGCCTTGAACACCCATAGCTTGAATGGACTCTTGGCCGAGATTTCTGACCCGAGATCCACTTTATAGCCAAGGTCTTTAAGAGCAGTTTCTGCGTCAATGCCGGCCTGAACCGAGCCTTGCAATAAGCGATGGTACCATAGTCTGTCCATGAAATAGAATGCGAGTAGCGGGAGGATGGCAGAAAAGACAACAAGTCCGGCAATAGATATTCCGATCCCGAAGATCTTGATGATGCCGCCATTTGTAATCGCATATCCCCCCATGCCAAGGAAAGCGCCCGTGATAATCAGGGCGAAGTTGCGGATACGCAGTTCAAGGTCGTTGAAGTGCTGCTGTACGTCGACGATCTTTTTCCAGATTTCAATTTGGCCCGCTGCTAGCGGCGATGGTGTATCGGAATCGGCCATCAGGGTGCTTCAAATAGTTTAAGAATTTGTGCAAAGTTCTTATCTAGAACATGGGTCGGCACCACCTCCCCAAGTTTCAAGGCATTGCGTTCACGCTCGACCATTTCAGGGGTCCAATGCGTGACCTTCCGCAGCAATTCGTATTCGGGTTTGTGTTGGCTTGCGCCATAGCGCGCGTGGACATCAGCCACGCCAGCCTGTTGAGCCATGAGAACGTCCTTGAGAATATTGTCTCCGACATACACAACTTCGTCGATGGACACAGACAAGTCAGAAATAATCTGGAGTAAAATGTCAGGATTCGGCTTCAGCTCTCCTTCGGGAGTGTAGCGATGGATCGTGTGCTTAAATGTGTAGCTTTCGGGTTCATAATACCTAGTGTCAGAAGTGTCCTCTGGCATGCTGTGATCTTCCGGAGAGTATAGATAGTCAACCAGACCATCTAGGCCTAGCTTGCGGAAGCGGTAGTTGGTGTAGAAAGCTTTGGACTCCGTGAAAGCGACAATAGGTACGCCCGAAGTCTTTAAGATTTTTAGTGTATCCTCAACGGTTGGGTAGAGTTGTAAAGCGCGCCGCCGAGCTTCACGAAACGCGTCAATAGCAGGTGCCATGACAGCTAGAACGTTGCTGCCGTACAATTCTCGCAAGCAGGGCAATTCGCCAAGTAACCGCGAGTACTCGCTAGTGCCATACTTTTGGTGAATGACACTGCACTGCGCATAGAGCATTTCAGGGTCGACACCAGATATCTCGATCACTTTCGCAATCATTGCCGAAAAGGTCTGATACCAAAGGTCCTGCCAGTCCAGCAAGGTATTGTCGACGTCGGTGATGAGTACGCGCTTTTGCACCAATTTTGGTATCCACTACAGCTTTGGAGGACGTGGGTATCTATGTGCAATCACTAGCTGAGGCTAATCGTTCCGACAATCACCTCGTCGATTGGTCATAATTGGATGAGGTAATTCAACGTGGTGGTTGAGACCTCAGCCCGGCTCCCGCGGCACGGCTTCCGCAGGCGCACATGCAGCCCTGCCCGGGAACGCCACCAGCCACATGAAGACGAACGGCCCGGCCAGGGGGATGAACAGCGCGGCCAGCCGCCAGCGCCGCAGGCCCAGCAGGGTGAGCAGCCTGTTGGCCGGCATCAGGGCCATCATCACCCCGAGGCAGGTGATCCCGACCAGCAGGGCCGCCGGCGGGATCACGCCGGCCCGCGGCACCCGCGCGCCCACCCCGAACCTGTCCCGATCTTCACAATCATGGGTCCATTATGCGTGGAATAATAGGCCTTCGCAATATGTGGTCGCCCGACCATGGACGCGCGGGAGAGAGTGGCGGTGAACATCAGGCGGCTTCGCGTCGAGCGCGGGGTGTCGCAGGAGGCGTTCGCGGTCGACGCCGGCGTGGACCGGACCTACATGAGCCGGATCGAGCGGCGCCTTGAGAACCCGACTTTGACGGTGCTGGAGAAGATCGCGGCGGCGCTGGGGGTGGAGATCGCGGCGCTGTTCGCCGACCCCGGCCCGGGTGGCGGGGCGCCGCCCTCGCTGCCGGCGGGGCGGAAGAGGAAGAGAGCGTAATGACATTTGAACCGAGCGGCGGTGTTCGCTGCAAGCCGTCGGCCAAGCGGTGCGCCGGACTGGAAGGCATCTCGGCATGAAGATGCCTCGCCGTATGCTCCTCGCGGCTCTGCCCGCGCTCTATGCCTCATCCGCCCAGGCGGATGAGGCGACCAGTTTCCTGGCGGAGAGCGAACGCAAGACCGGCGGGCGCATCGGCGTCCACGCCCGCAACCTCGCCACCGGGCGGACATTGTCCTGGCGGGCTGACGAGCGCTTCGTGATGTGCAGCACCTTCAAGATGTCGCTGGTGGCCTGCGTGCTTTCGCGCGTGGACAAGGGCGATGAGCAGCTCGGCCGCTTCGTCCACTACGGCGTGGCGCAGATCTCCAACTACGCGCCGGTTGCGCGGCTTCATCTTGCCGAGGGCGGCATGACGGTCGAGGCCATGTGCCAGGCCGCCATCGAGGTCAGCGATAATACCTGCGCGGATCTGCTCCTGATGAGCGTTGGCGGCCCGGCCGCGCTGACCCGCTTCTGGCGGGGAGAGGGCGATGAAGTGACGCGCCTCGACCACACCGAGCCGCGCCTGAATTTCTCGCCGCCGGGCGACCCGCGGGACACGACCACGCCCGCCGCCATGGCGGGAGACCTCCAGCGCTTCCTGCTGGGCGATGCGCTCTCCCCGACCTCGCGCGCGCGGCTCACAGGCTGGATGCTGAACTGCCAGACCGGCGGGGCGCTGCTGCGCGCCGGCCTGCCCAAGGGCTGGGAGGTGGCGGACAAGACGGGCAACAACGGCAAGGACGCGCTGGGCGACATCGCGGTGGCGTGGCCAGCCCCGGACAGGCCGATCGTCATCTGCGCCTACACCCAGGGCGGACACCCGAAGCCGGAAATCCTGCCGCCCATCCTCGCCGGCGTGGGTCGGATGGTCGGGGCGGAATTGGCCTGACGCTCCGGCGCGCATGCCGGCGCCGCCGCAGCTTCCCACCGGGCGAACTGCGGCGTTCCGCGACCGTTGAGGGGATAGTGGTGGGCGGCGCCAAAACGCCAGCGGGCCGGTGCGCCAGGACCGACCCGCTTTCGCTTTATTTTCAAGGAATTAGTTGGCGCGCCCGAAGAGATTCGAACTCCTGACCCTCAGATTCGTAGTCTGATGCTCTATCCAGCTGAGCTACGAGCGCGCGGTGGGCGGGGTGTAACCGAAGCGTCTTGCGCAGGCAACCCCCACCTTAAAATTAAATCGCCTGCAGCTCTGCGAGCAGCGCATCCCCCATTTCCGCTGTGGAAAGGACGGCGCGGCCGGGAGCGGCGATGTCAGGCGTGCGGCCGGCCTTGGCCAGAACGCGCTCCACCGCGGCCTCAATGGCGGCGGCATCCTCGTCCATGTCGAAAGAGTAGCGCAGCATCATCGCCAGGCTCAGCACCTGCGCCAGAGGGTTCGCCTTGGCCTGACCGGCAATGTCCGGGGCGGAGCCGTGGATCGGCTCGTAGAAGCCCGGCAGGCGGCCGGTGGCGTCCTTGGCGCCCAGAGTCGCGGAGGGCAGCAGCCCCAGCGAGCCGGTGAGCATCGCCGCGAGGTCAGACAGCAGATCCCCGAACAGATTGCCGGTGACGATGACATCGAACTGCTTCGGGTTCTTCGCCAACTGCATCGCGCAATTATCGGCATACATGTGGCTCAGCGCCACATCCGGGAATTCGTCCTGCTGCAGCTTGGTCATCACCTGGCGCCAGAGCAGGCCGGATTCCATCACATTGGCCTTCTCCACGCTGCACACGCGATTCTGCCGCTTGCGGGCCAGCTCAAAGGCCACCCGGCCGACACGCTGGATCTCGCCTGTGGTGTACACCTCGGTATTGATGCCGCGCTGGGTGCCGTCCGGCAGCGTCTCAATGCCGCGCGGCTCGCCGAAATACACCCCGCCCGTGGCTTCACGCACGATCATGATATCCAGCCCGCGCACCAGATCTGGTTTGAGCGAGGAGGCATCCACCAGCGCGTCGAACACTTTCGCCGGGCGCAGATTGGCAAACACCTGCAGCTCGGCGCGCAGCTTCAACAGCCCGGCCTCAGGGCGGATGTCAAATGGCACCTTGTCCCATTTCGGGCCGCCGACGGAGCCGAACAGCACCGCATCCACGCCCTTGGCCGCGGCCAGCGCGGCATCGGTCAGCGGCACGCCATGCGCGTCGATGGAGGCGCCACCCACCAGCTCCTCGGTGATGGCGAAGCTGGCGCGCTTGCTCTCCTGCAGCCAGCCCAGCACGCGTTTGGCCTGGGCCATCACTTCGGGGCCGATGCCGTCGCCCGGCATCAGCAGCACACTCTTATTGGCAACCATGATTACGCTCCCTGAATTTTCGGCGTCCAGGCCGGGATTTTCGACTCATAGGAATCGATCGCGGCCGCGTGTTCCAGCGTCAGCCCGATATCGTCGAGCCCGCCAAGCAGGCAATGTTTGCGGAACGGGTCCACCTGGAAGGGGATCTCCTCGCCATTCGGGCGCACCACCATTTGCCGCTCAAGGTCCACGGTCAGACGGGCATTGCCGCCCATCGCCGCGTCCTCGCGCAGCTTCGCGCAGATCTCTTCCGGCAGCGCGATCGGCAGGATGCCGTTCTTGAAGCTGTTATTGAAGAAGATATCCGCGAAGCTGGGCGCGATGATGCAGCGAATGCCGAAATCCAGCAGCGCCCAGGGGGCATGCTCGCGCGAGGAGCCGCAGCCGAAATTATCGCCCGCCACCAGGATCTGCGCCTTGCGATAAGGCTCCTGGTTGAGCACGAAATCGGCCTTGTCCGAGCCGTCGGCATTATAGCGCATGTCAGCGAACACGCTCTTGCCAAGCCCGGTGCGTTTGATGGTCTTCAAAAACCGCGCCGGGATGATCTTGTCGGTATCGATATTATCGATGTTCAGCGGCGCGGCGATCGCGGTGAGGGTGGTGAACTTATCCATCAGATCAGCTCCCGGACATCGGTGATCACGCCGGTCACGGCGGCGGCGGCGGCCATGGCCGGGGAGAGCAGGTGGGTGCGCCCGCCCGGCCCCTGGCGGCCCTCGAAATTACGGTTGGAGGTGGAGGCGCAGCGCTGGCCTGGCGTCAGCTTGTCCGGGTTCATGCCCAGGCACATCGAGCACCCGGCCTCGCGCCACTCAAACCCGGCCTCGGTGAAGATCCTCGCCAGACCTTCTTCCTCAGCCTGCTGCTTCACCAGGCCGGAGCCCGGCACCACCAGCACCCGCACGCCCGGCGCCACATGCCGGCCCTTGGCCACATGGGCGGCCGAGCGCAGATCCTCGATGCGCGAATTGGTGCAGGAGCCGATGAACACCACGTCAATTTTGGTGCCTTCGATCTTCTGCCCGGCCTCTAGCCCCATATAGCTCAGCATCCGCTCCATCTGGGCGCGCTTGGCCGCGTCCGGCTCATCCGCCGGGTTCGGCACGCTGCCGGTGACGGGAATGACGGTCTCCGGGCTGGTGCCCCAGGTGACCTGCGGAATGATATCTTCGGCCCGCAGCTCGACGATCTTGTCGTAATGCGCGCCCTCATCGCTCGGCAGGGTCTTCCAATAGGCCACGGCGGCGTCGAAATCCGCCCCCTTCGGCGCGAACGGCCGGCCCTTGATATATTCAAAGGTCACCTCATCCGGCGCCACCAGCCCGGCGCGCGCGCCGCCCTCGATGGACATGTTGCACATGGACAAACGCCCCGCCATGTCTAGCGCGCGGATGGCCTCACCCGCGAACTCCATCACATAGCCGGTGCCGCCGCCGGTGCCGATCTTGCCGATCACCGCCAGCATGATGTCCTTGCCCGAGCAGCCCTCCGGCAGCTTGCCATCCACGCGGATCAGCATGTTCTTCGCCGGCTTCTGCAGCAGCGTCTGGGTGGCGAGCACATGCTCCACCTCCGAGGTGCCGATGCCAAAGGCCAGCGCGCCCATCGCGCCATGGGTGGAGGTGTGGCTGTCGCCGCACACAATCGTCATGCCCGGCAGCGAAATGCCCTGCTCCGGCCCGATCACATGCACAATGCCCTGCCGCACGTCCGACATCGGGAAGTACGTCACCCCGAAATCCTTGACGTTCTGCTCCAGCGTCGCAATCTGCAGCGCGCTCTCGGGCTCGTTCACTTCGGTCAGACGCTCAGCACTCGTCGGCACGTTATGGTCGACGACGGCGATGGTGTTCTCCACCCGGCGAACCTTGCGGCCCGCCATGCGAAGCCCCTCAAATGCCTGCGGGCTGGTTACCTCATGAACGAGATGGCGGTCGATATAGAGAACGCACGTGCCGTCCTCCAGCCGATCCACCACATGGGCATCCCAAATCTTGTCAAACAACGTCCGCGGCATCGTCTTCAGGCCTCCTCAAAGTAAGAAAGCCCAGGGGGCAGCTGCCCCCTGGACCCCCGCAAAGGGCCGAGAGGCCCTTTGATCCCATAAATTCGGGTCTGGGAAAGGGAGGGCCGGCAAAAGCCCTCTCCACGCTAGATGGTGGATCGGCCCTCCCTTTCCCAGACCCGGGTGGGTTCCAAGGGCCTTCCGGCCCTTGGTGGGGGTGCAGGGGGTGAAACCCCCTGCGGTCTTCCTTACTGAGCGGCCTCGGTCGTGGTGACCTCGCGGGCCTTCTCGGCGATGCGAGCGGACTTACCGCGGCGGCCGCGCAGGTAGTAGAGCTTGGCGCGGCGTACGTCGCCGCGGCGGATCACGTTGATCTCCGCGATGATCGGGGCATAGAGCGGGAACACGCGCTCCACGCCTTCGCCGTAGGAGATCTTACGGACGGTGAAGGAGGAGTTCAGGCCACGGTTGGAGCGGGCGATGCACAGGCCTTCGAAGGCCTGGATACGGGAGCGCTCGCCTTCCTTCACGGTCACGTTCACGCGCAGCGTGTCGCCGGGGGCGAAGGCCGGGATGGTCTTGGTCTCGGTCAGCTTCGCGATCTGCTCAGCCTCGAGGGTCTGGATGATGTTCATGGGTTAGGTCCTTCTCGAAACGGGTGTTTAGGGTGCTGGCGCACCGGTTGCAACAAATTGGGCATAGAGGTCGGGTCGGCGGGTTTTGGTGATGGCGATGGCCTGGTCCTGCCGCCAGCTGGCGATGGCGGCATGGTTGCCGGAGGTGAGCACCTCTGGCACCGCGCGGCCGTCCCATTCGGCGGGGCGGGTGAAATGCGGGTATTCCAGCAGCTTCTGAGAAAAACTCTCCTCCGTGCCGCTTTCCGCATGGCCCATGACGCCGGGCAGCAGGCGGACTACCGCATCCAGCAACACCAGAGCCGGCAGCTCGCCCCCGGAGAGCACATAGTCTCCGATGCTGATCTCCTCGCCCCCGCGTGCCTCGATCACGCGCTGGTCGATCCCCTCGAACCGGCCGCAGACCAGGATCACACCCGGTCCGTCCGCCAGCTCGCGCACCTTCGCCTGGGTGAGAGGCGCGCCGCGCGGGGTGAAGAAGATCAGCGGGCGGTCATCCGCGACGCTGGAGATGGCGGCATCCACCACATCCGGGCGCAGCACCATGCCGGCACCGCCGCCGAAGGGTGTGTCGTCCACCGCACGGTGGCGGCCCAGCCCGAATTCACGGATATCCGTGGCCTGCAGGCTCCAGGTGCCGGCTTCCAGCGCCCGCCCGGCGAGGGACTCGCCCAGCGTGCCGGGGAACATGGCGGGAAACAGGGTCAGCACATCGGCGCGCCAGTTCATAGGCTGGGCTCCTCGGTGTTGGCCGTGTCGTCCTTGGCCTCGATCTCTAGCGGCGGGTTCACCACCACATAGCCATCGGCCAGCTTCACCACCGGCACGCAGGCCCGGGTGAAGGGGATCAGCAATCCGCCGGGGGTCAGCTCCAGGCTCGCACCGGCACCGTAATCCAGCACATTGCCGATCTTGCCCAGCACCTGGCCTTGCTCATCCTGGGCATTGAGCCCGATCAGATCGGCCAGGTAGAACTCCTCCTCCTCGGTCTCCGGCAAAACGGAGCGGGGCAGGAACAGCTCGACATTGGTCAGGCGCGCGGCAATGTCACGGTCGGTGATGCGGGTGCGGGTGGAACCTTCGACCGTGCTGATCCAGGCGACATTGTCATGCGCCCAGTCGAGCGCGAAATGCCGGCCCTTGGCGTCGACAAGCACATGCTGGCTGAGGAGATCGGGCTCCTCCCCGTAAGCGTGCACGCGCACTTGCCCGCGCACGCCATGCGGCTTGCCAATCACGCCCATCAGGATCAGCCGGTCTTCCACACTATGCCTCTGTCTATGCCCTCAAAAGCTCAAGCGGCGGCTTCGGCCTTGGCCTTGGCGGCGGCGCGCTCCTGGGCCTTCTTCTTCGGCGCGGACTGCTTCGGCTGCTCGGCATAAACAGGGGCCTTGATCAGCTCGGCCTTGGCCAGGAAGCGGGCGACGCGGTCGGTCGCCTGGGCGCCATTGGAGAGCCAGTACTGCAGGCGCTCGGTCTTCAGCAGCACGCGCTCGGCATGCTCGGCCGGCAGCATCGGGTTGTAGGTGCCGACGCGCTCGATGAACTTGCCGTCGCGCGGCGCGTTCGCATCGGCGATCACGATATGGTAGAACGGGCGCTTCTTGGCGCCGGCGCGGGAGAGGCGGATTTTAACAGACATAGAGACTCCTTGGTTTCATCGTAAACGTTAAAAGGGTTTGCGGCCGCCCTTGGCGCCGCCCATGGCGGCCTGCATCTGGCGCATCATCGCCTCAGGCCCACCCATCTTGTTCATCCGCTTCATCATGGTCGACATATCGTCGAACTGCTTCAGCAGCTTGTTCACCTCCTGCACCGAGGTGCCGGAGCCGGCCGCCACGCGCTTCTTGCGGCTGGCCTTCATGATATCCGGCGCCCGGCGCTCGGCCGCCGTCATCGAGCCGATGATGGCGAGGTGGCGCTTGAACACCGTCTGGTCGAGATTCGCATCGGCGATCTGTTGCTTCATTTTGCCCATGCCGGGCAGCAGCCCAAGAATCCCGGACATCGAGCCCATCTTGGAAATCTGCTTCAGCTGCGAGGCATAATCGTCCAGATCGAACTTGCCCTTCGCCATCCGCTTGGCGAGCTTCTCGGCCTCGGCCTTGTCGATCGTCTCGGCGGCCTTCTCGACCAGCCCGACAATATCGCCCATGCCGAGAATCCGCCCGGCGATCCGCTCCGGGTTGAATTCATCCAGCGCATCCAGCTTCTCGCCCTGGCCGATCAGCTTGATCGGCGCGCCGGTGACCGCGCGCATGGACAGCGCCGCACCGCCGCGCGCATCGCCATCCAGCCGCGTCATCACGATGCCGGTAATGCTCACCGCTTCGTTGAAGGCGGTCGCGGTGGTCACCGCGTCCTGGCCGGTCATCGCGTCCACGACCAGCAGCGTCTCCACCGGGTTCACCGCAGCGCGGATCGCCTTCACCTCCTCCATCAACGCCAGGTCGATGGACAGGCGCCCGGCCGTATCCAGGATCACCACATCGTAGGATTCGCGCCGTGCCGTATCCATGGCGCGGTTGGCGATCTGCAACGGCGTCTGCCCGGCGATGATCGGCAGGCTGGTCACCTCGGCCCGCTGGGCGAGCTGTTCCAGCTGCAATTGCGCGGCCGGGCGCTGCGTATCCAGGCTGGCCAGCAGTACCTTCTTGCGCTCGCGGGTGCGCAGGCGGAGCGCGATCTTGCCGGAGGTGGTGGTCTTGCCGGAGCCCTGCAGACCCACCATCAGGATCGGCAGCGGGGCGGGGGCCAGCAGGTTCAGCGGGGCGGGCAGCCCGCCCAGCGCCTCGATCAGCGCGTCATTGACGATCTTGACGACCATCTGCCCCGGCGTGACCGAGCGCAGCACTTCCGCGCCCACCGCCTGCTCGCGCACCTTGGCCACGAAATCCTTGACCACCGGCAGCGCCACGTCCGCATCCAGCAGCGCCAGACGGATTTCGCGCAGCGCCTCGGTGACGTCAGATTCCGACAGCGCCCCGCGACGGCGGAGCCTGTCGAAAATATCACTGAACTTGCCCGACAGATTGTCGAACATCAGGTCAAACTCCACTCCTTGCGCGCCCCGCCGGGCTCGGGCACATCAGATGCCGCCAGCCCACGCAACGCAAAACGCGCCGTGGTGCGAACACTCGCAGCACGACGGTTTTTTCCAGGGCCGAGCCTGTGCGCCCCTCAAGCCCCAGAGTCAAGCCTGGGCGGCGATGGGGGGCGGAAAAACCACGCTA
>NZ_JH976208.1:509978-523935 GCF_000306035.1 Acidocella sp. MX-AZ02
CGTATTCCGTTCACGTTGGTGCACGGAACACGCTCTCGCTTTTTGTTCGAGCGAGCAACTTTATCCGATCAAACGAGTCCGTTTGATCGGATGTTGCTCTAGCGGGGGCGGTCAGGGTGCGGCGCGGGCGGTGAGCACCATGCGGACCAGATCCGGCAGGCTGCCGGCCTGCATCTTCTCCATCAGGTTGGCGCGGTGGATTTCCACCGTGCGGGCGCTGATCTTGAGGTCATAGGCGATGCTCTTATTCGGCAGCCCCTGCACCAGCCCGTCCAGCACCTCCGCCTCGCGCGGGGTGAGGCGGCGCAGCCGGGCGAGGATGGCCTCGGCATCCGCCGCGCCGGCCAGGGCGCGGGCCTGGCGGGCGAAGCCTTCCTCCACCGCCGCCAGCAGGGTGTCGTCCGAGAAGGGCTTCTCGATGAAATCCACCGCCCCGTTCTTCATCGCCGCCACCGCCAGCGGCACGTCGCCATGGCCGGTGATGACGATGACCGGCAGGAAGATCCGCCGTTCGGTGAGGGTGCGTTGCAGATCCAGCCCGCTCAAACCCGGCATCCTTACATCGGTGACGATGCAGCCCGGGGCGAGCGGGACGGGGCTGTCCAGGAAGGCGCTGGCCGAGTCGTAGGCGCGCACGCTGTGGCCGGCGCTGGCCAGCAGAAACACCAGAGCGGCGCGCACCGCCTCGTCATCATCGATGAGATGGACGATGTTGGTGCTCATGCGGTGCACAAGGTGAAGGCGAAGAGGGTGCCGCCGCCGGGGCGCGGCTCTGCCCAGAGCTTGCCACCATGCGCCTCGATGATGGTGCGCGAGACCGAAAGCCCCACCCCCATGCCGCTCGCCTTGGTGGTAACGAAAGGCTGGAAGAGCTGGGCCGCGACCTCCGGGGCGATGCCGGGGCCGGTATCGGCGACTGAGATGCGCACCATCCCATCGGGCAGCGGGGCGGTCTCGATCTGCAGGGTTTTGACTTCACTGCCCTGCATCGCCTCCATCGCGTTGCGGATCAGGTTCACCAGCACCTGCTGGATCTGCACCTTGTCGGCGATGACGACGGGGCAGTCCGGATGGAAGCTGAAGCCGACATGCACCCCGCTTTCGCGCGCCCCGATCAGCGCCAGGGCGCTGGCTTCCTCGATCAGCTTGGGCAGGGTTTCGCGCTGGCGCTCGGTGGCGCCGCGGGTGACGAAGTCGCGCAGGCGGCGGATAATCTGCCCGGCCCGCAGCGCCTGCTCGGCGGCGCGCTCGATGCCGTCCTGCAGCAGCGCCGGGTCGGCAGCGCCGCGCGCCAGCAGGCGTTTGCAGCCGCTGAGATAGGTGGCGATGGCGGTGAGCGGTTGGTTCAGCTCATGCGCCAGGGTGGAGGCCATCTCGCCCATGGCGGTGAAGCGCGACATATGGGCGAGCTCGGATTGCAGCTCATGCAGCCTTGCCTGGGTTTCCTGGCGCTCGGTGAGGTCGCGCACGAAGCCGGTGAAGACGCGCCGCGCCCCCATCGCCGCCTCGCCGATATAGAGCTCCATCGGGAAGGTGGTGGCATCGCGGCGCTGGCCCATTACCACGCGTGAGGCGCCGATGATGCGTTTCTCGCCGGTGGTGAGGTAGCGGGAGAGATATTGGTCATGCTGCTCGCGATAGGGGGAGGGCATCAGCAGGCTGACATTGCGGCCGGTGAGCTCGGCCTCCTGGTAGCCGAAGAGCTTTTCGGCGGCGGCGGAGAAAGAGATGATGTCGCCCTGCCCGTCGATCACCACCATGGCGTCGGGCACGGTCTCCAGGATGGAGCGCAGATGCGCTTCGCGGTCCAGCCAGGCGGCGTCTGCCGGGGCATGGGTGGAGGGCTTGGTCTTCATGCTCCCCTGGTGGCGTTGTTGTGCAGCCACTCTAACCCGGGCCGGCAGCGAAACACAACCGAAGGCGGTGCCTGAAACAGCCCGCTGAAAAAAGTTGTAAAAGTTTTTTGGGTGCCGCCTTTTGTCCAAAAAAAGGCGGCGAAAACGTCTGGGGTGGAGGCGACGCCGGTGCCTCCACCCCAGACGTTTGTGGGGACTTTTTGAAAAAAGTCCCCGCACCCCCAAAAACTTTTGATCATTTTAAAGGGCTTTAAGTGCCCAGATGCGCCAGGAAATGCCGCTCTGCCCGGCGGAAGCAGAAGATCAGGGTGAAGGAAATGCAGAGATAGATCATCGCCGCCAGCCCGAACGCATCGAACGGCGCGTAGGTGGCGGTATAAGCGTCATTGGCCACTTTCAGAATGTCCGGCACCGTGGCGGTAAAGGCCAAGGTGGTGGCGTGCAGCATCAGGATCACCTCATTGCTGTACATCGGCAAGGCGCGGCGCAGCGCGGAGGGGATGATGATGCGCCGGTAGAGTGTGGCGCGCGACATGCCATAGGCGCGCCCGGCCTCGACCTCGCCAAAGGCGGTGTCACGGATGGCACCGTAGAAAATCTCGGTCGTGTAGGCGCCGGTATTCAGCGCGAAGGAGAGCAGGGTGCAGTTCAGCGCGGAGCGGAAGAAATGCGCCAGCGGCGGCGTGTCATGGACGAAATGCAGCCCATAAATGCCGGTATAGATCAGCAGCAGCTGGACATAGAGCGGGGTGCCGCGAAAGATGAAGCCATAGAGCCAGACCGGGCCCCAGATCAGCGGATTTTTGGAATTGCGCGCGATCGCCAGGGGCAGCGCCAGGCAGAAGCCGATGGCGCATGAGATGATCAGCAGCCACAACGTCATCGCCACGCCGGTCATCTGGTAGCCGTCGGAGACCAGCAGCGCCAGGCCGTAATGCTGGAGAATATAGATCATAGCACCGCCTTGCGCACGCCGATCATGTATTTGCGCTCCAGCAGCAGCAGCACGCCGTTGGAGATGATGGTGAGCACCAGATAGACCGCCCCGGCGATGCTGATGAAGTAGAAGGTTTCGAAGGTGGCCTCGCCGGCCTGCTGGGCGATTTTCACCACATCGGTGAGGCCGATGATCGAGACCAGGGCGGTGGCTTTCAGGATCACCTGCCAGTTATTGCCAAGGCCGGGCAGGGCGTAGCGCATCATCTGCGGGAACAGCACCCGGCGAAAGACCAGGAAGGGGCGCATGCCGAACGCCCGCGCGGCTTCCAACTGGCCCTTGGGCACCGCCATGAAGGCGCCGCGAAAGGTTTCGGTGAAATAGGCGCCATAGATGAAGCCCAGCGTGATGACGCCGCTGGTGAACGGGTCGAGATTGAATTCCAGATCCACCGCGTTTTGCAGATTATCGATCCAGTCGGTGAGATCGTTGATCCAGATCTGCAGCGAATAGAAAATCAGCAGCATCAGCACCAGGTCGGGCACGCCGCGGATCAGGGTGGTGTAGAGCGTGGCCAGGGTCCGGGCGGTGCGGTTCCTGGAGAGCTTCGCCGAGGCGCCGATGAGGCCGAGCAGGAAAGAGACCACGAGCGAGAGCAATGAGAGCTCGATCGTCGTGATGGTGCCGGCGAGAAGTTGCGGCCCGTAGCCACCGAGATTGAACATGCTCCAGCCCTGTAGCGAAAGCCGGCCCCGGCGCAAAGATGCCGGGGCCGGATGGTCTTGAGAATCAGGGCGCCTGCTTGGCGGCGGCGGCGTTGTAGATGCTGAAGTTGAAATACTTCGCCTGCAGCTTCTTGTAGGTGCCGTTCTTGTGGATCTGCGCGATCGCCCAGTCGATCTTCTTCAGCAGCGCCGGCTCGTCCTTGCGCACGCCGATGGCGATGTAGGAGCCCAGCACGTCCTTCGGATCGGAGGTGACATTGCCGGCCAGCGCGTAATCAGCGCCCTTCGGGGTCTTCAGGAAGCCGTAATCGGCCTCGACGCTATCCTGCAGAGAGGCATCCAGACGGCCGGAGAGCAGATCGGCATAGACCTGATCCTGGCCCTGATAGGAGACGACGTTGACGCCGTTCGGCTGCCAGTAGGTCTTGGCATAGGTCTCCTGGATGGTGCCGGCCTCGACGCCGACGGTCTTGCCCTTCAGGCTCGCCGCGGTCGGTTGCAGGCCGGAGCCCTTCTTGGCGATCAGGCTGGTCGGCTCGTCATACATCTCGGAGGAGAAGGCGACCTGCTTGGCGCGCTCCGGGGTGACGGTCATCGAGGACAGGATCGCGTCGAACTTGCGGGCTTCCAGCGCCGGGATGATGCCGTCGAAGGACTGGCTCACGAACACGCATTTCACCTTCAGCTCGGCGCAGATGGCGTTGCCGAGATCGATGTCGAAACCCTGGAACTGGCCCGAGGAGGAGAGGCTCTCGAAGGGCGGGTAGGTGGCGTCGACGCCGAACTTGATTTCCTTGAAGTCCTTGGCCGAGGCGGCCACGGGCGCCAGGCCGGCGAGCAGACAGGCGGCGGCAATGGCCGGCGCGAGGAATTTTTTCATGTTGTCTCCCATGTTTGACAGACCGCCCCGGCCCGCCTGCCGGGATGCGGTTTCAATGACATTACCCGATTAAAATCACAGCGCAATCACCTGTTTGCGGTTCAAAACGTCGTGAAGTTGCGGTGTATCAAGGCAGATGCCGGGCGGGGCGGACAAGGTGAGGGCGAAAATGCCTGTTGAGGCGGCAGCGCAGCGTTGAAGAGGGGTTGGGAGCATATGGCCGAGTCACGGCCGCTGGTGCTGGTGCATTCGGATGAGGAGCCGGTGGGCCAGGCCTTGCGTTTCGCGCTGGCGCTGGAAGGGGTGGAGGTCGGGCTCTGCGCCAGTGGGAGCGCGTTGCTGGCGCGGCGGGATCTGTCCCTCGCCGTCTGTCTGGTGCTGCGCCATGCGCCGCCGCAGCTGGATGGCTGCGCCCTGGCCGCCTTGGTGCGCCAGGCGGGCGTGGCGGCCAGGGTGCTGCTGCTGGCGCCGTCTCTCTCGCCGCAGATGCAGGCGCAGGCCCGGGCGGCCGGGGTGTGGCTGGTGCTGGAAACCCCGGTGCAGGGCGATGTGCTGGTGGAGACCATCGTCGCCTGCGTGCCGGGGCGGCGGGACTACGTAGAATCCCTTAAGGAACAAACCGGATAGCGAGGCGGCGCGGCGCGGCGCTAGATCCCTCTGTCTTTGAGGGGATCGCAAAATGTCAGTCACCATAATGAGGTCGCAAGCGCCGCAATTTCGGGTCCCACCGATGGTGCCGGGCCGTCCGGCCCCGCAGCACGCCGCCCCGGTTCTGCATGTGGCGGCGGAGGCGAGTGTCTTCAGCCAGGGTGATGCGGCGCGCTGCATGTACCGGGTCGTCTCCGGGCTGGTGCGGGCCTGCGCCTTCCAGGCGGATGGGCGCCGGCATATCGATGCCTTCTACCGGCCGGGCGATGTGTTTGGCTTCGAGCTGAACGGCGTGCACACGCTCTGTGCCGAAGCGGTGAGCGACTGCACGCTGGTGGCGCTGCGCCAGCCGGCCCTGCAGAGCGACCCGCAGGAAGCGGCGCAGCTTTATCATTACGCCATGCAGGCGCTGCAGCGCGCCCAGACCCATGCGCTGCTGCTCGGCCGCTGCAACGCGCCGCAGAAGCTGGCGCATTTCCTGCTCGACCTGCCCGCCCTGGGGCCGGTGGTGGAGCTGGTGACCTCGCGCCAGGATATCGCCGATTATCTCGGGCTGACGATCGAGACCATTTCCCGCACCTTGTCGCAGCTGGAGCGCGACGGGGTGGTGAAGCTGATCTCGGCGCGGCGGATCCAGTTTCTCGACAAATCCCGGCTGGAGGCGCTGACCCGCTAAACAGGCTGGACGAATGAGATGATATAATATATCAATCCCAGACGTGACGTTTGGGAGTTGGCGTATGCTGTTTCATCGTATCGGTTTGGCGCTGGTTTTTGGCCTGGCCGGGCATCTGGCGATGGCGCAGCCCGTGCTGCATGCGGTCGGGCTGGAAAATCAATATGCGGACGTGCTGGCGCAGATCGGCGGGCCTTATGTAAAGGTGAGCGCGATCCAGTCCGATCCGAACACCGATCCGCATGAGTTCGAGGCGACGCCGCGTATCGCCGCACAGTTCCGCAAGGCCGATCTGGTGGTGGAAAACGGGCTGGGCTACGATTCCTGGGCGGCGCAGCTGCTGAAGGGCGGCCATGCCAAGCTGTTGAGCGCGCAGGCGCTGCTGAAGCTGCCCGATAGCACGCCCAACCCGCATCTCTGGTACCGCACCGATACGATGCCGGCCGTGGCGGCCGCCGCGGCGGCGTTTTTCGAGGCCAAGGACCCGGCGCACAAGGCGCAGTATCAGGCCAATCTGAAAGCTTTCGATGCCGCGCTGGCGCCGTGGAAGGCGGAGATCGCCAAGGTGAAGGAGGATTATGCGGGCGCGCCGGTGGCGGTGACGGAGCCGGTGGCGGATGATCTGCTGCAGGAGGCCGGGTTGAAGATCATGACGCCGTTTTCCTATGAGCTGTCGGTGATGAACGATACCGATCCGGCGCCGCAGGATGTGGCGGCGGAAGAGGCGCTGCTGCGCGACAACAAGGTGAAGCTCTTTGCCTATAATGAGCAGGTGACGGACCCGCAGACCGAGGCGCTGCTGGCGCTGGCCAGGCAGCACCAGGTGCAGATTGTGCCGGTCTATGAGCTGATGCCGAGCAGCGCCAAGCATTACCAGGACTGGATGCTGCAGGCGACGACGGCGCTGAATCGGGCGCTGGCCGCGAAGTAAGGGCTTGACCTTTCAACGCCCCGCTCTGAAGTAGCGAAAGTTTTTGGGGGGCGTAGGCGGCGAAGGTTCCGCCGCTGCGTAGCGGCGGTGGAAGGCCGTCGGAGGGGTGGGGACTTTTTTCAAAAAGTCCCCACGAAGGCCTGGGGGGTGGCAATCGCGTTGCCACACGTCACGGTTTTTGCCGCTTTTTTGAAAAAAAGCGGCACCAAAAAACTTTTTGTTTTTTATTCAAGGACTCATTGGTGGATCAGCCGGCACTCGAAGTTACCGATCTGGCCGTCGCCCATGGCGGGCGCGAGGTGCTGCGCAATATCAGCTTCGCGCTGCCGCGGGGCAGTTTCTGCGGGCTGATCGGCGCCAACGGTGCTGGCAAAACCACGCTGCTGCGCGCGATTCTGGGGCTGCTGCCCGCCTCCGGGCAGATCCAGGCCGGCGGGCGGATCGGCTATGTGCCGCAGAAAATCGTGCTGGAGCCGGATCTGCCGGTGCGGGCGAAGGATTTCGTGGCGCTGGGGCTGGATGGGCATAAATTCGGCTTCGCGCTGCCCTCGCGCGCCCGGCGCGCGGCGGTGGCGGCCGCCTTGCAGGCGGTGGAGGCGGAGGGCTTCGCCGAGCAGCGCATCGGCCGGCTTTCGGGCGGGCAGCAGCAGCGTGTGCTGATCGCCCATGCGCTGGTGCGCCAGCCGGAATTGCTGCTGCTGGACGAGCCGCTGGCCAATCTGGACATCAAGGCCGCCGCCGAGATCGTAGCGCTGCTGCGCCGGCTCTGCCGGGAGCGGCGGATGAGCGTGCTGCTCTGTGCGCATGACATGAACCCGCTGTTGCCGGTGATGGACCGCATTCTTTATGTCGCCAATGGCAGGGCGATCTGCGGGCCAGTGGAGAAGGTGGTGCGCACGGAAGTGCTCTCGAAGCTCTATGGCTACCATATCGACGTGATCCGCGTGCATGGGCGGGTGCTGGTGGTGGCCGGGCAAGGCGGGTTCGAACCGGAGGACGAGGCGTGCTGCGCGGAATGCGAGGCCGCGCACGTGACGGCCATCCCGTAAGATGATGGCGTTTCTGCAAAGCGGGCCGGTGCAGACCGCGCTGCTGCTGAGTGCGGCGGCCGGGCTGCTCTGCGGCGCGCTGGGGGTATTCACCGTGCTGCGCGGCCAGGCTTTTGCCGGCCATGCGCTTGCTGATGTCAGCTCTGCCGGCGGGGCGGGCGCGCTCTTGTTCGGGATTTCGCCGCTGCTGGGGTTTCTGCTGTTCGGCATCGCCGGGGTGGGGGCGCTGGAGCTGCTGCAGCCACGGCGGGCGGCGGCGCGGGATGAGGCGGCGGGCATCTTGCTCGGCGCCGGGTTGGGGGTGACGGCGCTTTTGCTGCATTTTTGCCTGACTGGCCATGGAGCCTCCGGGGCGGCGCAGGCGGTGATGTTCGGGGCGATGTTCTCCGCCCCGCCCGGCACCGCGCTCTGGGCCAGTGGGCTGGCGGGGCTGTGCCTGCTGGGGCTGGTGCTCATCGCTCGGCCGCTGCTGCTGGCCACATTTGATGCCGAGCTGGCGCTTGTGGCGAAGCTGCCGGTGCGTGCCCTCGGATTCGCATTTCTGGCGCTGCTGGCGCTGGGGGTGACGCTGGCGGCGATGACCATCGGCGCGATTCTGGCCACAGCCCTGCTGATCGGCCCGGCGGCGAGCGCCTTGCGGCTGGCCGGCTCGCCATTGCGGGCGGTGCTGCTCTCGATGGGGTTGGGGCTGGCCGCCTGCTGGGGCGGGGTGGTGTTGGCTTATGCTTCTTATGGCTGGATCCCGGGGCGGACCTGGCCGGTGAGCTTCTTCATCGTCGCGCTGCTGTTTCTGTTTCATGAGGCGGCGCGCTGGGGGCGCAGGGCATGAGCTGGCTGGCGGAAATCTGGCTGGCCACCAGCCTGGTGGCGCTGGCGGCCGGAGCGGCGGGATATTTCGTGGTGGTCCGCCGCGCTGGCTTCGCCGCGCATTCGCTTCCGATGGCGGCCTTTCCAGGCGCGGCGGCGGCCAGCCTGTTCGGCTTTCCGCTCTGGCTGGGGTTGGGCGGCTTCGCGCTCGGCGGGGCCGGGCTGCTGGCGCTGATGCAGCGCCGCGCCCGGCGGGATTCCGCCACCGCCTTGCTGCTCTCCGGTCTGCTGGCGCTGGGGGCGTTGTTCCTCTCGCTGTCCGGCCATTATGCCGGGTCGGTCTATGGGCTGCTATTCGGGCAGGTCTTCGCGCTCGGTCCGGCGGATCTGCCGGTGCTGGGGGCCATCGGGCTCTGTGTGCCGGTGGCGCTGTGGGGGGCGATGCGCCCGCTCAGCCTCTCCGCCCTCTCCCCGGAGCTGACCCGCGTGCAAGGCGGCAACCCGGCCCTGTTGGAATTTCTGTTCCTGGCGCTGCTGGCGTTGGCGGCGGGCTTCGCGGTGCCGGTGACCGGGGCGCTGCTGGTGTTCAGCCTGATGCTGGGGCCAGGGGCGGCGGCATCGCGGCTCTGTGCCCGGCCGGGCGGGGCGTTCCTGCTCTCGATGGGCTTGGCGCTGGGGCTGTCCTCGGTCTCGCTGGCGTTGGCGTATGTCAGCGACTGGCCGATAGGGTTTTTCACCGGGGTGGGCGCGGCTTTGGTTTATTTGGCGGCGCGGATGACGCGGGCCTGACAGCGCCGGTTCAGGCCGGCTGTTCGGCGCAGTTGGCGCACAGCCCTTCGACTTCGATGACGGCGCGGCTGATGGAAAACCCCTGCCGCGCGGCGGCACTGGCCAGGGCGTGCGAGACCGCGTGATCCTCGATCTCCGTCACCGCGCCGCAACGTTTGCAGATCAGAAACTGCGCGTCGTCATGATGATGGTCCGCCTCGGCGCAGGGCACGAAGGCGTTCAGCCGCTCGATCCGGTGGATCAGCCGGTTTTCCAGCAGAAATTCCAGCGAGCGATAAATGGTCGGCGGCACCGCGGATTTGCGGATCGGCTTCAGCTGGTCGAGCAGCTGATAGGCCGTCACCGGCGCGCTGGCCTGCAGGATCAGCTCCAGCACCTCCCGCCGCAGGGCGGTGAGCTGGGTGCCGTGCTGCGCGCAGGTGGCCTCCGCGGCCTTGATCCGGGCGGCAATCTCGGTCTCGTGGGGTGGGGCGGCATCGTGCGGCATGGAGAGGATATAGTGTATCCATGCCGCCTGGGCCATCTATTGCGGCATGGCTTCGGGGATGATGGTTTTCACGATGGTCGCATCCAGCGCCTCGAACCCGGCATAATCGATGGTGGCGTAGAGATCCTTGCGGGTGAGCATCTGCTCGACGCAATTCTGCGCCCCGCCATCCTTGGCGATGGCCTTGTAGAGCTTCTCCTGCGCCAGGGCGGCGACGCGCAGCGAAGTGACCGGCCAGATCACCATCTTATAGCCGAAATCCTCGAACTGTTCCTTGGTATAGAAGGGGGTGCGGCCGAATTCGGTCATGTTGGCGAGCAAAGGCGTGCCCTGCATGCGTCTCGCGAATTCGCGGAACATCTCCTCGGTGTTCAGCGCCTCGGGGAAGATCGCATCGGCGCCGGCTTCCATATAGAGTTTGGCCCGCGCCACCGCGCCGTCGATACCCTCCGAGGCGGCGGCATCGGTGCGGGCGATGATGTAGAGATGCCGGCGCGCATGCCGGGCGGCGGCGATCTTCGCCGCCATATCCTGCGCCGGGGCGATTTTCTTGTCGTTCAGATGGCCGCATTTCTTTGGCAGGATCTGGTCTTCCAGATGCACCGCGGCGGCACCGGCATCCTCGAAGCTGCGGACCATGTGCATGACGTTCAGCGCCTCGCCATAGCCGGTATCGCCATCCACCAGCACCGGCAGGCCGGAGGCGCGGGCGACCTGGCGGATGAAGAAGCAGACTTCATCGACGGTGATGATGCCGAGATCGGGCAGGCCCATCGAGGCGGTCATCGCGGCGCCGGAGAGATAGGCGGCCTCGAAGCCGGCGTCTTTGGATTGCTGGGCGGCGAGGCCGTTATGGGTGCCGGGAATGCCGAGAATGCCGGGGCGGGCGAGCAGGGCGCGGAAACGCTCGCCGGCGGGGACGTTGGAATAGGATTCAGCGCTCAAATAGGTCATCGCGGCACGCTCCAAAATTATAAAAGTTTTTGGGGTGCAGCCCTTTTTTCAAAAAGGGCTGCAAAATGTGTGGGGGTGGCGGTGGCGTTGCCATACGTCACGGTCTTTCGCCGCTTTTTTGAAAAAAAGCGGCACCAAAAAACTTTTGCTACCGATCCTCAAGCTTCACGAACGGCAGATTCTCCGGCCCGGTATAGTTGGCCGAAGGGCGGATGATCTTGCCATCAATCCGCTGCTCGATCACATGCGCGCTCCAGCCGGCGGTGCGGGCAATGACGAAAAGCGGCGTGAACATCAGCGTCGGCACCCCCATCATGTGATAGGAGACAGCGGAGAACCAATCCAGGTTCGGGAACATCTTCTTCGCCTCCATCATCACCGCCTCAATCCGCGCCGCGATATCGAACATGGCGGTGCTGCCCGCCTCCTCCGAAAGCTGCCGGGCGACACGCTTGATCACCACATTCCGCGGGTCGGCGATGGTATAGACCGGATGGCCGAAGCCGATAATGACCTCCTTCTTCTCCATCCGCGCGCGGATATCAGCCTCCGCCTCGTCCGGGGTCGCGTAGCGCTTCTGCACCTCGAAGGCGAATTCATTGGCGCCGCCATGTTTGGGGCCGCGCAGCGCGCCGATACCGCCGGTCAGCGCCGAATACATATCCGAGCCGGTGCCGGCGATGACCCGCGCGGTGAAGGTGGAGGCGTTGAACTCATGCTCGGCATAGAGGATCAGCGAGGTATGCATCGCCCGCACCCAGCTCTTGGAGGGGCTACGCCCATGCAGCAGCCGCAGGAAATGCCCGCCGATGCTGTCATCCTCGGTCTCGACCTCGATGCGTTTGCCGTTGGTGGAATAATGATACCAATAGAGCAGCGCCGATCCGAGCGAAGCCATCAGCCGGTCCGCGATGTCCTTCGCCCCCGGCTGGTTATGGTCATGCGCCTCGGGCAGGATGGTGCCGAGCACGGAGACGTAAGAGCGCATCACATCCATCGGATGCGCGCTGGCGGGGATCTGCTCCAGCACCGCGCGGGCGGCAGCGGGGATGCCGCGCATCGCCCGCAGCTTGGTTTTGTAGGCGGCGAGCGCGGCCTTGTTCGGCAGCGTGCCATGGACCAGCAGATGCGCGATTTCCTCGAATTCCGCCGCCTCGGCGAAATCCAGAATGTCATAGCCGCGATAATGCAGGTCATTGCCGGTGCGCCCGACGGTGCAAAGCGCGGTATTGCCGGCGGCGATGCCGGACAGGGCGACGGATTTCTTCGGCTTCGGCAGCGTGGCGGTATCGTTCATCGCATTCTCTCCTGCGGCTTGGGCGTTTGCGTTGGAGATATCCTATGGGTGCGACGCGTCCAGAGGAATGATGCGAAGGCGCTGGACGGATTTTGTTAATTTTGCAAATTTAAACGTATGAAAGCGCCAAAAATCTTCGCAGGGACGAGGCTGCGCCAGGCCCGCGAGCGCGCCGGGCTGACGCAGCGGGCGCTCGCCGTGGAATTGGGGATTTCGCCCAGCTATCTCAACCAGATCGAGGCGGAGCAGCGGCCGCTGACCGCCCGGCTGCTGGCCCGTGCGGCGGCCAGGCTGGATTTGCCAAGCAGCTATTTCCAGGATGGCGAGGATGCCAGGCTGGCGCAGCAATTGCGCGAGGATCTGGCCGACCCGCTATTTCGCGCCCATCCCGGCGCGCCAGCGCAGATCGAGGCGCTGGTGCGCGGCGCGCCGCATCTGGCGGAAGCGTTCGCGACCCTCTACCGGGCCTACGACTCGCAGCGCGCCGCCCTGGCCCACGCCCCGGCCAGTCTGCCGTTATTTCCCTATGACGAGGTGCGCGACTGGGTGCAGTCCCGCCGCAACCATTTCGAGGCGCTGGACCGGGCGGCGGAGGCGCTGTTCGAGGGGCAAGGGTTTTCGCCGCTGACGTTGCGCGAGGATCTGCGCCGGTATCTGCGCGACGCCCACGGGATTTCGGTGAGTGCGGCGCCCGGCCTGCTGGCGGAGGGGATGTTCTGGCGGCTCAATCGCCGTGCCAAGGCGCTGCATCTGGCCGCCGAGGCGGCGCCGGAGAGCGAGATGTTCTGGCTGGCGCATGTGATCGCCCGGCTGGAGCAGGAGCGGGCGATCGAGGCGGAGCTGCGCCGGGTGCGGTTTTCGGCCGAGGAGACGTACGGCCTGGCGCGGCTGGCGCTGGTGAATTATTTCGCCGGGGCGCTGGTGCTGCCTTATGGCCGGTTTCACGATGCGGCCAGAACGGCGCGCTACGATATCCAGCGCCTGCAGCGCCAGTTCGGGGCGAGTTTCGAGCAGGTCTGCCACCGGCTTTCCACCCTGCAGCGGCCGGACCTGCCGGGGATCCCGTTCTTTTTCGCCAAGACCGACATTGCCGGGAATGTGCTCAAGCGCTCCTCCGCCACGCGCTTTCAGTTCGCGCAGTTCGGCGGGCCGTGCCCGCTCTGGAATGTGTACCGGGCGTTTTCGCATCCTGGCGAAATCCTGGTGCAGCTGGCGCGCACGCCGGATGACGCGATCTATCTCAACATCGCCCGCACGGTGGGGCGGGGCGGCGGGTCTTACCTCTCCCGGCCACGCGCGGTGGCGGTGGTGCTGGGCTGCGAGACCCGCCATGCGGCGCAGACAGTGTATGCGGCGGGGCTGGATCTCGGCAATGCCAAGGCGGCGGAGCCGATCGGCCCGGGCTGCCGGGCTTGTTCGCGGACCGATTGCCGCCACCGCTCGGTGCCGCCGCTGGGCGCGGCGCTGGATACCGGCACGGCCGCGCGCGGCGTGGTGCCGTATCGGCTGAAGAGTGAGGTTGCAGGCGGCTGAGGCCATTGCAAATCCCAGCAGCACAGGCACAAAATTTTCGGGGTGGGGGGCAAAAACACCCCACGTCTTTCTCTACCAGAACCGATGCGCGGATCCGCAACTGGCCATCGCATCACAGAAGCCATTCAGCGCCACAGGACGATGCGGATGAAGATTGTTCCTGGGCCGAGATCATCACGATCATTGCACCGCGCGGTTAAGCCCTGGTAGCATTTTCGGGTGATCGGCGCATTTGAAATCGGGTATTTGGCGGCATGACCGGGGCGGCGGCGCGGCTGCGCCTGGTTGGCGTGGCGCTGGCACCTGAGCTGTCGCGGCTGCGCGCGGCGGAAGCGGACCGGCTGCAGGCTGTGCGCATCGCCCGGCCCGGCTGGCCATGGCGCATGGC
>NZ_JH976208.1:524035-533795 GCF_000306035.1 Acidocella sp. MX-AZ02
AGCATTGCCGCCCGCCGCCCCGTCAATGTCCGGCGCGAAAATCAAGGCGCAGAAGCAGGCGGCGGTGACGGTGGCGGTGCTGCATCCGGCGGTGGCCTTTGCCGATAACCAGGCCCCGGATTATCCGCGCGCGGCGATTCTGGCCGGCGAGCAGGGGGTGGTGCGCTTCAGGCTGATCGTCGGCCCGGATGGCCGGGTGGAGCGCTTCGAGCTGACCCAGAGCAGTGGCTATGCGGATCTGGATGCGAGCGTGCGCACCGCAGCGCTGGGCTGGCGCTACCAGCCGGCGACGCGCGGCGGGGTGGAGGTGCCCTCCATCGTCACCTTCCATGTCCGTTTCGTGCCGCATTGAGAACGTGCGAGAGCGTATTCCGCTCACCTTCGCGCGCGGAGCACGCTCTCGCTTTTTGTTTGAGCGAGCAACTTTATCCGATCAAACGATTCCGTTTGATCGGATGTTGCTCTAGCATTTGCACATGCATCTCACTCATCCGCATGAAGCCCCCGCCGCCGATCAGATCGATTTCAACCAGTTTCTCGCCGTGGATATCAGGGTGGGCACGGTTCTGACCGCCGAGCCCTACCCGGAGGCGCGCAAGCCGGCCTACAAGCTCTCCATCGATTTCGGGCCGGGGATCGGGGTGAAGCGCTCCAGCGCGCAGATCACCAAACATTATACGCTGGAGGAGCTGGTGGGGCGGCAGGTGGCGGCGGTGGTGAATTTCCCGCCCCGGCAGATCGGCAAATTCATGTCCGAGGTGCTGACGCTGGGGTTTCCTGATGCGGAGGGCGAGGTGGTGTTGTTCGCGCCGGATCAGGGCGTGCCGAATGGGGCGAGGTTGTTTTAGGGGCGGCGGAGGGCGGTCTGTCCGGTGATGAGCAAGTAATCCAAGAAGCAGACATCAAAGACAGGCTAACGGGGCAACGGTAGTCGCCATGAATGTATCGCTTGCAGCGTTCAAAATGCTCGATTTAAGATATTTACATGCTTTCAGCTGTACAGCTTCGCGTTGCGCGTCCAACTGACAATATCGAGGCTTTGATTCCATTTTATCGAGACGGTCTCGGATTGGACGTATTGTGTCGATTTGAAAATCACAATGGCTTTGACGGCATTATGCTAGGAAAAGTCGGTGTTATTTTTCATTTTGAGTTCACCCGTGCACAAGGCCATACGGTCGGTCGGGCACCGACACAGGACAATCTTTTGATATTCTACCTACACGATCACGACGAATGGACTGCCGCTATAAATAGCATGAGATCTGCGGGATTTATGCCTGTGCCGGCGTTCAATCCATATTGGGATAACTTTGGCTGTACTTTTGAAGACCCTGACGGTTACAGGATCGTTATCCAGCGTGGCAGCTGGGAACCTGAATGAACGTCGCATTTTGAGGGTAAGGGAAACATGAGTGCCATCCAGCTTCGCGTCGCAAACTTAAGTGATGTAGGTTCGCTCGCCGCTGTGCATGTTGCGGCCTGGCGTGAGTCCTATCCAGGCATTCTTCCCGATGAGATGTTGGCGGCTCTTTCCGTTGAAGCTAGAACCGACATGTGGCGTGAATTCCTTAGTGCCCCAGCGACGTCAGCGGAAACAAAAGTCTATGTCGCCGAAATGCATGGGCAAATAGTTGGTTTTGGCTCTTGTGGGGGGCAGCGTGAGAAGGCGCTTGCACAGCTGGGCTTTGGTGGTGAGATTAGCGCAATATATCTGTTGCGGTCTCATCAGCGTTTGGGGCTGGGACGCTCGCTTATGACGCAAATGGCGCAGGCTCTGACGAAGTTAGGTTTCGTAGGGGCCGCGCTATGGGTATTGCGCGAAAATATCGCAGCCCGTGGCTTTTACGAACGGCTTGGCGGCACGTTGGTTGGCGAGAAAAAAGATGAGAGGCCAGACGCCACGTTCGACGAGGTGGCATATGGCTGGCGCGACCTGACGCTATTCGCCCGCTAATGGACGCTCCACGCGATGCTTTAAACGGTAAAATTGGGGCGCAAGCCGCCCCACCCCCTCACGCAACCATCGTCGATTGCCGGCTCGCAAACCTTGCCCAGGCATCCGCCGCGTCCTCGTCGAACAATTCCGTCAGCTTGCGCATCATCGTGCCGCCCAGCTCCTCGGCGTCCACGATCGTCACCGCGCGGCGGTAATACCGCGTCACGTCATGGCCGATGCCAATGGCGATCAGCTCCACCGCGTCGCGGGATTCGATCTCCTTGATCACGTCGCGCAGATGCCGCTCCAGATAATTCCCGGCATTCACCGAAAGCGTTGAATCATCCACCGGCGCGCCGTCCGAGATCACCATCAGAATCCGCCGGTGCTCCGGCCGGTTCAGCAGCCTTTTATAGGCCCAGAGCAGCGCCTCGCCGTCGATATTCTCCTTCAGAAGCCCTTCGCGCAGCATCAGCCCGAGATTTTTGCGGGCCCGGCGCCAGGGTGTGTCGGCGGCCTTGTAGATGATGTGGCGCAGATCATTCAGCCGTCCGGGATGCGCCGGCTTGCCCGCCGCCACCCAGGATTCGCGGCTCTGCCCGCCCTTCCAGGCGCGGGTGGTGAAGCCCAGAACCTCCACCTTCACCGCGCAGCGCTCCAGCGTGCGGGCGAGAATATCCCCGCACATCGCCGCCACGGTGATCGGCCGGCCGCGCATCGAGCCGGAATTATCGATCAGCAAGGTCACCACCGTGTCGCGGAAATCCGTGTCGCGCTCGCGCTTATAGGTCAGCGCCAGCAGCGGGTCGGCGATGACGCGCGAGAGCCGGGCCGGGTCCAGCATGCCCTCTTCCAGATCAAACTCCCAGGCGCGGGTCTGCTGGGCGAGCAAGCGGCGCTGCAGCCGGTTGGCGAGCTTGGAGACGACCGCCTGCAGATGCTGCAGCTGCTGGTCGAGCTGGGTGCGCAGCCGCCCCAGCTCGTCCGGGTCGCACAGATCCTCGGCCTCGATCTCTTCGTCATGGGCGCGGGTGAAGGCGCGGTAGCTGGTATGGTCGTCGCTGGGGGCGGGCGGGCGGCGCTGTTGCGGGCCGGCCGGGGCCTCGCCATCATCCGCGCCCATATCCTGGGCGTCCTCCTCGTCCTCGCCGGGCTCGTCCGCGCCCTCGGCCTCGGCCATTTCCGGGGCGGAGGCGAGCATCGGGGCCTCCTCCTGCTGGCTCTCGCCCTGGCTGTCCTGGGAATTATCCTGCTGCGGCGTCTGCTCGCCGCCCTCATTCTCTTGCTCGGACTCGTCATCGTCACCCGGCTCCACCTCGCCCTCGGCCAGCTCCATGGCGGCGAGCAGCTTGCGGGCGGCGGTGATGAAATCGGTCTGGTTGTCGCGCGCGGCGGCCAGCTCGTTCAGGGCGCTGTTGGCATTGGCATCCAGCGCGTCCCGCCAGAGCGCCAGAGCCGGCTTGGCGGAGTCGGGGATCGAGCCCGGGTCCATCTTGGCGCGAGCCATCAGCGCGAGAGCGGCGGTCAGTGGCAGCTGGTCGCGGGCGGTGATCTGGTCCAGCCCTTGTTGGATATAATCATCCCCCAGCCTGGTGCGCAGATTGGCGGCGACACCGGCCATGAATTCCGAGCCGACCACCTCCACCCGCGCCTGCTCCAGCGCGTCGAACGCCTCCTTCGCCTCGCGGCTTTGCGGGGCGCGGGCATTATGCAGGCCGTCATCATGGTGGCGCAGCCGCAAAGCGATGGCATCCGCCGCAGCGCGCAGCTTCAGCATCTCCGGGTCGGCCAGCGCGCGGGAGGGGGCGGGCAGGCGGGCGCGCTTGCCCACCAGCCCGGAGGGGCCAGGCTGATATGCCACCTGCACATCCGCCGTGCGCGCCATGGCGCGCAGCGTGCTCGCGGTGGCGCGCTTGAAGTCCTCCGCCCGGCCCTGGTCCTGCTTGCCGCTCATCGGCTCAGGCGCTCTTGCGCAGGCCGGTCGGGATCTCTTCGTTGAAGCAGCGCTGGTAATATTCCGCCACGGTCTGGCGCTCCGCCTCGTCGCATTTGTTCAGGAAGGTGAGCCGAAAAGCGAAGCCGAGATCACCGAAAATCCGCGCATTCTCCGCCCAGGTGATCACCGAGCGCGGGGACATCACCGTGGAGAGATCCCCGGCGATGAAGCCGGCGCGGGTGAGGTCGGCCAGCGCCACCATCGCGCCGACGCGCTTCTTCTCCGCCTCGTTCTTGGCATCGATCCCCATCTTCGCCATCACGATGGCGACTTCCTGGGCGTGCGGCAGATAGTTCAGCGTGGCGACGATGTTCCAGCGGTCCATCTGGCCCTGATTGATCTGCTGGGTGCCGTGATAGAGGCCGGTGGTGTCGCCCAGCCCCACCGTGTTGGCGGTGGCGAACAGCCGGAAGGCCGGATGCGGGCGGATGACGCGGTTCTGGTCCAAAAGCGTCAGCTTGCCCTCGACCTCCAGCACCCGCTGGATCACGAACATCACATCCGGGCGGCCGGCATCATACTCGTCGAACACCAAAGCGCAGGCATGCTGCAGCGCCCAGGGCAGGATGCCCTCGCGGAATTCCGTCACCTGCTTGCCGTCCTTGAGCACGATCGCGTCCTTGCCGACGAGATCGATACGGCTGATATGGCTGTCCAGATTGACGCGGATGCAGGGCCAGTTGAGCCGCGCCGCCACCTGCTCGATATGGGTGGATTTGCCGGTGCCGTGATAGCCCTGCACCATCACGCGGCGGTTGAAGGCGAAGCCGGCGAGGATGGCGAGCGTGGTCTCGCGGTCGAATTTATAGGTCGGGTCGATCTCGGGCACATGCTCGGTGCGCTGGGAGAAGGCCGGCACCTCGAGGTCCGACTCGATGCCGAAGAGCTCGCGGACCTTCACCGTGATATCCGGCAGATCGATCGCCGAGGTCGGCAGGGGGCGGGTTTCGGTGGCGACGTCGTTCATTCAATCCATTCCTAATTGCTTCGCGCATGGGGCGCTTGGGCCGGCGGCCGGAGGGTCAGGGTGAGGCGGCGTAGGCGTCCGGCTGCGGCGACATTGTCAGTTTGCCACGAAGCGCCGCATAGGCAAGGTTGATCGTCTTCAATCTTTCCTCGGCCGCGGCATCGCCGTGGTGGATGTCGGGGTGGTGGCGCTTCACCAGCTCCTTGTAGCGGGTCTTCACCATCTCCAGCGTCACCGGCCAGGCGAGGCCGAACACATTCAACGGGTCCCGCAATTCAGCCGGCGTATCCGAAGCGGGCGGCTTTTTCTGCGGGCGCTTGCCGAAGGCGAAGGCGTGCAGCTCCGCCTCGATCGCCTCTTCCAGGCGGGCGGCGCGGCCGTTCTGGCCCAGCGGCCAGGTGGGACGCTGCCATGAGGAATCCTCCCGGGTGGCCGCTTCGATCTCCTCGGGCGACATGCCCTTATAATAATCCCAGGAGGCATTATAGGCGCGCACATGTTCCAGGCAGAACCAATGGAATTCGCGCAAGGTGGAGCGGGATTTCGGCGCGCGGAATTCGCCCGCCAGGGCGCAGCCCGGGCTTTCGCAAGGCTGGCCGGGGGCGGCCGGGTCCGGCACATAGGCTCGGCGGCGGCTGGTCGGCTTGTCGTCGGAAGAATACATGGGCCTAATGTGCGCGTTGAGAGGCCGCGCGGCAACATGAACTTCGCCCGCCATGCGCGCGGCGCGGGACAGAAAACGGAGCAGATGATGACAAGCAGGCTTGACCGCATACGTACCACCCTGGAGGCGGGCTTCGCGCCGCTGGCGCTGGAGATTGAGGATGAAAGCCGCCGCCATGCGCATCATGGCGAGCGCAACGGCCTGCCGGCGGGCGAGACGCATTACCGCGTGGCGATGGTCTCCGCCGCCTTCGCCGGGCAGAGCCGCCTGGCCCGCCAGCGCGCGGTGAATGAGGCGCTGAAATCGGAGTTCGAGACCGGGCTGCACGCGCTCTCCTTGGCCCTGCGCACGCCGGAGGAGGCGGCCGGCTGACCCCGTTGCGTGCTTGAATCACCCGCCTGGCGGCCCAACCTGCTGATCCAGAACGCAGGAGAGCACAGCATGCGCCGCCAGATGGGGTTTGGAACGATCGCGATTGTAGCCGGCTTGGGCGGGTTGCTGTTTGGCTATGATACCGGGGTGATCTCCGGGGCGCTGCTTTATATCCGCGAGAGTTTCAGCCTGTCGGGGGCGATGCAGGGCGTCGTGGTCGCGGTGACGCTGGCCGGGGCGGCGCTGGGCGCGGCCTTTGCCGGGGCGCTGGCGGATGCGCTGGGGCGGCGGATCGTGCTGCTCTTCACCGGGCTGGTGTTCGTCGCGGGCGCGCTGCTCTGCGCTGCCGCCTGGTCGCTGCCGGCCTTGATCGCCGGGCGGCTGGTGGTGGGGCTGGCGATCGGTGTGGCCTCGATGCTCACCCCGCTCTACCTCTCCGAAATCGCCCCGCCGGAGAAGCGCGGCGCCATCGTCACCATCAACCAGCTTTTCATCACCATCGGCGCGTTTCTCTCCTACGTGCTGGATTATGCGATGACCTTTCTTGCCCATGGCGGCGGCGGGCATGATGTGGTCTGGCGGGCGATGCTGGGGCTGGCGGCGATTCCCGGGGCGGCGCTGCTGATCGGCATGGCGCTGCTGCCGGAGAGCCCGCGCTGGCTGCTGGCGCACCAGCAGGAGGAGAAGGCCAAGGACGCGCTGACCAGGCTGCGGCCAGGACGCGATTCCGGGGAGGAGTTTGCGGCCTTGCGCCAGGATATCGCCGAGGCGGACAAGCAGCGCGCGCCCTTCAGCCGGCTATTCGCCGCCGGGGCGCGGCTGCCGGTGATGATCGGGGTGGGGCTGGCGATTTTTCAGCAGATCACCGGCATCAACACGGTCATCTATTTCGCCCCCACCATCTTCAAGGATAGCGGCATGACCGGCAGCGCCGGGGCGATTCTGGTGACGGCCGGGATCGGGCTTATCAATGTCATCCTCACCATCATCGCCATGCGGCTGCTGGACCATGCCGGGCGGCGTGCGCTGCTGCTGGTCGGGCTGGTGGGAATGTTTGTGAGCTTGCTGGGCATCAGCGCCTGCTTTGCCATTGGGCTGCATGCTGGCGGTGGCCATCTGGTGGCGGTGCTGGTGATCCTGCTGATCGCGGCTTACGTATCCTTCTTCGCGATCGGGCTGGGGCCGGTTTTCTGGCTGCTGATCGCGGAGATTTTCCCGCTGGCGATCCGCGGGCGCGGCATGAGCCTGGCGACCATCGCCAATTGGGGCTTCAACATGCTGGTCTCGCTGACCTTCCTCGATCTGCTGAAGGGGATCGGCCAGAGTGCCACCTTCCTGGTCTATGCGGTGCTGACCGGGGCGGCTTTTCTGTTCACCTACAAGCTGGTGCCGGAAACCAAGGGCCGCTCGCTGGAGGAGATCGAGGCGCAAATGCGCGGCTAGAGCAACATCCGATCAAACGGACTCGTCTGATCGGATACAGTTGCCCGCTCTAGCTCCGCCCGTAATGGTCCTCGATTCTAACGATATCATCCTCGCCGAGATAGGAGCCTGACTGGACCTCGATCAGGGTCAGCGGGATTTTTCCCGGATTATCCAACCGGTGGACACAGCCGAGCGGCAGATAGATGCTCTCATTCTCCTGGATCAACAGCTCCTCGGTGTCACGCGTCACCAAGGCACAGCCGGCGACGACCACCCAATGCTCGGCGCGATGGAAATGTTTCTGCAGCGAGAGCCGGCGGCCGGGCCAGACGACGATGCGCTTCACCTGGAAGCGCTCGCCCTGGATCAGGCTTTCATAAAACCCCCAGGGGCGATAGCTGCGATATTGCGCCTCCGCCTCCGGCCGCTTCTGGGCCTTCAGCTTGTCGACGATTGTCTTGACGTTCTGCGCCTCGGATTTATGCGCCACCAACACCGCATCCTGGGTGGTGACGACGACGAGATCCTGCACCCCGAGCAGGGCGGTGAGCATGCCCTCCGAGCGGGCGTAGCAATTCTCGGCATTTTCCAGCACCACGTCGCCCTGGGCGAAATTGCCGGCGGAATCCTTCGGCGCGATCTCGGCCAGAGCCGACCAGGAGCCGACATCCGACCAGCCAAGAGCAGCTGGCACGACGGCGGCCTTATGAGTCTTCTCGGCAATCGCATAGTCGATCGAGATATCTGGCGCGGCGGCGAAGCTGGCCTCATCCAGCCGGATGAAGTCCAGATCGTCATGACGCGCGGCAACAGCGGCACGGGCGGCGGTGAGCACTTCGGGAGCCAGAGATTGCAGCTCCTCGATCATGATATCGGCCCGGAAGATAAACATGCCGGAATTCCAGAGATAACCGCCTTCGGCGAGCATCTGCGCGGCGCGGCTGGCGTCGGGTTTTTCCACGAAACGGGCCAGCTTGTGCACGCCGGAGAGGTTGGGCAGCGCCTCGCCCTGGGCGATATAGCCATAGCCGGTCTCGGCTGCCGTCGGCTGCATGCCGAAAGTGACGATATAGCCGGCGCGGGCCGCGGCGGCGGCTTTCGCCAGCGCCTCATGCAGGGCCGGCTCATCCTGAATGGCGGCATCAGCGGCCATGATCCAGAGCACGGCATGCGGGTCGGTCTCGGCGGCGAGCAGGGCGGCGGCGGCGATGGCCGGAGCAGAGTTGCGGCCCACCGGCTCCAGCAGGATGCGCGGCGCCTTCACCCCGGCATCGCGCAGCTGTTCGGCGACGATGAAGCGATGCTCCTGATTGGCAACAACGATCGGGGCGGCGAAGCCAGCGCCCGTGCCGCGCAGGGCGGTTTCGGCCAGCATCGGGGTGGTGGAGAGCAGCGGCCAGAATTGCTTAGGGAAGCTCTTGCGCGAAACCGGCCAGAGCCGCGTGCCGGAGCCGCCGCAAAGAATCACCGGGACGATCTTTTGGTCCGCGTTCTGGTTCGACATGTCAGCCCCTTGCTCTGTTGGCGCGAATTAGCCGCCAAGGCTGGAAACTGTCCAGTCGGGCTGGCAGGATGGAGCGCATGCACAAGCCCTTTGCCAGCGTCAGGCTGGCCGACCTCACCGCCCCGGATTTTGCTGTTCTGGCCCAGCGCCAGCCGGTGATTTTGCTGGCGCTGGGCAGCCAGGAAGATCATGGCCCGCATCAGCCGATGGGGGATTTTGTCCTGGCCGATGAGATCGCCGAACGCATCGCCCGCGCGGCGAATGAGGCCGGCACGCCCTGCGTGATGGCGCCGACACTGCCCTTCGGTGTCGCGGATTATTTTGCCCCCAGCCCCGGCGGGCTGGCGCTCGCGCCGGAGAGTTTCAGGCGCGTGCTGGCGGAGCTGCTGGAAGGGCTGCTGCGACATGGCTTGCGGCGCATCGTCATCCTCAACGCCCATGGCGGCAATGTGCCGGTGGTGCATGAGGTGACGCTGGCGATCAAACGCCGCACCGGGCTGGTGATCCCGTCCTTCTATCTCTGGAAAATCGCCCGGCAGCTGATGGAACGCCGGCTGGATGGCGCCGCCGGGCGCTTCGGCCATGGGGCGGAGCCGCTGCTCTCGCTGAACCGGGCGTTGCGGGCGGACACCATCCGGGATGCCGCCGGGGCGCCTGAGGGGGGCGAGATGCTGGGGTTGAAGGTGCGGGATTTCGGCACGCTCGATTTCGAGGGGCTGAGCGTGGAAGCGCCGGTGGAATTCGATACCGTGCCCAAGCCCGCCATCGAAGCCGCCTGGGCGGCGGGGGATGCGGATCTGGGTGAGGCGGTGGCTGAGGATCTGGTCGCGGCAGCGGCGCGGTTCGTCGCGCATGTCGCGGCCGAGGTCGGCAAGGCCGTTTGACGCTCTAGC
>NZ_JH976208.1:533895-536962 GCF_000306035.1 Acidocella sp. MX-AZ02
GCTAGGTTTTATTTTAGCGAGCAAGTTCATTTTCTTAGCTTGACGCTGCCGCGTCAATCTAAACACATATTGCTCTAAGGTTCGTGAGGGGAGGCGCACGTGGCGGCTTATGTTCATGTCAATCTGCGGGTGATCGATGCGGCCAAGCAGGCCGCTCTGGCCCCACGCTTTCAGGCTGCACTCGCGGCGGCGGACGGGAAAATTCTGCATTTCGGGCCGGTCGCGGCACAGCTGGAGGGGGATGTGACGCCGCTGCCGCTGGCGGGAATTTTCGAATTTCCGACCTTGGCGCAAGCTTTGGAATTTTATCATTCCGAGGCGTACGGGCCGATCAAGCAAGAGCGGCAAGCGGCGCAGGAGGCGCGGATGTTCGTGGTCGATGCGGGTTAGAGCAATATGCGTTTAGATTGACGCGGCAGCGTCAGGCTAAGCACATGAAACTGCTCGCTAAAACAAAACCTAGAGCCTCAAGCTAAAAGCTTGAGGCTCTAATCGCTTCCCGCACGCATGAAAAAGGCCCCGGTGACGGGGCCTTTTCTGTTGGCGGATGGCCGGCTTGCGTCAGCTGGCCAGCGAGGCTTCCAGGATATCCAGCCCTTCTTCGAGCAGCGCATCGGAGATGGTCAGCGGCATCAACAGCCGCACGGCATTACCGAACACGCCGCAGGAGAGCAGGATCAGCCCCTTTTCCTTGGCAGCGGCGAGGATCTTCTTCGTCGCCTCCGGGTCCGGCTCGTCGGTACCGCGGGTCTTCACCACGTCAAAGGCGATCATCGCGCCGGGGCCGCGGATATTGGCGATCGGGTGGGCGTCGTTGCGCTGCGCCATCGCCTCCAGCCTGGTCTTCATCCGCGCGCCGATGACATTGGCGCGCTCGACCAGCTTCTCTTCCTCGATCACTTCCAGCACCGCCAGCGCCGCCGCACAGCCCAAGGGCGAGCCGGCATAGGTGCCGCCCAGCCCGCCCGGCTCGGCCGCATCCATGATCTCGGCCTTGCCGATGACCGCCGAGAGCGGGAAGCCGCCGGCGAGCGACTTCGCCACCGTCATGATGTCGGGCTTGATCGAGGAATGCTCGATGGCGAACATCTTGCCGGTGCGGGCAAAGCCGGTCTGCACCTCGTCGATGATCAGCAGGATGCCATGTTCGTCGCAGATCTTGCGCAGCCCGATAAGCAGCTCCTCAGGGGCGGGCAGGAAGCCGCCTTCGCCCTGCACCGGCTCCAGCGCGATGGCGGCGACGCGGCCTGGCTCGATATCGGCGCGGAACAGCATGTCGATATATTTCAGCGAGTCCTCGACGCTGACCTCGAACTGCTTGTGCGGGAACGGCACATGGTAGATCTCCGCCGGCATCGGGGCGAATTTCTTCTTGTAAGGCAGCACCTTGCCGGTCATCGCCATGGTCAGCATGGTGCGGCCATGATAGCCGCCGGCGAAGGTGATCACGCCGGGGCGGCCGGTGGCGGCGCGGGCGATCTTCACCGCATTCTCCAGCGCCTCGGCGCCGGTGGTGAAGAAAATCGTCTTCGCCTCGCCCTCGATCGGGGCGATGGCGTTCAGCTTCTCCGCCAGCTCAATGTAGCTGTCATACGGCGTGACCTGGAAGCAGGTATGGGTGAAGGCCTCCATCTGCTTCTGCACCGCCGCCATCACTTTCGGGTGGCGATGGCCGGTATTCAGCACCGCGATGCCGCCGGCGAAATCGATATAGCGCTTGCCCTCGACATCCCACAGCTCGGCATTCTCCGCGCGGGCGGTGAAAACCGCATGGGCATTGCCCACGCCACGCGGCACCGCCGCCATGCGGCGCGCCATCAACTCGCTGTTCGTGCTCATTCCGGGTCCATCTCCATCGCGTGACATCACGCCCGCCAGATCGGGGTGTGTTTAAGATTATAAACGCCGCCGATCCGCCACGCCAGTCAATTCGGGCGATATTGTTCCGCTGACGTGGGCTTTTTTTCGAAGCCGTCGGTGCCGGGGGCGGGGCAGGGCGTGGTGGCGATATTCAACACCTGGGCCAGAGGCGGGCCATCCTGGCAGGCGCGCACGCCCGCCTGCACGGCCGCGTCCGGCCCGGCCAGCACGGCCTCCACCCGCCCATCCGTCAGATTGCGCACCCAGCCTTGCAGCCCCAGCGCGCGTGCCCGGCGCAGCAGCCAGTCCCGATAGCCAACGCCCTGCACCCGCCCGGAGATCAGCAGGTGCAGCGCGCTCATGCGCGGGTGAGGTTCAGGAAATCGAGCGCGGCGCTGACATCGGCCAGCACCCGCGCGCGGCGGGCTTCGTCCAGCGGGTCGTCGCCCCATTGTTCGGCCTGCCAAAGCTCGTCCAATGCGGCGGCGGCGCAGGCGGCCTGCGCCTCCAACGCGCCCTCGGCGGCGGCCAGCCCAAGCACGAAGCTGCCCAGCGCCGGGATCAGCACGCCGAGCGCGGCCAGCGCCGCATCGTCGCGCACGGCCAGCAAGGCTTCCAGCTTCTCCTTGGTCCAGGGCAGCTGGTTCACCGGCATCAGCCCGATGGTGGTGATCAGCCCGATGCCATGGGTGGCGTTCAGCCAGCGCAGCCAGGGGTCCCATTGCGCGTGCTGGCGCGCCGCCAGCTCCGGCGGGCCCTCGGCGCGGTAGCAGAGCAGATCGTTCAGCCCATAGGCGGCGAGCTGGCGGATGATCTCCTCCCGGTGCAGCGCCACCCGTTCCTGCGCGGTGCAGACCATCTGGGTCAGCGGCAGATCATCCGGGGTGAATTCCGCGCCGGTGCGGTTCCATTCCTGCGCGATCGCCTCCGCCAGCTTCAGCGAGGCGACGGTGAGCGGTGCGCCCGAGGGCATTTTCACCAGCCGCTTGTCGAGCTGCACGCGAAACCCGCCATCCTGCGGCAGCGGCGCGGCCAGGGTCCAGAAGCGCTTCATTGGCCGAGGATGCCTTGCAGCAGATTGCGCGGCCCGTTGGCCGGGGCAGAATTGCCGGCGGCGGGAGCGCTGGCGCTGGCGGGGGCGGCCGGCGCCGGGCCAGGGGCGCCCATCCGCGCCAGGCTGAGCGCGGCGGGGCAGACATCGGCATGG
>NZ_JH976208.1:537062-570383 GCF_000306035.1 Acidocella sp. MX-AZ02
AGCAGCCCAGCCACCTGGCCCAGCAGCGTGTTCGCCCCCAGCGCTTTCTGCACCGGATTGGCGGCGAGCCCGCTGGCCGCGGCAGCAGCCGCACGCACCGCCGATTCTGGCGCCAAGCTGTAGCGCGGGGCGAGGAAGGTTCCGCCCACCTGCACCGGCACCGTGACATTGGTACCGCCGACGGCGAGGCGCGGCTTCAGCACCAGCCCCAGCGTTTCATCGGCGAAATTCACCGAGCCGCCGCCTTGCAGCAGCAGCCGGCTGGAATCGAGCGTTAGCGCCTTCACCGTGCCGGTGCCGTTCTGCGCATCCAGCCGCAGCGCCGCGCAGCGCACGGAAACCGGCCCCTGTGCCCCGGCGAGATTGGCCGGCAGCCCGACCGATTGCAGCGCGCCGCCGAAAATCTGCCCGATCACCCGCCCATCGACCACGCCATTGACGCTGGCGATGCCCAACTGGCCGGTGACGGAACCGAGCAAAGCCGGCAGGGTATTGCCGTGCCCGCTGGCATCCAGCCGCACCTGCACCGTGCCCTCCGCCATGTTTTGCACGCCGAACCCATGCAGGAACGGCCCCAGCGCCAAGGCGGGGGCGTTGAGCTTGACGCTGGCGCTGGCCGGGTCGGTGCTGGCATCGAGGCTGGCGGAGGCGGTGATCGCCCCGCCCGGCAGCTGCGCGGTGAGCGGGCTGATTGTCAGCACGGCTTTGTTCAGCACCGCATGGGCCTGCACGGCGCTGTAAGTCGCCTTGCCATAGGTCAGGGAATCGGCGTGCAGCATCACATCGGCGCTGGCGCGGCGCAGCAGGCTGACCGGCAGCGCGATGTCCGGCACCAGCTGTGCTGGCGGTGCCGCGGCTGGGCTTGTCGCCGGGGTGGCGGGGGCGCTGGCGGCCGGCCAGGCGGCGGCGAGCGCGTCGATATCCGCCTGGGCGATGTTAAGATCCAGCTCCAGCTTCGGCGTGGCGCCGAAGCTCAGGCTGGCATCGCCGCCGAAGCTGGCATTATCCATGTTGGCGGCCAGGCTGTCGAAGCCGATTGCATGGTCCAGCCCCTGCCCGCCAGGGTCGATCAGCGTGGTCTTCACCGAGATGTTTTTCCAGCCGGGCAAGGCGGTGCCGGCGGCGGGCGACAAGGCGGCGAGGTCGGGGATGGAGAGGCTGAGCGCCAACGCCGCCCCGGCCAGCGTGTGCGGGGTGGCGATGCCGCCGGTCAGGCTGAGGCTGGCATTGCCCAGGCTGGCATTCAGGCTCTCGGCGAAATTGCCGGCCGGCGGGGTGCTGGCCGGCAGCCAGTTGGCCGGGATGAAGGCGCTGGGCGCGGTGAAATTGCCTTGCAAGGCGAAAGGCATCGCCCCCAGCGTGCCTTTGGCGCTCAGCGTGCCGGAACGGTCCAGCCCCGGCAGCTCCAGATCCAGCGCCGCCAGGGTCAGGCCCGGGCGCAGGCTGGAGAGGTCCGCTGCCCCGGCCTTCAGCGACACATTGCTGATCGCCGGCAGCTTCGCGCCCTGATCGGCGATGCGCGCGGTGAGGCTGAGATTTTGCAGCGGCGGCAGGCTGAGCCCGCCCAGCCAGGACGGGGGCAGGGCGGCGGTGAGGCTGGCCAGCGCCGGGATGGTGGCGTTCAGCGCCAGATCATAGCCGCTGGCATTTTGCGGGCGCGTCACCTTGCCCTGCAGCGTGGCGCTGGCGCCGGCGAAGCCGAAATTCAGATCCACCGGCCAGGGGCTGTCGCCGCTGCCGGTCAGCCGCGCCACCGGGCCAACCATGCCCTGCATGGTCAGCTTGGTGGCGCCGATGGCAGCCGCCCCGGTGAGGTGCAACGGCGCCTGCAGCGAGCTGGCCTGGCCGGTCAGTCTGGTGAGCTGGATCACATTCGGGGGGCTGCTGCCGGGGCCGCGCAGGATAATCTGGCCATTCCGCAACTCCACCGCCTGCAGCGCCACTTTATAACGCGGACGCTTGCCGTTCGGCGCCGGGGCGGTCTCGGCCGGGGTGGCGGGGGCGCTGGCGGCCGGGGCGAAATTCCAGTCCGCCTGGCCCTTTGCGTCGCGCTCCAGATAAAGTTTCGGGCCGACCAGCACCAGGCGCAGAATATTCACCTGATGATGCAGCAGCGGCAGCAGCGCGATCTGCGCCTGCACCTGGTCCAGCGTCAGCAGCGACGGGTCGGCAAAGCCTTGCGGGTTGGAGAGGCTGAGCGTGCTGGCGGTCAAGGTCGGGGTCAGCGAGAGCTGCAGCTTGATCGGCCCGCCAATGCTGAGCTGCCGCCCGGTCGCCTGCTGCACCGCCGTGATGATCTGCGGCGCGTAATCATTCGGGTTGAACCGCGCCACGAACCAGGCCGCCCCCGCGACCGGCACCGCCACGGCCAGCGCCACCGCCCCGCCGACATACCAGATCCAGCGCCGCCGCCGCGCGGGGCGAGGATTTTCGCGTGAAACCGGGGTGCGCTGCCTGTCCATGAAGCGGAATTAGTCGCTTTTATGCCGATAGACGAGGGGCAAGCTTGTGAAACAGCGCAACACGCGCTATGCGCCCCGGCTTAAGTTTGTCGGCCCGGATGCGGGCGTGGTGAAACTGGTAGACACGCCAGATTTAGGTTCTGGTGGCGAAAGCCATGGGGGTTCAAGTCCCTCCGCCCGCACCAGACCGCTTTGTTGTTGATTTAACGAGGTTTGTTCGTCCCATGCAGGTTACCGAAACGCTCTCCGACGGCTTGAAGCGCGGCTTCACGGTCGTGGTTCCCGAACCCGAACTGGCCGCCAAGCGTGAGCAGCGTTTGGCCGAGCTGAGCAAGACCATCCAGATGCCGGGCTTCCGCCCCGGCAAGGTGCCGATGAACATCGTGCGCAAGCGCTATGGCGAGGCCGTGGCCGCCGAGATCGTCGAGGGCGCGGTGAACCAGGCTCATTCCCAGCTCCTCACCGAGCGCAATCTGCGCCCGGCGATGCAGCCGAAGCTGGAAATCGTCAAGCCGGGCACCGAGTCCGAGCTGGAATTCACCGTCGAGATGGAAATCCTCCCCGAGGTGGCGGTGCCGGACCTGTCCGATGTCACCCTCTCCAAGCCGGTCGCCGCGGTCAGCGATGACAAGGTCGAGGAAAGCCTGAAAAACATCGCCGAGCAGCGCAAGAGCTTCACCAAGGTCGAAGAGACCCGCCCGGCCGTGGCCGGCGAGCAGCTGACGGTCGATTTCATCGGCCGCATCGATGGCGTGGCCTTCGAGGGCGGCACCGCCCAGGATGTGGCGCTGATCGTCGAAGGCCCGGGCTTCATCCCTGGCTTCACCGAGCAGGTCGTCGGCATGCAGGTGGGCGAGACCAAGACCATCACCGTGACCTTCCCCGAGGAATACGGCGCCAAGGACCTGGCCGGGAAGACCGCCGAATTCGAGATCACCGCCAAGCAGTTGGCCGTGGCAGAGGTGCCGGTGCTGGATGACGAGCTGGCCAAGACCATGGGCCTCGAAGGGCTGGAGCAGCTCAAGGAGCGCGTGAAGGAGCAGATCGGCCGTGAATATGAAGGCCTGACCCGCGCCAAGCTGAAGCGCGCTTTGCTGGACGTGCTGGCCGAGAAGGCGCAGTTCCAGGCCCCGGTGTCGCTGGTCGATGCCGAGTTCGACGCGATCTGGGCGCAGGTTGAGGCCGAGAAGGAAGCCGGCGAGCAGGACCCGGAAGATGCCGGCAAGGACGAAGAGACCCTGAAGGCCGAGTACAGGGCGATCGCCGATCGCCGTGTGCGGCTGGGCCTGCTGGTCGCCGAGATCGGCCGCGCCAACGAGGTGCAGGTGACCGACCAGGAGCTGCAGCGCGCCATGTTCAACGAGGCGATGCGCTATGGCCCGCAGGCGATGCAGGTGGTCGAGTTCTTCCGCAAGAACCCGCAGCAGATGGAGCGTTTCCGCGGCCCGATCTTCGAGGATAAGGTGATCGACTTCCTGCTCGGCTCCGTGAAGCAGGATGAGGTCAGCGTCTCCGCCGAGGAACTCGCGAAGGACCCGGAAGAGTAAGAAAGCAGCCGCTTTTTGAAAAAAGCGGCACCAAAAACTTTTGCGATTTTAGGGTGAAGCCGTTTCTCCGCGAGGGGAAACGGCTTCACCTTTCTGAGGCGCCTCTAGACGAACCGGAAAGATGCTCTAACCTAAGAAGCATGACGCCGTGTTTCGCGGTTATGGCGGCCACGTGCTGGCGCGGTAACGAGGCGGAAGCTGCGGTTATTTGATAAAGGATTGAAAACACATGTGGGATCGGGATCCTGTCGAGGTCTATAACAACAACCTCGTGCCCATGGTCGTCGAGCAGACCGCGCGCGGCGAGCGCTCTTACGACATCTATTCCCGGCTGCTGAAGGAACGCATCGTCTTCCTCACCGGCCAGGTGAACGATGTCGTGTCGTCCCTGCTCTGCGCCCAGTTCCTGTTCCTGGAGAGCGAGAATCCGAACAAGGAAATCTCCTTCTACATCAACAGCCCGGGCGGCGTCGTCTCCTCCGGCCTCGCCATCTATGACACGATGCAATATATCCGCTCGCCGGTGTCCACCGTCTGCCTGGGCCAGGCCGCCTCGATGGGCTCGCTGCTGCTCTGCGCCGGCGCCAAGGGCAAGCGATTCGCCCTGCCGAATGCCCGGGTGATGGTCCACCAGCCCTCCGGCGGCGCCCAGGGCCAGGCCACGGATATCGAAATCCAGGCGCGCGAGATCCTCAAGCTGCGCTCCAAGCTGAACCAGATCTATGTGGATCACACGGGCCAGCCCCTCGAAGCCATCGAGGCGAAGCTGGAGCGCGATACCTATATGTCGGCGGATGAGGCCAAGGATTTCGGCATTGTCGACGAGGTGGTGAAGTACCAGTCCGAGACCGGCAGCCTGAAGAGCGACGCGCCGAAGCCCGACTCCAGCGGAAGCTAAGCCTCGCGCCCAAGCCTTCCGAAGGTTTCGGAAATCCGGTCCGTTCAACAAAAGGACGGCCGGATTTTTCAGTTTTTTGACGTTCCGCGACGCAAAAAGAGGCCGTCCCCGGCCGGAAATTTTCGATACAGGTCTGAAAACCCTGTAATTTTATGAAAAAACCCGGCGCTTGTGCCCTCTGGCACGGGGGATTAGTCTTTTCAGCTAAGACGCGGGTTGTGGAGTGACTATGACCAGTAAATCGGGCGACACAAAAAATACGCTTTACTGCTCCTTTTGCGGCAAGTCCCAGCATGAGGTGCGGAAGCTCATTGCCGGCCCGACCGTGTTCATCTGCGATGAATGCGTCGAGCTGTGCATGGATATCATTCGCGAGGAGCATAAGACGCATCTCGTGAAGACGCGCGACGGCGTGCCGACGCCGCGTGAGATCTGCAAGGTGCTCGACGATTATGTCATCGGCCAGATGCATGCCAAGCGCGTGCTCTCGGTGGCGGTGCATAACCATTACAAGCGCCTCTCTCACGCGACCAAGAGCAACGATGTCGAGATCGCGAAGTCCAACATCATGCTGGTCGGGCCGACCGGCTCGGGCAAGACGCTGCTGGCCCAGACCCTGGCGCGAATCCTCGACGTGCCCTTCACCATGGCCGATGCGACGACGCTGACCGAGGCCGGTTATGTGGGCGAGGATGTGGAGAACATCATCCTCAAGCTGCTGCAGGCCGCCGATTATAATGTCGAGCGCGCCCAGCGCGGCATCGTCTATATCGACGAGGTGGATAAGATTTCCCGCAAGTCGGACAATCCTTCCATCACCCGCGATGTCTCCGGTGAGGGCGTGCAGCAGGCGCTGCTGAAGATCATGGAAGGCACCGTGGCCAGCGTGCCGCCGCAGGGCGGGCGCAAGCATCCGCAGCAGGAATTCCTGCAGGTGGACACCACCAATATCCTGTTCATCTGCGGTGGCGCCTTCGCCGGGCTGGAGAAGATCATCTCCGCCCGCGGCAAGGGCTCGGGCATCGGCTTCGGCGCGGATGTCCGCTCCCAGGATGAGCGCCGCATGGGTGCCATCCTGCGCGAGGTGGAGCCGGAGGATCTGCTGAAATTCGGCCTGATCCCGGAATTCATCGGCCGTTTGCCGGTGGTCGCCACGCTGGAGGATCTGGATGAGGCGGCGCTGATCGAGATTCTCACCAAGCCGAAGAACGCGCTGGTCAAGCAATATGGCCGGCTGTTCGAGATGGAGGGGGTGAAGCTCACCTTCACCGAGGATGCGCTGAAAGTGGTTGCCAACCGCGCCATCAAGCGCAAGACCGGCGCGCGCGGGCTGCGCTCGATCATGGAAGGCATCCTGCTCGCCACAATGTTCGACCTGCCGGGCCTGGAAGGCGTCTCCGAGGTGGTGATTTCCGGCGAGGTGGCCGAAGGCCGCGCCGAGCCGCTCTATCTCTACTCCGAGACCCGGGCCGAAAACGCCTCCTGAGGCGCTTCTGCCTTGCAAGCCTCGCCGTGAAGCGGGGCTTGCAGGGGCCTGCTCACCTGCCGATATGTCGAATGTGGCCGTAAAAGACGGCGCATCGCGCTGTGCCTGTTGAGGGCAGCCGACAGACCTAAGGAATATATATATGTCTGACGTTAAAGACCCCGGATCGCCCACAGAGACCCTCGCGGTGCTGCCGCTGCGCGATATCGTGGTGTTCCCGCACATGATCGTGCCGCTCTTCGTGGGGCGCGAAAAATCCGTGCGCGCGCTGGAAAGCGTGATGAAGGAAGACAAGCAGATCCTGCTGGTCGCGCAGAAAAACGCCGCCCAGGACGACCCGGCGGCCGATGATATCTACCGTGTCGGCACCGTTTCCACGATTTTGCAGCTGCTGAAGCTGCCGGACGGCACCGTGAAGGTGCTGGTGGAAGGTCTGCGCCGCGCGAAAATCACCGATTTCAAGGCCACCGAGGATTTCTTCGAGGTGGTGGCCGAGCCGATCGAGGATCGCGGCGACGAGGCCAAGGAGGTCGAGGCGCTGGGCCGCACCGTGGTCGCGCAGTTCGAGCAATATATCAAGCTGAACAAGAAGATCGCGCCGGAGGTGCTGGTTTCGGTCAACCAGATCGAAAGCCCCTCGAAGCTGGCCGATACGGTCGCCAGCCATCTCGGGCTGAAGATTTCCGACCGCCAGGAGCTGCTGGAACTGGACAGCACGGCGGAGCGGCTGGAGCGCGTCTTCAACCATATGGAATCCGAAATCGGCGTGCTGCAGGTCGAGAAAAAGATCCGCAACCGCGTGAAGCGGCAGATGGAGAAGACCCAGCGCGAATATTACCTCAACGAGCAGCTCAAGGCGATTCAGAAGGAGCTGGGCGAGGGCGAGGACGGCAAGGACGAGACTGCCGAGCTTGAGGAAAAGATCAAGGCCACCAAGCTCTCCAAGGAAGCGCGCGAGAAGGCGCTGGCGGAGCTGAAGAAGCTGCGCTCGATGAGCCCGATGAGCGCGGAAGCCACGGTGGTGCGCAATTATCTGGACTGGATCGTCGGCATCCCCTGGAAGAAGCGCAGCAAGATCAAGAATGACGTGATCGAGGCGGAGAAGCTGCTCGACGAGGAGCATTTCGGCCTGGACAAGATCAAGGAGCGCATCGTCGAATATCTGGCGGTGCAGGCGCGCAGCCCGAAGGTACGCGGCCCGATCCTCTGCCTGGTCGGCCCGCCCGGCGTCGGCAAGACCTCGCTGGGCAAATCCATCGCCAAGGCGACGGGGCGGCAATTCGTGCGCATGTCGCTGGGCGGGGTGCGCGACGAATCGGAAATCCGTGGTCACCGCCGCACCTATATCGGCTCCATGCCGGGCAAGATCATCCAGGGCATGAAGAAGGCGAAGACCTCCAACCCGCTCTTCCTGCTGGATGAGATCGACAAGCTCGGCGCGGATTGGCGCGGCGATCCGGCCTCGGCCCTGCTGGAGGTGCTGGACCCGGAGCAGAATTCCACCTTCGCCGACCATTATCTGGAGGTGGATTACGACCTCTCGGACGTGATGTTCGTCACCACCGCCAATAGCCTGCGCATGCCCCAGCCGCTGCTGGACCGCATGGAGATCATCCGCATCCCCGGCTACACCGAGGATGAGAAGGTGGAGATCGCCAAGCGCCATCTGCTGCCCAAGCAGGGCGAGGCGCATGGGTTGAAGAAGGATGAATGGTCCGTCTCCGACGACGCCATGCTCGAGCTGGTGCGCACCTATACGCGTGAGGCCGGCGTGCGTAACCTGGAACGCGAGCTGGCGACCCTGGCCCGCAAGGCGGTGAAGGAGATTGTCACCGCCAAGACCAAGAAGGTGAAGATCACCAAGGAGAATTTGCAGAAATTCTCCGGCGTGCCGAAATTCCGCTTCGGCGAGACCGAGGCGGAGGACATGGTGGGGGTTGTCACCGGCCTGGCCTGGACCGAGGTGGGCGGCGAGATCCTGACCATCGAGAGTGTGCTGCTGCCCGGCAAGGGCGGCATCAAGCAGACCGGCCAGCTCGGCGATGTGATGAAGGAAAGCGTGGCGGCGGCCTATTCCTATATCCGCTCGCGCGCCACCCAGTTCGGCATCAAGCCGCCTTTCTTCGATAAGCGCGACATCCATGTGCACGTGCCGGAAGGCGCGACTCCGAAGGATGGCCCGTCGGCCGGCATCGCGATGGCGACCTCCATCGTCTCCGCGATCACCGGCATACCGATCCGTAAGGATATCGCCATGACCGGCGAAATCACCCTGCGCGGCCGGGTTCTGCCGATTGGCGGCCTGAAGGAAAAGCTCCTGGCGGCCCTGCGCGCCGGCATCACCACCGTCTTCATCCCCAAGGATAACGAGAAGGATCTCGTTGAAATCCCTGAGAATGTGAAGAAATCCCTGACCATCCTACCGGTCAGCCATGTCGATGAGGTGATCAGCAAGGCGCTGGTGCGCGCCCCTGAGCCGATCGAGTGGGACGAAGCGCCGGAGGAGCTGGCGAAGGCGCCGGATGGCGAGGTGAGCGCCTCTCTCCCGCACTAAGCAAACCCAAGCGTTTGACGGGTGGCGCGCGATTTGGTTATGACCGCGCGCCACTCTTTTTTGTGGACTGCCCGCGCTGTTTGCGGACAAGCCCGTCACACCCAACCCGACAACAGGGAGTTTTGCCCGTGAACAAGAATGATCTGATCGCCGCCGTGGCCGAGGAAGCCGATCTGTCCAAGGCGAAGGCCGCGGAAGTGGTCGATGCCGTGTTCGGTGCGATCGAGAAGACGCTGAAGAAGAAGGAAGAGGTTCGCCTGGTCGGTTTCGGCACCTTCGCCACCGCCGAGCGTGAGGCCTCCAAGGGCCGCAACCCGCGCACCGGCGAGGAGATCGACATTCCGGCCTCCACTTCCGTGCGCTTCAAGCCCGGCAAGACGCTGAAAGACGCCGTCAACTAATTCAGGCCTGGCCTGAACCGGGAATGGATGGTGTTTCATCCATTCCCCCGCTTCGTATGGGGGCGGTTAGCTCAGCGGTAGAGCATCTCGTTTACACCGAGAGGGTCGGCGGTTCGAAACCGTCACCGCCTATACGAAACAACGCTTATGGATCATTTCGGCAAACCTCGCCGCGAAAATATCCACAGTAATTTGCGCAAACGCGATGTCATACGCTTGACGCTGATTTCAATGCCAAGTACATCGCCGCCACGCCTTACGCGGGTGTAGCTCAGTTGGTTAGAGCGCCGGCCTGTCACGCCGGAGGTCGCGGGTTCGAGCCCCGTCACTCGCGCCATTCCTTGCTCCGGCAAAGCTTGCTTCGGCAAAGATTTTCATTATTCCTAAAATTGAATAAGGTTACGATGCGCCGTGCGATTTCGTGCGGTCTTCACGCGTTTGCGCAGCATGGCTGTCCATTTTGGGGCGGGGTTGACCGCAGGCTGTTGCGGTGCGACACGGCGGGTAATAATCCACTACGGTTGGCCGTTTTGGCTATGCCGGCGCGATCAAGGAGATGAGCACAAGTGCAGCTGAACCTGGCTCAGTACTTTCCGATTCTCATTTTCGTCGCCCTCGCCGCTATTCTGGGCGTTGCTTTCATCGCCGGCTCGCTGCTGGCCGGGAAGCAGAAACCCTATGCTGAAAAGCTGTCGGCTTATGAGTGCGGCTTCGAGGCGTTCGGCGATGCCCGCCGGCGTTTTGATGTGCGCTTTTACCTGGTGGCCATTCTTTTCGTGATCTTCGATGTCGAGGTGGCGTTTCTGTTCCCCTGGGCGGTGTCGCTGGGCCATATCGGGCTGGTCGGGTTCTGGTCGATGATGGCCTTCCTGGCGGTGCTCACGGTCGGCTTCATCTATGAGTGGAACAAGGGCGCCTTGGATTGGGAATAAAGCCATGAGCACTGCGCCAAACAATGCTGACATCGCCTGGAACCGGGAGGCGCTGCCGCCTGGGGCCGAGCAGGATGCGGTGATCAAGGGCATTACCGGAGAGCTCGCCGGCAAGGGCTTCATCGTCGCCAATATCGACAAGGTGGTGAACTGGGCGCGCACCGGCAGCCTCTGGCCGATGACCTTCGGCCTGGCCTGCTGTGCCGTGGAAATGATCCACGCTTACATGCCGAAATATGATCTCGACCGGTTCGGCATTATCCCGCGCGCCTCGCCCCGCCAGTCGGACGTGATGATCGTCGCCGGCACCCTGACCAACAAGATGGCCCCGGCTCTGCGCAAGGTCTATGACCAGATGCCCGAGCCGCGCTGGGTGATCTCGATGGGCAGCTGCGCCAATGGCGGCGGCTATTACCATTATTCCTATTCCGTCGTGCGCGGATGCGACCGCATCGTGCCGGTGGATGTGTATGTGCCGGGCTGCCCGCCCACCGCGGAGGCGCTGGTCTACGGCATCATGCAATTGCAGAAGAAGATCCGGCGGACGGGGACGGTGCTGCGTGGCTGAAGAAACCGACATTCAGACCGAGGCGCCTGCCGCGCCGGTCGATGACATTCTGGTGGGGCTGAGCGCGCTGCCGGGGGCGCATGAGGTGAAGCGCGCGCTGGGCGAGGCGATCATCCTCACCACACGCGAGGCCGCCCATGCGCTGCTGCTGGCCCTGCGTGACCAGCTCCAATTCCAGCAGGTGATGGATATCTGCGCCGTGGATTATCCTGAACGCGCGCAGCGTTTCGAGGTGGTCTATAACCTGCTCTCCGTCACCCGCAATCAGCGCGTGCGCGTGATCTTCTCCACCGATGAGGCGGCCGAAGTGGCCTCCGTCACCGATATCTGGCCGGTCGCCGGCTGGTGGGAGCGCGAGGTCTGGGATCTGTTCGGCATTCGCTTCAACGGGCTGGCTGATCACCGTCGCATCCTCTCCGATTACGGGTTCGAGGGTCATCCTCTGCGTAAGGATTTCCCGCTCACCGGCTATGTCGAAGTGCATTATGACGATGAGCGCCGTGCTGTGGTTTACGACAAGGTTAAACTGACGCAGGAATTCCGGAATTTCGATTTCCTCTCGCCCTGGGAAGGCATGACCCTGCTCCCCGGCGATGAGAAGGTGAACAGGAGCCGGTCATGAGCGAGGCCGTCGCGAAGACCAAGATTTTCGAGGTCGATAGCCACACCATCAATTTCGGGCCGCAGCATCCGTCCGCGCATGGCGTGTTGCGTCTGATCCTGGAGATGGATGGCGAGGTGATCGAGCGCTGCGATCCGCATATCGGGCTGCTGCATCGCGGCACCGAAAAGCTGATCGAGTATAAGAGCTATATGCAGGCGGTGCCGTATTTCGACCGTCTGGATTACGTCTCGCCGATGGGCTGCGAGCATGCTTTCGCGCTCGCCACCGAAAAGCTGCTGGGCGTGCAGGCGCCGGAGCGGGCGCAATGGATTCGCGTGCTGTTCGCGGAGCTGACCCGCGTGCTCAACCATCTGCTCGCCATTGGTCATTTCGCGCTCGATTGCGGCGCGATTTCGCCGAGCCTGTGGATGTATGAGGAGCGGGAAAAGCTCCTCGAATTTTATGAGCGGGCCTCCGGGGCGCGCTTCCACTCGAATTATTTCCGCCCCGGTGGGGTGGCGAAGGATCTGCCGGCAGGGCTGGAAGCGGATATCGCGGCCTGGGCCGATGAATATCCGAAATTCATCGATGAGATGGAAAACCTGCTGAATGGCAACCGCATCTTCAAGCAGCGTCTCGTCGATATCGGCGTGATCTCGGCGGATGAAGCGCTGGCCTGGGGCTTCTCCGGCCCGTCTTTGCGCGGCTCTGGCGTGGCGTGGGATCTGCGCCGCGCCCAGCCTTACGACAAATATGCCGAGGTGGAATTCGATGTTCCGGTCGGCAAGCATGGCGATTCTTACGACCGCTATCTGGTGCGCATGGCCGAGATGCGCGAGAGCGTGAAAATCGTCAAGCAGGCGCTGGCGAAAATGAAACCGGGGCCGATCAAGGTGCAGGATCGCAAGATCACCCCGCCGACGCGCGCCGAGATGAAGCATTCGATGGAAGCTTTGATCCATCACTTCAAGCTCTATACCGAAGGCTATCACGTTCCCGCCGGTGCCACCTACACCGCCGTGGAAGCGCCGAAGGGTGAGTTTGGCGTGTATCTGCAGGCGGATGGCTCCAACCGGCCCTATCGCTGCAAGATCCGCTCCACCGGCTTCGCGCATCTGCAGGCCGCGGACAGGCTGTGCAAAGGCCATATGCTGGCCGACATGGTGGCGATCCTCGGATCGCTCGACATTGTTTTTGGTGAGATCGACCGGTGAGCATCAATCACGCAGAACCGACCAGCTTCGCCTATACCGACGCCAACATGAAGTTGGTGCAGAAGGCGATCAAGAAATATCCCGAGGGCAAGCAGATGAGCGCGGTGAAGTCGCTGCTCGATCTGGCGCAGCGCCAGATGGGCGAGCAGACCGGCTCCGCCTGGCTGCCGCGCGCGGCAATGGATGTTGCAGCTGAAATCCTCGGGGTTTCGCCGATGCGCGTGTATGAGGTCGCGACCTTCTACACGATGTTCAATCTGAAGCCGGTCGGCAAATATCATCTGCAGGTCTGCACCACCACGCCGTGCTGGCTGCGCGGCTCGGATGACATCGTCTCCGCCTGCAAGAAGGCCAGCGGCGTCGCCCATTTCGGCGGCACCAGCGAGGATGGGCTGTTCACGCTCAAAGAGGTGGAATGCCTCGGCGCCTGCGTGAACGCGCCGATTTTGCAGATCAACGACGATTATTATGAGGACATGAATGCCGAGCGCGTCGAGGCGCTGCTGGCCGATCTGAAGGCGGGCAAGCCCTTGCCGCCGGCCGGCTCGCTTGGCGGGCGGGCCTCTTCCGCGCCCGCCGCCGGGCTGACCTCTTTGACCTCCAACCCAACCGCCGGGGAGTGAGCCGATGCTGAAAGATGAAGACCGCATCTATCAGAACCTGTACGGCCAGCAGGATTGGAAACTTGCCGGCGCCCGCGCCCGGGGCGATTGGAGCGGCACCGCCGAGATCATCGCCAAGGGCCGCGATGCGCTGATCGAGGAGATGAAAGCCTCGGGCATGCGCGGGCGTGGCGGGGCTGGCTTTCCCACCGGCATGAAATGGTCCTTCATGCCCAAGCAGAGCGATGGCCGCCCGTCCTACGTCGTCATCAATGCCGACGAATCCGAGCCTGGCACCTGCAAGGATCGCGACATCATCCGCAACGAACCGCATAAGCTGATCGAAGGCGCGCTGATCGCCTCTTTCGCGATGGGGGCGAACAAGGCCTTCATCTATATTCGCGGCGAGTATTACAACGAAGCCCAGCGCCTCCAATTCGCGATCGACGAAGCCTATGAAGCGGGTTTAATTGGCAAGAATGCGGCAGGTTCGGGGTGGGATTTTGACCTCGTGCTGCAGCGTGGCGCCGGCGCCTACATCTGCGGGGAGGAATCCGCGATGTTGGAGAGCCTGGAAGGCAAAAAGGGCATGCCGCGGATGAAGCCGCCCTTCCCGGCGGCGATGGGGCTGTATGGTTGCCCGACGACGGTGAATAATGTCGAGACCATCGCCGGCGTGCCGACGATCATGCGCCGTGGCGGCGCCTGGTTCGCGGGCCTGGGCAAGCCGAAAAATGCCGGCACCAAGATCTTCTGCATCTCCGGCCATGTGAATAATCCCTGCAATGTCGAGGAAGAGCTAGGCATTCCGCTGCGCGAGCTGATCGAGAAACATGCCGGCGGCGTGCGCGGCGGCTGGGATAATCTCGGCGCCGTCATCCCTGGCGGCGCCTCCTCCCCAGTGCTGAACAAGGCGATGTGCGACACCCAGCTGATGGATTTCGACAGCCTGGCGGCGTCCAAGAGCATGATGGGCTCCGGCGCCATCATCGTCATGGATAAATCCGTGGACGTGGTGAAGGCGATCTGGCGGCTTTCGAAATTCTTCAAGCATGAGAGCTGCGGCCAATGCACCCCTTGCCGCGAAGGCACCGGCTGGATGATGCGCCAGATGGATCGCATCGTGCAGAATAAAGCGACTTTGGCGGATATTCATCTGCTCGAGCAGGTGACCACCCAGGTGGCGGGCCACACGATCTGCGCCTTCGGCGAGGCGTCTTCCTGGCCGATTCAGGGCATGATGCGCGCCTTCCGCCCCGAGGTGGAAGCCCGCGCGACCGATTATCAGCCGCCGGTGGCGGCGCAGGCGGCGGAGTAAGCCATGGCCAAGCTCACAATCGATGGCATCGAGGTCGAAGTCCCCAACGGCTCGACCGTGATCCAGGCCTGCGAGGCGGCGGGGATCGAAATTCCTCGCTTCTGCTATCATGAGCGGCTTTCGGTGGCCGGCAATTGCCGCATGTGTCTCGTCGAAATCGAGAAGATGCCGCCGAAGCCTGTCGCCTCCTGCGGCCAGCCAGTGGCGGATGGCATGGTGGTGCACACCGATAGCGAGATGGTCCGCAAGGGCCGGCGCGGCGTGATGGAATTCCTGCTGATCAACCATCCGCTGGATTGCCCGATCTGCGACCAGGGTGGCGAGTGCGATCTGCAGGACGAAGCCGTGGCTTATGGTCGCGACACCTCGCGCTACGAGGAAGACAAGCGCAGCGTCGCGCAGCCCGATTGGGGCCCGCTGGTGCGCACCACGATGACGCGTTGCATCCATTGCACACGCTGCGTGCGTTTCACCACCGAGGTGGCCGGCACGGCGGAGCTGGGCGGCACCTTCCGCGGCGAGAGCACGCAGATCGGCACCTTCGTGCAGAAGGCGCTGACTTCCGAACTCTCCGGCAATATCATCGATCTTTGCCCGGTCGGCGCGCTGACCAGCAAGCCCTATGCCTTCACCGCCCGCCCCTGGGAGCTGCGCAAGACCGACAGCATCGACGTGCTGGACGCGCTCGGCTCCAACATTCGCATTGATGCGCGCGGCGCGGAAGTGCTGCGCATTCTGCCGCGCATCAATGACGAGGTGAATGAGGAATGGCTGGGCGATAAATCCCGCTTCTCCGTCGATGGGCTGAAGCGCCGCCGGCTGGATCGTCCCTGGATTCGCGAAAACGGCAAGCTGCGCCCGGCAAGCTGGGAAGAAGCCTTCGCCGCCATCGCCGGCAAGATCAAAGCCACGGCACCCGAGAAGATCGGCGCGCTGGTCGGTGATCTGGCGGATGTCGAATCCATGCTGGCGATGAAGGAATTCATGGCGGGGCAGGGCTCGGCCAATATCGATTGCCGGATTGATGGCGCCGCCTATGATGTTTCGAAGCGCGCCTTCTACAGCTTCAACACCACCATCGCCGGCATCGAGGAAGCGGATGCGCTGCTGATCATCGGCAGCAATCCGCGCCATGAGGCACCGGTGCTGAATGCGCGTATCCGCAAGCGCTGGCTGGCGGGCAAATTCCAGGTCGGCGTGATCGGCGAAAACGCCGATCTCACCTACAAGACCACGCATTTGGGCGAAGGCCCGGCGGCCTTGCAGGCGCTGCTGGACGGCACGCATGAATTCGCCGAAGTGCTGAAGGGTGCGGCCAAGCCGATGCTCATCATCGGCGCCGGCGCGCTGGCCCGGCCGGATGGTGCGGCTTTGCACGCCACCGCCTGGAAGCTGGCCACGCAGTTCAACATGCTGAATGCCGAGTGGCATGGCTTCAACGTGCTGCAGCACGCGGCCTCCCGCGTTGGCGCGCTGGATCTGGGCTTGCTGCCCGGCACCAACGGCCTCAGCGCCCAGGCGATGCTGGGCGGTGCCGCCGACGTGCTCTGGCTGCTCGGCGCCGATGACGAGGCCGTGCGCAACATCCCCAACAGCAGCTTCGTGATCTATCAGGGCCATCACGGCGATGCCGGGGCCTCCCGCGCGGACGTCATCCTGCCCGGTGCCGCCTACACCGAAAAAGATGGCACCTACGTCAACACGGAGGGTCGGGTGCAGAGCGCCTATATCGCGGTAAAGCCGCCGGGCGATGCACGTGAGGATTGGCGCATTCTGCGCGCCATCTCCGCCTATCTAGGCCACGCGCTGCCCTACGACACTCTGGAACAGCTGCGCGCGCATCTGAAAGCCAATTACCCGGTGTTTGGGCAAGAATTCCGCCGATTCGCGGGCACGGATACGGCCGCCCCCGCCAGCTACGGCGCGCTGGGCGATGCCCCCTTCACCCCGGCTCTGGCGAATTACTACCAGACCGACGTGATCAGCCGCTCCAGCCCGACCATGGCCGCCTGCGTGGCCGCCCTTAATCCTGCCCTCGCGGAGGCCGCGGAATGACCATGCCGTTCTGGGATACCGATACCGGGATCGTGATCCTCACGCTCCTGAAAACCCTGGCCCTGGTGGTGCCGCTGCTGATCGGCGTCGCCTACCTCACCTATTTCGAGCGCAAGGTGATGGGCGCCATCCAGCTGCGCAAGGGCCCCAACGTGGTCGGCCCGTTCGGCCTCTGGCAGCCTTTCGCGGACGCGATCAAGATGCTGATGAAGGAAACCATCCTGCCGACCGGCTCGGACAAGGTGCTGTTCATCCTGGCGCCGATGATCACGTTCGGCCTCGCCATCATCGCCTGGGCGGTGATGCCGGTGAATAATGGCTGGGCCATCGCCAACATCAATGTCGGCGTGCTCTATCTCTTCGCGGTCTCGTCGCTTGGCGTCTACGGCATCATCATCGCCGGCTGGGCCTCCAATTCCAAATACGCCTTCCTCGGCGCGCTGCGCTCGGCGGCGCAGATGGTCTCCTACGAAGTCTCGATGGGCTTCGTGATGGTGACGGTGCTGATCCTCGCCGGCAGCCAGAACCTCAACGATATCGTGCTGGCGCAGAAGCATCTCTGGTTCGCCATCCCGCTCTTCCCGGTGTTCATCATCTTCTTCATCTCAGGCCTGGCGGAAACCAACCGCGCCCCGTTCGATCTGGCGGAAGGTGAATCGGAAATCGTCGCCGGCTTCTTCGTGGAATATAGCTCGATGTCCTTCGGGCTCTTCTTCCTCGGCGAATATGCCAACATGATCCTGATCAGCGGCATGACGACCACGCTCTTCCTGGGCGGCTGGCTCTCGCCGATCCCGTTCGCGCCCTTCACCATGATCCCGGGGCCGCTCTGGTTCATCTTCAAAGTGCTCATCTGCCTGTTCGTTTTCGTCTGGGTGCGCGCCACGCTGCCGCGCCTGCGCTACGATCAACTGATGGCGCTGGGCTGGAAAGTGTTCCTGCCCATCTCGCTCGTCTATCTCGTCCTCGTTGCGGGCGTGATGGAATATTCCGGCCTGCTGGCGCATGCGTAAGGGAGCGCAATCATGAACAAGGTCCTGCGTTGGACATGGGGCCTGGTGCTGTGGGAAATTCTCTGCGGCCTGGGCATCACCTTGCGCTATTTCTTCCGGCCCAAGGCGACCATCAACTACCCGTTCGAAAAGAACCCCACCTCGGCCCGCTTCAAGGGTGAGCACGCGCTGCGCCGCTACCCGAATGGCGAAGAGCGCTGCATCGCTTGCAAATTGTGCGAAGCGGTGTGCCCGGCCCAGGCCATCACCATCGAGGCCGAGCCGCGCGAGGATGGCTCGCGCCGCACCACGCGCTACGATATCGACATGACCAAGTGCATCTATTGCGCCCTGTGCGAGGAAGCCTGCCCGGTCGATGCCATCGTCGAAGGCCCGAACTTCGAGTTCGCGACCGAAACGCGCGAGGAACTGATGTATAACAAGGCGAAGCTCTTGGATAATGGCGACCGTTGGGAGCCGGAATTGGCCAAGCGGCTCGAGCTGGACGCGCCGTACCGGTAAGGGCCCCAAGCACATGATCGCAAATCTCGCTTTCTATCTCTTCTCCTTAATCCTGCTGGCTTCGGCGGTGATGGTGGTGACCAGCCGCAACCCGGTGCATGCCGTGCTCTTCCTCATTCTCGGTTTCGTGAATGCGGCGGTGCTGTTCCTGCTCACCGGGGCGGAGTTCCTGGCCTTCATCCTCGCCATCGTCTATGTCGGCGCCGTCGCCGTCATCTTCCTCTTCGTGGTGATGATGCTGGATGTGGATTTCGTCGCCCTCAACGAAGGCTTCCAGCGCTATGCGCCGGTGGGCGCGCTCGTGGCGCTCATCATGTTCATCGAGCTGGCCTTCATCGCCGGCAATTGGGCGATCGCCCCGGCGGGCGGTGCGGATCGGATGTTCCCCACCCCGGATAATGTCACCAGCTCGGTGGCGTTGGGCAATCTGCTCTATACCTCCTACCTGCCGGTGTTCCAGCTTTCCGGCATCGTGCTGCTGGTGGCGATGATCGGCGCGATCGTGCTCACCCACCGCGACCGCAAGCGCTCGCTGCATCAGAATCTCAGCGCGCAGCATGCGCGCGATCCGAAGCAGACTTTGGCCCTGGTCAACGCCCCGCTCGGCCAGGGTGCCGCGCTGCCGGCCAAGCAGACTCACGAGGAGACGCTGTAATGCTCATACCGCTGTCGCATTATCTGGTGGTCTCGGCGATGCTGCTGGTCATCGGCATCTTCGGCATCTTCATGAACCGGAAGAACATCATCGTCATCATGATGTCGATCGAGCTGATCCTGCTCGCCGCCAATCTCAACTTCGTCGCCTTCTCCGGCGCGCTGCATGACATGGTGGGCCAGGTCTTCACCATGTTCGTGCTCACCGTCGCCGCCGCTGAATCGGCGATCGGTCTCGCCATCCTGGTCATCTATTTCCGCAATCGCGGCTCGATCGAGGTCGAGGACGTGACGTTGATGAAGGGCTGAACATGTTCACCTTGATTGCCGTTTTCGCGCCGCTGGTCGGCGCCATTCTCGCGGGCATCGCCCGCCCCTTCATCGGGCGTGCCGCGTCGCTGGGGGCCAGCGTCGCCTTCATGCTGGTCTCGGCGCTGTTCGCCATCCTGGCCTACCGGGCCGGGGTGCAGGCGCCGCTGCATCTCGCTACCTGGTTCCATGTCGGCGGCTTCACCCCGGATTGGTCGCTGCGGCAGGACCAGCTGAGCCTGGTGATGGTGCTGATGGTGAGCGTGGTCTCCATGCTCATCCATATCTATTCCGTGGGCTACATGGCGCATGACAAGACGCCGCAGCGTTTCATGTCCTATATCTCGCTCTTCACCTTCGCGATGTTGATGCTGGTGACGGCGAATAACCTGCTGCAGCTGTTCTTCGGCTGGGAAGGGGTCGGCCTCGTCTCCTACCTGCTGATCAATTACTGGTATGACCGCAAAGCCGCCAACGATGCCGCCATCAAGGCCTTCATCGTCAACCGCGTGGGTGATCTCGCCTTCGCCGTCGGCATCGCCTTGGTCTATTTCACCTTCCAGAGCACGCAGTTCGATGTGATCTTCGCCGGTGCCGCCGCGCATGCCGGCCAGCATTACACGCTGTTCGGCACCTCGCTGCCGGTGCTGGAGATCATCGCCTTCCTGCTCTTCATCGGTGCCATGGGTAAATCCGCGCAGATTGTCCTGCACACCTGGCTGGCGGATGCGATGGAAGGCCCGACGCCGATCTCCGCCCTCATCCACGCCGCCACCATGGTCGCGGCCGGGGTGTTCATGATCGTGCGCATGTCGCCGCTGATCAATCTGGCCCCGGAGGCGATGGGCTTCATCACCTTCATCGGCGCCACCACCGCCTTTTTCGCCGCCACCATCGGTTGCGTGCAGAACGACATCAAGCGCGTCATCGCCTACTCCACCTGCTCGCAGCTGGGTTACATGTTCCTGGCCGCCGGTGTCGGCGCCTACCCGGTGGCGATGTTTCATCTCATCAACCACGCTCTGTTCAAGGCGCTGCTCTTCCTCTCCGCCGGCTCCGTCATCCATGCGATGTCCGACGAGCAGGATATCCGGCTGATGGGCGGTCTGGCGGGCAAACTGCCTTTCACCTGCGCGATGATGCTGATCGGCTCGCTGGCGCTGATCGCGATCCCGCCTTTCTCGGGCTATTACTCCAAGGATGCGATCCTGGATGCGGCGCTGGCCGCGCATACCGGCATGGGCACCTATGGCTGGGTCTGCGGTACCGCTGCCGCCGGGCTGACCGCCTTCTATACCTCGCGCCTGTTCTTCCTGGTCTTCACCGGCAAGTCCCGCGCGCCCAAGCATGTGCAGGACCATGTGCATGAAAGCCCGGCGGTGATGCTGGTGCCGTTGCTGTTCCTGGCCATCGGCGCGTTCGGTTCCGGCATCGCGCTGAAGCCGGATTTCATCGGCGCCAACTTCCAGAGCTTCTGGGGCAGCTCCATCGCGGTGGCCGCGAACTCCGCCATGTTCCACATGGAGGACATCTCGGCGCTCGCGAAAATGGCGCCGCTGCTGGTCGGTATTTTCGGCATTCTGGTTGCGGTGCTCTTCTACCTGCTGGTGCCCTCGCTGCCGGGCCGGCTCTCGCAAAGCTTCTCGCCGGTTTACAAGTTCCTGCTGAACAAGTGGTATTTCGACGAGCTCTACGATGCGCTGCTGGTGCGGCCCTCGCTGAAGCTGGCGAAATTCGTCTGGCGCGTCGGCGATGAGCAGGTGATTGACGGCGTGCCCAAGGGGCTGGCGGCGATCACCTCTGATGCCTCCGCCCAGGCCGTGAAGCTGCAAACCGGCTCCATCGCGCTCTACGCCTTCGTCATGCTGATCGGCCTGCTGGTCTTCGTCAGCCTCTTCATCTGGGTGAAGTGATATGAACCAGCTTGGTTTTCCCATCCTCTCGCTGATCACCTATTTGCCGCTGCTAGGCGCCTTCATCATCGCCACGCTGAGCGGCGATGAGGCGAAGATCGCCTGCCGGGCGCGGGCCATCGCGCTCGGTTTCTCGGTGCTGGTGCTGGTTCTGGGCGTTTATGTCTGGACGCAGTTCAATACCGGCATCGCCGGCTACCAGTTCGTCGAGGCGATGCCCTGGCTCTCGGGCATCAATGTCGAATATCGCATGGGCGTGGACGGCATCAGCCTGTTCCTCATCCTGCTCACCCTGGTGCTGACCCCGATCGCCATCCTCTCGAGCAACGGCATCAAGACCCGCGCGCGCTCCTTCTTCGCCGCGATGCTGCTGCTGGAGACGATGACCATCGGCATGTTCGCCGCCACGGATTTCGTGCTCTTCTACATCTTCTTCGAAGCCGTGCTGCTGCCGATGTATCTCATCATCGGCGTCTGGGGCGGGGAACGCCGGATCTACGCGGCGGTGAAATTCTTCGTCTTCACCCTGGCAGGCTCGCTGTTCATGCTGCTGGCCCTGGTCTGGATCTGGCGCCATCTCGGCACCACCAACATCGCGGTGATCACCCATGCCGCCATCCCGGCGCATGCGCAGATGTGGCTGTTCCTCGCCTTCCTCGCCGCCTTCGGCGTGAAGGCCGCGGTGTGGCCGCTGCATACCTGGCTGCCGGACGCGTATGGCGAGGCCCCGGTGCCCGGCACCATCATGCTCGCCGCCGTGCTCTCCAAGATGGGCGCGTACGGCTTCCTGCGCTTTGCCCTGCCGATGCTGCCCAACGCTTCCTACGCCGCCGAGCCGCTGATGTTCACACTGGGCGTGGTGGCGGTGATCTACATCTCCTATGTCGCGCTGGCGCAGACGGATATGAAGCGCATGATCGCCTACTCCTCGGTCGCGCATATGGGCGTCATCATCATCGGGCTGTTCACCTTCACGGTGGAAGGCATCGAGGGCGCTTTGTTCCAGATGCTCAGCCACGGCCTCGTCATCGCCGGGCTGTTCATCTGTGCCGGCATCCTCACCGCCCGTGGCCAGAGCCTGACGCTGAAAAATCTCGGCGGGCTGGCCAGCAACATGCCGGTTTTCGCGGCGGCCTTGATGTTCTTCACCCTGGCCAATATGGGCCTGCCCGGCACGTCGGGCTTCATCGGTGAAATCCTGGTCATCGTCGGCGCGCTGAAGGTGAATTTCTGGGTCTCGCTGCTCGGCGGTGCCGGCATGGTGCTCGGCGTCACCTACTCGCTGGTGCTGGTGCGCGCGGTTCTCTTTGAGAAATATGCGAGGCCTGAGCTGGCGGGGTTGAAAGACCTCACGGGCCGTGAATACGCCATGCTGCTGCCGCTGGCGGTGCTGGTGATGTGGCTGGGCGTCTATCCCTCCAGCTTCACCCATGCCTTCGATGCGCCGATCAACGCCCTCGTGCAGGCGCATTCCGCTGCCCTCAACCCGCATATGGCGCTGGCCATGGTGACCGCAAAATGACCGAACTCTACGCTCTCCTCCCGGCCCTGGTTCTGGGCCTTGGCGGCATGGTGCTGTTGACCGGCGGCGTGCTGGCGAAAAAATCCGAAACCACCCCGGCCGTCACCTTCGGCGCCGTGGTGCTGCTGGCGGTTGCCGCCGTGGTCAATCTGTTGGCACCGGACACGCTGATCTGGAACGGTCTGTTCAAGACCAGCCTGTTCACCCGCTTTGCGGATACGCTGGTCTATCTCGGCGCCATCGCGGCTTTGATCCTCTCGGTCGATTACAATAAGCGCGAAGGCATTGCCCGGTTCGAATATCCGATCCTGGTGCTGTTCGCCGTCATCGGCATGATCGCGATGATCTCCGCCGCCGACATGCTGACCTTGTATCTCGGCTTCGAGCTGCAATCGCTCGCCCTTTATATCTGCGCGGCGCTGGCGCGGGATAATCTACGCTCCACAGAGGCGGGTCTGAAATATTTCGTGCTCGGCGCGCTGGCTTCCGGCCTGCTCGTCTATGGCATCTCGCTCGTCTATGGCTTCGCCGGCACCACCAATTTCGCAGCACTTGGCGAAGTGTTCCGCAGCGGCACCGCCGGTGTCGGCACCATTGCCGGTGTGGTGTTCGTGCTGGTCGGCATCGCCTTCAAGATCTCCGCCGCCCCGTTCCATATGTGGGCGCCGGATGTGTATGAGGGCGCGCCTACTTCCGTAACAGCTCTCTTCGCCACCGCGCCGAAGGCCGCCGCCATGGCGCTGTTCCTTTCGGTGATGGCCGGGCCGTTCGGGCATCTCACCGGCCAGTGGTCGGCGCTGATCCAGATCCTGGCGGTGCTCTCCATGGTCATCGGCGCGCTCGCCGCCATCGGCCAGAGCAATATCAAGCGCCTGCTGGCCTATTCCTCGATCAGCCATATGGGCTACGCGCTGATGGGCCTGGCCACCGGCACGGTGGACGGCATCCAGGCCAGCCTGGTCTATATCGCCATCTATGTGGTGATGTCCTTCGGCGTCTTCGGCTGCGTGGTGGCGATGCGCCGCAACGGCCAATCTGTGGAGAAGATCAGCGATCTCGCCGGTCTCGCCTCCGAGCATCCTGGCTTTGCCTTCGCTATGGCGGTGTTCATGTGGTCCATGGCCGGCATTCCGCCGCTGGCCGGCTTCTTCGCCAAGCTCTACGTCTTCGCCACCGCCTTCAATGCCGGGCTGGATACGCTCACCATCATCGGTATCGTCGCCAGCGTGGTCAGCGCCTTCTATTATCTGCGCGTGATCAAGGTGATGTATTTCGATAAGGGCCAGCCGAATTTCGAGCGCGTCTCCGCCGGGGCCGGGTTCGTGATGGCGGTCGGCGCCTTCGCCACCATCGTCTTCGTCATTCTCCCCGGCCCGCTGATGGCGGTGGCCGGCGAAGCCGCGAAAGCGCTGATGGGGTGATCCCCTGGCGCCTCGAATGTTACGAGGAGCTGGGGTCCACCTCCGATCTTGTGGTCACCCGCGCCAAGGCGGGTGAGCCCTCCGGCCTCGCGGTGCTGGCGCTGCGCCAGACCGCCGGGCGCGGCTCGCGCGGCCGGGCCTGGAGCGCGCCGGAAGGCAATCTCAACCTCTCCATTTTGCTGCGCCCGGCCCGTCCGGCGGCGGAAGCCGGGCTGTTCTCGCTGATCGCCGGCATCGCCGTGGCGCAGGCGCTGGCGGGGCAGGGGGCGCAGGGCCTGTCGCTGAAATGGCCGAATGACATTCTCTGCGACGGCGCCAAGCTCGCCGGCATCCTGATCGACGCGGTGCCTGACGGTGCCCGGCTGGACTGGCTGGTCATCGGCATCGGCATCAATCTGCGCCAAGCCCCGGAAATCCCCGGAAGGCGCACCACGGCCCTGGCCGCGCAAGGGCTGGTCCTGGCCCCGGAGGACGCCGCCCGCGCCATCCTGGCCCGGCTGGAGCCGCTGCTGGAGGCGCCGGGCGAGGAGATCCGCGCCGCCTGGCTGGCGCTGGGCCATCCGCTCGGCACCAAGCTTGATATCGCCTTCGCCGGCCAGCGCCGCAGCGGGTTGTTCGCCGGTCTCTCGCCCGCCGGTGAATTGCTGTTGCAGTGCGAAAATCGTATCGAGGCGCTCAATACCGGCGAAGTCTTGCTGGCGAACGGGTAAGAGCGAGGAGGGGCGGATGCTTCTGGTCATCGATGCAGGCAACACCAATATCGTGTTCGCCGTGCATGACGGCACGCAATGGCGGGGCAATTGGCGGCTGGCGACCTCCGCCCAGCGCACCTCGGATGAATATGGCGTCTGGCTGGAGGTGCTGCTGGCCCGCGCCGGCATCTCCGCCCAGGAAATCACCCGCGCCGTCATTGGCACCGTCGTCCCCGCCGCCTTGTACCATCTGCGCCGCCTCTGCCGGGAATGGTTCGAGGCCGAGCCGCTGGTGGCCCGCGCCGCGCTGGATTGGGGCTTTCAGATCAAGACCGCCAACCCCGAAGGGGTCGGGGCGGACCGTCTGCTCAACGCTTTGGCGGCGCACCAGCATTACCAGGGGCCGCTGGTGGTGGTGGATTTCGGCACCGCCACCACCTTCGATGTGGTGGACGAAACCGGCGCCTATATCGGCGGCGCCATTTCGCCGGGTATCAATCTCTCCATCGAGGCGCTGCACCAGGCCGCCGCCCGGCTGCCGCGCATCGGCATCGGCCGGCCGCAGATGGTGATCGGACGCGATACCGTGCCGGCCATGCAATCGGGCATCTATTGGGGCTATATCGGGCTGATCGAGGGGCTGCTGGCCCGCATCGAGGGCGAGTTCGGGGCGAAGCTGAAAGCCATCGCCACCGGCGGCCTCGCCCCGCTTTTCGCCGAAGGCACCGCCAAATTCACCGCCATTGACCCAGACCTGACGCTGGAAGGGTTGCGCCTGCTCTCCATGCGCAATAAGCCCCCTTCTTTGCCGCGCGATCGCGCGCGGTTCCTTGAAACTGACTGACGACACGCGAGGAGCAGACCAATTCGTGGCTAAATCCAAAGGCAAGACCGCCCCCGTCATCGACGAGGCCGAGGCGGGGTTCATCTTCGTGCCGCTCGGCGGCACCGGCGAGATCGGGATGAACTTCAACCTCTATGGCTGTGACGGCAAATGGCTGGCCGTGGATTGCGGCATGGGCTTTTCCGGGCCGGAGACGCCGGAGGCGGAAATCCTGCTGCCGGACCCGGCCTTCATCGCGCAGCAGCGCGAGGATCTGCTCGGCCTGGTTATCACCCATGCGCATGAGGACCATATTGGCGGCATCGCCCGGCTCTGGCCGCAGCTGCGCTGCCCGGTCTATGCCACCCCCTTCGCCGCCGCCGTCATCCGCCGCAAGCTGCAGGAGGTGAGCTTCCACCGCGAGGTGAAGATCCACATCATCCCGCCCGGGGGCGCCTTTGAGCTGGCCCCGTTCAGCCTGCGCTATATCCGCATGACCCATTCCACGCCTGAGGCCCAGGCGCTGGCGATCACCACCAGCTACGGCACCGTGCTGCATACCGGCGACTGGAAGTTCGATAACGGCCCGGTCATCGGCGACGTGACGGACGAGGCCGCCTTGCGCGAACTGGGCGATAAGGGCGTGCTGGCCATGGTCTCGGATTCCACCAACGCCATGGTCGAGGGCCATTCCGGCTCGGAATCCGATGTGAAAAAGAGCTTCGAGGCGCTGCTGCCGGAGCTGGATGGGCGCATCGCCGTCACCTGCTTCGCCTCCAACGTCGCGCGCGTGGCCAGCATCATCGCCGCCGGCGAGATCGCCGGGCGACATGTGGCGCTGGTCGGGCGCAGCCTGAATAATTACATCGCCGCCGCCCAGGAGGCCGGCTATCTGCGCGATGTGCCGGATTTCGTGCCCGAGGACGAGATCGGCGCGATCCCGGATGACAATCTCCTGCTGCTGGTCACTGGCAGCCAGGGTGAGCCGCGCTCCGCCATGGCTCGCATCGCCGCCGACACCCACCGCTACGCCGTGCTGGGCGAGGGCGACAAGGCGATCTTCTCCGCCCGCACCATCCCCGGCAATGAGCGCGCCATCTTCACGGTGCAGGACCAGCTGGCACGGCGCGGGGTCGAGGTGATCGTGGATGGCGAGGAGTTCGTTCATGTCTCCGGCCACCCGGCGCGTGAGGAGCTGCGCAAGCTCTACAAGTTGGTCCGGCCGAAATATATAATCCCGACCCATGGCGAATGGCGTCACCTCTCCACCCAGGCGGCCTTCGCCAAGGAAAACGGCATCGAGACGCTGCTGGTGGAGAATGGCGATGTGGTGCTGTTCGGCGGCAACGGCCCGGCGGTGGTGGATAGCGTGCCCACCGGCCGGCTGGTGGTGGATGGCGAGCGCATCGTGCCGCTGAAAGGCGGCGTGCTCGCGGCGCGCAAGCGCATGCTGTTCAATGGCGTCGTTGTCGGCAGCCTGGCCATCGACTCCAGGGGGGCGCTGCGCGGCACCCCGCAAATTTCCGCCCCCGGCCTGCTGGAGGAGCTGGATGCCCGCCAGCGCCGCGCTTTTGAGGAGGAATTCCAGGAGCTTCTGGAAGACCTCGCCCCGTCCTTGCGCCAGGACGAGGCCGCCTTCGCCGACGCAGCCCGGGCCGGTCTGCGCCGCATCGTCGGCAAGAAGCTGGGCAAGCGTCCTCTGGTCGAGGTGCATATTTTGCAGGTTTGAGTGAAAATTGGGCGAGTTTTAAGGGTTTTCAGTCATCATGCCTAAACGCGGTGCATAACTAGTCCAGAAGCCTAAAAAACTTGCTTTTAGTGAGGTGTTTTTTCTGGCTTTCTCTCCATGTTGCGGCGCATTATGTGGGTACGGATGGAGTTTGGTTCTTCATCCTGCCGTGTGACTGGCGTTTCCTCCCTGAACTTGGCCCGCCGCCCTTATGGGCTGGCGGGCTTCTTTCTTTTCGGCCATTTTGTCCTGGGCGCCCCGGCGCAGCTTCTATCTGACCGAAGATTGATTTAGAGCAGGGCGCCGATGATGAGCCAGAAGCCGGAACTCACCGACCTGACGATCTGCCGTGCCGCCTTCGCGGCCTGGGTGTTCGTCTATCACCTGGATCTGCATTTGCATTTCTCCGCCTGGCTGGGGCCCGCCGCCGGGCTGGTGCGGCATGGCTATATGGGGGTGGACGGGTTCTTCATCCTCTCCGGGCTGGTGCTGATGCACACCCACCAGGAATTCAACGCCCCGAACATGGATCAGGTCGATGCGCGATTCCGCCCGGCCCCGCCGCAGGCTTGGCTGCGCTTCTATGGCAAGCGCCTGGCGCGCATCTATCCGGTGCATCTGGCCACCTTGCTGATCCTGCTCGCCTTGCTGGCGCTGGGTAGCGCGCTGGGTATCGCCCCGCAAAGTCCGCAGCGTTTCGGCCTCGGCAGCTTCGTCGAGAATCTCTTCCTGGTGCAGGGCTGGGGGCTGGACCATTTCGGCGCCTGGAACTACCCGGCCTGGTCGGTGAGCACGGAATGGGCCGGCTATTTGCTCTTCCCGCTCTTCGCGCTGCTGCTGACCTATTGGGACCGAGGGGTCTCCCTGCAGCTCGCCATCGTCGTCTTCCCGGTGATGGGGCTGATCTATTATTTCGCCGGCGAGACCCTCAATCTCGCCTTCGCCGCCGGGCTCTGGCGCCTGATTCCGGAATTTCTCGCCGGCATGGTGATGGTCCGTATCGCCTCAGCGGCCGCCGATTATGATGTCTGGCGCCGGGTCTTCATCGGCGGTGGCGCGGCGCTGATCCTGCTCGGTGCGCTGACGGTGGATGTCGCCACCGTGCTCGGGCTGTGGATGCTGCTGTTCGGGCTCTATATGCAGTATGACGCGCAGCGCCCGCCGGCTTTCGGCCGCCGCCCAGCGCTGCATTTTCTCGGCCTGCTGTCTTATTGTTTCTATATGAGCTTCGCCATCGCCGAACTGCTGACGGTACAGCTCTTCCGTCATCTCGGCTGGCAACCCACCGATGAGAAAGCGCTCTTCGCGCTGATCATGACCGGCCTCACCTTCATCCTCGCGATCCTGCTGCGCGGCTTCGTCGAGCAGCCGGCGCGCCGTGCCGCCAATCGCTGGCTGGCCGAGGATGCGCCCGCCCAAGCGCCGCCGCCCCCGGCCACCGAAAAGCCTCAATCCCTGTTTTAAGGTTCATCATGCGTCTGTCCAAAAGCCTGATCCCCACCCTCAAGGAAACGCCCGCCGAAGCGCAGATCGTCTCGCACCGGCTGATGCTGCGCGCCGGCATGGTCCGGCAGATGGCCTCGGGCATCTATGCCTGGCTGCCGACGGGCATCAAGGTTCTGAACAAGATCGCGCAGATCGTGCGGGAGGAGCAATGGGCGGCCGGCGCCCAGGAAGTGCTGATGCCGACCATCCAGAGCGCGGATCTCTGGCGCGAATCCGGCCGCTATGACGCCTACGGCAAGGAGATGCTGCGCATCACCGACCGGCATGAGCGCGAGCTGCTCTACGGCCCGACCAACGAGGAAATGATCACCTCGATCTTCCGTGATTCGGTGAAGAGCTATCGCGACCTCCCGCAGAACGCTTTCCAGATCCAGTGGAAATTCCGCGACGAGGTGCGCCCGCGCTTTGGCGTGCTGCGCGGCCGCGAATTCTACATGAAGGACGGCTACGGCTTCGACCTCGACCGCGAAGGTGCGGTGATCACCTACAAGCAGATGATGCTGGCCTATATGCGCACCTTCCAGCGCCTGGGCATCACCGCGATCCCGATGCGCGCCGATACCGGGCAGATCGGTGGCGATCTTTCCCATGAATTTCACATCCTCGCCCCCACCGGCGAATCCGGCGTGTTCTATGATGCGGATTTCGAGGCGGGCGATGCCTTCGCGCATGACGACGTGGAAAAATTCTACGAGCAGATGACCACAATCTACGCCGCCACGGATGAGAAGCATGATCTGGCCACCTGGGAGACCATCCCCGAGGCGCGCCGCCGCGAAGGCCGCGGCATCGAGGTCGGCCAGATCTTCTATTTCGGCACCAAATATTCGAAATCGATGAATTTCAGCGTCATCGGCCCGGATGGCGGCAAGATCTTCCCCGAGATGGGCTCCTACGGCATCGGCGTCTCCCGCCTGGTCGGCGCCATCATCGAGGCCAAGCATGACGAGGCCGGGATCATCTGGCCGGATGCGATCGCCCCCTTCAAGGCCGCCATCCTCAATCTGCGTCAGGGCGATAGCGTTACTGACGGGCTGTGCGAGGAACTCTACAAGGCGCTGGGCCAGGACGCGCTCTATGACGACCGCGAGGAGCGCGCCGGGGCGAAATTCGCCGAGGCCGATCTGATGGGCCATCCCTGGCAGATGATCGTCGGCCCGCGCGGGGCGGCGAACCGCATGGTGGAGCTGAAGCGCCGCGCCACGGGCGAGCGTTTCGAGCTACCGGTGGACGAGGCACTGGCAAAGGTTCGCTTCTGATGTTCAACGCCTTCGAGCGGAAGATCGCGGCGCGTTACCTGCGCGCCCGGCGCGGCGAGCGCTTCGTCTCCGTGATCGCGATTTTCTCGCTCGTCGGCATCGCGCTTGGCGTCGCCACACTCATCATCGTCACCTCGGTGATGAATGGCTTCCGCCAGGAGTTGCTCAGCCAGATTCTCGGGCTCAATGGCGATATCGGCATCTATGGCGCCGGCCAGCCACTGACCAATTATGATGCGATGTCGCAGAAGATCCGGACCATCAAGGATGTCACCGGCGCCTTCCCGATCTCGCAGGGCGAGGTGCTGATGTCCGGCCCGCAAGGCGGGGCCACCGGCGGCATCGCGCGCGGCATTACGCTGGACGGGCTGAAACAGCTGCCGACCGTCTCCCACCATGTCGTCGCCGGTTCGCTCGCCAACCTCACCGGCGGCGATGCGATTGCCATCGGCGCCGGGCTGGCACAGCAATTCAACCTCTCCGTCGGTTCGCAAATCTCGCTGATTTTGCCGCAAGGAAAAGCCACCGTCATCGGCACCATCCCGTCGATCCAGGCCTTCCATGTGGTGGCGATTTTCCAGACCGGCATGCAGCAATATGATTCGAGCTTCGTCTTCCTGCCGCTGGACGCCGCGCAGACCTTGTTCCAGCAGACCGGCAGCGCCAGCCAGATCCAGGTCTTCGTCACCGACCCGGATCACGATGAAGCGGTGAAGCAGGCGATCCTCAACATGTTCCCAGGCCAGCCCTTGAATATTCAGGACTGGAAGCAGAACAACGATTCATTCCTCGCCGCCGTCACCGTCGAGCGCAATGTGATGTTCCTGATCCTGACGCTGATCATCATCGTCGCCGCCTTCAATGTCATTTCCTCGATGATCATGATGGTGAAGGACAAGGCGAAGGATATTGCGATCCTGCGCACGATGGGGGCGAGTTCCGGTTCGGTGCTGCGCATCTTCCTGATGGCGGGCGCTTCCATCGGCGTGCTCGGCACCTTCTTCGGCTTCGCGCTGGGGGTGCTGTTCTGCCACTACATCAACGATATCAGGCTGTTCATCCAGCACATCACCGGCCAGAAACTCTTCGACCCGACCATCTATTATCTTGAATCCCTGCCGGCCGAGCTGGATTGGCGCGAGGTGGTGGAGATTGTGCTGATGGCGCTGGTGCTCTCGGTGCTGGCCACCCTCTATCCCAGCTGGCGGGCGGCGAAGATCGACCCGGTGGAGACGCTGCGCAGTGAGTGAATATCTGCTCTCGATGAAGGCGGTCCGCCGCACCTACCAGTCCGATGCTGGCGGCCTTACCGTGCTGGACGGCGCGGAGCTGACCCTGGCCCCGGGCGAGATCGTCGCCCTGGTCGCGCCCTCCGGCTCCGGCAAGTCAACCTTGCTGCATCTGGCAGGGCTTTTGGAAAAGCCGGATGCAGGGGCGGTGATCATTCGCGGCCAGAACGCCGCCGAGCTGAACGATGCCGGGCGCACCGCGATGCGCCGCCAGGAAATCGGCTTCGTCTATCAGTTCCATCATCTGCTGGCGGAATTCACCGCGCTGGAGAATATCTCCATCCCGCAGATGATCGCCGGTGTGCCGCAGGCGGCCGCGCATCAACGCTCCATGGAATTGCTGGAAAAATTCGGTCTGGGTCCGCGCGCGACGCATCTGCCGGGCAAGCTTTCGGGCGGCGAGAAGCAGCGCGTGGCCATCGCCCGGGCGCTCGCCAACCATCCCTCGCTGCTGCTGGCCGACGAGCCGACGGGAAATCTCGATGTCGCCACCTCCAACATCGTGTTCGAGGAGTTGCTGCATGTGGTGCGCAGCGAAAACACCGCCGCGCTGATCGCCACGCATAATCCCGAGCTGGCAGCGCGCATGGACCGCCAGATCACGCTGCGCGAGGGGCGGTTGGTTTAGAACGAATGGGGTAAACCCGTCTCGTCGGAGAGCATAAAGCAAAAAGCATGATGCTCTACGACGTAAGCGGCTTCACCATATCCAAACCCTGAACCGAAAAACCAGCCTCTTCATAAATATGCCGGGCACGCGCATTGCCAGATAAGGTAAATAGCCGCAGCCGTTGAACGCCGCGTGCTTTGCAGAGAGCTTCCGCGTGCGCGATCAGGCCCCGGGCAATCCCCTTGCCGCGCCAGGGCTCGTTGACGAACAGACTTGAAATAAGCGCATGATCACGCAGCTCTTCGATCACGTAGGCGTCGTCTGACTGGTACAGCAGGCATAAATGCCCGCTCACCGTCCCGTCTTGTTCCGCAACGAGCAAAGCTCCGTCCTCACTGGCCGCCGCGATCATGTCGGTCAATGTCTCACGCGCGCCCGCCAAATCTGTACGGCGATCGTGGGTCAGCTCTTGCTCAAAACAGTTCAGTGTCCAAATTTGAGCGATAAGGGCGTCGTGGTCGTCCAGGGTCGCGGCGCGTATGAGCAAAGTCATGGCCGCCAAGCCTAACCCTGCACAGCCTTCTGCGGCAGCCGGTACCCCGCCGCCCGCAACGCCCTGGCCGCACCAGGATGAAACGCAATCCCCGCCGCGTAAATCGGCGCCAGCTCCTGCGCATGCCCCGCCGCCGGCACGGCCACGCCCAGCAGCTTGCGGTTCTTCAGCGCCGCGCGTGTCACCGCCTCGGCCAGGCTGTCCGGCAGGTCGGTCGCACAGACCGCGACATTCGATGTCCCCACCGTGCCGACATTCACGCTCTGCCCCGGAAAGGTATCGGCGCTCAGAACCGTCCGGAAAAATCCCGGCAGCTTATGCGCCACTTGGGCCGATTGCGCGGCGGACATGCCGATGAGCGCCAGGTGCCGCCCCATCGCCGCCGCGTTCAGCGCCGGCAGCGGCGGCGCTCCGATAAAGGCGCAGGCCGCCAGCTCGCCTTTCAGCATCGCCAGCACCTGCTGCTGGTAATCGCCGCTCACCACCCGGGCAGGGGCCACGCCCAGTGCTGTCAGAATCTGTTTCACCGTATCGGCGCTGCTGGAGCCATCCGGCCCGACGCCGACCACCTGCCCCTGCAACTGCGCCAGCTCGCGCACGCCTGCCCCGGTGGAGGCGACGATCTGCAGGCTGGAGGCATAGGCCGGGAACAGGGCGCGGAAGCCGTTCAGCTTTACCCCGGCGGTCCAGCTGCCCTGGCCGGAACGCCCCTGCGCCGCCACCGCCGTGCTGGAGAGCCCAAGCTGCGCCTTGCCTTCCTCGATCAGCAGCAGATCGGCGCTGGAACCGCCGGTGGTGCGGTAGGCGATATCGATGCCGGTTTCCCGCTGCACCAGCACGCCCCAGGCCGGGGCGAAAATCGCAAACGCCCCGCCGGGGGCGCCGG
>NZ_JH976208.1:570483-577728 GCF_000306035.1 Acidocella sp. MX-AZ02
CGGGGGCGCCGGTGCCCATCACCAGCGCGCCGGGCCAGGGGGCGGCAGGCTGTGCGGCCAGGCCCGGGCGGGCGAAGGGCAGGGCCAGCCCGGCCCCCAGCAAGGTGCGGCGGGTCAGGCTCATAACAGCCCCCGGCAGCGCTCAAGGGCGGAAATCAGCGCCGTGCGCACGCCCGGTTCCAGTGCCGAATGCCCGGCATCCGGCACGATGGTCAGCCTTGCCTGCTCCCAGGCGGCGGCGAGTTCGAAGGCGGATTGCGCCGGGCAGATCATGTCATAGCGCCCCTGCACGATCTCGCCGGGAATGCCCTGCAGCCGGTGCATATGCGCCAGCAGCCCGCCCGGCGGCAGGAACAGATCATTGCGGAAATAATAGGCCTCGATCCTTGCCAGCCCGATCGCGGTGCGGTCTTGGGCGAAGGCGGAGACCGCCTCGAAGCTCGGCAGCAGCGTCGAGCAGGAGCCCTCATACACGCTCCAGGCCCGCGCCGCCTCGGCCTGCATGCGCGGGTCCGGGTCGGTCAGGCGCTTGAAATAATTGCCGAGGATATCGCCGCGCTCTTCCGGCGGCAGGAAGCTGGTGAAGGCGGCGTGGGCGTCCGGAAACACGCGCTGCAGCCCGTGCAGGAACCACTCCACCTCCTGCGTCCGGCCGAGGAAGATGCCGCGCAAAATCGCCGCCGCCACATGCTCGGGATGCGCCTGCGCATAGGCCAGCGCCAGGGTCGAGCCCCAGGAGCCGCCAAACAGCACCATTCGCTCGATATTCAGGAAATTTCGCAGCGTTTCGATATCGCGGATCAGCTGCGGGGTATTGTTGTTCTCCAGCCCCCCCAGCGGGCGCGACCGCCCGGCGCCGCGCTGGTCGAAAATGATCACCCGCCAGATGCTGGGATCGAAAAACCGCCGATGCACCGCCCCGGCCCCGGCGCCGGGGCCGCCATGCAGAAACAAAACCGGCTTGCCATTCGGGTTGCCGACCTGCTCCCAGTACATCACATGCCCCTCGGAGAGGGGCAGATAGCCGGTCTCAAACGGCCCGATATCGGGGAACAGATCGCCGCGCGGCATGGCTAACCCCCCAGCGCCTGGATCAGCGTCGCGGCGACGCGCTGCGCCTGCTCATCGGAAAGGTCGGGGTGGATCGGCAGCGCCAGCACCCTTGCCCCCAGGCTTTCGGCCACCGGCAGCGCCGGGCCGTCATGCGCAGGCTGATAGGCCGGCTGCTGGTGCAAGGCACGGGGATAATACACCGCATGGCCGATGGAAGCCGCCGCCAGCGCCGCCTTCGCCGCCTCGCGGGTGGCTTCATCTGGCAGCGTCACGCAATAAACCGCCCAGGCGCTCTGGCTCCCGGGCATCCGCGCCGGCACCGCCAGCACGTCTTTCAGCGCCGCGTCGTAAATTTTGGCGATCTCCTCGCGCCGAACCAATTCCGCCTCGAAGACCTCGAGCTTTGCCAGCAGCACGGCGGCCTGCATCGTATCCAGCCGGCCATTCATGCCGGTGCGCAGCACCTCATAGCGGGTCGTGCCCTCGCCATGGGTGCGCAGTGAGCGATAGAGCGCCGCGCGCTCGGCGGATTGCGTGAACAAGGCGCCGCCATCGCCATAGGCGCCGAGCGGCTTGGAAGGGAAAAAGCTGGTGGCGGTGGCATCGGCGGCTTTGCCCAGCCGTACCCCGCCTTGCGCGGCGCCGAAGCTCTGGGCGCAATCATCGAGCGTAAACAGCCCCTCGCGCGCCGCAATGGTTGCAATCCCGGCCCAGTCCGCCGGCTGGCCGAACAGATCAACTCCGATGATCGCCCGCGGCCGCAACGCCCCCGCCTTCTTCACAGCGGCGATGCGCGCCTCCAGGCTGGCCAGATCCATCTGGAAGGTGCGGGGATCGACATCCACGAATACCGGCGTTGCCCCCAGCAGCAGCGGCACTTCGGCAGTGGCGGTATAGGTGAAGGCGGGCAGGAACACGGCATCGCCGCGCCCGATGCCCTCGGCCATCAGCGCGATCTGCAGCGCATCCGTGCCGGAGGAGACGCTGACGCAATGCGCAGCACCACAGAAGCTGGCAAGCTTGGCTTCCAGCTCATGCACCTCAGGCCCGAGAATATATTGCCCATGCGCCAGAACCGCGTCGAGCCGGGCTTTCAGCCCGGGAAGCCGCGCCTGTTGCGCCTTGAGGTCGAGAAACGGGATCGGGGGAAAAGCCTGGGCGTTCATGACGCCGCAGACTACTCGGCTGCGTGCGGAATCGCGAGAGGCGCGGGGCTGAAAAATTCCGGCACCATCTGCTGCAGCAGCGCCATTGCCTGCGCCTCGTCGCCACGCGCCGCGTGCCTGGCCAACGCCTCCATGGCGCGGCGCACGGCCGCCAGATCGGCCAGGCGCGGGGTGGCCATCAGCAGCCCCTCATGCTCAGTCGGCACCGGCTGCTCGGCGCCGTGAAACAATTCTTCAAATAATTTCTCGCCCGGCCGCAGCCCGGTGAATTTGATCTGGATGTCCTCATCCGGCTTCAGCCCGGCGAGGCGGATCATCTGCCGGGCGAGATCGACGATCTTCACCGGCTCGCCCATATCCAGCACGAAAATCCCGCCATCGGGGATCGCCTCGGCGCCGCTGCCGACGGCCGAGGCCTGCAGCACCAGCCCCACCGCCTCGCGCACCGTCATGAAATAACGCTGCATGCCGGGATCAGTCACGGTGAGCGGCCCGCCTTGCGCCAGCTGGCGGCGGAACAAAGGCACCACCGAACCGGTGGAGCCCAGCACATTGCCGAAGCGCACGGTCACACAGCGCAGCCCCTGCTGGCTGCGGCGCGCCTGCACATCCAGCGCCTGCGCATACATCTCCGCCAGCCGCTTCGAGGCGCCCATCACCGAGCTCGGATTCACTGCCTTGTCGGTCGAGATCAGCACCATCAGGCTGGCCCCGGCGGCGGCCACGGCATCCGCCACCACCTGGGTACCCAGCGCATTGGTGCGCAGCCCTTCCAGCCTGTTCGCCTCGACGATCGGCACATGCTTCAGCGCCGCCGCGTGAAAGACCAGATCCGGCAGAAACTCATCGGCGATGGCGCGCATATGCGGCGCATCGCGCACATCCGCCACCACCGCGCGCCGGGGCAGTGCCGGGGCCAGTTCGCGGATTTCCAGATCGATCTGCCAGAGCGCGAATTCGGAGCTGTCCAGCAGCAAAATCTCCGCCGGGGTGAACATCGCCAGCTGCCGGCAAAGTTCGGAGCCGATGCTCCCGCCCGCCCCGGTCACCATCACCCGCTTGCCGGCGATCAGATCCGCCATCGCGGCACGGTCCAGCTGCACCTGGCGGCGGTTGAGCAGATCCTCGATGGCGATCGGTTGCAGCGCCATCTTCTGGTCGGCCGGGGCCAGGCGGGTCAGGCTGGGGGCGCGCATCACCCGGATATTGCGGGCCTCGGCGGCGCGCATCAGACATTGCAGCCGGTCGCCGGTGAAATGCGGCGCGGTGACGATGAGCAGATCCGGCTTTTCCGCCAGCCGTTCCAGCATGTCCCCGGCGCCATCGGCGGCGGTCAGCACGTCCAGCCCGTGCACGCGCCGGCCGATATGTTTCTCGGAAAGCGAGATCAGCCCGGTGATGCGATAGGGCGCGCTGGCCTGCTGGGCATGGGCGGCGAGAAACATCTCGGCATATTCGCCATCGCCGACCAGCAGGGCGGTCTGGGCCGCGCCCCGCGCGCCGCGCTTCTGGCGGATCAGCCGGTAGATCAATTTCGGTACAGTCAGCGCCGCGCCGAGGGTAAGAGCCAGGATGACCGGGAAGGAGGCGGAGGGCAGGGCGATGCCCGCCCCGACCATCAGCAGGCACAGCATCAGCGCCGTCACCAGTGCCGCCAGCCCTAGCCCCATCAGATCGCGCATCGAGACGAAGCGCCAATGCAGGCGCGACAGGCCGAAGGGAATGCCGAGCAGCCAGATTGCCCCGGCACCCGCCACCGGCAGCATATGCGGGTGCGGCACCGGCGCCGCGGGATTGGCGAGCCAGAAGCTGGCGCCCACAGCGAAAGCCGCAAAGGCGCCATCCAGAACGATGTTCACCGCCATGCGCAGAGGCAGGGACGGGATGTCGGTATGACTCATGGCCGACTTATAACCGCGATAATAAAGGCAGAAAAACGGTCAAAATCACGCGGAGGGTGAATTAACCGATATAAAACAGCCCTTCGACCTCCACCGCCGCGTCCAGCGGCAGCGACGCCACGCCCACGGTGGAGCGCGCATGCCGCCCGGCCTCGCCAAACACCGCCACCGAAAGATCGGAGGCGCCGTTCATCACCACCGCATGCTGGGTGAAATCCGGGGTGCAGGAAATGAAGCCGCCGAGCCGCACCACCTTGGTCACGCTCTCCAGCCCATTCGGCAACGCCGCCTGCAGCTGGGCGAGCACATTGATCAGGCAGAGCCGCGCCGCGTGCTGGCCTTCTTCCAGCGCCACGCTGGCGCCGAGCTTGCCGGTCACGGCGACCTTGCCGGCGATCGCCGGCAGCTGGCCGCTGACCGTGACCAAATTGCCGGTAATGCTCACCGGCACATAATTCGCAACCGGCGCCATCGCCTGCGGCAGTGTGATGCCCAGCTCGGCCAGGCGCTCGGAAATGCTCATCTCAGCTCACCAGTTTCAAATTGCGACGGCGTTCGCGCGGGGCCGGGGCCGGCAGGTCCAGCGGCAGCAAGGGGGCGCGTTCCGCCGCACCGTCGCCCAGCTCATCCGGCGCGTCAATGCCGGCCGGGGCGAGGTTGGTCTGGCCAAGATAATTCACCGCCAGATTGCGGAAGACATAATCCAGCATCGAGGTCGCGGCCGGCACCGCCGGGTCCCCTTCGACCACGCCGGCCGGCCCAAAGCGGGTGAAGGTGAAGGCCTCGACATAGGTGGAGAGATTGACGCCGTGCTGCAGCCCGATGCTGACCGAGATGGCGAAGGCATCCATCAGCCCGCGGAAGGCCGAGCCCTCCTTGTGCAGGGCGATGAAGATCTCACCCAGCCGCCCGTCCTTATATTCTCCCGTGGAGAGGAACAGCTTGTGCCCGCCCACGGCCACCTTCTGGGTATAGCCGGTGCGCCGGGCCGGCAGCATTTCGCGGTTGACCTGCGCGGCGGGGGCAGTCAGCGGCGCTGGGCGGCGCGGCATGACGGGGACCAGAGCGGCCAGCGCGTCGTGCATGGCGCCATGGGCGCTCGAGCGGGGCAGCGGGAATAAATCCTCGCCAGCCAGCATCCGGGCTAGCGCCCGCTCTGCCGTTAGCCCGCGCGCCGCCAGGGATTGCAACGCCCAGTGCGCCAGCCCGCCATCCTGGTTCAGCGGCGAGAGGGCAGGGGCGAAATTCACCTGTTCGGCGCCCAGCAGCGCCTCGATCTCGGCCTCGCCGAGGAAGCCCAGCAGGCTCTCATGCCGGCGCTGGCCGAAGCTGAGCGCCTGCTCCTGCGCCGCCAAAGCCGCTTCGCGCAGCCCGGGTAGCACGCCATCCTCTGGCAAAGCCGGGGCGGTGATGCGCGTGCCCGGCGCATTGCCGCGTGCCAGCAGCCGGGCGGAGGCCAGATCCGCCTCGGCGCCGATGAAGCCGGTCAGCGTCACCGCCAGATCCCGCGCCGGCGCCGAGTCGTAAGCCAGCCCCAGCCGCGCCAGGAACAAATTGAAATCGGTAAAACCCAGCCGCAGCCGGTGCTCGGAGGGGGCGGCCAGGGTCAGCGCCGTCACCGCCAGCTGCACGTCATGGCCAAGGGCGGCGAAGTCGAACCCGCCCGCCTCATCAAGATAAGCGGAAGGGTTAAACACAAAGCCCGGCTGCCCACCGGCGCGGTTGCGCCAGACATTGCCGCTGGGGCTGGCGCGGTGCGCGGCCAGCATGGCGTGCAGCTCATGGCCGATGCGCTCGCCCAGCCCGGCGGCCAAAGCGCGGGCCGCGATCGGCGCGATCCAGCTCTCCGCCGCCTCGGCGATATGGCGCATCCGCCGGCCCGGCAGAATGGCGGCCAGCGCGTTCGCCGCCTCCTGCCCCCAGGCGGCGGGCAGCGTGACCAGCACGGTCTCGGCATCCGGATCGGGGGCGGCCTCGAAGGTCGCGAGCTTGACGCCGTGCCAGGATTTATCGGTTCGGATCTGTGCCATGGATCGAGTTTAGGCCCTGATATGACTCAATTAAAGTGCATCTTGTGTTGAATCTCGGCCTGACCCACAGAATCTTGTGGATAGCTTTTCCATCATGCCGTCACGCTGCGTTGCACCGGCGAGATGGACCATTCGCGCGGCTTCACCTATATCACAGCCATGAGCAACGCCGCCCAAAGCCCGGCCGCGACCGGCCCCGCCTCCACCGATAAGGCAAAGCCGCTTGGCCTCAAGCGCCTGATCCTGAATCCCGGTCTGTTTTTCCTCACCACCTTCAAAGGCCGCTTCATCGGCCGGGACGAGGCGGGGAACCAGTATTTCGAGCGCCCGGGCAAGCCGCGCGCCCGGCGCTGGGTGGTCTATGCCGGGGTGCAGGACCCCTCGGTGGTGCCGCCGCAATGGCATGCCTGGCTGCATCACCTCACGGATGCGCCGCTTGCCGCCGCGCCCCGCGCCTGGCAGCGCCCGCACAAGCCCAACCTCACCGGCACGCCGGCGAGCTACCGCCCGGCCGGTCATGACTACATGGGCGGCAAGCGCGCCGCGGCCTCGGCGGATTATGAATCCTGGACCCCGGATCAAGGCTGATGGTCCGCCGCGTTCCGGAACTCGCCGCCGGGTTTGCCGTCATCATCGTCGCCGTGCTGTTCCTGCTCTACGCGCTGCGTGGGGCGGGTGAGGTCAACACGGGCGGCTATCCGCTGCAGGCGCAGTTCGGCTCCGTCGGCGCGCTCAGCGTCGGCGCGGATGTCAAGATCGGCGGCGTCGTCGTCGGCCATGTCGCCGCCGAGACGCTGAACCCCACCACCTATGCCGCGCAGGTCAAGCTCGCCATCAATAGCGATATCAAGGTGCCCGAGGATAGCAGCGCCTCGATCACCTCCGACAGCCTGCTCGGCGGCTCCTATATCTCGATCTCGCCCGGTGGCTCCAATACGATGATGAAGCCCGGCGCCAGCTTCCAGGTCACTCAGTCGGCGGTGAATCTCGAGGATCTGCTCGGCAAGTTCATCTTCTCGATGGGCAATGGCGGCGGCGCCAAGAGCAGCGGCCAGGGCAGTGGGCAGAGCAACGGCCAGAGCGGCGCGCAGGGCG
>NZ_JH976208.1:577828-579289 GCF_000306035.1 Acidocella sp. MX-AZ02
GGCAGCGGCGCCGCCGATAACGGCAATGGCGCGAATACCGATAATGGCGGCACCGCGCAGGCGCAGGTCGTCTCCCCGGCGGCGCCGAACGGGCTCAACCCCGCCCCCGCCCCCGCCCCCGCCGGCAATGGCGCGGTGGCGCCAGGCCCCAGCGGCAACAACCCCGCCCCGCTGCCCAACAACGATGTCGCGCCGACCCCGCCGAATGATTGGGTCCCTGGCAAGACCGCCGAGATCGGGGTGTTGAGCAAGGCCGATGGCAGCACCTCGACCTTGACCATCCCCGTCGGCGGCCAGGCGACCGCGGGCGACCTGATTGTCAGCGTGCAGGCCTGCGTCACCCGCCCGCCGGGACAACTTCCTGATGTGGCGATCTTTTTGACGTTGCAACCAAAAGATGGTTCCGGCAGCGCACCGCTCTATCATGGCTGGATGGTGCGCTCCGCCCCAGGGGCCACCGATGCGGGGAACGCTGGGGAAGCTTTCCGGGTTATGAACTGCTCGTAAAATTTCCTGTACGATCATCAGGTTGTGCCCAAAATGCCACAGGTCCAGAATGTTAAAATCGAAACCCGTTTTGATCTGTTGAATTCCCGTCGGCAGGGCTAAATAGACCTTGGTTAATTAAACGCACTCACTTTTGGAGTCACGTCATGAAGCTGCGCTTAGCCCTTGCCGCCGCCACCTGCCTTGCGCTGCCCCTCGCGGCGCACGCGCAGCCGGTTACCGGCCCTTATGTCAGCCTGGGTGCTGGCACCACCATCCAGAACCCGATCAACATCAACAGCCGCTCCACCGGCTCGTCCGGCAAGATGCTGTTCCGTGACTCCTACTCCGGCGACGCCGCCGTGGGTTATGGCTTCGGCAACGGTTTCCGCGTCGAGTTGAACGGCAACTTCTACCGCGACACCGCGCACAAGGTTGATGGCAACGGCGGCCTCGGCCAGACCCGCGTCACCGGCGGTCTGAACACCTATGGCCCGATGGTCAACGTGCTGTACGACTTCAATGTCGGCCTGCCGATCTTCCCCTATGTCGGCGCCGGCGCTGGCTACCAGTGGCAGAAGTTCGACAGCCATGTCGTGAATAACGGCGTTGGCGTCGGCGGCACCAAGGGCTCCTTCGCCTACAACATCATCGGCGGCGTGTCCTACCCGCTGGCGATGGTGCCGGGCCTGTCCCTGACCGCCGAGTATAAGTTCACCCAGCTGACCGCCAGCCGCAACTACGCGGCGATCCAGCCGGGCGGCGGGCAGCTGCATGTCGGCCAGTCCACCAGCCACACCTTCCTGCTGGGCCTGCGCTATCAGCTGTTCCAGCCGCCGGCCCCGCCGGCTCCGGCTCCGGCTCCTGCCCCGGTCGCTGCTCCGGCTCCGGCCCCGGCCAAGACCTACCTGGTGTTCTTCGACTGGGATAAGTACAACCTGACCCCGCGCGCGACCCAGATCATCGCGCAGGCCG
>NZ_JH976208.1:579389-581847 GCF_000306035.1 Acidocella sp. MX-AZ02
CCTCCGACTCCAAGACGCAGAACGTCACCACGCTGGAGGTTAACGGCTACACCGATACCTCGGGGACCGCGACCTACAATATGGGCCTGTCCGTGAAACGTGCGAAGGCGGTTGCCGCCCAGCTCGTCGCCGATGGCGTGCCGGCCAACGAGATCGAGATGCATGGCTATGGCGAGACGCATCTGCTGGTGCCGACCGGCCCGGGTGTGCGTGAGCCGCAGAACCGCCGGGTGGAAATCATTTTCCACTAAGAAAGACGTGGGGGATTTTTGTAAAAATCCCCCACACCCCCAAAAACGTCTGAAAACTTTAGGCTTCGATTTGGACGGCGTAGTTGCCTAAGGGCAGCTTTTTCTTGATCACGCCGTTGGCCAACAGGAAGTCTCGGTAGGTTAGATAGCGGGCGTCGTTCAGCTTCGCCGGGTCCTTCGCGAAGTAGGGCGGCATCGCGTGCCAGGAAGCGATGTCGAGCTTGTCGTTCAGGCTCGGATTATCCTTCAGGAATTGCTTCAGCATCCCCTCCGGGTCTGCCTGCAACGCCGCCACGCCTTCCTTCAGCGCGCTCAAAAACGCCTTCAGCGCCGTGTTCTTCAGCCCGCTTTCATTGGAGAGCAGCAGCAGCTCATCCGAGGCCGGCACCCCGTAATCCTCCGGCAGGAAGATCACCGGGTCCAGCCCGGCCTGCGCCAGCTGAATATCCTCGTAATTCCTGTAGGTGCCGATCACCGCGTCGACCGATTTGCTCTGCAATGCCGAAACCAGCTCGAAATTGACATTCACCAGCTGAATATCGGCCAGGCTCATGCCGACATGCTTGAGCATCGCGCCGATGATCACCGGCTCCACCCCCGCCACCGAATAGCCGACCTTGCGGCCTTTCAGATCCTGCAGCTTGGTGATGCCGCTGGCCTTCAGCGCCGTCAGCGTGTTCAGCGGCTTGTCGATCAGCGTGCCGGTCCGGCGCACCGGCAGCCCCTGGTCGACCAGCAGGTACAGCTCGGTCTGGTAGGTCAGCGCCGCATCGGCCTTGCCGGCGGCAACCAGGCGCGGCGGCAGATCCGGGTCGGTCGGCGCCACCAGCTTCACATCCAGCCCGGCCTTGGCATAGGCGCCGCAATATTTCGCGGCGAAGAGCGGGGCATGGTCGGGATTCACGAACCAGTCGAGAATCAGCGTGAACGGCGTCGCGGTCGCGGCGCGGGCCAGAGCCGGCGCGGCAAGCGCAGCGCTGGCGGTTGAGAGGAATAGACGTCTATTGAGGCTCATTGGCGCTCTCCCTTCGCTGGCATGACCCAGGCAGGTTCTACGGGTATGATCTCAGCCCGCACGATGCGGACACCCCGGCGTGATGCTTCTCCCGCGTTTAGGGCCGCGTCGTCAATCTTGCGTCTTGGGTTGGCGGGGGGCTTCGCGCTAAACCGCTCTCATGAGCACGACAGATCCGACCGACGCGACGCTGCGCAAGGCCGCCAGCGGCGCCAGCCTGGCTTTTGCCGTGGTGCTGGTGGTGGTGAAATTCGCCGCCTGGATCGCCACCGGCTCGATGTCCCTGCTCACCTCGGCGGTGGATGCGCTGGTGGATGTCGGCGCCAGCCTCGCCACATTTTATGGGGTGCGCTACGCCCAGCGCCCGGCGGACGCGGATCATCGCTACGGCCATGGCAAGGGTGAGGCCATCGCCGCCTTCACCCAGGCGATGCTGCTGGCCGGCGCGGCGATGGTGCTGGCCTTCCAATCCATCGAACGGCTGGTGTTTCCGGAAAGACTGGAAGCGCTGGATTTCGGCATCATGATCATTGCGCTGAGCCTGCTCGCCGCCATCGTTCTGGTGGTGATGCAGAGCTGGGTGGTGGGCCGTACCGGCTCCACCGCCATCGCCGCCGACCGTGCGCATTACCTCACGGATGTCGCGGTGAATGCCGCCGTGCTGGCGGCTTTGGCGCTGACCCATTTCACCGGCTGGACCCGCGCCGACCCGGCCTTCGCGCTGCTGATCGCGCTTTACATGATGTGGAATGCGCGCTTCGTGGCGAATGAGGCGCTGAGCCAGTTGCTCGACCGCGAATTGACCGAGACCGACCGGATGATGATCCGCCGCACCGCGCTGGGCTGCCGGGGGGTGGAGGATATCCATGATCTACGCACCCGCCATGCCGGGGACCGGGCGTTCGTGGAATTCCATCTGGAGGTGGAGGGGCGGCTCAGCGTCAATGAGGGCCATGCCATCGGCGATGCGGTGGAGCGCGCGGTGCGCCGGGCGCTGCCGGGCCGGGTGGAGGTGAGCGTGCATCTGGAGCCGGCGGGGATCGAGGATCACCGGCTGGACGATCAGGTGGAAACCAAAGGATAGGTGCCAAAAGTTTTTTTGGGGCCGCCCCTTTTTTTCAAAAAAGGGGCGGGGAGGCCTGGGCGTATGCACCTGCGTTGCCAACACCCCAAACGTTTTTGCGGCCTTTTT
>NZ_JH976208.1:581947-610124 GCF_000306035.1 Acidocella sp. MX-AZ02
TACGTAGAGCGGGGAGGCCTGGGCGTATGCACCTGCGTTGCCAACACCCCAAACGTTTTTGCGGCCCTTTTTTGAAAAAAGGGCCGCCTCCCAAAAACTTTTGAACCCTACATCCACCCCATCAAAATCGCCGCCGCCACTGCCAACCCCACATCCCGGTTCAGCTTGAACAGCGCCAGGCACCGCGCCGGATTATCAATATCCAGCCTGATAATCTGCCAGGCCAGCAGCGCGCCAGGCACCACCATCAGCCAATAGCCCCAGGGGTGCAGCGAAAAGCCGGACATCGCGATCAGCAGCATCAGAAACGCCAGCGCGTAGAGAATGCACAGCGCCTCGCGGGTACGCGTGCCGAACAGCCGCGCGGTGGATTTCACCCCGATCAGCGTATCATCCTCGCGGTCCTGATGCGCATAGATCGTGTCATAGCCGATGATCCAGAAAATCGCGCCGAGATAGAGGAACAGCACCGGCCAGGTGAGATGCCCCCTTGCCGCGGCGAAACCCAACGGCGCGCCCCAGCCAAAGGTGAGCCCGAGAAAGGCCTGCGGCCACCAGGTGACGCGCTTGGCCAGCGGATACAGCACCACCAGCACCAAGGAGACCACCCCCAGCAGCTTCGCGGTATTGTTCAGCGTCAGCAATATCGCCAGCCCGATGGCGCAGAGGATCGCCAGGAAGCCCAGCGCCTGAATCGGCGTCACCATGCCCGAGGCCAGCGGGCGGCCGCGGGTGCGCTCCACCATCGCATCCATTTTGCGGTCCCAGAGATCGTTCACCACGCAGCCCGCCCCGCGCATCACCACGCTGCCGATGCCGAACAGCACGGTGAACCACAGCCCCCACCAGAAATTTTTCGCGGTCAGGCAAATCGCCCACAGCCCGGGCAGAAATAGCAGCCAGGCGCCGATCGGCCGGTCCAGCCGCGCCAGCAGCACATAGGGAAGGTAACGCTCGGGCAGACGCGCCACCCAGCCGCCGCGCCTGATATCGGTAAATCCGCTCATATCTGCTATTCAGCCCGGCATGGCCGATACGTCAATTCGTCTGCATGTTCCCGATCTCCCCGGCGCCGGCGAGGGCTTTGCCGTCTCCGATGGCCAGGCCCATTATCTCGCCAATGTCATGCGGCTGGGCGAGGGCGATACAATACGGGTTTTTAATGGCCAGGCCGGGGAATGGCGCGCCCGCATCGCCAAAATCTCCCGCAAGGCCGCGATTCTGGAGCCCACCCAGCAGACCCGGGTTCCGGCGCCGGAGCCCGATGCCTGGCTCTGCTTTGCCTTGCTGAAACGACAGAAAACCGATCTGGTGGTGGAAAAAGCCACCGAGCTCGGCGTCTCCGTGATCCAGCCGATCATCACCGCCCGCACCAATGCGGACCATGTGAATCTCGAACGCCTGCGCGCCATCGCCACCGAGGCGGCGGAGCAATGCGAGCGCCTGCATGTCCCCGAAATCCGCGCGCCGCTGCCGGTGATGAAGCTGATGGCGGCCTGGCCGGCGCAGCGCCCGCTTTGCATCGCCGATGAGCGGCGCGACGCTGCCCTGCTTGGCCCAGCCTCCGGCCCCAGCGCCTTGATGGTCGGTCCGGAGGGGGGCTTTACCGATCAGGAGCTTGAAGCTATCGCGCGAACACCCATCATTACACGCGTGTCATTGGGCAGCCGCATCCTGCGGGCCGAAACCGCCGCCATCGCCGGGCTGGCGCTGCAACTCGCAGCCCAGCCCTGAGACAGCGCCCGGCATCGCGCCTGAAACACAGAGTTTGAAGGAAGAGAGACTTGTCAAATCCCGGTGACGCTGACGCGCGTGTGGTTGAAAGCGTCAAGGATCTGGCGGCCTATCTGGACTCCGGCGCGAAGCCGGCCGCCCAGTACAGCATCGGCACCGAGCATGAGGCCTTCGGCTTCCGCGCCGCTGATTTCACCCCGCCCGCCTATGAGGGGGCGGATGGCATCGGCGCATTGCTGCGCGCCGTGCAGGCGCGCGACGGCTGGGCGCCGATCCTCGATCATGGCAACATCATCGGGCTGAAAGGGGCGGGCGGCGCCTCGATCTCGCTGGAACCGGGCGGGCAGTTCGAGCTCTCCGGCGGCACGCTGGCGGATCTGCACGCCACCAAGGCGGAGCTGGATGCGCATGTCGCCCGGCTGCGCGCCGTCACCCCGGCGCTGGGGCTGGGCTTCGCGCCTTTGGGCTTCCACCCCACCGCCACCCGCGCCGCCATGCCCTGGATGCCCAAGGGCCGCTACAAGATCATGCGCGGCTACATGCCCAAGGTCGGCACGCGCGGGCTGGACATGATGCTGCGCACCTGCACCGTGCAGGTGAATCTGGATTTCACCTCCGAGGCGGACATGGTGGCGAAGATGCGCGTCGGCGCTGCCCTGCAGCCGCTCGCCACCGCCCTGTTCGCCAACTCGCCCTTCTATGAGGGCAAGCCCAACGGCCTGCTCTCCAACCGCGCCAATGTCTGGACCGATACCGACAATGCCCGCTCCGGCATCCCGGCGGTGATCTTCGAGGACGGGTTCGGCTTCGAGGCCTATGCCAACTGGCTGCTCGATGTGCCGATGTATTTCGTCTATCGCGACGGCGGCTATCACGACGTCGCCGGCGCCTCCTTCCGCGATTTCATGGCGGGCAGGCTGGCCGGGCTGGAGGGCGAACGCGCCACCATCGGCGATTTCGCGGACCATTCCACCACCGCCTTCCCGGATGTGCGGCTGAAGAAATATATCGAAACCCGGGGCGCTGATTCCGGCCGCCCGGAGATGATGCTGGCGCAATCCGCCCTTTGGACCGGGCTGTTCTACGACGCGGCGGCGCTGGCCGCCGCCCAGGCGCTGATCAAAACCTGGCGCCATGCGGACATATTGGCCCTGCGTGCCGCTGTGCCGGTCAGCGGCATCAACACGCCCTTCGGGAAAGGCAGCCTGCGGGATCTGGCGAAAGAGGTCGTCGCCATCGCCGCCCAGGGCCTCAAGGCCCGCGCCCGGGGCAACGCCGCCGGGGCGGATGAAAGCCTCTACCTGGCCCCGCTGCAGGAGATCGCCAACGGCGCGCCCACCCAGGCGGAGCACTGGCTGGCCCGCTATCACGGCGCCTGGAACGGCGACATCACCCGCATCTTCACCGAGGCGGCCTTCTAAGCGCGGGCCATCATGCCGCCCCTTTGGTTCATCGTCTCGGTCTTCGCCAATTTGTTGGCGATTGTGATCGACATATTGGTGGTGCATCGGCAGATCCTGCCGCAAGGCTGGATCGGTCCTGGCGATTTCCACATTTTCCGCGATGGTGCCCGCGCCGTGCTGGCACATTCAAACGCCGTCGGGGAATTGCAATACCCCCCGCCCTTTCTGTTGCTGGCGACACCGTTCGCGTTGCTCCCGGCAAATCCCGGCACTCTGCTATGGGACGCGGCGGGACTTTTGACGCTGGTGCTCTGCGGTCTGCGGGCCGGGCTGCGTCCTGGGCTGCTTCTGCTCGGCTGCGTGTCTCCGCCCGTGCTTTATTGCCTGGCCATGGGCGAGACCGGGCTGTTCATTTCCTAGGCCCTGCTGCTGGCCTTGTGCCTGCTGGAGGAGGCGCCGATCCTGGCCGGGATCGCCGCCGGCTGTGTCGTCGTCAAGCCGCAATTTGCCCTGCTGCTACCGGTCTGTTTCATTGCCGCGCGGCAATGGCGCGGCGTCGCCGCGGCCGCGATCACGGCCGGCCTTCTTTGCCTGCTGCCAATGCTTATATTCGGCCCCTGGGTGTGGCGGTTGTTTTTCAGCATCGAGCTGCATACCGCCTTGAACGATGCCGCCGCCCCCTCGGCCCTGCAGCAGCATATGATGGTGACGCCCTATGTGTTCTTCCGTACGCTGGGGATGCCGGATCGCCTTTCCGGGCTTTGCCAGCTGCTGGTGAGCATCGGCGCCGGGGTGGCGTGCTGGCGGGTCTGGTCCGGCGCCGGGGCCGGGCGGTTCGGCCTAGCCGGACGCGCGGCGGTGACAACCTGCCTGATCTTCCTGGCCACCTCCTTCGGCTATATCTACGACATGTCGGTGCTGGCGCTGGCGCTGCTGCGCTACGCGGCGGCGCGCGGCTGGCGCTGGCAGGCGGCGATCATGCTGTTCTGGGGCTTCACCGGCCTTTACGGCTTCATCTCGACCTTCGCCTGGCCGGCCGGCGCGGGGCTGGTGCTGCTGCTTGTCCTCATCATCTGGCCAAGCCAAAAAAACCCGCCTGAAGGCGGGTTTTTTTCGTAAAGTGCCGGGCGTTACGGGCTCTTGCTGCTCGCCACTTCCGGATGGCTGCCGCTGGCGGTCTTCGCCTTCACCTTTTCCACCGGCTTCTTGTGGCTCACGCTCTTGGCCTTGTGCTCGGTTTTCACCGGGGCGGGAGGCGCGGCCGGGACGGCGGCGCTGGCAACCTGCGTGGTAGCGCCGGGCGGCGCGTCAGTGACGAAGCTGTCGAGCTGGTCTGGCGTCTTCATTGCCAGCACGGCGTTATATTCGGCCTGGTTGTTCAGGCAGAAAATCTGCCCCTGGGCGATGCCGGCGACCGACTGGTTGTTGGCCAGCAGGGTGATGAAGCTGTCTTCCATCTTCTGGCCGCTATAGGGGCCGCTCGCCTTGTGGAAATAGGCATCCATCTCATGCTGGGCGTCGAGCACATGCGGCTGGAAGCTGTGCATGAAGGCGTCATATTTGTCGCGCTGGTCGCAGGAGAGGGCGGCGACCATCAAGGCGGATTTCAACGCCACCACGTTGAAGGCCTGCTGGATCTTCTCCTGCTCGGCCGGGGTGAACTTGATCTTCGGCGAAACCGGCGGCGGCACCGCCACGGCGACGGCATAAATATGCCCGACCGGCGTGGCGGCGGCCTGCGGCGCCGTCACCGGCGCCGGGCGATGGCAGGCGGTGAGAAGCAGCGCCGCGGCGCCCATGCCGAACGCGATCTTGCCATACGCCGTGGCCTTGCGTGAACTGTGCAAAGTGAAAATCCTCAACCTGTCGAAGCCTTGAAACCGGCCCCCATCTTACAGGTGCCGGCAGGCGCGGCCAAGCCGCTCAGGCCAAGAAAGATCTACGCCAACCCCTTCATAATAAAACATTTGCTCAAAGGCGAGCAAAAAGTAATGAAGGGGCGGGCCGAGGGCTTAGAGTTTTGCCACGCGCAGCGCGTTGGTGGTCCCCGCCTGGCCGAACGGCACGCCGGCAACCACGACGATCTCGTCGCCCTTGCTGGCAAACCCCTCCACCCGGGCGATTTTCTGTGCATGTTCAACGGCTTGGGTCATTGAATGGGCGGCTTCGGCGCGCACCGCATGTACCCCCCACACCGCCGCCAGACGGCGCGAAACCGCCTCGTTCACGGTCAGCCCGATCACCGGGCAGTCCGGCTTCTCGCGCGCCACGCGCAGCGCCGTGGAGCCCGATTCGGTCAGCGCCACGATCGCCTTGGCATTGATGGTATGCGCCACCTGCACGGCGGCGGCGGCGATGGCGTCGGCGGAGTTCTTCTCCGGCTGCGGCCGCTTGGCATCCAGCCCGCCGCGCCAATCCTCGTCGCGCTCCACCCGGGCGATGATGCGGTCCATCATGTTCACCGCCTCGCGCGGGAACTGGCCGGCGGCACTCTCGGCCGAGAGCATCACCGCATCGGCGCCATCGAACACGGCGGTCGCCACGTCCGAAGCCTCGGCGCGGGTCGGGGCGGGGGCGGTGATCATGCTCTCCAGCATCTGGGTCGCCACCACCACCGGCAGGCCCCGCTGCTGGGCGGCGCGGATGATGCGCTTCTGCGCGATCGGCACTTCTTCCGGCGGCAGCTCGACGCCCAGATCCCCGCGCGCCACCATCACCGCCTGCGCCTCGGCCATGATGCCGTCCAGATTATCCAGCGCCTGCGGCTTCTCCAGCTTGGCCATCACCAGCGCCCGCCCGGCGGCGATGCGCTTGGCCTCGATCACGTCTTCCGGCCGCTGCACGAAGGAGAGGCCGATATAATCGATGCCCAGCGGCAGGGCGAAATCCAAATCGGCGCGGTCCTTCTCGGTCAAAGCCGGGATCGGCAGCACCACATCCGGCACGTTCACGCCCTTGCGGTCGGAGAGCACGCCGCCCACCACCACTTCGGTCAGCAGATGATCATCGCGCTTGCGCAGCACTTTCAGCCGCAATTTGCCGTCATCGAGCAGCAGCGTCGCGCCGATCTCGGCGGCGGCGATGATCTCGGGGTGCGGCAGGCAGACCCGGCGCGTATCGCCAGGGGCGCGGTTCATATCCAGGGTGAATTGCGCCCCGGTCTGCAGCTGCACCCGGCCGGACTGGAAGCTGCCCACCCGCAGCTTCGGCCCCTGCACATCCGCCAGAATGCCGATCGGCCGGCCGGTGCGCTTCTCGGCGGCACGGATCATCTCGATGCGCTGGGCGTGGTCCGCATGCGCGCCATGGGAGAAATTCAGGCGGAATACATCCGCCCCGGCCTGGAAGAGCTGCAGGATCATCTCCGGGGTGGAGCTGGCCGGCCCCAGCGTGGCGATGACCTTGGTGCGGCGGTGGCGGCGCAGACGTTCCATGCGAAAACCTCGGTTTGTTGTTTAAAATCGGTTTGTGGAGAGCGGCAGCGCCATATTGCGCCCGGCCCGCGCCTGCGGCAGGCTGGCGCCCGGGCCAGGGGCGACCCCTGTGCTGCCCGACCGGTAATTTTTAAGGTCGTTGAAATAGGCGTTTTCCACGCCGCGACTATGAGCGGGAGCAGAAACTTGAGCAACCCCTTGATGGATAGCGCTACCCAGGAGCGGCTGGAGGCGGCCGCCTTTCGCGCTTTGGTGGCGCATTTGCGGGCACGCCCCGACGTGCAGAATATCGATCTGATGAATCTGGCCGGCTTCTGCCGCAACTGCCTCTCGCGCTGGTATCGCGAGGCGGCGCAGGCGCAGGGGATCGAGCTGAGCGATCCGCAGGCGCGCGAGATCATCTACGGGATGCCCTATAAGGAGTGGCAGGCGCTACACCAGAAACCGGCGAGCCCCGAGCAGCAGGCGGCGTTCAAGGCGGCCAATCCGGGGCATTAAGGGAAGTTTTTGAAAAAACTTCCCTTACCCTCAAAAACGTTTGCGACTGGACGCGGGCCGTTCGAGACCGGTGCCACGTAAAATCTCGTTGACCTGGGGCGGCCGCTTCTTTATCCCCGCCGCCCTGACCTGGAGTGGGCTATGTCTGTATCGACCGAAGAGAAACCGACCAATATCGCCGGCGAGCGGCTGCGCAGCATCATCGAGCGCATCGAGCGTCTGGAAGAGGAGCGCAAGGCGCTGGCCAACGACATCAAGGACATCTTCTCCGAAGCCAAATCCGCCGGCTTCGACGTGAAGGTGATCCGCCAGCTGATCAAGATCCGCAAGCAGGAGCCGGCCGAGGTGGAGGAGCAGGAGACCCTGCTCGACATCTATCGCCGCGCCATCGGCATGTAAAAGACACGGGGGGCAAAGCCCCCAAAGGTGTAAAAGATACGGGGGGCAAAGCCCCCCGTTTGACCTTGGCGCCGCAACGCCTAAATCTGTTCCGTGAGATTTGAAGGAACGGAGCGGATATGAAGCAGGCACGGATCAACTGGCAGCCCGAGGGGCTCTCCGCCGGAAATGCTGCATCCCTGCCGAGCTGGGATCTGAACGATCTCTACACCTCTACCGCTGACCCGCGCCTGGCCGCCGATCTGCAGGATGTGCAGCAGCGCGCCGAGGCTTTTACCGCCTATCAGGGCAAGCTCGAAGCTCTCTCCGGCGCCGAACTGGCCGAGGCGATTCGCACCTATGAGGCGCTGCAGGAAATCCCCGGCCGGATCATGTCCTATGCCGGGCTGCTGTTCGCGGCGGACAGCTCGATTGCCGCTCACGGTCAGTTCTACCAGACCATGTCCGAGAAGCTGACCGCGCTCGGCACCAAGACCCTGTTCTTCACCCTAGAGCTGAACCGCCTCTCGGACGAAGCGCTGGCGGAAAAGCTCCGCGCCCCGGAGTTGCAGCGCTACGAATCCTGGCTGCGGGATCTACGTGTGTTCCTGCCGCACCAGCGTGAGGATGTCATCGAACAACTGTTCATGGAGAAGGAGGTCACCGGCCATTCCGCCTGGACCCGGCTGTTCGACGAAACCATCGCAGCGCTGCGATTGGAGGTCCGCGGCGAGGAGCTGACTCTCTCCGCGGCGCTGAACAAGCTCTCCGACACTGACCGCGCCGTCCGCGAGGACGCCTTCAAGGCGGTCGCCAAGACGATGGCGCAGAATGAGAAATTATTCGCCCTGGTGCTCAACACCATCGCCAAGGACAAGGCGATCGACGATGACTGGCACGCTTATCCGCATCCCTGGTCCTTCCGCAACCGCGCCAACATGGTCGAGGATGAGGTGGTGGAGGCGCTGGTCGGCGCGGTGAAATCCTCCTATGGCCGGCTATCGCACCGCTATTATGCGTTGAAGGCGAAATGGCTGGGGCTGGAGAAGTTGGAGCAATGGGACCGCAACGCCCCGCTGCCGGCGGACCTGGACAAGCATATTTCCTGGCAGCAGGCGCGTGACATCGTGCTGAACGCCTATGGCGGCTTCTCCCCGGAGCTGGCCGAGACCATCAAGCCCTTCTTCGAGAAAAACTGGATCGACGCTGATCTGCGTCCGGGCAAGGCCGGCGGCGCCTTCTCGCATTCCACCGTGCCCTCGGTGCATCCGTATGTGCTGATGAATTTCCACGGCAAGGCGCGGGATGTGATGACGCTGGCGCATGAGCTGGGCCATGGCGCGCATCAGTCGCTGGCCGCCAAGCAAGGCTATCTGCTCGCCGGCACGCCGCTGACCCTGGCCGAGACCGCCAGCGTGTTCGGCGAGATGCTGACCTTCCGCTCATTGCTGGATGCCGAGACCGATCCGGCCCGCCGGCGCATCATGCTGGCGCAGAAGGTGGAGGACATGCTCAACACCGTGGTGAGGCAGATCGCCTTCCACGAATTCGAGGTCGCCTTCCATACCGAACGCGCCCAGGGCGAGATCCTGCCCGAGCGCATTGCCGAGATCTGGCTGGACGTGCAGACCAGGAGCCTTGGGCTGGCCTTCAATTTCACCGAGGATTACAAGGTCTTCTGGGCCTATATCTCGCATTTCTTCCACTCCCCCTTCTATGTCTATGCCTATGCTTTCGGGGATTGCCTGGTGAATGCGCTCTATGCGGTTTACCAGGAGAGCCCGGATAAGGCGGGCTTCGCGGCGAAATATCGCGACATGCTGGCCGCCGGCGGCACCAAGCGGCATAAGGCGCTGCTGGCCCCGTTCGGGCTGGACGCCTCCGACCCGGCTTTCTGGAACAAGGGTTTGGACGTGATCTCAGGCTTTATCGACGAGCTGGAAAACGCATGAGCGATCGCAAGGACGGCAATTTTTTCGGCGAGATGCGGCGTATGGCCCGCACCTCGGGGGCGGTGGGCGGCATTGCCGCGCGCATCGCCGGCGAGCGGGTCTTCGGCATCAAGACCGACCAGGCCAAGCATGCCGAGGATTTGAAGGCGCTGCTCGGGGGGCTGAAGGGCCCGATGATGAAGGTGGCGCAGTTCCTCTCCACCGTGCCGGACGCGCTGCCCCCGGAATATGCCAAGCAGCTGGCGGAATTGCAGGCCAACGCCCCGCCGATGGGCTGGCCCTTCGTGCGCCGGCGCATGTCCGGCGAGATGGGGCCGGATTGGGAGGGCAAGTTCCAGAGCTTCACCCGCGAGGCGGTGGCCGCCGCCAGCCTGGGGCAGGTGCACCGCGCGGTGCTGCCGGATGGCCGGGACGTGGCGGTGAAGCTGCAATATCCTGACATGCCCAGCGTCATCGAGGCGGATCTGCGCCAGGTGAAGATGGCCATGGCCGTTTACCGGCGCATGGATAACGCGATCATCCAGGACGATATCTTCGTCGAGCTCTCCGAGCGCTTCCGCGAGGAGCTGGATTATCAGCGCGAGGCCGCGCAGATCCGGCTCTACCGGCTGATGCTGGCGGATGTGCCGGATGTGAATGTGCCGGAGCCGGTGGAGGGCTATACCACCACCCGGATGCTGACCATGACCTGGCTGAAAGGCCAGGGCTTCCGGGACTGGATGGCGGCCAACCCGAGCCAGGAGGCGCGCAACGCCCTGGCCACGGCCTTGTTCCGGGCCTGGTATATCCCGTTCTATCGCTATGGCGTGATCCATGGCGATCCGCATCTGGGCAATTACCAGGTCAGCGAGAGCGGCGGGCTCAATCTGCTGGATTATGGCTCCATCCGCGTGTTTCCGCCGAAATTCGTCAGCGGCGTGCTGGAGCTCTACAATGCCGTGCGCGAGGCTGACGAGGCCCGCGCCCGCCACGCCTATGACATCTGGGGCTTCAAGGGCATCACCGACGAGCAGGTGGCGGTGCTGAATGAGTGGGCGAAATTCCTCTACCAGCCGCTGATCGAGGACCGGGTGCGGCCGATCCAGGTCGGCCAGGGTACGGAATTTGGCCGCGAGGTGGCGCAGAAGGTGCATGCGGGCTTGCAGCGCACCGGCGGGGTGCGCCCGCCGCGCGAATTCGTGCTGATGGACCGCTCCGCCATCGGGCTGGGGGCGGTGTTCATGCGCCTCGGCGCGGAGTTGAACTGGTGCCGGCTATTCCAGGAGACGGTGGCCGGGTTCGACGAGGCCGAGCTGGCGGCGCGCCAGGCGGATGCCTTGAAGATTGCCGGGGTGCCGGAGGCCAAGTAAACCTCAACCCCTCAGCAAGGCGGACCCACCCATGGCGATTCTCAAACGCGGCCTGCGGTCCGGGCTTCTCGCCCGGGCCTATCGGAAGCTGCTGCACTCGATCTATGTGAACGATCTCTGGCTGGATCTGCGCCTGCACGCCAAGCGCGAGGCGGTTGAGTATGTGATCGCGCATATGCCAGAGGCGATGGTGCTGGCGGACCGCTACGAGCTGGCGCGCTTTGCCCTCGGCCGCGCCCCCCAGGAGGGGCTGGTGCTGGAATTCGGCGTCGCCGGTGGGGCCAGCTTGCGCAATCTGGCGGGCCAGACGCCGCGCGAGGTGCATGGGTTCGACAGTTTCGGCGGGCTGCCGGAGGATTGGGCCGGCACCAGGGAAGGGGCCGGCGCCTTCACCCAGAAGGGCAAGCTGCCCAAGGTTCCCGCCAATGCCAGGCTGCATCCGGGCTGGTTCGACCAGACGCTGCCGCCCTTCCTCGCCGCCCATGCCGGAGATGTTGCGTTTTTGCACGTTGACTGTGACATCTATACCAGCACGGTGACGATTTTTTCCGCCCTGGCGGGGCGGATCGTGCCGGGGACGGTCATTCTGTTTGATGAATATTTCAATTATCCCGGCTGGCGCGGGCATGAATATAAGGCCTTCCAGGAATTCATCGCGCAATCCGGCCTGACCTATGAATATATAGGTGTTTCCGCTGAAAAGGGGCATGTGGCGGTGCGCCTGGGCGCGGCGGGCAGCCTGCCGGAGCCGCGGGCGGGCGCGGCGCTCGCGCGTCCATAAAACTAAACAAACCGGAAAACGCGGCCTGGTCCCGAGGGTTGTGCCGACGCGCCAGGCGGGGCCGCGCGGCGGGCGCGGGCTTGTAATATCCAGCGCCTTAACACAAGGTAACAGAAAATTTTCAAGCGTTTGAGGACCAGGGTATGCGGTTAGCGGTTTTGAAGGAGCGTCGTGCGGGGGAACTCCGCGTGGCGGCCACGCCTGACACGGTGAAGAAACTGATCGGGCTGGGCCTGACGGTGGCGATCGAGACCGGGGCGGGGATCGCGGCGGCGATTCCGGATGCGGAATTCATCGCGGCGGGCGCCGAGATTGTGCCGGATGCGGCCGCCGCGCTGGCGGGTGCTGGGATTCTCTTCGCCGTCGCCGCGCCGGACGAGGCGGTGCGGGCATTGATCCCGCCGGGGACGCTGCTGATCGCAACCCTCGGCGCGGCCTCGGATGCCACGCTGGCGCCGGCTCTGGCGGCCGCGCGGATCGACGCGGTGGGGCTGGAGCTGCTGCCGCGCATCACCCGCGCGCAGAGCATGGATGTGCTCTCCTCCCAGGCCAACCTTTCCGGCTACCGCGCCGTGATCGAGGGGGCCTATGAATTCTCCCGCGGCTTTCCGCTGATGATGACCGCCGCCGGCACTGTCGCGCCGGCGCGCGTGTTTGTGATCGGCGCCGGTGTGGCGGGGTTGCAGGCGATCGCCACCGCGCGGCGCCTCGGCGGCGTGGTCTCGGGCACGGATGTGCGCCCGGCGGCCAAGGAAGAGATCAAATCCCTCGGCGCCAGCTATATCGGCGTGGATGACGAGGAATCCGCCAAGCAGACCGGGCCCTATGCCGGGCAGATGTCGGATGAGTTCCGCAAGAAACAGGCGGAGCTGATGGCCAGCACCGTGGCCAAGAACGACATCGTGATCTGCACCGCCTTGGTGCAGGGCCGCAAGGCGCCGGTCATCGTCACCTCGGAGATGGTGGCTTCGATGAAGCCTGGCTCGATCATCGTCGATCTGGCGGCCGAGGCCGGCGGCAATTGCGCCGAGACGGTGCCGGGCGAGACCATCACCACGCCGAACGGGGTGAAGATCATCGGCCACAAGAACTGGCCCTCGCGGATCGCGGTGGCGTCCAGCCAGCTTTATGCCCGCAATCTGCTCACCTTCCTCACCAATTTCTGGGACAAGGACGCCAAGGCGCCGAACCTGAAGCCGGAGGATGATCTGATCAAGGGCGCGTTGGTGACCAAGGGCGGCGAGATCGTCCATCCCAACTTCAAGCCCGCCGTTTAATTCGCAGGGAGGCTTCATCATCATGACACCCGCAGACTTGGCCGCCCAGGCGGCGGACCTCGCCCATCAGGCCTCGATCCTGGCGCAGAACGCCGCCGGGGTTGCCGCCGTTGCGGCCCAGCACGCGCCGCCGGCGGCGCCCTTCGTGTTCCTGTTCAGCATTTTCGTGATGGCCGTGTTTGTCGGCTATTACGTGGTCTGGTCGGTCACCCCGGCGCTGCACTCGCCTTTGATGGCGGTGACCAACGCGATCTCCTCCGTCATCATCGTCGGCGCAATGCTGGCCACCGGGCTGCATGGCTCGATGGTGGCGCATGTGTTCGGCTTCCTGGCGGTGGTGCTGGTCAGCGTCAATATTTTCGGCGGCTTCGCGGTCACCAACCGCATGCTGGCCATGTTCAAGAAGAAGTAACGCCCGATGAACCAGTCTCTCACCTCGTTTGCGTATCTCGTCGCGGCGGTTCTGTTCATCCTGGCGCTGCGCGGCCTTTCGCATCCCACCACCTCGCGCCAGGGCAACCGCTTCGGCATGATCGGCATGGTCATCGCCATCCTCGCCACCTTCCTGCATGGCGGGATGGATTGGGGCTGGGCGCTGACCATCATCCTGGGCATCGCCATCGGCGGTGGCATCGGGCTGGTGGTGGCGCAGAAGATCAAGATGACGGCGCTGCCGCAGCTGGTCGCGGCCTTCCACTCGCTGGTGGGTCTGGCCGCCGTGTTCGTCGCCACCTCGGCGCTGAACGCGCCGCAGAGCTTTGGCATCGGCACGCCGCACAATATCCATACCGAGAGCCTGATCGAAATGTCGATCGGCCTGGCCATCGGCGCGATCACCTTCACCGGCTCGCTGATCGCCTTCGCCAAGCTGCAGGCCTTGATGAAGGGCACGCCGATCACCTTCCCGGGCCAGCATAAGCTGAATGGCGGGCTGGGCGTGCTGATCGTGCTGCTGATCATCGCCTTCGTCGCTTCCGGCGGCAGCACCGTGCTGTTCTCGCTGATCGCCCTGGTGGCGCTGGCGCTGGGCTTCCTGCTGATCATCCCGATCGGCGGGGCGGACATGCCGGTCGTCGTCTCGATGCTGAATTCCTATTCCGGCTGGGCGGCGTCGGGCATCGGCTTTACCATCGGCAATTTGGCGCTGATCATCACCGGCGCGCTTGTTGGTTCCTCGGGTGCGATTCTGTCCTACATCATGTGCAAGGGCATGAACCGCTCGATCATCAACGTGATTGCCGGCGGCTTCGGCAATTCCGGCGATGCCGGGGCGGTTGCCGGCGCTTCCAACGGCGACAAGGCGGTGAAGCATGGCTCCGCCGACGATGCGGCCTTCATCATGAAGAATGCCTCCAAGGTGATCGTGGTGCCGGGCTATGGCATGGCGGTGGCGCAGGCCCAGCACGCGCTGCGCGAGATGGCAGACACGCTGAAGAAGGAAGGGGTGGAAGTGAAATACGCCATCCATCCGGTGGCGGGGCGTATGCCCGGGCACATGAACGTGCTGCTGGCGGAAGCCAATGTGCCGTATGACGAGGTGTTCGAGCTGGAGCAGATCAACAACGAATTCGCCACCGCGGATGTCGTCTATGTGATCGGCGCCAACGACGTCACCAACCCGGCCGCGAAGACCAACCCGGCCAGCCCGATCTTCGGCATGCCGATCCTGGAAGTCGACAAGGCCAAGACCGTGCTGTTCGTGAAGCGCTCGATGGCGTCCGGCTATGCCGGCGTGGAGAATGAGCTGTTCTTCAAGGACAACACGATGATGCTGTTCGGCGATGCGAAGAAGATGACCGAAGAGATCGTGCAGGCGCTCAATCACTAGAGCAATATGTGTTTAGGTTGACGCGGGAGCGTCAAGATAAACACATAAAATTGCTCGCAAAGACAAAAGTTAGAGCATCAAGCTAAAAGCTTGATGCTCTAAGACTGGGTGCCAGAAAGAAAAACCCCAGGGCCTGAGGCTCTGGGGTTTTTGCGGACCAGGCCGGGACGCTTATTCAGCGGGCAGGGTGGCCGGCTTGCGGTGGAAGATCTTCGCGAAGAGGGTCTTCACGGCGCGGGCGATTTCCTGCGCGATGATCTGATTGCCTTCGGCGGCGGCGATCATGCCTTCGCCCATCGTCTCAAAGCTGCTCTTAAAGCTCATTGTTAAGCTCCTTCAAATGAGGGCAGTTGCCCAGGGTTGAAGGACGGCCTCCAGCTAAACCTTGATCCCCTTATCCTCCCGGCTTCTGCTGCACTGCAACAAACGGCTTTGCATGGCAGTTTTGTCGGAATGGAAGGGTTATTTGCGCAGGGTCAGGATCGACCAGGCGCCATCGATGAGCTGGCGCTCCAGCCGCAGCCCGGCGCGGCGATGGCAGGAGAGCACCCAGTTCACCTGGGTATTGAGCAGCCCGGCCAGGATGGCGACTCCGCCCGGGGCCAGATGCGCGGCGAGCTGATGCGCCATGGCGCAAAGCGGCCGGGCCAGGATGTTGGCGAATACCAGATCGAACGGCGCGGCCTTGGTGATACGCGGGTCCTGCCAGCCATCGGCCTGGATGGCGCGGATCATGCCCTGCACCCCGTTCAGCTTGGCGTTTTCAGCGGCGACACGGGCGGCGCGGGGATCGATATCGGTGGCCAGCACGGGTTTGTGCAGCAGCTTGGCGGCGGCGATGGCGAGAATGCCCGAGCCGGTGCCGAGATCCAGAATCCGCCGCGGGTGGTGGTGCTTCACCAGGTCCGCGAGCGTGACGAGGCAGCCACGGGTGGAATTATGCTCGCCGGTGCCGAAGGCCAGACCGGCATCGAGCGTGATGGTGATCCGGCCGGGCAGCTTGGCATCCTGGATATGGGTGCCGCGAATGGCGAAGCGCTTGCCGATCAGTTGCTCCGGGAAGGCCTGCTGGGTGCGCGCCAGCCAGCCGCCGACCGGCACCAGACCGCGGGTGATCTCGGGCGAGACACCGGAGACCATTTCGGCGATCATCAGCGCGGCGGCGAGGTCGGCCTCATGTTCGCCGCGCTCCTTCACCCCTTGCAGGTCCCATTCATCGACATCTTCATCGTGGTAGAAGGAGACCGCGCGGCAGACGCTGGAGAGGGCGGCCTCGAACGTCTCCATCACCTCGGCCGGCACCCGCAGGCTGATGCAGTCCAGCAATTCCTCAGCCATCCTGGCGCTCCACGAAACGGTCCAGCACGCGTTTTTCTCCTGATGTCTCGAAATCGATATCCAGCCGGTCGTCATCGGCCGCGATCACCCGGCCATAGCCGAATTTCTGGTGAAATACCCGCGCGCCGACCGGGATTTTTTGCGCCCGGGCGGGCCTGGCCTGCACCTCCCAGGCATCCGGGCGGCGGGCCTGCAGGGGGAATTGCGTGGCGGGCAGGGCAGCGCGGGCGCCGGCGGGCTGGGCGGAGCCGGAACGGCGGATGACCTCTTCCGGCAGCTCCTCGATGAAGCGGCTGGGAATCGAGCTTTGCCAATTGGCATAGATGCGCCGGTTGGCGGCGTGCAGGATGATGGCGCGGTGTCTGGCCCGGGTGATGCCGACATAAGCCAGCCGCCGCTCCTCCTCCAGGCTCTTATTGCCGCCCTCATCGAGCGAGCGCTGGTTGGGGAACACGCCTTCCTCCCAGCCGGGGAGAAAGACATTGTCGAATTCCAGCCCCTTGGCGCCGTGCAGTGTCATCATCGAGACCTTGGCGCCGTCCTCCTGGGCTTCGGCTTCCGTCACCAGCGCGACATGCTCCAGAAATTCCTGCAGCGTGCCGAAATCCGCCAAAGCGCGGGAAAGCTCCTTGAGGTTTTCCAGCCGGCCCGGCGCGTCCGGGGCCTTGTCGGCCTTCCACATGGCGATGTAGCCGCTTTCTTCCAGCAGCGTGTCCAGCGCCACCACCGGGCCTTGCGCGGCGAGGATATCGCGCCATTGCGCGAACTGCTCCATCAGCCCGCGCAGCGTGGCGCCGAGCTTGCCGCGCAGCCCGTTCTCTTCGATCAGCTTCAGCGTCGCGTCATGCAGCGACAGCCCGTGCGTGCGCGCGGCTTCGTGCAGGTTGCGCAGCGCGCCATCGCCGACGCCGCGCTTCGGGGTATTGACGATGCGTTCGAAGGCCAGATCATCCGAAGGCTGGCCCAGCACCCGCAGATAGGCGATGGCGTCGCGGATTTCGGCGCGCTCATAAAAGCGAAGCCCGCCGACGATGCGGTAGGGGACGCCGAGGGTCAGCAGCCGTTCCTCGAAGGCGCGGGTCTGGAAGCCGGCACGGACCAGGATGGCGATTTCATTGAGGGATTCACCGGATCGCCACAGGCTCTCGATGCGGCTGCCCACGGTGCGGGCTTCCTCCTCGGAATCCCACAAGGAGATCACCTCAACCTTCTCGCCCTCGGCATTTTCCTTGCCGGAATGCAGGGTTTTGCCCAGCCGCCCCTCGTTATGGGCGATCAGGTGCGAGGCGGCGGCGAGGATGGGGGCGGTGGAGCGGTAATTGGATTCCAGCCGGATGATTTTCGCCCCCGGAAAATCCCGTTCAAATTTCAGGATGTTCTCGATCTCGGCACCGCGCCAGCTATAAATGCTCTGATCGTCATCACCGACACAGCAGATATTCTTGTGGCCCTGGGCGAGCAGCCGCAGCCAATAATATTGCACCAGATTAGTGTCCTGGTACTCATCCACCAGAATATAGCGGAAGGCGCGGTGATAATGCGCCAGCACTTCCGCGTCGGTCTTCAGCAGATGCACCATCAGCAGCAGCAGGTCGCCGAAATCCACGGCATTGAGCTGGCGCATCCGGGACTGGTAGGCGGCATAGAACTCGTCGGCGCGGCCATTGGCGTAGTCGGAGGCATCGGCCACCGGCACCTGGCCTGGCATATAGCCCTTGTCTTTCCAGCTCTGGATCTGCGCCATTAGCGAATTTGGCGGCCAGCGTTTGAAATCCACCTTCGCCGCGTCCAGGATTTGCTTGAGCAGGCGCAGCTGGTCGTCCGTGTCGAGAATGGAAAAGCTGTTGGTCAGGCCGACGCGATCGGCGAAGCGGCGCAGCATCCGGGCGCAGAGCGCGTGGAAGGTGCCGAGCCAGAGCCCTTCCACCGGCCCGCCCATGATCTTGGCGACGCGCTCGCGCATCTCCCGCGCCGCCTTGTTGGTGAAGGTGACGCTGAGAATCTGGTTGGGGAAGGCGCGGCGGCTGAGCAATATATGCGCGAAGCGGGTGGTGAGCACCCGGGTTTTGCCCGTGCCCGCCCCCGCCAGCACCAGCACCGGGCCCTCGGTGCTCTCCACCGCCTCGCGCTGGGCGGCGTTCAGCCCCTCCAGATAGGCGCTCAAGCCGCCGGGGCCTCCGGCTTCACGCCGAGGATGCGCGCGATGGCGTAGGTCAGGTCCGGCCGGTTCAGCGTGTAGAAATGAAACTCGTCGATGCCGTTGGCCTGCAGCAGGCGCACCTGCTCGGCGGCCATGGCGGCGGAGACCATGCGGCGGGTCTCGATGTCGTCGTCCAGACCGTCGAACATATCGGCCATCCAGGCGGGCACCGAGGTGCCGCAGGCCTCGGCGAAGCTCTTCGCCTGCTTGAAATTGGTCACCGGCAGAATGCCAGGGACGATCGGCGCCTTGATCCCGGCGGCCAGGGCCTTGTCCAGGAAGCGCAGGAAGATGGAATTGTCGAAGAATACCTGGGTGATGGCGCGGGTCGCCCCGGCATCGAGCTTGCGCTTGAGATTATCCAGATCCGCCTCGGGGCTGGCCGCCTGCGGGTGGGTTTCCGGATAGGCGGCGACCGAGATTTCGAAATCCGCGACTTTTTTCAGCCCTTCGACCAGATCCGCCGCGAAAGCGTAGCCGCCCGGATGCGGCGCGTAGGCGGCCCCACCCGGCATGTCCCCGCGCAGCGCGACGATATGCTTGACCCCGGCCTCCCAGTAACGCTGAGCGACCTCGTTCACCGCCTCTTTGGTGGCGCCTACACAGGTGAGATGGGCGGCGGGGGTGAGGTCGGTTTCCTTGACCAGGCGCAGCACCGTGGCATGGGTGCGCTCCTGGGTGGAGCCGCCGGCGCCGTAGGTCACGGAGACGAAATCCGGCCGCAGCCTGGCCAGACGCTCGATGCAGGACCAGAGCTGGGCCTCCAGCGCCTCGGTCTTGGGCGGGAAGAATTCGAAGGAGATGGCGGGCGGGGCGGCGCCGTCGCGCGCCGGCAGCGGGGCGATGCGCTCGCCTTGCGCCCAGCGTTCCAGAGTGTGTCGGACAGGGGAATGGGTCATGGTCATCGTTCCGTAGAGGGGGTTGCTGTTACCATGCAAGTGGCGCGCAAGCCACAGCTGGAGGGGAAGCGATGGCGCGGTGCTTGACCCTGCTGTAATCTGCCTCACATGTGAGGGTGCCGCCGTATTTGCGGCCCGCAGCCAGGAAAGAAGTTAAGGATGAAGACGTCTTTGAAACGCCGGCTTACGCAAGGGCTGGCCATCACCCTCCCGGGCCTGGTTCTGGCCGGGGCGCTCACCGGCTGCGCCACCCCGCCGCCGAAATCCGACACGGCCGATTATCAGGCCTATCAGCAGCTGAACGACCCGCTGGAGCCGACCAACCGCGTCTTCTTCAAGGTCAACAACAAGCTCGATACCTATGTGATGAAGCCGGTGGCCAAGGGCTATGTGGCGATCACCACCCAGGGTATCCGCAACCATGTGGGGGATTTCGCCAGCAATATCGGCGAGCCGGCGCGGATGCTGAATTTCATGGCCGAGGGCCACCCCACCGATGCCGGCAGCGCCATGGTGCGCTTCCTGGTCAACTCCACCATCGGCATTGGCGGTATTTTCGACCCGGCCAGCGCCATGGGCTACCCCGAGACCGATACGGATTTCGGCATCACCCTGGCGACCTGGGGCGTGCCGCCCGGCCCGTATCTCTACCTGCCCGCTTTCGGCCCCTCCGGCGTGCGCGATGCGATGAATTATCCGGTTTCCTGGTTCGCCACCCCGATGGAGGCCGCCCCGGTGAGCGGCGCCCTGACCGATTTCGGCTATTCCGAGACCGGTATCCATCTGATCAATACCCGCGCCGAATATCTGCAGCCGATCGACCAGATCAACGCCACCGCCCTGGACCCCTATGCCACATTCCGGAGCCTTTATCGCCAATCTCGTGCCTCAGAGCAGAAGCAGGTTGAGCAGCGCGACAAACGCACCTGGCCGAACTGGTACCACCAGTAAGCCTTATCATATCGAGGATTTCATAAACGCATGATGTTCCGTCGTTTCATTCTGGGGGCCGTGGCCTCCGCGCCGATGCTCGCCGCGATGGCGGGTGCCGCCCATGCCCAGGCGATGTCCCCGGACGCCGCCAAGAGCTTCATCACCCAGTCCGGCGACAAGCTGGTCGCCATCGTCGACGGGCCAGGTTCGCAGAGCCAGAAGGCGAGCCAGCTGCGCGATCTGGTCAACCAGATCGTCGATGTCGATCAGGTCGGCGATTATGTGCTGGGGCGCTATATCAATGTCGCCACCCCGGCGCAGAAGCAGCAATTCCAGAGCCTGTTTCACCAGCTGCTGAGCTATAACATCACTTACCAGATCAAGGCCTATCAGGGGGTGAGCTTCACCGTGAACAGCGCCGCCCCGCAGGGCAATAACGTGCTGGTGGACACCACCGTGACCGCGCCGGGCAAGGCGCCGGCGGATGTGGGCTGGGTGGTGCAGGATGAGAGCGGCCAGCCGAAGATCATCGATGTGATCGTCGCCGGGACCAGCCTGCGCATCACCACCCGCAATGATTATGCCGGGGTGATCACGGATAATGGCGGCCAGGTTTCGGCGCTGTTGAAGGCGATGCAGGGGCAGATCAACAAGATCGCCAACCAGTAACGGCGCCCGGTTTACGAAAAAGGGGCCTTTCGGCCCCTTTTTTTATGGCGACGCGGCGCCGGAGCCATCGCCCGGGGCGGTGGCCGGGGGCGGCGCGGGCGGCGGCGGGTTGAGCAGCTTGTCCCAATCCAGCGGCGGCATGTCCCCGGTGCGGGTGTCGTTGATGAACACGCCATCCTTGCCAAAACGCGTCTGCACCGCGAGCATCTGCCCATCCTGGGCGTTGCTGGAGATATAGGGCGAGAAGCGGGCCTGGGCCTGCGCCACCCAGCCTTGCAGGAAGGGGTAGGATTTGGTCAGCGCCGCGCTCAGCGCGTCCAGATGGTCGGCCTTCAGGCTGGAGGCGCCGGAGGGCTGGCCGTTCGCGTCGAAAACCGTATGGCCGGCGGCGTCCAGCTGGCTGGGGCCCAGCGCCAGATGCGCCTTGCCGGTGGCGCTGCCGCCCGCCATTGCCCATTGATGCAGCGCCTGCAGGATGAATTTATGCCGCGCCGTCTCATCCGGCAGCGCGGCCTCCTGGCGGGCCAGGCTTTGCCAGTCCAGCGGGCCGGAGAGCCGCACGGAGAGATCCAGCCCGGCCAGCTTGCCATCGAAGGGCAAATTGATCAGCCGGGCGAGGATCGGCGAGAGCGCGAAGCCGCGCATCTGGAGGGTCGCCGCCAGGGCCGTCTGGCCCTTGCCGGCGGTGGCGTCCAGCGCCTGGTGCAGCACCAGGCTGTCGATGCTGGCCACCTGCAGGCTGCCATTGCTGGCCAGCAGATTAATGCCGGCGAAACGCGCATCCCCGGCGCGCACCGGATTGTCGGTATGGCCGAGCCAGACGCCGGGATTCAGCCGCTCGGTCATCTGCGCCACGGCGAAGGTCAGCGCGCCCGAAGCGCGGGGGGTGGAGATGTCGAGGCTGTGCGGCACGTCGATATGCAGGATCAACGGGCGAAGCAGGTCGATATGCGCGCCGAAGCTGGCGGCGTGGAGCGAGAGCGGGCCGGCGCCGGGGGCGGGGGTTTCGCTCCAGCGCGGATTGACCAGGGTGACGCTGGCCACCAGCGGCGAGCGGCTGCTGGTCAGGCGGTCATAGCTGATTTGCACCGTGCCGCTGGCATTGATCTGGTCGATCTGCGCCGTCACCAGCTGTTTCAGCCGCATTTCCGCATAGAGCCACAGCCCCAGCCAAAGCAGCGCCAGCACGATGACCAGCCCGATCAGCCCCTTGAGTATCCGGCGCATGTGCGATCCTTCCCGCATTTGTTCGCGTCCATCTTCTGCAATACCCTTGACCCGCGGCCAAGGGTGGGGGCTTTAGCACGGGCATGAAGATTTATTCGGATTGGCGGACAGTGCCGGTGGCAGCGCGCGGGGCCAGCGTGGCGCTGGGCAATTTCGACGGTGTGCATATCGGCCATGCGGCGGTGCTCCGCGCCGCGCATGCCGCCCGGCCGGACGCGCCGCGCGCGGTGCTGACCTTCGAGCCGCATCCGCGCGAGTTCTTCCGCCCGCAGGATGCGCCATTCCGGCTGACCCTGGCGGCCGAGCGCGCGGCGGCTTTGCAGGCGCTGGGGGTGGACATCCTCTACCAGCTGCCGTTCGACGCGGAATTCTCCCATCTCACCGCCGAGGCCTTCGTGCAGGAGATATTGTTCAAGAGCATCGGCGCGGTGCATCTCTCCTGCGGCGCGGATTTCGCCTTTGGTCACCGGCGCGGCGGGGATGTGGCGTTTCTGGCGGACCGGGCGGAAAATCTCGGCATCGGCTTGTCCATCGTCCCGGCGGTGGCTGACGCGCAGGGGCCCATCTCCTCCAGCCGCATCCGCCGGCTGCTGCAGGATGGCTATCCTGAGCGCGCCGCAGCACTGCTGGGCCGGCCTTATTCCATTCGCGGCCCGGTGCTGCATGGTGATGCGCGCGGGCGCACCATCGGCTTTCCCACCGCCAATATCGAGCTGGGCCGGCATCTGGAGCCGCAGCGCGGGGTTTATGCCGTCACCACCCGCATCGGGGCCAAGCTGGTGAAGGGGGTGGCCAATCTCGGCCTGCGCCCCACCGTGGGCGGCACCCAGTCCCGGCTGGAGGCGCATTTCTTCGATTTCGAGGGCGATCTCTACGGCCAGGAGCTTTCGGTGCAGCTGCGCCATTTCATCCGCGATGAGCAAAAATTCCCCTCTTTCGACGCGCTGAAGGCGCAGATCGCCCGGGATGCGCGCGAAGCCCGGCACGCGCTTGACGCTCTGCCCGGCGCGGCCACATAAGATGCGCATGACCGGCCAAATCGCCCGAATTATATCGCCTGCCCGGGCCTGAAACGGGTTTTTCCGCGCAAAGCTGCTTCCGCCGAGTCATTCTTACGCCGCCAGGTGATCTTTTCCCATGACCGAACCGACCGATTATAAAGCCACCGTGTTCCTGCCGCGCACGGATTTCCCGATGCGCGGGGAGCTGCCCAAGCGCGAGCCGGAAATGCTCAAGCGCTGGGCGGAGATGCATCTCTGGACCAGGCTGCGCGAGGCAGCCCAGGGCAAGACCCCGTTCGTGCTGCATGACGGCCCGCCTTACGCCAATGGCAATCTGCATATCGGTCACGCGCTGAACAAGATTCACAAGGACGTCATCAACCGCGCCCAATCCATGGCCGGGCGGGATGTGGATTACATCCCCGGCTGGGACTGCCACGGCCTGCCGATCGAATGGAAGGTCGAGGAAAAATACCGCGCCAAGAAGCTGGATAAGGACCAGGTGCCGGTGCTGGAATTCCGCAAGGAATGCCGGGAGTACGCGGCGCATTGGCTGGATGTGCAGTCGGCCGAGTTCCAGCGCCTGGGCGTGATGGGCGATTGGGCGGCGCGCTACGCCACCATGGATTTCGCCTCCGAGGCGGCGATTGCCGGCGAGATCGGCAAATTCCTGCTCAATGGCGCGCTCTATCGCGGCCTGCGCCCGGTGATGTGGAGTCCGGTGGAAAAGACCGCTTTGGCGGAAGCCGAGGTCGAGTATCACGACAAGAAGGATACCGCGATTTATGTACGGTTCCCGGCGGCGGAGGCGGATCTGGCCGGTGTCGCCATCGTCATCTGGACGACCACGCCCTGGACCATCCCCGGCAATCGCGGTCTCGCTGCGGGACATGAGCTGGAATACGCGATCGTCACGGTGAAGGAGGTGGCGGAGGGCGGCCTGGCGGTGGCGGGCGAAAAGCTCATTGTCGGGGTCGAGCTGCTGGAGGGCTTCGCCAAGGAGGTCGGCATCACCGGCTTCGAGATCGGTGAGCGCTTCAAGGGCGCGGAGCTGGAGGGCAAGCGCTTCTACCACCCGCTGGCCAAGGCCGATCCGGGCTATGATTTCACCGTGCCGGTGATGCTGGGCGAGTTCGTCACCATGGAGGCGGGGACGGGCATCGTGCACATGGCGCCGGGCCATGGCGAGGATGATTTCCAGCTCTGCAAGGCCAATGGCATTTCCGTGCCGGATACGGTGGCCGATGACGGCACCTATTACCAGAATGTGCCGCTTTTCGCCGGGGTGCATGTGTACAAGGCGGCGGACCCGGTTTGCGCGGCGCTCACCCAGGCGGGCAATCTCGTGCATCGCAACGAGTTCATGCACTCCTACCCGCATAGCTGGCGCTCCAAGGCGCCGCTGATCTATCGCGCCACGGCGCAGTGGTTCATCGCCATGGATGGCGACGGCAAGATCCGCGAGAAAGCCCTGGACGCCATCGACGCGACCAAATTCGTGCCCGAGATCGGCCGCAACCGCATCCGCGCCATGGTGGAGAGCCGGCCGGATTGGTGCATCTCGCGCCAGCGCGCCTGGGGCGTGCCGATTGCCATTTTCGTCGATAAGCGCAGCCATGAGCCGCTGCGCGACGAGGCGGTGGTGAACCGGGTGGTGGAGATTTTCACGGCAGAAGGTGCCGATGCCTGGTATGCCCGCCCGGCGGCTGACTTCCTTGGGCCGGACTATGACCCGGACAATTACGAGCAGATTTTCGACGTCGTCGATGTCTGGTTCGAATCCGGTTCCACCCATGCTTTCGTGCTGGAAGCGCGGGGGATGAAATGGCCGGCGGATGTGTATCTGGAAGGCTCGGACCAGCATCGCGGCTGGTTCCAGTCCTCGCTGCTGGAGGCGGTGGGCACGCGCGGCGTGGCGCCGTTCAAGGCGATCGTCACCGATGGCTTCGTGCTCGATGAGCAGGGCCGGAAAATGTCGAAATCGCTCGGCAATGTCACCGCCCCGCAGGAGGTGAATGACAAATACGGCGCCGATATTCTGCGCCTCTGGGTGCTGAATTCGGACATCTCCGAGGATCTGCGCATCGGCCCGGAAATTTTGAAGCAGCAGGCGGAGCTGTATCGGCGGCTGCGCAACAGCTTGCGCTGGATTCTGGGTTCGCTGGACGGGTTCTCCGAGGCTGAGCGGGTGCCGGTGGCGGATTTCCCGGATCTGGAGAAATTCCTGCTGCACCGGCTTTCGGAGCTGTACGCGAAGCTGCAGGCGGCGGTGGAGGGGCATGACTGGACCGGCGTGTACCCTGCCATCCATCATTTCTGCGCCACCGATCTCTCCGCCTTCTATTTCGATATCCGCAAGGACAGCCTGTATTGCGACGCGCCCTCCGCGGCCACGCGCCGGGCCTGCCGCTCCTTCCTGGATATTCTGTTCCGCTGCCTGACCACCTGGCTGGCGCCGGCGCTGCCCTTCACCGCCGAGGAGGCCTGGATGGCGCGTTATGGCGCTGAGGCCTCCGTGCATCTGGAAGCCTTCGAGGAAGCGCCGGGCGCCTGGCGCAATGAGGCGCTGGCCGAGGGGTTCGCGCAGATCCGCGCGGTGCGCGGCGAGGTCACCGGGGCGATTGAGAAAATGCGCGCGGCCAAGGAGGTCGGCTCCTCGCTGCAGACGGTGGCGTTGCTGCCGACCCCGGCGAGCGCGCTGGGCAGCGAGGCCTTCTGGGCGGAAATCTGCATCACCTCCGGGGCGATGTTCGGCGATGAAGCCGGGGCCGCCGTGGCGCCGGGGCAGAAATGCGAGCGCTGCTGGAAAGTGCTGCCGGAAGTGGGCGCGAACCCTGCCCATCCCACGCTCTGCCAGCGCTGCTGCGAGGCGGTCGAGGCGCCGCGCTGATGCGGTTCCTCAGCGGGCTGATCGTCGCGATCCTGGTTTTTGCCGCCGATCAGGCGAGCAAATATGCGGTGCTGCATGTTTGGCATTTGCAGAACGGCCAGGTGCTCTCGCCGCTGCCGGTGCTGGACCTCGTGCTGGTCTGGAATCACGGCATCACGTTCGGGCTGTTCGCCGGGTTCAGCGCGAAGATTTTGCTGGCGGTGCTGGCCAGCCTGGTCGTCATCGCGCTGCTGGTCTGGATGGCGCGCACCACGGATTGGGTGGTGACCATCGCGGTCGGCGCCATCGCCGGCGGGGCGGTGGGCAATGTGCTGGACCGGCTGCGCTACGGCGCGGTGGTGGATTTCATCCATGTGCATATCGGCGCGCTGGCCTACCCTTGGGTGTTCAATGTCGGGGATTCGGCCATCGTCTGCGGGGTCATCGCGCTGATGATCGAGCAATTGCGCCGCAAGCCGCCTGTTGCGGCGGATCAGCGGGAAGGATAGGAAGACAGCCATGATCACACGCAGCGCCCTTGCCGTTCCGTCGACCATCCTGCTCGCTCTGGCGCTGGCCGGGTGCAGCGACAACATGAAGAAGAGCTTCGGGCTGGAAGCCAATCCGCCCGATGCCTATCAGGTCGGCACGCTGCCGCCGCTCTCGCTGCCGCCGGAGCTGGGCCAGCTGCAGACCCCGAATCCGGGCCAGCCGCCGACGCAGCAGGTGAATGCCGCCGAGCAGGGGGCGAACATCATCTCCGCCTCCAACGCGCTGCCCTCCGGGCCCCAGCAGATCTCGCCGGCCGGTGAAGCTTTCCTGAACCAGGCCGGGCCGACGCCGCAGGGCAATATCCGCGCCGAAGTGAACCAGAACGCCGCCGTCGCCAGCAAGTCGGGCAATTTCGTCGACAAGCTGATGGGCAGCAACCCGAACGCGCCGGCCGTGGTGAATGCCGATGCCGAGCAGCGCCGCCTGCAGGAAAACGCCGCCCTCGGCGAGCCCGCCACGAAAGGCAGCACCCCGCAGGAAAGCACCGCGCAGCCGGGGCTGTTCCAGCGCTTCCTGAACATGTTCTGATCGCGCCGTGGGAGGCGACGCCTCCCACGCATTTTTAAGTCGGGTTGGGACGCGAAGCTTCCCACGTGTGAGGCTTTGCTCTAGAGACGAGGTCATCTCGTCTCGGAGGATATCATGCGCCTGTCTCTGTTCGCCGCCGCCGCCAGCCTGATGCTGGCCGCCGCCCCGGCCGCTTTTGCCCATGCCCATCTGAAAGCCTCCACCCCCGCCGCCGGGGCCAAGGTGGCGCCCAGCACCTCCGCCTTGCTGCTGACCTTCACCGAAGCCGTGCAGCCGAAATTCTGCACCGTGACCGTGCTGGACAGCATGGGCATGCATGCCGAGCAAGGCGCGCCGCAAACCGTGCCGGGCCACCCGAACGAGCTGAGCGTGAAGCTGCATTTGCAGATGGCCGGCAAATATACCGTCGATTGGCACGCGCTCTCGGTCGATACCCATAAAACCCACGGCAAATTCAGCTTCACCGTCACCAATTGATGGATGACAGCGCCTGGCTGGTCCTGCGCGGGCTCTGCCGGGGGCTGCATCTGGCCGGGTATTTCGGGGCGTTCGGCACGGCTTTCTTCGCCGCCATGTTCGGGCCGTTGCCAGGGCTGAAACGCCTGGCCTGGGGCGGATTCGCCCTGGCGCTGGCCGGCGGGGCGGCCTGGTTCTGGCTGCAAACCGCCTATTTCGCCAGCGCCGACGCCCCCGCCAGCGTGTTTGCCGCTTTGCCGCTGGTGGCGGGCTATACACGCTTTGGCTGGCTTACCTTGGCACGGATGGGCGCGCTGCTGCTGGCCATGCTCTGCGCCCAGGCCGGGCGCTGGCGGGTCGCCGCCCTGCTGGCCGGGCTGGGCGTGCTGGCGCAATCCTGGCTCGGCCATGGCGCCGCCATGGGTGGTCCCGAAGGCAATGCCCTGCTCGCCTTCTCGCTGCTGCATATCGGCGCCGCCGCCTGCTGGCTCGGCACCCTGCCGGCATTGGCGCTGGCGGTTGCCCGCTCAGATACCCCGCAAGCCCTGGCACAAGCCTATTCCCGCCTCGGCCTCATCTGCGTCGCCCTCATCTTGGCCAGCGCCTTCCTGCAATATTGGCTGCTGATCGGTCTTCTCAGCGCCTTTCTCACCACCGGCTACGGCGCCGCCGCCCTGCTCAAAACCGTCCTCTTCGCAGCCCTGCTGGCCCTGGCCGCCCGCAACCGCTTCCGCCTCACCCCAACCCTGCCCGCCAGCCGCAAAGCCCTGCGCCGCGCCATCGCCTGGGAAATCGCCCTCGGCCTCATCCTCCTCGCCGCCGCCGGCGTGCTGATGCAACTGCCACCGCCAGCGATGGCGGGTATGGAGAT
>NZ_JH976208.1:610224-625984 GCF_000306035.1 Acidocella sp. MX-AZ02
TCTGTGAAGGGAGGGCCATTCACGCGCATGCGTTTTGAGAGGCGCCGTTGCCGGCCCTCCCTTCACAGACCCGAATAGAATGGGATCAAAGGGCCTCTCGGCCCTTTGCAGGGGGTCAAGGGGGACAGCGTCCCCCTTGCTCTGCCCCGTCCCCCGTTTTCAGACCAGCCGTTCGATCCGGGCGCCGCAGGCGGCGAGTTTGGCTTCGACGGCTTCGTAGCCGCGGTCGAGATGGTAGACGCGGGAGATGGTGGTTTCGCCTTGGGCGGCCAGGGCGGCGAGGACGAGGGAGAAGGAGGCGCGCAGATCTGTGGCCATGACCGGGGCGCCGGTGAGGTGCTTGACGCCGCGGACGATGGCGGAGGAGCCTTGGATGTTGATTTTGGCGCCCATGCGGCTGAGCTCCTGCACGTGCATGAAGCGGTTTTCGAAGATGTTTTCGGTGATCAGCGAGGCGCCGTCGGCGACCGTCATCAGCGCCATGAACTGGGCCTGCATGTCGGTGGGGAAGCCGGGGAAGGGCTCGGTGGTGACATCGACCCCGTGCAGCCCGTTGGCGCGGGTGACGCGGAAGCCGTTTTCGGCTTCGGTGATGATGACGCCGGCTTCGTTGAGCGCGGTGAGCACGGCGCCGAGGTCGGAGGCGCGGGCGTTTTCCAGGAACACATCGCCGCCGGTGATGGCGGCGGCACAGGCATAGGTGCCGGTCTCGATGCGGTCGGGCAGGATGTCATGGTGGGCGCCGTGCAGGCTGGTGACACCGTGGATGGTCAGGGTGTCGGTCTCCAGCCCCTCGATTTTGGCGCCCATGGCGATCAGGCATTTCGCGAGATCGGTGATTTCCGGCTCGCGGGCGGCGTTTTTCAGCACCGTGATGCCATCGGCCAGGGAGGCGGCCATCAGCAGGTTCTCGGTGGCGCCGACGGAGACGAAGGGGAAGACGATTTCCGCCCCCTTCAACCCCTTGGGCGCGCGCGCTTCGACGTAACCGCCATCGAGCTCGATGGAAGCGCCCATCGCCTCCAGCCCTTTCAGGTGGAGATCGACCGGGCGGGTGCCGATGCCGCAGCCGCCGGGCAGCGAGACGCGGGCCTGGCCGAGGCGGGCCAGCAGCGGGCCCAGCACCAGGAAGGAGGCGCGCATCTTGCGCACGATCTCGTAGGGGGCCTCGGTATTGGTGATCTTGCCGCCGAGGGTGACATCGCGCCCGGCGTGCGTCACTTCGATGCCGTGCTGGGCGAGCAGGTCGGACATCGTGGCAATGTCGGCCAGTTTGGCGACATTGGAGAGCACCAGCCGCTCATCGGTGAGCAGGCCGCAGGTCATCAGCGGCAGGGCGGCGTTCTTGGCGCCGGAAATGGCGATGGTGCCGGAAAGCGGCACGCCGCCGGTAATACGAATCGAATCCATGGTCTGAACTTACATCCTCGGCAGCGACACGCCGCGCTGGCCCATATATTTGCCCGCCTTGTCGGCGTAGGAGATCTCACAGGGGCTGTCGCCCTTGAGGAAGAGGAACTGGCAGATGCCCTCGCCGGCGTAGATTTTCGCGGGCAGCGGGGTGGTGTTGGAAATCTCGATGGTCACCTGGCCTTCCCATTCCGGCTCCAGCGGGGTGACATTCACGATGATGCCGCAGCGCGCATAGGTGGATTTGCCGAGGCAGATCACCAGCACATCGCGCGGGATGCGGAAATATTCCACCGTGTTGGTCAGCGCGAAGCTGTTGGGCGGGATGATGCAGACCGGGCCGGTGCGGTCCACGAAGCTGGCCGGGCTGAAGGCTTTCGGGTCGACGATGGCCGAATCGACATTGGTGAAGACCTTGAAATTCTCCGAGCAGCGCGCGTCATAGCCATAGGAGGAGAGGCCGTAGGAGACGACGCCGTCGCGCTTCTGGCTTTCCACGAAAGGCTCGATCATGCCCTTCTCCATCGCCTGTTGGCGGATCCAATGGTCGGGCATCACGGGCATGCGGGTTCGTCCTTCTTGTCGTCGGCGGGTTTGGCGCGGGCCTGGGCCTTGCGGCGGGCGAGATTGGCGCGCAGCGCGGCCGCCTTGGCCTCCGCGCGGGCGCGGTGTGCGGCTTCGGTTTTCTCGGTCCGGGCGGGAGGGGTAGGCGCCTTCATACGCAATGGTTCAAGCCGTGTCCTGCCGCTTGCGTCAAGAGGCGCGACGCGCAAGGCAGGGGGATCGGCTTAATTTGCTGAAACGCGGCGCAGCAGAAGGGTGGATTGACCTTCAAACGGATAGAGGGCGTGGTTCCGGTCTAGCAGGATCAGGCGGGTCACGGGCGGATAAGGCGGCGGACCAGGTGGTGTGGCGACCGCGCATTCGAGTATGACGAGGAAAGCCGTTTTGGCGTGGGCGTCAGCGGGCGGGAGCAGGGCGGCGCGATCCTCGGCGCCAAGGGGCGTGGTGATGTAGGCGGCGTTGGCTGGGCAATTTGCCGAGAGCGGGTCCTTGAAGCTGTCCGCCATGATTTTGATTTCGACCTGTAAGTCCGGTGGTGGGATGGCGGCACAGCCCTGGCAGAGCTGCGCCGTCACCCGCCAGATGCCAATCAAGTCTGGCGGCGCGGGCTGGGCGCGGGCGATACCAGCCCAGGCCAGGACAGCGAGGCAGGAGGAGAGTGCGGCAAGGCGTGTCATGATGCCGGACCGATATAGCGGAAAAACCGGAACGGACGGGATCCCCACCATGGATTGCTGGTTTCGACCTGTCCTAGCCCGTGGCTTTGCATGCCGAGAAACCTTGTCGGCGAGAGCATGACCGCGACATGCCCGGGATAAATTCGTTTATCGCCACGCTTTACCTCGAGCCCGACCGCTGACGGTGGAAAATAGATGATGTCGCCGGCTTGCGGTTGGCCAATGACCGGCTGAAATAGCAAGCGGTCCTCGGCAATCATTTTCGAGCTTTCCCGTCGAAAAAGAGGATTGATCTTTTTCAAGGTGAGCCAGACAAAATATGAACAATCGAAAGCTTGATCAGAGAGGGGTGGCGTTGCGTAGCGGGCGGTTGCGTGAGCCGCAGCCGCTTGGAGCGCCGCACTGGCAATCATATCGCCTCGCGACCGCGTGGGTGCCGCTCCATCTGGCATGAAATTGCCCTGATATGTTTCTGTTGTGATGCCTTAAGCCTAAGCGGGATGACCCGATCTGTAAATTCGGATGCCTATTGCCGGGCGGCCTTAAAAAGCTCAGCTTGGAACGACCGGATCTGGAGCGGGCGAAGGGATTCGAACCCTCGACCCCAACCTTGGCAAGGTTGTGCTCTACCCCTGAGCTACGCCCGCGCGCTACAGACACCGTTTTAATTGGAGCGGGCGAAGGGATTCGAACCCTCGACCCCAACCTTGGCAAGGTTGTGCTCTACCCCTGAGCTACGCCCGCTCGCGGCGTGGGAGGCTCTTTATAGGCAGGCGCGGGGGATTGCAAGCGGGCGAAAACGGGTTTCGCCGGGTGTCGCGCTTTGGGGTGGGAGGCCGCCAGCGCATCCTATATATAAGAGCCAGGAAACATTGAGACGGAAGCAGATCATGAGCACGCTGTTCAACGACGCGCCCAGCGCGCAGCCGGCCGGGGCCGCGCCCTTCATCATCGATGGCGACCAGGCGAATTTCATGGCCGATGTCATCGAGGCGTCGCGTGAGCTGCCGGTGCTGGTGGATTTCTGGGCGACCTGGTGCGGCCCGTGCAAGACGCTGACCCCGGCGCTGGAGCGGGCGGTCACCGCGCAGGCCGGGCGGGTGCGGCTGGTGAAGATCGATGTCGATCAGAATCAGGCCCTCGTCGGCCAGCTCACCCGCATGGGGCTGCCGCTGCAATCGGTGCCGACGGTGGTGGCGTTCTGGCAGGGGCAGATCGCGGATACGTTTTCGGGTGCTGTGCCGGAGAGCGAGCTGAAGCGCTTCGTCGAGGGGTTGCTGAAGCTGGCAGGCAGCGCGGCGCCGGGTGAGGCGCTGATCGCCGAGGGCAAGGCGCTGCTGGAGCAGGGCCAGGCCGAGGCGGCGGCGCAATATTTCGGGGCTGCTCTGCAGGAAACGCAGGACAAGCCAGAGGCCTGGGGCGGGCTGGTGCGCGCGTTGCTGGCGCTGGGCGAGGAAGCACAGGCGCAGGAGCTGCTGGGCCAAGTGCCGCCAGCCTTGGCCAATCATGCCGAGATCACCGGCGCGCGCGCGGCTTTGACCCTGGCGCAGGAAGGCCGGCAGGCGCAGTCCGCCATGGCCGGGCTGGAGCAGCGCCTGGCCGCGAACCCGGACGATCATGAGGCACGCTACGAGCTGGCGACGGCGCTGAACGCCAGTGGCGCCCGCGCCGAGGCGGCTTCGGCGCTGCTGGAGATCATCAAGCGCGACCGCGCCTGGCACGAGGACGGGGCGCGGCTGCAGCTGCTGAAATTCTTCGAGGCCTGGGGCATGGACGACCCGGCGACGATGGCGACCCGGCGCAAGCTCTCTGCCCTGTTGTTCAGCTGAATGGCGATCATCATCCCCCGCCTTGAGGATCTGCCGGAGGAGTTCCCGGTGTTTCCCCTGCCCGGGGCGCTGCTGCTGCCCGGCGGGCAGTTGCCGCTGAATATTTTCGAGCCGCGCTATCTGGCGATGGTCGAGGATGCGCTGGGGCAGGGGCGCTATTTCGGCATGGTGCAGCCGGATCGGCGGCTGGCGCAGGGCGAGACCGGTCCCGGCCTGTACCGCACCGGCTGCCTGGGGCGGATTTCCAGTTTCGAGGAAACCGATGATGGGCGCTATCTGATCGCGTTGACCGGGGTGATCCGCTTCACCATCGTTGAGGAGACCGGCCTGCGCCGGGGCTATCGGCGGGTGCAGGCGGGGCTGGCCGGCTATGCGGCGGATCTCTCGCCCGAGCCGCTCCCGCTGCCATTCCCCCGGCAGATTTTGCTGGATGCGCTGGGCCGCTATTTCGCCGCGGCGCAGGTGGAGGCGAACTGGGAGGCGATCGGCCAGATGAGCGACGCGGCCCTGGTCACCTCGCTCTGCATGGCTTGCCCGTTTTCGCCTGAGGAAAAGCAGGCTTTACTGGAAGCCCGTGACGCGGCGCAGCGCGCGGAGGCCTTGCGTGCCTTGCTGGAGATCGACGCCTTCGATGGCGGGCCGGGGCAGGATAAAACGCCGAAAGCGAGTTGAGGTGGGATGAGTGTTGAAGCGGATGAGCCGGGGATCGACCCGCGCCTGTTGGAAATGCTGGTCTGCCCGGTGACGCGCGGGCCGCTGACCTATGACCGGGCCCGCCAGGAGCTGGTGAGCGAAAAAGCCCGGCTGGCCTACCCGATTCGCGATGGCATTCCGGTGATGCTGGCGGAGGAGGCGAGGCCGCTCGATCCATGAGCAGCGAGATCGAGCAGGAGATCGAGCCGGAGGTTCCCACCAAACGCATGCGGACCACGGCGATCATCATCGCCGTGGCCTTGTTCATGCAAAATCTGGATTCGACCGTGGTCACCACGGCGCTGCCGGCGATGGCGAAAAGCTTTCACATCGATCCGCTTTATATGAGCGTTTCGGTCACCTCCTATCTCATCGCGCTTTCGGTGTTCGTGCCGGCCTCGGGCTGGGTAGCGGACCGGTTCGGGGCGCGGCAGGTGTTTCGCGCGGCGGTGATCATCTTCACCCTCGGCTCGGTATTTTGCGGCATCGCGCCGAGTTTGCTGGTGCTGGTGGCGGCGCGGGTGGTGCAGGGGCTGGGCGGGGCGATGATGCTGCCGGTGGGGCGGCTATTGCTGCTGCGCTCGGTCAGCCGCAGCCAGATGGTGGCGGCGATGGCCTGGTTGACCGTGCCGGCGCTGCTCGGCCCGGTGCTGGGGCCGCCCTTGGGCGGGCTGATCGTCTCTGTCGCCTCCTGGCGCTGGGTGTTCGACATCAATGTGCCGATCGGCATTGCCGGCGCCATCGCGGTGTCGATGTTCATTCCCGATGTGCGCGAGGAGGGGCGAGGCGGGCAGCTCGATCGTCTGGGGCTGGTGTTCTCGGGTGGGACGATGGCCTTCCTGATGATCGGCATGGAGACGATCGGGCGCGGGCTGATCCCGCTGCCCTGGACGCTGCTTGCCTTCCTGCTCGGTATCCTGGCCTGCCTTGGCTATTGGCGCCACGCCCGCAACGCCGCCAATCCGATCCTGGATTTCTCGCTGTTCCGGGTGCCGACCTTCTCGATTTCGCTGACCGCTGGCACCTTCTTCCGGGTGGCGGTAGGGGCGGTGCCGTTTCTGCTGCCGCTGATGTTGCAGCTGGGATTCGGCAAAACCCCCTTGCAGAGCGGCATGATCACCTTCGCCTCCGCCGCCGGGGCGATTGCGATGAAGCCGGCCGCGACGCCGCTGCTGACCCGCTTCGGCTTCCGTTCGGTGCTGATCTGGAACGGGGTGGCGGCGACGCTGATGCTGGCGGCGAGCGCCCTGTTCTCGCCAACCTGGCCGGCCTGGCTGATGGCGCTGGTGCTGCTGGTGGCCGGCACCTTCCGCTCGCTGGAATTCACCGCCTATAACGTCATCGCCTATGGCGATATTCCGCGCTCGCGCATGTCCGCCGCGACCACGCTCTACACCACTGTGCAGCAGCTCTCCTTGACGATGGGGGTGGTGGTGGGAGCGGCGAGCCTGGAGATTTCCAGCTTCCTGACCGGGCACGCCACACCCAGCCTCAGCGATTACGATATCGCTTTCATCGTGGTCAGCCTAGTGGCGCTGCTGGCCTCGCCGCTTTGCGCGCGGCTGCCGCGCGATGCCGGAGATGCGCTGACCGGGCATCGGGCAGGGTGAAATGAAAGTCGGGGGCCGCGGCGCGGATGCCCCCGAAACCTTCGTTATGCCAGGTCCTTGGCCAGCAGGAAGCGTTTGAGGCTGGATGTGCCGGGGCCGAGCTGGCGCCAGCTGCTGGTGACCAGGAATTCCGAGAGGCTGGCGGTGGGGTAGCCGGCATCGATCCGCGCCAGCGTGGCATCCGCCCGGCTCTCCCCTGCCAGGCTCAGCGCCAGCTCGTGCAGGCCGGGATTATGGCCGATGACGATGGCGCTGCGCACCGTCTCCGGCAGGTCGCGCAGCGTGTTCAAAATCTGCGGCGGGGTGGCCATATAGAGCTGCGGCAGCTGGTCGATATTCGGCCATTCATCCCAGACCGTCGCATCCTCCAGCCCTTCCAGCGTCTGCTGGGTGCGGGTGGCGGTGGAGACCAGCACCACCTCTGGCGCCAGCCCGGCGCGGCGCATGGCGGCACCGACACGCCGCGCCGCCTCGCGCCCGGTCTCGGTAAGGGCGCGGTCATGGTCGGACTGGCCCTCGGCCTGCGGTTCGGCCTTGGCGTGGCGAAGGAGAATCAGCTGGTGCATGGGGCGATTGTGCCATGGTAAAAGGGCGCTGTCGCCCCTATCTCAGGCGGCAAATGAACCGGACGGAGTGCAGACGCGCATGATGCAAGGCAGGCTGGAGCGGCGTGGATTTCTGGCGGGGGCAGCGGCGTTGACGGCGGCCCCATGGGCGCCGGCGCAAGCCGTCTCCGCCCTGCCGGTGCCGCCCAGCGGGCAGATGCGGTTTCAGATTCTGCGCAATGGCTCGCCGATCGGTGAACAATTGATGACATTCACCCAGGATGGCGATGGGCTGAAGGTGGATATCCAGGCGGATATGGTGGTGACCATCGCCGGGATTCCGGTGTTTCGCTATCGCGGCCATGCCGTGGAGCAATGGCGGGGGGATGCGTTTGTCGGGCTGCAGAGCCAGGTGAACCATAACGGCACCCTGCTTTCGGTGCAGGCGAGCCCGATTCCCGGCGGCTTCGCGGTGCAGGCGACCAAGGCAGGGGATTATCAATATACCGGCACACCGCCGATGCTGCCGCTCACCTACTGGAACCGCGCCATGCTGCAGGCGATGATTCTGAACGTGGAAACCGGGCGGCACTACCCGGCCATCGTGAATTCGCCGGGCTGGAACAAGCTACCGGACGCGAATGGCGGCACCATTCTCGCACAGCGTTTCGACGTCACCGGGAAGCTGCATCTCAGCATCTGGTACGACCAGCGGAACCAATGGTCCGGCCTGGCCTTTCACGTCGATGGCTACGAGATGTTCCGCAAATACGTCGCCTGAGCGGGCGGCCGGTCAGGCGACGGCTTCGTCCGGATGGCGCAGATGCCAGAGGCGCTCATGCGCCGCCACCAAGCTCTCGATGCTCTTGCGGCGGTTGGAATCCGGCGGAACCGTGCGTCGGGTCAGCATCGATTCAAGAATCCGCAGCAGCTGCTCGGCAATTTCGTAATCGCCTTGATCGCAGGCATGATGGAAGGCGAGCAGAATCTTGTCCGACAGGCGGCGGCTATAGCGCGGCGTGCCACCCGAAGCGCGGGCGCCACCAGCTTCAAACTCTTCATCGGGGCCTTGAAAACCTGACATGGTGCGTTTCGATCCGAGTTTACAACGTTTCGTTAACTTAACGGCTTAAAAGATGGCAGGGCGCTGCCGTAATGATGTAGGTCAAGCGTCCTGCGAAGTCTGCCAAGTCCGGGCTCTCAATATTCACCTCCCTTTCATAGGAGGTGTGGGTTGAACTCTCCACGGCGTGATTCTTAAGAGAAATTTAGACTTCGCGCTACAGAAAAAACAAGCCCCTGGAAAAGAACGAAAAAATTCGTTCCATCCAGAGGTTGACGTTAAATGAAATTTAAGTACGATATCGTAAAATTTATCTCAACCTCCCGTGGTGGGTGTGTCGAAATCGGCGAAGGCGTCTTCCCAGCTGCCCGAGGTCGCCGCCTTGCTGTACTCGGTCGAGCGGTTCTCGAAGAAGTTCGTGTGCTCGACGGCGTTGAGCATTTCATCCAGCCAGGACAGCGGGTTCTTCTCGACGTGGAAGAGCGCGTTGAGCCCCAGACCGGCCAGTCGCCGGTCCGCGATATAGCGGATATAACGCTTGACCTCGGCGGCGGTGAGCCCTTCCACGGCCCCGAACTCGAAGGCGAGATCGATGAAGGCGTCCTCATGGTCGACGATGGTGGCACAGGTCTGGTACAGCTCCTGGCGCAATTGTTCGGACCACACCTCGGGGTTTTCCGAGATGAAGGTGAGGAATAATTTCGTGATCGAATCGCAATGAAGTGATTCATCGCGCACCGACCAGGTGATGATCTGCCCCATGCCCTTCATCTTGTTGAAGCGCGGGAAGTTCAGCAGGATGGCGAAGGTCGCGAAGAGCTGCAGCCCCTCGGTAAAGGCGCCGAAGGCGGCTAGGGTTTTGGCGATTTCATGCTTGCTCTCCATCGAGAAGCTGTGCATGTAATCGTACTTGTCCTTCATCTCCTTGTATTTGAGGAAGGCCTGATATTCGAGTTCGGGCATGCCCACCGTATCCAGCAGATGCGAATAGGCGGCGATATGCACGGTCTCGATATTGGAGAAGGCCGAGAGCATCATCAGCACTTCGGTGGGTTTGAAGACCTGTGAATATTGCTTCATGTAGCAATTATTCACCTCGACATCCGCCTGGGTGAAGAAGCGGAAAATCTGGGTCAGCAAATTGCGCTCGCCTTCGGTGAGCTTCTTGTGCCAGTCGCGCACATCCTCCGCCAGCGGCACTTCCTCGGGCAGCCAGTGCACGCGCTGCTGGGTCAGCCAGGCCTCATAGGCCCAGGGATAGCGGAAGGGCTTATAGACCGGGTTTTCGGTCAGCAGGTCCATCTTCGGGGCGTGGTCGGTCATGTCGCGGCTTTCCGTCAATCGGCGTCGGTTTTTCGCCGCTTTTTGAGAAAAGCGGCACCAAAACTTTTATAACAAGTCTTGCCTTACTGGCAGGCGAGGCATTCTTCGTAATTTGCCGTGGGCTCGGCGGGCTTCAGGGCGGCGGTGGGTTTCTTCTCGGACACCGTATCGGCGCGCTGGATGGAGAGTGAGCGGCAATAATAGAGCGATTTCACCCCCCGTTTCCAGGCCTGATAATGAATCTGGTGCAGATCGCGCTTATTCACATTCGCCGGCAGGAACAGGTTGATCGACTGGCTCTGGCAGATAAAGGGGGTGCGGTCGGCGGCATGCTCGATCACCCAGCGCTGGTCCAGCTCGAAGGCGGTTTTGAACACGTCTTTCTCATGCGGGCTCAGGAAGTCCAGATGCTGGACCGAGCCCTTGTTCACGGTGATCGAGGACCAGGTGTCCTCGTCGTCGAAGCCATGCGCCGCGAGCACCTTCTTCAGCGCCCGGTTGCGCACCGAGAAGCTGCCCGAGAGCGTCTTCTGCAGGAACACATTGGCGCTGATCGGCTCGATCCCCGGCGAGGCATTGCCGGCGATGATCGAGATCGAGGCGGTGGGGGCGATGGCGATCTTGTGGGAGAAACGCTCCTGGATGCCGTAATCCGCCGCATCCGGGCAGGCGCCGCGCTCGGCCGCCAGGGTTTTCGAGGCCGCATCCGCCTGGGCGCGGATATGCTTGAACATGCGGGTGTTCCACACCTTCGCCATCACGCTCTCGAAGGGGATGGAATTGTCCTGAAGGAAGGAATGGAAACCCATCACCCCCATGCCGACGGAGCGCTCGCGCATCGCCGCATATTTGGCCCGCTCCATCGAATCCGGCGCCTTCTGGATGAAATCCTCCAGCACGTTATCGAGAAAGCGCATCACATCCTCGATGAAGCGCTCATCCTGGTGCCATTCGAACCAGGTCTCCAGATTGAGCGAGGAGAGGCAGCACACTGCAGTGCGCTGCTTGCCATATTGGTCGATGCCGGTGGGCAAGGTGATCTCGGCGCAGAGATTGGAGGTTTTCACCTCCAGCCCGGCCAGCTTATGCTGCTGCGGGCGGGCATCGTTAACATGGTCGGAATAGATGATGTAGGGCTCGCCCTGCTCGATGCGGGTGGTGAGGATGCGGATCCAGAGCGCGCGCGCCGAGATCGAGCGCACCACGCTATGGTCCTTCGGCGAGCGCAGCCCCCACATCTCGTCCTGCTCCACGGCGCGCATGAAATCATCCGAGATCAGGATGCCGTGATGCAGGTTGAGCGCCTTGCGGTTGGGATCGCCGCCGGTCGGGCGGCGCATATCGACGAACTCCTCGATCTCCGGATGCCAGACCGGTAGATAGACCGCCGCCGAGCCGCGCCGCAGCGAGCCCTGGGAGATCGCCAGGGTGAGAGAATCCATCACCCGGATGAAGGGGATGATGCCGGAGGTTTTGCCGTTCTGCCCGACCTTCTCGCCGATCGAGCGCAGATTGCCCCAATAGGAGCCGATGCCGCCGCCCTTGGAGGCGAGCCAGACATTCTCGTTCCAAAGCCCGACAATGCCATCCAGGCTGTCGGTGGCTTCGTTGAGGAAGCAGGAGATCGGCAGGCCGCGATCCGTGCCGCCATTGGAGAGCACCGGGGTGGCGGGCATGAACCACATTTTGGAGATGTAGTCGTAAAGCCGCTGGGCGTGGGCCTGGTCGTCGCCATAATAGGAGGCGACACGGGCGAAGAGGTCCTGATAGCCCTCGCCGGGCAGCAGATAGCGGTCGTCCAGCGTGGCGCGGCCGAAATCGGTCAGCAGCGAATCGCGGCTGCGATCGACATTGACCCGGAAGCGGCCCGGCATCTGCACGCCGTCATCGAGCAGCGGGGCTTCCGGCTTGGTCATCATGTTCATCGCTGCCGATACTCCAGAGGGTCAAAAACGGAAGCGCATAACAACATATAGTGGGCGGACGCGCAATCCAGACCAGATCAAGTCTGGGAAGATTTTCTGAGTCGGGTTTGGGGCCAGGGCGCGGGCCTGTGCTCAGGCGCGCCGGCGGCGGCGTTGCAAGGGTTGGTCGATGAAAAAGGCGGCGGCGGCGCTGAGCGCGTAAATGGCCAGCATCGCCCCGAGCAGGAGCGCATATTGCCCGCCTTGCCCGAGATGCAGGCGCGATGGCGCGGCCAAGGCGGTGAAGAGCGCCAGAAAACTGCCATGCAGGATATAAAGCGGGTAGGAGATGGCCCCCAGCCGCGTCGCCAGTGCGGTCGGCCGGATCGCCCCAGCCGTCTCCAGCGCCGCCAGCCCCAGCACCACCGCGCCGAAGCCCAGTGACAGCACCGGGGCGAGGGCCGGTGTGTAATAGGCGTTGCCCCAGTGCAGGAACGGCAGACAAAGCAGCAGCGCGGCCGCGCCGGCCGCGAGCACGCCCCAGGCCAGGCGCGGGCCCGGGGGGCGGGTTTGGTAGAGCCAGCCCGCCAGCATGCCGCCGAAGAATTGCAGGTGAAAGCAGGTGAAATTGGTTCCGAACAGGAACAGCACGGCATGCGCGCGCAGCGCCTGCGGCACGAGGTCCGCCTGCAGATGCGGCCAATAGGTAAGAGCCACCGCGCCCGCCACCCAGAGGACCAGCAGCGCGCGGCCGATTCGCGGCAGCAGGCAGAGCCCGAAAAGCAGATAAAACGCGATCTCCAGCCGCAGCGACCAGGCGGGGGGTACGATATCCGGGGTGAAATACGGGGCGAGCGTGACCAGCCCGAGCACCCGCCCGGCTTCCGGCATCGCCCGCAGGGCGCAGAGCACCAGGAGCAGGGAGAGCCAGTACATCGGATAGACGCGCCGCGCCCGGCGCCACCAGAAGCGCGCGCTGGCCCCATGCTGTCCAAACTCCCGGCCATGCGCGCAGACCATCACAAAGCCGCTCAGCGTGAAAAAGAACTGCACGGCGAAGGGCGCGGGCGGCACGAAGCCGCCCAGCAGTGCCGCCTGCCCCGCCAGCCCATAGGCCCTGGCGAACCAGATGAGATGCGTTGCCATCACCAGGCTGGCGGCGATGAAGCGGCCAATTTCCAGCGTGCGCAGCTTCGCCGGACCGGGGCGGTGGGGAGCGTTCATGCTGCCCGGGGTTTTCGGCAAAGGCCGGGGGAGCGTCAAGCCGCCGCGGCGCCGGCGCGATTGTACGCGCCGGCCGGTTTGCCGTACTGTCCCGGCATGAATGCGATGACCCCGCTTTATCAAGGTTATGTCGATGAACGCAGCATCGCGCATGTGAAAGGCTGGCTGCGCGATGTGAACGACGCCAACGCGCGTCTCGCCTACGAGGTGGTGCTGCCGGGCGATGAAGCAGAGCGCGTGCTGGCCTCCGGCCGCGCGGACGGGTTCAGCGAAATCCTGGTGCAGGTCGGTGTCGGCGATGGCGGCTACGCCTTCGAGGCGCATTTCAACCCGCCGCTGAGTGAGGCTGAGCGCGAACTGGTTTACGTGCGCCCGCAAGGGGCGGCGCACCGGCTGGAGCTGGCGCCGAATCTGCGCACCGACCCGCCGGGGCAGGGGCCGTATCAGGGCTTTGTCGATGCCTGCAGCACGCGGCATGTTGCCGGTTGGGTGCGGGACCTGGCGGATGGGGCGCGCCGGGTGGTCATCGATTTGCTGCTGCCGGGGGCGGGCGGTGAGGTGCTGCTGCAACGCCATGTCGCGGCGCAGACCAACGACATGTTGCGCAAGGCCGGGCTGGGCGATGGGCAGAATGCCTTCTTCGTGCTGTTCGACCGCGAACTGAGCGAGGTGGAGCGCGAGGCGCTGATCGTGCGGGTGCATGGCTCGGCGCATGTGGTGGAGCGCTCGCCCCGGCTGAACCGGAAATTTCACCCGCTGCAATGCGTGCGGCTGGATATCGTCAATAATTGCAATCTGCGCTGCCCGTTCTGCGTTTATGATTACACTGAGACGTTCCGCACCAATGTGATGGAGGAGGCGACCTTCCAGGCGGCGTTGCGGCTGATCCCCTACGTGCCGGACGGGAATTTCTGGCTCTCCTGCCTGCATGAGGCGACCTTGCATCCCAGGTTGATGGAGTTCATCGCCCTGGTGCCGCGTGAATACCGGCGCAAGCTGTTCTTTACCACTAATCTGGCCAAGCGGCAGAAGCGGGAGTTCTTCGAGGCGCTGGCCGGCTCCGGGCTGGACCATATCAATATCTCGCTGGAGAGCTTCGACAAGGATGTCTATGAGCGCATGCGCAAGGGCGCGCGCCAGGGGATTTTCCTGGAGAATCTGGCGCTGCTGCTGGAGGTGTTCGGGCAGACGTCGGGGGCGCCGCGTATTCGCTATAATCTGATGGCCTATCGCGCCAATCTGCAGGAGTTGCCCGGGCTGGCGCGCATCCTGCTCGAGGAGAAGCAGGCCTGGCAGGTGGAAATTCGCTATACGTTCGACGGGCCGCAGATCCCGCAGGATTTCCGCCAGGCGGAGTTTCTCTCGACCGATGAATGGGCCTGGCTGGCGCGGGAATTGAGCGCCTTCCCGGCTGAGCGGGTGCTGCTGTTTCAGCCGCCGGGCGGACGCGGCTATGACCGCAACGCCCCGCCGCCGCCGCCCGCGCCGTCGAGCCAGCCGCCGGAGCGCCGCGGCTGGGTGCAGGTGCAGGCCCCGGTCTCGCGGCCGCTGAATGTGCGGATTTTGTGGGATGGAACGCTGAGCGTCTCCTCTGATCTGCTCGGCGATGAGGATGAGCATCCGGAGCGGGCGATCCATCTGCTCTCCAACATCAACGCGCTGGAAGACCCGCTGGCCGCCTGTCTGGCGCTGGAATAGCGGGTTAGACCACCCGGCGGGCGAGGCGCTGCAAGGGCTTGTCGATCAGAAAGGCGAGCAAAGCGGCGGCGGTGAGTGAGAGTGCCATTTCCAAAAGGAACAGCTCCGGCACCGGCAGCCTATGCCACAGCCCGGCGGCTTGCAGCGTTTTGATCAGCAGCGCCCCGCAATCGGCATGGATCAGATAGAGCGGATAGGACATCGCCCCCAGCCCGGCGCCCCAGCGCGGCGGGGTGAGGCGCTGGCTTTGCTCCAGCCCGGTCAGCGCCAGGATAAGCCCCGCAAAGCCAATGCCGGTGAAGAGTTCCAGCGTGCGGTCGGGATAGTCGAACCCCCAATGCTGGCGGGAGAGTAGGACCAGTACCGCGATCGCCGAAGCCCCGAGCAGCGCCCATAACCCCCAGCCGGGCAAAGGGCGGCGGGCGAGGAGCGTCGCGGCCTCCACCCCGCAGAGAAACAGCAGATCGTGGATGCCGAAGAAATACCAGGCGAAGCCGGCCGGCAAGGCTTGGAAATAGGGCCGCACCACGACATGAAACAGATGCGGGAACCAGTAGAGCAGCAGCAGCGCCAGCCAGATGCCCAGCACCCAGCGGCCCAGGCGCGGCAGCAAGGTGAGGGCGAAGATGATATAAAAGGCCAGCTCGAAGCGCAGCGTCCAGGCCGGGGGATTGGCCTCGGGCATAGAGAAGGAAGAGATTGGCGCCAGGCTGATGGTCTGCGCCAGATAGGCCAGGCTGCTGCTGTGCCAGAGAAACCAGAGCGGCATGATCAGCGACAGCCAGTAGAGCGGATAGATGCGCCAGATCCGGCGCCAGAGATAGCGCGGCAGGGCGCCGATCTGGCCGAGGTCGCGCGCATGGGCGCTCTGGATGACGAAGCCGGAGAGCACGAAGAAGAACAGCACCGCGGCGATCGGCGGCAGGGAAAAGCCGAAGGGCATGGCGCTGGTACCGTTGCGGGTGGCGAGCCCGGCCAGATGGTCGGTGGCGACGCAGAAGGCAGCGATGAACCGGGCGATTTCCAGGGTGAGAAAACGGTTCGCGGCGCGCTGCATGGATCTGGCGTTAGGGGGGGCGTTACGGCGCGTCAAGCGCGGCGCCGTCGCGCAGCACGGCTTGCGCGGCGGCGGTGATGCCGGCTTCATCGTGCAGCGCTAGGCCGGGCAGGATCACATCCGGGCCGCGGCTGGCCTTGCAGGCCCGCAGCAGGATCAGCTT
>NZ_JH976208.1:626084-662529 GCF_000306035.1 Acidocella sp. MX-AZ02
ATGCCCGGCGCGCAGCTGCCGGTAGGCCAGCCGCCCGCCCAGCAGCGTGCCCGCACTCGTCTCATCCTCGACCACCCGCTTGACCCTTCCGACAACCCGCCTGATATGGTGCTAACGCAATTTGCTTGGATAGGTTAGGGCGCTGATTTTGGACAATGCGACCCCTTTGACGACAGAGCCGACCACCGACGCGCTGGCCCGCCTGACGGCGCTGCTGGAGGCAGAGCTGCAGGCGACGAACGAGGCCATCGTGGCGCGGATGGACAGCCCGGTGGCGCTGATCCCGCAGCTGGCGGCGCATATCGTCGCGGCGGGGGGCAAGCGCATGCGCCCGCTGCTCACCCTCGCGGCGGCCAAGCTCTGTGGCTACACCGGCGGGCGGCAGGTCAATCTCGCCGCCTGTGTGGAGTTCATCCATACCGCAACGCTGCTGCATGACGATGTGGTGGATGAATCGCTGCTGCGCCGGGGCTTTGCCTCCGCCAATGCGGTGTTCGGCAACAAGGCTTCGGTGCTGGTCGGGGATTTCCTGTTCTCCCGCGCCTTCGAGCTGATGGTCGAGGATGGCTCGCTGGAGGTGCTGCGCATCCTCTCCTCCGCCTCCGCCACCATCGCCGAGGGCGAGGTGTTGCAGCTGACCACCCAGAACGATATTTCCACCACGCCGGAGACCTATTTCGAGGTGATTCGCGGCAAGACCGCAGCTTTGTTCGCGGCGGCCTCGGAAGTGGGCGGGGTGATTGCCGGGGCGAGTGCGCAGGATTGCGCCGCCTTGCGCGATTTCGGCATGGATCTGGGCATGGCCTTCCAGCTGGTGGATGACGCGCTGGATTACGCCGCCAACCAGGCGCAGCTCGGCAAGACCGTGGGCGATGATTTCCGCGAGGGCAAGCTGACCTATCCGGTGATCCTGGCACTGCAGGATGCCGATGCGGACGAGCGCGGCTTCTGGCAGCGCACGCTGGAAGCCAGCGAGCAGACCGAGGAAGATCTGGCCACCGCGCTGAAGCTGATCGAGAAACATGATTGCACGGCGCGCACCATCGCCCGCGCGGATGCGTTCATCGATAGCGCCGTGAACCGCCTTGCCGCCTTCCCCGAGAGCGAGGTTCGCGCCGCCCTGGCCGGGGTCGCGCGTTACACCACCGCCCGCAGCCACTGATTTTAGAGCCCCCCTATTGCCATGCGGGGCTTTCCAGCGCAAAAACATAGCAAGTTATATGTCTTGTTATATTTATGGTGCGGGAATGAGCGGCGATATTCTGAAGGAGCGTCCGGCTTTGTTTCTGGCCAGCCGATTGAAGCGGCTGGCGGAGCGGATGCAGGGCGATGTGGCGGCACTCGGCGGCGCGGTGGGGCTGGAGATCCAGCCCGCACAATATTCGCTGTTGGCGACATTGGATGCGTATGGCCCGCAGACCATCGGGGAATTATCCCAGGCGATGGGGCTGAGCCAGCCGGCGATCACCCGCAACGCGGCGAAGCTGGCGCAGATGGGGCTGGTGGCGATCGACCGGCTGCATAAGGACCAGCGGCACAAGACGGTTTCGCTCACCGCGCGGGGCGAGGCGGATATGGCCTGCTCGAAGGCGCTGGTCTGGCCGCAGGTGGAGGCGGCGGTGAGGGATCTGCTGGCCGGGATGGAGACGCAGTTTCTGGCGCAGATCGATGCGATCGAGACGGCTTTGGCGCAAAAGCCGCTGCACCAGCGTTTTGCCCCGGCCGGGCTGCGGCTGCTGCCCTTCAGCGATGAGCGGGCGGCGTTGTTCGGCGCCATCAACCGGGAATGGATCGAGGCGATGTACCGGCTGGAGCCCGCGGATCTCGACGTGCTGGATCATCCGCGGGCGCGGATCATCGAAAAGGGCGGGGAGATCTGGTTCGTCGAGGCGCAGGGGCTCGGGGTGGTCGGCACCTGCGCGCTGCTGAAGACTGGCGAGGGCCAGTATGAGCTGGGCAAGATGGGGGTGCTGGAGGCGGCAAGGGGCCGCAAGGCGGGGGAGTTTCTGCTGCGCGAGATGATCGCCAGGGTGCGGGCGCTGGGGGCGAGGCGGCTCTATCTGCTGTCCAACAGCAGATCCGCCGCCGCCGTGCATCTATATGAGAAGCTGGGCTTCCGGCATGACGAGGGCATCATGCGGGAATTCGGGGCGCGCTATGAGCGCTGCAATGTCGCCATGCTGTTCCCCTTGAGCGCGAACGGCGCCAAGGCAGCGGCCTAGGGGAGTAAAAGTTTGGGGGGTGGGGGCTTTTTTCAAAAAGCCCCCAAGTTCCGTCTTACTTCTTCACCGAGTCATTGGCCGGCGCGGCCGGCGCCAGCACGGTGGTGATGGTCGAGCGCACGATGCTCACTGTCACGTTCGGGGCGATCTCGACCTCGATCTCGTTGGAGCCCTCGGCGGTCTTCTTCACCAGCCCGACGATGCCGCCGGCGGTGACGACCTTGTCGCCGCGCTTGAGCCCGCCGAGCTTCGCTTTCAGCTCTTTCTGCTGCTTCTGCTGCGGGCGGATGAGCAGGAAATAGAAGACGATGACGATGAGGACGATCGGCGCGTACTGCATCAGCGCGGCGATTCCGGCGGGGCCGGAGGCGGCGGCGCCGGAAGCGGTTTGCGCATAAGCGGCGGACATGAACATGGGCACTCCTGGTTGCCGTGAAGTTGCGCGGACCATAGGGTGCGCGCCGATGCAGTCAACAGGAGGAGACGAGAATGGATGATGACCTGTTGCGCCGGATCGCCGAGGCGCTGGAGCGCCTGGCGCCGCCGCCGCCGCGCACCCCGGATTTGATGCAGGCGGATGCCTTCGTCTGGCATCCGCACTCTGGCGGGCTGAGCCCGGTGAAGCAGGTCTCGCGGGTGGAGATTTCGCTGCTGCAGGGGGTGGAGAGCCAGAAGGCGCTGATTCTGGAGAACACGCTGCGCTTCGCCAAGGGCTTGCCGGCGAATAACGCCATGCTCTGGGGCGCGCGGGGGATGGGTAAATCCTCGCTGGTGAAGGCGGCCCATGCCGAGGCCAACCGGCAGCTGAAGGATTCGCTGGCGCTGATCGAGATCCACCGCGAGGATATCGGCTCGCTGCCGGCACTGCTGAATGTGCTGCGCGCCGCCCGGCGCCGCAGCCTGATCCTGTGCGACGATCTCTCCTTCGAGAAGGGCGATGCCGATTACAAGGCGCTGAAATCCGTGCTGGATGGCGGCATCGAGGGGCGGCCGGAGACCGTGCTGTTCTATGCCACCTCCAACCGCCGGCATCTGATGCCGCGCGACATGATCGATAATGAGCGCTCGACCGCGATCAATCCCGGCGAGGCGGTGGAGGAGGCGGTGTCGCTCTCCGACCGGTTCGGGCTGTGGATCGGCTTCCATAACGGCGACCAGCAGCAGTTTTTCGCGATGGTCGAGGGCTATGCGGCGGCCTACGGGCTGCCGATCGAGACGGCTGAGCTGCGCGCGGCGGCGGTGGAATGGAGCATGACGCGGGGCAGCCGCTCCGGGCGGGTGGCCTGGCAGTTCATCCAGGATCTGGCCGGGCGGCTCGGGGTGCGCTTGACCTTGGAGGCCTGACGCGGGAAAGGATGGCCGCCGGGTGGATATAAACGCCCGGCGGCGCTGGAAGGGTGGCCGAGTGGTTTAAGGCAGCGGTCTTGAAAACCGCCGTGCGTGCAAGCGTACCGTGGGTTCGAATCCCACCTCTTCCGCCATCTCACGGCCTCCTAAAACCGCCTCTGTACTGAGCCATGCGCAAGCGTGAACGCAAGGTGGGGCGATCCGTCCCACCTTGGACGCCCATTGCTCGCTAAAACAAAACATAGAGCCTCAAGCTAAAAGCTTGAGGCTCTATGCGGCCTCGGCCGTCAGCTGCTGCCGCAGGGCAGCGGGCAATTGACGGGCGGACTTCACGCGCGGCATGTCCATTTCGGCGATCGGCGCCAGGGGCGCGGTGCGCTCATCCCAATTATGGAAACTCCGACGCTCGGCATTATCGACAAAGCTTTCCGCTTCCAGCCCTTCAGCCAGCAGCAGCTCATGGCTGCTCAGCTCAACATGATAATAGGTGAAGCATTCCGGCACATTCGCGTCCCGCAGGATGGTTGTGCCGTTCACCAGGGCGCTCGCTTGCACCAATATATTATCCAGGCAAATCGCGTGGTCCGGCGAGAGCAGCAAGTCGCGCTTCGGCAGGCCGGCGCCCAGCGCCCCGGCGGTGATGCGAATCGGCAGCGTGCGAAGCGGATCAGCGAAGCGGGTGGAGACGTGGCTCTGGCCAAGCCAGCGCACCTTCATCGGCCCATTGCGCGTCAGCACGAGATCGCCCGGCTGGAGTGACTCTACCGGCACGTCGCCGGTCGGGGTGGCCAGGCGGACGCCGGCATAGAAGCAGAGGGTGGTCACGGTGCTGACCTCGGTGCCGCTCGAGGTCAGGGTCAGCGCGTTGTAGCCTTGCATCAAGGCCGAATATTGCGCGTTCCCGCTGGTCGTGTTGGTTTCCTGGCCCAGGAAGAAGACCGGGTTGGTGGCCGAATTCCAGTCCAGATGCAGATCCGTAAAGGTCGGTCCGGTTCCGGAGGACGAGGCCTCGGGAATGAAAATCTCGTACCCCGAGTTCGTGCCGTTCGAGGTGTTGTAATTAATCCCGCTGCCGCTGGATTGATTGCCGACAAGTGTCCCCGCGTTGTTCAGGGTGAAGGTCTCGGTGGTGACGCCGCCGGCGGTCAGCGTTTCCGTCAGGGAGATGGTGCCTGTCTCGCTGATCAAGGTCCCGGCGCTGTTATAGGTCGCGAAAAGATGGCCCGAAATCGTCTCGCCACCGGAAACGCCGGAAGCAGGGCTGAACACCGCGTTGGAGAAGGTGGTTGAAACAAGTGTATTGGCCATAAAACGCTCCGGATCAAAAATTTTTCACTGCGACGAAAAGCAGGAAACATTGCGAAAGCGCGGCTTTTATTCAGGATGAATGTATAAAAGTAAATAAATTAGAAACAAATTTTCTCGTTATTCGAGACAATTATCTGTGATAAATATAAAATTGTCTCATTTTTGATTAAAAATCGGTGTGAGGCCCGTGCTGGATCGCTCTGTCAGGCGCAGCGGATGGCGCGGGTCGCGCAATACCCGAAAACCAGATCCCCGCCGCGCCAGCGGGCGCTGCGGGCTGAACTCAAGCGACACGAGCGCGAGCGCTGGCGCCGGGCGAAGACGCGGGCCGATTTCACGGATTGATGGCCATTCCCGCCGCGCGGCGGCGGAAAAAAGATATTCTTTTTTCGGCTGGTCCGCATAAGGTCCGTGATTTCGAAGCGTCTCCCGCGTCATGCGCAGGTTCGACTGAAATCTTTGTTTTCCTGGAAAACCTGGTGCCGTCCGCCGGAATCGAACCGGCGACCTACTGATTACGAATCAGTTGCTCTACCAACTGAGCTAGGACGGCATGAGCCTGTGCGGCCGGTTGGGCGTATGGCACAGGGAAATCCAAAAATCCAGCCTCAAGCGGGCATGGCGGAGCGGGAATTTCCGTCCCGCTTTGCACCTTTGGCGGGCGCCGCTAGTCCATCCGGCGTTTGTATTTTGGCTTCACCCGCTCAGTGGCCAGGCCGCCATGCAGGGCGGAGCCGCGGCCGGAGAGAGAGGGGTTGGTCATGAAGTAGTCATGCGCGGAGGCTGGCGGGTCGCCGGCGGTGACGCGCACCCAGCTGCCATCGGCGCGCAACTCGGAGCTCTGCGCGTCGTCCCGCAGATTGACGACCATGATCTGGTCCAGGATCTGCGCATGCACGGTGGGGTTATGGATCGGCACCAGCGTTTCCACGCGGAAATCCATGTTGCGCTCCATCCAGTCGGCGCTGGAGATGAACAGCTTGTTCTCGCGCGAGGGCATGGCCTGGCCGTTGGCGAAAATATAGATCCGTGAATGCTCCAGGAAGCGCCCGACGATGGATTTCACCTTGATCGTCTCGGAGAGGCCCGGCACGCCGGGGCGCAGGCAGCAAATGCCGCGCACCACCGCCTGGATGGGCACACCCGCCCGGCTGGCCTCGTAGAGATGGTCGATCAGCTTGGCATCCACCAGCGAGTTCATCTTCAGCCAGATGCCCGACGGCTTGCCGGCCTTGGCATTGGCGATCTCGTGGTCGATCTGCTGTTCCAGCGTCTTGCGGGTGGTCAGCGGTGAGAAGGCGAGCTGCTCCATGGCCTCCGGCTTGGCGTAGCCGGTCATGTAGTTGAACAGCCGCGCCGCGTCGCGGGTCATCGCCGGATCGCAGGTGAAGAAGCTGAGATCGGTATAGATGCGCGCCGTGATCGGGTGGTAATTGCCGGTGCCGAAATGCGCATAGGCGCGCAAGCTGCCGGCCTCGCGCCGCACCACGTAGGAGAGCTTGGCGTGGGTCTTCAGCCCCACGAAGCCGAACACCACCTGCACCCCGGCAGCTTCCAGCGCCCGGGAGAGGCGGATATTCGCCTCCTCATCGAAGCGGGCCTTCAGCTCCACCATGGCGGTGACGGATTTGCCGGCCTCGGCGGCTTCGATCAGCGCCTTGACGATGGGGCTGTCGCGGCTGGTGCGATAGAGCGTCTGTTTGATCGCGACGACATTCGGATCGATGGCCGCCTGGCGGAGGAACTGCACCACCACATCGAAACTCTCGAACGGGTGATGGACCAGAATATCCTTGGCCCGGATGGCGGCAAAACAATCCCCCGCGAAATCGCGGATACGCTCGGGAAATCGAGGCGTGTAGGGGGCGAAGAGCAGGTCGGGCCGGTCATCGACGATCAGCTGCTTCACATCGACCAGCCCGATGATGCCGGATTCGGTGTAGACCTCCTCGGGCGGGGCCTCGACCGCGTCGATCACCAGCTCGCGCAGATCATCGGGCATGTCGGCCTGGATGGTGAGCTGGATGGCGACACCGCGGCGGCGGCGCTTCAGCGCGCTTTCGTAAGAGCGGACCAGATCCTCGGCCTCCTCCTCGAACTCCACGTCCGTATCGCGGATCAGCCGGAACAGGCCGGAGCCCTGGACCGAGAAGCCGGGAAACAGGCGCTGCATGTTCATCGCCACCAGCTCTTCGAGCATGATGAAGCGGATCGGGCCGGTGCCGGAGGGCAGGCGGATGAAGCGCTCGATCTGGCTGGGCAGCGGGATCAGCGCCGACATCTGGCCGCGATCATCGTCGCGCGCCAGGGAGAGCGCCATCACCAGCCCCATATTCGGGATGAAGGGGAAGGGGTGCGCCGGGTCCACCGCCAGCGGGGTGAGCACCGGGAAGACGCGTTCCATGAAATAGGAATCGAGGAAGCTGGCATCGTCCGTGGTCAGCTCGGCGGCGGCCAGAACCACCAGCCCGGCCTTGGCCAGCAGGCCCCGCACCTCATCAAACGCCGATTGCTGGGCGTTGATCAGCTCGCGCGAGCGGATTTTGATCGCCTGCAGCTGCTGGGCGGGGGTGAGGCCGTCGGCGGAATGTTCCAGCACCCCGGCGCGAGCCTGGCCGATCAGCCCGGCGACGCGGACGGAGCAGAACTCATCCAGGTTGGAGGCGCTGATGGAGACGAAGCGCAGCCGCTCAAGCAGCGGGTGCCGGGCGTTGCGCGCCTCCGAGACCACCCGGAAATTGAAATCCAGCCAGGAGAGTTCCCGGTTGATGAAGCGGGCGGGGTCATGCAGCCCGATCGCATGGTCGGGCGCGGTTTCAACGACAGGCGGGGGATTCTGCTGGTCCATGACCGATTTATACCAAGGTCATCAAAGATGACATGTTATGATTGAGTAAAAACTTTACGCGTCGGAGGCGATCTCCGCCAGGATTTCCATGGCCATCGGGCGGGTGATGCGCGCCCCGCGATCCATCGCCAGCCGGTCCAGCCGGGCGATGGCTTCGCGGTAAAAGGCGGGCGCGCGGGGGAGGTGCAGGAGCAGCAGGTTGCGTACTGGTAGGGGCAGGCTGAGCTGGCGGGCGGCGGCCAGGCGGGTGAGCAGCGCTTCCAGCAACTCATCCTCCGGGGCGCGGATTTCGACACTGGCGGAGGCGCGCAAGCGGCTGGTCAGGTCCGCCAGCTTGTAGCCCATGCGGATCGGCGGCGGGCGGGAGGCGAGCAGGACCGGCAGCCCGTCCTCGGCGGCAGCGTTGAGCAGGTGCAGCAGGGCGGTGGGTTCGGGCGTGAGATCGGCATCGTCCACCGCCACCGGGCGGGTGGGGCGGATGAGGCCGCGCAGCGAGGCGCCATCGACAATGCGCGCGTCTTGGCTCTGCGCCCAGAGATGCAGCAGATGGGTTTTGCCGCAGCCGGCCTCGCCCCACAGCACCAGCCTTCCATTACTCCAGGCTTCCGGCCGGGCCAGCCATTCGCGCGCGGCCGCGTTGGAGGGGGCGGGGCAGAAATCCTCCTCCGTATAAGGCAGCGACAATTCCGCGAAGGGCAGGACGAGTTGCCTCATTCGGGCGGAGCGTCGAGATAAAGTGGCGAGAGCAGATAGCGGCGCAGCCAGAAGCGGGTGAGGACCCCCAGCGTGGCGGTGACCGGCACCGCCAGCATGATGCCGAGGAAGCCGAACGCGGCGCCACCGGCGAACAAGGCGAAGATCACCCAGACGGCGGAGAGGCCGACCCGGTCGCCCAGGAAGCGGGGCTGGATGATATAGTCATTCAGCCCCTGGCCGACGGCGAAGACGATCAGCACCGCGATTACCCCATGCCAGCCCTGATTCTGGCTGAGTGCCAGCAGCATCGCGGTGATGCCGCCCAGCAGCGTGCCGACATAGGGGATGAAGGAGAGGATGCCGGCAGTGAGCCCGACGATGAGCCCGAGATCCAGCCCGATCACGGTGAGGCCGATGGCGTAGATGGCGGCCAGGGCGAGGCAGCAGATCGCCTGGCCGCGGATCCAGGCGGAGAGGATCTTGTTGATCTCCACCGCCTGGGCGCGGATCAGACCTTCATAAGGCCGCGGCAGCCAGCTATCGACATGGCGGATGATGCTCGGCCAGTCACGCAGGAAATAGAAGGTGACGACCGGGGTGACGATGAGCAGGGTGAGCACATTCACCACCGCGAAACCGCTGCCGATGATGTTGGAGGCGGCCTTGCCGGCATAGGTCACCAGCGTATCGGCTTGGTTGGAGGCCAGATCCTGCAGCTTGGTGCGCAGCTGATAGGGCAGGCGGTGCTGCAGATTGCGCATCAGGCTGGCGAAATCCGCCTGGACGGTCTGGATATAGGTGGGGACGTTGGAGATGAAGGATGAAGCCTGCGCCGCGATCACCGGATAGAGCAGCAGAATGAACAGAAGTACGGCCACGCCGAAAGCCAGCAGCACCAGCAGCGTGCCATAGGGCCGGCTGATGCCGAGATCGTCGAGGCGTTCCACCAGGGGATCAAGGAAATAGGCCAGTCCGGCGGCGACGACGAAGGGCAGCAGGATCGAGGAGAAAAGCCGGAAGCAGAGCCAGCATGCGGCCATCACCACGACCAAGAGCGCCAGACGCTGCCACTGCACGCGCTTATAGCGCTGCATATCGGCCTTGTTTTCGTACATCATGCCCCCTGGTAAGATTGCGCGGCCCCGCCGGCTGTGTTGAAAGGCGGCGGGATTTCGCCGGAATTTTGAAGCAGCGCCATGGCGCTGGCTTAGCGCATCGGAGGCTGACATGACTAGCGTGACGTACCGGGATGCCGGGGTGGATATCGAGGCGGGCGACGCGCTGGTGGAAGCCATCAAGCCGATGGCCAAGGCGACGACCCGTGCCGGCGTGATGGGCGGGCTGGGCGGCTTCGGCGCGCTGTTCGATTTGAAGGCGGCGGGCTTTACCGACCCGGTGCTGGTCTCCACCACCGATGGCGTCGGCACTAAGCTGAAAATCGCCATCGAGACCGGGATCCACGACTATGTCGGCATCGATCTGGTGGCGATGTGCGTGAATGATCTGGTGGTGCAGGGTGCGGCACCTTTGTTCTTCCTGGATTATTTCGCCACCGGGGCGCTGGATGTGGATGCCGCCAAGCGGATCATCGCCGGCATCGCCGAGGGCTGCAAGCAGGCCGATTGCGCCCTGGTGGGCGGTGAGACGGCGGAAATGCCGGGCATGTACGCCAAGGGCGATTATGATCTGGCCGGCTTCTCCGTGGGGGCGGCTGAGCGCGGGGCGCTGCTGCCGGCCGGCGTGGCGCCGGGAGATGCGATTTTGGCGCTGCCCTCCTCGGGCGTGCATTCCAACGGCTTCTCGCTGGTCCGCCGGATCATGCAGGATGCCGGGCTGGGGTGGGATTCGCAGATCCTCGGCCAGCGCGCGGCCGAGCTGCTGACCACCCCGACCCGCATTTACGTGAAGCCGATGCTGGCGCTGCATAAGGCCGGGCTGATGAAGGCGGCGGCGCATATCACCGGTGGCGGCCTGCCGGGCAATCTGCCGCGTGCGCTGCCGAAGGGCTGCGGCGCCAGGCTGAACGGCCCCTGGGCGATGCCGGAAATCTTCTCCTTCCTGGCGCAGACCGCGAAGGTGGCGCCGGAAGAGATGCTGCGGGTGTTCAATTGCGGCGTGGGCATGACGCTGATCGTCAGCGATGCCGAGGCCGCGATGGCGCTGCTGCGTGAGGCTAGCGAGCAGCCTTTCCTGCTCGGCCATGTCACCGCCGAAGAGGGCATCGTCGTCGCAGGCCAGGATAAGCTCTTCGCCTGATGAAGCCGCGCGTTGCGATTCTGATCTCCGGACGCGGCTCCAACATGGTGTCGCTGGTGAAGGCCGCGCAAGCGCCAGAGTTTCCGGCTGAGATCGTGCTGGTGCTCTCCAACAAGCCGGAGGCGGCCGGGCTGGAGATTGCGCGCGGGCTTGGCGTTGAGGCGATGGCCGTGCCGGCCAAGCCGTTCGGCAAGGACCGTGAGGCGCATGAGCGGGCGATCGACGCGCAACTGCGGGCGCGGGATGTGCAGATTATCTGCCTAGCTGGCTATATGCGGCTGCTCACCCCCTGGCTGGTGCAGCGTTGGGCGGGGCGGATGCTGAATATCCACCCCTCGCTGCTGCCGAAATTTCCCGGGCTGGATACGCATCAGCGCGCCATCGAGGCGGGCGAGGCCGAGCATGGCTGCACCGTGCATCTGGTGACGGAAGGCATGGATGAAGGCCCGGTTCTGGGCCAGGCGCGGGTGAAGCTGCTGCCGGGCGATGACGAGGCGGCGCTGGCGGCACGGGTGCTGGAGCAGGAGCACAAGCTCTACCCGGCGATGCTGGCGGAACTGGCGCGCAAAATCAGCTTGCCTACGAAACAGGGCTGAGGATAGGTTTTCCGCAACGAAACAGACGACGCGGGAAACCTCACATGACCAGCACCCACCCGGAGGGCCATGCCCACGCCCCGGCCAGCGAGTATGACATCGATTTCGATACCCCCGCCCGGCAGGGATGGCAGCGTTTCGGTAAATTTCTGGCGCTGAATGTCGCGGCGGTGGTGTTCGGGCTGCTATTTATCGGCGCGCTGACAGTCTGGCGCTAATCTTCCGCGATCACCTGACGCAACAGGCGGCGCTTGGTGTCGGCGAAGCCCATTTTTCTGTAGAGGCTGTAGGCGCGTTCATTATGCGCCTCCACCTCCAGCAGCAGGACGCGGATGCCAACCTCGCGCGCCGCGGCGATGGCGAGTCCCACCGCTTGCCGGCCCAGCCCCCGGCCGCGCAAAGCCGGGATCAGATAGATATCGTCAATGAACCCGTCAGTGCCGCCATTCTCGACGCTGTAGCCCAGCGTGAGCACGAAAAAGCCGGCTGGCGCGCCCTCATGTTCGAGCAAAAAGGCGGGGGCCAGGGCTTCACCCGCGCAGATATGGGCGATGGTGGCTTCTCCGGCCGCATCCAGCGGGGAGCCGTCTTCCAGGTGGAAATCCCGGCACATTTGCAGGAACAAGTCGGTGTCGGCCGGGGTGGCGCGGCGGGTGGTCAGGCTGGACATGGTCATTTGACTCGGATGCTTGCGGCGCGTTCCTCGGCGACATCCAGCATCGCTTCCGCCGCGTTGCGGAAAATCAGGCGCCAGAGGCCGCGCGGCGGCTTGGGTTTCAGCCAAAGCGGGCGGGCTTTCTCGCCGCCGAGGGCTTTTACGATTTGCTCGACATCGCCGAAGCCATCGATCAGCCCGAGGGCTTTGGCCTGCTCGCCCAGCATGTAGCCGCCATCGAAAATGCGGGTTTCATCGCTGGTCAGGCGGCTGCCACGGCGGCTGCGGACCCAGTCCTTGAACATCACATGGATATCGTCGAGCAGGCTTTGGGTGAAGGCTTCGTCCTCGGCGCGGCGCGGCGCGAACATGTCGTTGCGGCGCTTGTTCGCGCCGGCGGTGAGGGTGCGGCGCTCGATGCCATAGCGGGCGATGAAATCGCTGAGGCCAAAGCCCTCCGTCACCACCCCGATGGAGCCGACGATGGAGAGGCGCGAGGCGTAGATCTCATCCGCCGCGCAGGCCAGCCAATAGCCGCCCGAGGCGCCGAGATCGCCGATCACGGCGGTGACCTTGATGTCAGTTTTTTCAGCCCGGCGGCGGATCAGCTGGCCAATCAGGTCAGACTGGGTGGCCGAGCCGCCGGGGCTCTCGATCGCCAGCACCAGATGGCCGGATTTCTTGGCCAGCGCAAAGCCGCGCTCCAGCAACGGGGCGCAGCCTTCGAGGTTCAACATGCCCGGCCGCGCGGCGATGATGCCGCGCAGCTGGACCACGGGAATTTTAGGCTTTGAAAAAGGGAGCCACATGGCTCCCTTATCCGTCATTCCGCGGCGGAGGCAAGCTGTGCGGCGCGGCGTTCGGTGTCGTACATATAATCGCGGGTGAGCTTCAGGGCTTCCTGCTGGCGCACCAGCTGGATCTGGAAGTTCATATGGTCGGAGAGGCGGAAGGTCAGCTCGGAGCCGGAGAGATAGAATTCAAACATCCGGCAGAAGCGTTCGTCATAAAGCGAGGCGATCGTATCCCGGTTGGCGGCGAAGCGCCGGCGCCAATGCGCCAGGGTCTTGGCGTAATGCAGGCGCAGGATTTCGATATCCGTGGTACGCAGCCCCGCTTTCTCCACCGGCCCCAGAACCTCGGAGAGGGCAGGGGAGTAACCGCCGGGGAAGATATATTTGGCGATCCAGGGGTTGGTGGCACCGGGCCCGTCGAAGCGGCCGATGGAGTGGATCAGCGCCACGCCATCCGGCTTCAGGCAGGATTTCACGGTCCTGAAGAAGGTTTCGTAATTCGGCGCGCCGACATGCTCGAACATGCCGACCGAGACGATGCGGTCGAATTGCCGGTCCATGGCGCGGTAATCGATCAGTTCGAAATTGACGCGATCTTCCAGCCCTTCCTGCTTGGCGCGGGCACGGGCGGCGGCCAGCTGCTCCTCGGAGAGCGTGATGCCGGTGACCTTGGCGCCGAACTCCTTGGCCAAGGTGAGGGCCATTCCGCCCCAGCCACAGCCGATATCAAGCACTTCGAGGTCAGGCCGGTCCAGCTTCAGCTTGGCGGCGATGTGACGCTTCTTGGCCAGCTGCGCCTCTTCCAGGGTCACCTCGTCCGAGGTGAAATAGGCGCAGCTATATTGCCGGTCGCGGTCGAGAAAGAGGGAATAGAGCCGCCCGTTCAAATCATAATGATGGGCGACATTGCTCTTGGAGCGGATGGCGTTGTTCGCCTGCAGGATGGGCCTCATCAGGCGCCCGGCATTTTCCGCGATTTTCAGGATGGGAAGGTTGGTGTCCTGGAGATTATCCATCATCACGCACAATACGTCGTGGATGGAACAGTTCAGCGGGATCAAGGTTTCGTTCATGTAGGCTTCGCCGACGGCGAGGCCTGGATTTAGGGCCAATCCCTTAACGGCTTCGTTGTCTTTGAGCCGTATACCGGCCTTGAACCCCTCGCTCCCTCCATATTCGGTCCGTGACCCGTCGGGCCACAATACGAGGAGGGAACCGCGCCGCACCAGTTTGACTAGGCAGCGATCCAAAAGCTTTCGATACAGCCAGATCACGTCAGTCTCCTTGTCTCAAGACTGAACGTAGCTAGTTATTAACCACCGCTAAAAGAAGATGTTCAAGAAAAAAGGCCCCTACATTTTTTGCAAGGGCCTCTTTTAATCGACGGGACGCGGGAATGAGTGCGGGGCCTGATTAGGCCGCCGGTTCCTCTTCTTCCTGGCCGAAGAGCGGGCCGAGATCCGGCTGCTCGTCTTCCTCGCGGGCAATGGTCTCGCCACGCGCCTGCTTCTCTGCCTCTTCGACGGAGCGGGCGGCGTTCACCTTGATCTCGATATGGACTTCCGGGTGCAGCTCGACGCGCACGGCGGAAATGCCCAGATTCTTGATCGGGTGCACCAGCAGGACCTGGCTACGCTCGATGCCCAGGCCGGCCGCGGTGGCGGCTTCGGCGATGTCGCGGCTGGAGACGGAACCGTAGAGCGCGCCGGCCTCGGAGGCCTGGCGGATCAGGGTCACGGTCAGGCCATCGACGCGCTCGGCCACACGCTCGGCTTCCTCGCGGCGCTTCAGGTTCTGCGCTTCGAGGTGAGCGCGCTCATTCTCAAAGCGCTCCTTGTTCGCCTTGGTGGCGCGCACGGCTTTCGCCTGTGGCAGCAGGAAGTTGCGGGCATAGCCCGGCTTCACCTTCACCAGCTCGCCCATCTGGCCCAGCTTCTCGACGCGCTGGAGCAGGATCAGTTCAATGTTTGCCATTGGTCTCTATCCTTCCTCAGCTCAGCACATACGGCAGCAGCGCCAGGAAGCGGGCGCGCTTGATGGCTTTCGCCAGCTCACGCTGCTTCTTGCCGGAGACGGCGGTGATGCGGGACGGGACGATCTTGCCGCGCTCCGAGAGGAAGCGGGACAGCAGACGCACATCCTTGTAATCGATCGCCGGCGCGTTGGGGCCGGAGAATGGGCAGGATTTCTTCCGGCGGAAGAACGGGCGGCGGGCGCCAACGGCGGGGCGGCGCAGGCCGGTGGTCGGTTCGTTGGTCTCGGACATTAGACGTCCTCCTCAGCGGAATACTCGTCACGGTCGGCGCGGAATTCGTCGCGGGCGCGGAATTCCTCACGCTCGTCGAAGCCGCGCTTGCGGCCGGATTCAAAGCGGCCAGCCGGCTTCGGACCACGGAAATTGCGGTCACGCTCATCAGCCTTGCGGGAGAGAATCGCGGAGGGCTCCTCGTTGATCTCTTCGACGCGCACCGTCATGAAGCGCAGCACGTCTTCATTCAGGGTCAGCTGGCGCTCCATTTCCTGCACGGCGGCGGACGGCGCATTGAGGCCCAGAAGGATATAATGACCCTTGCGGTTCTTCTTGATGCGGTACGCGAGCGGGCGCAGGCCCCAATATTCGCGCTTCTGGATGGCACCGCCATCGGTTTCAATGGTCTGGATCGCGGCGTCGGCGACGGCGTCAGCCTGCGCCTGGGTGATCTCGCTGCGCGCGATCACCACGGTTTCATATAACGGCATATGTCCCCCCTCTGGCTTGATCAGCTCAGGCCCTGGTCAGGGCCGCCCGGAATTGGGGTGAGCATAGCCGGGCACGATGCCACGCACCCGGCAGGGAAGGCGCGGCTTAAGCATGACGGGGCGGGGAGTTCAAGAGGAATTGTTGGAAATCTGTACGAAAAGCCAGGATTGGTCAGGCATGGCAGGCCATCGCCGCTGGCGGGGGCAGCGGGCGGCGGTCAGAGGGCGAGGGTGGCTTCCATGATGTCCGGTTCCTCGGGCATGCGGGCGAGGCTGAAGCCGAGCCGTTTGATGAAGGCCAGCATCGGCGCGTTATCCGCCAGAATCTGGCCGGAAATCTCTTTCACCCCCTGGGCGCGGCCCCATTCGATGACGCTTTTCATCAGCGCCGTGCCGAGGCCGAAGGTCTTGGCGCCGGGATCGATGGCGACGGCGAATTCGGCCGAGGTGCCATCGGTGTCGTTGCAGACCAGCCGGGCGACGCCGACCGTGTCGCCCGTCGCCTCATGCACGGCGATCATCGCCATCTCGCGGGAATAATCGACATCGGCGAGGCGCACGATCTGCTCGATCGGCAATTGCTTCATCGGTGAGAAAAACCGGTAGCGCATATCTTCCGAGGAGAAGCGCGCGATCATCGCGGCATGGGCGTCGGCATCCTCGGGGCGGATCGGGCGCAGCAGGAAATTCTGGCCGCGGGCGGTGTAATGGCGGATCAGCTCACTCGGGTAAGGCGGGATGACCAGAGCCGGGCGCGCGGCGCCGGCAGGGCGCAGCCAGATGCGGGCGCTGGCCGCCACCGCGCCGAGCGGTGAGGCGAAGAGAGGGTCGATATCGAGCGCCTGGATTTCAGGCGTATCGATGATCAGCTGCGAGACCCGGACCAAGGTCGCGGCGATGGCCTCTTCATCCGCCGCCGCCTGGCCGCGATGCGCCACCAACTGGCGCGCGATCGGGGCGCGGTGGATCATCGCATGCGCCAAAGTGAGGTTGAGCGGCGGCAGGCCGGTGCTGAGATGGGAGATGGTCTCAGGGTCGCCGCCACCTTCGCCAAAGCTGATCACGGGGCCCAGCATCGGGTCGTCACTGACTCGGATCCGCAGCATGGTGCCGTGGGGCGCCTGCGCCTGTACGACGAAACCGGCCTTGCTGATATCTGCCTTCAGGCTCTGCAGCTGGTTCAAAATCGCGCGGGCGGCGGCGAGAACGGCGTCGGGGTCGGGCAGGTTAAGCACCACGGAGCCGGCCAGCAGGTGGGTCGGCATGTCCGGATGGGCGAGTTTCAGGACCGCCGGAAAGCCCAGCGTCGCGGCGGCAGCGGCGGCTTCGCCCGGGGTGTTGACGTGGCGGCTCTCCAGTGTCGGGATATGATAGGCGCCGATGATCGCCAGCGCCTCGTCCTGCACCAGCTGGTCGCGCCGCTCGGCCCGGGCGGCTTCGATGCGTCCCATCACGCTGGCGCTGTTAGGCTGTACCTGCAGCACCGCGGCGGCGGGAAGCTCGCGCGCCTGGGCCCGGTTGCGGCGGTTTTCCAGCAGATGCCGGAACCCGGCGATGGCGGCCTCCGGACTGTCGAAACAGGCCAGCCGTGCCTGGCTCAGCGTATGCCGGTGGCCAAGCCCGGTGGCCTCGCCCATGGCGGCGATCAGCAACGGGATCTTCACGGTCTTCGCGCAGGCGGTCAGCGCCGCGATCGCGGCGCCGTCATCCTCGCCAGAAGGCGCGTGGATGACCAGAATGCCGCCAATCTCCGGCGCCGAGGAGAGCAGGGCGGCGATGTCGGCCATCGCGGTCGGGCTTTTCTTGCCAGCGAAAATCGGCCCGGTGGCGGGCGGCACCCGGTTGGCGGCGAGGCTGAGGATTTGCGCCGATTCTGGGGAGAGGGTGGCGAGTTTCAGCCCGGCGCGCAGCGCCTCATCGGCGGCCAGGCGCCCGAGAGAGACTGAATTGGTGACGATGGCGAGGGTTTCGCCGCGGGCGGGCTTCACCCGGGTTAGCGTCTCGGCCGCGGCCAGGAATTCGCTGACCGAAGCGGTGAGCAGCACGCCGGCCCGTGCCAGAGCGGCTTCCATCCCGGCATAGGCGCCACCGTTCGGGTCCTTCAGCCGCAAACCAGGGGCAATGGCGACCACCGGGCGCAGCCGTGCCGCCATGCGCGCGGCAGAGAAAAAGGCGCGCGGGTCGCGTAGCCGGTCGATCTCGACCATGATTGCCGCCGTGCCGGGGTCACGGCCGAGATGGTCGAGCACCAGCCCGAAGCCGATTGTCGCATCATTGCCGCCAATGCCGATCAGATGGCTGAACCCAACCTTGTTCGGCACCGCCCAGTCGATGACCGTGCGGGCGATGGCGGAGGACTGGCCGACCAGCGCCACCCGGCCTTTGCCCGGCACAAACGGCAGGGGGCTGGCATTCAACCCCAGCCCGGGCAGCACCATGCCGAAACTATGCGGCCCGAGCGTGCGGATGCCCGCCGCCAGCGCCATCTCGCGCAGGCCGGGGCCTTGCATATAAGACAGGACAATGGCGCCCCGCGCCCCGCGCGCCGCATGCGCGGCCAGGGCGGCCGGAATGTCCGGCGCGTCGTCCGCGACCAGCGCCAGATCGGCATTCACTACCGGATCATGCTCGGCCGTGCCGATGGGGCCGGCAAAGCCGCCGGCGCGCAGATGCGCCAGCACTTTTGCGCCAAGCCTGGTCAGGCTGCCGCTGAGGCAGATGGAGGCCGGGTGGAACAGGCGTGCCGGATCGAAATGCCGCTTCGCCGCGGTGGTCATGATGCGCCTCCTGCTTGTCCCCGCTATACACCGGGGGCGAGGCTGTATCCATGTCGCCTGCCCTGGCGGGGGGGAAGCGACATGGGGTATGAGACAGGCGCATGGACTCCTACGACCCTCCCTCCACCGGCCTGCCCTCGCGTCTCCCGCCCAGTAATATCGAGGCTGAACAGGCGCTGCTGGGCGCGCTTCTGGCGAATAACAAGGCGTTCGAGCGCGTTTCGGACTTCCTGGCGCCCGAGCATTTCGCCGACCCGATTCATGGCCGGATCTTTCAGGCCATCGCGCGGCGGTGCGAGCAAAATCAGGTGGCCGACCCGATCACGCTGCGTGCCGAATTGGAGCACTCCGGCGTGCTGGAGGAGGTGGGCGGCACCGCCTATCTGGCGCAGCTGCTCTCCGCCATGGTCGGCATCATCAATGCCGGCGATTACGGGCGGCTGATCCATGATGCCTGGCTGCGCCGGCAACTGATCGATATCGGCGAGGTGATGGTGAATGACGCCTTCGCCTCGGAAGCCGAGCTGGACGGCAAGGCGCAGATCGAGCGCTCCGAGCAGGCCTTGTTCAACCTCGCCACCAAGGGCGGCGCCGAAGGCAAGGGGATCTCCTTTCACGACGCGCTGGTCGCGGCGATCGAGCTGGCGGAAAAGGCGTTCCGCAACCAGGGCTCGGTCTCCGGCCTGGATACCGGCCTGCGGGATTTGAACAAGCGCACCGGTGGTCTGCATAAGTCGGACTTGGTGATTCTCGCCGGGCGCCCCGGCATGGGCAAGACCGCTCTGGTGACCAAGATTGCCTTCGGGGCCGCCAAGGCGATGCTGAATAATGCCCGGGCCGAGAACCCGAACGCCATGGCCAATCAATGCGTGGCGATCTTTTCGCTGGAAATGAGCGCGGACCAGCTGGCCACCCGTCTTCTGGCCGAGCAGGCGCGGGTTTCGGGCGACAAGATCCGCCGTGGCGAGATCTCGACCAAGGATTTCGACACCTTCGTGCGGGTCAGCCGGGAGATCGCGGATGTGCCGTTGGTGATCGACGATACCCCGGCGATCACCCTCTCCGCCTTGCGCACCCGTTGCCGGCGCTTGCAGCGTACCCAGGGGCTGGGGCTGGTGATCGTGGATTATTTGCAGCTGATGCGCCCGGCCTTGGGCACCAAGCCGGAAAGCCGGGTGCTGGAAATCAGCCAGATCACCCAGGGGTTGAAAGCGATCGCCAAGGAACTGGCGGTGCCGGTGATTGCCCTCTCTCAGCTCTCGCGTTCGGTGGAAAGCCGCGACGACAAGCGCCCGCAGCTCTCGGATCTGCGTGAATCAGGGTCCATCGAGCAGGATGCCGACATGGTGATGTTCATCTACCGCGATGAATATTACTTGGCGCAGCGCGAGCCGAAGATCACCACCTTCGAGAACGAGGCGAAATATCAGGAGGCGCATGAGAAATGGAAGGCGGATATGCAGTCCGTTTACCAGAAGGCCGAGCTGATCGTCGCCAAGCAGCGTCACGGCCCTACCGGCAAAATCGATTTGCTGTTCGAAGGCGAGTTCACCAGGTTCGAAAATCTCGATACCCACCATAATGATGAGATGATGTGACGGCCTTTCTCGACATCGATCTCGGCGCTGTCGTTGCCAATTGGCGGCTGCTGGCGGGGATGACCAAGGGGGAGGCCGCTTCGGTGGTGAAGGCCGACGCCTATGGGCTGGGTGCGGCGCGGGTGGCGCCGGCCCTGGCGGCGGCGGGCTGCACGACCTTTTTTACCGCGCATCTGGCGGAAGCGGTGGCGCTACGGGAAATTCTGCCCGATGCGCGGATTTTGGCGTTGAACGGGGTGGCGCCGCATAGCGCGGCGGCTTTCATAGCGCACAGGTTGACCCCGGTTCTGGGTTCGCTGCATGACGTCGAGCAATGGCGCGCGGCGGCCGGCCGGCTGGAGCGCAAATTGCCGGCCTTTCTGCACCTGGAAACGGGCATGAACCGGCTGGGCCTCTCCGTGCAGGAATTGACGGTTTTGCGGGAGGAGCCGGCGCGGCTGGAGGGGATCGTGGTTGACACGGTGATGACCCATCTCATTGCCGCCGAGATGCCGGATGATCCACGCAACCGCGACCAGTTGGCCCGGTTTCTGGCGCTGGCGGGGCAATTTCCGGGGGCGAAACGCAGCATCGCGAATTCGCCCGGCAGTTTCCTGGGCGAGGCGTTTCATCTGGATCTGATCCGTCCAGGGGCTGCGCTGTACGGGCTCAATACCAGCCCCGCGCAGGCCCAGCCGATGCGGCCGGCGGTCAGGTTGCGGGCGCCGATCCTGCAGATCCATGACATTCAGCCCGGCACCTCGGTTGGCTATGGCGGTGCCTGGACCGCGCAGCGCCCGAGCCGGATCGCCACCATCGGCGTGGGCTATGCGGATGGACTGCATCGCAGCCTTTCAAATCGCGGCAGCGCGGTTTTTGACGATACCCCGGTTCCCCTGGTAGGCCGGGTGTCGATGGATCTATCCACCTTCGACGTGACCGACGTGCAGGCCAAGCCGGGCGATCTGCTCACCCTCCTCGATCCGGCCCATGGTCCGGATGCGCTTGGACGTGAAGCGCAGACCATCGGCTATGAAATATTGACCTCTTTGGGGCGCCGCTATGAGCGGCGATATATCGACGCATGACGATCCTGTTGGATGCGGTGGCCTGGCTCGGCGCGCTCGTGCTTGGGGTCGTGGAGTATATCGGCGAGCTGGGGATCTTCGCGCTGCGCGGCGTGTCGCATATGGTCCGGCCGCCCTTTTATCCGCGCCAGCTGGCCCGCGCCTTTATGGAAATCGGTTTTTTCTCGCTGCCGGTGGTGGCGCTCACCGCCTTGTTCACCGGCATGGTGCTGGCGCTGCAATCCTATACCGGCTTTTCCCGCTTCGGCGCGGAAAGCGCCATTGCCTCGGTGGTGGTGCTCTCCGTGACGCGCGAGTTGGGGCCGGTTTTGGCCGGGCTGATGGTCTCCGGGCGCGCCGGTGCGGCGATCGCCGCCGAGCTGGGCACGATGCGGGTGACGGACCAGATTGACGCGCTTTCCACCTTATCCACCGATCCGATGAAATATCTCGTGGCGCCGCGCTTGCTGGCCGCGACCATCGCCTTGCCGCTGTTGGTGATGATGGCCGATATTCTGGGGGTGATGGGCGGGTTTCTGGTGGCGACGCAGAAATTGGGCTTCTCCTCCGGTGGGTACCTCACCAGCACATTTTCCAATCTGCAGAGCCAGGATGTCGTCTCCGGCCTGATCAAGGCGGCGGTGTTCGGGTTCGTGATCGCGCTGATGGGCTGCTTTAATGGCTATCGCTCGCGCGGCGGCGCCCAGGGCGTCGGCGCGGCGACGACCTCGGCGGTGGTCTCGGCCTCCATTCTGATTCTGGCGCTCGATTACGTGCTGACACAGGTGTTGTTCGTCAAATGAGCGAGATTAAAATCCGTATCCGGGGGCTGAAAAAGCATTTCGGGGCGAAGAAGGTGCTGGATGGGGTGGATCTCGATATCGCCGCCGGCACCGGGCTGGTGGTGATCGGCGGGTCCGGTACCGGCAAGTCGGTGTTGCTGAAATCCATACTCGGGCTGGTCACCCCTGACGCCGGGGTGATCGAGATTGACGAGGTGGATGTGCTGAAGGCCCCCGCCGCGCAGGCGCGGGCTTTGCGTCAGCAGATCGGCATGCTGTTCCAGAACGGCGCCTTGTTCGATTCTTTGTCGGTCTGGGAAAATGTCGCCTTCGGCCCGCTGGCGCAGCGCAAGGTGAGCCGGGCGAAGGCCAGGGATCAGGCCATCGAGGTTTTGGCCCAGGTCGGGCTGGGGGCGGATGTGGCGGGCTTGTCGCCCTCCGAACTCTCCGGCGGCATGCAAAAACGCGTCGGCCTGGCGCGGGCGATCGCCGCGCGGCCGGCGATCATGTTCTTCGACGAGCCGACGACGGGGCTGGACCCGATCATGGGGGCCGTGATCGACGAATTGATCGTCGATTGCGTTAAAAAGCTGGGCAGCACCTCGATCGCCATCACCCATGACATGGCCTCCGCCCAGCGCATCGGCGACAAGGCGGCGATGCTTTATGATGGGCGGATCAGCTGGACCGGCCCGGCGCCGGAGCTGCTGACCACGACCGATCCGGTGGTGGAGCAATTCACCCACGGGCGCGCGCACGGGCCGATCAAAATGGCGCTCAGGAAATAGCCAGCCTCAGAGGCTGAGAGCGAGGGGTGCGAAATCCCCCGTTTGCGCATTCCGGGGAATGGTGACGATGTCGCAGGGCAGGTAGCGGGAGATCGCGGCTGCGGTTTCGGCGGTGGGCACCGGGGCCACCGGGCTTTCATTCAAAAGAATCGCCCGGATAGGAATGTCACGGCGCAACAGGAACTCAGCCGTGGTGATGCAATGGCTGATGCTGCCCAGATAGCTGCCGGTGACCAGCAGCACCGGGAGGTTCAGATCCTTGATCCAATCCGCTGTCATCCGGGTCTCGGTCAAAGGAACCGCCGCGCCGCCGGCCCCCTCGATCAGCGTGGTCCCCCGCGCCAACTCGGCACGGCAGAAGGCGAGCAAGGCCTCATAAGAGATGCTCTGGCCTTCGCGCGCCGCCGCCATGTCAGGCGAAAGCGGGGCCTTGAAGCGCCAGGGGGTGATGGCGGCGATCTGCGCGGCATCAACGGTCCGGCCCATCGCGGCAAGCAGTTGGCCGGAATCGGATTCGGCGGCGTTGCCGTCCTCGAACCCGGATAAGAGCGGTTTGATGGCCCGCAGGGCCGGGTTGGCGCGCAAAAGCCCGGCCGTGCAGAAGGTTTTACCGGTATCGGTGCCAGTGGCGGTGACAAAATAGCCTTTCATGCCGCCTGCACTACCCCGAATAGCCGGCATGGGCCACCGGGTCTTTCCTCAGAGTTTGCTTGAGGTTAGTCTGGAGGATATTGCCGCGTCTGGAGTGTTCTGCGCCGTGCCTGAAAGCCATATCGAAATCCGTGCCCGTTGGACCCGCGCCGAGGTGCAGGCCTTGTTGGATCTGCCCTTTCCGGAGCTGCTGTTCCGGGCGATGAGCGTTCACCGCGCGCATTTCGACCCGACGCGCGTCCAGATTTCGACCCTGCTCTCGATCAAGACCGGCGGCTGCCCGGAGGATTGCGGCTATTGCCCGCAGGCCGCCGAGTACGAGACCGGGACCAAGGCCTCGAAGCTGATGGCGATTGAGACGGTGCTGGAAGAGGCGCGCGCCGCGAAGGAGAAAGGCGCTGGCCGCTTCTGCATGGGGGCCGCCTGGCGCAGCCCGAAGGACCATGATCTCGACACGGTGTGCGAGATGATCGAAGGCGTGAAGGCGCTGGGTATGGAAACCTGCGTGACGCTGGGCATGCTGGACCCGTTCCAGAGCCGGAAGCTGAAGGCGGCGGGGCTGGATTATTACAATCACAACCTGGACACCTCGCCCGAATATTACGGCAAGGTGATCACCACCCGGACCTACCAGGACCGGCTGGATACGCTGGATGCGGTGCGTGACGCGGGCATCAATGTCTGCTGTGGCGGCATCGTCGGCATGGGCGAGGATGAGAGCGACCGCGCCGGGCTGATCGCCACCTTGGCCAGCCTGCCGACTCCGCCGGAATCCGTGCCCATCAACGCGCTGGTCGCGGTCGAGGGTACCCCGCTGGCGAAGGCGGAGAGGATCGACCCGATCGATTTCGTGCGGGTTGTCGCGGTGGCGCGCATCACCATGCCGAAGAGCTATGTGCGTCTCTCCGCCGGCCGTGAGGCGATGAGCGACGAGGCGCAGGCGCTGTGCTTCATGGCGGGGGCGAACTCGATCTTCCATGGCGAGAAGCTGCTGACCACCAAGAACGCCACCGTGCCGCGCGATGAGGCGCTGTTCGCCAAGCTGGGTCTGCAGCCGGCGCAGTAAGATGTCCTGGCTGGAGACCGGCTGGCGGCATGTCTGGCTGCCTTATGCGCAGATGCAGACAGCGCCGTTGCCGACGCCTGTGGCGCGCACCGAGGGGGCGCGGATCATCCTTGAGGATGGTCGCGCGCTGATCGATGGCATCGCGAGCTGGTGGACGGCCTGCCACGGCTATAACCACCCGCATCTGCGACAGGAAGTGGCCCGGCAGCTGGAGGCGATGCCGCATGTGATGTTCGGCGGGCTGGCGCATGAAGCGGCGTATAAGCTTTCCACACGTCTCGCCGCACTGATGCCGGGTGACCTCAACCGCGTTTTTTTCACCGATTCCGGCTCGGTCGCGGTCGAAGTCGCGATCAAGATCGCGGTGCAGTCCCGGTTGAATCGCGGATTGCGGGGGCGGACCAAGGTGCTGGCATTCGCCGGCGGGTATCATGGCGATACCATCGGCACGATGGCGGTCTGCGATCCTGAGGAAGGGATGCACAGCCTTTTTGCCGGGCTATTGCCGGACAATCCGGTGGTGCCGCTGCCACGGGATGCCGCCAGCATCGCCGCTTTCGAGGCGCTGCTGGCGCGCGAGCATCAGAGCCTTGCCGCGATCATCGTCGAGCCGCTGGTGCAGGGCGCCGGGGGGATGGTGTTTCACGAGCCTGCTGTGCTGCAGAGGCTCCGCGCGGCGGCGGACCATTATGACCTGACTTTGATTTTCGATGAGATTTTCACCGGTTTCGGGCGCACCGGGAGCATGTTTGCCTTCGAGCAGGCGGGGGTGGCGCCGGATATCGTCACCTTGTCCAAGGCGCTGACCGGGGGGACCAGCCCGTTGGCCGCGACCATCGCGACCGACCGGCTGTTTGAGACCTTCCTCTCGGACAGCCCGATGACCGCCTTGATGCATGGCCCGACCTATATGGCGCATGCGCTTGGCTGTGCCGCGGCCAATGCCTCGCTGGATCTGTTTGAAACCGAGCCGCGCTTGCAGCAGGTGGCGGCGATTTCCGTACAGCTGGCGCGCGAGCTGGAGCCCTGCCGGGCCCTGCCTGGGGTGAAGGATGTCAGGGTGATGGGGGCCATCGGCGTCGTGCAGCTGGACGCGATCAAGGACCCCGCCGGGCTGCGCCAGAAGCTGATGGCGCAAGGTGTGTGGATCAGGCCGTTCCGGGATATTGTGTACCTCACACCGGCGTTCACAATCTCGCCGGACGAGCTCTCATGCCTGACCAGAGCCATGTTCAAGGTGCTCTCCGGCGGCTGAGCTGTTTGTTGCGGCTTGCCAACAAGGCGGCGCGGTGCAACCTATGGGCGTAAATGCCGCAAGCCGCTCACCTTCTTCTGCGCAGCGATGCCAAGCTCAGGCCGGCCTGGGCAATGTTCGATCGTGGCTGGTATCTGCATCATTATCCCGATGCGCGGGCATTATGTGTAGATGCCCCTGAAGCGGCGGCGCTGGACTATTATCTTCAGGTCGGGGCCAGGCTGGGGCACAGCCCGTCACCATTATTTGATGAAGCCTATTATCTCGCCAGCAACCCGGACGTGGCGGCGCTGGTGCGATCCGGCCAATACGCGTCCGGGTTCGATCATTACTGCCAGCATGGCTGGCGCGGTGTCTCTCCGCATTGGCTGTTCGACGACGCGCTCTATGCCGAACTTTACGACGATATGAGCCTGGAGAATCTCGAACTTCACGGCTGTTTCGGGCGCTATGATCATTATCTGCGCTCCGGGCAGAGCGAAGCGCGGGTGGGGCATTATCTGTTCGATGCGCCCTATTACCGCGACCAGGCTCTGGCAGCTTCCTGCTCGGCGGAGGAAATCGACGGGCCGGGCCCCTATGTTCATTTCCTGGCCTGTCTGGGCTCTGGCCGTGACGAGTTGGCGCCGTCGATCTATTTCGACCCGGCATGGTATGTTGAACAGCATCCCGTGGCGAAGCAGGCGATCTTGCGCGGCGATTATCTCGCCGCCCTGCATCACTATCTCACCAACGACACGCCGGAGCTGTTCGATCCCGTCCCGCAATTCTCCGAGCGTTTCTATCGCCAGCGTTATCCGGATATTGATGCGGCCATCGCGGCGGGGTTGTACCGCAACGCCTATCAGCAATTCGTCCAGCACGGGTGCTTCGAGTTGCGGCAACCATCGGCCGAGATCGATCTGGCCTATTATCGCGATATGCACAGGTCCGTAAGGGATGCGTTGAACGCCGGATTGTTTCGCGATGCCTTCGCGCATTTCAGGCGCGCCGGGTTGACGGAGGGGCTGGCTTACAGCCCGCCTGTTAAACGCTCCGGGCTGGAGGAGTATCCAGCCCGCGAGGGGTTCATCCGCAAGGCCCGCGCCGATCTCGCTTTGTTTGCCAGGCAGGGGCTGGATTTCTCGTTTGCCGGCACGCCGGATGTCGCAGTGATCATGGTCGCGTATGGGCGCTTTGAGCTGACCATGCGAAGCTTGGCGTCGCTGCGGCAGAATTTTGGGGGGAAGATCCAACTCATCCTGGTCGATAATGCCTCAGAGGATGATACGCGCCGGATCGAGCACTATGTGCGGGGGATGGCGCTGCTCAGAAACCCGCAGAATGTCGGGTTCCTGAAGGCGTGCAACCAGGCCTTGGCGCATGTTGCGGCACCTTGCCTGCTTTATCTGAATAACGACGTTGCGCTGGGATTTGGCGCCGTCGCGTCTGCCATGGCGCGGCTCAGCGCCGCTGCGGATATCGGCGCGGTGTGTGGCAAGATCGTCCGAACCCATGGCTGCCTGCAGGAAGCGGGCTCGATCATCTGGGATGACGGAACCACAAGCGGCTATTTGCGCGGCGAATCCCCGCTCGCGCCGGGAGCCAATTTCGTGCGGGATGTCGATTATGGCTCCGCCGTCTTTCTGCTTTGCCGCACGGCGCTGGTGAAGGCGCTGGCCGGTTTCGACGAAGCCTTCGTGCCGGCCTATTATGAAGATGCGGATTTATGCGTGCGCATGTTGCAGGCCGGATACAGGATTGTTTACGATCCCGCGGTCAGCGTCGAGCATCTGGAATTCGGCAGCGCGGTGACACCGGAAGCATCCATGGCGCTGATGCGGCGCGGACGGCGCATTTTTCGCGAGCGACATAAGGCGTTTCTGCAAGCGCAGCCATCGCCTGGCAGGCAGACCCCGACGCGGGTGCGCGAGAGGAGCGGCCGGCCCAAGCTGCTCTTCATCGAAGATACGGTCCCCTTGCGGCGTCTTGGCTCAGGGTTCGTGCGCTCGAATGACATTGTCCACGCGATAGACCGAGCCGGTTACGATGTTCACGTCTTGCCGATGAACGGCGCGCCATATGACGTGATGAGCCTGCTGGGCGACATGCCAGCGCGGGCGGAAGTGCTTTATGACCGGGCGTTCGGCGACATCAAGGCGTTTTTAAGCGAGCGGCGAGAGGATTATCAGCGCATCTGGGTCGCGCGAACGCATAATCTGCGCCGGCTGCGCACGCTGCTCATCGAATCCGGCAATGAGGTGCCGGTGATTCTGGACACAGAGGCGCTCGCCAGTTGCCGCGCTGCGACGAAAGCCGCGATGATGCGAACAGGCTTTGATCTCGACACAGCGCTCCAGGCGGAGTTCGCTGACCTTCCTGATTTGGCGCGTATCATTGCGGTCAATCAGGCTGAGGCGCAGCTCTTACAGCGCGTGCGTGGCCAGACCGTTGAGATATTAGGAACCTACCGCGAGGCGACGCCGACAAAACCCGGATTCGCGGCGCGTAGCGGGTTGCTTTTCATCGGTGCGGTTCATGAAGCGGACGCGCCCAACGCCGATTCGTTAAATTATTATACCCAAGAGATTTTTCCGGTTTTGGCGCAAGCCTCCGTGTCTGCGCCGCTGCTCACTGTCGCGGGATATTGCGCGCCAGGCATTGAACTTGCCGGGTTGAAGATGAGCGAGGGGGTGAGGGCGCTTGGCGAGGTGGCGCAGACCAGGCCGCTTTATGAAGCCGCACGGATTTTCGTGGCGCCGACGCGCTTTGCCGCTGGTACGCCCTACAAAATTTACGAGGCTGCGGCGCACGGTGTGCCTTGCATTGTGACGACGCTTCTGGCCGAGCAGCTTGGCTGGCGGGATGGCGAGGAGGTATTGGCTGTGCCAACGCTCGACGCCGAAGCCTTTGCCAGGGCAATTCTGCGTCTCGACTCCGATGAAGCTTTGTGGACCAGGCTGCGTGCGAACGCCTTGAAGCGGTTGCGCCGGGAGAATGGCATTGCCGCGTTCCAGGCGCGGGTTCAGCAGATTTTAACGCCGTAAGGCGGCAAGAGATTTTTTGCATGCTCGTCAGGGGTAAATCGTCGCACGTTAAGCTAATGGCCGGTGGCTCGAAGGCGCTCAAGGGTGGCTTGTTGTGGCAGCTTATGGCGGTAGGTCAGCGCTTCGGCGATATGAAAACGCTGAGTTTCCTGCGCACCGGCAAGATCGGCGATGGTGCGCCCGACGCGCAGCGCCCTGATCTGGCCGCGCACGGAGAGTTGCAATTTTTCCGCTGCCCGTTCCAGAAATTCGCGCGCCTCGATGGTGGTTGGCATCAGATCCGGACCGGCTTCGGCGTTTGAGCCAGGGCCGTCCTCGCCATAGCGCTGGATCGCCCGGGCCCGGGCCTCGGCGATGCGCTGGGCCACGACCGCGCTGCTTTCCCCTGCCGGGATCCAGCTCATCTCGCGCGGGCTGAGTGGCATTACGCCAATGGTGATGTCGATCCGGTCCAGCAGCGGACCGGAAAGTTTGCTCTGGTAATCTTCCCCGCAGCGCGGGGCGCGGCCGCATTCACGCCCGCCATCGCCCAGATAGCCGCAGCGGCAGGGATTCATCGCGCCGACAAGCTGGAATCGCGCCGGGTAGGTGATATGCGCCGCGGCACGGCTGACGGTGGTCTGGCCGGTTTCCATGGGCGCGCGCAGGGCCTCCAGTGTCGCCCGCGGAAATTCCGGCATTTCATCGAGGAAAAGCACGCCGCGATGGGCGAGCGAGATCTCGCCCGGGCGCGCCCGCAGGCCGCCGCCGGCAATCGCCGCCGGACTGGCTGAAAAATGCGGATCGCGAAATGGTGGCCGGGTGACGAGCTGGCCATTGGTGAGCATGCCCGAGACGGAATGGATCATGCTGACCTCGAGCGCCTGGCGCGGGGTGAGGTCCGGGAGCAGCCCGGGCAGCCTTGCGGCCAGCATGGATTTGCCCGAACCGGGCGGGCCGATCATCAGCAGATTATGCCCGCCTGCCGCGGCGACCTCCAGCGTGCGCCGGGCGACATCCATGCCTTTGACATCGGCCAGATCCAAGCTCGGTGCGCCGGCGCCCAGTGTGCCTGGCGGCGGCGGGGCGAGCAGCTGGGTGCCGCGAAAATGATTGATCAAACTCAGCAGGTCCGGGGCGGCGAGAATGGTCATGTCGCCAGCCCAACCGGCTTCCGCACCTTGTGAGGCCGGACAGATCAGCCCCCAACCCTGCCCTTGTGCGGCGATGGCCGCGGGCAGAATGCCGGCGGCGGGATTGAGGCGGCCATCGAGCGACAATTCGCCCAGCGCGGCGAAAGCAAAGAGGTCTTCGGCGGGAAGGATATCCATCGCCGCGAGAACCGCCAGCGCGACCGGAAGGTCGAAATGGCTCCCTTCCTTCAGCATATCGGCCGGGGCAAGATTGACGAGAATGCGCTTGGGCGGGAGCGCCAAACCCATCGACGTCAAGGCCGCGCGGACGCGCTCACGCGCCTCGCCCACGGCTTTGTCTGGCAAACCCACCATGAGAAACGCCGGCAAGCCGCTGGCGATTTGAACCTGAACCTCGACGCGCTGGGCGTCGATGCCGGAAAAGGCGAAGCTGTTGACCCGCGCGATGCTCATGACCTGTCCGCCCTGGAGTTGGGGACAGGTTATGAATGCAATCTATGATTGTCTATAGTTGTTTCGGGTTCGTTGTATTTTAGGCGGGCTGGCGCTTCACCGTCAAAGGTCCGGAAGCCTGGCAAGTCGGCATCATTTCGATCCGGTTGATATTCATGTGCGCGGGCAGGCTGACCAGCCAGCTTGCGGTTTCGGCGATATCGTCCGGGGTCAGGGATTCAGTGTCCTCATACACCTTGGCGGCGCGTTGCTGATCCCCGCCGAAGCGGACCTGGGAGAACTCGGAGCCGCCGACCTGCCCGGGTTCGATATCGGTGACGCGGACATTCCGCCCCACCAGATCCGCGCGCAGATTGAGGGAGAATTGCTTCACGAAGGCCTTGGAGGCGCCATACACATTTCCGCCCGGATAGGGGTAGGAGCCCGCAATCGAGCCGATATTGAGGATCAGCCCGTCATTGCGCTCGACCATCTGCGGCAGGATGGCGCGTGTCATATGCAGGACGCCGGTGATGTTGGTCGCAACCATCGTGTCCCAATCATCCAGCTTGGCCTCCCAGGCGGAAGCCAGCCCCAGGGCAAGACCGGCATTGTTCACCAGCACGTCAATCTTGCGCCACGCCTCCGGCAGCGCGGCGACGAAGCCGGCGACCGCTTTCGTATCGGTTACATCCAGAGCCGCGATGTGAACATGCTCGCCCAGTTCCGCCTTCAGCGCCTCCAGCCGTTCGACGCGCCGTCCGGTGGCGATCACCCGATGCCCGTCCTTGACGAAACGCCGTGCGAAGGTGGCGCCGAATCCGGCTGTCGCGCCAGTGATCAGGATCGTCTTCATGTGTCTGTCCTTTCGGAGGCTTACCAGGAAAATCCTGGCAGGATGGCGGTGGGAGAGAGGTTCGAGGCTGCCGCTTCCGCAGGCGCCTGCTCGGGATGTAGGGCGTGGATGCCGGAGAGAACCCAGCAGCTATCGATGCCGGCGGCTTTCGCGCCGGAAATATCGGTGCGCAGCGAATCGCCGATGGCCAGGGTGCGCTGCTGTGTCGTACCGAGCAAGGCGAGTGTCGGCTTGTAAATTGCCGCATCCGGCTTGCCGCGCTGAATGACGCGGCCGCCCTCCGCCTCGTAAAGCTGGGCCAGATAACCGGCGCAGATGATGCGGTCCTTGCCCTTCATCACTTCGAGGTCCGGATTGGCGCAGATCATCGGCAGACCAGCCTTCAGGCAGGCCTGAAGTGCTGGCTGGTAGAGATCAGGGTTGTGCGGACCCAGCTCGTCATCCGGTCCGGTATTCAAGACAAAATCAGCGACCTCCGGAGAGGCGGCCTCTTCATAATCGAGCGTGTCGAACACGTCCCGGTCGCGGGGCGGGCCGAGATGGTAGAGGCGTTTGCCAAGGGTGGCGAACTCGTCGGTGCGGGTCTTCAAACCCAGATAGACGGCTTCGCCGCTGGACATGACGCCGTCATGCAAGGCCGGTGTGACGCCCATGCTGGCGAGAAATTTGGCAATCCCCGCCGCCCGGCGGGGGGCGTTGGAGAGGAAGACCACGCGTTTACCCGCCGCCTTGAGGCGAGTCAGGCAATCGAGAACGCCGGGATAAGGGGCGAAACCGTCATGCACAACGCCCCAGAGATCGACGATAAACCCGTCATACGCAGCGCAAAGCTCGCCGATTCCGGTCATAATCCTGCTCCCACGGCGTCGGATACGGTGCTGAAGCCGCGGTCCTTCAGCAAGGCCGCGAGCCGGTGTTTGAGTTTTGGCAGCATGGCCGGCCCTTGATAGGCGAAGCCGGTATAGATCTGCACCAGGGAGGCGCCGGCCAGGAGTTTTGCCAGCGCGTCCTCCGCGGTGAACACCCCGCCCGCGCCGATAAAAGTGAGCTGCCGCCCGGCAAGGCGATAGGCGCGGGCGAGCATCGCGGTGGAGGCGTTGAACAGCGGTGCGCCCGACAGCCCCCCAGCCTCACGCCGCAGCGGGCTTTTTAGCGTATCCGGGCGCGCGATGGTCGTGTTGGCGATGATCAGGCCGCTCACTTTATGCTGAATGGCGACTTCAATGACGGCTTCCAGCCCCTCCTCCGACAAATCCGGCGCGATTTTGACATAAACCGGCTTCGGGCTGTCGATGCCGGCCAGGATGCCGGCCAGCCGTTCCTCGGATTGCAGGTCGCGCAGGCCGGGCGTGTTGGGCGAGGAGATGTTGATCGTGATATAGTCGGCATGCGGCGCAACCGCCTTGACCAGCGCCGGGTAGTCGCGCTCCGGATCCGCGCCGTCCTTGTTGATCCCGACATTCGCGCCAAGGACGAGGCGGGTTTTGTCTGCCTGTTTCAGGTTTTCAAGATAGGCTTGCAGTCCCTGATTGTTGAAGCCCATCCGATTGATAACGGCGTTGTCCTCGGCCAGGCGAAACAGCCGGGGCTGCGGGTTTCCGGGCTGGGGGCGCGGGGTGACGGTGCCGGCCTCCACAAACCCGAAGCCCAACCGCCCCAATGCCGTGACCGCATAGGCGTTCTTATCGAACCCGGCGGCAAGTCCGATCGGGTTCGAGAGTGTCCGGCTGAAGGCCTGCGTGGAAAGGCAGGGATCGTCCGGCGTGTTGTCGGTACCGACCAGCCCCCAGCGCAACGCCTTGAGAGACAGGTTATGCGCGCGTTCCGGATCCAGCTGCCGCAGGAGCGGCATCAATAGAGCAGGGGCGAAGATCATTTGACGTAGACGAGAATGACCTGATCCAGCCCCGCAGTTTTGGCGCCGGTTGAAACGCGCGATGCTGCGACACCGTCTGCGACAATGGCTTTGGCGATGGCCTGCGCCTCGGGGGTAAGCCCGGCGAGGGTTTTCGCATCGGTATCCGGGTTGCCTGTGGCCGGTGCCTCGGCGACGACCTGGAATGCGGCATCCGACTTAATCGCCAGGGCCTGGTTGACGGCATTGCGCAGAGGCGCCTGGAAGTCCTGCGTATCCGGCAGAACCGAGACCAGCGGGATGCGGTTGTGAAACGCATCCGCGGCTAAGACGGTTTGTGTATCCGGCCCCGCAGGTGTCGGAGAGAAGGTTTGGCGGCCCGGAGGGGCGCATGAAGCCAGAACCAGAGCGGATAACAGGACAGGAATGCGGCGCATGGGTCTTATCTAGTCGTGGCATGCTTGCGCGGCAACAAGTGTTAAGGCGATGTTTGCTCTAGGCATACCGGCATAGTGAGGCGTGGCTGATGTTCGATCTGATTGTGCGAAACGCGAATCTGCCCGGGGGGCGGAAAAATCTGGATATCGCGATTGCCGATGGGCGGATCGTGGCGGTCGAAGCAGGCGTGCAGGGCGAAGCTGCGCAAGACATCGATGCGACAGGGCGGCTGGTGACGTCGCCCTTCGTTGATTCGCATATTCATCTCGATTCCACCCTCTCTCTGGGGCTGCCGCGAATGAACGAGTCCGGCACGTTGCTCGAAGGGATCGCGCTTTGGGGCGAGCTGAAGCCGCATCTGACGCAGGAGGCGATTTACGAGCGCGCCAGAAAACTCTGCCTCTGGTCGGCGGCGCGGGGCACGCTGGCCATCCGCTCACATGTCGATGTGTGCGACGAACGGCTTTTGGCGGTCGAGGCGCTGCTTCAGCTGAAAAAGGATCTGGCCGCGTGGATCGACATCCAGCTGGTGGCGTTTCCCCAGGATGGTTTCTTCCGGTCGCGTGGTGCCGAGGCCAATCTGCGTAAAGCCTTGAAGATGGGCGTCGAGGTGGTCGGCGGGATCCCGCATTTCGAGCGCACGCAGGAGGATGGGCGTCTTTCGGTCCAGGCCTTGATGAGGATCGCCGCCGAGGCGGGTCTCATGGTGGACATGCATTGCGACGAAAGCGATGACCCGCTGTCACGGCATGTCGAGACGCTGGCCGCTGAGACGCTGCGCCACGGTATGGGAGGCAGGGTCGCGGGCTCGCATCTGACCTCCATGCATTCGATGGATAATTATTATGTGTCGAAATTGATCCCGCTGATTGCCGAATCCGGCCTGTCGGCGATTGCCAATCCGCTGATAAACATAACTTTACAAGGCCGTCAGGACAGCTACCCGAAACGGCGCGGGATGACGCGGGTGAAAGAATTGCTGGCGGCGGGCGTGCCGGTAGCGTTCGGCCATGATTGCGTGATGGACCCCTGGTACGCGCTTGGCAGTCACGACATGCTTGAGGTGGCCGCGATGGGTCTGCATGTCGGCCAGTTAACCTCAATGCAAGAGATTGATGCCTGTTTCGACGCTGTCACCAGTACGCCAGCGAAGATCCTGAATCTGGACGGGTACGGGGTGAGCCCTGGTAGCTGGGGTGATTTGGTGGTTTTGCAGGCGGAAGACGAAATGGAAGCGATTCGGTTGCGGGCCGAGCGGCTTTACGTCATCCGGCGCGGCAAACTCCTGGCGCGATCAGCGCCTCGGGAAAGTCAGGTTTGGTTTGGATCTGACAGGCAGAATGTGGCGTTCACCCGTCAAAATCTCAATCAACTCCGATAAGCCTAGAGTTGTAGAAAGCCGAGTTAAACTTCGGTTCTAGGATCGAGTATTTTCCTTACAGGAATATTGGATCGATTATCATCGAATCGCGTTGACTCATTTTTATTCATAATCCGACTTTTGCGAGCGTAGGGCGTTCCGGCTGGCAGATGCCGTGTCGGCGGGTTGTCTGCTATAAGATGAAGGCCAATTCCAGCTTTCGGGCGGAAATTGGCCTTCTGTACGATTAAACCAGCCGTGATTGCTTGACCGCTGCCTCGATAAAGCCCTGGAACAGCGGGTGTGGGTCGAACGGCTTTGATTTCAGCTCAGGATGGTACTGCACGCCGATAAACCAGGGATGATCCGGGTATTCGACGATTTCCGGCAGAATGCCGTCCGGTGAGAGGCCAGAGAAGCGCAACCCCTTGGCTTCGAGCTGCTCGCGGTAATGGATATTGACCTCGTAGCGATGACGGTGGCGCTCCTCGATATGAGCCGCTCCCCCGTAAACTTGGCGCACGAGCGAGCCCTGGGTGAGGGTGGCGGGGAAGGCGCCAAGCCGCATGGTGCCGCCCAGATCGCCATCGGCGCGGCGGCGTTCAATCTCGTTTTCCCGCGCCCATTCGGTCATCAGCCCGACAATGGGAATGTCGCAGGGGCCAAATTCGGTCGAAGAGGCGGCCGTCATACCGGCTAGATTGCGGGCGCATTCGATGACCGCCATCTGCATGCCAAAGCAGATACCGAGGAACGGGACTTTATGCTCGCGCGCAAAGCGAACGGCTTCGATCTTGCCCTGGGCCCCGCGCTCACCAAAGCCGCCAGGCACCAGAATGCCATGCACGCCTTCCAGTTGCTCAACCGCATCGGGTTGCTCGAAGATCTCGGCATCCATCCAGTCCAGCTTGACCTTGACCTTGTTGGCGATGCCGCCATGGGCCAGGGCTTCGGCCAGGGATTTATAGCTGTCGAGCAGGTTGGTGTATTTGCCGACCACCGCGATGCGCACCTCCCCTTCGGGGAAGCGGACGGTATCGACGATCGATTTCCAGCGTGCCAGATCCGGCTCGCTTTCGAAGGGCAGGCCGAAATGGCGCAGCACTTCCCGATCCATCCCGGCCTCATGGTAGGAAATGGGGACGGTGTAGATCGTATCGACATCCAGCGCCGGCACCACCGCCTCAGCCCGGACATTGCAGAAGCTGGCGATCTTGCGCCGCTCATTCTCAGGGATTGGCCGGTCACAACGGCAAATCAGCATGTTCGGCTGAATGCCGACATTCTGCAGCTCCTTGACCGAATGCTGGGTCGGCTTGGTTTTCAGCTCGCCGGCGGACGGGATGTAGGGCACCAGCGTCAGATGCACGAACATCGCCCGTTCGCTGGTCAGCTCATTGCCAAGCTGGCGGATGGCTTCAAGAAACGGCAGCGACTCGATGTCGCCAACCGTTCCGCCGATCTCGACCAGCACGAAATCCAGCCCGTCCGTTTGATTTTGAACGGTTTCCTTGATCGCGTCGGTAATGTGAGGAATCACCTGGACGGTGGCGCCGAGATAATCGCCCCGGCGCTCCTTGGCGATCACCCCGGAATAGATCTTGCCGGTGGTAGCATTGTCGGCCTTGTTGGCATGAACGCCGGTGAAGCGCTCATAATGGCCGAGATCCAGATCGGTCTCGGCGCCGTCATCGGTCACGAACACCTCACCATGCTGGTAAGGGCTCATCGTCCCGGGATCGACATTGAGATAGGGGTCCAGCTTGCGCAGCCGGACAGAATAACCCCTGGCTTGCAGCAGGGAACCGAGGGCCGCCGAGGCAATGCCCTTACCGAGGGACGAAACCACGCCGCCGGTGATGAAAACAAACCGCGTCATGGAATCCAATCTTACATGAGTCGCAATGGGAGGGTGAAGAGG
>NZ_JH976208.1:662629-734606 GCF_000306035.1 Acidocella sp. MX-AZ02
GCTGTTCAAAATCGCCGCGTTATTGGCTGTGCCGCTACCATTATATAGCAGGGCCAGTGCCAACGAGAGCACGAAGAAGGCCGTGCCGAGGATGGCCGTGGTGCGGGTGAGAAGATTTGCCGTGCCTCGGCCGGTCATGAAGCTGCCCATGCCCTGGCCGCCGCCAAGACCAAGACCGCCACCTTCGCTGCGCTGGATCAGCACAACGCCGATCAACGCCACGGTGACGAACACATGCAGCACGAGAAGAACCTTGATCATCACAAACCCGCAAAAACAGATAGGCGCGCTTCTAGTGCGGGCGGGCGCAGGATTCAACCTTGCAGCCGCCCACGCGGGTCGAAAAGCGCAGAGCCGGACCTAAAGCGGCGCGGCTGTCGCGATGGCGAGGAAGTCGGCGGCTTTCAGGCTGGCGCCGCCAACCAGGGCGCCGCCTACCTCGGGCAATGCCAGCAGAGCGGCGGCATTGGCCGGCTTCACGGAGCCGCCATACAGGATCGCAATGGCAGCGCCTGCGGTGCCGAGTTGCTCGACCAGCGCCTTGCGAATGGCGGCATGCATGGAGGCGACATCGTCTTCCGTCGGGGTGCGGCCGGTGCCGATGGCCCAGACCGGCTCATAGGCGACGACGCCGCTGAATTGCGCCGGCAGGCTATGCGCCAGCTGGCTGCGAACGACCGCTTCAGCCTCGCCGGCTTCGCGCTCGCCCTCGGTCTCGCCCACGCAGATGACCGGGGTAAGCCCCGCCGCGATCGCCGCCTCGGCCTTCCCGCGCACCACGGCGTTGGTCTCGCCGTGATTGGTGCGCCGTTCCGAATGGCCGAGAATGACATGAGAAGCGCCAACATCGCGGATCATCGCGGCCGAGATATCCCCGGTATGCGCACCTTCCGCCGCGGGGTGGCAGTCCTGGCCGCCCAGGGCGATCTTGCTGCCAGCCAAGGTGCTGGCAAAACGGTCCAGCAGGGTGAAGGGCGGGCAGACCAGCATGTCCACATGCGCCGGGGCGTCGGCGCGAAGGGCCGCCGTGAATGCCTCGATATCGGCGCGTTTGCCGAACATCTTCCAATTGCCCGCAATAAGTTGCCTCATCCTGCTCTCCCTTCTGATAAATACTGCATAATGCTGAATGGTTCGGGCGCGCTGCCATGCAGCAAATGCGCTTTTGATTCGATGGTGCGACGCAGCATAATATGCCCGTTTCCAATCGAGGAGGGTTTCCCGATGCTGTTCTTTCTTGCCATTCTGGCGCTTGCCGCCATCTCGATGCTGCTGATCCGGGCGATGGCCTTGGAGGGCCGCAAGCCAGCATTTCTGCCGCGTGAGCGTCCTGCCAAGGCGCATCGCCTGCCGGCAAGCGCGCTGTTGGATGCCGCGTCTCTGCGGGGATTGTACTGAGGCCCTATTTGACGTTGCCAAACACCCTCATGCCAAGTTCTGGCATGAGGCGTGGTCAGGGCTTGGGGGCTATTCACGCCCCCTCCCACCGATTTGTCCGGCACCGTTGAATTGCCCAGTCCATGACGCCTAGCTATAGAGGCGGCGGTTTGGGGTAAAGAGAGACGATGCTGGTCTGGGTCCGGAATTTAATGGGTAGCTGGGTGGCGCGTGTGTTCTTCGCGCTGCTGGTTGTGGTGTTCATTTTTTGGGGCGTCTCCAACGTCTTCACGATGGCGGGCAGCCCGAATGCGGTCGCGACCGTCGCCGGCCAGCCTGTCGATGTCAGTGTCGTCCAGGCCGCTTACCAGCGCGCGCTGAACCAGTACCAGCAACAGGGCCAGACGCCGGATCAGGCGACGCGGCAGCAATTGGCAGAGCAGGCCTTGTCGGCCGCCATTCGCGAAAAGATCATGCGCCAGGCGGCGGCTGATGATAGGATCGGCGTGCCGGACGCGGCCGTGCGGGCGGTGCTGGACGGGATTCCGGCCTTCCAGACCAATGGCAGCTTCGACAAAGCCAAGTTCGCGCAGGTTCTGCGGCAGAATGGCCTGTCCGAAAACGAGTTCATCAATGAGATCAAGGACGAGGTGATCTCGCGCCAGTTGATCACGCCGATCATCAATGGCGCGCAGGTGCCGGATGAAATGCTTGGCCAGATTTTTGGATTGCTGGGCGAGCAGCGGACAGCGTCTCTGGTAAATGTTCCGGTCAACACGCAGCCGGTGCCGGCCACGCCGTCCGACGCTGTGCTGCAGCGTTTTTGGCAGAATCACCAGAGCCAGTTCACTTCGCCGGAATATCGTAAAATCCAGCTTGTCATTTTGTCCCCCGCCTTGATGGCGCCCCACGAAAAGGTATCCGAGGCTGAGGTGCAGGCAGCTGTCGCGCGGGCGCAGGCAAACAGCCCGAGCACGCCGGTGCGCAGTGCGGATGTGCTCTCCGTCGAGGATCTGGCGGATGCCTCGCAACTACTTGCGGCCTGGAAGAAAGGCGCAAGCTGGGCAAAAATGCAGGCCTTGGCGAAATCCTATCACGCCGTCTCGGTGCCGTTGGCCAAGATGCAGCAGAACCAGATCCCGTCCGGGGCGCTGGCGAACGCGATCTTTGCGGCCCCTGCCGGCCAGGTGATGGGGCCCATTGCGGGCGGCCAGGGCATGTATCTTTTCAAAGTGACGGATATCGGTCAGTCCGGGCCTGATCGGGCACAGCTGGTCGCGCAGGCGACGCAGCAATTGCAGTTGCAGCAGGCCCAGGCGGATGTGGCGAAGAATGTCGATGCGCTGCAGGATGCGCTCGCCGGGCAGACGCCGTTGGACCAGCTTCCGGGCAATCTGGGTCTGGTCGCGGTTGAGGGGACGCTGGATGCGGGCGGCCAGACGCCGGATGGCTCGGCCGCGCCGATCCCCGGTGGCGACGATCTGCGCAATGCCATCGTCAAGGCTGCTTTTGCAACGCAACCGGGGCAAGCCGCAAAGCTTCAGTCCGGCCCGGATGGCAGCTATTACGCTTTGACGGTGCAGAAGCTGCTGCCGCCTGCCGTGCAGGCCTTTGCGCAAGCCAAAGCCAAGGTTCTGGCGGCCTGGCAACAGGATCAGCAGATCCGCGAGGCGGAGGTGATCGCCGCTGATCTCATGCATAATGTGAATACCGGAACGCCGATCGCGAAAGCGGCCAGCGCGCAAGGGCTTACGGCGACGGCCAGCCCGGTTTACACGCGGCAGACCCAGCCCCAGGATCAACCCTCGACACTCGTCCCGAGCCTGTTCGCGATGAAGTCGGGTCAGGCTACGATGATCCAGACGACGGACGGCTTCCTGGTCGCGGCGCTGACCAAGGTGGTGCAGCCGACACCGCAGAGCGACCCGGCCATGTATGCGCAATTGCAGCAGAGCCTGAATAAAGGCTTGCAGGATGACCTGGGCGGGAGTTTTCTGGCCGGACTGCAGGCGCGCGATAAGGTCACTGTGAACCAGAAGCTGTTCGCGCAAATCTATCAGTGAGGAAAGAAAGAAGTCTTGTCATGAATGCCGTTTCGCCAGACCGTTTTGAGACCTTCCGTGCCGCCTATGATCAGGGTCGCGGCGCGCTGGTCTGGCGTCACGGCATCGCCGACCTGCTGACACCGGTTGCGGCCTATCTGAAGGTCGCGCATGGCCAGCCTTATTCTTTTTTGCTGGAGAGCGTGGAAGGTGGGGCGACGCGTGGGCGGTATTCCTTTATCGGCTTGTCGCCCGATCTCGTCTGGAAATGTGAACGCGGGGTGGCTTCGGTCAATCGCGAAGCCCAGAGTCAACCGGAGAGCTTCGCCCAGATTTTCGAGGCGCCGCTCAAAAATCTGCGCGGCCTGATCGCCGAGACGCGGATGGAAGTGCCCGAAGGTCTTCCGCCCGGAATTGGCGGCCTGCACGGATATCTTGGCTATGATCTGGTCAGGCTGATGGAAGATCTGCCGGCGCTGAAGCCGGACGTAATGGGCGTTCCCGAGGCGATTCTGACCCGTCCGGGGCTGTTGATCGTGTTCGACAATGTTACCGATGAAATGACCCTGGCGGCGCCGGTCTATCCGAAGCAAGGGGTGGAGGCGGTCCAAGCCTATGCTGCCGCCGAGGCCAAGTTGAATGACCTGGCGAAAGCCCTGGAGGCACCTGTTCCGGAGCTGCAGGGGCGTTTGCTGGCGCCGATCGAGCAGAGCTCGAACATGGAAAAGGAAGAGTTCCTGGGCGCGGTGGAAACCGCCAAGAACTATATCCGCGCGGGCGATGCCTTCCAGATTGTGCCCTCGCAGCGTTTTGAAGCACCGTTCTCCTTGCCCGCCTTCGCGCTTTACCGGAGTCTGCGGCGGATCAACCCCGCGCCCTTCCTGTTTTTCCTGGATTTCGGCAATTTTCAGGCTGTCGGCTCTTCACCGGAGATCCTGGTGCGGCTGCGCGATGGCACCGTGACCATCCGCCCGCTGGCGGGCACACGCCGCCGCGGCGCCACCACCGAGGAAGATGTCGCGCTGGAAGAAGAGTTGCTGGCCGACCCCAAGGAGCGGGCCGAGCATCTCATGCTGCTGGATCTCGGGCGCAATGATGTCGGGCGGGTGTCGGAAATCGGTTCTGTGCGCGTGGCGCAAAGCTTCGCCATCGAACGTTTTTCGCATGTGATGCATATTTCCTCGACGGTTGAGGGCAAGCTGCGGCCGGGGCTCGAGGCGCTGGATGCGCTGATCGCCGGATTTCCCGCCGGCACCTTGTCGGGCGCGCCAAAGGTCCGGGCGATGCAGATCATTGAGGAGCTCGAACCGTCGCGCCGGGGGCTATATGCCGGATGCATCGGCTATTTCGCCGCGAATGGCGAGATGGACACATGTATCGGCTTGCGCACCGCTTTGGTGAAGGAGGGCCGCATGTATGTGCAGGCGGGCGTCGGCGTGGTCGCCGATTCCGACGCCGAGGCCGAATATATGGAAAGCGTGCAGAAAGCGCGCGCGTTGTTCCGCGCCGCAGAGGACGCCGTGCGCTATGTCAGCGCGCCGGGGGCTTGAGCGATGATTCTTCTCATTGATAACTACGACAGCTTCACTTTCAATCTCGTGCAGTTTTTCGGGGATCTCGGCGCGGAATGCGTAGTCAAGCGCAATGATGCGTTGAGCCCCGAGGATGTTCTGGCCATGCGGCCCCAGGCGGTGGTGCTCTCGCCGGGGCCCTGCACGCCGAATGAGGCCGGGATCTGTCTGCCGATGGTGCAGGCGGCGGCTGCGGCGAATCTGCCTTTGTTCGGTGTGTGTTTGGGACACCAGGCGATCGGCCAGGCCTTTGGTGGGCAGGTGGTGCGCGCACCACAGCCCGTGCATGGGAAAACCAGCCCGGTCTTCCATGATAATACCGACATTTTCGCAGGCTTGCCGAATCCCTTCACCGCGACGCGCTATCACTCGCTGATCGTCCAGCAGGCGACCCTGCCCAGCACGCTGGTGCCCACGGCGCGTACCGAAGACGGCATTATCATGGGATTGCGCCATGCGGAGCTGCCGATTTACGGCGTGCAGTTTCATCCGGAGAGCATCGCGACCTCGAACGGGCATGATATTCTGCGCAACTTCCTGCGTCTCGCAGGGGTAAAGGTTCCGGTTGCTGCGTGAATAATTCGCTGAAACCGGTGCTTGCGCGCCTCGGTAAGGGGGAAAGCCTGACCGTGTCTGAGGCCGAGGAAGCATTCGGCGTGGTCATGGATGGGCAGGCCACCCCCGCGCAGATCGGCGGGATGCTGATGGCCATGCGCGCACGCGGCGAAACAGTGGCGGAGCTGACCGGCGCGGTCACGGCGATGCGCAAGCGTATGGCCAGGATCGAAGCGCCGGCGGATGCCATGGATGTTTGCGGTACAGGCGGGGATGGCGCCGCCAGCCTCAATATTTCCACCGCGACGACGTTCGTTCTGGCGGCGTGTGGCGTGCCTGTCGCCAAGCACGGCAACAAGGCGTTGTCCTCGCGCTCAGGCGCCGCGGATGTATTAACGGCGCTTGGGGTTGCGATCGAGCCGCCCATTGACAGGTTATCGGCGGTGCTGCGCGAGGTTGGGTGCGTCTTTCTATTCGCGCCGCGCCATCACCCCGCACTGCGGCACGCTGCCCCGGTTCGGGTGGAGCTTGGCACCCGAACCTTGTTCAACCTGACCGGCCCGATGGCCAATCCGGCCGGGGTGCGCCGCCAGTTGATGGGGGTCTATGACCCGTTCTGGCTGCGCCCGGTGGCGGAGACGTTGCGTGATCTTGGCACGCAAGCCGCCTGGATCGTGCATGGCGCCGGCATGGATGAACTTGTGCTCGACGACGTGAACCAAGTGGTCGCGTTGAAGAACAACGAGATCAGGGAATTCGGGGTAACCGCCGCGGATGCGGGCCTTGAAGCCGCGCCTGCCTCTGCCTTGAAAGGCGGAGACGCCGCCTATAACGCGGCGGCTTTACGGGCTTTGTTGCGAGGCCAGGCGGGTGCGTATCGTGATACGGTGTTGTTGAATAGCGCTGCCGCCCTGATTGTGGCGGGCCGGGTGGAAACACTGCCCCAAGGGGTCGAGCTGGCGGCGCAAGCGATAGATCGAGGTGACGCTTTGGCTGTTCTGGAACGGTTGAAGCGGGTCTCCGGAGAGCAGGCATGAATATTGTAATCGACGATGTGCTGGCAAAAATCTGCGTGGATAAACGCGCTGAAGTTGCCGAGCGCCAGGGCCGCAGGCCGCTGGATGAGCTGAAGGCCGAGGTCAAGGACGCCGACAAGACACGTGGCTTCGGCCGGGCTTTGATGGATAAGGCCGCGCAGGACCAGGCCGGACTGATCGCGGAGATCAAGAAGGCCTCGCCCTCGGGCGGTTTGATCCGCCCGGATTTCGAGCCTGCCTCGCTGGCGCGGGCCTACGCGGCCGCCGGCGCGACCTGCCTTTCCGTTCTGACCGACGAGAAATACTTCCAAGGCCAGACCGCGCATCTTGAGGCGGCCCGCGCAGCGGTTTCCCTGCCCGTCATTCGCAAGGATTTCATGCTGGATGAATGGCAGGTCTATGAGAGCCGGGTCATGGGGGCGGACTGCATTCTGCTGATCATGGCGGCGCTTGAGGACGATCAGGCCCGTGATCTCGAAGGGCTCGCTCGGGCTCTGGATATGGATGTTCTGGCCGAAGTCCATAATGAAGAAGAGATGGAGCGCGCGCTTCTGCTGCAGACGCCTCTGATCGGCATCAATAATCGCAACCTGAAGACCATGGTGACGGATATTGCGACGACCGAGCAGCTCTCCAGCCTGTGCCCGCCGAATAAATTCATGATCTCCGAGTCGGGCATCAAGACCAATCAGGATGTGGAAAGGCTGCGGAAGGTCTGTGTGCAGGGGTTCCTCGTCGGCGAATCGCTGATGCGCCAGGACGATCTGGAAGCCGCTGTGCACGCGCTTTTGGGCCATTGAGCCAGCTTACCCATATCGGCGCCGACGGCGCGGCGCGTATGGTCGATGTTTCGGCCAAGACGGTGACGCTTCGCGAGGCGCAGGCCAAGGGGCGGGTGGTGATGCGGCCCGAGACCGTCAGCCTGATCCGTGATAATCAGGCTGAAAAAGGCGACGTGCTCGCCGCAGCCCGAATTGCCGGGATCATGGCGGCCAAGAAAACCGGCGAGCTGATCCCGCTCTGCCATCCGCTGCCGCTGGATGCGATCAGCATCGACCTCATCCTGGAGCAGGATTCGGTCGAGATCGTCGCCACAGCCCGGACAACGGCACGCACCGGCATTGAAATGGAAGCCCTGACCGCTGTGAGCCTCGCGGCTTTGACCATTTATGACATGGTCAAGGCCGCCGATAAGACGATGCGGATCGAAGCGATACGCCTGACCCGAAAGACAGGCGGCAAGAGCGGAGATTTTTCGGCGCCATGATCAGCGTCGAGGAGGCGCGCGCCCGGATTGTCGCGGATTTGAAGCCTGTTGCCGTTGAAATGGTCGGGCTGGCCCAGGCCTATCACCGCGTGCTGGCGCGCCCGGTCATCTCCCGGCTGACTGTCCCACCTGGCGATGTTTCGGCCATGGACGGGTATGCGGTGCGTGCCGTTGACACTGACTCCGGCAAGCCGCTTCGGCTGATCGGCGAAGCGCCGGCCGGGCATCCGTTCGCGGGTGAGGTCGGCCCGGGGGAGGCGGTTCGGATCTTTACCGGGAGTGCGATCCCGAACGGTGCGGATACCGTTTTGATCCAGGAGAACGCCTCGGTCGCAGCGGATTTGGTGGAGCCGGCGGCAAGCGTGCGCGCTGGACTGCATATCCGGCGGAAGGGCCAGGATATACAAGCCGGTGACCAGGTCTTGCCAGCGGGGGCGCGGCTGTCTGTGCGGGATATCGGACTTGCCGCCGCGGCGGGGCATCCCTGGTTGGCTGTTTACCGGCGCCCGCGCATCGCGATCCTCTGCACCGGGGACGAGATTGCCTTGCCGGGTGAGCCGCTGCCCGCCGGGGGGATCGCCAACTCCAACGCCCTGATGTTAAGCGCTTTCGTTACAGCCCATGGTGGCGAGCCGTTGGTGTTGCCGATTGCGCGTGATGCTGCCGATGAAGTCGCGCAGGCGGCGTTAGCTGCCAAAGGGGCTGATCTGTTGCTAACCACAGGCGGGGCGAGTGTTGGCGCCTATGATCTGGTCAGGCAAGGGTTGTCCCAGCACGGCTTCGCGCTGGATTTCTGGAAAATCGCGATGCGTCCCGGCAAGCCGCTGATATTTGGCAGACTCAGTGATCTGCCTGTGTTGGGGCTGCCCGGCAATCCCGTGTCCGCTTATGTCTGCGCGGTTTTGTTTTTGCGGTCCGCCATTGAGGTGCTGTCTGGTTTGCCCCCTGAATCGCCAGGCTTTGAAACCGTACGATTGGCAGCGCCGATGCGGGCCAATGATGTGCGGGAAGACTATGTGCGGGCGATCATCGCGAAGACTGCTGACGGGGAAATGCAGGTTACCCCGCTGCAGGTACAGGATTCAGGAATGCTGCGTGCCCTGGCCGGGTCCAACGCGCTGATCCGCCGTGTGCCGTTTTCACCTGCCATCGAGGCGGGCAGTTACGTGGAGATCCTGCGGTTGGATCACTCGTAACGCTTGACGCGAAAACAAGAACTAAACTAGAACATTATCGTGTTGTTGCTTTGTTCCTGAAGCTTTAAAATTCGGAGATGTTCAATGCTGACGCCGAAACAGCATGAATTGCTGTTATTCATCGACCGGCATCTGCGCGAGACCGGATGTAGCCCCAGCTTCGAGGAAATGAAGGAGGCCCTGGACCTCCGTTCAAAATCCGGAATCCATCGGTTGATTTCCGCCCTGGAAGAACGAGGCTTCCTGCGTCGCCACAAGCACAGGGCGAGGGCTCTGGAAGTGGTGCGGCTGCCGCAGGATATCACGCCGAGCAAGGCGCAGGCGCATGGTTTTGCGCCCAACGTCATTCAAGGACATTTTGGGACGCGAGGGCTGTCGCAGCAAGATGAGCTGGAGAGTTTTGAACCCTCCGCGATTTCTCTGCCGCTTTACGGTAAAATCGCCGCTGGCCTGCCGATCGAGGCCTTGCGCGACAATGAAGAGACGATTGAAATCCCCCTCTCCATGCTTGGCGCCGGGGAACATTTCGCACTGACCGTCGAAGGCGATTCGATGATCGAAGCGGGAATTCTGGACGGCGATACAGTGATCATCAGGCGAGGCGATACGGCGGAAAACGGGCAAATTATCGTCGCGTTGGTCGATGAGCACGAGGTGACGCTAAAGCGGCTGCGCCGGAAAGGGCAGTCCATTGCGCTGGAGCCGGCCAATATCCGGTATGAAACCAGAATTTTCCCGGCTGAACGTGTCCGTGTTCAAGGCCGCCTGATCGCGCTGTTGCGGCAATATTAACCGCGTGCCGCAGAGCTTAGAGCATCAAGCTTTTAGCTTGATGCTCTAACTTTTGTTTTTGCGAGCAATTTCATGTGTTTATCTTGACGCTGGCGCGTCAACCTAAACACATATTGCTCTAGCTGGTTGATCCGCTCCCCTCCGAGGCCCGATCAATAGCGATCAGTGGCGAGAGGCTTTATTCTGCCGCCGGCGCTGTTGCTCGCTGAGCTTGCCGCCGGGCTTTGGCGCATACGGCTTCGGCGCCGCTTTCGTTTTGAAATCGCCGCGTTCGGAAATGTTCGCGCGAGAGCGTGAGGGGCTGCTCGGCGGCGCGGCGGGCTCGATCCGCGCCTCGGTCTGGGCGTTCGCCGCATTGGCAAAGGCGCTCGCGGCATGGGCCGCGATTTCGAACTTGGTTTCGCGCTCAAAAATGCGAATAGCGCCGATCTCTTGTTTGCTGACGCCGCCCGCCTTGCAGATCAGCGGCACAAGCCAGCGCGGATCGGCGTTTTGTTTGCGGCCAAGGGCCACGCGAAACCAGGTTCCCTCGCTGACGTGGGTATGGGATGCCTTGCCGGTATGCGGCGCGCGGGTGGGGCGCTGGGCTTCGGGCGGCAGGATCGTGACGTGAGCCGCGCTTGGCAGATGGGCCTGGGCCAGTTTCACAAAAGCCGCGGCGATGATTTCCGGTGAACTCCGGGCCAGAAGCTTCTGGCCGAGTTCCAGTTCGAATTCGCCGGGTGTTTCTTGCAGCTGCGGATTGTTCAGCAGGCGTATCTCATCCTTTGCACGGATATCCTCCGGCGTCGGCGGGTCAACCCAGACAGCCTGGGCATTCGCCTCCCGCAAGAGCAACTCCGCCCGGCGGCGACGCGCCGGCGGGACGAGCAGGACAGAAACCCCCTTACGCCCCGCGCGCCCGGTACGGCCGGACCGATGCAGGAAGGTTGCCTTGTTGGTGGGAAGGTCCGCGTGAATGACCAGGTCGAGATCCGGCAGGTCCAAACCCCGCGCGGCGACGTCTGTTGCGATGCAGACCTGGGCCCGGCCGTCGCGCAGCGCGGACAGGGCGGCGTTACGCTCAGCCTGGGATAGTTCTCCCGACAAGGCTGCCGCGGTGAAACCCCGGGCGACGAGGTTGGCGTGAAGCGTGCGCACCGTATCCCGGGTGGCGCAAAAAACGAGCGCCCTGCTATCCTGCGCTCTTAATATATTGACGAGGGCGGCTTCGAGTTCATGGCCGGCAGCGCGGACGGCGCGGTACTCGATATCGGCATGCGGCTGATTGGCGGCGACGGTGTCGATACGCAGGGCATTTTGCTGATAGGTTCGGGCCAGTGCCGCGATGTCGCGCGCGATGGTGGCTGAAAACAGCAAGGTGCGGCGGGAGGCCGGCGCCGCGCTGAGAATGAATTCGAGTTCTTCCCGGAAGCCGAGATCGAGCATTTCGTCGGCTTCGTCGAGCACCACGGCTTCCAGCTCGTCGAGGCGCAGATTGCCGCGCTCGATATGGTCTTTCAGACGGCCCGGCGTGCCAACCACGAAATGGCACCCGCCGGCCAGGAGGCGCGCCTCGCGTCGTGCGTCCATCCCGCCGACGCAGGACAGGATCCGGGCGCCGGTGAATTCGTAAAGCCAGGTCAATTCGGCATGCACTTGAAGCGCAAGCTCACGGGTAGGGGCGATCACCAGCACCAGAGGCGCGTGCGTGGCTGGCATCGACGCGGACTCGCCGAGGATGCTACCCGCTAAAGCAAGGCCGAATGCGACGGTCTTCCCGGAGCCGGTTTGGGCAGATACGAGCAGGTCACGCCCGTCAGCTTCCGGCGTGAGGACTGCGCTTTGTACGGAGGTGGGGTCGGCATAGCCGCGCTGAGCGAGAGCTTTGGCGAGGCTGGGATTGGTATCGGGGAAGGGCATGAGCGGCTCTTAGGGGCTGGGGCGCCAGGCAACAAGCGGTGGATTAGCCGTGCAGCCGTGCAGCGGCGCATATTCATGCGTATTTGGGTCGAGAATCGTAAAAATGGCGGCTATTTTAGCTGAAATGCTTGCGTTGGAGCAGCATTTCGGGATTGAAGGCCGCCACAGCGTGGCCTATGCTGTTTTCGCTTGGCTAGAGCCCGGTGCCCCGAAAGTCTTTTAGAGGACAGTTTTTATAGTGCGACCCCCGAAGAATGACCGCCAGCGGCAGAGCCGCCGCCGTGGTTTCGACGACGATAATTTTTATGGTAACGCTCCTTCATTCCCGCCGTCTTTCTCGGGGTTTGGGGCACAATCAACTGCCCCCGAAGCAAAGGCCACTGTGAAGTGGTATAATGCTGAAAAGGGGTTTGGTTTCGTCGAGATGGCAGATGGCTCCGGCGACGTGTTTCTTCACGCAAACTCGCTTCAGAGTGCCGGTTTCCAGTCCGTCACTCCCGGCTCTGTTCTGCAGATCCGTGTCGGGCAGGGGCAGAAGGGCCGCCAGGTCAATCAGGTTATTTCCGTGACTGAGGGTGATGCCCCGCCGCCGCGTGCGCCGGGCGGTTTCGGTGGCGGAGGTTTCGACCGTCCACGCGCGCCGCGCGCCCCCCGCCAGCAGGCCTCCGGCCCGGCTGTTGAGATGGCTGGTATCGTGAAATGGTACAATGCCACCAAGGGGTTTGGCTTCATCAGCCCGGAAGCTGGCGGCAAGGACGTGTTTGTCCATGCCACTGCGCTTGAGGCGGCCGGCTTGTCGCCGCTGCAAGAGGGCCAGGCGGTGAAGATGAGTGTGGTGCAAGGCTCCAAGGGGCCGGAAGTTTCAGCAATCATCGTCGATTAATCGATGAATTTCCGTGAAAAACCCCGCTCCTGCGGGGTTTTTTGCGTTTTGAGGGGCGATTAGTGTGACTGCAAGAGATCTTGGCTCTTGGTCAGCTTGACCCCAGCGTTTTGCATGGCCGCGCGGGCCTTCGCGCTCGAGCCTTGTAAATCTATCGCCCGGCACGCATCCTCAACAACCCAAACCTCGAAGCCTGCTTGGACGGCGTCCTCGGCTGTCCAGCGCACGCAGAAATCAAAGGCCAAGCCACATATATATAGTTGTGTGATGCTCCGTTCCCGCAGATAGCCGGCAAGGCCGGTGGGTGTGGCGCGGTCCGCTTCCAGGAAGCCCGAATAGCTGTCGATTGAGGAGTGGCTGCCCTTTCGCAGGATGAGGCCTGCGTGTGGAATATCGAGCCCGGGGACGAGCGCGGCACCCAGTGTCCCCATAACGCAATGGGCGGGCCATAGGACTTGGGGGCCGTAAGGCAGTTGGATTGTGTCAAATGCGGCTTTTCCCGGATGGTTGGCGGCGAAGGAGGTATGGTCAGCCGGATGCCAATCCTGGGTGAGCACAACGTCGTCGAAATACCGCGCCAGGCTGTTGATCAAAGGCGCTATTTCATCGCCGCCGGGTACGGCAAGCGCGCCGCCGGGGCAGAAATCATTTTGCAGGTCGATAACCAGAAGGGCCGCTTTTTTTTGCATGGCTTATATTATCGGGAAAACGCGAGCGGGTGCTAGACAGTAGGGTACGGTTGAGTTAAGGCTCCGCCCCTCGGAACGTGGGAGGCTTGGACAGGTGTGTCCGGCTGCTTGAACCGCGGTCCAATGGCGCAAGCCATAGGATGAAAGGAGCCAGAAATGGCTAAGAAAGTTGTCGGCTATATCAAGCTGCAGATCCCTGCGGGCAAGGCGAACCCGTCGCCGCCGGTGGGTCCCGCGCTCGGCCAGCGTGGTCTGAATATCATGCAGTTCGTCAAGGAATTCAATGCGGCGACGCAGCAGATGGAGCCGGGCATGCCGGTTCCGGTGGTGATCACCGCCTTTGCTGACCGCACCTTCTCCTTCATCATGAAGACCCCGCCCAATACCTACTTCCTGAAGAAGGCGGCGGGCATCGACAAGGGCACCACGACCCCCGGCAAGGGCGCGGCTGTGGGCAAGGTGACGACCGCGCAGCTGCGTGAAATCGCCGCGACCAAGATGAAGGACATGAACGCGAACGATGTTGACGGCGCTGTGCGCATGCTGGCGGGCTCCGCTCGCTCCATGGGCCTGACCGTGGTGGAGGGCTAAACGATGGCCAAAGATAAGCGTCTGAACGCTGCCCGCGAGACGGTTGAGCGCAACAAGCTGTACGCCCTGACCGATGCCGTGTCGCTGGCGAAGAAGAATGCCACCGCGAAGTTCGACGAGACTATTGAGATCTCGCTGAACCTGGGCATTGATCCGCGTCACGCCGACCAGATGGTCCGTGGCCTGATCTCGCTGCCGAACGGCACCGGCAAGACCCTGCGCGTCGGCGTGTTCGCCCGTGGCCCGAAGGCCGAAGAGGCGCTGGCCGCCGGCGCTGACGTGGTTGGTGCTGACGATCTGGCTGAGAAGGTCCAGGCCGGCGACATTCAGTTCGACCGCTGCATCGCGACCCCGGACATGATGGGCGTTGTGGGCAAGCTCGGTAAGATCCTCGGCCCGCGCGGCCTGATGCCGAACCCGAAGCTGGGCACCGTGACCATGGACGTGAAGGGCGCGATCACCGCTGCCAAGTCCGGCCAGGTCGAGTTCCGTGCTGAGAAGGCTGGTATCATCCATGCCGGCATCGGCAAGGCGAGCTTCGAGGCGGACAAGTTGGTTGAGAACGCCAAGGCGTTGATCGACGCCGTGCAGAAGGCGAAGCCGACCGGCGCCAAGGGTACCTACCTGCAGAAGGTGGCGCTGTCCTCCACGATGGGCCCTGGCGTGCGCGTGGACGTCTCCACCGTCGCCTAAGGTTTTTTGAGAATACGCTTTGGCCGGAAGGCCGAAGCGGGCAGGGGGCCGCAAGGCTCCCGACCTGTCCAAGACCGTATGTATCCTCGGATTTAATGGGGGGGCCCCGCAAACGGTAGAGAGGTGCCAGATGTTTCGCTTCGGCGGGGCTTTGGTGGTTCTGACATAGGACAGGCGAAAGCGGCCGGGATGGTCCCGGTTGCTTGGGTAACCTGGGTGGTGAGGCGGCAACGCCAAGCTGCCCGTCAAGTTGGAGACGGATGTGGATCGCATAGAGAAGCGTGAATTCGTCGCTGAACTGTCTGCGGTGTTCGCGGATACGTCCATGGTTGTCGTCACCCGGAATGACGGGATGACGGTGGCTGATGTGACCAATCTGCGCCGCAAGATGCGTGAGGCGGGGGTGAGCTTCAAGGTTGCGAAAAATCGTCTGGCCCTTCTTGCTCTTGAAGGAACCCGGTTCGACGGTATCGCGCCCCTGCTGAAGGGGCCGACCGCGCTGGCATGGTCTGCTGACCCTGTTGCCGCGGCCAAGGTTGCCGTCGACTTCGCCAAGACCAATGACAAGTTTGTTCTGTTGGGCGGCGCCCTCGGCAATCAGGTTCTGAATGTCGACGGTGTCAAGGCGCTCTCCGAGCTGCCGTCCCTGGACAGCCTGCGTGCCAAGCTCCTGGGGCTTATCCAAGCCCCGGCGACCAAGGTGGCCGGCGTCCTGCAGGCTCCGGCCGGACAACTTGCGCGGGTCTTCGCGGCGTATGCCGATTCCCAGAAGAGCGAGGCGGCCTAAGGTTTTCGCCCGCTTGTCGCTTTTTCGCGGGGCCGCGCGGTGCGGCCTTGCATTGAACCAAACAAAGCCTATCTTATCGAAGGATTATTCTAATGGCTGACCTGAACGCGCTCGTTGAAGAGCTGTCGAAGCTGACCGTCCTGGAGGCCGCTGAGCTCTCCAAGCTGCTCGAAGAGAAGTGGGGCGTTTCCGCTGCCGCGCCGGTGGCTGTTGCCGCTGCTGCCCCGGCTGGCGGTGCGCCGGCTGCTGCTGCTGAGGAGCAGACCGAGTTCACGGTGATCCTCGCCAATGGCGGCGACAAGAAGATCAACGTGATCAAGGAAATCCGCACCATCACCGGCCTGGGCCTCAAGGAAGCCAAGGACCTGGTCGAGGGTGCGCCGAAGACCGTCAAGGAGAATGTCTCCAAGGACGAGGCTGCGGCCATCAAGAAGACGCTGGAAGAGCAGGGCGCGACTGTCGAAGTCAAATAATTCCTCTTCCCGCGACGGTGTGATTATGCCGTTGCGTGCATAGGGTAAAAGGGCAGGCGGTGACCTTTGGGGCGCCGCCTGCCACCTGTTTCTTAAGACTACGCTTTTTTAGACGATCAATCTGACCGAGGGTGATGCGATGAACGCGATCAATGGTTTTGGCAAAGGGTCTTTCACCAGCCGCAAGCGCATTCGCAAGAGCTTCAGCCGTATCCCTGAAGTCGCGCCGATGCCAAACCTCATCGACGTGCAGCGTGCGAGCTATGATTCGTTCCTGCAGATGAATGTGAAGGCCGACGCACGGACCAACTCTGGCCTGCAGGAAGTCTTCAAGTCGGTCTTCCCGATCGACGATTTCGCCGGCCGCGGCCGCCTGGAGTTCGTGCATTACGAGCTCGAAGAGCCGAAATATGATGTCGAGGAGTGCATCCAGCGCGGCATGACCTACGCCGCCCCGCTGAAGGTGATCCTGCGTCTGATCGTGTGGGATCTGGACGAGGATACCGGCGCGCGCTCCATTCGCGACATCAAAGAGCAGCCTGTTTACATGGGCGACATGCCGCTGATGACGGACAACGGCACCTTCGTGGTGAACGGTACCGAGCGCGTGATCGTCTCTCAGATGCACCGCTCGCCGGGCGTGTTCTTCGACCATGACCGCGGCAAGACCCATTCCTCGGGCAAGTATCTCTTCACCGCCCGCGTGATCCCCTATCGCGGCTCCTGGCTCGATTTCGAGTTCGACGCCAAGGATCTGATTTATGTGCGCATCGACCGTAAGCGTAAGCTGCCGGCCACCACGCTGCTCTACGCGCTGCCCTCCGCCGCCACCGAGCAGCTGATCGAGGCCCGCGCCGCCAAGGGCGAGAGCGTCGAGATCGGCGAAATCAAGGGCATGGATTCTGAGGAGATCCTGAATTTCTTCTATGGCAAGGTCGTGTTCTCGAAGCAGAAGGGCCAGTGGTCCCGTCCGTTCGAGGCGGATTCCTTCCGGAACCTGAAGCTGATCGAAGATCTGGTGGACGCGCAGACCGGCGAAGTTGTCGCCAAGGTCGAGGACAAGTTGACCGCGCGTACCGTCCGCAAGATCGCCGAGAAGACCAAGAACGTGCTGGTGGCGCGCGCCGACCTGGTTGGCCGCTACCTGGGCGAGGACATCTATGACCCGAATACGGGCGAGATCTTTGGTGAGGCCGGCGAAGAACTGACCGATCAGAAGCTGACCGCGCTTGAGGATAAGGGCATTGACGAGCTGCCGACCCTGGCGATCGACCAGCAGAACGGCCCGTGGATTCGCAACACGCTGGCGGCGGACAAGAACGCCAACCGTGAAGACGCGCTGATCGACATCTACCGCGTGATGCGCCCGGGCGAGCCGCCGACCTCCGAGACCGCTGAGGCGCTGTTCAAGGGCCTGTTCTTCGATTCCGACCGCTATGATCTCTCGGCCGTGGGCCGCGTGAAGATGAATATGCGTCTGGGCATCGATGTGCCGGATACCGTGCGCACCCTGCGCAAGGACGATATTCTGCGCACCATCAAGATCATGAACGAGCTCAAGGATGGGCGCGGCGCGATCGACGATATCGATAATCTCGGCAACCGCCGTGTGCGCTCCGTCGGTGAGCTGATGGAGAACCAGTATCGCGTCGGCCTGCTGCGTATGGAGCGCGCCATCCGCGAGCGTATGGGCTCCGTCGATATTGACAGCGTGATGCCGCACGACCTCATCAACGCCAAGCCGGCTGCGGCTGCGGTGCGCGAGTTCTTCGGCTCCAGCCAGCTCAGCCAGTTCATGGACCAGACCAATCCGCTCTCCGAAGTGACGCATAAGCGTCGCCTCTCCGCGCTTGGGCCGGGCGGTCTGACCCGCGAGCGTGCTGGCTTCGAGGTCCGCGACGTTCACCCGACCCATTATGGACGTATTTGCCCGATTGAGACGCCGGAAGGCCCGAATATCGGTCTGATCAACTCGCTGGCCACCTACGCCAAGGTGAACAAATACGGCTTCATCGAGACCCCTTACCAGCTGGTGACGGACGGCAAGGTGCAGCCGGAGTTCAAATATCTCTCCGCCATGGAAGAGGAGCGGCTGGTGGTCGCCCAGGCCGACGCCAACAAGGCCGAGGACGGGCAGCTCAAGGACGATCTGGTATCCGTGCGCCGCAATGGCGACTTCTTGATGGTCAAGCCGGAAGACGTGACCGCCATCGACGTCTCGCCGAAGCAGCTGGTTTCCGTGGCCGCCGCGCTGATCCCGTTCCTTGAGAATGATGACGCCAACCGCGCGCTGATGGGCTCGAACATGCAGCGTCAGGCTGTGCCGCTGATCCGCTCCGACGCACCGATCGTCGGCACCGGCATGGAAGCGGCTGTGGCGCGCGATTCCGGCGCCACCATCGTGGCCAAGCGGGCGGGTATCATCGACCAGATCGATGGCGCACGTATCGTCGTGCGCGCCACTGGCGAGGACGGGGCGACCCAGGGCGTCGATATCTATCGTCTGCGCAAATATATGCGCTCCAACCAGAGCACCTGCATCAATCAGCGTCCGCTGGTGAAGGTCGGTGACCGCGTGTCTGCCGGCGACATCATTGCCGACGGCCCGTCCACGGAGCTGGGCGAGCTGGCGCTGGGCCGCAACGCGCTGTGCGCCTTCATGCCCTGGAACGGCTATAACTTCGAAGACTCCATCCTGATCTCCGAGCGGATCGCCAAGGATGACGTGTTCACCTCCATCCACATCGAGGAATTCGAGGTGATGGCGCGTGACACCAAGCTGGGGCAGGAAGAAATCACCCGCGACATTCCCAATGTCGGCGAGGAAGCTTTGCGCAACCTCGACGAGGCCGGTATCGTCTATATCGGCGCGGAAGTTCACCCGGGCGACATTCTGGTCGGCAAGGTGACGCCGAAGGGCGAGAGCCCGATGACCCCGGAAGAGAAGCTGCTGCGCGCCATCTTCGGCGAAAAGGCCTCCGATGTGCGTGACACCTCGCTGCGTCTGCCGCCCGGCACCTCCGGCACTATCGTCGATGTGCGTGTGTTCAACCGCCGCGGCGTGGATAAGGATGAGCGCGCGCTGGCGATCGAGCGCGCCGAGATCGAGCGTCTGGCCAAGGACCGTGACGACGAAAAGGGCATCCAGGAGCGCTCCTTCCTGAACCGTCTGCGCGAGGCGCTGATCGGCCAGGTTGCTGGCTCCGGCTTCAAGGGTATCAAGGCGGGGACGGAAATCACCGCCGAGCTGCTGTCCGAGCAGCCGCGTGGCGCCTGGCGCAACGTGGTCGTGCAGGACGATGCGGTGATGGCGAATATCGAGCTGATGAAGCGCGAATTCGACGCCGCCGTGAAGAAGCTGCAGGACCGTTTCGAGAGCAAGGTCGAGAAGCTTCAGCGCGGCGACGAGCTGCTCCCCGGCGTGATGAAGATGGTCAAGGTGTTCGTGGCGGTGAAGCGCAAGCTGCAGCCGGGCGACAAGATGGCCGGCCGTCACGGCAACAAGGGTGTGGTCTCGCGCGTGGTGCCGGTCGAGGACATGCCGTTCCTGGAGGATGGCACGCCGGTCGATCTGGTGCTGAACCCGCTGGGCGTGCCCTCGCGCATGAATGTCGGGCAGATCCTGGAAGTGCATCTGGGTTGGGCCTGTGCCAATCTCGGCAAGCAGATCGGCAAGGCGGTGGAAGAGTATCGCCGCACCGGTGAGGCGCGCCTTGAGCTGCTGGACCGGCTGAAGCTGGCCTATGGCGAGGAAATCTTCGAGAGCCAGATCAAGGATCTCGATGATGATGCGCTGGTCGAGCTGGCCCGCAACGTCACCAAGGGCGTGCCGATCGCGACCCCGGTGTTCGACGGTGCCCGTATTCCGGACATCGAAGAGATGCTGGCCAAGGCCGGTGTCGACATCTCCGGCCAGAGCACGCTGATCGATGGCCGTACCGGTGAGCCGTTCGAGCGCAAGGTGACGGTTGGGTATATGTATATGCTCAAGCTGCACCATCTCGTCGACGACAAGATCCATGCACGCTCCATCGGCCCGTACTCGCTGGTCACCCAGCAGCCGCTGGGCGGTAAGGCGCAGTTCGGTGGCCAGCGCTTCGGTGAGATGGAAGTCTGGGCGCTGGAAGCCTACGGCGCCGCCTACACGCTGCAGGAAATGCTGACGGTGAAGTCCGACGACGTTTCCGGCCGTACCAAGGTCTATGAGGCGATCGTGCGCGAGCAGGACAATTTCGAAGCTGGTATCCCCGAGAGCTTCAACGTGCTGCTGAAGGAACTGAAATCCTTGGGCCTGAACGTCGATCTGGAGCAGTCGGCCTCTTAAGGCCGGCGTTCCCAGAGCGACTACAGGATACCAGGCCAAGATAAGGATGATGCGTGATGAATGATTTGATGAAGATTCTTGGGAATGCTGGTCAGACGACGTCTTTCGACCAGATCAAGATCCAGATTGCCTCTCCGGAGCAGATCCGCAGCTGGTCTTACGGCGAGATCAAGAAGCCGGAGACGATCAACTACCGGACCTTCAAGCCCGAGCGCGACGGCCTGTTCTGCGCGCGCATCTTCGGGCCGATCAAAGATTATGAATGCTTGTGCGGCAAGTACAAGCGCATGAAGTTCCGTGGCATCATCTGCGAGAAGTGCGGCGTTGAGGTCACGCTGGCCAAGGTGCGCCGTGAGCGCATGGGCCATATCGAACTGGCTTCGCCCGTCGCCCATATCTGGTTCCTGAAGTCGCTGCCGTCCCGCATCGCCACCATGCTCGACATGACGCTGAAAGATGTCGAGAAGGTTCTGTATTTCGAGTCCTATATCGTGCTGGAGCCGGGCACGACCGACCTCAAGCTGCACCAGCTCATCTCCGAGGACGAGATGTTCAACAAGCAGGATGAGTTCGGCGAGGACGGGTTCCGCGCCGGCATCGGCGCCGAAGCGATCAAGTCCATTCTGCTTGGCATCGATTTGGCTGAGACACGGGCGCAAATGCGCTCCGAGTTGAAGGAGACCACCTCCGAGACCAAGCGCAAGAAGCTGGTCAAGCGGCTGAAGCTGATCGAGAATTTCCTCGAATCCGGCACCCACCCGGAATGGATGGTGCTGGACGTGATCCCGGTCATCCCGCCCGAGCTGCGCCCGCTGGTGCCGCTGGATGGTGGCCGCTTCGCGACCTCCGATTTGAACGATCTGTATCGCCGCGTCATCAACCGCAATAACCGTCTGAAGCGGCTGATGGAGCTGCGCGCTCCGGACATCATCGTGCGCAACGAAAAGCGCATGCTGCAGGAATCGGTGGATGCGCTGTTCGATAACGGCCGCCGTGGCCGCGCCATCACCGGCACCAACAAGCGTCCGCTGAAGTCGCTCTCTGATATGCTGAAAGGCAAGCAGGGCCGCTTCCGTCAGAACCTGCTCGGCAAGCGCGTCGATTATTCCGGCCGTTCGGTCATCGTCGTGGGGCCGGAGCTCAAGCTGCATCAGTGCGGCTTGCCGAAGAAGATGGCGCTGGAGTTGTTCAAGCCTTTCATCTACGCCAAGCTGGAGAAATACGGCCTGGCCACCACCATCAAGGCTGCGAAGCGGATGGTGGAGAAGGAGCGTCCCGAGGTTTGGGATATCCTTGAAGAGGTGATCCGCGAGCATCCCGTGATGCTGAACCGCGCGCCCACCCTGCACCGCCTGGGCATCCAGGCCTTCGAGCCGATCCTGATCGAAGGCAAGGCGATCCAGCTGCACCCGCTGGTCTGCACCGCCTTCAACGCGGATTTCGACGGCGACCAGATGGCCGTGCACGTGCCGCTTTCCATCGAGGCGCAGCTGGAAGGCCGCGTGCTGATGATGTCCACCAACAACATCCTCAGCCCCGCCAACGGCAAGCCGATCATCGTGCCGAGCCAGGATATCGTGCTGGGTCTGTATTATCTCTCTCTTGAGACGCCGGAATTCGTTCAGGCGAAGGATGAGGAGGCGTCGGCCTTCGGGACTGTCGGCGAGATCGAATTCGCGCTCACCGCCGGTGCCATTAAGCTGCACGACAAGATTCGCGCCCGCGTGAAGAACATGAACGCGGACGGCGAGGTGAAGACCTCTATCGTGGTGACGACTCCGGGCCGTATGCTCATCGGCCAGTTGCTGCCGCTGAACGCCAACCTGAACTTCTCCGTGGTCAACCGCATGTTGACCAAGAAGAATGTGCAGGACGTGATCGACCTTGTGTACCGCCACTGCGGCCAGAAGGAAGCCGTCATTTTCTGCGATCGTTTGATGGGGCTTGGCTTCCGTCACGCGGCGAAGGCGGGCATTTCGTTCGGCAAGGACGATATGCGCATCCCCGACTCCAAGCAGGAGTTGGTGGCCACGACCATCGCCGAGGTGCGCGAATATGAGCAGCAGTACCAGGATGGTCTGATCACCGCTGGCGAGCGCTACAACAAGGTGGTTGACGCCTGGTCGAAGTGTAAGGACCTGGTTGCCGGCGCGATGATGAAGGAGATTTCCAAGCAGGAGATCGGCCGTCCGACCAACTCTGTCTGGATGATGAGCCATTCCGGTGCGCGTGGCTCCGCGGCACAGATGTCTCAGCTTGCGGGTATGCGCGGTTTGATGGCCAAGCCCTCCGGTGAGATCATCGAGCAGCCGATCATCGCGAACTTCAAGGAAGGTCTGTCGGTTCTCGATTACTTCAACTCCACCCACGGCGCCCGTAAGGGCCTGGCGGATACGGCGTTGAAGACCGCGAACTCCGGTTACCTGACCCGCCGCCTGGTCGACGTGGCGCAGGATTGCATCATCGTCGAGGATGATTGCGGTACCGAGCGTGGCCTCAGCGTTAGCGCGGTACGCGATGGCGGTGAAATCGTCGCGTCACTCTCCGAGCGCGTTCTCGGCCGTACCGCGGCCGAGGATATTGTGGACCTGAACACCAATGAGGTGATCGTGGCCCGCAATGAGCTGATCGAAGAATCGCATGCCGAGCTGATCGAGAAGTCCGGTATTGAGATCGTGAAGATCCGCTCCGTGCTGACTTGCGACACCAAGGTCGCGGTTTGCGCCAAGTGCTATGGCCGTGACCTAGCCCGCGGTACGCCGGTGAATGTCGGCGAGGCGGTGGGTGTCATCGCGGCGCAGTCCATCGGTGAGCCGGGCACGCAGCTGACCATGCGTACCTTCCATATCGGTGGTGCGGCACAGCGTGGTGCTGAGCAGTCCAACGTCGAAGCCAGCCATGACGGCTCGGTGGTCATCCGCAACCGTGCGGTTGTCACCAACTCCGCCGGCGTGCCGGTGGTGATGAGCCGTAACTGCGAAATCATCCTCACCGATGCCGGCAAGCGCGAGCGTGCCCGCTTCCGTGTGCCCTATGGTGCGCGACTCCTCGTGGATGAAGGCGCGGATGTGGCCCGTGGGCAGAAGCTGGCCGAATGGGATCCCTACACCCTGCCGATCATTACCGAGCGTGCCGGTATCGTCGAATATGCCGATCTCATCGAGGGCGTGACGTTGGTGGAGCGGACCGACGAAGTCACCGGCCTGACCTCCAAGGTGGTGGTGGACTATAAGCAGTCGGCTCGTGGCGCGGATCTGCGCCCCCGCTTGCTGCTGAAGGACTCCAACGGTGAGATCCTGCGCCTCGCGAACGGGACCGAAGCGCGCTACTTCCTGTCGCCTGACTCGATCCTCTCGATCGAATCCGGTGCCATGGTTGCGGCGGGTGACGTGCTGGCGCGTATTCCGCGTGAGGGTTCGAAGACTCGCGACATTACCGGTGGTCTGCCGCGCGTGGCTGAGTTGTTCGAGGCGCGGCGGCCGAAGGATCATGCGATTATCGCGGAAATTGATGGCCGGGTGGAATTCGGTAAGGATTACAAGGCGAAGCGCCGCGTCATTGTGAAGAATGACGAGACCGGTGAAGAGACCGAGTATCTGATTCCGAAGGGCAAGCACGTTTCCGTTCAGGAGGGCGATTATGTCCGCCTCGGTGACCCGCTGGTCGATGGTCCGCGCGTGCCGCACGACATTCTGCGCGTGCTGGGCGTCGAGGCGCTGTCCGACTACCTGGTCAACGAAATCCAGGACGTCTACCGGCTGCAGGGCGTGAAGATCAACGACAAGCATATCGAGGTGATCGTTCGCCAGATGCTGCAGAAGGTCGAGATCTCCGAGCCTGGCGATACCACCTTCCTGGTGGGCGAGCTGGTGGATCGCGTGGAGTTCGAGCAGGAGAACGCCAAGCTGGCGGCGGACGAACGCCCTGCCGTGGGGCTGCCGGTGCTCCAGGGCATAACCAAGGCCAGCCTGCAGACCCAGAGCTTCATCTCGGCCGCCTCCTTCCAGGAGACGACTCGCGTCCTCACAGAGGCTGCGACCGCCGGCAAGATGGATCTGCTGTCCGGCCTGAAGGAGAACGTCATCGTCGGGCGACTGATCCCGGCCGGTACCGGCTCCGTGATGAACCGGTTGCGGGCGATCGCGGCTGGGCGCGACCGCCAGTCCGTTGGGGGGCGTTCCGGGTCGACCAAACCGGAGCTGGCGGCCGAGTAACGACTCGCCTTATAATATAGGTATATTGAGCGGCACCCTTCGGGGTGCCGTTTTGATTCTGGCCTGCAGAGCCTCACTGCGTGGCGATGAGCTATGAGGATTCCGGAATACAGCGTTTTTCTTGATAAAGGGCGCTATGGAATCGCTTGACTTGGGGGGGAGCGGCTTCTAAGGAGAGCGCTCTCGCGGTTCCGGTTTCCGGTCCGGGTTGTCTGTAAAAGTCTAGCGCGTGCGGCGCCGTGCAAATAAGCACCTAGGCCGTGTGCTGGATAAGCAGTCCCGTAAGGGTGGGTTCCATACCCCCTTGCGGTGATTTCTTGTGGACAATTCGTTCCTCGCCAAGGAATTCGGGTTTTGAACACGTAGCAGGATGAGATATGCCGACCATTAACCAGTTGATCGCCAAGGGCCGCGAGCCGGCAGCCAAGCGCAACAAGGTGCCGGCCCTTGAGGGCTGCCCCCAGAAGCGTGGCGTTTGCACGCGCGTCTACACGACGACCCCGAAGAAGCCGAACTCCGCGCTTCGTAAGGTTGCCAAGGTGCGCCTGACCAACGGGTTCGAGGTGGTGAGCTACATCCCTGGCGAAGGCCATAACCTGCAGGAGCACTCCGTGGTGCTGATCCGCGGTGGCCGCGTGAAAGATCTTCCGGGCGTTCGCTACCACATTCTGCGTGGCGTTCTTGATACGCAGGGTCTGCCGAAGCGTCGCAAGCGTCGCTCGCTCTATGGCGCCAAGCGTCCGAAGTAAGGAGAGGTTGAGATGAGCCGCCGCCGCCGCGCTACGAAGCGTGAAGTTCTGCCGGACGCCAAGTTCGGTGATATCGTGATCAGCCGTTTCATGAACGTGCTGATGTATGACGGCAAGAAGTCCGTTGCCGAAGGGATCGTGTATGGAGCCCTCGACGTGCTGAAGAAGCGCGGCGGGCCGAACGCTGACCCGGTGCGCCTGTTCCATGAGGCGCTGGACAATGTGAAGCCGGCGATCGAGGTTCGCTCCCGCCGCGTTGGCGGTGCGACCTACCAGGTCCCCGTCGAGGTTCGCGCCGAGCGCCGTCAGGCGCTGGCGATCCGCTGGATCATCGACTCTGCCCGCAAGCGCGGCGAGCACACGATGGAAGAGCGGTTGTCGAACGAGCTGCAGGATGCGGTGAATAATCGCGGCTCTGCGGTCAAGAAGCGTGAAGACACCCATCGTATGGCCGAAGCCAACAAGGCTTTCAGCCATTATCGCTGGTAATCTTCTGACCATTCCAAGTTTTTAGCCTGCACACACGGAGCAGTTTAATGGCCAAAGCTAAATTTGAGCGCAACAAGCCGCACGTTAACATTGGCACCATCGGCCACGTTGACCATGGCAAGACCTCCCTCACCGCCGCCATCACCAAGGTGTTGGCCGAGAAGGGTGGCGCGACCTTCACCGCCTACGATCAAATCGACAAGGCGCCGGAAGAGCGCGCCCGCGGCATCACCATCTCCACCGCTCACGTGGAGTATGAGACCGAGAACCGCCACTACGCGCATGTCGATTGCCCCGGCCACGCCGACTATGTGAAGAACATGATCACCGGTGCCGCCCAGATGGACGGCGCGATCCTGGTTTGCTCCGCTGCTGACGGCCCGATGCCGCAGACCCGCGAGCACATCCTGCTGGCCCGTCAGGTCGGCGTGCCGGCTCTGGTCGTGTTCCTGAACAAGATGGATCTGGCTGACCCCGATCTGGTCGAGCTGGTCGAGATGGAAGTGCGCGAGCTGCTCTCCAACTACGGCTTCCCCGGCGACGATATCCCCATCGTGAAGGGTTCGGCTGTTTGCGCCCTGAACGACACCAACCCGGAAATCGGCAAGAACGCCGTTCTGGAGCTGATGGCTCAGGTTGACGCCTACATTCCGCAGCCGGAGCGCGCTGTCGACAAGCCCTTCCTGATGCCGGTGGAAGACGTGTTCTCCATCTCCGGCCGTGGTACCGTGGCAACCGGCCGCGTTGAGCGCGGTGTGGTCAAGGTGGGTGAGGAAGTCGAGATCGTCGGCCTCCGTGCGACCACCAAGACGACCGTGACAGGCGTGGAAATGTTCCGTAAGCTGCTCGATCAGGGCGAGGCTGGCGACAACATCGGCGCGCTGCTGCGTGGCACCAAGCGTGAGGACATCGAGCGCGGCCAGGTTCTGGCGGCTCCGGGCTCCATCACGCCGCACACCAAGTTCTCTGGCCAGGCCTACATCCTGACCAAGGAAGAGGGTGGCCGTCACACCCCGTTCTTCACCAATTATCGCCCGCAGTTCTACTTCCGTACCACGGACGTGACCGGCGTGGTGACGCTGCCGGAAGGCACCGAAATGGTGATGCCGGGCGACAACGTGACCATCGCCGTTGAGCTGATCGCTCCGATCGCCATGGACGAAGGTCTGCGTTTCGCGATCCGCGAAGGCGGTCGCACCGTTGGTTCGGGCGTCGTCGCCCAGATCAGCAAGTAATCAATCGGCCCCAGTATCTGAAGAGTTCGAGTTAAGATGGACAACCAAAACATCCGTATTCGCCTGAAGGCGTATGACCATCGCGTGCTGGATAACAGCACCAAGGACATCGTGAACACGGCGAAGCGCACGGGCGCGCAGGTGCGGGGGCCGATTCCTTTGCCGACCCATATCGAACGGTTCACTGTGAACCGTTCCCCCCACGTCGATAAGAAGAGCCGCGAGCAGTTCGAGATTCGGACGCACCGGCGCTTGCTGGATATCGTTGACCCGACCCCGCAGACCGTGGACGCGCTGATGAAGCTCGACCTGGCCGCCGGCGTCGAAGTCGAAATTAAGATCTAAGCTTAGGTGGTATTATGCGTACCGGTGTGATCGCAAAAAAGCTGGGGATGACCCGGCTGTTCAAGGAAGACGGCACGCATGTGCCGGTCACGGTTCTGCATCTCGATGAGGTGCGGGTTGTGGCGGCGCGTAACGTTGAGAATGATGGCTACAGCGCGGTTCAGCTCGGCATTGGCAAGGCCAAGGCGAAGAATGTGAGCAAGGCGCAGAAGGGCCACTTCGCCAAGGCGAAGGTTGAGCCGGCGCAGAAGCTGGTTGAGTTCCGTGTGGCTGACGATGCCGCGCTGGAGCCTGGCGCTGTGTTGTCCGCTGCTCACTTCACCGTTGGTCAGTTTGTCGACGTTGCCGGTATCACCAAAGGTAAGGGCTTTGCCGGTGGTATGAAGCGCTGGAACTTCCGCGGTCTTGAAGCGTCTCACGGCGTTTCGATCAGCCATCGTTCCTTGGGCTCGACCGGTAACCGTCAGGATCCCGGCAAGACCTTCAAGAACAAGAAGATGGCTGGCCATCTCGGCCAGGAGCGCGTCACCACCCTGAACCTGAAGGTCGAAGGTGTGGATGTCGAGCGTAATCTCGTTTTGCTGCATGGCGCGGTGCCCGGTTCCAAGGGCGGCTACGTGATGGTGCGCGATGCGGTGAAGAAGGCGCGTCCCGAAGATGCAGCCTATCCCGCCGGTCTGAAGGGCTGAGTCAATGAAGCTTGATGTTGTTGATTTTGATGCGAAGGCCGCGGGCAGCGTTGAGCTGCCGGATGAGCTGTTCGCTGCTGAGCCCCGCGTGGACATCATTGCCCGCGTGATCCACTGGCAGTTGGCGAAGCGCCGCGCAGGCACCCACAAGGTGAAGGGTATGGGCGAGGTTTCTGGCACGACCCGCAAGCCGTATAAGCAGAAGGGCACGGGTAACGCCCGTCAGGGCTCTCTGCGTGCGCCCCAGTTCCGTACCGGTGGCGCTGTCCATGGTCCGGTTGTGCGTGATCATGGCTATTCGCTGAACAAGAAAGTTCGTCGTCTGGGTCTGATCTCCGCTCTCTCCGCCAAGGCGGCCGAGGGCAAGCTGGTGGTGCTTGATGGCGTCGCTGCTCTGGACAAGACCAAGGACGTTGCCGCCAAGGTTGCGAATTTTGGCTGGAAGTCCGCCTTGATCGTGGATGCCGCTGTTGAAGAGAAGTTCGGCCGCGCCTCCCGCAACGTGAAGGGGCTGGATGTGCTTCCGGTCGTCGGCGCGAATGTCTATGACATTATGCAGCATGACGTTCTGGTGGTCACCAAGGCCGCTGTCGAGGGTTTGAAGGAGCGCCTGGCATGACCGGCACTGTGAAAATTTCCGACGAGCGCATGTACGAAATCGTGCGTGCGCCGCACATCACCGAGAAGGCGACGCTGCTTTCCGAGAAGAACCAGTTCGTCTTCAAGGTTGCGGCAGATGCGACCAAGCCTGAGATCAAGGCTGCGGTCGAAGCGCTGTTCAAGGTGAAGGTGACCAACGTCAATACGCTGATCACCAAGGGCAAGACCAAGCGGTTCAAGGGCCGTCCCGGTCAGCGCTCTGATGTGAAGAAGGCGTTCGTGACTCTTGCCGAGGGTGAGAGCATCGATTTCACCACCGGTCTCGCCTGAGGTTTTTGAACAATGGCATTGAAGCATTTTAATCCGGTCACGGCGAGCCTTCGCGGCACAGTGCTGATCGACCGCAGCGAGCTGTGGAAGGGCAAGCCCGTGAAGGGGCTGACCGAAGGTCAGCACTCGACTGGTGGCCGTAACAACCATGGCCGCATCACCAGCCGTTTCCGCGGCGGTGGACATAAGCAGTCTTATCGTATTGTGGACTTCAAGCGCCGCAAGTTCGATGTGGCCGCGACCGTCGAGCGTCTGGAATATGACCCGAACCGCACCGCCTTCATCGCGCTGATCAAGTACGAAGATGGCGAGCTGGCTTACATTCTGGCGCCGCAGCGTCTCAAGGTCGGTGACAATGTCATCGCCGGCGCGCGCGCTGATATCAAGCCGGGCAATGCGATGCCGCTCTCCGCGATGCCGGTGGGTACCATCATCCACAATATTGAGCTCAAGGTTGGCGCCGGCGGCAAGCTGGTTCGTTCGGCCGGCACCTTCGCGCAGCTGGTCGGTAAGGATCAGGGCTACGCGCAGATCAAGCTGGGTTCCGGCGAGCTGCGTATCGTGCGCGCCGAGTGCATGGCGACCGTGGGGGCGGTGTCCAACGCTGACCATTCCAACCAGCAGATCGGCAAGGCCGGTCGCTCGCGTTGGCTGGGCCGCAAGCCGCATAACCGTGGTGTGGTCATGAACCCGGTCGATCACCCGCACGGTGGTGGTGAAGGCCGTACCTCCGGTGGCCGTCATCCGGTTACCCCGTGGGGCAAGCCGACCAAGGGTTACAAGACGCGCTCCAACAAGCGCACCGACAATCTCATCATCCGCCGGGCGAAGGGCGGGAAGGGCTAAGCGATGTCACGTTCTGTTTGGAAAGGTCCGTTCGTCGACGGATACCTCCTTGGCAAGGCCGAGGCGTCCCGCGCCTCCGGCCGCAACGAGATCATCAAGATCTGGTCGCGCCGTTCCACCATTCTGCCGCAGTTTGTCGGCCTGACCTTCGGTGTCTATAACGGGCGGAAATTCCTGCCCGTGCAGGTCACCGAGAACATGGTCGGCCACAAGTTCGGTGAGTTCTCCCCCACGCGCACCTTCCCGGGGCACGCGGCGGATAAGAAAGCGAAGCGGGGCTAATCATGAGCAAACCCAAAGCAGTGCGGTCGCTGGCCGATAATCAGGCTGAGGCGATTGCCCGCAACATCCGCGTTAGCCCGCGTAAGCTGAACCTGGTTGCGGCCTCCATCCGCAATCTGCCGGCTCAGCGCGCTCTGGCCGACCTGACCTTCTCCAAGCGTCGCATCGCCAAGGCGGTGAAGAAGCTGCTGGAAAGCGCCATCGCCAACGCCGAGAACAATCATCAGCTGGACGTGGACAAGCTGTTCGTGTCCACCGCCGAGGTTGGCCGCGGCATCGTGATGCGCCGCTTCCATGCGCGTGGCCGTGGCCGTTCCGCGATGGTCGAGAAATGGTTCAGCCATCTGAAGATCGTTGTTGAGGAGCGTGAGGCGGCCGAGAAGGCCAGCCGCGACGCCCGCCCGGGCTTCGGCAAGAAGACCGCCAAGTCCGCCGAGAAATCCGCTGGGGAGGCCGCGTAATATGGGTCACAAGATTAATCCGATCGGCCTGCGCCTCGGCATCACCCGCACCTGGGACAGCCGCTGGTACGCCGACAAGGACTACGCCAAGCTGCTGCACGACGATCTGAAGTTGCGCAGCCATCTGCGTGGCAAGCTGCAGCAGGCGGGCGTGTCCCGCGTGGTGATCGAGCGTCCGGCCAAGAAGCCGCGCGTGACCATCTACGCTGCCCGCCCCGGTGTCGTCATCGGCAAGAAGGGCCAGGACATTGACAGCCTCCGCAAGGAACTGTCCAGCATGGCGAAAACCGATGTCGCGCTGAACATCATGGAGATCCGCAAGCCGGAGATCGATGCGACGCTGGTGGCTGAGAATATCGCTCAGCAGCTGGAGCGCCGCGTGGCCTTCCGCCGCGCCATGAAGCGCGCTGTGCAGTCCGCGATGCGTCTGGGCGCCCAGGGCATCAAGATCACCTGCTCCGGCCGTCTCGGCGGCGCTGAGATCGCCCGCGTCGAGTGGTACCGTGAAGGCCGCGTGCCGCTGCACACGCTGCGTGCCGACCTTGATTACGGCACCGCCACGGCGATGACCACCTACGGCACCTGCGGCGTTAAGGTTTGGATCTTCAAGGGTGAGATCCTGGTTCAGGATCCGCTCGCGCAGGACAAGCGCGCGGCCGAACAGGCCCCGCAGCGCTAAGAGGAATTTGAAGCCATGATGTCTCCTAAGCGTACCAAGTTCCGCAAGGCGCACAAAGGCCGCATCCACGGCAACGCCAAGGGCAACACGCAGCTGAATTTCGGCGCGTTTGGCCTGAAGGCGCTGGAGCCCGAGCGTATTACGGCCCGTCAGATCGAAGCCGCCCGTCGTGCCATCACCCGCTCCATGAAGCGTGCTGGCCGCGTGTGGATCCGCATCTTCCCGGACCTGCCGGTCTCCACGAAGCCGGCCGAAGTGCGTATGGGCTCCGGTAAGGGTAGCCCGGAATACTGGGTCGCGCGCGTTCAGCCCGGCCGTATTGTGTTTGAGATTGACGGTGTGCCCGAGCAGCTGGCTCGTGAAGCCCTGTCGCTGGGTGCCGCGAAGCTGCCGATCCGCACCAAGTTCGTCACCCGTATCGGCGAGGCGTAAGAGTTATGACCACTGCATCTGACATTCGGGCTAAGTCCCCGGACGAGCTGAAGGCGCTGTTGGTGGATCTGCGCAAGGAGCAGTTCAATCTGCGTTTCCAGCGCGCCACCGGGCAGCAGGAAAACACCAGCCGCGTGCGCACCGTGCGCCGCGACATCGCGCGCGTTAAGACGATTCTCGCGGAACGCGCCCGCACCGCCGAGAAGGGTTAAGAGGGTACCATGCCGAAACGTGTTCTGACCGGGCGGGTCGTGAGCGACAAGATGGACAAGACGATTACCGTGCTTGTCGAGCGCCGCATCATGCATCCGCTGTATAAGAAATTCATCCGTCGCTCCAAGAAGTACGCGGCGCATGACGAGAACAATGTCTGCGTGGAAGGTGACCTGGTTCGCATTGAAGAGTGCGCGCCGATCAGCCGTCGCAAGACCTGGGTGGTGACCGAGCGTAATGGCGCGGCGCTGTCCGAAACGCCGGCTGGCTGAGAGGATTTGAGACATGATTATCGTTGAATCCAATCTCGATGTTGCCGACAACTCCGGCGCCAAGCGCGTGCAGTGCATCAAGGTGCTCGGCGGCTCCAAGCGCAAGACCGCGTCCGTTGGCGATGTGATCGTGGTGTCCGTCAAGGATGCGATCCCCCGTGGCAAGGTGAAGAAGGGTGACGTCCATCAGGCCGTTGTCGTTCGGACCGCCTTCCCGGTGCGCCGCGCGGATGGCAGCGTCATCCGCTTCGACCGCAACGCCGCCGTGCTGCTGAACAAGCAGCAGGAGCCGATCGGTACCCGTATCTTCGGGCCGGTGGTTCGTGAGCTGCGCGCCAAGAAGTTCATGAAGATTATCAGCCTGGCGCCGGAGGTGCTGTAATTATGGCCGCGCGTATCAAGAAGGGTGACAAGGTTCTCGTCATCTCTGGTTCCTCCAAGGGCCAGACCGGTGAGGTGCTGAGCGTCAACCCGACCGCGAACAAAGCGGTTGTGCAGGGCGTGGCGATTGCCAAGCACCACACCAAGCCGAACCGCATGGGCCAGGAGGGCGGCATTGTCGCTCGCGAGGCCGCCGTGCATGTCTCGAACCTGGCGCTGATCGACCCCGCCACCGACAAGCCGACCAAGGTCGGCTTCCGCGTGCTGGACGATGGCCGCAAAGTCCGTGTCGCTCGCAAGAGCGGCAACGCGATTGACGGCTGAAGGAGGCCGCAATGAGCGAAACCAATACTCTCCCGCGTCTGAAGGCTCACTATCGTGAGGTTGTTCGCGCCGAGCTAAAGAAAGAGTTCAACTACGCGAACGAGATGCAGATCCCGACGCTGGAAAAGATCGTGATCAACATGGGCGTCGGCGAAGCCGCCGGCGACCAGAAGAAGCTGGATGCGGCCGTTGCCGAGCTGACCCTCATCGCTGGCCAGAAGCCGGTGAAGACGGTGGCGAAGAAGGCGATCGCCGGCTTCAAGATCCGTGCTGGCTTGCCGATCGGCGCCAAGGTGACCCTGCGTGCTGACCGCATGTATGAGTTCCTTGACCGTCTGGTCACCATCGCCCTGCCGCGCGTCCGCGACTTCCGCGGTCTCCCGGCAAACAAGGGTTTCGATGGCCGTGGCAACTTTACGCTGGGTCTGAAAGAGCAAATTATCTTCCCTGAAATCGTGTACGATAAGGTCGATGCGATCCGGGGTATGGACATTTGCTTCGTGACCAGTGCAAAGACCGACGCGGAAGCGAAGGCACTGCTCAAGGGCTTCAACCTCCCGTTCGCTAAGTAAGCGGGCGGGTTTGGCAAGTTATTTGGAAAACGGCTGGGCGTTCCAGCAGGTTCCGGAGGGGTTTTAGAGAATGGCGAAGACATCGCAGGTCAACCGGAATGCCAAGCGCGAGCGCATGGCGGCCCGTGATGCGGGCAAGCGCGACGCGCTGAAGGCGACGATCATGGATCGTACGTTGCCCGTGGAAGACCGTTTTGAGGCGAGCCTCAAGCTCGCGCAGCTGCCGCGCAACGGCGCCAAAGTGCGGGTTCGCCTGCGCTGCGAGCTGACCGGCCGCGCGCGTGGTAACTACCGCAAGTTCAAGCTCTGCCGTGTCGCCTTCCGCGACCTGGCGAGCACCGGGCAGATCCCCGGCGTCGTCAAGGCCAGCTGGTAAGGAAGGGCAATCCAGTATGTCTATGTCCGATCCTTTGGGTGATATGCTCACCCGCATCCGCAATGCGCAGCATGCGCGGATGACCTCTTGCATTGCGCCGGCGTCCAACCTGCGCGCCAATGTGCTTGAAGTTCTGAAGCGCGAAGGCTTCATCCGTGGCTATTCCCGTGAGGAAGTGCGCACCGGTGTGGCGCAGCTGCGCATCGAGCTGAAGTATAATGAAGGCCAACCGGTGATCAAGGAGATCTCCCGCGTGTCCCGTCCGGGCCGCCGCGTGTACTCCAAGATCAAGGAGCTGCCGCGCGTCTATAATGGCCTCGGTGTCTCCATCCTGTCCACGCCGCGTGGCGTGATGAGCGATGTGGAAGCCCGCGCTGCCAATGTTGGCGGCGAAGTGCTCTGCCGCGTGTTCTAAGGGAGCGCCAAGATGTCTCGTGTTGGTAAATATCCCGTTGAGATCCCCGCCGGCGTGACCGTTGCCCTCTCCGGCAATGTCGTCACCGCCAAAGGCAAGCTCGGTGAGCAGACCTTGGCCCTGACCGATCTGGTCAATGTCTCGGTTGACGGCAACAAGGTTTCGGTTGAGCCGAAAACCAAGGAAGCCCAGGCGCGTATGATGTGGGGCACCACCCGTGCCAACATCGCGAACATGGTGAAGGGCGTTTCCCAGGGCTACTCCAAGACCCTGGAAATCACCGGCACCGGTTACCGCGCTGCGGTGCAGGGCAAGAACCTGGTGGTGAATCTTGGGTTCTCGCACGATGTCACCTACCCGATCCCCGAGGGGATCAAGGTGACCTGCGAGAAGCCGACCTCGATCAAGGTCGAGGGCGTCGATAAGCGCCAGGTTGGCCAGGTTTGCGCTGAGCTGCGCGCATGGCGTCCGCCCGAGCCGTATAAAGGCAAGGGCGTCAAGTTTGAGGGCGAGGCCATCCGCCGCAAAGAGGGTAAGAAGAAATAATGTCGAGCAATCTGGACCTGCAGGCCCGCCGCCGGGCGCGCCTTCGCTATCAGCTCCGGCAGAAGTCCGGCGGGCGCCCGCGCCTGTCGGTGTTCCGCTCCGGCAAGCATATCTATGCCCAGATCATCGACGACGCGCAGGGTCGCACCCTTGCTGCCGCTTCGAGCCTGGACAAGGATCTCAAGACCAGCCTGAAGACCGGCGCGGACAAAGATGCCGCCGCCGCCGTTGGCAAGCTGATCGCCGAGCGCTCCAAGGAAGCCGGTGTGACCCAGGTCGTCTTCGACCGCGGTTCTTATCTGTATCATGGCCGGGTCAAAGCCCTGGCAGAGGCGGCCCGCGAGGGCGGCCTCGACTTCTAAGAGGGTTTGCACATGGCACGTGAAGCACGTGAAGGTGGCCAGCGCCGGGACCGCGATCGCAACAATGATCGTGACCGCGAGGCCGGTGATGAGTTCGTCGACAAGCTGGTAACGATCAACCGCGTTGCCAAAGTGGTGAAGGGCGGCCGTCGTTTCGCTTTCGCTGCTCTGGTTGTGGTTGGTGACCAGAAGGGGCGCGTCGGCTACGGCGCCGGTAAGGCCCGCGAGGTGCCCGAGGCGATCCGCAAGGCGACCGAGCGCGCCAAGAAGACCATGATCCGCGTTCCGATGAAGGAAGGCCGCACCCTGCATCACGATGTTCAGGGCGTGTTTGGGGCTGGTGAAGTTGTGCTGCGTACGGCTCCGGCCGGTACCGGCATCATCGCCGGCGGCCCGCTGCGCGCTGTCTTCGAGACGCTGGGCATCGCCGACGTGGTCGCCAAGTCGCTGGGTTCGCGTAACCCGCACAACATGGTGAAGGCGACCTTCGCGGCGCTGCAGAACACCACCAGCCCGCGCCAGGTTGCCAATCGTCGTGGCAAGAAAGTGGCTGAGCTGTTCGGCACGGCCGAGAAGCAGGTGGAGAGCGCCGATGTCTGAGAAGAAGATCCGCATCACCCAGCTGGGTTCTGGCTTCGGGCGCAAGCCCGGCCAGCAGGCCACCCTGGTCGGTCTCGGTCTGAACAAGATCGGCCGTACCGTTGAGCTGAACGCCACCCCGGAAGTTCTGGGAATGGTGAACAAGGTGAAGCATCTGCTCAAAGTCGAAGAGCAGGGCTGAGCCGTAAGGAATCGCAACGATGAAACTGAACGAAATCCGGGACAATCCCGGCGCCCGTCTCAAGTCCAAGCGCCTCGGCCGTGGTATCGGCTCTGGCAAAGGCAAGACCTCCGGTAAGGGTGTCAAGGGTCAGAAGGCGCGTGAGGGCGTGTCCCTCAATGGCTTTGAGGGTGGTCAGCTCCCGATCTATCGCCGTCTGCCGAAGCGCGGCTTCCATAACGTGAACCGCAAGGTGTTCGCGCCGCTGAACCTGGATGCGCTGGAAGCAGCACTCGAGGCCGGCAAGCTGAACGCTGGTGAGACCATCACCGAGGCCAAGCTGGCGGAAGCCGGCGTGGTCCGCCTGAACAAGGCTGATGGCGTGCGCCTGTTGGCGCGCGGCTCCTTGTCGAAGGCCGTGACCCTCGAGGTCTCCGGCGCCTCCGCTGCGGCCGTTGCGGCCGTTGAGCAGGCTGGCGGCAAGGTGACGACGCTGGGTGGCAAGGTGGAAGAGCCCGCCGCTTAAGGGCTTGCCTCTGCCGGGAAAACCGGCGAATTTGCGCTGAATGAACGGCGCTTGCTGTTGTGCAAAGCACCCGGCAAGCGCCGTTTTTGTTGGATAAGGGATTGATATGGCATCCGCCGCAGAACAGATGGCCGCGAGCATGAACCTGAGTGCGTTCGGCAAGGCGACAGATCTTAAGAAACGTATCTGGTTTACACTAGGTGCGCTGATCATTTTCCGCCTGGGGACCTATGTTCCCCTGCCAGGTGTCGACGGCGCGGTGATGGCGCAGCTGATGAGCCAGAACGGCAACGGCCTCCTGGGCATGTTCAACATGTTCACCGGCGGTGCGCTGGGGCGTATGACCATCTTCGCCCTGAATATCCTTCCCTATATCAGCGCGTCGATCATCATTCAGCTGTTGAGCTCGACGATCCCGGCACTTGAAGCGATGAAGAAAGAGGGCGATTCCGGGCGCCAGCGGATTACGCAATATACGCGCTATCTGACGGTGCTGATCGCGGCGGCCCAGGCATACGGCATCGCCGTCAGCCTTGAGCGCGTCCATGGCGCCAGCGGCGCCGCTGTGATCGATCCAGGTCCGTTCTTTGTGTTCACAGCGGTGGTCACCCTGGTCGGTGGCACCGTCTTCGTCATGTGGCTCGGGGAGCAGATCACCTCGCGCGGCATCGGCAATGGCTCCAGCCTGATCATCTTTTCCGGGATTGTCGCGAATATGCCCATTGCCGTGGCGAATATTCTTGAACTCGGCTCCACCGGCGCGCTGTCCACCTTCTTCATCATCTTTATTTTTATCGCGGCGCTGATCATCATCGGCTTTGTCGTGTTCATGGAGCGCGCGCAGCGTCGCATTTTGGTACAGCATCCCAAGCGCCAGATGGGGCAGAAAGTGTTTGGCGGCGAAGCCAATTATATGCCGTTGAAGGTGAATGCCTCCGGCGTTATGCCGCCGATCTTCGCATCGTCCCTGCTGGTGATTCCGGCGACGCTGGTCGGGTTTTCGGCTGGTGGTCCGGTCTGGCTGCAGACGATTGCGCACCTGCTCTCGCGCGGACAACCGCTCTATTTGCTGCTTTTTGCGGGGCTTATCATTGCGTTTTCCTTTGTCTGGGCGGCGATTGCGTTCAATCCGGAGGAGACGGCGGATAATCTCAAGAAGAACGGCGCCTTTATTCCCGGCATCCGGCCGGGCACGAATACGGCCAAATATTTCGATACGGTGCTGACCCGTCTGACCGCGATCGGCGCGGCCTATTTGGTCATCGTCTGTCTGTTGCCTGATTTTGCGATGAGCCATTACGCTCTACCGTTCTATTTTGGTGGTACCTCCCTTCTGATCATTGTCTCGGTTACAATGGACACGATGACGCAAATCCAGTCTCATCTGCTTGCTCATCAATATCAGGGGCTGCTTCGCAAGGGGCGCGGTAAGGCCCGCAAGTAAGGAGAGAAACAGGTGAAGTTGATTTTGCTGGGGCCGCCAGGGGCAGGCAAGGGGACACAGTCAAAGCTTCTGGAAACGCGTTATGGCGTCGCGCAGATCTCAACCGGTGATATGCTCCGGGCTGAAGTGAAGGCGGGCAGCCCGATCGGTCTGGAAGCGAAGAGCGTCATGGATGCCGGCAAGCTGGTGTCCGACGATATTCTGGTTCGGATGATCGGTGAGCGGATCAGCAAACCCGACTGCGCCAAGGGCTTCATCCTGGACGGGTTCCCACGCACGGTTCCACAAGCCGAGGCTTTGGACAAAATGCTCGGCGAACGCGGGATCGAGCTGGATGCCGTCGTGGAGTTGAAGGTCGACGAAGCGATTCTCGTTGACCGGATCTCGGGCCGCTTCACCTGCGCAAAATGCGGTGAGGGCTATCACGATAGCTTCAAGCAGCCGAAGGCCGCCGGTGTTTGCGATGTCTGTGGCGGTACGGAGTTTACCCGGCGCCCGGACGACAAGGCGGAGACCGTAAAGGCGCGGCTGGAAGCCTATAACGCGCAGACCGCGCCTATTCTTCCTTATTATAAGGAGAAGGGCCGGCTTCATTCGGTCGACGGCATGGCTGAGATGGCTGATGTCGAAGCTGAGATTGAAGCAGTCCTGCGTGGCGTCGGCGTCGTAGCCGCCTGATTCCTCTCCAACTGCGCCGGTCTGGGTCAGGCCGGCGTGGATTTAGACGTTCGATCACGAAAATTTGATCGAATGTCGTTGACTCTGAATTGGCGGACGCTATAACCCGCTTTCGCGGCGCTTCCGGGTGGGGCGCCGCTACTTGTTATGACCTCAGGAGAAACCCCGTGGCGCGTATTGCCGGCGTAAACATTCCCACGAATAAGCGTGTCGTGATCAGCCTTCGTTACATTTATGGCATCGGCCCGGCCAAGGCGCAGGAGATCTGCTCTGCCCTGGAAATCCCGGCTGAGCGCCGCGTCAACCAGCTTTCCGACGATGAGATCATGCGCCTGCGTGAAGTGATCGACCGCGATTACCGCGTTGAGGGCGATCTGCGCCGTGAGACGGCGATGAATATCAAGCGTCTGATGGATTTGGGTTGCTATCGTGGTCTGCGTCACCGTAAGGGCCTGCCGGTCCGTGGTCAGCGCACCCATACCAACGCCCGTACCCGCAAGGGTAAAGCCGTGGCGATCGCCGGCAAGAAGAAAGCCACTCGCTAAACACCTCCGTAGACATAGGATTCGACAGATATGGCGAAGACCGCCTCCACCCGTCCCCGCAAGAAAGAGCGCAAGAACATCATCTCTGGTGTTGCTCATGTGCTCGCAAGCTTCAACAACACCTTCGTGAACATCACCGACGCGCAGGGCAACACCATCGCCTGGTCGTCCGCCGGCGCGCAGGGCTTCAAGGGCAGCCGCAAATCCACCCCGTACGCGGCGCAGGTCGCCGCTGAGGATGCCGGGCGCAAGGCGCGCGAGCATGGCATGGAGATGCTCGAGATCGAGGTCAGCGGCCCGGGTTCGGGACGCGAGAGCGCGCTGCGCGCGCTGCAGGCTGTCGGGTTCCAGATTTCCGCGATCCGCGACCTGACCCCGATTCCGCATAATGGCTGCCGCCCGCGTAAGCGCCGTCGCGTCTAATTCGCCGGAATCGTATTTTCTGTAAGGCCCCCACGGCGGTGTTCTCATCACCGCTGCCGGGCCGGAGGGGTAGATGTTGAAAGAGTCGAATTTGTCTCTGCAGCGCAACTGGCAGACGCTGATCAAGCCGGAACAGCTCGATGTCGAGTTCGGGTCCGATGCGACGCGCGTGGCGACGATCATCGCTGAGCCGCTGGAACGTGGCTTTGGCATGACGCTGGGCAATTCGCTGCGGCGGATCCTGCTCTCGTCATTGCAGGGCGCGGCCGTTACGGCCGTGCGGATCGATGGCGTACTGCATGAATTCTCCACGCTTCCGGGCGTGCGCGAAGATGTCACCGACATCGTGCTGAACATCAAGCAGCTCGCCGTGAAGATGCATGGCGAGGGGCCCAAGCGCATGGTGCTCACCGCGACCGGTCCGGGCGAAGTGAAGGCGGGCCAGATCCAGGCCGGCCACGATATCGAGATCATGAATCCCGATCTCGTGCTCTGCACGCTGGATGACGGCGCGCAGCTCGGCATGGAATTCACGGTGAATGCCGGCCGCGGCTATGAGCCGGCCGCGAATAATCGCCCGGAAGATGCGCCGATCGGTCTGATCCCGGTCGATGCGATCTATTCCCCGGTCAAGCGCGTCTCCTACAAGGTTGAGAAGACCCGCGTCGGCCAGGTGACGGACTATGACAAGCTGATTCTCGAGGTTGAGACCAACGGCGCGGTGACGCCTGAGGATGCGGTGGCATTGGCCGCGCGCATCCTGCAGGACCAGCTCAGCATGTTCGTCAATTTCGAGGAGCCGCAGCGGGCCCGTCCGGAAGAGCCGCGGATCGAGCTGCCGTTCAACCCGAATCTGCTGCGCAAGGTCGACGAGCTGGAGCTGTCCGTTCGGTCCGCCAACTGCCTGAAGAACGACAATATCGTGTATATTGGCGATCTGGTGCAGAAGAGCGAGCAGGAAATGCTGCGCACCCCGAATTTCGGGCGCAAGTCCTTGAACGAAATCAAGGAAGTGTTGACCGCGATGGGGCTGTCCCTGGGCATGACCGTGCCCGATTGGCCGCCTGAGAATATTGAAGAGCTGGCCAAGCGCTCCGATCAACCCTTCTAATTATCGTCTAACCAGGAACACCTCATCATGCGTCACGGAATTGCCGGCCGGAAACTCGGCGTCACCTCCTCCCACCGCCAGGCCATGTTTCGCAACATGGCTGTCGCGCTGATCAAGCACGAGCAGATCACCACCACCTTGCCGAAGGCGAAGGAACTGCGTCCGGTGGCGGAGAAGCTCATCACCCTCGGCAAGCGCGGCGGTTTGCATGCGCGCCGTCAGGCCTATGACAAGCTGCGTGACGAGACGATCGTCGCCAAGCTGTTTGACACGCTGGCCACGCGCTACAAGACCCGCTCCGGCGGCTATACCCGGGTGTTGAAGGCTGGCATGCGCTATGGCGACGCGGCTGACATGGCGGTGATCGAGCTGGTTGACCGTGACGTTTCCGCGAAGGGCCAGGATTCGGGTCCGAAGCCGGAAGTTGCGGCCGAGGACGACAGCGAAGCGTAATCTTCGCGCTTCCTGGGATAAAAAAGAAAGGCAGGCCCCACGGCCTGCCTTTCTTTGTTTGACGATCCCGCCTCGGTTCAGATCGGCTTGTGCGCTTTGTCCAGCAAACGGGACAGAAACCCTTTTTTCTTTTCGACAGGGGGAGCAGTACGCTGTGCTGTTTCGGCTGCCAGCCTGGCTTTATGCTTCATCCAATCATCCAGGCTCTTGCCGGCTTTCTTGGCGCGCTCCTGCTCATAAGCGAGCTGGCCCTTGCTGAGTTTTTTATCTGTCGTCGTCATACGCATCTCCAATTCTGAGCCGAACCTAGCTTGGCTTTCGAAAAATTCAATCGAATTTAAACCGACATGGCTTTGTTTGGCAGCTCAAGCATGGATGCCTATGGGCCGTCCCGTCTTGTCAGGATCAGCCGCTCCAAAGCACCCAGCGAAGCGTAAATCGCAACGCCTGTCGCGCCGAGCAGAAACAAGGCGGCAAACATGCGCGGGATTTCAAGCCGATAGCTTGCCTCGATGATCTCCCAGGCCAGCCCGGACGCAAAGCCGCCAGAGCCCGCCACGAATTCCGCGACGACGGCCCCGACCAGCGCCAGCGTGCCGGCGAGCCGCAATCCCGTCAGAAAGAAGGGCAAGGCGTAGGGCAGTGAGAGATGCAGCAGAACCTGCCAGCGCCGTGCGCCATTCAGTTTGAACAGGTCGAGCAGTTCGGCCGGCGTGCCGGCGAGGCCGGCGGCCGTGTTTGAAAGGATCGCGAAAAACGAAACCACCATCGCGCAGGCAACCAGCGCCAGGAATGGTTGGCCAACCCAGATGATGATCAGCGGCGCGATGGCAACCACTGGCGTGACCTGCAGCATGACCGCCCAAGGCTGCACCGCGGCGCGAAAGAGCGGGCTGGCGGCCATCGCAAGTGCCAGCACGACACCGAGGATGGTGGAGGCGAGCAGGGCGGAGACCGTGACGGCCAGGGTCGAGAGCAATCCCGCCCCGAGCGCCCAGCGGGCTTTGAAAAACGCGGTGGCGATGGCGACCGGGCCCGGCATGACATAGCTCGGCACATTGCCGATCCAGACCGCCGCCTGCCAAAGGCCCAGGGCAAGCAACAAGAAGATAAAAGGTGCGAGCTTGGTCATGGTTCTGGTCATGCTGGCACGGAACGCTGGAAGCATTCGGTGATTTGACTCACCATGGCATGGTAGGCGGGGCTGTTCCGGCGCTGTGCCTCATCCTGCAGGTCTGAGGTGATCGTCGTAAAAATCCGTCCGGGCCGGCTGGTCATGATGATGATCTGGCTGGCAAGATAGGCCGCCTCATATATTGAATGGGTCACGAAGATCACGGTCATGCGGTTTTCGCGCCACAAGGCGAGCAGGTCGTCCTGCAGACGGTGGCGGGTGAATTCGTCCAGCGCGGCGAAAGGCTCATCAAGGAGCAGCAAAGAGGGCTTGGAGACGAGGGCGCGGGCGATGGAGACGCGCATTTTCATGCCGCCCGACAATGATTTGGGCTTGGCCTGCTCAAACCCGGCCAGCCCCATTTGCTTCAAGATGGCAGAGACCCGTGGCATCGCAGCGGCCCGGCTCACGCCACGAAGCCGCAAGGGCAGATAGACATTTTCCGCGGCATCGGCCCAGGGCAGCAAAGTCGGGTCCTGAAAGACATAGCCGATCTCGCCGGTTGCCGGCGGCCCATTATGGCCCCAGTCGATCTCGCCCGAGGACGGGTGCTCCAACCCGGAGAGCAGACGCAACAGCGTGGATTTGCCGCAGCCCGAGGGGCCGAGCAGGGCGACAAAGTCACCGGGTTGGATCTCGGCGTCGATATCTTCCAGCGCCTTGGTGCCGGAGACGAATTGCTTCGCGACGTGGCGCAGTGAGATCATTAATTCTGCGCCGGCCGGCCGTGATCGACGAATTCCAGCGTATAGGCGCTCTTATAATCAAGCGTCTTGTCATACATTCCCGTGGCGGCCATCTGATTGAAAAAGCTTTTCCAGCGGGCATTGGTCATCGCGTAGATGCCTTGCGTTTTGGCGTCGCCGGAATCCACGATCCCCCTCTGCTTGAGTTGTTCGTACCCGAATTGCATCAACCCCTCTGTCATATCGGGGTTGGCGGCCTTGATCGCTGCAAAGGCTGGCTTGGGGTCTTTATAGAGGAAATCGTACCATCCCTGCGCGGAGGCGTCGATGAAGCGTTTCACCAGGTCCGGGTGGGTTTTCACCATCTTGTCGCTGGTCGCGATGAGGCTGGCATAGCCGTCAAACCCAGCGTCCGGCAGCGCCAGCACGACAGGCCATTCGCCCGTGGCCTGATGCACAAGATAAGGCTCGGAGGTGACGTAGGCTTCCTGGATATCGGTCTTGTTGGTCAGGAAAGGCGTCAGTGAAAATCCATAAGGCCGCAGCTGGGCGTCCGAGTAGCCGTATTTTGCCTTGAGGAAGAGCCACCAGCTGGCGCGTGTGTCGGTCGAGACCGCGATCGGTTTGCCTTTCAGATCGGCGAAGTGATCATCGCCCTGGCCTGGATGTGCGATCAGGCAGTCCGGATCTTTTTGAAAGCCGGCGGCGACCACTTCGTAAGGGATGTGTTCCTGCACGAAGTTCAGAGCCAGAAACGCGTTGGAGGTGATGTCGAAATCCAGCTTGCCCGAAATCAGCAATTGCGCCGTGTTCACCTGCGGTCCGCCCTGGAAGATGGTGACATCCAGCCCGGCTTTCTTATAAAGCCCTTCGGCGATCGCCTCGTAATAGCCGCCATATTCCGGTTCCGCGACCCAATCCAGGCCAAAGCTGATTTTGTCCGCCGCCCTTGCCGTGTTAGCGAATGGGATGAGAGCCAGGCTTGCGGCAATGGCGATACGCAGCGAGCGGAACATGCGGGCAACTCCAAACTCTTGAGTTTCAAACCAAGACCCGCGGCTTCAGGAGGGCGTCCTGCAGCAAGGGCATTTAAACAGGACTTACCATGGGCGATGTCAGGATCAAGGCGGCGATTTGGGTTGCGGCTTCATTGCGGCTGGGAACGCTGGACAATAAGCCGGGCGTCGTGGTCCGAAAGGGGGATCCGGATGCCGGTGGCGTGCTGGTGAAGCTCTATGGGCGTAGCGGTTCCATCGTCCTTAGCCAATTTCGCGACGTCGCCGGCGAGCTGGCCTGGATGCGCGCCACGGGTGCTGAGCCGGTCAGTGAACAGGTCGCCGACGATTATATCGCCAAGCAGACCCGTTTCGATCCTGATATCTGGGTGCTGGAATTCGACGCGCCGGATTATCTACCGCCGTTCGAGGCCAAGATTGTCTAAAGCCTCAAATTTTCGTTGTTGCGGGAAGCCTCATGCCTTCAGCCTGGGCATGTGGATGCCAACGCAGAGACGACCGGACGGGGCGGTGATACAGCTCTGTGGAGCATGCGGCCAAGCGCCCGGGCGACCATGATCGAATGTTTGAATTGGCAGGGCTGAACCAGATGTTCGGGCCCGTTGAAGAAATCAGCCGACGGATACCGGCTCTTGTTTTCGAGGTCGAGAAAATCCCCCCCGTAAATCCGGGCCACGGCGGCCAGCGTTGCGGGCCGAATATGGATGCTGGCCAGCTCCACCGGCCAACCGCCGATCACGATCACGACTTTGGCGCGTTGGCGGCTTATGAACCGCTCAATCAACCGGGTGCCGTAGCCGGTCTCGATATCCCGTGCGGTGAACGGATAGGAGGACGGGGCGGCGGCAAGCAGCGCATGATCGGCACCCGCCAGTTGGTTGTCGATCCGGTCTCCTTCGGCGTTATATTCCCGGTTGAGGCGATTTCTGTTCATCCTTGCCAGGGGCAGCTCCACCAGCGCCTCCAAGGCATCAGCCAGCGTACAGCAAAATAACGCGCCAGCCACACGCCCCGGAGGCAGTTTGAGCAGAGCGGACCGATCATGGCGAAGCAACATCTCGCCATCGGCGAAGGCGCGGTATTGCGCGGCACTCATTACGTACTGGCTGAACTCCATCGGCATATACACAATATCGCCGGGCCGCAGGGGCGCGTCATATCGGTTGAAGATTTCATCCAGCCCGAAGCCCACGGCGATTCCGGCATTTTCGCAGGGCAGTTCGAGCATCTGCCCGATCACCGCGCAACTGTGGGAGTAAGGTCCGTTGGATCCCGCCAAAATCACCAGCTTTGGGGAGGGTAGGCGGGAGAGTCGGCTGGCTTTTTGCTGCAATTCAGCGCGAAGCGGTCCCAGTGACAGCGGCCGGTCCAGCAGAAACCCGAACAGCACCGCATACAGCCCCACCGCCAGCAGCGCGTTTCGCACCAGCCTGCGCATCAGAACTGGAAATAAAGAAAAGGTATCGCGGACGGCGCGAAAAAGAGCGCTTGTGCCGTGAAGGCCAGGCTGGAGATCAAGGCGAGGCTGCGCCGTCTCTCGCTCATATGATCGAGAGACGGCAGACAGAGCGCGATGAACCAGCCCAGCGCCAGCATCATCACGCTCTGCGGCAGGCTAATGCTGCGTGCATCGCCAAGCCAGGGCAGCACGGGCACGATATGTCCCAGGCCTGGAAGAAGTGGCGCGAGCAGAGCGGGGACCGCCAGCCCATTCAACCCCGCGAGCCCCCGATACATTTGCGCGACGGCGGCAAGGTTTTGCGCGCGGAACGGGACCCAGGCCAGAAGCACGCACAGCAATGTAAGTCCCCATGAAACGCCTTTCGGCCAGCGCAGATGCCAGCGCCTGCTCCAGCCATGAAGCACCAGAAAGAGCCCATGTAGCCCGCCCCACAGCACGAAGCGCCAGGCCGCGCCATGCCATAAGCCCCCCAGCAGCATGGTGATCAACAGGTTGCGAACACGCTTGCCCTCGCCGTGCCGGTTGCCGCCCAAAGGGATGTAGAGATAATCTTTCAGGAACGAACTCAGCGTGATGTTCCATCGGGTCCAGAACTCACTGATATTCCCAGCCTGATACGGGGAACGGAAATTGACCGGAAAGCGGATGCCGAATAATTGCGCCAGGCCGATGGCCATGTCTGAATAACCGGAAAAGTCGAAATAGATTTGCAGCCCATAGGCCAGGAGCGCGACCCAGGCCTCGATCAGTGAAATTGGCTCGCCGCGGGCAGCGGCGGCAAAGCCAGGGCCGGCAAAATGCGCCAGCCCATCGGCGAGCACCAGCTTTTTTGCCAGCCCCAGAAGAAACAACTCAAAGCCTGCCGGCAGCCGCGAGCTTATGCCCTCGCGGGGTTCCAGCATCTTAAGTTGCGGCAGGATATGGCCGGGTCGCACCAATGGCCCGGAGATCAAATGAGGGAAAAATGCTACGAAACAGGCATAATCGAGCAGGGGAGGGGGATCGATCTCGCCTTTGGACAGATCGACCAGGAACATGATCTGCTGAAAGGTGAAAAAGGAAATGCCCAAAGGCAGAATGATGCCCTCAACCCCGAACATGCCGGCATATTTGAACCAGCCGAGCAGGCAAAGATTGAGGCAGATTCCGAGTGCGAGCCAGAGCCTGGTGTGCGGTGAGTGCAAAACCAGGCCCGCAACTGCGAAGTTTACGCCAATGGACCCGAGCAGCAGGAGCAGCAACTCTGGCCGCCACCAGGCGTAAAAGAACAGGCTGCATGCCAGGAGCCATAAAAGTGCCAACCGGCGGGACCGGCCGAGCAGCAGGAAGCCGCCCAACGCCACGGGAAGAAAGCCCAACACGAACAGCTTGCTGTTGAAGAGCATTTTTTAAACCCGTTAAGGTTGAGTAAGCGTTGCTTAACCCAGCCTTGTGCGCGCGTCCATTGGCCCCACTGGTTCATGATGGTATAGCGCCGCGCCAATTATCGGGTTGAAGATGAACGAGACGCCGAATATCCATCCCGCCCTGCTGCCCGCCGGGCTTGCCGACCTGTTGCCGCCGGAAGCGGAGCGGCAGGCGCGGTCTGTGGAAGCGATTATGGATTGCTTCGCGGCGCACGGCTATCAGCGCGTCACCCCGCCCTTGCTGGAATTCGAAGATTCCTTGTTCTCTGGCTCCGGTGCCGCCACGGTGGAGCAGACGTTTCGGCTGATGGACCCCGAAAGTCAGCGCATGATGGGTCTGCGGGCGGATATGACGCCGCAGATTGGCCGCATCGCGGCAAGCCGTCTCGCCACCGCGCCGCGCCCATTGCGTCTGACCTATAGCGGCCCTGTCCTGCATGTTCGTGGCACCCAGCTGCAGCCGGAACGCCAGCTCGCCCAGGCCGGGATCGAGCTGATCGGGAATGATACGGCGAGCGCGGATGCGGAGATCATCGTCACCGCGATCGCCGCGCTCGAAGCGCTGGGGCTGCGGGATCTCTCCATCGATCTGACCATTCCGCGCCTGGTGCCGAGCTTGCTTGAGGCCGTTCCGGCGCATCTGCATCCGGCGCTCGCTCACGCGCTGGACCGCAAGGATGCCGCTGCCGTGGCCGAGTTGGGGGGCGCGCAGGCGGATTTGCTGTTGAAGCTTCTGGAGGCCAGTGGTCCCGCGCAGCGGGCGGTGGCGGCGCTGCGGGCCATGGCGCTGCCGGAGGCCGTGCGCGGCCAGGCCGAGCGCCTGGGTGAGGTGGTCGCGGCGGTTGAGGCCGTGCTGCCGGATTTGCAGCTGACGGTCGATCCGGTTGAGTTCCGTGGCTATCGCTATCATTCCGGGGTGTCGATGACGCTGTTCGCAACCGGGCAGCAGATGGAGCTCGGGCGTGGTGGACGTTATGTGTGCGGCGATGGCGAGCCCGCGACCGGCATTACGCTTTATCCGGACAGCATCATGCGCCTGACGCCGCCCGCCACGCTGCGTCCCCGGCTTTATCTACCGTTTGGCTCCAGCCTGGCCGCGGCGCGCGCCGCGCGCGCTGAGGGGTTTGCGACCGTGCAGGGGCTTGCACCGCACAGCGCGCCTTGCGATGAAGCCCGCCGGCTTGGCTGCTCGCATTTCTTGTCCGAGGGTGTGATTACCGCCCTCTCCTGAGTAGGATTTTACAATGACCAACGTGACAATCATCGGCGCCCAATGGGGGGACGAGGGCAAAGGCAAGGTGGTGGACTGGCTCGCCAGCCGGGCAGACATCGTCGTGCGCTTTCAGGGGGGGCATAATGCCGGCCACACGCTCGTGGTGGGCAACCAGACCTATAAGCTCTCTTTGCTGCCGTCTGGCGTTGTGAACGGAAAGCTGGGCATCATCGGCAACGGCGTCGTCGTCGATCCGAATGCGCTGCTGGCCGAAATTGAGCGTGTCTCGGCTCAGGGCCTCAAGGTCACTCCGGAAACGCTGCGCATCGCCGAAAACGCGCCGCTGATCCTGCCCTTGCATGCGGCGCTGGACGCTGCCCGCGAGGCCGCCCGGGGCGAGCGCAAGATCGGCACCACCGGCCGCGGCATCGGTCCTGCGTATGAGGACAAGGTCGCACGGCGCGCCATTCGCATTTGTGATCTGGCCGAACCGGAAACGCTATCGGCCAAGCTGGATGAGTTGCTGTTACATCACAACACGCTCCTCGCGGGGCTCGGCGCGGCGGTGTTCAAGAAGGAAGATCTGCTGGCGGACCTGCTGGCGCTGGCGCCAAAGCTGCTGCCTTTCGCCGAGCCGGTCTGGGAGCGGCTGGCCGAGGCCAAGGCCAAAGGCGAAAAAATCCTGTTCGAGGGCGCGCAGGCGGTCATGCTGGACGTGGATCACGGCACCTATCCGTTCGTGACCTCCTCCAATACGGTCGCCAGCACGGCGGGCTCTGGTTCCGGCATGGGCCCGGATGCGGCGGGCCGGGTGCTCGGGATTGCCAAGGCCTATACGACCCGGGTCGGCTCCGGGCCGTTCCCGACCGAGCTGCATGACGAAACCGGTCAGCGCCTGGGCGAGAGAGGGCATGAGTTCGGCACCGTGACCGGGCGCAAGCGCCGCTGTGGCTGGTTCGATGCCGCCATGGTCCGGCAGGCGGTGAAGGTCGGCGGCGTCCAGGGGCTGGCGCTGACCAAGCTGGACGTGCTGGACGGCTTCCCCGAGTTGAAAATCTGCACGGGCTATATGATTGACGGCCAGCCTTACAAGCATTTGCCCGCGGCGATGTCCAAGCAGGCGGCGGCGATGCCAGTTTACGAGGTACTCGAAGGATGGACGCAGAGCACGCAGGGCGCGCGGTCCTGGGCGGAATTGCCGGCCGCGGCCATTAAATATGTCAAACGTATCGAAGAGCTCGTCGAGGCGCCGGTAACGCTGCTCTCCACCAGCCCGGAGCGTGATGATACCATTCTCATGCAAGATCCGTTTGCCGGTTGAGAAAACAGCTTTGACGGCCGCTAGCCCACTATATTTGCTCGATAAGATAGTGGGCTTCGGCTCTCGTTTGGGAGTCAGCGCATCGTTCCTGCGATTTGCGATCGTCGGAACGTTGGGTTTTTTGTGCGATACGGCAACGGTTTATCTGTTGCATCCTATAGTGAATTTATATGTGGCGGGGACGGTGAGCTTCGTTGTCGCGGCAAGCTTCAACTGGTTCCTCAACCGCATCTGGACATTTCGAGGCATTGACCATGCACCGCTGCATCTGCAGTGGGCAAAATTTCTGATTGCGAACTCGATCGGCTTTGTTGCCAATCGCGGCGTTTTCTTTTTCCTGGTTGCGTCGAGCGGCGTCGTTGTGGCTTATCCGATCATTGGTGTGGCTGCGGGTTCGCTCGCTGGACTGGTCTTTAATTATTTTCTTTCCAAAACGTTTGTTTTCCGGTAATACAACCTGAGGTAAAATTTAAAAATTTTACAACCTTTTGGTGTTTGCCATGGTTGAATATCGGGATGGATACGGTATGCGCGTGGCTTTAACTGATCGCTTGACCGCGCTTGTGAGACGCTTCGTTGCAGAACCGAGATCTGCATACCTCCTGCCGATAGCCGATTTTTTTATAATTCTCTTGATTCCTGGTGCGACACGGGCGCTGGGGGAGGCTAATGGCGACATGCTGCACTATGCCGGGCTGTGGGGCACGTTGGCGTTGTTGTCGGTCAGCCTCGCCGCATCCCATAGATGTTTCGAACTGCGTGCATCATGGCATGGCGGTGTCGTGGTCGCCATTTCGTATGTGGCGACAAGCTCTGCTGCCTTGGCTTTTGCAGCTTTTTTTGACCATTCGGCTGTCCTGACCGGGTATTGGACCGTTCTGGATCTCGCCATCACGCCGCTGCTGCTGCTTGGCTGTCATCTCTTGCTGAAGACTGCGCAACCGTCGAGACAAGTCTCTGAAGGCGTCTTCGTGGTTTGCCACGATCACTGCCCCGCTGACTTAGAACTCGCGTTAGCCCAACAGGAACAGCCAAAACGGATACTCGGCGTCCTGTATCTGGCGGAACTACGCGAACAAAGTCATTGGCCTGAATTTCGCGATCGCGATGATTTTATTGCGCGTTGCGCCAGCCAACGAAGGCGGGATGTTGTGTTCGTGCATCATTCAGATTTTGATGCATTTGAAGACGCTGCATTTTCGACGTTGTTGCGCGAGATCTTGTCGTTCCCGGTAAGGATCTGGCTTGCTTTCGATGTGTCGTTGAACATACCAACCTGCTTGCGCGGCGAAAGCGGCTCGTGCCGGATCGTTCCGGTTTTGACGGACGATCTTGTAACGTCAAATGATTGGACCAAACGCTGCTTTGATATCGTGGTTTCCACGCTGCTGCTCATTCTGTTTGTACCGATTTTGGCGGGGATTGCATGCCTTGTAAGCGTGAGCGGGCCGGGGCCGATTATATTCAGGCAGAGCCGCATCGGCGCGCAGGGACTGCCCTTTACGGTATTCAAGTTTCGTACCATGCGTCATGTGCGGAACGCGTGCTTTTCGCAAGCCGTTGCAGGGGATTTGCGAATTACGAAAATAGGGCGGTTCTTGCGGCGTACGTCGCTGGACGAGCTGTTGCAACTGATCAATGTACTCAAAGGCGACATGTCGCTGGTCGGGCCGCGGCCGCATGCACCGGAAACCATGGTCGAAGGGATAAGTTTCGAGCAGGCGCTGAAACTTTATAAGATCAGGCATCGCGTTAAACCCGGTATCACCGGCCTCGCGCAGATACGCGGACAGCGTGGAGAGACCAGAAAGCTCAGCGCTTTGGAAGGGCGCTTATCCAGTGATCTTGAATATATTCGGGCCTGGTCGTTGATGCTCGATATCAAGATACTTTTTCAAACGCTGCAAGTTCCATTCAGGCCGCATAATGCTGTCTGAGACTGTCCCGAAATTGATTGCCGGCCAGCGTCCGCCTGTCGGTGCCTATGACGCGGATATAACCATTCTCTGTTATAACAGACTTGAAGAGACAAAACAGGCCATCGCCTCAGCGCAAGCGCAGCGCGGGTGCAGCGCCCATATCTCGGTTTTGGACCAGGGCTCTTCTCCCGATACGCTGCGTGCCCTTGTGCGGATGCTCTCAGCTGTTGATAACTGCGCATTATACGCGGTCGCCGAGAATATCGGCGTTGCCGCGGGGCGCAATCTTCTGGCATCGCGCGGGCATGGGCAGATACTCATAGGGCTGGATAACGATGCTTGCTTTGCGGATCGGTTCGTCGTGGCCGGCGCCGTGCGTGCTTTTAGTCGATTGCCAGAACTTGGCGCGCTGGGTTTTGCAATATTGACGTCCGACGGGAAAGGGCCGGACCTATCGAGCTGGGGCTATGCGGACCGGCTGCTCGATCGATACCAATCAAAATTCGAAACCACCAAATTTGTCGGCGCCGGTTACGCGATCAGACGCGCAGCCTGGGCTTCGGTCGGAGGGTTTGACGAGAATTTCTTCTTTACCTGGGAGGAGTATGATTTCTGCCTCTCCGCGATCAGCCGTGGATGGCGTATTATCTATGATGGTAGCCTGAAGGTTCTTCATGCGACGGCAGGTGAAGCCAGGGTCGCATGGCGTGGAGACAGGATGCGCCATTATGTGCGCAACCGGCTTATCATAGGTCGAAAATGGCGGCAGCCCATGTCGGCTCTGCTGTTGTTCTTTTGTGCTTACGCGATGATTGCGGCTCGGCATGGCTGCCTGTCTGCGGCCTGGCAGGGAATGGTCGAGGCGCGACGTTTCCCCCTGTCATCGCGAAGGCGGATACCGCCGGCGATGCAAGTTTATTTGCGCCAGCACGAAGCACGGCATCGAGACCCGGTCTTTCACTGGCTTCATAAAAAGCTTTTCAGCCGTTTGCCGGCTTAGGCTTTGCCTCGCCAAGCGGATGATGCGCCTGCACCAATTTTTGCAGCCGCTCCGCCAGCACATGCGTATAAATTTCCGTCGTGGCGATATCGGCGTGGCCGAGGAGCTTTTGGACCGCGCGCAGATCGGCCCCTCGTGCCAAGAGGTGTGAGGCAAATGAATGCCTGAGAACATGAGGCGACAGGCGCGCCGGGTCGAGGCCGGCTTCCAAGGCGAGCTGCTTCAGAAGCAAGGCAAAGCCTTGCCGTGTCATCGGTTTGCTGGCATCCCGGCCGGGAAATAGATAGCGGGATTTGGCGCCACTGAAGCTCTGCAGGGCAGAGGCGGCGCGTCGTGCAGGCTCGGAAACGGGCACAATACGTTCTTTGCCGCCTTTCCCTTTGACCAAGAGAATTGCCGTATTCGGGTTGAACGCGCTGCGCTTCAGGTCCAGCATTTCGCTGATTCGAAGGCCCGTGGAATACAGAATTTCCAATCCGGCATGTGCCTTCAAACCGGGGCCACCATCCATCTGTTCGGCTGCGGCCAGCAAGGCATCGACCTCGTTTTCGCTGAGATATTTGGGTAGGCTTTTCGGCCTCTTCGGCGTGGGCATCTCGCTCGCCGGATTGTCATTCCTCACCCCCTCACGCAGCAGGAAGAGATAAAATTGCCGTAGGGTCGAGAGGCGCCGCGCCTGGGTTTTGGCGGCCATGCCGGATTGCGCAAGGCTCCGCAGATAGGCCGAGATGTCCGAGGCTTGTGCGGTCAGCAGCCCTTGCTGCGGAGGTAAAAATCCACAAAAGTCAATGATATCAGACTGATACGCGTTTAACGTGTTTGGGGCGGCACCGCGCTCTGCGGCGAGCATTTCCAAAAAGGCTTCGACTTGATCTTGCGCCATAATCTGCCTCTAACGCCGTTGAAACCAATGTGATAAGCGTCCACGCCGATGTCACTCAATAGTCAAACTGCGCCTGACGAAAGCGCGTCTCACATGGCACGAAGCATCGTGTTGGTCGGCCTGATGGGAGCCGGCAAAACAGCCATTGGGAAGCGGCTTTCCGCATTGTTGAAGCTGCCGTTTTTTGACGCTGATGAAGAAATCGAACGCGCCGCCGGGATGACGATCAGCGAAATTTTCAAAACCCATGGCGAGGCTTATTTTCGTGCTGGGGAAAAGCGGGTCATCAAGCGTTTATTGAGCCAAGGCCGGATCGTGCTGGCGACAGGCGGCGGCGCATTCATGGATGCCGAGACCAGAGCCACGATCCGCGAATATGCGGTTTCGGTCTGGCTTCGCTGCCCGATTCCTGTGCTCGTCCAGCGCACCTCCGGAAGAACCCACCGGCCGCTTTTGAATGCAGGCAATCCCGCGGATATTTTGAGCAAGCTTTCCGCCGTGCGTAGCCCGGTCTATGCGTTGGCCGATATCATCGTAGATGGATCTGAGGACCCCCCCCAAGTGACCACTGCCAAAGTCGCCCAAGCGCTGGAACAATATCGCGCGGCCCGAAAAGTTGACGTCGCGCTGTCCCAATCGAGCTATGAGGTCGTGATTGGAGACGGTTTGCTCGCGCGTGCCGGTGCACTGATTGCGCCCTTGCTGCCCCAGCCCCGCTGCATCATCGTCACGGATCAAACCGTCGCCGATCTGCATTTGGCGGGTTTGAAGGGGAGCCTTGACGAGGTGGGAATTGCCCATCAAGCCCTCATCGTGCCACCAGGGGAGGCTTCAAAAAGTTTCGCATGTTGGCACCGGCTCGTTGAAGACATGCTGGCCGCGAAAATAGATCGCAGAACCACAATCATTGCCCTGGGCGGCGGGGTTGTCGGGGATTTGGCGGGGTTTGCCGCGGCCTCCGTTATGCGGGGCGTTCCTTTCGTTCAGATCCCGACAACCTTGCTGTCCCAGGTTGATAGTTCAGTTGGCGGCAAGACCGGCATCAATTCCGCGCACGGGAAAAATCTCGTCGGCGCCTTTTATCAGCCTTTGGTGGTGCTGGCGGATACTGGCATCCTGGACACGCTGCCGGCGCGCGAGCGCCGGGCCGGCTATGCGGAAATCGTAAAAACTGGCCTGATTGCCGACCCGGCTTTCTATGAATGGTGCGAGGCCCATGCCGCGTCCTTGTTGGCTGACGACAAGCAGGCTCTGGCGCAGGCAGTCGAGTATGCCGTGCAGTTCAAGGCGCGCGTCGTGGGCGACGATGAGCGGGAAACCAAACCCAATGATGGTCGGGCGCTTCTTAATCTGGGTCACACCTTCGCGCATGCGTTTGAGGCCGAGACCGGCTATGGCGGCGAATTGCTGCATGGTGAGGCCGTTTCCATTGGGCTTGTCCTGGCCTCGCATCTCTCGGCTTTGCTGGGGCTGGCCCCTCAGGAGGATGCGCCGCGCATCGCCCAGCATTTGGCTGGGGTGGGGCTGCCCACCCGCATCGCCGGCCTATCTGCGGACAGGTTGTTGGCGCATATGAAGCTCGACAAGAAGAACCGCGACGGAAAACTCCATTTCGTGCTGACTCGCGGCATTGGCCGCGCTTTTACGAGCGGAGACGTTCCTGAGGATGCCGTTCGCATGGCGTTGATCGCCAACGGCGCCGTTTAGCTGGAGAAAAGCTCCCGGGGCCGACGTCATGGACGCCGCCCCGGGACTGGGTCAGGATTGCGCGTCCGGCGACAGGATCACGCATCCCGTTGGGCCGGTGGAAAGCCGATTGCAGGCATTGACCGCTTCGTCATGATGCAGCCCCACGAAGCGGGCGCGATATTTCGTGCCATCGCCGGTGTGGATGGTCATGACCATCGGCTGGGCTTTCATCAAAATCTGCGCGCCGGTCAGTTCCGCCATGCCAAGCGCGGCCTTGGCGTTGGAAGAGCTATCATAGGCCCCGACCTGAATGCCCCAGCTATGCTTGCCCGAGTTGAAATCCACGGGCTGAGTCGGCAGCGTCGCCGCCATGGCGGAGGGGACCAAGGAAAATCCATGCCGTGCCGGCGGGGGGGGCGGGGCCGGTAACGCCTGACTTGCGAACGCCACCTCTGTCCTGTGAATGACCGGAGGGGGCGCCGGCGGCGGAACCGGCAAGGCGTTTGGCGCGTAGATCGACGACGTAGACGCGGATGCGACACGCACAGGGATTTGTGCCCGCTGAGGCGCTGGGGCCGGAATGGCCTGTGGAGGGGCTTGCTCAGGCGTAATGGTCTGAGTTTGGATCTGCGCCGTTTGTACAGGTGCCGGCATGATGGACGAGATGGGAATTGAAACAGGCGCAGGTGAATCGTCCTCGGCCCCAGCGCGGGGTGCAAGCGAAGCAACCTCAACCGGCGCGGACAATTGCGATGCTGTGGGCGCTACCGGCGTAAACCCGTCTGGCAGAATGCCGCCACTACGTCCCATCGGCTCAGTGTTCAGGGCGAGCTCATCCGCAGCGGACCTGCGACGAGGGTAATAACCGCCAATATTGGGGGCGATCATAGCCACGTAGTTGATCGTCTCGCTTGGAAGAGGGCGATGATAATTGATGAACGAGTCCAGCCGCCCCGGGCCGGCATTATATGCCGCCAAAAATCCGGGCGAGCCGTAGATCTGATACATCTCATGGATATAGGCGGCGCCCGCCATGATATTATCATAGGGATTAAACGGGTCGTTTCCCAAGCCGTAGCGGTCAGCCATCTCCTGGTATGTTCCAGGCTCCAACTGCATAAGGCCCATTGCCCCGGCAGACGAGACGATCAGATGGCCGCCACTATATTCATGCCCACCTGATTCAACGCGCATGACCTGGCGGATCCACATTGCCGGAACATCGAAATGCGCTGCCGCGTCTTTAATGTAAGGTCCCCATGGATCGCTTGGCGGGCCTGGTGGATTATAATTATGGGCAGCGTGTGAAAGATAATAAGACGTGGATTCAGCGGCAGTGCGGCTGTTATGGCCACCCGCGCATGCCGAAAGCACAGCCAAGCTGCTGCATCCTGCAACCAGCCCAGGTCTGAATTTCGCAGCTTTCCGAGTGAAGCTGACTGCCAGCTTTCCGATAGCCCCCAAGATCTAAGCCTCCACGCGATTTATTGGCCACCACTTGAACTATTTAGCTCAATGATGGCTTAAACAAGGCGCTATAACCTCTTAAACGAGCTGGAAACTCGCGGCAAGAAAAACCTCGTCTTCTGTCGCTATCGGTTGTCGGGGCCGCATGCTAGCAACCAGATATGGATCGTGCCTGGTTTTCATTGATCATATTATCCGGTTGTCTGGCTGGCTGCGCCAGTTCCGCGCCGCCATCCTCCCCCCAGGCTATGTCTGGCTCCGGCGCCGCTTTGCGGGGTAAAATTCTGGTTGTACGCCAAGTTTCCGGCGGACAGGCTCTGGGGGCAGTGATGCAGGCGCTGGGGCAGGGGGATGTTGGCTCGTCCTCATCGGCTGACGAGATTATCGTCCAGTTGCCCGATGGCTCAGTCAAAACGCTGATCCCCCCGCCATCCTCCCCGCCGCAAAGGTTTTTCGTTGGCGAAGAGGTTTTCATTCAGGACTCGCCGGAGCTTCAGCTCGCGGCGCATTAGGGGAAAGCCTTTGGCATGGGGCTCTGGAGATTATTTTGACGCCCCTGCCGGCAATGTTTATCTGACCGTTTCCAAGGTTTTTCTGGCCTGTAAGGCCTCCGATTTGCGTGCTGCCAGTTTCGGGGCGGCTGCGGATCCAGCTTTTCCGGTGTTGAAGCGCGCCAGCTGCGCGGCAATGCCCTGGGCGGCTCTCTCCAGATTTTGGCTTGCCTCCGCCGCTTCCTGGGCCATCGCCGCATTGGCCTGGGTCATCCGGTCCATCTCGCCGATGCTGCTATTGATCTGACCCAGCCCCGTTGATTGCTCCTGGGCGCTGGCGGCGGTTTCACCGATGCTCCTGTTGATGCCATCGACATGCCCCGCGATCCGCTCCAGCGATTTCCGCGCCTCGGCCACGGCGCTAACCCCGGCGCCGACAATCCCTCCCGCCTCGCCAATCAGCGTTTTGATCTCTTTCGCGGCATCGGCGGAGCGCTGCGCCAGGGCGCGTACTTCGGTGGCGACAACGGCAAAGCCGCGCCCCGCCTCGCCGGCGCGGGCGGCCTCCACCCCGGCATTCAGCGCCAGCAGATTCGTCTGAAACGCGATTTCGTCGATGACGCCGATGATATTGGCGATTTTTGTGAAGCTTTCGTCGATTTTGCCCATCGTCTGCACGGCCTCGCCGGCCACCTGGCCGGAATTTGCCGTATCGTCCCTGGCCTTGCCCGCCATATTGCGCATGTCGGCGGAGTTCCCCGCGGATTTGCGGACGGTGACGGTGATCTCCTCCAGCGCGGCGGCGGTTTCCTCGAGGCTGGCGGCCTGCTGCTCGGTGCGCTGGGAGAGTTGGGCGGCGGACTGGCTGACCGTCGTCGCGTTGTCCAGGATGGTTTCCGCCGCGCTGGCAACCCCTTGCATCGTTTTGCGCAGCGTCGCCAGGGCGTTGTTGAAATCCACCCGCAATGTATCGAGGGAGGGCAGCAGCTTGTGGTTAACCTCGGCGGTCAGATCGCCTTGCGCCAGGGCGGCGAGCCCAGCCCCCACCTCCCGAACATTCTCCATGCGCGCGGTGAGGTCGGTGGCGAGTTTCACAATTCTGGCAACTTTGCCGGCATTATCAAAAACCGGATTATAGCTTGCCTGCAACCAGACAACCCGGCCGCCCTTGCCAATCCGTTTATACTCGGCGGACAAAAACTCTCCCTTTCCCAGCTTTGCCCAGAAATTTTCATAATCCTGGCTGGCCGCATAGGCGGCGTCCACAAACATGCGGTGGTGCCGGCCTTGGATCTCGTCCAGCCGATAGCCGATCGCGGCAAGAAAATTCTCGTTCGCCTCGATGATGGTGCCGTCCGGCCGGAAACTGATCACCGCCTGGGAGCGGTCGAGCGCTTTGAGCAAGTTTTTATCCGCCTCGGCCTGCTCGTGACTCGCGGTTGTGTCCAGCGCCAGCTTGATCACCCGTGTGACCTTGCCGCTGCGCCCGCGGATGGGCGCGTAGGAGGCTTGCAGCCATAAATCCCGCCCATCCTTGCGGCGGCGGTGAAACTCCCCGGTTTGGAGCTGGCCCGCCGCCAAGCTGGCCCAGAAGCCGCGATAGGCGGCGGAGGCGGCTTCCTCGGGCGTCACCAGAATCCGATGTGCCTGGCCGATCAAGCCGGCGCGAATTCGATCACCGCGTAGGATTTTGAGAGACCCTCCATCGCGGCAGCCGCGCGCAGCATCTGAAGCGGGGTTTTCATGGGCATTCACGCGCCTTTGGGTTGGTTCGACGCTGCGCCTTATCAATCAGCTTCATTAAGAAAGATTTGTCTTAAAAAAACAAAAAAACCCGGCAGCTTTCGCCGCCGGGTCGTATCCAACGCCTGTTCGGGCTGGATTAGTCTTCGGTCTGCTGGTTACGGCGACGGATCGCCGCCCCCAGAATGTCACCCAGCGAGGCGCCGGAGTCGGAGGAGCCATATTCTGCGATCGCGGTCTTGTCCTCGTCGATCTCCTTGCCCTTGATGGTCAGCTGCAGCTTGCGGGCCGCGCGGTCCACCGCGGTGATCTTGGCATCGACCTTGTCGCCGACGGCGAAGCGCTCGGGGCGCTGCTCGCCCTTGTCGCGGGCCAGCTCGGCGCGGCGGATGAAGCCGGTCAGCACGTCGTCCACCTTCACCTCGATGCCGTTGCTCTGCACGGCGGTCACGGTGCAGGTGACGATCTGGTTCTTGTGGATGCGATCCAGCACGCCAGCGGCCGGGTCGACCTCAAGCTGCTTGATGCCGAGCGAGATGCGCTCCTTCTCGACATCCACGTCCAGCACCTTGGCCTTGACGATTTCGCCCTTGCCGAACTTGGCAATGGCGGCCTCGCCGGTCTCTTCCCAGGAGAGGTCGGACATGTGGATCATGCCGTCGATCTCCGGGCCGACTGCGATGAACAGGCCGAACTCGGTGATGTTGCGGATTTCGCCCTCGACGATGGACCCGATCGGGTGCTCGTCCTGGAACTCTTCCCACGGGTTGCGCTGCACCTGCTTCAGGCCCAGCGAGATGCGGCGCTTGGAGGCGTCGACATCCAGCACGACCACTTCCACTTCCTGCGAGGTGGAGACGATCTTGCCCGGGTGGGCGTTCTTCTTGGTCCAGGACATCTCGGAGACGTGCACGAGACCTTCCACGCCCGGCTCCAGCTCCACGAAGGCGCCGTAATCGGTGATGTTGGTCACGCGGCCGGTCACCTTGATGCCCGGCGGGTACTTCACGTCCACCCCTTCCCACGGATCCGCCTCGAGCTGCTTCATGCCCAGCGAGATGCGCTGGGTGTCGGCATTGAAGCGGATCACCTGCACCTTGACCGGCTGACCGATGGTCAGGGCCTCGGCCGGGTGATTGATGCGCTTCCAGGCGATGTCGGTGACGTGCAGCAGGCCGTCGACGCCACCCAGATCCACGAACGCGCCGTAATCGGTGATGTTCTTGACCACGCCGTCGAGGATCTGGCCTTCCTTGAGGCCGGTGATCAGCTCGGAACGCTGCTCCGCACGGGTCTCTTCGAGGACCGCGCGGCGGGAGACGACGATGTTGCCGCGCTGGCGGTCCATCTTCAGGATCTGGAAGGGCTGGGCCACACCCATCAGCGGGCCGACATCGCGGACCGGACGGATATCCACCTGGGAGCCGGGCAGGAACGCCGTGGCGCCGCCGAGATCGACGGTGAAGCCGCCCTTGACGCGGCCATGGATGACGCCGTTGACGCGGGTCTGGACCTCGAAGGCCTTCTCAAGCTGGGTCCAGCTCTCTTCGCGGCGGGCCTTCTCGCGGGACAGCACCATGGCGCCGTCCTTGTCTTCATAACGCTCGATGAAGAGGTCGTAGACATCGCCGGGGTTCACTTCCGGCTTGGCGCCGACGGGGGCGAATTCGCGCAGCGGGACGCGGCCTTCGGACTTCAGGCCGACATCGACAATCACGTAATCGTCATCGATGCGCAGCACGCGGCCGGAGATGACGGAACCTTCAAAACCGGCATTGCCGCCGAGGGAGGCATCCAGGAGGGCGGCGAAATCATCGGCGCCGGTATAGGCCGGGGCGTCGGAATGACGCAGGGCAGTGGAGGAAGAAGCCATGTGGCTATATATGTCCTTGAAACAGGCTGAACTTTCAGCCCGAGACGGGTATGCGCGGCCAGAGCCTGGCAACGACTAAACAATCCCCCCACTCAGTTCGGGGATTGTCCGGTTTGACGATAGCCAGCTGTTTAGACCGGATCGGCGCAAAGTCAAGCAGAACCGCCATTTTTGGCTTCGTGGGCACCGCGTCCGGCGGACGCCTGTCAGGGCTTGGCGCCAGTCAGGGAGGTTGGGAGGTACGATCGCGAGGGAGGTCTCTCGGCAGGAGCGTCTACAGGCTTCATGTTCGTGGATTAACTGCTATAAGCCGGACGCAATGACACATCTTCGTACCGGCTTCGTCCGCCTGTCCCTGCTCGCTCTTGGCCTCGCCTTGGCGGCCTGTTCAAGCTCCAAAAAGGGCGATGCGTCGCTGGGGGACTTCGCCAGCGGTAACGTTCCCCCGCCTGACCAGGCATATGCTGCGGGTGTGAAGCGGATGCAGGCCGGGGACTACGATAAGGCTGTGGGCGATTTCAACGCCTTGCAGGAAACCTATCCGTACTCCACCTGGTCGACCCATGCCGAGATCCTGGCGGCTTACTCACAATATAAGCAGATGGACTATGATGACGCGATCAGCTCCCTGAATCGCTTCATCCAGCTGCACCCCGAGGATGGGGAAGTCGCCTACGCCTATTATCTGAAGGCGCTCTGCTATTACGAGCAGATTGACGATGTGCAGCGCGACCAAACCACGACATACGAAGCGATTCAGGCTCTCCAAGACGTGGTGACCCGCTTTCCGGATAGCGCCTATGCGCGCGATGCGCGGATAAAAATGCGCCTCGCCTATAATCGGTTGGCTGGCCATGAAATGGTGATCGGTCGGTTTTACGAGAAGCAGCATCTCTATGCTGCGGCCATTGGCCGCTACCAGACCGTGGCGAATTCCTATCAGACCACCACCTTCGCCCCGGAAGCCCTGGAGCGCATGGTGGAGGTCGATCTCGACCTTGGGCTGCCCGATGCGGCGATTCGTAGCGCGTCGGTCTTGGGGTATAACTATCCTGGCAGCTCCTGGTATAAGGCCGCTTACGATAAGTTGAAGGCTCATGGGCTGGTGAATAAGGCAGACGAAGCGTCCGCGAACACGGATGCCGTGGCCCCAACGCCGAGCAAGCCGAGGCACCATTGGTACTGGCCCTTCTGATAGGCAATGCTGAATAGCCTCTCGATCCGCGATGTGGTGCTGATCGAGCGGCTCGATCTGCATTTTTCCTTCGGACTGACAGCGCTGACCGGTGAGACCGGCGCCGGAAAATCCATTCTGCTGGATAGTCTCGGCCTGGTTTTGGGCGCCCGGGCCGATTCGGGCCTGATTCGCGCCGGTGCCGCTCAGGCTGTGGTGGCCGCCAGCTTCTCGGCCGCGCCGGGGCATGCCGTTCATAGGCTGCTCGCTGAGCAAGGGCTCGATTCCGGCGAAGATATCCTCGTGCGCCGTATTGTCTCGCGGGATGGCCGTTCCCGGGCTCTGGTCAACGATCAACCGGTCAGCGCCGGGTTTTTGAAAACCCTCACCGCGTCGCTGATCGAGGTGCAAGGGCAGCATGAACAGGTCGGGCTGGCTGACCCCGCCCACCATATGGCGTTGCTGGATGCCTTCGGGGTTCCCGAAGCAGGGCGTGAGCTGGTCGCCGCCGCCTACAAAGCCTGGCGGCACGCGGCGGCGCGCCTTGCTGAGGCCCATCAAAAAATCGAAGACGCCGCGAAGGAAGAAGAGTTTCTGCGTCATGCCGCGGCGGAATTAGGAAAGCTAGCGCCGGTGGATGGCGAGGAGGAAGCTCTTGCCGCCGAACGCTTGCGCCTGCAGGCCGGAGAACGGCGTGCCGAGGCGATCGCGAGCGCGATCGCGGAGCTGCGCCCGAAGGACCGTCGTCAGGCCGGGCCGGCGGCGGCTTTGCGTGCGGCGGCTCGGGCCATTGTCCGGGTGACCGTGCCGGCGGGCCACGTCAATCCTGCCGGTCCTGCCATCGCGGCCATAGAGCGGGCTGAGGTCGCGCTGGCTGAAGCGGAAGATTTTCTGGAGCGTTTGGCTTCCGCCGAGGAAGACGATCCGCGGGCCCTGGAAGCGACGGAGGAGCGGTTGTTTGCCTTGCGGGCTGCGGCGCGCAAGCATGGGGTACAGGTGGCGGATTTGCCGGCATTCTTTCAATCGCTGCGGGAACGCCTCAGCGCTTTGGAAAGTGGTGTTGCCGGACTTGCGCAATTATCGGCGGAAACGCAAAAACTGCGCGACGCTTATATCCATTTAGCCGCTAACTTATCGCAACAAAGAGAGGTGAGCGCGCGCAAGCTGGAGGCGGCGATTGCGGTTGAACTGCCACCCCTGAAACTGGAGCGGGCCAGGTTTGTGGTTGAAACGAGTGCCTTGCCAGAGGCGCAATGGGGGCCGCGGGGAACTGACGCGATACGTTTTTTGATATCCACTAACCCTGGAGAATTGCCAGGCGCTCTTGATAAAATCGCCTCTGGCGGCGAGTTGTCCCGCCTGATGCTGGCCATGAAAGTGGTCCTTTCAGCAGGATCGGATAATGAAACCCTGATCTTCGACGAGGTGGATTCCGGCATTGGCGGCGCGACGGCGGCTGCCGTGGGTGAGCGGCTGGCGCGCGTTGCCGACGAGGTGCAGGTGCTGGTGGTGACACATTCGCCGCAGGTGGCCGCGCGGGCCCACGCGCAGATGCGCGTGCAGAAACTGGAAATAGACGGCCGGGCCGTGACGGACGTGAAGATGTTGAATGATGAGGAAAGGCGCGAGGAGATTGCGCGCATGCTGTCCGGCGAAAGCGTGACGCAGGCCGCACGCCAAGCGGCCGAGAGCCTTTTAACGAAATGACAGACCGAGATAATTTTCTGCGTTTATTGGCACAAATTGAGGCCGCCAATATAGCCTATCATACGCAAGACGCGCCGACCATGCCGGATGCGGCGTATGACGCCCTGCGTAAAGAGGCCGAGGCGATACTTGCGATTCATCCCGAATGGCGCGGCGACGCGAAGGCGCTGCAGCAAGTCGGCTCAAAGCCGGCCTCCGGTTTCAAGAAAATTCTTCACCGGACGCCGATGTTGTCATTAGACAATGTTTTCAACGCCCGAGAATTCGAGGAGTTTGTTTTAAGGATCAGGCGTTTTCTGGGGTTGAAGGAAGATGCGCTTGAGTTCGTCGCCGAACCAAAGATGGATGGTTTGTCGATCTCCCTTGTGTATGAGCACCACAAATTCGTGCGCGCGGCGACGCGCGGAGATGGCAGTGAGGGTGAGGACGTAACAGCGAACATCTTGACGCTGGACGGCTTGCCGCGCCAATTGCCGTCTGATGCGCCTGAGTTCATCGAAATCCGCGGCGAAGTCTATATGATGAAGGCGGATTTTCTGGCGCTGAACGCCTCGCAGGAACGCCAGTTTGCCAACCCGCGCAATGCGGCTGCGGGAAGCCTTCGCCAGTTGGACCCGTCCATTACAGCGAAACGAAAATTGTCGCTTTATGTCTACGCGCAGGGCGAAACCTCGGTGTCCGTGGCGCAAACGCATATGGAGTATCTGGCAACGCTCCGGCGTTGGGGCTTTCAGGTCAATCCGCTTTCCCGCCTGGTGAATGAGAGCGGTACTGAAGATTTCCAGACCGAAATAGGGGAGAAGCGCGCTGAGCTGCCTTACGATATCGATGGTGTCGTCTATAAGGTGAATGATCTCGGCTTGCAAAATCGCCTAGGCTTTGTCGGTCGTGCACCGCGTTGGGCGGTGGCGTGGAAATTCCCGGCTGAAAAAGCAAGCACAGTTCTGGAAGATATAGAAATTCAGGTGGGAAGGACCGGTGCCCTCACGCCTCGCGCCCGGCTCAAACCGGTGAATGTCGGCGGCGTGCTAGTAACATACGCGACCCTGCACAATGAAGACGAGATCGAACGCAAGGATCTCCGTATTGGTGATATCGTGGAGTTGCACCGCGCGGGAGACGTGATTCCTCAAATCTTGCGGGTGCTCCAGCGCGGCGAGAAAGCTGAACCCTTCCTTTTTCCAGACCATTGCCCCGCCTGTGGTGCATTGGCTGTCCGGGACGATGACGACGTCGTCAGACGCTGTACGGGAGGTTTGACCTGCCCGGCGCAAATCGTCGAACGGCTCATCCATTTTTGTTCCCGTGCGGCGTTTGATATTGAAGGCATGGGCGAAAAGACAATCAGCGAATTTCATGAGGCGGGTTTACTTGATGGACCGCCGGATGTTTTCAAATTGCCCGCGCTTGAAAGCATTGTCGCGAAACGTGAGGGCTGGGGTGCGCTTTCGGCGGCCAAGCTGTCTGCGGCCATCGAAGCGCGCCGAGACATGGATTTGGCTCGCTTCATCTTCGCGCTTGGCATACGCCGCATCGGCGAGAATAACGCCAAGCTTCTGGCGAAGCATTATGGCTCTTACAAGATATGGAAAGAGTCCATGCTTGCGGCACAGGTAATCGGCTCGGACGCAAGGTTGGAATTAGGCTCAATCTCCGGAATTGGCCCCGCAATTGTTCATGAATTATTGGCATTTTTCAGCGAGAGTCATAACCTGGATACGCTCGCTGCGCTGGAGCAAAACGTCCGCGTCCTTGATGCCGAGATTGTAGGCGGTGAGGATTCGATTTTCGCCGGCAAAACGGTTGTTTTTACCGGGACGCTTTCAATCGCGCGCCCTGAAGCCAAAGCACGTGCGGAAATGCTAGGAGCCAAGGTTACGGATTCGGTTTCGAAAAAAACAGACTATGTCGTTGTCGGTGAGGACGCAGGATCGAAAGCGAAGAAGGCGATCGAATTAGGTATCAGGATCTTGTCGGAACAGGAATTTAAGGAACTATCTGGCCTCTGAGGAAAGGGAGCGGGTATGCATCAGGCGGTATCGGCGTTTCTTCTGGCATTTCCGGCGCTCTTTTCCATCATAAATCCGCTTGGTGGCGCGATTATTTTTTATGAGGTTGCGGGAAACGTAGATGTCTCGCAAAGGCACCGGTTGGCCAAGCGTGTCGCGCTTTATTCCTTTTTTGTTATGGTTTCGGCGCTCTTGGCCGGCACCTACATACTTAATTTTTTTGGCATTTCGATGAACGCCCTACGTATCGCCGGAGGATTGGTGGTGTCGGTTCGGGCGTATGAAATGCTGAATGCCCCAGAGAGCGGGACCAAGCGGAAACAAAAAGACGCTGAAGCAGTGGCCGCGGCCGCGGACCAGGATTTGGCGAGCTATGCTTTTTTCCCTCTCACGCTACCCTTCACCACCGGACCCGGGACGATCGCCGTTACAATTTCCCTGGCAACGGGTCGACCAGATGGCTGGGCGCAAGCATGGATATTTTATGCAGCAGACGCGTTGGCAGTGCTCGCAAATGCGCTGGTAATTTGGATTTGCTACAGCGCGTCGGACCGCATGGTCCGCATTCTGGGCCAGTCAGGGCAAATCATCGTCTCGCGAATGGTCGCCTTTTTGCTGTTGGGGATCGGCGTTCAAATCGCCATTACCGGGCTCAATCCCATTTTGCACGACGCGTTTGTTCGATAGTCGTATGAAAATACTTACTCTATTCATCCGAAGCTGAAATTCGTTTCGTTATCTCGTGTTAGAATCGTTTGACCGAAGCCAAGATCTAGTCTTCGGCTTTTACCCACCGATACGGTTTTGGATTTTCGTTGTGTGTGTCGATGAACATGTCAATACGGCCGCCGGGCCAGTCAAGTCTTGATCGTAGGGGGCGTGGCGTAGTTGTTCATCATCTGATGGACATCCAGAGCGGCGGGAATCGCGGCATTGATACGCATCAGAAATTCAAGAAACCCGTTGGTGCGCTGGCATTTGTGTAAGCATCCGGCATCGCCGGCGCAGCCTGATCAACCTGCTGCCGCTGACGCCGGATGCTTACGCGGAGCGGACATCACGGCAGGCGTTTCACGCCGGAATGATAGACATGTCCTGGCCAAACGTCGCGCGCATCTGCTGTTTGTCGCGCCCTGCCGCAATGAGGGCCGCCAGTAAAATCCGAGCTTGGCCGGGCCGCAAGATGCTGGCCTGAATGGCTCCCGCCGCCGCCAGATCATGCCCGCCGCCGCCGCCGCCATAGGAGCTGGTCAATAGCCCATTCGGCACCCTGCTGGAAACCACCACCGGCACAGCGCGTGCCGTGCACTGCCGGACCGCCTCCACCAACTGCGGATTGGCATTGCCCGAGCCCAACGCGGCCAGAACGATGCCATCGGCCCCAGCCGCCAGGCTTGCTTGCAGATGTGTCTGGTCGCACCCCGGATAAACCGCGACGATATCGACACGGACCGTCCCAACGTCCCCATCAAGGGCCAGGCTTTCCGGCGATGCCATCGGCCGGGCCTGGCGGAAGGCATCGGCCATTTCGGTGGAGTATTTATAAACACCCCAGACCGGCAGCAGCTTTTCATCGAAATAAAGCAAAATACCTTGTGCCGCATGCGCGGGGCGAAGTGCCGCCGCAATCGCGCCTGCAAGATTGGCCGGGCCGTCCGGCTTGGCATGGTCCGAGGTAAATTGCGCCCCGGTGAAGATCACCGGCTTGGTCAGATGCCGCTGCACATGCACCAGCAGCGCGGTTTCCTCCATCGCGTCCGTGCCGTGCAAAACCACCACCCCTGCCACATCGGGGTCGTGCAGCTGTGCCTGCACCGCGTCGCTGATCCGTTGTAGATCATCGAGCGTGAGGCTCGCGGAATCCTTGGCCATCAAATCCAGGATGCGGAGCCGGCACCCGTCATGGGGCACCAGCGCCAGCAGGCTCTCTCCCGTCAGCGTGGGCGCGCTCGCGCCGCTGGCCCCACGCTGGCTGGCAATTGTTCCACCAGTGGCGATAACCGCCACCAGTGGTTTGGCATCGTCAAGGCTCACGCCGGCTCCTGCTCAGTTTGAAACTTCACCACTGCCGCCTGCGCGCGGCGGTGGCGCATCAAATGCCAGCCCACAGCCAGCAGCGGCACGATGACAATAAGAGACGCCATCGTCCAGGTGCCGGTCGGGTAATCGAACGCCATCAGCACGAGCACCCCGGCCAGAAACACCAGCGTGAGAATGCCCGTGTAAGGCGCGCCCATCATGCGGAAGGCCGGCCGGGTCATCTCGCCGCGCCGGGCTTTATGCCAAAGCTTGAGCTGGCACAGGATAATGACGCCCCATGCGGAAATAATGCCCAACGCCGCGACATTGAGCGCGATCTCGAACGCGGAGGAGGGCACGATGGCATTGAGCCCGACGCCGATCATGGTCACCACGGCGGTAACGGCCACCCCGATATAAGGCACACCGGCCTTGTTCATCTTCATCAACACGGCCGGCGCCGAGCCCGAGGCGGCCAGCGCGTGCAAAATCCGGCCGGTGGAATAAAGACCCGCGTTGAGAGAGGACAGCACCGCCGTCAACACCACCAAATTCATGATGATGGCCACGTCGTTATACCCAAGCTTGCCAAAGAAGGTCACAAACGGGCTCTCGCCGGCGCTATAGGCCGTATAAGGCAGCAGCACCGCCAGCAGCAGCACCGAGCCCACGTAAAACACGACCAAGCGCAGAACCACCGACCGAATGGCGCCGGGAATCACCGCCTGAACATTTTCGCTCTCCCCAGCCGTCGTGCCGATGACCTCGATCGCGGCATAGGCGAACACCACGCCCTGCACGATGATCAACGCCGGCAGGACGCCGTGCGGAAAAAAGCCGCCATTGCCGGTAATCAGGCTCAGCCCCGGGGTATGGCCGTCAATGGGCGTACCGCTGACGACGAAATAAATACCGACGGCCAGAAACACCACCAGCGACGACACTTTGAGCAGGCTGAACCAGAATTCCAGCTCGCCAAATACCTTCACCGACAGCAAATTCATGCCCAGCACCAGCAGCAGCGCCGAGAGGGCGAACACCCATTGCGGAATGCCCTGCAGCCAGGGCACATAATGCTGGAAGAAATTCATATAGAGCGCCGCGGCGGTGACATCTGCCACCGATGTCATGGCCCAGTTCAGCCAATACATCCACCCCACCGTGAAAGCCATTTTCTCGCCATAGAACTCCCGTGCATAAGAGACGAATGAACCCGAGCTGGGGCGGTGCATGATCAATTCACCCAAAGCGCGCATCACCAGAAAGGCGAAAAAGCCGCAGAGCGCGTAAACAAACACCAGCGCCGGCCCGGCCAGCGCAAACCGCCCGCCGGCTCCCAGAAACAGCCCCGTGCCAATCGCCCCGCCAACCGCGATCATCTGAATCTGCCGGCGTTTCAGCGCCTTTCGGTAGCCCGCATCCTCGGCAATTTCTATTTTTTGCACAGCTTTTTCGTAAGCCTTTGTTTCCTCTGACATTATCCCTCTCCATGGGGTTGTACTTCGTGGGCGTCATCAACCGGTGCCGGCGCTTCCCGGCACAGCACGGCCCATATGAAGCCGGCGCAACGCCGGGGGCTCCATATCTGTATTACAGCTTAACAGCAAGGCTTATTTTTGAAGTCCTGCCATCCTTGCAAAAGCTCATCCCATCAATTGACGCCCCGAAACGACGAGGGTACCTGAAAATTGGTCTTACAGCTTTACAGATCGAAAATGCATAAACAAAAGGAAACGACCATGGTTGCACCGCGTATCGAACATGATCTCCTGGGGCCCAAGGAGATTCCGGCCAACGTCTATTGGGGCGTTCACACTGCCCGGGCGGTGGAGAATTTCCAGATCACCGGCATCCCGATCGGCCATTACCCCCACCTGATCCGGGGCTTGATGTTCGTGAAAGAGGCGGCCGCCTGCGCCAATCACGAACTCGGTTTGCTCGACGCCGAGCGATTTGCGGCCATCGCCCAGGCCTGCCAGGACATCCGGGCCGGCGCGCTGCGTGATCAGTTCGTGGTCGATGTCATCCAGGGCGGCGCCGGCACCTCCACCAACATGAATGCCAACGAGGTGGTCGCCAACCGCGCCCTCGAGGTGCTGGGCAGTCAGCGGGGCGATTATGCCCGGCTTCATCCCAACGACCATGTCAATCTCAGCCAATCAACCAACGATGCCTATCCCACGGCGCTCAACATCGCCCTGATCGAGGCGGTGGACGACCTCGCCGCCTCAATGGATGTTCTGCAACAAGCCTTTGAACGCAAAGCCCAGGCTTTTCAGGGGCTGCTAAAAATCGGCCGGACCCAGTTGCAAGATGCCGTGCCCATGACGCTCGGCCAGGAATTCCGCACCTTCGCGGTGATGCTTGGCGAAGACCGGGCGCGGCTAATCGAATCAGCTTCCTTGCTTCACGAAATCAATCTCGGTGCGACCGCGATCGGCACCGGCCTCAACGCGCCGGCCGGCTATGCGGCGCGGGCCTGTGCTCATCTCGTCCGGCTCACCGGCCGCCCGCTGGTGACCGCCAGCGATCTCATCGAAGCAACCCAGGACCCCGGCGCCTTCGTGCATCTGTCCGGCGTTCTCAAGCGTGTCGCGGTCAAGCTATCTAAAACCTGCAACGATTTGCGCCTGCTGTCCTCAGGCCCGCGCGCCGGACTGGGCGAAATCTCCCTTCCTCCGATGCAAGCAGGTTCGAGCATCATGCCGGGCAAGGTCAACCCGGTCATTCCCGAAGTGGTGAACCAGGTGGCTTTCACGGTCATCGGCAATGATATGACCATCACCATGGCGGCCGAAGGCGGGCAGCTTCAGCTCAACGCTTTCGAACCCGTCATCGCGCGCTCCCTGCTCGATAGCCTGCTCGCCCTCTCCGCCGCCTGCCGCACCCTGGCCACGCGCTGCGTTGACGGCATCACCGCCCATGAACCGGTGATGGCCCAGCGGGTGCGGGACTCCATCGGGCTCGCGACGGCTCTCAACCCTTTCATCGGTTATCAGGCAGCCACCAAGATCGCCAAGCAGGCCCTGGAGACCAACCGTACGATCGTGGATGTCACGCTCGAGGGCGGCTATCTCTCCGCCGCCGAGCTCAACGAGCTCTTAACGCCCGAGCGGCTGCTCAACCAGCTAGCCCCCGTCACTCAACCGCCTGGGTCCGGTCGATAATGTCGTTCAGGACATTCTTGACCTGGGTGAGATGGGCGCTCATGGCGTCCTGAGCCTCACGCTCAAGCCCCGCCGCGATCGCCTCGGCGATCCGGCGGTGTTCGACATTCGAGGCTTCCCGCCGATGCGCCATCAGATTGAGCAATGCCGATTGCCGCAGCAGCGCATTTTGAATATCGCCCAGAATTTTGCCGAACACGGCATTTCCCGAGGCCTCGATGATCAGGCTGTGAAACGCGCCATCCAACCCGCCCCACGCGCCAAGATCCTCCTCGCGCTCCATCTGATCGCACAAATCCAGAAGCCTGGCGGCCTGCGCCGTATTGCGGCGCCGCGCGGCCAAGGCCGCGGCTGGCGCTTCTATGTGCGGGCGCGCCTCGATCAGGTCACGGGCTGAATATGTCCCATAGCTGAGCTTAGGGTCGGGCGCCGCCGTGACCACAAACGTGCCGCTGCCGGTGCGGGTCTGGGTCAGGCCCAAAGTCTGCAATGACCGCAATGCTTCGCGGATCACGGGGCGGCTTACCTGGTAGCCGCGTGCCAGCTGCACCTCGGAAGGCAGACGCGCCCCCACCGGCAAACGCCCCGCGGTGATGGCGGAACGTATGTCATCAAAAACCGTCTCAGCGGCGTTTTTCTTGTCAACCGGATGTGCGTTGGACAGCCAAGCCGTCACGTCGTTCATTATGAGGCTCTTTACTAAAACATGCCGCGTCGCGCCCGGCATGAACTATGCCGGTCTGGTCGAGCGTTCCCAAGATTTTCCAGATTAAGCGGACGGCCAGGCAATGGCAACGCCGCCACGTCCCGGCGAAATGCGCACATCGCCAAAGGCGCCGTCCGTGCGGCATGAAAACCTTCGAGGATGCGGTTCCTCGCGAAACCAAAACTGCGCCATACCCTGAGGCGGAAAAGCAACCATGCGCCCGGCGCTTCGTTGGTCATGCAGCCGAGTGCTGCGCGCATATCGAGCCAATTCAGAGCCGGATCACCCCCTTGGTGATGATGACGTTCGCATAAAGCCGCCTGTCGCCGGTCTGCACGATGCAGTAGCTGGCGCGGGCCTGGTCGTAAAACGCCTCACGGCTGATCGTGCCCAGCCGATCAGCGCTGACGCCGTTGTCCTGCGCGATCTGGCGGATCTGCGCCACGGCCTCCGGCACCTCCTGCGGCGCGTCGACAACCTGCATGGTCAAAAGCGGCAGCGGGATGAAATCATCCACCGGCAGCACGCTGAGCACCGCCTCGAACACGCGGTCGATGTCCAACGCCGGCAGGGTGATCAGCCGGCGCGCGCAGCTGGTGGCGGGGAAATTCGCGTCGACAAGGCTGATGCTGTCGCCATGGCCCATGGCGCGCAAAGCGTGCAGCAGGTCGGCGGTGAGCAAGGGATCGATACCGTGCAGCATGGCGGAACTCCGTCAGGGGGATAAAGCGAGGCGGGCGAGAATCGCGTCGCGTCGGGGTAAAGAGGGCTGGGCGCCGCGGGTGAGCGCCGCCAGGGCGCCGGCGGCGTTGCCAAAGCGCACCGCCTGCGCCAGCGCCGCGCCCTCCTCCAGCGCCGCGGCGAAGGCGCCGGCGAAGGCATCTCCGCAGGCGGTGGTGTCGAGCGGGGTGATGTCATGGG
>NZ_JH976208.1:734706-735686 GCF_000306035.1 Acidocella sp. MX-AZ02
CGCGACAGGGGAGGGGTTGAGCACCACGCAGCCGCCGGCGGCGCGGATTTTCGCCGCCCCGGCCAGGACGGTCTCTATGGGCACTTCCAGCTGGGCAAGCAGCAGCGTCCCGGGCGGGATGGTCGCGGGCAGCATCTCCGGGGTGAGGCGATGATTGGCGCCGGGCACGACGATGATGCGGCTCTCCCCGCTCGCCTCCACCGTGATCAGCGCCACACCGCTTGGGGTTTCACAATGGCGCAGGCCGGACAGCTCCACCCCGTCCGCCGCCAGCGCGGCTTGCAGCGCCGCGCCATGCGCATCCTCGCCGAGACAGGCGCAAAATTTCACCTGCGCGCCGGCGCGGCGGGCGGCGATGGCCTGGTTGGCGCCCTTGCCGCCGGGATACAGGGCGTAATCCAGCCCCAGCACCGTCTCCCCCGCCGCCGGGGCGCGGTCCGCCCGCACCACGACATCCATGTTGGCGCTACCGATGACGAGCACGTGCTGTCCCTCCCGACATGATGGTCGATGCCCGTTCGATCAGGCTGATCGGTAGAATATGGTGCACGGCCGGGCTGTCCGGGGCGGCGATGCGCGCCTCCAACGTTGCCACCGCGCACTCGCCGAGTGCCGCCACCGGCTGGCGGATGGTGGTGAGCTGCGGCTCCACCAGCGCCGCCCAGGGTATGTCGTCATAGCCGATCAGCATCACATCCTCCGGAATCCGCCGCCCGAGTTCGTGCAGCGTGCGCAGCGCGCCGATCGCCATCACATCGCTCGCGGCAAACACCGCATCCAGCGCCGGGTCGGCCAGGGCTTTCACCGCCTGGCGCGGCAGATCCAGCGTGAACGGCGCCTCGCGGATCCATAAGGGTGTCTGCGGCGCCCAGCTCTCCAGAAACCCCTCTTGCCGGCTGGTGGCGCTGGGGGAGTGCGCCGGCCCGGCCAGCAGCCCCACCCGCCGCCGCCCGAGCCGGCGCAGCAGCGCCGCCGCCGCC